>DATBHR010000067.1:0-47976 GCA_036557365.1 Vicinamibacterales bacterium
ACGCGCGCATGAATGCGCCGTTGGTGAGGGCGGGAAGAATTTTCGGCGCTATGCCGCCGCCGACGAACAGGCCGCCCGTCGACACGGCCCGCAGCGCGAGGTTGCCCGCCTCGGCGCCGTAGGCGTCGACGAACATGTCGAGCACCTCGACGCAGCCGGAGCACCGGCGCTGGAGGCCCGCGGCGGAAATCCGCGCCGCCGCGTCCGGCGCGTCGAGATCGACGCCGGCGGCGCACGGCTCGCGATGTGCGACGCGGTGCAGGTTCAGGAAGCCGCGTCCCGAGACGACGTGTTCGACGTCGGCTCGGCCGTAGCGTGCGGTGAGGTCGCGGACCAGCGCGATCTCGCGCTCGTTGCGGGCGGCGAAGTCGGCGTGGCCGCCCTCGGAGGGCGACGGCACGAACCGATTCGTGACCCAGTGAAGCAGCGCCTGGCCCATGCCGGTCCCGGCGGCGATCAGCGCGATGTTGCCGCCGCGTCGCGCGATGCCTTCCTGGAGTACCTGCACCTCCGATTCGCTGAGCACTGGAATCGACCACGCCATCGCCTCGAGATCGTTCAGCAGGTGCACCCGGGACAGCTTGAACACCTCGGCGACGCGCCGGCCCTCGACCTGCCACGGCACGTTGGTGAGCGTCGCGCTGTCGCCGAGCACCGGTCCCGCGACGCCGAAGCACGCGCGGTCGAGCGGCACATGCGGCGCTTCCACATCGCCGAGGAACACCTTGATCATCGACGGCAGATCGTCGTGGTCGAGCGTGCTGAACGATCGGGTCAGCAGCGCACGGGGTCGTACCGCTTCAACGTCGAAGAGTCCGAGCAGCGTCTTGGTTCCACCGATGTCGCCGGCCAGCAGCATGTTGCCAGACTTTATCTTGACTTCGTACGGATTGTGCTTCATCTTTGCGTCATTCGCTCGCCTGGTGCGATTCAGACAGAGAGGTTGATTGCCGTCATCCTCGCCTGACCAATCGGCGACGCCGCTCGCAGGTCAGACCGTCGTCTTCACCGGAAAACTCAGCTCGCTCGGCCGCAGGGATGCGCGCGCGCTGGTGTCGCGCCTCGGCGGCGCGACCGCCGACGACGTCAATGCCAGGACGACGATGCTCGTGATCGGCGCCGAAGGATTCGGGCCGCCGCCCGAAGATGCCGCGCGTCAGTCGACCGCAGGCGAACCCAGCGGCAAGAGCAACAAGCTCAAGCGCGCCGAGGAATTGAACGCGCAGGCGGGCGCGGTGCCGATCCGGATCCTCGGCGAAGACGAATTCTGCCGTCTCGCCGGTGTGCAGGGCCCAGAAGCGCTGAAGCGCCAGTACCACGCGATGCGCGATGTGCTCGCGCGCTATCGCGCGCTGCGCGAGGACCACCTGCGGTATCTCGTGAAGTGCGGCGTCCTGCGGCCGGTGCTGCGCACCAACGCCGACACGTTCTTCGCGTTTCCGGATCTGTCTGTGATCAGGCAGGCGAACGAAGGGCTCGCGCAGGGGCTTGCGTTCCGTGGCATCGTGCGCGCGCTGATCGCGGCGCGCCAGGGACAGCTCGAGTTCGATTTCCGGCTCGACGCGGCGCCGGCGAAGATCATCACGCTGCGGCGGCCGGAGAACGGACGTCCGGCGGCGCCGGCGGCCGGCGCGCAGCTGCCGACGACGCGTGACGCGCTGCTGGCCGAGGAATACTTTCGCGCGGCGTCCGCGCTCGACGAAGGCGACGAGTCGACGCACGAGGAAGCCGCGGCGGCCTATCGCAAGGCGCTCGAGCTGGATCCGTACCTCGTGGCGGCGTTGATCAACCTCGCCAACATCCACTACAGCCGCGACGAGCTGGCCGAGGCGCAGGCGCTCTACGAGCGGGCGATCGGCCTCGAATCAGACTTCTTCGAGGCGCACTTCAATCTCGGCAACATCTACCACGATCTCGGACGCTTTCCGGAAGCCCAATCCTGCTATCGCGAGGCCCTGCGGCTGAACGCGTTCTACGCCGACGCGCATTTCTATCTGGCGGTGACGTTCGAGAAGATGGGCCTGTCGCAGGAGGCGCGGCCGCACTGGCGCTCGTACCAGCAGCTCGCGCCGCAGGGAGAGTGGGTCGAGCTGGCTAAGGAATTCTCTGAATAGCGGCGTGACGACGAATTCCAAATTCCAAATTCTTAATTGCTAGTATCTATAATCCTGCGGGTCGCGCTTCTTCGGTGTGCGGCGCAGCTTGTAGAAGTTGCAGTCGGGGCACCATGCCTCGGGATCGAAGCCGGTGGTGCCTGCCATCGGGAGCACGTCGCGGTGGCCGCAGCACTCGGGGCCGTCTTCCGGTGGGCGGCGCCAGCGGCACGACTTGAACTTCTGAACGGCAGCCGACATCGGCGCCTCGGCGGCGGGCTGCCCGCCTGGAGCGGGCGTCGGCGGAACGGTCAGCGGATCCGACATGCCAGAACTCATTCTAATGGAAGCCCGACGGCGTTGGCGATAGCCGCGACCGCGCGCCGCTCTTCCGGAGACACGAGGGTAATCGCCTGACCGACGGCTCCAGCGCGGCCGGTGCGGCCGACGCGGTGCACGTAGGTCTCCGGCGAATCGGGCACCTCGTAGTTGATCACGGTGTGAATCGCGTCGATGTCGAGGCCGCGCGCCGCGATATCGGTCGCGACCAGCACTTTGTATTTGCCGCCCTTGAAGCCTTCGACGGCGATCCGACGCTGATCCTGGCTGCGATCGGCATGCAGCGCCGTACACCGCACGCCGGCTGATGCGAGCCGCCGCGCGAGGCGATCCGCGCCGATCTTCGTGCGCGTGAAGATCAGCACCGGACCTTCGGGCCGCCTCAGGTGATCGATCAGCCAGTCGACCTTCTGGTGCGAAGTCACCTGTTCGAAACGGTGGCTGATGCTCCTGGGCGGCGCGCTGCGCTGCCCGACCTGCACGTACGCCGCGTCGCGGGTGATCTCGAGCGCATCGCGCACGACCTCGTTCGGCATGGTCGCCGAAAAGAGCAGCGTATGGCGCGCGGACGGCAGTGCCGCGATGATGCGGCGGACGTCGGGCCAGAAGCCCATGTCCATCATGCGATCGGCTTCGTCGAGCACCAGCAGCTCGATGCCGCTCAGGTCGGCGTTCTGCTGGCGCATGTGGTCCATCAGGCGGCCCGGCGTGGCGACGATGATGTCGACGCCGGCTTTCAGCGCGCGCTCCTGCGGACCCATTTCGACGCCGCCGTACACCGCCGCGCTGGTCACGGTCGTGTGATACGCGAGCCCGTGGATTTCGTCCTCGATCTGGACCGCGAGCTCACGCGTCGGTGCGAGCACCAGCACTCGCGACTTCCCGACGCCGGTGGTCGCGCCATGCGAGAGCAGCCACTGCAGCATCGGCACGACGAACGCGGCGGTCTTCCCCGAGCCGGTCTCCGCGCACGCGATGAGATCCCGCTGTGCGAGCGCGAGCGGAATCACCGCGGTCTGAATCGCGCGGGTATCCTTCCAGCCGAGATCGCGCGTGCCCTCGAGCAGACGGGCGTCGAGGCCGAGCGACGCGAACGGCAGCGGCGTCGTGTCGCAGGCAATCGGCTCGAGCGCCAGCGCGACCGGTGCCGCCGGTTTTGGCGCGTGCGTGTGGTGGGCTGGTTTGCCACGACGCGGACCGCCTCGCGATCGCCGGCGCCGCCCGTGGGATGAATGACTTCTGTCGGTTGTGTTCGAATTCAAACAGTATTGGCTAGCGTGCGCGGAAAGTAATGATGCCGCGGACCGGATCGTACGGCGAGACGCCGACGGTCACGCGATCCCCTGGAACCACTTTGATGCGGAAGCGGCGCATGCGGCCGCTGAGCTGTGCCAGCACCTCGTGGCCCGCGTCACATTGGACACGGTACAGTCCGCCGCTGTGAACGGCGACGACGGTGCCCTGCATGTCAATCAGATCGTCCTTGCTCAAATGCTAGCGTTCCTCCAATCAACAATTATGCCATATCAGGTTCTCTCGGTTGTAAATTGCAGGCATTACCGCCAATGGCCTTCCGCGAAATACCAGCCGCGATGCTCGTGCACCCAGTGCCCGGGGACCCAGCGCGCCGACGGGCGAACCGGCCGCTCCCATCGGCCCGGCGCCCACACGTAGGCGGCGCCGTTCCACCTGTAGTATCCGGGCAGCCAGACGTAGCCCGGACCCGGCGCGGCGACGCGGGCTTCGACAATCGGCGCGGGCGGGCCCACATGAACATAGACGCGGCCGCTCGGCGACGCGCAGCCAGGTGAGGCGACGGCAGCCAACGCGGCGACGAGCGCGGCCGGCAGCAGATGGGATCGGCGAACGATGGCCATCGATTCTCCTGCCTCGTTGGACCGTGGCTGGGGCCGCCAGGTTTAAAGCGCGCGCACCGCCGACTCGACCTGGCCCGCGAGCGCGGTGTAGTCCTCGCCGTGCAGCCGGAGCGGTGCGCCGAAGGCGACGCGCACGCGTCCCGGCCGCGCCATGCGCCAGCCGACACGCAGCACGTTCTGCAATCCGTCGATGCGGACAGGCACGACCGGCACGTCGAGGCGCGACGCGATCATCCCGATACCGGGACGGAACGCGTCGATCTCGCCGGTCTCCGATCGGCGGCCCTCCGGAAAAATCAGCACCGACGTCCGCTCCGCGAGCAGGTCGCCGATGTAGCGCAGCGTCTGGCGCGCGCCGGCCTCGCGCTGCGGCAGCGGAAACGCATTGAAGAACAGGACAGCGAGGTAGTAGTTCAGGCTGTTGGCGAACCACTCGAGACGTCCGTGCTGCGACGGGAAGAAATGCGCCGCGAACATCTCCTTGCCCATCGCCGGCGCCACGGCGTAGCGCCAGCGCGCCGGCAGCGCGGCCATGATCGCCGGACCGTCCATGAAGCTCTGATGGTTCGCTGCGAACATCACCGGGCCGTCGAGATCGCGCAGGTGCTCGCGACCTTCCACGCGCAGCCAGGCGAACGCGCGTGTAAGCGGCATCACCCAGAGCGGCAGATTGATGCGGCGAAAGAGGCGCGCGACGCCGCCGCGGCTCCACGTCGGAAACTCGACCGGCTCCGGCGGCGCCGCGTCGCTGGCGGCGGCGTGCTCGACGAGCGATCGCAGCTGACCGATATCGCGTGCGGCTGCGAACGTCCCCTCGTCGATCCGCGTCTGGAAGGCGTCCTCCAATGCCACCATCAGCTCGACGCGATCCAGCGAGCTCAGCCCGAGCTCCTCGAGTGTCGTCCCGTTGGTGATTCGCCCCGAGCCGGCGTACTTGGCGACGAGCGCGCCGAGCGCGTCGCCGCCCGCCCGCGCCAGGCGGGGGATCGCGCCACCGCTCGTGGCCCACTCCCGGATCGCTGCGCGCTTCAGTTTGCGCGTCCCTTCGGTGCGCGGCAGCTCCGGTTCGGGCCACGCCAGCGCACGCCGGATCTTCTGATGATCCTCGAGGGATGCGTTCGCGCTGCGTACGATCGCGTCGACGTCGGTGCCGGGATCGACGATCAGCACCGCGTGGACGCGCTCCTCTGAGCCAATCGGGATGCCGACCACCGCTGAATCGCGCACTCCGGGGATCGCGTTCAATACGCGTTCGACATCCTCCGGAAAGACGTTCAGCCCCTCCGGCGTGACGATCATCTCTTTCTTGCGCCCGCGGATGTAGACCTGCCCGTCCTCGCCGACCTCGCCGATGTCGCCGGTATGGAACCAGCCATCGTCGAACGCCCGCGCGGTTTCCTCGTCGGCGTTGAAATAGCCGCGTGTCACGTTCTCGCCGCGCACGAGGATTTCGCCGTCCGGGGCCACTTTCACCTCGACTCCGGCGATCGCCTTGCCCACCGATCCCCGCTTGGTGCCGAACGGATGGTTCAGCGTGACGATCGGCGCCGTCTCTGTGAGGCCGTAGCCCTGAACGACGACGAACCCGAGCTCGCCCCAGAACGCCTCGAGCGACGCCTCGAGCGGCGCCGCCCCGACGACGAACGACCAGAATTTCCAGCCGAACGCGCCGTGTATCGCGCGGTAGCGCCACCAGCGCCTGGTGAAATGCTCTTTCGCGCCGCTCGCCAGTCGCGCCGCCGCGGTACTCGACGCCTCGCGCTGCGCGCGCGATATGTAGTCCTTCAGCACGTCGAGAATCTTCGGCACCGACACGAGCACCGACACGCGCCGTTTCCTGATCTGCTCCACGATTTCGCCGGGGTTGTAGCCGCGCATGAAGATCACGGTGCCGGGCAGCATCGGCGGAATGAAGGTCGCCATCGCCTGGCCGAACATGTGGCTGAGCGGCAGGAGGTTGAGAAACCTCAAAGGAAAGAACGGCTTCCCCCACTTGCGATATTTCACGATCTCGCGTTCCACAGGGACGATGTTGGCGAGCACGTTGCGGTGGGTGATGACGACGCCTTTCGGCTCCGCGGTTGCGCCCGACGTGAAGATGATCTCGGCGATGTCGTCTCGGCTGATGCGGTCGGTGGGCGCCGGCGGTGGTGCGTCACGGTCGTCGCCGCTCCAGGTCAGATCGTGCAGCTTCCAGACGGCTGCAGTGATTTGCGACGTCAGCGGCGGGACGTCCTGGCCAACCAGGACGATCTTCGCGGCGACGATCCGCGCCACGCGCGCCAGGAAGTCGGGCGACGCGCGGTAATCGATCGGGACGACGACGATGCCGCGGAGCAGGCATCCCCAGAAGGCGACGATCCACTCGGGGCGGTTCTCGCTCCAGAAAACGACGGTGTCACCCTTGTGTAAACCGGCGGCGTGCAGCCGCGCGGCAAACGCGCGCGCCGCGCGTGCGACGTCTGCATAGCTGTGGGCGCGGCTGCGGAAGCCGTCGTCGTGGACGAGAAACTCGCCGCGCGCAAGGGAGAGATCGCCGAAAAAGTCAATCAGCGTGTCGCGGACCACGAGTGAACTATGATATACGGCCGCGATGCGGATCTTCCTGACGGGCGCGACGGGATACATCGGCGCAGCCGTGCTCGACGCGCTCGTGCGCGGCGGACACGATGTCACGGCGCTGGTCCGCAACAGCGAGAAGGCGCGCGAGGTCGCGAAGCGCGGCGCCCATCCGGTGATCGGAAATCTTGCCGAGACGGAGTCGTATCGCGCCGCGGCCGACGCGCAGGACGGCTACGTGCACGCGGCGTACGACGGTCGATCTGGGCGGGGGCCGGCGATCGACCAGACCGCACTCGAGACGATCATCGCGGCGGCGAAGCGCCCGCGCACCGCCGGCTCGACGACGCCTGCGACGCGGTTCATCATCTACACGTCCGGCGTCTGGATCCTCGGTCAGACGCGGGAACCGGCGACCGAGGACGCGCCGATCAATCCGATCGCCACGGCATCGTTCCGTCCTGCGCACGAGCGGCTCGTGCTCGATGCCGCCGGCGACGGCCTGCGCACCATCGTGGTGCGGCCGGGCGTGGTGTACGGACGCGGCGAGGGGATCGTCGGCGACATGTTCAAGGCGGCGAGCAACGGTCTGGTGCGCGTCGTCGGCGACGGCAACAACCACTGGCCGCTGGTCTACGACCGCGATCTGGCCGACCTGTACGCGCGCATCGTCGCCCACGCCGAAGCCCGGGGGATCTTTCACGCCAACGACGAAGGCGACGAGCGCGTCAACGACATCGTCGGCGCAATCAAGCCGTATCTGCCGGTCAAGCCCGACGTGCGCTACGTTCCAATCGATGAAGCGCGCCACAAGATGGGCGCGTATGCCGATGCGCTCGCGCTCGATCAGGTCGTTCGCAGCCCGCGGGCCCGCGCGCTGGGGTGGACGCCGACGCTGCATTCAGTCGCCGGCAACGCGGCGCGCCTGCTCGAGGAGTGGCGAGCGTCGCGAAATTGACGTAGACAAGACGTAAGAAGTACGAAGTAAGAAGTACGAAGGAGGGTTCCATGAAACCACGTGCTGCGTTCGCGGTCTGCGTTGCGGCGGCGCTGTTCGTGCCGCCGGCGTTCGCGCAGGATCAGAGTCACGCCGAACACGCCGCGCACGTGACCGGGCAGTCGGCTCCGGCCGCGGCGAACTCGAAGCTGCCCGCCGATGACGATGGCGTGAAGGCTCGCCTCAGCGCGTCGCCGCGCCACAGCGAATGGGTGAAGATCGATGCGGCCGGCGGCGCTCCGGTGAACACCTTCGTGGTCTACCCCGAGCGGAAGGACAAGGCGCCGGTCGTCCTCGTCATCCAGGAGATCTTCGGCCTCAGCGACTGGATTCGCGGAGTTGCCGATCAGCTGGCTGCCGAGGGCTTCATCGCCCTCGCGCCCGACCTGCTGTCGGGGCACGGGCCGAATGGCGGCGGAACCGAGGCGTATGCGAGCCGCGACGACGTGACGCGCGCCGTGATGGGCCTGCCGCAGCCGGAGATGACCGCACGCCTCGACGCGGTGCGCGCGTACGGTTTGAAGCTGCCGGCGGCCAGCGGCAAGAGCGCGACAGTCGGCTTCTGCTTCGGTGGATCGCAGAGCTTCGCCTACGCTGTGTCGCAGCCGGGGCTGAACGCCGCCGTCGTCTACTACGGTACCGCGCCGAATCAGCCGGGCGGCGCCCAGGGCTCTTTCACGCCGGCAGCGACGATGTCGCAGATCAAGGCGCCGGTGCTCGGCCTCTATGGCGGCGCCGACGCGCGCATCGGCGCGACGATCCCCGCGACCGAAGCGAAGATGAAGGAGCTCGGAAAATCGTACGAGCCGCACACCTTCGAAGGCGCCGGCCACGGCTTCCTGCGCGCCCAGACCGGCCAGAACGGTGCGAACATGAAGGCCAGCGACCAGGCGTGGCCGATGACGGTGGCGTTCATCAGAAAGCACACCGAAGGCGCGGCGTCCAAGAGCCAGTAACTTTCAGGAAGGCCGTTCGATCGCCGCTTCGGCGAGCGGAGGAGCAACCGCTGCCGGTGCGGCCACCTCCTTCGGCTCCTGCGGCGCCGGCTTCGGCTGCGGCAACTCGCCGGCCACGACCGAATCGATCAGGCCGTAGTCGAGCGCACTCTGGGCGTCGAGGTAGAAGTCGGTGCGCTTGGTGTCGCGGATGATCTGCCGCAGCGGTTTGCCCGAGCGGGACGACAGGATCTTGTAGATCTGATCCTGCATCTGCTTCAGACGCTCCAGATGCTGCGCCGCCGCGCTGGTGGACTGCCAGCCGGCCCATTTCGCCGGCTCGTGGATCATGATCCACGAATGCGGGAAGGCGAGGCGCCGCCCGTCGCTCGCCGCCTGCAGCACGATTGAGCCCATCGAGTACGCCATCCCCTGCACGACAATCGTGATCTCGATGCCGCGGCTGATGAGATGCCGGACTGAATCGTGGATGGCGAGACCGTCGGTGACGTTGCCGCCGGCGCTGTTGATGTAGAGCGTGATCGGCCGCGTATTGTCGTTCGCCAGCTCGCGCAGCCGCTCGATACAGGCGCGCGCGGTGTCCTTCTCGATGTCGCCGATCAGATAGACGTCGCGAAGACGGTCGTTCTGCTCCTTGCGGAGCTGGGCCCGGACCGCGTCGACGAGCTCGGCGATCAGACGATCGCTCAACTCACCCATCAGCGCCGATTATTATCGCATCGCTCAGAACCTCATCCGGGTGCGGGCATGAAATAAAACGCCAGCGCGAGGATGAGATAGACGGCCAGCAACTGCAGTCCCTCCACCCAGTTGCTCTCGCCGTCGACGACGACCAGCGACGTGGCAAGAACCGACAGCGCGATGGCGGCGATCTCGAACGGATGGAACAGGAGCGTCATCGGACGGCCGATAGCGAACGAATAGAGCACGACGGCGGGCCCCACCAGCAATGCGATCTGGGCGCTGCTGCCGATCGAGATCTCGACCGCCAGGCTCATCTCGTCGCGCCGCGCCGCCGTCAGGGCGGAATAGTGCTCCGCGGCGTTGCCGATGACGGCGACCACGATGACGCCGACGAAGAGTTCGGTGAGGCCGAAGCGCGCCAGCGCCGGCCCCAGCGCGCTCACCAGCAGCTCGGCCTCGACCGTCGTCAGCAGCGTGCCGACCGCGAGCAGCGCGATCGCCCCTGCCATCGACATGATCAGGCGACGGTGTTCGTGTTCGGTGCCGGCGCGGAACAGGTCGCGGTTCACCCGGAACGCGTAGAGCAGGCTGCCGGCATAGGCCGCGATCAGCACGAGCGCGCTCCAGAAGCTGAGGCTGACGAGCGCCGGCGGCCGCGCAGCGAGGGTCCCGTAGAGCGTCAGGTCGAAAACCGCCGGCATCACCAGCGCGACCACCGCGAGAAAAAGCATCGCCGCCGTGTTGGTGGCGGCGGTGCGGTGAAACTTCTGGGATTTTCTCCCGATCCCGCCGACGAAGAACGACAGTCCGAGCACCAGCAGCAGGTTGCCGACGATGCTGCCTGTGATTGACGCCTTGACGAGCTCGATGTGGCCGTTGCCGAGCGCGACTATCGCGATGATCAGCTCCGCCGCGTTGCCGAACGTGGCGTTGAGGAACCCGCCGAGCGCCGGCCCCGATCGCAGGGCGAGCTGCTCGGTGCCGAGACCGATCAGGCCGGCGAGCGGGATCAGCGCTGCCGCGGCGGTGAGGAACAGCCAGGGAGAGTCGCGCGCCGTGACGGCAAGCACCCACGACACCGGTGCGAGCACGAGGAGCGCGTTGATTGGCGACGCGACGACGGCACGCAGCATGTCGGGCTAGTCGCCGAACTTCTCCAGATCCTCGTCGTCGGCGCCGGGAAGCAGATCGAAGAACGCGTCGAGGCTGCGATCGAGCGATCGCCGGAGCTGCGGAATCGTGCCGTCGAACGTGTGCAGCGTCAGCCCCGCGGAGCTTCCGTCCGCGAGCTTCAGCGTCGCTTCGTCGACGCCTTTGAGTGTGCCTTCGGGAATCAGACGAACGCCGTAGACGAGCGTGTAGCGGGCCATGAGGGAATTGTATAGGTCAGGTGGGGCGGGAGGTCAGGTGGGTTGGGTGTCGATAATTTCTTTCGCGCGCGCGATTGCATCGTCGAGGTTGCCGACGGTGCCGTCCAGCTGGAGCTCGTACACTGCCTTGACGATCGCGCCGACGCGCGGCCCTGGCGGCACGCCGAGCTGCAGCACGTGGCGTCCCAGGAGGATTGGCGGCGGCGGTCCTTGATGTGCGCCGATCGACCGCGCCCGATCGAGAAACCAGTCCATTGCGCTGCAGTCGAACACGCCGGGAGCGCGGCCGGTGCAGTCGGCTTTCGCGAGACGCGCGAGCAGTTCCAGGTCGACCTTCTGCGCGAGCCGGCGGAACGCCCCGTCACCCACCTCGTCACGCACCTTGAACCACATACCGGGCTTCAGGTGCTGCGCCGTCATTCCGAGGACCTGGCCGCGGACATCGTAGCCGTCGATCGAGTGCACGTTCAGGCGATCGAGAAATGCGTCGGCCGGCCGGACGCCCTGTTCCTCGTGATCGATCGATCGGATGCGGCCATCGAGGAATGCCGTGGTCGCCGGCTTTCCGAAGTCGTGGCACACCGCGCCCAGCATGACGGCGATCTGTTGCGGCCTCGGCAAATCGTCGATGCGCGTCCGGGCCTGATCGACGACTTGCAGCGTATGAACCCAGACGTCGCCTTCGGGATGCCACTCCGGTTCCTGTTCGCAGCCGACGAGTGCGGCAAGCTCCGGGAACAGCTTCGTTACGACGTCGAGCTCCAGCATCAGCCGCAAACCCATCGACGGCCGCGGCGCGAACAGGAGCTTTTCAATCTCGCCCCAGATTCGTTCGGCCGGCAGATCGTCGAGAGAAATCGCGCGGCAGATCGTCCGCGTCGCGTCGTCGATCGAAAAGTCGAGCCGTGCCGCAAACTGCACCGCTCGCAGCACGCGAAGGCTGTCGTCAGGAAACGTCTCGGGGTCGACGACCTTGATCACGCGACGGGCGATATCGGCGCGGCCGTCGAACGGATCGAGGTACTCGTCGGTGAGCGGATCCCAGGAGATGGTGTTGATCGTGAAGTCGCGACGGCGCGCGGCGTCCTCGATCGACATGAACGGATCGCCGGTGACGACGAAGCCGCGGTGGCCGCGGCCGGACTTCGATTCGCGACGCGGCAGCGAGACGTCGATGCCGCCGACCTTGTAGACGCGGAAGCTCTCGCCGACGGTTTCGACGCGCCCGCACTCCTCGAGCAGCGTCTTCAACGGCTGTTCGGGAATTCCGTAGACCTCGATGTCGATGTCCTTCGACGGACGATCCATCAGCCGATCCCGGGTCCAGCCGCCGACGATCAACGCGCGGCCGCCGGCGGCGCGCGCTGCGAGGGCGATTGTGCGAGCGAGTTCGAGGGACATCGGCGGATTCGATCTATGCGGACGTGCCGGTGTCGGGCCACACCGGCTTCCTGCCGAAACGCTTGACGATGCGATCGGTGAAGCCGGGCGCGACGGCATTCAGCCAGACGAGCGCGCGAGACTTCGCGTGTGGAAAGACTTCCGGCGTCGGGTGATCGATCGTCCGCGCGATGGCGTCCGCGACGACGGACGCATCCTGTCGTGGACCGCCGGCGCGCGTCACGGCTGTGCCGGTCTCGCGCGACATCACCTCGAAGAATTCCGTTTCGGTCGACACCGGATAGACGACGCTGACGTGAATGTTCGAGCCGGCCACCTCGGATCGCAGGCACTCAGCCATGCCGACTTGCGCGAACTTCGTCGCCGCGTACGCGCCCATGTACGGCACGCCGCGCTTGCCGACGATGGAGGAGACGACGATGAGATGACCGGACGCCTGACGCCTGAACTGCGGGAGCGCGGCGCGAGCCGCGTAGAAGGTGCCGAGGTAGTTGACGTCGACCAGCGCCTTCATCTGCTCGGCGGAAATCTCGTCGATGGCGCCCGCGAGACCGAATCCCGCGTTGCACATCATCACGTCGAGGCGGCCGAAGCGTTCGACCGTGGCCGCGACGAACCGCTCCATGGCGTCGGGAAGCGAGACGTCCGCGGCGAGCGCGAGGACATTGCCGCCGGCGCGCCGCACGTCGTCGGCGACGGATTCGAGGCGGTCCATGCGGCGGGCGCACAGCGCGAGCGCGGAGCCGTCCCGCGCGAGTCGAAGCGCGGTGGCCCGGCCGATGCCAGCCGAGGCGCCGGTGATGGCGACAACACGCATGCCGACAGCTTAACAAATCGGCAACTTTCAACGCTCAACGAACAAGGGTCAAGACAACTCTCAACTTTCAACGCTCAACGAACAACGCCACCGTTTATGTGAGCAAGTAAGTATGATGCTCACGACCGGGTCGACGTCGTTGAACGTCGTTGATGGTTGACCGTTGTAAGTTGAAAGTTGTTGAGCGTTGAACGTTGAGCGTTGAAAGTTGTTGAGCGTTGAGCGTTGAGCCTTGTTCGTTGAGAGTTGCTGAAATGGATCCTGTCCTTCGTCTGCTCTGCGATCTGATCGCGATCGATTCCGTGAATCCGACGCTCGTGCCCGGCGCCCCCGGCGAAGCGGCGATCGCGGACGCCCTTGCCGTCCACATGCGCCGACTGGGCCTCGACGTGTCGGTGGAAGAAGTCGTTCCAGGCCGGCCCAACGTCATCGGCGTCGTCGAAGGGCGCGCACGCGGTCGGACGCTGATGTTCTGCGGGCATACCGACACCGTTGGCGTCGGCGGCATGCGCGCGCCGTTTTCGCCGGACATGCGCGATGGAAAGATCTACGGCCGCGGGTCACAGGACATGAAGAGCGGGATCGCGGCGATGGTCGCTGCTGCAGGCGAGATTGCGGCGCGCGGCCTCGCCGCCGGCCGCCTCATCGTCGCCGCCGTGGTGGACGAAGAGCATTCGAGCATCGGCGCCGACCATCTGGTCACACGCTGGCACGCGGACGCCGCCGTCGTCACCGAGCCGACGGACCTCACGATCGCGATCGCGCACAAGGGATTCGAGTGGATCGAAGTCGACGTGGACGGCAAGGCGGCCCACGGCAGCCGCCCGGCGGAAGGCGAAGACGCGATCATGCGCATGGGACGGGTGCTGACGGGACTCGAGGCACTCGATCGCGAGCTGCAGAATCGTCCGCCGCACCCGTTGATCGGAACCGGTTCGCTGCACGCGTCGTTCATTTCCGGCGGGCGCGAATGGAGCGTCTATCCGGATGCCGCACGGCTGCAGATCGAGCGCCGTACGCTGCCGGGAGAACCGTCAACGGCGGGGACCGACGAAGTGCGCTACCTCTGCGAGTCCCTCAGCGCCGCCGATCACAAATTTCGTGCGCGGGTTCGTCAGGTGTTCACCCGACCGGCACACGAAGTTCAACCAAATGACGAACTACCGCGCGCCCTGGCGGATGCAGTCGTGCGCACAGGCGGTTCACCGACGCTTGGCGGCGCCAGTTTCTGGACGGACGCCGCGATTCTCAGTGGGGCGGGAATTCCGTCAGTTCTCTTCGGACCGACAGGCGCCGGACTGCATTCGATTGAAGAATATGTAGTGGGAGCAGACGTTCAGCGTTGCCGGAATGTACTCACCGAGCTGGCTGCCGCGTGGTGCCCACGCTCCTGACAGGTGGTCGTGAGAAGTGGTGCCCGTCTGTCAGGAGCGTGTCTGGCACTTCATGCGACGCGACGCACGCCAAGGAGCTGAGGCTGCGGCTGCACGAGGCGCGGCGGCGCGACCGGCTGCGCCGGAGCGTCATGCCTCGCGACCGCGGCGTGCGGAATGTCGTTAAGTTCCCAGCCTGGTGTTTCGTAGCCGCAGGAGACGCACCGCAGGTACATGCGATCCGGCCCGAACTGCAGCAACGAATCGTGCCCGTGCAGGCCGCAGATCACCTGCCGAACGCGATCCATCATCCGCCCACTCAGGTCCTCCGCGTGACTCACCATGACTTGCTGCTCCTTTGTGACGGCCGTCTTCTTTTTCATGCCGTCAGCACACGCTTCGATACATCTCTCTCGATGGGAGAGACACCACAACACTTATCAAGAGGCGTGCCGAGCCGTATTGGAGTCTGCCAAACAGAGGAAAACCGCGGATTGATTGATCGATCGATGACTGCGGATCAGCTGGCTGTGTGTCTTGTGGAACGACAGTGGAACAGCACTACCCACGTTCTCCGAGAATACCGCGCGCCACGAACAACACGTTGGCCGGCCGCTCACCGAGTCGTCGCATGAAGTAAGGAAACCATTCACGTCCGAACGGGATGTAAACCCGCATGCGATAGCC
The DNA here is from genome assembly GCA_036557365.1 of Vicinamibacterales bacterium. Taxonomy (GTDB): domain Bacteria; phylum Acidobacteriota; class Vicinamibacteria; order Vicinamibacterales; family CAVVIG01; genus DATKHR01. The sequence goes on from DATBHR010000067.1 coordinate 15,154, forward strand.
GTCGGCGACGAGCCGCGTCTGCAGATCGCGGCGGATGCCGTACAGCATTTGAAACTCGAAGCGATCGGTCGGGACGCGCTGTTCCTGCGCCCACTGGCGCGTCGCCGCGATGATCGCCGGATCGTGCGTGGCGATGGCGGGTTCGTGCCCGGTGGACAGCATCGTCTTCATCATGCGCACGTACGCCGCGTCGACATCGGCTTTGCGCTGGTGCGCGACGGTCTTCGGTTCCTTGTACGCACCCTTCACGAGGCGGACGCTTGCCCCGAGCGCGATCATGTGCGCCAGATCGTCTTCGCTCCGGTACAGCGACGACTGGAGGACGACGCCGATCCGCCGGTGGCCCTGCTGCCACAGCGTCTCGAAGATCTCGAGCGTCACGCTGGTGTAGGGCGAATTCTCCATGTCGATGCGGATGAAGAATCCGGCGGGCTCGGCGTGTTCGAGAATCTTCCGCAGGTTGTCGACGGCGGTCGCCTTGTCGACGTCGAGTCCGAGCTGCGTGAGCTTCAGCGAGATGCCGCGCGCAATGCCCGACTTCGCGATCGCGGCGACGACGTCGACGTACTCGCGCGTCGCGGCGTTCGCGCCGTCGAGCGTCAGCACGCTCTCGCCGAGGAAATCCAGCGTGTGCTGCAGCCCGTGGGATTCGACGCTGCGTGCGGCTTCGATTGCCTCGCTGACGTCTTCGCCCGCGATGAACCGGCGCGCGAAGCTGTCGCGGCTCCGCATGCCGTATCGCGATCCGAGCTTCTTGAGCGTCTGACTTCGAGCGAGCAGGTGGAAGAACGCTTTGGACGCGCTGTCCAGCATCAGTGGGTCCGGCCCGGTGGAACCAGCAGGTGCTCGATCGTGCGCGCGTAGTAGCGGAGCACCGTGCGCTCGCGCACGCGGAAGCGGCCGCGCTCGGCGACGACGATGCCGCGTGTCTCGAGCGGTTCGGCGGCTTCGTCAACCGCCTGTTTGCCGCTCGTGACGCCGAGGTTGGCGTGCCGCGACGCGAGGTCGCCGAGAATCTGGTCGATGCGCTGTTCGAGATCGCGCCGCGTGATCGACGGGCGCATCGCCGCCGCAAAAACGGCGACGGGCAGGACCTTGTAGAGCGCGCCGATGCGCACGCGGATGTGGCGCGCGAGCTCGAGCACGTCGGTCCGCGAGTTCGCGTCCACGCCGGCGACGGAAATCGGCGGGCCGAATGTCGTGAAGGCGCGCGATCGGTAGCCGACCGCGTAGCGCACCATTTCTGCCAGCTCGCGCGTGAACGGTCGCTGGCGCTTCTTCACCTTCTGGTGCGCGAGGATGTGATCTTCGAGCACGAGGTCGTAGGCAATCGCGACGGGAATGATCACCAGGTCGCGGCAATCGGCCTGAAGGACGGCGTGGAGCAGACCGGTCTTCGCCGGCTTGAGCTCGCCGCTGTAGCTGCGTCCGCCTTCCGGATAAAAGAACAGATCCTGCTTGCGGACGATCTCGGTGACGTACGCCTTCAGCGTCGCCAGGTACGCTGGATCCTTCGCGTTGCGCCGGATCGGGATCGCGCCGGTGACGTGCCGGTTGATCAGTCCGAGCGGACCGCCGAACAGGTTGATGCCGGCCGCGATGAGCGGCGGACGCACGCCGTTGTCGTCGATCGCGAGCGGTTCGACGAGGTAGTCGGTGTGGCTCTTGTGGTTCGATGCGTAGACGAGGCGATGCGATCGGACGGCCGCGGTCACGTGATGCAGTTGTTCGGTCTTGCGCTCGATCTTTCGCAGGATGGGGTAGAGCGGATGCTGCAGAGCGCGGTAGAGACCGTGACGCTGCGTCGTCCGCAGTTCGTCGAGGTATTCGTTGACGCGCTCTCGCGGGTACTTGAGCACGTCCTCGCGGGCGAGTACCGCCCGGGAAATCTCATCCAGCATCTGAACCGTTCGGAGTGTAGCACGCCTTCATGGCGTGATTTCCCGGGATCGGCCGCCGGATGAGGGCTTCTCGACGGCGCGGACGAGCGCGTCGGCGAACTCCGTCGTCGACGCCGTGCCGCCGAGATCTCTCGTGCGGACGGTGCCCGCGGTCAACACGTCGTTCAGCGCGCGCATGACGGCATCCGCGGCCGACCGCTCGTCGATGTGCCGCAGCATCAGCACGGCGGACAGCAACAGCGCCGTGGGATTCGCCACGCCCCTGCCGGCGATGTCGGGCGCCGTGCCGTGCACCGCCTCGAAGACGGCGCCGTCTTCGCCAAGGTTCGCGGCGCCGACGACGCCGAGCCCGCCGACGAGACCGGCGCAGAGGTCCGACACGATGTCGCCGTACAGGTTGGGCAGCAGCAGCACGTCGAACTGCGACGGGTTCATCACGAGGTGCATGCACGCGGCGTCGACGATCCGCTCGTCGTAGGTGATATCCGCGTGGTCCTTTGCGACGCGACGCGTGCTCTCGAGAAAGAGCCCGTCGCTCTGCTTCATGATGTTCGCCTTGTGAATCGCCGTCACGCGCCGGCGGCCGTGGCGCCGCGCGTATGCGAACGCGAACTTCGCGATGCGCGTCGACGCGCGCTCGGTGATGATCTTCAGGCTTTCGACGACGCCGGGGACGACCGTGTGCTCGAGGCCTGCATAGAGATCTTCGGTGTTCTCGCGGACGATCACGAGATCGACGCCTTGAAACCGTGCGGGCACGCCCGGCAGATTCCAGACGGGCCTGAGATTCGCGTACAGCTCCAGCGCTTTTCGCAGTCCGACGTTCACGCTGGTGAATCCGGTCCCGATCGGCGTCGTCACCGGCCCCTTGAGCGCGACCTTGTTGCGCCGGATCGAATCGACGAGATCGTCGGGGAGCGTCGAGCCCGTGCGCTTGACGGCGACGATTCCGGCGTCGTGCCGTTCCCAGTCGATGCGTACGCCGGTCGCCGCGAGGATGCTGACGACCGCGTCCGTGACTTCGGGACCGATGCCGTCGCCTGGAATCAGCGTAATCGTGTGCGTCACGTCAAACCGTTCGTTCGTGCCCGCGCGGCTATTCGCGAGCGTACCAACCGAGAAGGACGAAGCCGAGGCCTGCACCAAACGCGAGCATCGGCGCGGATCCACGAAACGCCGCGAACGCCGTGATGGCCGTCATCACGATCGCCAGGCCCACGCGCAGGAGGAAGGCCTGTGGCGGCGGCCCGACGAACTTCATCACGACGAGGCCCGCGACGATCACCCCGCCGCAGACCGCAGCGACGAGCTTGCCGTCGCGCAACGCGTCGCCGAACAGTCCCTGCACCATGTCGCCGAGCCAGACGACCAGCGCCGCCAGCACGACGTACCGGACGACAGGCATCCGCTCATTATAATTGCTCGATTGTCTGACACTCCGAACGCCGCGCGAGACGCGTTGACGCGGAGCCTCGACACGCTCGAGGCCGCTGTCCTCGGCCGCATCGCGGGCGGCGACGGCGCGGACGCTGACGCGCTGTTGTTCCTGTTGCGCTTGTACCAGTTGACAGGACGCGCCGACCTCGCGGACGTCCTGGGCAACGGGCTTGCCGCCGCACTCCGCGATCACCAGCACGAGACCACGCTGCGCGATCGCAGCGACTATCTCGCGCTGTTCGTCGAAGCGAGCGCGTTGTCGGGCGACGAGCGGCTCGCCGGCGCGATCGGCGGACTTGTTGCCATGCTCGAGCCGGCGTGCGCGTCGGCTGCCATCGACGAAGCGATTCACGCCATCGGCGCGTGCCTCGTCGCCGCGAGCCTCGATCAGCATCGAGACATCGCGCCTGCCGCGATCGATCAGCTCGAGCGCGTCGTCGGCTCAACGTATCGTCCCGGCGTTGCGGTTGGTGCGTTCGAAACGCAGGTCCATACCGCAGCTGCACTGCTGACGGCCTACGCGATCAGCGGCCGCCTGCCGTACTCGATGCTGGCTGAGGAGCTGATGCAGACCGTGCGGCGAAGCGACGCTTCGAGTCCCGCAGGTTTCCGCGCGTCCTGTGAAGCCGCGCGGGTGCTGTGCCGGCTCGCCGCGCTTCACGGCGATCCGGAGTATCGCAGGGCTGCGGTCTTCGCGGACGACGCTGATTACCGCGGCGACGCGGCGGCGATGTTGAATGCCCACGCGGACGAGGCGCGGCGCCTTGGCTCGGCTGGCGCGATTTACGGTGTTGCCGTCCTTGAACTAGAATCGGGCCGTTCGGGCGACAGCGAATTCCGAACACCAACCTCTTGAGTCTCCTCTCATGACCGAACCGAACCAGCTGATTCCCGCACTGAAAAACGTCGCCACGCAACTCCGGATCGACTCCATCCGCTCGACATCGGAAGCCGGCAGCGGCCATCCCACGAGCTGCATGTCGATGGCCGACGTGATGTCCGCGCTGTTCTTCGCGGAGATGCGCTTCGATCCGAAGAATCCGAAGAATCCGCAGGCCGACCGGTTCGTGCTGTCGAAAGGACATGCCGCGCCGATCTTGTACGCGGCGTGGGCTGAGGCCGGCGCCTTCCCACGCAGCGAACTGCTGAAGCTGCGGCAGATCGGATCGGACCTCGAAGGGCATCCGACGCCGCGGCTGCCGTTCGTGGACGTCGCGACCGGTTCGCTCGGCCAGGGAATCTGCGCCGCGATCGGCAGCGCGTTGAACGCACGCCGCATCGGATCGACCTATCGAACCTACGTGCTGCTCGGCGACGGCGAGAGCGCGGAAGGATCGGTCTGGGAAGCGGCGAACGTCGCCACGCTCGACAAACTCGACAACCTGTGCGGCATCACCGATGTGAACGCGCTCGGTCAGAGCCGGCCGACGATGTGGCAGCACGACATGGAGCAGTTCGCACGCCGCTGGCGTGCGTTCGGCTGGCACGCGATCGTGATCGACGGGCATGACATGGCGGCCATCCTTGCCGCGTTCGCCGAAGCGCGCGCGACGAAAGGGCAGCCGACGATGATCCTGGCCCGGACGATCAAGGGCAAGGGCGTCGCGTCCGTCGAAGGCAAGGACGGCTGGCACGGCAAGGCGTTCAAGAAAGGCGACGAGATGCAGCGGGCGATCGCCGAGCTCGAACAGCAGGTCGTCGCCGGCGCCGACAGCAATCTCGCGCGTCACATTCCGATGCCGCCGGCGAACAATCCGGAGCCGGCCGCGCCCAAACCCGTCGCGCCGCCCGACTATCGGCTCGGCGAGGAGGTCGCGACGCGCGAAGCCTACGGCACCGCGCTCGCCAAGCTCGGCGCCGCCGACACCCGCGTCGTCGCGCTCGACGCCGACGTGAAGAACTCGACGTTCAGCGACAAATTCGAGAAGGCGCTGCCCGATCGGTTCTACGAGAACTTCATCGCGGAGCAGGTGATGGTCGGCGCGGCGATGGGACTGGCGGCGCGCGGCGCGATTCCGTTTCCGTCCACCTTCGCGTGCTTCCTGAGCCGCGCGGCCGATTTCGTCCGCATGGCGGCGATCAGCAACGTGAACATCAAGCTCGCGGGATCGCACGCCGGCATATCGATCGGCGAGGACGGTCCGTCGCAGATGGCGCTCGAGGATCTGGCGACGTTCCGCGCGGAGCCGAACTACGCGGTCCTCTATCCGTGCGACGGCGTCAGCGCCGAGCGTCTCGTCGCGCTCGCCGCGTACCACGCGGGACCGGCGTACATCCGCACCAGCCGTCCAAAGACGCCGGTCATCTACAAGAACGACGAGACGTTCGAAATCGGCGGCCTGAAAGTGATCCGCCAGAGCGCGCAGGACGTTGCGACGGTCGTCGGCGCCGGCGTGACCGTGTTCGAGGCGTTGAAGGCGTACGACACGCTCAAAGCGGGCGGGACGGCGATTCGAGTGATCGATCTCTATTCACTCGCGCCGGTCGATCGGGAAGCGCTGGTCGCGGCGGCGCGCGCGACAGGCGGCCATCTCATCACGGTCGAAGATCATTACGCGGCGGGCGGCGTCGGCGATGCGGTGGCGGAAGCCGTCGCGGATGCCGGGTTCACCGTGCACCGCCTCGCCGTTCGTGAGATTCCGCGCAGCGGGAAACCCGAAGAGCTGCTCGAGCGCTTCGGGATTTCCGCCACGCATATCGTTACTGCTGTCCGCGAGGTGACTGTCGGCGCGCGTTGAACTGCGCTCTCAGTTCCTTCAGCTTCGTCTTCTGATCCGCCGTCAGCAGCTGCATGACCTCGGCGTGCGCCTGGGCGCGCGCGACCGCCATGTCCGCGTCGACCGCTGCCACCGCCGCACTGTCCTGACGAATCGTTCCTTCATCCACCGTGTCGGCCGTGATCGCGGCGTCGAGCGCGGTATGTGCGGTGCGGGACCGCGTCATCAGCGCCTTCCACTCGTCGCTGTGCGTCTGCCCGATGGCGCGGATCTGATCGCGCTGCGCGTCGGTGAGCCCGAGTTCCCTGGGCAGCATCGGCAGCATGCCCATTCCCATCGGACCGCCCGGACCGCCTCGTCCGCCGTGGCCCATAAACGGCGGGGCGGACTGGTTCGTATTCCCATTTTGAGCACTGACTGAAGGACTGCCGACAGCCGCCGCCACCGCGAAGGCGGCAACGACGGCGAGGGCCACGTTCCTGAAGGTCTTGTTCATCGGTGTCGCTCCTTGTATCTGATTGGACTGAAACGACGTGACTGCTACATGGACAAACGGTGACAAATCGATGATTCCGCGCGTGCTCGTTGTCGAAGACGAGCCGCACATCCGCGAGCTGGTATGCCTGCACCTTGGCCTCGAAGGTTATTCGTGCGAGGGGCTGGGCAACGGCCAGGACGCGTTGAAGCGGGCCGAAGCTGAGCGGTTCGATCTGCTGGTGCTCGATCTGATGATCCCCGGCCTCGATGGCGTCGCGCTCACGCGCGCCGTCCGCAACGGGCGGACGAACCACGACGTGCCGATTCTCGTCATCACCGCGCGGCGCGACGAATCGGACAAGGTGCTCGGTCTCGAGAGCGGAGCCGACGACTATCTCACCAAGCCGTTCGGCGTGCGCGAGCTCGTCGCGCGCGCGCGGGCGCTGCTCCGGCGTCCGCGTCTCGCGCAATCCACCGCGCCGGGACATTCGGACGAGCTCGGCAACGCGGTCGCCGTTCACGGCATCGAAATCGATCCGTCTCGGCGACGCGTCCGCGTCGACGGCCGCGACGTGGAGCTGACGGATCAGGAGTTCCGCCTCCTCTATCTCCTCGCGACGCACGTCGGCATCGTCTTCAGCCGCGAAGCGCTGCTGGCGAAGATCTGGCGCGGCGATACGTTCGTCACGGTACGCAGCGTGGACACGCTGGTGAAGCGCCTCCGACGCCGGATCGAGTCCGAGCCCGCTGAGCCGCGTCTGCTGCTGACCGTCTGGGGCGTGGGCTACAAGTTCGCCGACCTCTAGCGCAGGATTGTTTCCGCCGCGGCGACGACTCGCCATACGGCTCTGCCGCAACGCGCGCGATCGACGTGTTGTCGAGCGCGAATGCGGCCGATACGTATGTTAGGATTGAAGATGTTTTCCGCGTCCCCCCGCGGAAATCCCACTCAACACAACTGGTTGCAGCGGTTTGGTCGAAGCCGGCTCCGTCGTGCCCATCGGGCGCGCCGGCGGTCGCCTCCTTCCGGCCCGGGTTTCGACAGGAGTTCACGTGTTTGCCCGCAGGTGGTCCCGGCGTACGGTGTTCGCAGGCGCAGCAGCCGCTCTTCTCGTGCTCATCGCGATCGCCACGGCGCTTCGCGGCCGCACTGCGCCCACGATCGAAACGGTTCCGTTCTCTGAGCTCCTCGCTCATGTGAATGGTTCGGCGGTTGACGTCACAGCGATTGTCGTCAACGGCGACACGCTCGACTTCACGCTGGCCGACGGCAGCACGCGACGCACGGTTGCGCCGACGGGCTACGTCGTGGCGAACCACGCGTTCGTCGCCGATCTTGCCGCCAAGCACGTCCGCATCGACGTCCGCAACGCTCCCGAGCAGTCCGCGTACAGCTACGGCGCGCTCGCGGTCGGCCTCCTGTTCTTCACGCTGCTCGGCGCGACGCTCTACCGCGTGACCACGGGCCGCATTCCTGCGCTCGAGAGCAAGTCGCGCGACGCCAATCGAGAACCGACCGCGATCACCTTTGACGACGTCGCCGGTGTGGACGAGGCGAAGGAGGAAGTGAAGGAGATCGTCGACTTTCTCCGCGAGCCGGAACGCTTCTCGGCCATCGGCGGCCGGATTCCGAAAGGCGTCCTGCTGGTCGGGCCGCCCGGCACCGGCAAAACGCTTCTCGCGCGTTCCATCGCGGGCGAGGCCAAGGTTCCGTTTCTCTTCGCCAGCGGATCGGATTTCGTCGAGATGTACGCCGGCGTCGGCGCATCGCGCATCCGCCGACTGTTCAAGGACGCGCGCAAGCATCCCGCGTGCATCGTCTTCATCGACGAGCTCGACGCGGTCGGCCGCAGCCGCGGCGGGCAGTCGCTCAGCCACGAAGAACGCGAGCAAACCCTGAATCAGCTGCTCGTCGAGATGGACGGCTTCGCGCCGAACCAGGGCATCGTCGTCGTCGCGGCGACCAATCGTCCCGACATTCTCGATCCCGCGCTGCTCCGGCCCGGTCGATTCGATCGGCAGGTGACCGTCGGCGCGCCGGACCTGAAAGGGCGCGAGGAGATCCTGCGCATCCACGCCAAGAAGGTTGCGCTCGACGAGAGCGTCGACATGCACCGTATCGCGCGCGGCACGCCGGGATTCTCGGGCGCGGATCTCGCGAACCTGATCAACGAGGCCGCGCTCCTCGCGGTCCGCGCCGGCCGCACGATCGTGCGCGGAGACGATCTGGAGCAGGCGCGCGACAAGGTCCTCATGGGCGTCGAGCGGCGATCGCTCAGGATGACGGAGCACGAGCGCAACACCTGCGCGTACCACGAGTCGGGACACGCGGTCGTCGCGGCGCTGCTCGAGCACGCGGATCCGCTGCACAAGGTGACGATCATTCCTCGCGGCCGGGCGCTCGGCGTCACGATGCAGCTGCCGGAAGACGATCGCCACACGCACACGCGCGAGTTTCTCGAGGCGCAGATTGCCATCCTCATGGGCGGACGCGTCGCCGAGGAGCTGTTCCTGCGTCAGATGACGAGTGGCGCGGGCAACGACATCGAGCGCGCGACGGACATTGCGCGCCGGATGGTCTGTGAATTCGGGATGTCGCCGCTCGGTCCGCTCGCGTTCAGGACGCCGGGCAATCCATGGGAAACGGAACGCGGAGCCGGCATCAGCGAGGCGACCGCGCAGCGCGTCGACGAGGAAGTGCGCGAGCTTGTCCTGCGCGGCTACGAGACCGCGCGCCAGATCGTCGCAAAGAACAGAGCAGTTGTTCGTGCGATGGCCGAGGAACTGCTCGTCGTCGAATCGCTGGATGCGGACGGCATCCGGTCGATCATTGCGCGAGCGGCATAATCGCTTCGGCTGCCGGCGAATCGGGCCACGTCGGCTGCGGCGCAGCCACATAACCGGCGTGGGCCAGGCGGCCCTGGAACAGCGCGGTTTCTGACGCCCAGAACACGAGTTTGATCCACAGGCGGAGCAGGACGTAGACCTGCCCGATGGCGAAGGCGATCCACGTTCGCAGCGACCCACCCTGCGCGCCAGGCGCCATCCACGCGTACAACACCAGACAGAGCACGAACACGGCGACGTTGATCACGTAGAGCCTGCGTGCGGCGCCGGTCCGCCCGACGAAGCGGACGCTCGCCACGATGGACGCGAGCATGCTGCGCCGGTCCTCGACCACCGCTCGCACTTTGGCGTAATCGAAAACCAGATTGGCCGCCGCAATCAGCAGGACAAACACCACGTACAGCGCGACGCGAATCAGGAACGCCGTCCGCTCGACGCTCGTTTCGTGCGTCAGCCGCGAGAACACGCGATCGAAGAGCAGTGGATGCACGCTGCGGAAGAGCAGCGCGTACACGACCCATTGGATCGCGCCGAGCCTCAGGAACCGCCAGAAGTACACGCCCGACGCCGCAAAGAATCCCGACGCGCGCGTCGGACGATCGCGCGCGTAGCGGTCCAGAATGCCACCCGCGAGGAACAACCACCCCGCCATGTACGCGGATGCGGCAGCGACGATCACCGTCGGGCTGTGAACGTTGTCGAGAAAGTCGCTGACGTTGCCGAGGACGGCGGCGAAGCCGATGATCGCCGGGTCGAACGTCGTGCCGACGCCGCTCGACTGGTTCATGAACTCCGCCATCCAGGTGGGGTTGACGCCGGACGCGGCGGTCGCGGCCTCGAGGCTGTCACCGAGATGGCGCGCGATCATCCCGCGGAGCACGATCGTCAGCGGCAGGCTGACGAAGATCGTCAACGCCCAGACGCCGGCGAGCAGCAACGGGGCGCGCGTCACCCGGCCGGCGCCGTCGAACCACGCTGTCCGCGCACTGATTGCGGCGCGCGTGGGCAGGTTGCCGTTCATACGAGCGCTGCCCACGAGAGCAGGCAATCCTGCAGCCACACCATCCACGTCAGCGACCACTTCGTCGCCGCCTTTCCGGCGCGTGGATGGCGCGTCACCGAGTTGTTCGTGAAATTGACGTCGAGCAGGAGGACGCGATTCGGATCGACCTCCGCCGTCTCGACCGGCGAGGCGCCCACGTAGACGAACAATCGCCATCGGGCATCGTCAGTCCAGTGTTCCGTGACCTGTTCGCCGTTCTCGAACGTCATGCGGACGTCCACCGGAAAGAGCGCTTCGCCTTCGCGGCGGACGACGACGGTCGATCGCCACTGGCCGTCCTCGCGCGTGACATCGAGCGAATCGACCGCGTAGTCGAAGACGTTCGAACTGCGATAGACCTGGTCGAAGAACGGCGTCAAGTCGCGGCCGGCGGTCTCGCTGGCGATCGCGAAGAAATCAGCAGGCTTCGGATGCTTGAACTTCCAGCGATCGAAATGCGCGGCCAGCGTTCGCTGAACGGTGCTCCAGCCCAGCCAGCGTTCGAGCGTGTTCAGCCAGAGTGCGGTCTTGAAGTACGTGATGCTGCCGCCGGTGGATGGAAAGTATCGGAAGCTGGGCGTCGACGGGACGTCGCTTCTCGCGTCGCGCCGATATCCGACCGCACCGTCATCGTCGAACTCGCGGGAGAGAGGAACGTCGCGAATGACCCACGGAACGAAGCGGCCGAAAACGCGGAACGCCAGGAAGTTGGGCTCGTAGACCTGCGCCGTCGCGCGCGCGGCGGAGTAGGTGTTGATGCCCTCGTCCATCCAGGCATCCTCGAATTCGTTGTTGCCGACGATGCCGTACCAGAACTGGTGGCCGGCCTCGTGGATCGTGACGCCTTCGGGCGTCGTCACGTGCTGCGGCGCCAGCCATCGCGTGCCGGCCGTGAAGAGCGTCGGATACTCCATGCCGCCGGCCCCGCTCTGGTACGCCGGATCGACGATCGTGATGTGGCCGTACGGATACGGACCGAACCACTCGCCGTAGTACTTGAGCGCGGTGCGCGTCGCGTCGAAGTGACGATCGGCTTGTGAGAGGTGTTCGGGCTGCAGCAGGAGCCGCATGTCCACGGCGGGCAGTGACGGATGTTCGAACCGCGCTGTCCGCTCGACGTAATCGGGGCTCGTCGTCCACGCGAAGTCGTGCACGTCCTCCTGGACGTAGCGATGCGTCGCGGTTCCGTCCACGTTGTCGCGCCGCTCGCGTTCGAGCCCCGTCGCGCCGACGATCCAGCGCTGCGGCACGGTGAGCGAGACGTCGTAGACGCCGTAGTCGGAAAAGAATTCAGTACCGGCGTGAAACTGATGGCAGTTCCACCCATCCGCCTGCAGGACGCCGAGCTTCGGGAACCATTGCGCGATGAAGAAGAAGTTGCCGATTGCGCCGGTGCGCGCGAACGTGCGCGGCACGTGAGCGGTCCACGCGACCTCGACGGCGACCGTGCCGCCAGGTCCGACCGGCTGCGGCAGCGGCACCGCCATCACGGTGTGGTCGTCACCATTGTCGTCGTCCGGCGTGATGAAGTGCTGCGCGGTCGTGAGGTCGGCCGCGTTCGGCGCGACCATCTTCACGGAAGCGACCTCGATCCGCGCCCACTCGTCCGCCCGCCGGCTGAACTCGCGCGAGCCGCCAAGCGCGCGCTCGCGCATCCACGTCGTCCGCGTGCTGGTCCAGGCGTTCCAGTACAGATGAAACTGCAGCTCGGTCGCGGTCGTCGCGGTGATGTTCCGCCACGTGATGGTCTCGGTGGCCTTGATCGTGCGCTCACGCGGATCGAGCGTCGCGGTGATCACGTAGTTCGCGTTGCGCGGGGAACGTGGCGCTGCAGTCGCGGCGGCGCTTTGCGAGCGGGCGGGTGCAGCCGCCGCGAATATCAGCGCGGCGATCGCGACTCCGCGGCGAAATGACACCGGCGTGGCGCCGCGTCCGCGCGCACGCCCGGGCCGACAGGAAGACATCTCAGTGCGTGGCGCCTGCGGGCGGACGCGACAGCACGCGTTTCTGCGGCAGCGACGCGCGATCCACGACCCGGCCGTCCTTGACGAGGACGCCGATCTTCCGGATGTTGTGGATGTCTGCCAGGGGATCGGCGTCGAGCACGAGCAGGTCGGCGCGCTTGCCGACCTCGAGCGTTCCCTGCTCGGCGAGCGCCTTTGCGGCGATGGCGCCGTTCTTCGTCGCCGCGACGATCGCCTGCGCCGGCGTCATCCCCAGTTCGACGAGGCCCTCGATGCCGATGATCGTGCCGATGCCGTGATCCTGGTTCTGCGGCTTCGGCGTGCGCGACAGTTCGCTCGCCGCTGCCCAGTAGTTATCCGTCCCCACCGTGACGACGGCGCCCGCGCGAATCAAGGTCTGCGCGTTCTTGCGCCGCGATTCGAGCTCGAGTCCGAGGTCCACGGCGCGCTGCCGTTCTTCGAAGGAGGTCCGCGGCCGGTTGCCGGATTTCTTGTCGGCCTCCGCGTGCTTCTTTTCTGCCTCGGCGCGATCCTTCACGTGCTTTTCCCAGACCTCGCCGGTAATCGTGTTGACGAGCATCGAGCAGACGATGCCGCGCTCGTGGATGCGGCGCACGAGGTCGTCCGGCAGATCGTGGCCGTCGAGCAGCTCCGGATGCTGGATGCCATCGATGCCGGCATCGATCGCGATGCGCAAGCCTTCCGGGCTGGTCGCGTGCGTTTCCGCGAAGCGGCCGCGCGCGTGGGCGCGCTCGACGAGCGTCTTCTGCGCTTCAGGCGAGAAGCCGATGAAGGTCGGCTCCGAGAAATGACTCGTGCCGCCGTATTTCAGGAAGTCGGGACCCTTGTCGAAATACGCGTCGATGGCGCGGGCGAGCTCGGGCGGCGTCATCCCCATCAGCTCTTCGCCGGCGCCCTGCGCGATCTCGTCGTTCATCTGTTCCTGGAAGAGCGTCAGGCTCTGCGTGCGCGTCAGGCTGAAGCTGATCGAGTACGGTCCGCTCCAGCCGACGATGTTGCCGGCCGCGAGAATCCGAGGGCCGATCGCGCCGCCGGACGCGATGCGATCGCGCACCGCGACGAGCGGCCGGAGCATCCCGTAGCTGTCGCGCACGGTCGTCACGCCGTACCGCAGTTGCGTCTGCGCCGCCTCGAGGACGATGTCCTGCTGGCGATCGAAGTAGCGCACCAGCGTCTCGTACCGGTCGTTCATGCCGCCGTACAGCGACAGGTGGACGTTCGTATCCGTGAAGCCGGGCACGACGAACTTTCCGCCGGCGTTGATCGTTTGCGCGTCCGACGGCACGGTAGTTGACGCGCGCGGACCGATGGCGGTAATCCGGCCGCCGCTGACGATGATCGCCGCGTCGCGGATTGGCGGTCCGCCGTTGCCGTCCAGGACGGTGGCGCCGACGATCGCGAGCGAGACGGCTGTTTGTTGAGCGCCGAGGCTCGCGACGAGCAGCGAGAGGAGGACGAAGCCTGATCCGGCGATGGCGGTGCGCATGGCTCGGAATCCTAACACTACCGGGAACGCTCGCGTGACGCCGTCACGCCGTGTCAGGAACCAGCACGATCGAGATCAGCGCCTCAGCCGGTGCGTGTTCGAGCGGTGCACCGATCTCGCCGCCATCGAGGTAGTGGGCGCGATAACCAATCTGACGCATCTCGTCGAGAAAACCGGTGACGGTCGTCCCCGACGCGCGATCGAGCTGCGTCGGATGCAGCTCGGACAGAATCGTCGGCTTCTGTTCGCGCAGCAGGCGCCGCGCCCCGCGCATGACGAGGGGTTCCGCGCCCTCGACGTCCATCTTGATGAACCGGATCTGCCGGCGGATGCCGAGATCGTCGAGCGCGACGACGGGAACGGGCGCGACGAGGTTGCCGCCCACCGGTGTCGTGCCCTGGCGGAGCAGGTAGGCGCCGCCGGAATTCAGGGTCTCCTGCGGGAACGTCAAAACGGCCGTTCCGCTCGCGCTCGAGACGGCCGCGCGCTGGAACACGACGCGGTCGGCGAAGCCGTTTTCGGCGATCGATCGCTCGAGCAGGTCGGCGTTGGCGGGAAACGGCTCGAAGGCGTAGACGCGTCCGGACGCGCCGACCTGAGCGGCCATGTGCATCGAGAACACGCCGATGTGTGCGCCGACGTCGATGGCGCCGTCGCCTTCGCGGAGCAGCCGCTTGACGAACGCGATCTCCGCTGCTTCATAGTGTCCGCGAACGATGCTCAGTCCGATGACGTGATCTGACAGATCGACGAACAACCTGGCGCTTCCCGGACCGTCGAGCTCCTTGATGACGATGGTTCGATCGTTGGTGTGCGCGTAGTCGCGGTTCCTGTCCTGGAACTCGGCGGACGTCATCAGGTGATGGCGCAGCTCGCGCGTGTCGGCGGAGCCGGCGAGTTTCGGTCCGATGACGTCCTCGTTCTCGGGGTCGCGATCGAGCAGAATCCGGTACGCCCACACGACGTGGTCGCGCGTCAGCCCGCCTGGATGGTTGTCCATATATAATTCCAAAGCTTATGCCGAACATTCGTGTGATGCACTTCGGGCTCGGTCCGATCGGGGCCGCGATCGTCAAGCAGGTTGCCGGGCGCGCGGGCTTCAAGATCGTCGGCGGCATCGACATCGACCCCGCGAAAGTCGGACGCGATCTCGGCGACGTCGTCGGTCTGCCGCGTCGTCTCAGCGTGAAGGTGTCGAACGACGCCGGCAAGGCGCTCAAAGCCGCGAAGCCCGACGTAGTCATGCTCTGCACCGCATCGTCGATCAAGAAGGTGATGCCGCAGATCGAGACGATCCTGAAGGCGAGAATCCCGATCGTGTCCACGACTGAGGAGCTGTCGTATCCGGGATACACGCACATCCGTCAGGCGCGCCAGGTTCACACGTGGGCGAAGAAGGCGAAGGTGGGCGTTCTCGGCACCGGCGTCAATCCCGGCTTCGCGATGGATGCGCTGCCGATCGCGCTGACGGCGGTGTGCGAGCGCGTCGAGCGCGTGACCATCAACCGCATCCAGGACGCGCGCATCCGCCGGCTGCCGTTCCAGCAGAAGATCGGCGCGGGCCTGACCACCGAACAGTTTCAGAAGAAGGTGGAGGACGGTAGCGTCCGTCATGTCGGGCTGACGGAGTCGATCGCGATGATCGCGGACGCGCTTGGCTGGACGCTCGACCGGATCACCGACGACATCAACCCGAAGCTCGCGTCGGTCACGATTTCGAGCGAGTTCCTGGCGGTCGATCCCGGCTACGTCTGCGGCATCGTCCAGGACGGCGTTGGCTACCGCAAGGGCGAGCCGGTCATCAAGCTGCACATGGAGGCGTTCCTCGGATCGCCGGAGACGTACGATTCGGTCGAGATCGAAGGATCGCCGAACCTGTCCATGAAAATTGCGGGCGGCATCCACGGCGATGTCGCTACCGCGTCGATCGCCGTGAACTCCATCCCCAAGGTCCTCGCGGCGACGCCAGGCCTGCACACGATGCGCGACCTCGCGCTGCCGTCGTTTTTCCCCGGCCGCTAGAAACCGCTGCGCGGCTGAGCCGCGCCGCGTCGCCGCCTCCTCACGACCGCTGCTAACCGTTCAGCGGTGGCGGCCGTCGAAGCTCTCAGGTAGATGATCTAGTGGTAGGATGGCGGCACATCATGCCGAAACGCGGAAATGCGCCTATCCAGGGTGAATTGCTTCAGGGAACGCTCGACCTGTTGATTCTGAAGACGCTCGTCCTCGGGCCGGCGCACGGCCACACGATCGCGCACGTCATCGAGCATCAGTCCGACGCCGTGCTGCAGGTCGAGCACGGATCGCTCTATCCGGCGCTGCACCGGCTCGAAGACCGTGGCTGGATCGCGTCGTTCTGGGGCACGTCGGAGAACAACCGGCGCGCCCGCTACTACCGCCTGACGCCGTCCGGACGCCGCCAGCTGACCGAACAGACCAATCGCTGGGACGCGATCGTTCGCGCCGTCAACGCCATCCTGCGGCCTGCGTGAGATGGGCGTGCGCCGATTCTTCCGTCGCGGACGATGGGACGACGAGCGCGCCCGCGAGATCGAGGCGCACCTCGCGATCGAAACCGACGAGAACATCGCGCGCGGCATGTCGGCGGCGGACGCGCGGCTCGCCGCACGACGGAAGCTCGGCAACGCGACGCACGTGCGCGAGGAGATTTACCGGATGAACACCATTGCATTCCTCGACAGCGCCTGGCGCGACCTCCGCCACGGATTTCGCCTGCTGCGGCACAACCCCGGCTTTGCGATCGTGGCCGTCCTTTCGCTCGCGCTCGGCGTCGGCGCCAACACCGCGATCTTCCAGCTGCTCGATGCCGTTCGAATCCGCACGCTGCCGGTCCATAACCCGTCGGAGCTCGCCGAAATCCGCATCGACAGCCCGAAAGGCGGCCGGACCGGTCAGTTCACCGGGCGCCGGCCGAGTCTGACCAATCCGCAGTTCGAACACCTTCGTGACGCGCAGGACGCGTTCTCGGGGCTCGCCGCGTGGGGAACGGCAACGTTCAACATGGCGCCCGCGGGTGAAGCGCGCTACGCGACCGGCCTCTGGGTGAACGGCGACTTCTTCAGCACGCTCGGCGTGACGCCGCTCCTCGGACGCGTTCTATCACCGGCCGATGATCGCCGCGGCTGCTCTGCACCGCCCGTCGTCGTGAGCTACGGATTCTGGCAGCGCGAGCTTGGCGGAGAGGCGTCTGCCATCGGGCAAACGCTCACGCTCGAGCGTCATGCGTACGAGATCGTCGGCGTCACGCCGCCGCAGTTCTTCGGCCTCGAAGTCGGCCGGACCTTCGACGTGGCGCTGCCTCTCTGTTCGGAGCCGCTCACGCGGAACCCGAGCGGCCTCGACAAACAGGACGTCTGGTTCCTCGGCGCGTTCGGACGGCTCAAGCCAGGCTGGACGATGGCGAGCGCGTCGGCGCAGCTCGCAGCGATTTCGCCGAACCTCTTTCGTTCGACGCTGCCGCCGAAGTACCGACCGCAGGACGCGGAGAATTACCTGACGTTCAAGCTGGCGGCGTTTCCGGCCGGCACCGGCGTGTCGTCGCTTCGCCGCGAGTACGAAACGTCGCTGTGGTTGCTTCTCGCGACGACGGGTCTCGTCCTCGTGATTGCGTGTGCGAACCTGGCGAACCTGATGCTGGCGCGCGCCACCGCTCGCGAACGTGAAATCGCCGTCCGCCTCGCGATTGGCGCATCGCGCGGCCGCGTCGTCCGGCAGCTGCTCGCAGAAAGCCTGCTGTTGTCGACGATCGGCGGTATCGGCGGACTGCTCGTCGCTCGATGGCTGAGCGGCTTTCTCGTCGCGCTAATGACCACGAAAGAAAACAGGATGTTCGTGGATCTGGCGACTGACTGGCGCATCTTTGCGTTCACCGGCGCGCTCGCGCTCGCGACGTGCCTCGTGTTCGGGCTGACTCCGGCGATCCGCGCGACGTCAACCGAACCTGGCGCCGCGATGAAGGCCGGCAGTCGCGGGTCGACCGATTCGCGCGAACGGTTCGGCCTGCGCCGCACGCTGGTCGTGATCCAGGTCGGCCTGTCGCTCGTGCTGGTCGTCGGCGCGTTGCTCTTCGTTCGCAGCCTCAGAAATCTGTCGGCGCTCGATGCCGGCTTCCGGCAGGACGGCGTCGTCATCGTGGACCTCGACATCGGCGGCGCGAATATTCCAGAGGGAGGCAGGCGAGCGGCGTTCAACGATCTCACCGATCGGCTTCGGCATCTGCCGGGAGTCGACGCGGCGTCCGAGGCGTACATCGTTCCGATGAGCGGCAGTGGCTGGAATAATCAAATCGTGTTCGGAGGACAGACCCGAAAGGAGAACGTCAACTTCAACGCGGTCGGACCGACTTATTTCAAGACGATGGCGACGCCGATGCTGGCGGGACGGGACTTCGACGGTCGAGATTCCGTTGCGTCGCCGAAGGTGGCGATCGTCACCGAAACATTCGCGAGGATGTTTTTCGGCGGCAAGAATCCGGTCGGGCAGACATTTCAGGTTGAAGAAGGCGTCGGTGTCGACCGCCCCGTCTACGAGATCATCGGCCTGGTGAAGGACGCGAAATACACCGATCTGAGGGAGGAGTTCATGCCGGTTGCCTTCCTCGCCGCTGCGCAGGACGCGAAACCAGATGCCTCTTTCAGCGTCCTCGTGCGATCGACGGCGCCGCTGTCGACGTTGACCGCCGAAATCAACGCAGCGGCCTCCGCGGCGCAACCGTCCGTGGTACTCCGGTTCCGGACGTTGAACACCCTCGTCCGCGAGTCGCTGCTGCGCGAGCGGCTCATGGCGACGCTGTCCGGCTTTTTCGGGATGCTGGCCGCGCTGCTCGCGACGATCGGCCTCTACGGCGTGATGTCGTACATGGTGGAGCGCCGGCGCAACGAGATCGGCATCCGGATCGCGCTCGGCGCCGATCGGCACGCCGTCATCGGCATGATCATGCGCGAGGCCGCCACGCTGCTCACCGCCGGCATCGTCGTCGGCGGGCTTGCGGCGGTTGGCGCCGCACGATGGGCCGGCGCGCTGCTCTTCGGTTTGAAGCCCGGGGATCCAGGCACGCTGATTTCGGCGATCCTCGCGCTGGCGGTCGTCGGCGCGATCGCGAGCTATGTGCCCGCGTGGCGGGCCTCACGACTCGAGCCGACGGCCGCGCTCCGCGAAGAATGACGTGGCTGACTTGCGCGCAGTGACGGCGAATGCGGCGCCGCCATAAAATGGTGTGTTGCCGTCATCGATGCAGATTCTTGCCAAGTGCCCCAAGTGCGACGCCGGACTGCCGATCAGCTCGTCCGAGACCGTAGACGCGATCACCTGCGGAAAGTGCAGCCGACAGATTCCGCTGGTGCTGAGCGACGCGGTGAAGGCGGATCGTGCCGTCGATCTCTGTCCCGTCTGTTCCGGCCGTGATTTCTACATCCGCAAGGATTTCGATCCCAAGGTCGGGCTGACGGTTGTGATCATCGGCGCGCTCATCAGCGCGGGATTCTACTGGTTCGGACGTGACCTGATCGCGTACAGCATCCTCGCATCGGCCGCGCTGATCGATCTCGTTGTGTACGGCCGGCTGAAGGATGTGACCGTCTGCTATCGCTGCCACACCGAGTTCCGCGGCGCGTATGCGCGGTCTGCGCCAGCCTTCGATCTCCACACCGCAGACGTCCTCGAGCTCGAATACGAGCGCCGCATCGGCCGCCGCTAATCCGCGCGCGTTCGTGCACCGGTGCACCGTGCACCCGTGCACCTCGTGGTTCTAGAACATCGTCACCTCAACGACTTCTCCCTCCTCGACCACGCTGTCCGTCGCTGGGATCTCGATGTACCCATCCGCCTGCGACAGACTCGTGATGTCGCCCGAGCCCTTGAACGCCGGCATCGCGACGCCGTCGCGCAGGCGAACGGTATAAAACTGGTGGCGGCCGGCAGCGGACGCGATTCGTGCCCCGAGCGGCATGCGCAGCTTCTGCGGCGCATATGGAGGCAGGCGCGCCGTCGCACGAAGAAACGGCACAAAAAGGATGTATGCGTTCGAAAGGCACGACGTCGGATTGCCCGGCATACCAAAGAACGGCTTGGACCGGACGACCGCGAACGCAGTGGGTTTGCCCGGACGGACCGCGATGCCGTGGAAGATCATGTCGCCGCGCTGCGCGATCGCGTCGACGACCAGATCGCGATCGCCAACCGAGCTGCCGCCGGAAAACACGATGACGTCGGCGTCCGCGCAGGCGTCGAGCGCCTGCACGAGCGCCTCGACGCTGTCCTGCGCCGATCGGCGCAGCTCGGGCACGCCGCCATGTGCCGAAACGACCGAGCCCAGCGTGAATCGATTGACGTCGTAGATCTGACCGGGCTCGAGCGGCCGGCCCGGGTCCGTGACCTCGTTGCCGGTCGAGAGAATCGCGACGCGCGGCTTCGCGTACGCGCTGACGTCGACGCGGCCAATCGCCGCAAGCGCGCCCACCCGGCTCGGCGTCAGGAGATCACCGGTGGAGACGACGACGTCGCCGGGTGCGATGTCGGCGCCCTTGCGGCCGACGTTCTGACCAGCGGTCACCGCGTTGAGCACGGCGACGCCATCCCGGTTCGTCTTCGTATCCTCGACCATCACGACCGCATCGGCGCCGCCCGGCAGCGGCGCGCCGGTCGCGATTTCGACGCACGCGCCGCGGCCGACGATCGCTGTCGACATCTGTCCGGTGAATACGCGATCGACCACGTGCAAGGTCACCGGCGAACCGGCGCTCGCGCCGGTCGTTTCGGCGGCAACGACGGCGTAGCCGTCCATGGCCGATCGCGCGAACGGTGGAACTGACAGGTCGGAGACAACGTGATCAGCGGCGACGCGGTTGACCGCCTGGTCGAGCGGCACACGTTCGATGCGCGCGATGGGCCGCAAGGCCGCGTCCAAGCGCTGACGCGCCTCGTCGAGTGAGATCGTCGTGCTGAACGGTCTCACTTCTGCGCTTGCTGGACCATGTGCGCCAGCTCCGGGATGACGAGCTTGTCCATGGCGAGCCGCACAGCCGCTTCGGATCCGGGGAGCGACACGAGAATTCTTCCGGCCGCGAGGCCGGCGCAGGCGCGGCTCATCATCGCCGCCGATCCGATTTGTTGATAGCTCAGCATGCGGAACAGCTCACCGAATCCGTCGAGGCGTTTCTGCAGCAGCGCGGAGACCGCTTCGTACGTGCTGTCGCGCGACGTGATGCCGGTGCCGCCCGTCGTGACGATCGCCTGCACCGACGGGTTGGCCAGCTGACGCACGATCGTGTCCCGTACCAGCTCGGCATCGTCTTTGACGATCGTGTGGCCTTCGATGCGGTGACCCGCCGCGCGGAGCAAGTCTGCGATCGCGTGTCCGCTCGTGTCTGTTTCTTCCGTCCGTGTGTCGCTGACGGTGATGACGAAGCACTGCACCGAACGTGGCGCCTGCGCCTTGTGCTCGACGTCCGCGGGCATCGCGCCATTGTAGCCCCGACCGCAGGCACCGATGTTAGGATCCTGTCCGTGATGCGTCGGTTCGCGTGCGCGCTCGCAGTGGTCGCTTCGATCGCCGTCGTCCACAATGCGGCGCGGCCGGCGTTCGTCCTCGACCGGGACGCATCGCGATGGGTAGACGATACGCTCAAGAAGCTGACGGTTGGCGAGAAGATCGGTCAGCTGATCGTGCCGTCATTCGACTCGAACTTCTTGAGCACGGACAGCGACGCGTTCGAACAGCTCGTGCGGCTCGTCAAGGACTTTCACGTCGCCGGATTCCACGTCTTTGGTGCCTCGCAACCCGCGCCATCCGTTCTGCTGAACCCGGCGTACGGCACCGTCATCCTCGGTCAGCCGTTTCCGGTCGCGTTCCTGACAAACCGATTGCAGTCGATCTCGTCAGTTCCGCTGCTGAATACCGCGGACTTCGAGACCGGCGTTGGTTTCCGAATCGCGGGAGCGACGACGTTCCCGCGGCAGATGGCGATGGGCGCCGCTGGCGACGAGCGCCTGGTGCGCGAAGAGGCACGGATTACGGGCCTCGAATCGCGTGCGATCGGCGTGCATGTCAACTTCGCGCCGGTCGCCGACGTCAACAACAACCCGCGCAACCCTGTGATCAACACGCGCTCGTACGGTGAGGAAGCGGATCGCGTCGGCGCACTCGTGTCGGCGTACATCGACGGCGCGCGCGCCGGAGGAATCATCGCGACGCTGAAACATTTTCCCGGCCACGGCGACACGGACGTCGACAGTCACCTCGGCCTGCCGGTGATCTCGTTCGATCGCGCCCGGCTCGATCGAATCGAGCTCGCGCCGTTCAGGCGTGGCGTGGAGAAGGGCGTCGAAGCCGTGATGGCCGCGCACGTCGAACTGCCCGCGCTCGATCCGGGCGAGGCGACGCCCGCGACGTTCAGCAAGCCGATCGTCACCGATTTGCTGCGCCGCGACATCGGGTTCGGCGGCCTCGTCTACACCGATTCGATGTCGATGGATGCGGTGACGAAGATGGTCACGCCTGAAGAAGGCGCGATCCGCGCGATCCTCGCCGGCGCCGATCAAGTGCTGCACTCGCCGGATCCGATTGCGGCGTTCAACGGCCTCGAGAAGGCGGTCGGCGACGGCCGCATCGACCGCGCGAGGCTCGACGAATCGGTCCGTCGAGTTCTCAGCGCGAAGGCGTCGCTCCGCCTTCACGTGCAGCGCGTCGTCGACCTCGATGCCGTGCCTGCGCTGGTCGGTGGGCGTGCGCATCAAGCCATTGCGCAGGAGGCGTCGGCGCGTTCGATCACGCTCGTCAAGGACGAGCGTCAGCAGGTTCCGCTGACGGTGTCCAGGGACGCGCCAGTCCTGTACCTCTCCGTCCTCGACTACCCGTCGGGATGGCAAATCGCTGCGCCGAGCCGCACCTTCATCCCCGAGCTGAAGAAACGCTGGCCGCAGGTGACGTCGATCGAAGTGTCCGATCGCACGTCGCTCTCAGACCTGGACCTCATTCGCGGCATCGTTCCCCGCTACTCCGCGATCGTGGCTTCCGTGTTCGTTCGCGCGAACTCGGGCAGCGGCCGGATCGACCTGTCGCCGGAGCCGGTGCGGCTGCTCCGCGATGTCGCGCGATCGGCGACGCGCACGAACACGCCGTTCGTCACGGTGTTCTTCGGCAACCCGTACGTGGCGGCGGCGGTTCCGGAACTGCCGGCCGTGATCCTGACCTACGACTTCTACGATCTCGCCGAGACATCCGCCGTACGCGCCATTGCGGGCGAAGCCGCAATCGGCGGCCGGCTTCCCATCTCGCTTCCTGGCCTGATGCCCGCCGGCAAGGGACTGGACCGCGCCGCACGATAGATCAATGTTGCTGCGGGACAGAGTGCTTGCCAAGCTGGCAGAGCAGGGTGACGCGCCGGACGACTGCCGGCTGGTCGAGGAAGTGCTCGGCATCCGCGGCGCCACGCCCGCGCTCGCGAGAAAACTGATCGCGCAGGCGCTGGTCATCGAGGATCGCCGCGACACCTGGACCCGCACCGGAGAACAGATTTGCGAGGCCGCGCCCGCTGCTCCGGGCATCTACGTGATGAGGGACGCGGCAGGCGTCGCGCTGTACGTCGGCAAGGCGGTCAATCTGCGGCGGCGTCTGCGCACGCACTTCGCGGCTCGCCGATGGAAGGCGCTCAGCCCCGAGATGTCGCGCATCGCGACAGCGGAGTGGACCGTCGTCGGGTCGGAGCTCGAGGCGCTCCTCTGCGAAGCGGAAGCGATCGCCGCGTTGCGCCCGATCGTGAACGTCCAGATCGGTCCGCCGGCCGTGTCGCCAGCGATTCCGCGGCGACTCGTGCGCGACGTGATCGTCCTGCTGCCATCGGTTGATGCCGAGTGCGTCGAGATCGTGACGGCGCGCGCAGACGGTCCGCATGAGCGACGGCGCACGCGTCGCGACGGCGCCGAGCTGTCCACGCACGTGAAGTCGATCGTCGGCTTCTTCCGTCGTCGAGACGATGACGCGAATCGCATGCAGACACCGGAACTGGCGCCGCTCGTGTTCTCGTGGCTGGCGCATCGCGGGGAGAAGATCTCGCGCCTTCATCCGGGCGATCTGCCGAACGGCGCTCCGCGCGCGAAGGCGCTTCGCGAAAGGCTGCACGCGCTCCTCCGCGACGAGCGGCTCTTCCACGAGCGACTCGAACAATGCTAGGATCGGTGTTTCGCGTTCCTGGCTTTTCCTTTCCCGGGCCCTTAGCTCAGTTGGATAGAGCGTCTGGCTACGAACCAGGAGGTCGCAGGTTCGAGTCCTGCAGGGCCCGCCATTTTCCAATGCGTCGGACCGATCGTCGCGCCTGCGCGTACCTGTGTCTTTGTGCCCTCCTTCAGGTCGCGGTCGCCGCGTGCTCGCGCGGCCCCGGCGCGCTGACGCCCGAGGAAGTCGCGGTCGAGAACAGAGCCATCGGCCTGATGGGGCAGTTCGACTTCGAACGTGCGCGCGCAGCCTTCGCACAGCTGGCGGCCGCACACCCGAACCGGACCGATCTCGAGATCAACCTGGCCGTCGCGACGCTCAATCGGCAGCAGGCGAACGATGATGAAGACGCGCGCCGGGCATTCGAATCGGTCTTGAAGAGTCAGGCAGACGATGTGCGCGCGCATTACGGGCTCGGTCTCGCGCTGCTGCACGACGGCAATGCGCGTGAAGCGCTGACGCATTTCACATTCATCGCGGATCACGGCAAGGCCGACGCGTACGTCCAGTACTTCATCGCGCAGAGCCGATCGCAACTGGGCGACCTCGCCGGCGCGCTCGATGGTTACCAGCGCGCGCTCGCCGCCGCGCCGCACATGCGCAGCGCGGCCTACGGCGCGTTTCGAACGCTTCAGCAGATGGGCCGTCCGGACGACGCGCAGCGCATGCTCGACGTATTCCGGACTCTCGAGACCAATCCGCAGGCCGAGGTCGTCGAGTTCAAGTACACGCGCATGGGCCCGCTGGCCGAGGTCCGCGCGACCAGCCAGCCGCCTCGCGTCAGAGCGGTCAGACCAGCGGGTCCGGTTTTCGAGCGCACCGCGCTCCATCTCGCCGCGCCGCTGCGTCCGATGACTTGGCGCCGGTTCGACGCGGCGCATCCAGCCAGCATCACTGCGGCCGACATCGACGGCGATGGCCGCGTCGATCTCTTCATCGCAGGCGCGATAGACGAGGGCGGAGCGGTGAAGAATGCGGTGCTCCTCAATCGCGAGCCCGCCGGCTTTCAGATCGATCTCGACAACGCGCTCGCGCGCGTGCCCGACGTGACGGCGGCACTGTGGGGCGACTACGACAACGACGGCCTGCTGGATGTGTATCTGTGCCGGCACGGCGCGAATCAATTGTGGCGTCAGACAGCCAAAGGCGTGTGGTCCGACGTGACGGGAGCGACGGGAACTGCGGGCGCTGGCGGCACCACCGTCGACGGCGCGTTCTTCGACGCGGATCACGATGGCGATCTCGATCTCCTGCTCGTGAAAAGCGACGCGCCGAACGAGCTGCTGAACAACAACGGCAACAATACATTCCGCGCGCTCGGCGCCGCCGTCGGTCTCCGCGGTCAATCATCCGGCGTCGTCGTCGCCGACCTCGACTCGGATCGCGACGCGGACATCATCGTACTCGGCAGCACGCCGCCGCATCAGGTGCTCGTGAACGATCGCACGTGGACGTACCACCACGATTCCGCGTTCGATCGATTCGAAGCCGCGCCGATGTCGGCGGCCGTGGCGGGCGACGTGGATGCGGATGGCGGCGTCGAGCTGTATACGAGCGGCGCCGATGGCCTCGAACGATGGACGCGTGCGGCTTCTGGCGCCTGGGAACCGCGCGCCGTCGGAAGTACGAGCGGCCTGGCAGGAACGCGGCAGCTTGCGCTCGTCGATGTCGACGGAGACGGGCAGTCGGATCTACTCGCCACCGACAAGGGCGGTCGCCTGCAGGCGTTCGCGCTTTCTCCCGCGGGAGACGCGTCGCCACTCTTCGCCGCGGACGGTCCGGCCGTCGCCGGGTGGGCGCTTGCGACGTTCGATGCCACGCACGGCCCGTCGGTGGTGGCGATGCCGATGGAATCGGGCGGGCCGCCCGTCGTGTGGCGCCCGGGAACGGGCCGGTTCAACTTCGCAACCGTGACGCTCACCGGTCAGGATCGAAACGGCGGCCGGCTGCGATCGAATCGATCGGGCCTCGGCGCATCCGTTGCCGCGCGCGCCGATTCCCGATGGACGACGTTCCCGGCGCTTCGCGCGCAGTCAGGACCTGGCCAGAGCCTGCAGCCACTCGCGATCGGCACCGGCGGTGAGCCGCAAGTGGATTTCGTCGCCATCACCTGGTCCGACGGCGTTTTTCAAACCGAGCTCGCCATCGTGCCCGGCACGATCCGTCAAATCGGGGAGACCGAGCGGCAGCTCTCGAGCTGCCCCGTCCTGTTCGCGTACGACGGCAAACACTTCGCGTTCGTCACCGATCTGCTGGGCGTCGGCGGTATGGGCACGCCGACGAGCCCGGGCGTCTACGATCCGCCGCGTCCCCGCGAGAGCCTGCTCCTCCCGGACGGTCTCCTTCAGTCGGGGCCCGATCGTCCCGCCGGCCTTGCCGTGAAAATTACGGAGCCGATGGAAGAAGTGGCGTATCTGGACTCGGCCGCGCTCCTCGCGTACGACGTGCCCCCTGGATGGCAGTTGGTGCTCGATGAGCGCAAAGCGATTTCGGCGCCGGAAGCCACCGGCGACGCGCGGTTCTTCCGCACCGAGAAACTCCCGGTCCAGGCCGTGGACGACGTGGCCGGCGACGTCACCAAAACGATTGTCGCCGTGGACGGCGTGGCCGCACCGCCCGGCGTGCTCGATCGGCGATTCATCGGTCTCACCAATCCTCATTCGCTGACGCTCCGCTTCGACGCGCCGCTCGACGCCGTCGCCGGCAGCCCGATGCTCGTCGCGGACGGCTGGATCGAGTATCCGTACGCGCAGACGCTGTTCGCGGCGTGGCAGGCTGGCGCGGCCTATCAGGCGCCGACCATCGAGGCGCGCGACGATGGGGGGCGCTGGCACACCCTGCGAAAGGAATTCGGGTATCCCGCGGGGATGGCGCGTCGGATGTCCGTGCCGCTTGGGACCCTTCCGCACGGAACGCGCGAGCTGCGAATCACGACGAATCAGGAAATCTACTGGGATCGGCTCGCCGTCGCGTACGCCGAGGCATGTCCGCTCGCGGTGCGTCACGTTCTGCCGCTGACGTCGGCTCGATTGGCGCGGACCGGCTTTGCTGCTCCGAAGTTGGCCGGGGACCGCCGTCCCCTCTACGACTACGATCGCCGGCTGCCGCTCTGGGACACACGCTACCCGGGCGGCGCCTACACCGCTGAAGGCGAGGTGACCGACCTGATGAGCGCCGAGGACGGCGCGCTCGCGATCATCGGCCCTGGTGAGGAAGTTCATTTGGAATTCACGGCGCCGGATGCGCCGGTCAGGCCGGGCTGGACGCGTCGGTACGTGCTCGATGCCCGCGGCTGGTGCAAAGACATGGACCTCTATACAAAGGACGGCTCGACTGTCGAACCGCTCCCCGGGAAGCGCGATGGCGCCGCTTCCCGTCTTCAGACTCAGCGCACCACGCGATACCAGTCAGGCCGTTGAGCGCGCGGCGGGCACCCAGATCCAGATTTTGGACAGACCGCGCCGGACGGACAAAAAAATCCTCAGGAAACCGATTGCACCGCACAAGATTCAGGTGTAGTGTCCCGTAAAACTCGGGGCGGAACGATACCACCGGCGGCGTCTGGATCCTCGGTCTCTAGGCTTTCACGAACGAAGGAGGCGCATGAGGCGGCTGCACAGGAAGGTCGCAGTACTCGTTCTTGGGTTGGCATTGGGCTTCGCGAGTGCTGCTGTCGCTCAGACCGTCAGCACGACAACAGGCGCCATCAACGGCAAGGTCGCAGACGCGACCGGCGCGGTGCTTCCCGGCGTCACCGTCACGATCTCGAGCCCTTCGATGCAGGGCACGAGGACGGATACCACGCGGGAAGACGGCGCGTATCGCTTCTCGGCAATTCCTCCCGGCGAATACAAGGTCGTCTACGAGTTGAGCGGGTTCGAGAAAGTCACGCGTGAAGGATTGCGCGTCGGACTCGGCTTCACCGCGACGGTCAACGTGGAGCTTCGCGTCGCCAGCCTCGCCGAATCGGTGACGGTCAGCGGCCAGTCGCCGGTCGTCGACGTCGCGACCACGAAGACCTCGACGAACTTCGACGCCCAGCAGCTCGCGTCGCTTCCGAACGCGCGCGACTTCTGGTCGATCCTCGCGGCCTCGCCGGCCATCCAGATGCAGCGCATCGACGTCGGCGGCAGCGCTGCGGGCACGCAGACCGGCTACTCGACCTACGACACCAAATCCGATCAGCATCGGCCGATGGTCGAAGGCATCGTCAACACGGAAGGCACGAACGCGGCCGGCTTCTACTACGACTACGGCGCGATGGAAGAGGTCTCCGTCACGACCGGCGCGAACACGCCGGAAATGCCGTGGGCCGGCGTCATGACGCAGTTCATCGCGAAGTCCGGCGGCAACACCTACCACGGCAAGCTGTACGCGGACTACCAGAACGAGAACATCCAGTCGCGGAATATCGATCAGGCGCAGATCGCGTTGGGCGTGAAGGGTGGCGGCGGTCTCGGTCCGACAGACCTGAACCGCATGCACAGTTATCACGACGTCAACGGCGATATCGGCGGCTTCATCAAGCCCGACAAGCTCTGGTGGTATACCTCGCTGCGCGATCAGGATGCGCAGAACCTTCTGCCGAACTTTCCGGTGAAGCCGTTCGAAACGCACCTGCAGAACATCACCGGCAAGGGCACGTACGCGTTGAACAACAACAACAAGATCGTCGCGTTCGCGCAGTGGGGAAAGAAAGAGCAGCCGAACCGCCTCGACACGTTCCTCATCCCCGCGACCGCCGCGATTCACAACAGCGTCGACTCGACGTGGAACCAGTCCTACTGGGCGCATACCTACAAGGTCGGCTGGGACAGCGTCGTCAACGACAAGATGTTCTTCGAGGTCCACGGCGGTCAGTTCCACTATCTCTGGCCGAACACGCGGTACACGCAGGCGCCCGCTTATGAGGATCTCTCGACCAACATCGTGAGCGGCGGCAACCAGGACGGATGGTTCCGGGATATCACGCGAAACCAGATCCTGGGATCGTTGAGTTACTTCAAGGACGGCTGGGGCGGCAGTCACAACTTCAAGGTCGGCGGCGAGTTCTTCAACGAGCGCTACGACGACCTGCGCGGTCAGGACGGACTCGGCCAGGTGCCGAATGACGTGCTGATGGTGACGAGGGGCGGCTCGCCGACGGAAGTCCTCCTGTTCCAGTCACCGACCGCATCGTTGAACGGACTCTGGACGACGGGTCTGTACGCGGCGGACCAGTGGCGTGTGAATTCGCGCATGACATTGAACCTGGGCCTCGTCTACGACCGGTACCAATCGTACTTACCCGGGCAGACCGGTCCACCGGTCGGCCCGTTCAATGCGACGCAGGTATCCTTCCCGGCGGTCGGCAACCTGCTCACGTGGAATACGGTCGCCCCGCGCGCGGGCCTGACGTACGACCTGAGCGGCAACGGGAAGACGGTTCTGAAAGCCAACTACGCGTCGTACTGGTGGAATCCCGGGACGACGGCGATCGACTCGCTCGTCAATCCGAACGCACCCGACTGGTACAAGCGGTACAACTGGAATGACAATACAGGGTGCGCCGGCTGCATCTCGGGCGATAAGGTCTGGCAGCCCGGCGAGCAGGGCGCCACACCGACGTCATCGTTCGGCGGCGTCGGCAGCACGCAGCTGGATCCGAATCTGCAGGACACGCGGACGCGCGAGTTTGCCACCTTCCTCGAGCGAGAGGTCGTGACGGGCGTTGGCGTGCACGCCGGATTCATCTATCGGCGGATCGATCAGTTGTCGCAGAGCGACAACCTGAACCGCCCGGTCAGCGCCTACAACGTGCCGGTCACCGTGCCGATACCAAACGCCGACGGAACGTTCACCCCGGGCGGCCCGACGCTGCAGGCATTCAACCTCAATCCGGCCAACCTGGCGCTGCCGGTCGTCAACTTCCTGCACAACACGCCGGGCAAGGACGACTTCTACAACCTCGAGCTCGGTGCGAGCCGCCGTCTGAGTCACGGCTGGTCGCTCAACGCGTCGTACTCGTATCGCTGGAACTACGACAACGCCAACGCCTACTTCGGCCAGAACCTGCGCGTCAGGCAGGACGTGGCGAATCCCAACGATACGATCAACACGGTCGACGGCCGCTACGTCTTCAACCTGTGGACAGCGAAGATCAACGGCTCGTACGACACGCCGTGGTGGGGTCTGCGGCTGACGCCTGCGGTCCGCATGCAGCAGGGGCAGCCCTTCGGCCGCACGTTCCAGGCGACGATGAACTACGGGGCGCAACGCTTCCTGGCCGAACCGTTCGGCGTGCGCCAGCAGGACAACATCTATCTGTTCGACGTCCGCGCCGAGAAGGCATTCAAGCTCGGCGGCGCGAGAACCTTGTCCGGTTTCGTCGACGGCTACAATCTGACCAACACGAATCCGGCGCAGAACATCAACTGGGGTTCAGGCTCCACATACCTGCAGCCGACGACCATCGTTCCGCCGCGCGTGTGGCGGTTCGGAGTCAAGTTCGATTGGTAACCCGGTGATCTGAACACGCAGGAAGGAGGCTCGAACGCCTCCTTCCTCGCGCGAATCCGTCGGTCCCCTTTTCTTGCCCCACGTCCGCCGCACCGGATCAGCCGGCCGTTCCCGCAGTCATCGCCCGCACGAAACACGATTTACCCGGCTCACACTCATCGCGTTGTCGATTGCCGCGGTCGTGGCGGCGGCGACGTACATCACCGTGCGCGTTGTGCGCAATCGTCCGCCCGCGCCGCCGTCCCTCGCGAGCCTCGGACCGCTCGACCCGGAGATTGAGGACATCGTCCGCCAGGCAATCGCAAGCGTCGACGAAAGCCCGCGCGACGGTTTCCGCTGGGGGCGCCTGGGCATGGTCTGCGAGGCGAACGGATTGTCGGGAGCGGCACGCGACAGCTACGCCACCGCGACGACGTTGCAGGGCTCGGAGGGGAAGTGGTGGTTTCACCTCGCGTCGGTCGAAGCTCGTCTCGGCCAGACGGACAATGCCGTGCGCGACATGCGGCGAGCGACCGAAGTCAATCCAACCTACGCGGCGGCGTACTGGCGATTAGGCCTCTGGCTGTTGGACATGAATCAGGTTGCCGGTGCGGAGCAGGCGTTCAGCCGCGCCACAGAGATTCAGCCGGCGGACCGCGCGGGATGGGTTGGCCTGGCGAGGGTCTATCTTCAGCGAGGCGAACACGCACGCGCCGCTGGCCTGCTCGAACAACTCGTCAAGGCGTCCGGCGGCGACGCCTACGTCCTGCAACTCCTCGGCACCGCGTATCGCGCTCTGGGACGATCGGACGAGGCTGCTTCTGCGCTGGCTGTCGGCGCGAGAGGCGAGCCGCAGTGGAGCGATGAGTGGACCGACGAGATGCTCGCGTATCGCCGCGGCTACGCCGCGCTCCTGAAAGACTCCACCGCCTACGTCGTCGCCGGCCGGCTCGATCAGGCCATTCGCATCCTCGAGCAGCTTCGGCGGACGAAACCGGACGATGTCGTGTTGATGGCGCATCTCGGACAGGTGTACGTCGCGGCGGGACGGGACGAGGAAGGCGCGAAGCTGCTCGAGCAGGTGATTGCGAAGGAACCCGAGCGGTTCGAAGCGTACGTCGATCTCGCGACGGCGTACATGCACCAGAATCAGCTCGCCAAAGCGCGCGCGACGGTCGATCGCGCGCTGGCGCTGAACGAGTCCTTTGCACCAGCGTCCGAAACGCTCGGTCTGATCCTGTGGCGCGGTGGCGACTCGCGCGGCGCGGTCGCCGCGCTTCAACGTGCCGTCCGGCTGGATCCTCGAAACGCGCGTGCGTTTGTCTGGCTCGGAATGGTGCAGACCAATCTCGATCAACCGCGTGACGCCCTGACGGCATTTGAGCGCGCGTCTGAGGCCGATCCGACGAGCGTCGACGCGTGGATTGGCGTCGCGAATGCCGCGCTCACGCTCCGCGATCTGGACTCGGCCGCGGCGGCGCTGAAGAATGCGCAGCGCCTTCAACCGGATCGGCCGGCGGTAAAGGCGACGGCCGAACGGCTCGAAGCGGCTGCGCGGGGACCGAGCGCCCGGAAATGAGCGCGCGGACGTCTGCGACGTGGTTCGCGTCCGGCTTGATCGTCTTCGGCCTCGCGGTTGGTTGCCGGAAGGCATCGGATTCCGCGTCGACGGCGCCACCGTCCGGTCCGCCGTGGTTCGAGGAGATCGCCTCGCGTGCGGGAATCGATTTCGTCCACGCCTCGGGTCACGAGGCGAAACACTACCTGCCGGAGATCATGGGCGGCGGCGCAGCGCTGTTCGACATGGACAACGACGGGCTGCTCGATCTGTATCTCGTTCAAAGCGGCCGACTCGGCGATGCGTCGACGAAACGCGGCCGCCTGTACCGCAACCGCGGCGACGGCACGTTCGAGGACGCGACCGAGGCGAGCGGCGTGCGGCGCGGGTATTGGGGCTGGGGAGCGACGTTCGAGGACTTCGACGACGACGGGCATCTCGACCTCTTCCACGTGAACGGGTTCGGCGTCGCCGGCCTGCCGTCGACGGCCGAGTTCTTCGCCGACCCGGCACGGCTCTTCGTCGGCACCGGCGCGGGCACGTTCGTAGAGATGGCGCAGACCGTGGGCGTCGCCGACACGGGCGAAGGCCGCGGCGTCGTCGCGTTCGACTACGACCGCGACGGCGACCTCGACCTCTTCGTCTGGAACAACGGCGGCCCGGGC
>DATBHR010000068.1:0-41295 GCA_036557365.1 Vicinamibacterales bacterium
CCCGGGCACGGCAGCACGTTCTCGCTCCACTTCCCGCTCCATGCAGGAGAGACCCACGGTGACGAAACGCATCCTGGTGATCGAGGACGAGCCCCAGATGTTGCTCGGTCTGCGTGACAACCTCGAGCTCGAAGGCTATGAAGTCGTAACGGCGGCGGACGGCGAAGACGGCCTGGCGAAGGCGATTTCGACGGCGCCGGATCTCGTCGTTCTCGACATCACGCTGCCGCGCAAAAACGGCTTCGAGGTGTGCCGGGAGCTCCGCGCGCGCGCGAATCCGACGCCGGTCGTGATGCTGACCGCGCGGTCGCAGGAAACGGAAAAGGTGCTCGGCCTCGAGCTCGGCGCCGACGACTACGTCACGAAGCCGTTCAGCATCACCGAGCTGCTGGCGCGCGTCCGTGCGGTGCTCCGCCGCGCCGGCGGCCGGCCGTCAGGACTCGAAACGTGCCGCATCGGCGACATCGAGATCGACTTCCGCACGCACCAGGCGCACCGCGCCGGCCAGCGCATCGATTTCACGGCGCGCGAATTCGACCTGCTGCGCTATCTCGTCGCGCACACGGGCCAGGTCGTCACGCGCGAGCAGATTCTCAATCAGGTCTGGGGATACGAGGAGTCGCCCACCACGCGGACCATCGACAACTTCGTCGCCAAGCTCCGCCAGAAGATCGAGCGCGCGCCACACGAGCCCGAGCACATCCTCACCGTGCACGGGGCGGGCTATAAGTTCGTCGGATAACTTCTCCGACGAACAACCTTCAGAGCTCAACGCTCAACGGTCAAAGCTCGAGGGACAAACGTTCAACGAAAGCAGTGCTCGGCATTCGCGGCGACTGGCACATTGCAGATGACTCAACTTTGCGGGGCGATGTCAGCCCTCCTGACGATTGTCCAATAGTGCGGGAAGCGCGTTGATAACCTTGTCTAACGAGTGCCCACGGTATTCGAGAACGAAGTCCTCCCTTGGCAACTTCGGCTCAAGCGTGCCGCCGCTGATATCAAAGACACCGTAGTACTGCTTGGTGACGACGAATGTCTTCTGCGCTCGCTGCAACATGAGCAGTACGCTGCCGCCAGGCTGCAGGGGCGGCAGCCCCTTTTCCACATGCGTGTAGGTGACGCCGTTCACGAGGACGGTTCCACCCAAGATGCTCACCGTCATGCTCTGGGGCGGTCTGGAAGCGACCTCGGCCAACCTTTTTCGTGTAGAACCGTGACATCCCGCAACGCGTAGTCTGTATAGACCTCGCGTTGGTCGTTTGACAGCCGACCTTGTCCACCTGCCACGACGGCGGTAACAATCACGTCGCTCGCTCTCACAACGTCACCCAGCGTTGGTACCGGTCCCGAAGGCCCACTAGCCACCCCTCCTGTGGAACCGTTTGCAACCGCCTCAGGGATGGTTAGCTGTTGCGCGTATGTTGAAGCGACGAAGGCGGCAACAACTAGAACCGGTGATAAACGCGGGCCGAGGTGCAGCATCGGAAATATTGCTTTTGAAATCCGCAGGTTATGCGAGTCGCGCCGCCATAGACACTATTGACAACGGGAAAATAGTCTCCGAACGTGATGGTTGTAACCGGCGTGGCCGTCGGGGAGCAGGTGAAGTTAGGTTGTGAGATGGAACAAGAACTACTCCGTTGTCTGTCTGACGTCGACGGACGAACGAGTGGACTTCCACTGTGTTCAGTGGTCAGCGGCCCCGCAACGTCGGGCCTAGGTTATGCGATTCGCGCTGCATTTACGCTTTCTGACTCAATGAAACGACTTCGGGCGAGGACAGGCGCTGATTGATCGTGTTCATTGAACGCGGTTTTCAGCAATACTCTGCGACGACAACCGTGCAGTTATCGCGTGAGCCGCGGGCGAGCGCTGCGGCGACGATGCTCCGCACCGTCGATTCGACGCCGCCGCCGCGTCCCATCAGATCCTCGAGACAGCGATCGTCCAGCGCACCGTGGACGCCGTCGGTCGTCAGCAGCAGACGCGCGCCGGAGACGAGCGTCTCCTCGTGCACGTGAACCTGCGTCGGCGTGCGGCCGCCGACAACGTTCGTCAACGCGTGACGCATCGGATGGTGCTGGTATTGCCGCAGATCGATCGTCGGATCGTTGGCGGCGACCGTCGCCATCCACGAATCGTCCGTCGTCAGCCGCCGGAGCCGGCGGTCCGACAATACGTATAACCGGCTGTCGCCGACGTGGCCGACCGTCAGCGTGTCGTTCACGGCGAGCGCAGCGACGACCGTCGTTCCCATGCCGCCGTACCCGTTCGTGCTGACCGCGGTTTCGAAGATGTGCAGGCTCGCCAGGAGAATCGACGTACGGATGAGGTTGCCCTCGTGCGACGCGTCCTCGTCGAATCCGAACGGCCACGCATCGTGTCCGTCGCAGCGCTGTGTGTCGTCCGTCGGACGGCTGCGTGCATCGCGCAGGTAGTCGCCGACGCCGTCCACGACCATGCGCGCGGCGATCTCGCCCGCGTTGTGGCCACCCATGCCGTCGGCGACGATGCACAGCCCGAGATCCTCGTGCACCGCGAAGCGATCCTCGTTCGCCAGCCTGACCGATCCTTTGTCGGAAAACCCGCACGCGCGAAGCACGGGAGGATTATCGGCGCATTCGTTGTCGGTGGTTAGTGGCGCGACGAAGCGAGGCGCTTCGGCCTGACGCCGGAGGACTTGGCCCCAGGGCTGCGGTGCTCGATCCGTTGGGCACGGCGGAACCCGAATTTGACGAAGCCGCAACGCGGCTTGACAGAAGAATCACGGACTGTAAAGGGTCTCGCCTGACGCGATATCTGTCTCTCATTCGAAATCGTCGCCGGCAGGACCGAAGCGGTCGCTCGGACGCGCTCGCGAAACGAGGGAACTAGGCCCACCTGCCGAGTCACCGTGCTGCCGCAAGGCGCACGTCCTGCAAGAACTCGTCTCGAGGCTCATCGAGATGAGCCTTTGAAATCTCGTATTTTCCGAGTGGCCGCACAGTGCCTGCACTGATTAGTTCGTAGGCGCCATCAGGTCCGTGAAGGATGAAAAAGTCATTGGTTACCTTATTCCATCCCAAGAACAAGACGTATTCGGCGCCTATTCGAAAATCTTCGAACCCGACGACTGCACTCCGAATAACTCGACCGCCATCCAGATGCTGACCGCCAGGCCGAGTTAATGTAAAGGCCACGCCGGTTGAAGGCAGCCGCTCATTGGATTTCAGCGTGTCGGTTACCCGCACGTCATATCTAGTTACGTCTGTCGGCTTACGGGTTACATACTCCGGAATAGATTCGAAGCGAATTGCTTCAACACGAACGACAGCAATTGCATCGGCCTTCGCGGCCAGACCGTGAATGTCCGGCGGCGGCTCTGCATAATCAATAAAAATCGGTAGCACACCGTTGCCACCTACTTGAGCGTCGCTCAGGCTCGGCGCAAGTCCAATCGCTATTGTCATCAGCAGAAAAGTCGCATTTGTCACGTTTTCGCGCTCCAAAAGATGCGCGCACTTTCGTGGCAGGGACAACGAACGACGGACTGGAGGGAACGCGAGTCGAGCAGCCAGCACGCGTCGTTGGCCGTCCACCGCTTGATCCCAACGGCACACGACCAACGACGAAAAGCCGACGACAACTAACGACGAACCACCAACAACTACAGCGGATGATCCGGGAAGATCATCGTCCGCCACATGTGCGCGGTCGGACTGCCGTCGAAGCCGAGGCCTTCCTTCGGCTGCTTGAAGTGACGACCGATGATGTCGACGAACGGATCGAGCGACACCTTCATGTCCGGCTGGAACGCGTACAGATCGTGCACCGTGATACTGCGCGCTTCCATGTACCACTTGTGATTCCGCGCGTACTCGTACGTCTTCTTGATGTACGGCTCCGGCACGTAGTCCTTGCCGAAGATGCGCACGTACTGTTCGGGATATTCGTAGCCCGCCGCCGGATCGGGATAAAAGCGCAGCGCCTGATGATGACGGATCGCCCACGAGACTTTTTCGGAGACGTAGGGCTCGATCATCTGCGCGCCCCACCAGCCGTGATCGACCTTGATCATGTTGAGGACGACGTCGTGGAGCAGGCACGCGAGAATCGTTTCTTCCTTCTCGCCCTTCTTCATCGCGTCGGTCGCGCTCTGCAGCACGTGCGTCGCCGGCGCGAAGCGGTACTGGTAGAAGTCGAGGAGCGTCGGCTTCTCCGGCATGCGCTGGAGCACTTTCAGCGCGCGCGGCGCGCCGGTGGGTCCCTGCGGTCCGATGGGCTGCGATCCGAACAGATCGCCCGAACCGCGGCGGATCACGAGCTCGTTGCCAGTCGCCTGCTCGTCGAGCTTGTCGGTCATGTAGTGCTCGAGCGCCTCCGCTTTCTCCTCGTCGGGCATGCGGTTGATGACCGCAGCCGAGCCCAGGGTTGCCAGGAACGCTCGTCGATCTATCTCCATGCAGCCTCCTCCAGCAGTCAACCGTGCGGTGTCCGATCGCGACAGCGGAGAGCGTAGCGCCGCGGCCCCGTCGTGTAAACCTTTTTTCACGCGGGTTCGTCTAAGCCGTTGCCTTGATTATCTAGGTATAGAAGCCACATGCCGCAGCCCGCGTCCGAGCTCCTCCATGGGACGCTCGAAACCCTCATCCTCAAGACACTTGCGGCGGGGCGCCGCCACGGCTACGGCATCGGACGCGCCATCGGCGACGCGACGGACGGTGTGGTCGAGGTCGAGGAAGGATCGCTCTATCCGGCGCTCTACCGCATGGAGCTCAAGGGCCTCGTCGAGGCCGAATGGGGAACATCCGAGCTGGGCCGCCGCGCCAAGTTCTACCGGATCACCGCGCGCGGGCGTCGGCAGCTGACGACGCAGACGGCCGAATGGACACGATTCGCCGGCGCGATTTCCAAGGTGCTGCTTGCCGGTACCTAGCCGCTTCCACCGGTGGCCGTGGAAGCTCCGCGTCGAGGACGAAGTCGACGAGGAGCTCGCCTTCCACCTGGAAATGCGGACGCGCGAACTGCAGGAGCGCGGCCTGTCGGCGCGCGACGCTCGCAGCGAGGCCTGGCGTCGACTCGGAAACCTGGATCACATGCGCGCATCGCTCCGCCACCTGGGCGCGCAAAGGGACGAACACATGAAACGCGCGCAGTACGTGAGCGAGTTCGGCCAGGACCTCGCGTTTTCGCTGCGACAGCTGCTCAAGAATCCGGTCTTCACGGCCATCGCCGTCGTCACGCTGGCGCTCGGCATCGGCGGCACGAGCGCCATCTTCAGCGCCGTCTACGCCGTCGTCCTGCGGCCGCTGCCCATCGTGCAGCCCGACCGGCTGTTCGTCGTCGGCGAAACGTTCCAGGGCGCGCCTTCCAACATGTCCGTCGGCAACTACACGGACGCGTCGAACGGGACGACCGCGTTCGAGGGGCTCGCGGCACAGGATTTCTTCAGCTACAACCTGGCGGATCGCGGCGTGACCGAACGTGTCATCGGTGCGCGCGTCACGGCGAATTTCTTTGACGTGATGGGGACGCGCCCCGCGATTGGCCGCACCTTCACCGTCACAGAGGACGCACCAGGCGCCAGTCGCGTGGTCGTTCTCAGTCACCGGCTCTGGCAACAGCGATTTGGCGGCAGCGACGTGCTCGGCCGGGACGTCAGGCTGAACGGCGAGCCGCACCGGATCATCGGCGTGATGCCGCAGTCCTTCGACCTGACGACCGACAGCGAGGAACTGTGGACGCCGATCGCGTTCACCGCGGAACAGAAGGCGATGCACGACGATCACTTCCTGAATGTGTACGGGCGGTTGAAGGCCGGCGTGTCACCCGAACGCGCGCATGCGGAGCTCGAGGCGGTCGCGACGCGACTGCGACACGACTTCCCGAAAGACAGCGGCAACCTTCAGTACTCCATCCAGCCGTTCGGCGATCAGTTCGTCGGCGACTACAAGACGAGGCTGCTCGTCCTGCTCGCCGCCGTGTCGATCGTGCTGCTCATCGCGTGCAGCAACGTCGCGAACCTGCTGCTCGCGCGCGGAGCGGCGCGGACCCGTGAAATTGCGATCCGTACTGCCATCGGCGCCGGCCGCTGGCGCATCGTTCGCCAGTTGCTGACGGAAAGCCTGGTGCTCGGGCTCGCCGCCGCCGCGGTCGGCATCGCGCTCGCGTACTGGACGCTTCGAGCCGTCATGGCGTGGAGTCCGCCCGGCATCCCGCGGCTCGAGCAGGCGCACCTCGATCCGATCACGCTCCTCTTCGCGGTGGCGCTGGCCGCCGGCAGCAGCGTCCTCTGCGGCATCGCGCCCGCGCTGCGCCTGTCGAGCGACGCGCCGCAGCGAGGACTGCACGACGGCCGCCGCGGCGCGACGAACGGCGGCGTCCGCGATCGGCTTCGCGTCGGACTCATCGTCGGCGAGGTCGCGCTCTCGCTGATGCTGCTCGTCGGCGCCGGACTGCTCATCCGAACCGCCATCGCGCTCAATCGCGTCAACCCGGGGTTCGATCCGACGGGCGTGCTCTCCGCACGAGTCGTGCTGCCCGCGTCGTCGTATCCCGATCCGGCATTCGTCCTCGCCACCTTCCGCCGCATGACCGAAGATGCGCAACGCATTCCCGGCGTCACGCACGGCGCCGTCGCGTCGTACGCAGCGATGGGCCCTGGCGGCGGCTCCAACGGACTGCTTCCGGAAGGTCAGGTCTTCGATCTGAGAACGCTGATCCAGAGCCAGCTGCGCATGATCACGCCCGACTTCTTCGCGACGATGAGGATTCCGATCGTGAAGGGGCGCGCGTTCGACGACACCGATCGAACCGGCGGGCAGAAGGTGATGATCGTCAGCGAGGCGCTCGCGGCGCGTGCGTTTCCCGGCCAGGATCCGATCGGCAAGCGTATCAGCTGCTGCGAACGCGGAGAAAACGACGCGCCGGCCTACAAGATCATCGTCGGCGTGGCCGGCGACGTGCACTCGCGCGATCTCTCACGCACGCCGCGGCCGGAATTCTATCTGCCGATCACCCAGGTTCCCCCGGAAGCATGGACGTGGATCCAGCGAACGATGTACATCGTGCTCCGGACCGACGGTGATCCGGCGGCGCTCGTCCAGCCGCTCAAGGCCGTCGTCGGCCGCATCGACCCCGATGTGCCGTTGTTCGACGTGCGGATGATGGACCAGCGTCTGCAGCTGTCGCTCGCCGCATCACGGTTCAACACGTTGCTGCTGACATTGCTCGGCATCGTCGGCTTGACACTGGCGGCGACGGGCATCTACGGCATCGTCGCGTACCTCGTGATCCAGCGGACGCAGGAGATCGGCGTGCGGATGGCGCTCGGCGCGACGCCCGGGCAGGTGGTTGTGCTGATGATGAGGCAGGCGATGAGACCCGTCGCGATCGGGACCGCGATCGGCATCGCGGCGGCCGTCGGGACGAGCCGCGTGCTCGCGGGCCAGCTGTTCGCGGTCAAGCCGACCGACCCCTTGACGATCGCGGTTGTCGCGGCGACACTCATCGTCGTGGCGTTCGTGGCGAGCGTCGTACCCGCGAGGCGGGCCGCGACGATCGACCCGACGCGCGCGCTCGCGGCGGACTGACTCTCAGTCCCCGAGCCGGTTTTGTTTCGCCGATGAGGAGCGTCCATGCTTGGAGTGCTTGTGGCAGCCGCCGCGTTCAGCCTGACCAGTCCGGCGTTCATGAATGACAGCAACATCCCGCCGAAATTCACGTGCGACGCGGGAGCGCAGAACCCGTCGCCGGCGCTCGCCTGGAAAGACGCGCCGGCCGGCACGAAGTCGTTCGTGCTCATCATGCACGACCCCGACGCGCCGATGCCCGGCGGCTTTACGCACTGGGTGCTCTTCGACATCCCGGCGTCCACGACGCAGCTGCCCGAGGGCTTCCAGGCGGGTTCGGTCGGCGTCTCCGGCAACAGCGGATTCCGACGCGGCGGCTACGGCGGTCCCTGTCCGCCGTCGGGCGTCCACCACTATCACTTCATGCTGTCGGCATTGAGCGTCGATTCGCTCGGCCTGCAAGCGGGTGCGAGCAAGGCCGACGTCGAGAAAGCCATGGAAGGCAAAGTCCTCGGCAAGACCGAGCTCGTCGGCCTGTATCAGCGCCAGCCGAAACAGTAGACCGTGTCTGTGGACTGGGGAGATCACTCCCCGGTCCACTTCATTTCATCTCGACGACGATCAGTTCGATCGTGTTGTCCGTGTCGTTGACGTCCTTGTGCGTCGCGCCGGGCGGCATCGGCGCCTGCCAGTACGCCTTCCCCGTCTCGTAGTTCGTCGCGGTCGTTTCGCCGTTCGGACCGACCGTCTTCAGCGTGCCGCCAACCACGCCGATGACCGTGCGGTAGCGATCGTGGCGGTGGAATGTGGACTCGGTATGCGGCGGAATCACGCTCTTCCACGAGACCGCGCGATCGTTCTCGAACTGCGGGAGCCGCGTCATCTCCGGCCGCGGTGCCGCTGACTGCGCAACGAGGCCGACGACAGCCAGGATCCCGAGCCTCATCATCACGCTCTCGCGCCGCCGGCGTGCGCCGGGTTCACGTGCAGCAGGCTCGCGGCGTTGCCGCCGAAGATCGACGCGCGCGCAGCTTCGTCGACGGGCAGCTTGCGGATGGCATCCAGCATCGACGGAATGCTGCCGATCTGATGCGGATAGTCGCTGCCTGCAAGGATGTGATCGGCGCCGGCGAACTCGATCGCGAGCTTCAGCGCACCCTGATTGAAATTGACGGTGTCGTAGTAGAACGCCTTCAGGTAGCTGCTCGGTTCGCGTTGAATGTTGGCGCGGCAATCTTTGAACGCGTGGAATCCGCGATCGAGCCGCTCGGCGAGGTACGGAATGGTTCCCCCGAGGTGGCAGAGCGCCCAACGAATCCTCGGAAAGCGCTCGACGACGCCGCTGAAGACGAGGGATGCGGCGGCGAGTGTCGTGTCGAACAGGAATCCGCAGAGCGGCATCAGCCAGTAGTCGAGCATCGCTTCGACGCCGACCGGATGCTCGGGATGAATGTAGAGAACGGCGTCGCGCTCGTTCGCCGCTTCGTACAGCGGCCAGAAGCGTTTGTCGCTCAGCGCCACACCGTTGATGTTGCTGAACAGCATCGCGCCGCGCATGCCGAGTCCGTCCATGGCGCGCTCGAGCTCACGGACCGACGCCGCCGGATCGTTCAGCGGCAGCGTCGCCAGCGCGGTGAATCGACGTCCGCGCGTGTCCATCGCTTCCTTGAACTCGTCGTTGACGAGCGACGCGAGTCGAACCGCCGTCGCCGGCGACTCGACATGCGTCCCCGGCGTCGTCAGCGTCAGGACCTGCATCGCGACGCCGAGCTCGTCGAGCACGTCCTGGCGATAGGCGAGATCCCGATGGCCCCTGACGGCGATGTTGTAGTCGCCGGGATAGTGGATGTTGGGATTGCCGTCAGCGTCGATGGTGACCTTCACGCTGCTCTGCCCCGACTGGAGCGCCTGCATGTACTTCGGTGGGTAGTAGTGGTTGTGGAAATCGAGCACGAACATTCGACGCTCTCCAGATGAAATAGACGGGCAACCCCGCGAGGACGATCGCCAGCCCGAACAAGCTGTTTCGTGGATCGCTGACGACTTGATTGACGACGATCGCCAGGCACATGCCGGCGAAGAGGAGCGGCGCCATCGGAAATCCCGCGGCGCGAAATGCCGGCGCGTAGTTCGGCGTTGCTCGCAGACGCAGCGTGCCGAGCGCCAGCGCCCCGAAGAAAATCCATTCCGTGTAGACGACACGCGAGACGATCACGCCGTACGTGCCGGTCAGGACGAGCAGCGACGACCAGATTGCCTGCGCGGCGATGGCGACGATCGGCGTCTTGAACTGCGGGTGCACGCGGCCCATCCATGCGAAGAGCAAACCGTCCTGCGCCATGGCGAGGTAGACGCGCGGACCCGCGAGCACGATGCCGCTCATGCCGCCGAAGGCCGAAACGAGAACCAGCACGGCGATCGCCGACGCCGCGGTGGCGCCAGCGGTCGCGTCCGTCGCATCGAACGCGATGCGGCTCGACGACAGGACGCGGTCGAGCGGCAGCACGAGCAGATACGTCGCATTGAGCGCCAGGTAGATCGCGACCACGACGGCGGTCCCAAGCATCAGCGCGCGGGGAATCGTCCGCTCCGCGTCGCGCGTTTCCTCGGCCGCATACGTGACCATGTGCCAGCCGCCGAAGGCAAACAGGCCGGCGACGAGCGCGCGGAGAAACGCGCCCGGTTCGACGGATGCGGTCGCGGTCGGCAGCCGCAGGTGGCCCAGCACGAGCAGCATCGCGAGCAGCAGGACGATCGCCGCAACCTTGATGATGGTCAGGCCGGTCTGGACGCGGCTGCCTGGCTTCACGCCGAAGTAGTTGATGACCGAGAGGACGAGGATTCCGGCGACGGCGGTCAGGCGGATGCCGAGGTCGCCCATCGGCACGAGCGTCGCCGCGTAGCGCCCGAAGACCATGGCGATCGCCGCGATGATCCCGGAATGCATGCTCCAGAACATCGCCCAGCCCCAGAGGAACCCGACGGCCGGCGAGAACATGTCGCGCAGGAAGACGTAGACGCCGCCGGTTTTCGGATTCACCGACGACAGCTCGGCGCAGATGCTCGCGCCGAACCAGGTGAGCGCACCCGCGACGATCCACACGAGCAGCATGCCCGCAAAGCTCGGGACGGCGCGGCTGACTTCCGACGGCTGAACGAAGATCGACGCGCCGACGATGGTCCCGACGACCATCGCCGTGGCCTGGGTGAGTGTGATCGACCGAGCGAGCCTCGTCATCGTCAGCGGCGCAAGGCGACTGGTGCGACGTGCGCATCGCGCCC
The DNA here is from genome assembly GCA_036557365.1 of Vicinamibacterales bacterium. GTDB lineage: Bacteria > Acidobacteriota > Vicinamibacteria > Vicinamibacterales > CAVVIG01 > DATKHR01. Next base: position 10,836 of record DATBHR010000068.1, read on the forward strand.
GGGGATGCTATCACCGAACCGGCGGCGGCTCGCCCGTCAAGTCCCGATAAATCGCCTGCACCGCGGCGAAGGTGTCGGCGTCCTCGGCGCGCTTGTCGTCGCGATATCGCTTCACGCGCGCGAAGCGGAGCGCGAGCCCGCCTGGATACTGCGAGCTGGCCTGAATCTCGTTGAACGCGATCTCCGCGACGACTTCCGGGCGCAGGTACACCGTGTAGGCGTCGCGCGCGATTTCGAGCTCGAGGAACCGCTTCGTCTGCCAGGCCAGCATCTCGTCGGTCAGCCCCTTGAACGTCTTGCCGAGCATGACGAACCCGCCGCGGTCGGCATCGCGCGCGCCGAGATGAAGGTTGCTCAGCGTGCCTTTGCGGCGGCCGCTGCCCCATTCGACGGCCAGGATGACGAGGTCGAGCGTCCGCGCCTGCTTGACCTTCAGCCACGCGGACCCGCGACGGCCGGCCGCGTAGCCGGCAGTCAGCGACTTCGCCATGACGCCTTCATGCCCGCTTGCCAGCGCGCGCTCCGTGAACGCGGCGGCGGCTGCGGCGTCCGCCGTCACGATCCGCGGAACGAGGTTCGCTGGCGCCGCCTGTTCGTTCAGCGCCTCCACGCGGCGCGTCAATGGCTCGTCGACGAGCGCGTCGCCGTCGAGATAGATCGCGTCGAAGAAAACCGGTGTGATCGGCAGCGTCTCTTTCAAGCGGTCGACGTCCAGCCGCCGCCCGAATCGTCTCATCGTCACCTGAAAGGGCTGCGGCATGCCGTCGGGCCGCAGGACGATCGCTTCGCCGTCCAGCACGAGCGAGCGCGCCGGCATCGCGCGCACGATCCCGGCGACTTCCGGCACCGCGACCGTCACGTCACGCAGAGTTCGCGAGTAGACGCGGACCTCGTCGTCCGCTTTGTGCACTTGAATGCGTGCGCCATCGAGCTTGAATTCGAGCGCCGCTTCACCGAGATCCGAGAGCGCGCCGGCAACGTCGGCCGCCGAATCGGCGAGCATCGGCTGGACCGGCTTGAACGGCTGCAGCGTGAACTGCGCGAGCGCAGCATCTCCGCCTTCCAAGACCGCGTGCGCGACGACCGCGAGGTCGCCGGCGAGCATCGCGGCGCGCCGGACTTTCAGCACAGAAATGTCAGACGCCTTTGCGACGGCATCGACGAGCACGCCTTCGAGCGCACCCTGCCGAAGCTCGCCGAAGAGCAGCCGAATGAGGAAATCCTGCTCGTCGGCGGTCGCCCGGCCGAGCATGTCGCGAAGCAAGCGTGCACGCGCCGCGGTCGATCCAGCGCCCGTCGTCGCGCCGAGACGGTTGAATACCTCGTCAACGTCGTGAATGTCGAGGGATGCGCCAGCGGCTGGCGGGACGTCGCGCATCGCGGACAGTCGGGACCAGCCGACGCCAATCCTTCCCTGCCGCGGCTCGCCGCTCAGGAACGAGACGACGATTTCGATTTCATCGGCAGGAATCCGCTTCAGGAGATCGGCGAGGCGCGCAATCTTGTCGAGCCGGCCGCTCGTGCTCGCGACCGCGTTCGACGTGGCGACGACGTCGGCAAGGCGCACGACGCCATCGTACAAGACTGGTTCGGGAGCTTCGTGCTTTCGTGAGTTTCGTGCTTTGGTTTGCCTACGCGCGGCCGAATGCGCGGCGGAGGCGTCCGAAGACACCGGCCTGGCGGGCTTGCGCCGGAGCGGACGTGCGCTGCGCGGCTTCCTTCTCCGCTTTTTCCGGAGACCAGCGGCGATCCTCGCCGACACCTTCGGGCACCTGGTTTCCGACGTCCAGCGTGTGGTTGAGAATCTCCGCGTGCTCGGTCATCTGCTTGTCGGCGCGCCGGTCGCCCTGCGGAAACCATCGGCAGAATTCGTCCACCGTCGTGTCGGGATCGGCACCGATGATCTTTGCGTAGTCGCGCATGTAGGCGCGCGCGAAGATGCCGTTCGGCCAGCGCGAGAAGTCGTTGCGCTCCATCGCAGCCCACAGCACATCGCTGACGTTGGTTTCGGTGGCGATTTGCTGCAGGGAGACGCCGCGCTGGATGCGCAGTCGGCGGAGGTTGGGTCCGAAGGCTTCCCGGCCGCTCATGGCCGTCAAATGCTCGCAAAAACCCGTCCAGTCAGAAAGAACGCGCCTGTGGCCGGATCAGGTCGTTTCGACGCGCAGGCGGTTTCGAATTTCTCCCGGTCCTTACGATTTCGTCAGCTCGCAGGAGGCGATGCGACACCCGCGCTAGTCGAATTCGCGGCGCGCCGGAGTCTGCTCCGCGCCGACCCGGCCGGCGACGATGTCCGCGCGCGAATAGTTCTCGCTCTTCATCCTGGCACCGGCGAGGCGCCGCAGCATCGCGAGCTGTCCCACGTGCGTGAGCGAATCGGCGACGGCTCCCTGGAAGATCGTTTCGGCCGATGTCCCGAGCGGCGCGTCGGACGCCAGATACGCGTCGAAGTTCGACAGCGCGGTGTGAAACCGCGACACCTCGTGCTCCCACGCCACCGGCGTCGAGTCGTGCCAGGCTTCGGCGCCCTTCGCCTGCGTCAATGCCCAGTCGTACAGATCGGCGAGGTGCGAGACGATTTTCATCGGCGTCCGAGGCGAACCATCGGGGCTGTAGCTGGCGAAACTGGCGGGCGCGCCGCGAACGGCCTTGCCGCCCCGATAGGCCACGGTCGCCACCGCGTGTCTCAGCATCGCTCGTTTGTCGTCCATCGCGCTCACCTTCTCGATGCGCTCATTGGCGCGCTCATTGGCGGCCGTCGACAATCAGACTGCAGCAGGTCACCGCGCCTTCGGCTTTCGCGAGCTCGTCGACCTCGACGAGCTGCACGGAGAGCCGACGCCGCCGGAGTTTGTCAGCCGTTCGCGGAAACGCCGCGGGAAAGATTACCCGATCGTGCAGACGAAGGACGTTCGCCGCGTGCGGTTCGAGCGGATCGATCGTTTCGATCTCGAAGTCGTCGAGCGCGCCGCAATCGATCCATTCCGGGTTCACCAGCAGCACATTGTCCGCAATGGCAGTCACGGCGGACTTCAAGTGAAGGCAACCGGCGACGTCAATCGGACGGACGCGATAACCATCGCGGTTGAGGATGCGCTGCATCTGTTCGATGCCGCTGGCATTCGTCCGCGACGAAAGGCCGACGAACACCTGCCGTCCGGCGACGAGGACGTCGCCGCCGTCGATTGTGCCGGGCGATTCGATGCAGCAGATCGTGCGATGCGGCGCGAGCGCCGCGGCGACAGCCGGCGACTCGCCCCGCCGCGATTCCGCACCGGGCCGCGTCAACACCGCGAGCTCGGGGAACACGACGGCGATGTCCTCGACGAAGACGCAGTCGGGCAGCGCGTCGGAGTCCGGCAATCGTTCGATGCGATAGCCGGCGTCGGCCAGGGCCGACTCGTACGACGCGTGCTGCGTGCGCGCGCGAACGATGTCGATGGGAACGCGGGCGAGATGTGTGAGCTCGCAGTCCGGCAGCGACGAGCTGACGCCGCGCGTGATCGCGATACCGCGCATGATTCAGTGCGTGAGGCCGTAGACCAGGTAGTTCACGCCAAGCTTGTACGCTTCGTTCGTCTGATCGATCGGCCTCAGCCCGGTGCCGGACCATTCCCAGAACTGCGACACGTCGGTGTTGTAGTTGACGATCATCTGCAGGCGCTTGTTGGGATCGTTGTCCTCGAAGACGCCGCGGAAAATCGGATGGCCGGCGTTGTACGCCTGCGGAACGACGTCGAGGTTATCGATCTCGAAGAAGCTGTGAAAGATCGGATGCGTCGCCGACATTTCGGCGAAGCGCACATCCGGCAGGACGCGCTTCATGTTCGCCTCGAAAACGTCCCAGCCGGGGCTGCCGAAATCGCCGTACATCTTGAAGTCGTCCACGATGACGAAGCCGCCCTTCTGCATGTAGGCGCGCAGCGCGGCGGCCTCGCGATCCGTGAGCGTCCACCAGCTCACCTCGATGATGTACGCGATGGGGTACTTGAACAGATCCGGATCGTCGAGCGTGAGCGTGTTGATCTCCTCGTGCGCGTTGAACAGCGTCACCTCGTTCATGATCTTCATCAGATTCTCTTCCGCGGTCGGATACCCATGCGACCACGCGGGTTGCCCGCGCCACCAGTAGCCGCCGGGCGCGGTCTCGTACTTGACGCGCACGAAGGTGAAGCGGCCGTCGTAATGCTGGTTCGGTGGAATCTGATAGGGCACGAAGCGGCCGTACCCGCGGAACTGCGCGAACGCCGAGGCGCCGGCAAGCAGCAGGGCGGCGAGGCAGACGAACGTCGTGCGACGGCCCACGTCAGAAGCATAGCACCGGGATTTCAGAACCTGAGCGACAGCGCGAGCCCGCGCTGCTGACGCGTCAGCAGCGGGACGACGGAAACAGCTGACGCCGACGTTTTCGTCCGCGAATCGTAAATAACTCGTTGGCTGGTAATCAGCGCGTCGACTCCGGCGCCGATCGCCGCGCCGAGGCCGCCGTCCACCAGCACGGCGTACGGCACGAACACCAGATCGGCCCGAGTGTCGCCCACGAGCGCGAGCGCGGACAGGCCGCCCAGCACCGCGCCGACGATAAAGCCGTTGCGCGCGCCGTTGGCGAGCGGATCGTCCCAGGTCGTCTGGATCTGCGAGACGCGCGACTGCGGGATCGACTCCTCTCTGCCGTGGACCCGCAGCGTCAGCGTCTCATCGGACACGGCGTGGACGACGCCTTTGACTTCGCGGCCGTCCGGCTCGATCACCTTCACGTGATCGCTGGGTCGAACGAGGACGCGCAGCTGCTCGAAGCTGCTGGCAACTTCCTGCGCCGCCGCACCGCCTGACACGCCGAGGACCGTCAACGCGAGCACGACGAGCGTCCGAGCCGTATCGATGGCCGTCATGAATCCTCCTCGTTCTCGATTTGCGAAAACGAGGGGACGAACGGCTCACGCGGTCCGCTGGTGCTGCCTGACGGCGTCCAGGCTCCACGGGCCCGGACCGGCTGACGCGATGAAGAGCCACACGAAGCAGAACATCACCGCGCTCTCTCCGTGGTTCAGCAGCGGCCAGAAGCCGCCGGGCGCGTGCGCGTGAAAGTAGGCGACCGCCATTTCACCAGCGAGCACGAATGCCACCGGACGCGTGAAGAGTCCGAGCAGCAGCAGCGTCCCTCCAATCGATTCCAGCGCGCCTGCGATGCCGAAGAGGGATGCGAGTGGAAACGTGGACCCGCCCGGCACCGGGCCGGGAAACGCGAACAGCTTTTGTGTGCCGTGCGCGATGAACAGGAACGCCGCGACGATGCGCAGCACGCTGAGCAACCGATCGCGAGAGACATCTGACGACAACTTGAGCATCGGTTTTTCCTGATGTCCTGATGTAGCCTTGATTCACCATCATGTACTCACGCGAAGAAGTCAAAACCCTCATGGACAAAACGCTCGGCATGGCATCGTCGGCAAAAGCCGATGCGGTCGAGCTGCAATTCGACGGCGGCGAACGATCGGGAACGCGTTGGGCCAACTCGGCCATCACGACGAATCTGATTCAGTTCGATCAACAACTGTCGATTACCGTTCGCGTCGGACAGAAGAGTGGCAATGCCGTCACGCGCGAATTCGACGACGAGTCGCTGAAGTCGGCGATCGACGAAGCGATGACCGCCGCGCAGAAAGCGCGCGAGAACCCGAACCTGCCGGCGCTCGTCAAGGGACCGCAGGACTACGTGCCGGTCGACGCGGTGCTTCCGAAGACCGCGGAGTTCGGCCCCGGCGACCGCGCGGCGTGGGTGAAGCAATCCGTCGACATCTGTGAGAAGAAAGGCGTCCTCGGCGCCGGCTACATTCCGAAGGCTTATCAAACGACGGCGTTCGCCAACTCGGAAGGGCTCTTCGGCTATTACCAGTACGCCGAGGTCGGTTTCATCCTCACGTGCCGCATGCCGACGGGATCGGGATCCGGCTGGTCGGGCATCACGGGCGCGAAAGATCTCTCGCAGATCGACGTCGCGCAGCTGACCGAGATTGCGTCGAACAAGGCGTTGAAGAGCCAGAAGCCGCGCGCGATCGAGCCGGGCCGCTACACGACGATTCTCGAGCCGCGTCCTGCCGCGCGATTCATGTCCACGATGATGGGCGCGTTCAGCGCCGGCGGAGGCGGCGGCTTCGGAGGTGGCGGCGGCGGCTTCAATTTCGGCGGCGTCGGCCGTCCGTTCATGAACGCCGACGGCACGCCGAAAATCGGACAGAAGCTTTTCAGCGACAGCTTCACCGTCAAGAGCGACATCGGCAACGCGGTGCTCCGCCAGACGCCGCTGATGAACGACGGGGCCGCGGCCAAACCGGTGACGTGGATCGAAAAAGGCGTGATCAAGAACGTCTACTACGATCCGCAGACCGCGCGACGTCAGCACGTGGCGCCGTCGCCTGCCAGTCCGAACATGAGCCTCGTCATCGAAGGGTCGAACCAGACCATCGACGACATGGTCAAGAGCACGAAGCGCGGACTCCTGGTCACCTTCTTCTGGTACATCCGGCCGGTCGACACGCTCACGCTGCTCAACACCGGCATGACGCGCGACGGCTTGTTCCTCATCGAGAACGGCGAAATCGCCGGGCCGGTCCAGAACTTCCGCTGGAACATGTCGCCGCTCGTCGGCTTCGCGAACATCTCCGCCATCGGCAAACCGGTGCCGATTCACACAGGCGAGGCGTACGACGGTCCGGGCACGGCGCTCGTTCCGCCGATCCGGATCGAAGACTTTTACATGACGTCGGTATCGCCGGCGGTGTAGAGCGGAGAATCGATCGGCTAATTGGGGAATGTGAGGATTTGAGGATGAGAGGATTTGAGGATGTAAGGATTTGAGGATGTAAGGATGGGCCAACGGATCCGAAAATCCTTAGATCCTTAGATCCTTCCATCCTCAAATCCTCAAATCCTCAAATCCTCAGATCCTTACATCCTCAGATCTTCTGAGTCTTCTGACAACGAGGTTTCATGTCTACATCGCGTCGTACGTTTCTGAAATACACGGCCGGATCTGCATTCGTCATCGCGTCGAGCGACCTCGTCGGCGAACTGCTGGCGCAGTCGCCGAAGGGCGATCCGATGACGTCCACGTTCAAGGGACTTGCTGATATCGCCCTCGGCGAAGCGAAGACGCAGGGCTGCAGCTACGCCGACATCCGCTTCACGCGCAGCATCAACAGCAGCGTCAACGCGAGCGGCGGACCGGATCGTGACGCCGCAGGCGGCGGTTTCGGCGGCGGCCGCGGCGGCGGCTTCGGACGAGGCGGCGGAGGCGGCAGCCGGCGTGCCGGTGGTCGCGGTGCGGCAGGATTCGGCGTTCGTGTGATTCACACCGGCGTGTGGGGATTTGCGAGCAGCCCGACCGTCACCGAAGACGAAATCCGTCGCATCACGCGGATGGCGACCGAGGTGGCCAAGGCGAGCGCAATCGCCAAGAAGGTGGACGTCAAGCTCGCGCCGGTGCAGGCGTATCAGGAGTACTGGGCCACGCCGGTCACCAAGGCGCACGCATCGGTCACCCAGGACGCCAAGCAGGCATTCGTTCAGAGCGTCGTCGACGCCGCGGTCAAGGTGAAAGGCGTCAGCGCGGTCACGGCGAACGTGCAGATCGTCAACGAGTGGAAATACTTCGCGTCGAGCGAAGGCTCCTATATCGAGCAGGAAACGTGGGAGACCTCGCCGTCGTTCAACGTCTCCGCGAAGGTTGGCGACGTCACGAAGACGCGCACGTTCGTCGGCGTCCCGAAGACGGGCGGCTGGGAAGTCGCCGAAGACAGCCAGATGCTCGAAAGCGCCGAGCGCATCGCCCATGAAGCGGTCGAGATGACGACGGCCAAGCCGCTCGGCATGGGCCTGAAGGATCTGGTGCTGACGCCGTCGCACGCGATGCTGACGATTCACGAGATCGTCGCGCACGCCACCGAGCTCGATCGCGTCCTCGGCTACGAAGCGAACTACGCCGGCACGAGCTTCGTGAAACTGACCGACGTGGGCAAGCTCAAGTACGGATCGAAGCTGATGAACATCACCGGCGACCGCACGATGCCCGGCGGCATGGCGTCGATCGGGTTCGACGACGACGGCGTGAAGGCGATGCAGTTCCCGATCATCCGCGACGGCATCCTCGTCGGACTGCAGACGAACCGCGAAACGGCACCCCTCATCGGCGACAAGGCGAGCAAAGGCTGCACGTCTGCGTCCTCGTGGCGCGACTACCCGTTCCTCCGCATGCCCAACGTGCACCTCGAAGCCGGGCCGAAGGGATCGCCGACGGCGGACCAGATCATCGCCGACACGAAGGACGGCGTTCTCATCGACGGCCGCGGCAGCTATTCGATCGACCAGCAGCGGTACAACGGCCAGTTCGGCGGCAACTGCTTCTGGGAAATTAAGAACGGTAAGGTGACGCGCATGGCGACCGACGTCACTTACAACGCGATCACGACGGATTTCTGGGCCAACCTCGACCTGATCGGCGACCAGAGCAGCTGGCGCATGTTCGGAACGGGCGGCGACGCGAAGGGGCAGCCGACGCAGACCAACAGCATCTCGCACGGCTCTCCATACATCCGGATCAAGAAGATCATGGTCGGGGCGGCGTACGCGTAAGCACTAAGTCGATCGTACGGATCTCGCGCTGTCATCTTCGACAGCGCGCGATCCGTGATCAAGTGACGGCCGGCTCCGACATTTTCAGCAAGCATCAATCGAAAAGCCTGCCCCCGCGCCGACTTCTCGCATCGCGATCCAAAAAATCTCCGCTCGTCTTACACGATCGAACATCGTTCGTCACCGGTCGCGCTCGCTGACGCGTTGTCGATGCGCGATCGATGCGCGCACGGTTACATTCTTCGATCGCGATCGTCGATCGCTCGATCAAAAAAGCTGTGAAAGCGACGCGCATGCGCGCGCGGACGGTATACGATGCGCAACGCACGTCGAATCGGGAGGAATCGATGACCAGGTTTCTTGCCGCGGTCAGCGCCGCCGTTCTCGCGGCGACCGTCATGCCTTACGCACAGTCCGCCCAGAGCGTGCCGCTCGCCGAAAGCGAATCGCCGTCGCTCTGGTTCGTCGAGCTCTCGAGCCCGCCGACTGCTGAAGGTACGTCCGTGCAGGCGCTCGAACGCGAAGAAACGAATTTTCACGCCGCCGCCACGGGCGCCGGCGTGCGATACACGGAACGTCGGCACTTCCGCGATTTGTGGAACGGCCTCACCGTGCGTGCGAACAAATCCGACGCTGACAAGCTGCGCGGGCTTCCCGGCGTGCAGTCGGTGTATCCGGTCGTGAAAGTGAAGATCGCGCAGGAAAGCACGCAGCCGAACCCGGCAACAGACCTCATCACCGCGATCAAGATGACGGGCGTGGACATCGCGCAGAACGAGCTCGGCCTCACGGGCCGTGGCGTTCGCGTCGCGATCATGGACACCGGCATCGATTACGACCATCCCGATCTCGGCGGATGCTTCGGTCCCGGCTGCCGCGTCGAAGCGGGCTGGGATCTCGTCGGCGACGATTTCAACGCGGACGATGCGAATCCCGTCATTGCACCGGATCCATTCCCGGATGATTGCGCCGGCCACGGCACGCACGTCGCCGGCATCGTCGGCGCCAACGGCGGCATCCGCGGCGTCGCGCCGGACGTGACGTTCCACGCCTATCGCGTCTTCGGCTGCGTCGGGACGACCACGTCCGACATCATGCTGGACGCGATGGAGATGATCGCGCGCGACAACGTGGACGTGCTCAACATGAGCATCGGCGCGCCGCTCCAGTGGCCCGAGTATCCGACGGCCAAGGCGTCCAACCGCCTCGTCCGCCGCGGCATCGTCGTCGTGTCGTCGATCGGCAACGAGGCCGACCTCGGCCTGTACGCCGCAGCCGCGCCCGGCATCGGCCGCGACGTCATCGGCGTCGCGTCGTTCGACAACACCAACGCCAACCTCGTCGCCTTCACGATTTCGCCGGACGGCACCGCGATCGGCTACATCGCGTCCGACAGTCCGGCCGCGCCGCCAACGTCAGGAGCGTTTCCGATGGCGCGGACGGGCACGGTCACGACCGCGGACGACGCATGCAATCCGCTGGCAGCGGGCAGCCTGACCGGCCAGGTCGCGCTCATTCGGAGAGGAACCTGCTCCTTCTATCAGAAGTCGATCAACGCGCAGAACGCCGGCGCCGTGAGCGTCGTGATCTACAACAACGCAACCGGGTTCATCACACCGACGGTCGCGGGGACGCCGGCGGTGACGATTCCCGTCGTCTCCATCACGGCCATCGACGGCGGAACGATCAACAGCCGCCTCGCAGGCGGACCGGTCACGATGACGTGGACCAACTCCGTTGCCAGCGAACCGAATCCCACCGGCAATCTCATCTCGAGCTTCTCGTCCTGGGGCCTCGCGGCGGATCTGAGCTTCAAGCCGGATATCGGCGCGCCAGGCGGCACGATCAGGTCGACGCTGCCGCTCGAACAAGGCGGCTACGGCAACCTGAGCGGAACGTCGATGGCATCTCCGCACATCGCCGGCGCAGCGGCGCTGCTGCTGCAGGCGCGTCCGCGCACGAAGCCCGCCGAGGTGCAGGAGCGGCTGCAGAACACCGCGCGACCGCATCCCTTCGGCAGCCTGACGTCGTCGTTCATCGACGCCGTTCACCGCCAGGGCGCCGGCATGCTGCAAATCGACGACGCGGTCACTTCTGACGTCGTCATCTCGCCGAGCAGCCTGGCGCTGGGCGAAATCGAGAGCGGCAGCGTCACGAAGTTCCTACGACTGAAAGACGACTCTGATGATCGAAACGATCATCGCTGGTGCCGTCACCATCGCCGCGATCATCATGATGACGATGAGGACGAGCCGGTGACGTATACGCTCGGTCATCAGCCCGCGATCGCGACCGGGTCGGACACGTTCGCCGTCTCGCTGTTCGCGAGCTTCGCCACCGTCACCTTCAGCGAGCCGACCGTGACGATTGGCGGCCGGCATCGCCGCAACGACGCGGCGCTCGTCGCCGTCACGATTACGCCGCCTGGCAGCGCGTCGCCCGCGCGATTGTTCGGCGGCTACATCACGTTGACGCCGGACGACGGCGGTCCCGTGTTGCGCGTTCCATATGCCGGCTACAACGGCGACTACCAGGCGATTCAGGCGCTCACGCCGACGCCGAACAACTTCCCGTGGCTCGCGAAGCTCGAGGGATCGAACCTGTTCAACCAGCCGAACGGCGCGACCTATACGATGCAGGACGGCGATGTGCCGTACATCCTCGTCCACCTGAATCATCAGGTCGCCGCGTTCACGATGGAAGTGTTCGACGTGGCGACCGGCCGGTCGCTGAATTTCGCCGACGACGAGAAATTCGTCGGCCGCAACAGCTCGGCGACGTCGTTCTTCGCGCTGACCTGGGACGGCACGACGTTCAGGCGCCCGAACGGCCGGACGAAGACGGTGCCGAACGGGACGTATCGGATCGAGGTGTCAATCCTGAAGGCGCTGGGCGATCCGCGGAACCCGGCCCACTTCGAGCGCTGGACGTCGCCCGACATCACCATCGCGCGGCCGTAGCGATTGTGCGATTTCAACGTGTTTACTTTCCGGCGCGCATTGCGGCGGCGAGCTTTGCTGGCTGACGGGGGAGCGTACCACATCAACAACGGTCTAGCGTTGGGGGCAACGTCATCTGGTGCGGCAATCAGCGCAGCCGTATCATCTTTGTCGTGGCTACTGTGGCCATCTTCTGTGCTGTCATGGTGTACGAGTCGGCCACCCAGTCGCGAAAAACGTTCCTGCCATCGCGGGCAAGGGGACGCATCGTGTCACTATTCAATTCAAACGCTCCGTAGTTATAGAGCTGGTAATGGCCCGGTTCTTTGGTCACCGACGGTGCAAGGAACAGCAGATAGCTGACGCCATCCTTCAAGGGCTCGAAACCCATCACATCGCCGATGATTACAAGACCATCGACAACCAGTCGGCCCTGCTTAACACTCAGGACTATTGGTACCGACGCACCAGGTGTCGCAACATTTCCAGCAACCACTCCGTGGTGGATGCGCGTAGGTATTACCGTGAAATCTGTTCGAACACCTTTATCGTTCTTCAGACGTTCTGTGCGTAGCGTTCGCAGTTGAGCCTCGAGGACAAGCGACGAGGCTTTTGTCATTTGTTCGAGGGTCAACGGCGACGGCTCGGCCATCCCACCAAAATACAAGACTTTGCCAGGCTCGCTTCTGTGGCGCGCAACCTCTGCCGAGATGGTCGGTTGACCGTAGGCATTGGAGACGCTCCAAAACATCATTCCGGCTAACGTGAGGCCAGTGAATGCGCGCATAACCACTCCTATGGTAACTACCAACCACATACGCTTCTAACATGGTCACCATAGATCGAATTGATGACACGAGTTGTCTGTCAATGCCAAGGTCGATGTAAGGCGCGTGGGAGTTCGCAGGATTCGATGGACATAGCCGCTTGCAACTTCTTGACTTCCGCGAGACACGGTGATGTGCCCGCGACAAGCATCGTGTCGCGCAATGGACGCGCGAAGCCAATCTGCTCGCCTGCATAGCTTTCGCTCACGGCGCTGAACGAAGGGGAAGGCACCGGCCCTCAATCCCCCTTGAAGCCGCTGATTTACCATGTCGCGTCGCAACAAGGCACTTGGGTGACGGACGTGCGTATATTCGTCGCGACAGCGATGGCACCTGGGCGTCGCCATCGATTTGTTCCCGCGCAGGATCGTCGAATGGTGCGCGTCGGTTGCGTTGTGAACTCCCTCCCTGCCCGCACCAAGACCAGGGCGATAGGTTCAAGGTTCTGGTATGGCGAACGGTTCGACGAGAACTTCCTGTAACATCTAGTACTTCTCGATGTCCATCGATCGCATCGTTCGTGTCGGTGTGCTCGGCGCCGGCGCGTGGGCCAGAGGTGCTCACCTTCCGGGCTATGCACGGGATCCGCGGTGCCGTCTCGTCGGCGTCGCCGACACTATGCTCGATCGGGCCAGGGACGCGGCGCGCGAGTTCAGCATTCCGGTCGCGACGGCGGATCCGCGCGAGCTGATCGGCCGCGACGATATCGACCTCATCGACGTCTGCACGCCGAGCCACACGCATTTCGAGCTGGCCTGGGCGGCGCTCGAGTCCGGCAAGCACGTCCTGTGCGAAAAGCCGGTCGCGTACGATTTCAGGGACACACGGCGCGCGCGCGATCTGGCGCGCCAGAAGAAACTCAAAACGAAAGTCGGCCTGACGTTCCGCTACAGCCCGGCCATGCGCTACATGCGCGAGCTCGTGGCGACGGGGTTCATCGGCACGCCGTTCATCTTCAACGGATACGAGCAGAACTCGCAGTGGCTCGATCCGATGAATCCGCTGCGCCAGGTGGATCACGAAGCGGATCAGTCGGTGCTGCAGGTCTCGTCGCTCGAAGGCTACGGCGCGCCGATCATCGATCTGGCGCACCTCTTCGTTGGCGCCGACCTCGCGCAGGTCGTCGGCACGATGCGCAACTTCATCCCGGACCGGATGGTTCGCGCGACCGGCCGGATGATGCGGATGAACATCGACGACGGCGACATTTTTCTCGGGGAGTTCGAGAACGGCGCGCTCTGCTCCATCCAGACCAGCTTCGTAACCGTCGGCAACTATCCCGGCATCGAGGCGCGGATTTACGGCAGCAAGGGCGCGCTCATCTGCCGACTGGTCGAAGAAAACGGCATCTGCGAGACGCTGCGCGCAGCAACACCCGACGGCGTCGAGTTCCGCGAGCTCGAAGTCCCCGCCCGCTTCTATCCGCACGGCGGCACGGCGCGCGAGTCGTGGCGCACGCTGTTCTACGCGAATCTCATCAACAGCTTCATCGGCGAAATCCTGGACGGCGGCGACGCGAACGAAGGCGACTTCGGGGACGGCGCCTGGGTCCAGGAAGTGATCAACGCCGTCGAGCGTTCGTTCCGCGAGCGCCGCTGGATCCCACTCCCGCTCGCGCCGTAGCATGAGCGCGCTCCGCGGGTTCTTCGACAGCTACTATCGGCTGCGCCCGGTCAACGCGACGTTCACCGGCGTCCACGAGTACGACGACCGGCTGCCCGACTGGACGCCCGAGGGTCTCGACGCCGGCGCGGACGAGATGCGGCGCGTGCGAGCGGCGCTGATCGAGGACCGCCGATCCACCGACCTGCACGATGTCGACGTTCGAGACCGCGAGCTCGCGATCTCATTCCTGGACGTCCAGATCGCCGAGCTCGAGACCTGCCATTTCCAGCGCGGCAATCCGTCGCTGGCGATTGGCGAAGCGGCATTCGGCGTGATCGGTCTGATGACCAGATCGTTTGCCGGCAGTGAGGATCGAGCGCGATCTGCGGTTCGCAGGCTCGAAAAGACGGCATCGTTTCTCGATGGCGCGCGCCGGTCAATGACCGAAGGCATCGCCGAGGAATGGCGGCTGAAGGCGCTGCGGGAGTGCCGCGGTGTGGAACTGCTGCTCGACGGCGGCATCCAGAAGTGGATCGCGGCGGAGTCGATTCCAGACGACCTCGCCGCGGCGCTGACGCGCGCGTCGGCTTCGGCGCGCGGCGGCCTCGACGAGTTTCGCCGGTGGCTCGAACAGCAACCGGCGGCACCGGCGAATCGTGATGCCGCAGGCGGCGAGTTCGTCGATCTCCTCCTGACGCGCGGGCACTGGTGCTCGCGCGATCGACGATCGCTGCTTCAAGAAGCCCGCGCGGCACTCGAGGAGGCGCTCGCGGTTCTCGACAAGCGGGCACGCAAGGCGTCGCTCGGCGGATGGCACGACGTCCAGCAGCGCCTGTCGGACGCGCATCCCACGCTGGATACCTATCTGTCCACGTTCCAGCGCGTCTGGGATGCCTGCCGCGAACGGTCGGACGCATGCGGACTCCTCACGTGGCCGGACTATCCGATTCGATACGTCCCGATTCCCGTGCAGACCCGCGACGCCGCGCCATCTCTGTATTACCTCTTCTATCGATCGCCGGCGCCGTTCGATCAGCTGCCGATGCACGATTACGTCGTCACCCCGATAGACGACTCGATGAGCGCCGACGAGCAGGAACGCCGACTGCGGGCGACGAACACGAGTGTCATCACGCTGAATCACGTCGTGCACCACGGCGCGATCGGCCATCACGTGCAGAACTACTACGCATACAAAGGACGATCTGAAATCGGCCGCGTCGCGGCCGTTGACTGCGCCAGCCGGATCGGGATGTTTCTCGGCGGTACGATGGCGGAGGGCTGGGCCTGCTACGCCACCGATCTCATGGACGAGCACGGTTTCCTGTCGGCCGATGAGTCGCTCGCGCAGCAGCACACGCGCGCGCGGCTCCTGGCCCGCGCGGTCGTCGATCTCTCGCTCCACGACGGCTCGATGTCGTTCGACGCTGCGGTTGCGCTGTATCGCGACCGGATCGGGATGTCGCCTGACGCCGCGCGCGGCGAGGTCTGCAAGAATTCGATGTTTCCGGGGACCGCGGTCATGTACTGGCTTGGAACGGACGGCATTCATCAGTTGCGCCGCCGCGTCGCCTCAAAGCACGCGTCGCTCCGCGAATTCCACGACCGCCTGCTGACATTCGGCGCGATTCCGGTTCCTCTCATCTCGACGGTCTGGGACGGCGCCTCGCGATGAGGCGCGGAACCGCGTGGATCGTCGTTGCGATTGCTTTGGCTGCGCCATCCTGCGCGCGCAAGTCTGCGGCGGTTCCACCGTCCAACGATCTCCTGATCGTCGGCTACGATCGAGAGCCGGACACGCTCAATCGTTTCAGCACGCACATCCTCGAAGACATCCAGACCTGCGTGGTCGAAGGGCTGACCACGATCGACGAGCAGATGCGCGTCGTACCGCTGCTCGCGCGCGAAGTGCCGACCGTCGAGAACAAAGGCGTCGTGCTGCGTTCCGACGGCGGCATGGACGTCACGTGGCGCCTCCAGCCCAACGTGAAATGGCATGACGGCGTACCGTTCACGTCGGCGGACGTGAAGTTCACGGTGGACGCCATCAACAGTCCCGAGTACAACCCGGAGAGCACTGACGGTTTCGACCGTATCGCCTCCGTCGACACGCCCGATCCGCTCACGGCCGTCGTGCACTACAAAGAGGTGTACGCGCCCTACGACATTCAGTTCGTCCGCGGCACGCTCCCGAAACACGTACTCGAGGGCCGCGACATCGACCGTGCGCAGGACTACAACCGCAATCCGCTCGGCACGGGACCGTATCGCGTCGTCGAATGGAAGGCCGGCGAGCACATCCTGCTCGAGCGCGTCGATCATTACTGGCGCGGCGACTCGCCGCCGAAAATCCGGCAGCTGCTCTTCAAGTTCGTCACGAACACCAACACCAGGATCAACCAGCTGAAGAGCGGCGAAGTCCACATCGTCGCGCAGGTGCCGTGGGACAAGTACCGCGAGATTGCCGGCCTCGGCTCCATCGTCGTCAAGAAGACGCCGGGCAACGCGTACGAGCACGTCACGCTGAACGAGCGTCAGGTGCCGGCGTTCGCCGACGTGCGTGTCCGCCGCGCGCTGATTCAGGCGCTCGATCGCGAGCTCTACACGAAGACCATCCTCGACGGACTGGCGCCGGTCGCCGACGGGCCGGTGCAGCCGGTATCGTGGGCGTACACCGATCAGATCAGGCGCTATCACTTCGATCCCGACCGTGCGCGAGCCCTGCTCGATGAGGCCGGATGGAAAGTCGGCGCCGACGGCATCCGCCAGCGCGACGGAAAGCGGCTCGCGTTCACGCTCATCACGCAGGCGGGCTATGCGATCCGCGAGAACGTCGCGCAGGCGATCGAACGTCAGCTGCGGGACGTCGGCGTCGACGTCACGGTCGAACTCCACGACGGCACCGCCATCAGCGCGATCTGGTTCGAAGGACGGTTCGACGCGATGCTGCACTGGTGGCAGATGCCATCGGATCCCGAGATGACGACGTTCTTCGCGTCAGATCGGACGCCGCCTGCGGGGCGCAACATCAACTACTACAAGAACGACGAGTTGACGAAGATTCTCTACGCGTCGGATCGGACCGTCGATCGCGCTGAACGGACGCGGTTGCTGCAGCAGGCGCAGCGGATCATCGCCGACGAGGTTCCGGAGATCCCGCTGTACAACGTCGTCAAGCTGGATGCAGTGCCGGCGTCGCTGCAGAACTTCAAGGGCAACCCCACGAACGCCGGCATCTTCTGGAACGTCCAGGATTGGGAAATTCGTTGACCCGTTTTCTGGCGCGTCGCACGCTCCAGGCAATTCCGCTCCTGTTCGTCATCTCGCTCCTGGTCTTCCTGCTGATCCATTCCGCGCCCGGCGGTCCGCTGGCGATCTATCTGACGAACCCGAACGTGCGGCCGGAAGACATCGAGCGCCTCAAACGCGCGCTCGGCCTCGATCGGCCGCTCTGGGTGCAGTACTGGTCGTGGCTGAGCGCGTTCGTCCAGGGCGACTGGGGCTACAGCTTCAGCGACGGCCGGCCGGTCGTGCTGCGCGTCGCCGAGCGCGTGCCCGCCACCCTCGAACTCGCCGGCGTGTCGATCGCGGCGGCGCTCGCGGCAACCGTTCCCGTCGGCGTCGTCGCCGCCATGCGGCGGGCGCGCTGGTTCGATCGCGCCACGAGCGCCGTTGCACTGCTCGGCATCTCGCTCCCGGCGTTCTGGTTCGGATTGATGCTGCAGATTGTGTTCGCGATCGGACTCGGATGGCTGCCGTCCGCCGGGCGGTCGACGCCAGGCGTTGGCGGCTTCGTCGATCACCTGCAGCATCTCGTGATGCCGGCCGCGGTGCTGACGATCGTTCAGGCCGCCGCGTGGACGCGGTATCTGCGCGGCTCGATGATCGAGACGCTCGCGCAGCCGTTCATCCAGTCCGCGCGTGCGCGCGGCATCGGCCGCACCCGCGTCGTTTTCCACCACGCGCTCCGCAACGCGCTCGGGCCCGTGCTCGCCGTCGTCATGGTCGACGCGGCGCTGCTCGTCTCGGGCGCCGTCGTCACGGAAAGCGTTTTTGCGTGGCCCGGCATCGGCAGCCTGTTCACGGAGTCGCTGGCGCGGCGCGACTACACGGTCCTGATGGCGCTGCTGATGCTGACATCCACCGCGATCGTCGTCCTGAACGTGGCCGCGGACGCGGCGCACGCGTTCCTGGATCCGCGCGTCACGGCCGCATGAGTCGAGCCATCGGCGTTCTGCTGATCGGCCTGATCATCGCGGCGCTCGCCGCGCCTGCGCTCGCGCCGTATCCACCCGATCGGATCGATCTCGCCTCGATGCGACGGCCGCCATCGACCATCCACTGGCTGGGCACTGACGACCTCGGTCGCGACGTCTTTGCGCGGGTCATGGCCGGCGCGCGCGTGTCGCTCGCGGTCGGACTGCTCTCGGCCGCGGTCGCAGGCGCGACCGGCGTGGCGATTGGAGGTGCAGCCGGTTATCTCGGCGGCGCCGCCGACGCCGTCCTCATGCGCGGGACGGACGCGATGCTCGCCGTCCCGCGACTGCCTCTCCTGATGATCGCGGCCGCGCTGCTGCAGCCATCCGTGGCGCTCCTGGTGGTCTTCATCGGCCTGACTGGCTGGATGGAAACCGCGCGCGTGGTGCGAGCGGAGTTCCGCACGCTGCGGTCGCGCGGGTTCGTCGAGAGCGCCCGCGCCGCCGGCGCCGGTCACCTGCGCATCGTCGTCGCGCATCTGCTGCCGAATGCCGCGCAGCCCGCCGTCGTCTCGATCACGCTCGCGGTCGCGCGAGCAATCCTGCTGGAATCCGCGCTGAGTTTCTTCGGCGTCGGTGTCCGGCCGCCGCAGGCGAGCTGGGGCAACATGCTCTACCAGTCGCAGGCGACGATGTCCACGGCGCCGTGGCTCGCGCTGGCGCCCGGCGTGTTCATCGTGCTGACGACGGTGACGGTCAACCTCGCGGGCGAACGCGCATTCAATCGATCACGGGCCGGCTATCGCCCGGCATGAGCAGCTGCCGGTGCGCCCACCATGGCGCGATGCCGTTGGTCATCACGCGCTCGTGGAATTCGCGCAGGTTGAAGGCGGTCCCCTTCGCGGCCTGATAGTCGCGCCGCAGTTTGAACGCCGCGAGCTTTCCGAGAAAGTAGCCGCCATACGTTGGATCGTAGGTGCCGCGCACGGCCTCCTGCCTCGCCGCAGGCGCCGGCAGATGCGCTTCCTTCTCGAAGAACTGCGCGGCTTGATCGATCGTCCACTCGCCGCTGTGAAGGCGGAGGCCGACAATCATCCGGCAGATTCGCGTCAGCGCCTCGCTCGTCTGCGCCAGGCGATAGCGCGGGTCGTCGCGCATGAATCCTTCGTCGCTGACCAGCTGCTCCGCGTAGTGCGCCCAGCCGTCCTGGCCTGACGACGGCTGCGGAAACGGATTCAGGCCGATCCAGATCCGCCGGATCTTTCCGGGCGTTCGCCGCATGAACAGGCTGTGGACGTAGTGGCCGGGCACGACCTCGTGTGCCGTGATGTCCGCGAGCGTCGCGTAGTTGAACTTCTGCAGCCACGCGTCCTGACGATCGGCCGGCCAGTCGGCCTGCGCATCGGTCACGTAGTAATAGCTCTTGACCGGATGCGGTTCGAGGGGCGGCGAGGAATGCATCGACGCGAGCCCGAGATCGTACGCGGGCGCCGCGGCGACGATGACGCGCTCGCCTTCTGGAATGTCAACGAGGCGACGCTCGCGGACGAACGCGAACAGCTCGTCGACCGTCCGCTGGGCCGCAGCCGCCAGCTCGCCGCGCTTCGGATGATCGGCGAGGACGTCGTGCCACACGTCGAGTGCGGGTCGCTTCGCGTCAACCTGGCCCGCCGCGTGCGTGAACTCCGCCTGCGTGCGCTCCAGCTCGCGCGTGCCGATCGAGAGGAGCGTGGCGGCCGGCAGATCGATCAGCTCCTCGGCACGATAGCGGGCTTCGACGGCTGCGGTGCCGACGGCGAACGTTTCGGACGCCTGCGGCAGCACCGTCGTTTCGAGGTACGCCGCGTACTCGTCGATGGCGCCGCGAGCCGAGTCGCAGGCCGACTTCAGCGCGGGATCGAGGCCGCCGTCGAACGCCAGCGGAAGATCGTGCTGAATCAGATTCGACGCACCGCGAAACATCACGATGGCCCGCTCGACGAACACGCGCGGCGGCTGTTTGAGGTTCTCGCGCGCCGATGCGAGGAGTTTGGGGACGGCCTGCAGCTTGGTCGTCAACTGCTGCATCCTCGCCGGCGCCGGCGACGACTCCATCGTCATCAGGTTGTGCACGCCGTCGGAGATGGCCGACGCGTAAATCATCGGATTGCGGGTCCACGTGCGGACGCCGTCGAGATCGAGCAGCCATCCATCAACGATGCCCTGCAGGATCCGGCGATCGACCCGTTCATCCTCGGTCAGCGCGTCGTCGTGCTGCTGGTCGAGCGCGCTTCGCGTGGACTTGAGCCACGCGATCTCGGCGGCTACCATCGTCGCCGAAAAATCCTCGAGCGTCCCATCGTGAGCGTGCAGACCGTTTCCCGCAGCGATCGACGGGTGGTAGCTCGCAAAGTGATCGAGATAGTCATCGACGAGAGCGGAGAACGACGTCGTGCGTGCGGTGTCCGTCGCGCGCGGCTGCCAGCAGCCAGCACAAACGACGAGCGCGGCGATAGCAAATATGGCGGCTCGAAATCGCGGCATGTTGTGGCCGTCACGATACCACGCGTCCTCGCCCCGACTGTGTAAGCGTGTGTGATCGTGTTCACAAATCTGTCCGTCGGTGGAGTCCGATCGCACAGAAACACGCGTGAAATCGAGCGGCATCGATCGTGCGTTCGCGGCTCCGATCCCGACATGCGCTCAGCGAAAGCCGGCGCCGCTGCCGTCGCCATCCTGTCGTGCCTCTCGATCGTGGCGGCACAGGCGCAGAACGCCGCCGTGACGATTGCCGTCGATGCGGCGGCCAACCGCCATGCGATCAATCCGAACGTGTACGGCGTCGCTCACGCGACCACGACCGATCTCCAGGACTTGAACGTCCCGCTCAACCGGAACGGCGGCAACAACGCGACGCGCTACAACTGGCAACTGAACGCCGACAATCGCGGCAATGACTGGTACTTCGAGAGCATCGCCGACTCGAGCGCCGTCGCCGGCGAGCGCGGCGACACCTTCTTCTCGAGCTCGCGCAGCGCGGGCGCGCAGGCGATGCTCACGATTCCAACCATCGAGTGGATCGCCAAAGTGCCGGCGAACCGGGACAAGCTCGCCGGCTTCTCCGTCGCGAAATACGGCGCGCAGACTGGAACGGACGCGCAGTGGTTTCCCGACGCCGGAAACGGCGTGCGCTCGAACGGGCAGTTCGTCACCGGCAACGATCCGAACGACGCGAATGTACCGTCGAACTCGACGCTGCAGCAGGCCTGGGTGCAGCACCTCGTCAGCCGCTGGGGAACGAACGCGGCTGGCGGTCTGCGCTACTACATCCTGGACAACGAGCCGAGCATCTGGCACAGCACGCATCGCGACGTGCGTCCTACGGCGCCGACGATGGACGAGATCAGGAACAAGATCGTCGACTACGGCACGAAGATCAAAGCGGTTGACGCATCGGCCCTGATCGCGGGACCCGAGGAGTGGGGATGGAGCGGCTACTTCTTCAGCGGCTACGATCAGCAGTACGGCAGTCTCCACGGCTGGAGCATGTTGCCCGATCGCGTCAACCACGGCGGCGCCGATTATCTGCCGTGGCTGCTCGACGCGCTCCGGCAAAATCAGGCGTCCACCGGACTGCGCCTGCTCGACATCTTCACCGTTCACTACTATCCGCAGGGCGGCGAGTTCAGCGACGACGTCTCGTCGGCGATGCAGCTGCGGCGGAATCGCTCCACGAGATCGCTGTGGGATCCTGCGTACGTTGACGAGACGTGGATCAACGATCGCGTGCAGCTGATCCCGCGGCTCAGGTCGTGGATCGCGTCCTACTATCCGGGCACGTCGACGGGAATCACCGAGTACAACTGGGGCGCGGAAAGCCACGTCAACGGCGCGACGACGCAGGCGGACATCCTTGGCATCTTCGGCCGCGAGGGCCTGGACATGGCCGCGCGGTGGACAACACCCGCGGCGAGCACGCCGACTTACAAGGCCATCAAGATGTACCGCAACTACGACGGCAGCCGCTCGACGTTCGGCGATATCAGCCTGTCAGCGTCCGGTCCGAATCCCGACTCGACGTCGGTGTTCGCGGCCGAGCGCTCGACCGACGGCGCGCTCACCGTGATGATCGTCAACAAGTCGCTGTCGGGAAGCACGCCCGCGGTGGTGAACATCGCCAACTATCAGCCATCCGGCGCTCCGGCACAGGCGTGGCAGCTGACGGCTGCCAACGCAATCGCGCGCGTGCCCGACGTTCCGCTCGCTGGTTCCTCGCTCTCCACGACGCTTCCGGCTCAAAGCGTCACATTGCTCGTAATTGCAGGCCGCTCATCCAGCTCCACTGTTCCGAAACCGCCCACGAACGTGCGGATCACTGGATATTGATGACATTTATGAGAAACTGACGAGCCCTGCCGGCTGGCTCCGAAGCCGGCGTGATACCTTTTGATCACAGCGCCAAGGCCCTATCCCCAAGTAATGCTCCGAGCGTTCTCTGCAACCCTCCTCGCGTCCATTCTGTTCGCGTCGCCCGTTTTCGCGGCGGGCCAGAACGGCGAAGACGAACCGTCGAAGCCGGCGACGACCGACTCGTCCGCCGTGAAGATGCCCGCGCTCGCGACGACTGACGTCGGCGATTTGTGGCACTGGTTTCGCCATCACGGCGAGACGGCGGAGCCCGATCGAAACGAGGTCGCCCAGGGCAAGCGCTTCATCGTCATCGCGCCGACGATCGGATCGAAGCCGTCCACCGGGTTCACCGGCGGCCTGAACACCAACATGGCGTTCTTCAGCGGCGATCCCGCGACGACGCACATTTCGTCGGCGTCGGCGGGCTTCAAAATCTCGCAGAAGCAGCAGGTGCTGACGGGCGCGCGCTTCAACATCTTCACGCACGACGACCGCTGGTTCGTCCAGGGCGACAACCGGTTCTCGTGGACGTCTCAGAACACGTTCGGACTGGGCGCGGACTCACTGCCGACGAGCGGTGAGAACATCAAGTACGACTTCGTCCGGCTGTCGGAGACCGCGTATCGACATCTGCGGCGCGGGCTGTTCGTCGGCGCCGGGCTCACGTTCAACTCGCACACCGACGTCAGGCCCGGCACGACCGCGCAGGCCGGCTGGGACGAATCCGCCTACGTCGCGTACAGCGAAGCCCACGGTTTTCCGGTCGCCGGCCAGCAATCGAGCGGCGCGACGTTCGGCGTCATCTACGACACGCGTGACAACGCGATCAACGCGCAGCGCGGATGGGTCGGCAGCGCCACGTATCGTACGTACTTCGACGGGTTCCTCGGCGGCGACTCGACGTGGCAGCAGCTGACGCTCGACGCGCGGACGTACAAGCGCCTCACGCATGACGGCCGCCAGCGGCTCGCGTTCTGGTTCATGAGCGATCTCGTCGTCGGCGGCACGGCGCCGTATTTCGATCTGCCCGCAACGGCGAGCGACGGACGGTCGGCCCGCGGCTACGGCGAGGGCCGGTACCGCGGCGATCATCTCGTGTACGGCGAGGTCGAGTACCGCGGCGCGCTGACGCCGAGCGGCTTGATTGGTTTCGTCGCCTTCGCTAACACCACAACGGTCGACGATCCCGCCGACAGCCTGCGGCTCTTCGAATCGTGGGCGCCCGGCGCCGGATTCGGCTTCCGCGTGATGCTCAACAAACGCTCGCGCACCAACCTCGCCATGGACTACGGCTGGGGCAAACAGGGATCCCGCGGCTTCTATCTCGGCATCCAGGAAGCGTTCTGAGGTCCTCATGCGTGATCGATTCCTCTCGTTCGCGGGGGTTTCGGCAATCGGGCTCGTCCTGCTCTGCGACTCGCCCGGCCTTTCCGGTCAATCGCCGACGCCGCAAAAGCCGATGGCGGGCGGCATCCCGCGGACCCCGGACGGCAAACCCGACCTGCAGGGCACATACGACCTCGCCACGATCACGCCGCTCGAGCGCGCAGCCGGCACGCCGCTGGTGCTGTCGCCGGAGCAGGCTGCCAAACTCGAACAGGCCGTCGCCAAGCGAAACGCGCAAGGTGATGCGCCAGTCGCGGCCGATCGCCAGGCGCCGCCGAAGGGCGGTGACGGCTCGCCCGGCCCGTACGGCAATGTCGGCGGCTACAACAATTTCTGGCTCGATCCCGGATCGCGCTACACGGTCATCGACGGCCAGCCGCGCGCGTCGCTCGTCATCGATCCGCCGGACGGCCGCGTCCCTGCGCTGACAGAACGAGCGCGCGAACGCAACAACGCGCGCCGCGTGACCTTCACGTCGGACCAGCGCGCGAACGAAGACGACCCCGGGTTCGAGGGTCCCGACGCGTACAACGATCCGGAGCAGCGTCCGCTCGGTGAACGTTGTCTTGTCGGTTTCGGCTCGACATCAGGACCGCCCATCCTGCCGACGTACTTCTACAACAACCTGCACCAGATCGTGCAAACGCCGCAGTCGATCATGATCCTCACCGAGATGGTCCACGACGCCCGCATCGTCCGCATGAACGACGCGCACCTCCCGTCGTCGATCAGGAAGTGGCTCGGCGACTCGGTCGGCCATTGGGAGGGCGATACGCTCGTCGTCGATACGACCAACTTCACCGACGAGACCCGGTTCCGCGGCTCGTCAGAGAATCTGCTCGTCGTCGAGCGCTTCACGCGCATCGACGCGCGGACGCTCCGCTATCAGTTCACGATCGACGATCCCACGACGTGGGCGAAGCCGTGGACGGCGGAGTACGCATGGCCGATGACGAACGAGCGCATTTACGAATACGCCTGCCAGGAAGGCAACTACGCGCTGGGGAACATCCTGCGCGGCGCGCGGCTGAAGGAAAAGGAAGAAGCCGAGGCGAAGAAAACCAAGAGTCCGCGCTGACGACCTACACCGATCGCAGGTACTGGTGAACTGAGAAGATCGCGGCCGATCCCTCGCCGACGGCCGCCGCGACGCGGCGACTGGCGCCGGCGCGCGCGTCGCCCACCGCAAAGACGCCGGGTACGTTGGTCTCGAAGAGGTACGGATCCCGTTCGAGGATCCAGCCCGTACGCGCGGCCCGAAGATCCACTCCCGTGATCACGAATCCCTTGTCGTCGAGACAGACAAAGTCAGCCATCGCGTCCGTCCTCGGCGCGACGCCGATGAAGATGAACAGCGCCGACGTCTGTAGCCACTCCTCGGACTGTGTGCCTCTCGGTCGAATCGACACCTGCTCGAGGTGACCGTCTCCCTTCGCCGCGGCAATCTCGACGCCCGTGCGCACGACGATGTTCGGCGTCGCCTGAATGCGATCGACGAGGTACTGCGACATCGCCGCCCGCAGATCGCCGGCGCGCACGAGCATCGTCACCGTTTTCGCGTAGCGGGAGAAGAACAACGCACCCTGGCCCGCGGAATTCGCGCCGCCGACGACGCACACGTCCTGGTCGCGGTACAGCGCCGCCTCGGTCAACGCCGCGCCGTAGTAGACGCCGGCGCCGACCAGCGGTTGAAGGCCGTCCACGTCGATTTCGCGCACCGTCAGGCCTGGCGCGAGCACGAGCGCGTGGCACGACATCTCGCTGCCGTTCGACAGGCGGACGAAACGAAATGGATCCTCACGCCGAAGTGAAACGACCTGATGACCGACGAGCAGCTCGGCGCCAAAACGTCTCGCCTGGATGGCCGCGCGATGCGCCAGATCGGCGCCGGAAATGCCCGATGGAAAACCGAGATAGTTCTCGATGAGCGAACTCGTTCCTGCCTGACCGCCCGGCGCATTGTGCTCGAGGAGCAGCGTGCGCAGACCTTCGGACGCCGCGTAAACGGCGCTCGCCAGGCCCGCGGGACCACCGCCGACGATGATGACGTCGTAGAACGGCAGCTTCGCTTCCGTCTGCAAGCCGACCTTCGATGCGAGATCGAGCATCGTCGGCGCGACGAGGTGCGCGCCGTCGGGAAATATCACGACGGGAAGCCGCTTCGTGTCGCCCGCGAGCGACGCCACGAGCGCGTGCATGCTCGCGTCCTGCTCGACGTCCACCCACTGGTACGGAATCTGGTTGCGCGAGAGGAAGTCGCGCGCGGCGTAGCTTTGCGGCGACCAGCGTGAGCCGGCAATCCGGACGCCCTCGAACGGCAGGCGCGTCCGCGCGGACCAGCCGGACAGCAGATCGTCGAGCACGGGATAGAGCTTCTCGGCCGGCGGATCCCACGGCTTCATCAGGTAATGATTGAGGCCAACCTCGTTGATCGCCTGAATCGCCGCTTCGGTGTCGGCGTACGCCGTCAGCAGCACCGTCGTCGCATCGGGATACAGCTTCTTCAGGTCGACGAGCAGCTGCGTGCCGGTCATCGCCGGCATGCGCTGATCGACTATGAAGAGCGCGACCGGCGCGTTCCTCGCCTTAAGCGTCGTCACCGTGTCCAGCGCCTGACGCGGCGACGACGAGGTCACGACCTTGTAGCTGCTGCGGTACTGGCTTCGAAGGTCGCGTTCGATCGCGGCGAGGACCTCGCGGTCGTCGTCAACGGCAAGGATGACGGGACGTGGGATCACACGCCGCGCTCGGCGGGCGATCCGCCATCGGTGGTACGCGTCGTGAAGAGCTTCACGGTGAACGCCGTCTGTCCCGGCCTCGATGCGACGTCAATCGTTCCGCCGTGGTCGTTGATGATGCGGTGGACGATGTCGAGGCCGAGGCCGGTGCCTTCGCCCACGGCCTTGGTGGTGAAGAAGGGCTCGAAGATTCGGGCGCGCACATCCTCGGTCATGCCCGGCCCATCGTCCACGACGCGCACCGCGACATGGTCGCCGTCATTTGCCGCAGATACGGCGACGTGGCCGCCCTGCGGGACGGCGTCGATCGCGTTGTCGATGAGATTCGTCCACACCTGGTTCAACTCGCCGCCGAATCCCGGCACCTGTTTCAGATCGGACGCCAGATCGAGCGACACCGAGACCGATTTCTGGCGCGCCTTCGCCGCGAGGATGGTCAGCGTGTCGCGTAGGCCCTGTCCAACGTCGACGAGCTTCGGCGCGGTCGCCTGGTCGAGATACGTGAACCTTTTGACGGCCAGAACCAGCGAAGAGATCCGCTCGGCGGCGGTGACGATCTCCATGGTCAGCCGGCTGGTGGCATGGTCGGCCGCGACATATCGAATCGTGGTCTCCAGGTTCGCCGGCCCGACGTCGCGCGCCAGCTGTTCGATCGATGATTCCGGCACCGCGACGCCGACGAGAGCGTCCGCGAGCGACGCATCGAGATGATGGCCATCGAGCCACGCGGCCATCGCGTCTTCCCGATCCGATTTTTCGATCGGCGTGAGCTGCGGGTCCGTCGCGCGGCGTGCCGCATCGCGGAAGGCGTCAATCGCCTCGAGCTGCGACGGCGTCAGCCGGGCGGCGCCGAGCGCACGGGCGGCGCCATCCGCATCGCTCACGTAGCGCGGCAGAAGGTTGGCGCTGCGCGCGACCGCTGACGTCGGGTTGTTGAGTTCGTGAGCGAGACCTGCGGCGAGCCGGCCGAGCGAGATCATCTTTTCGTCCCGCAGCTCGCCGGATCGGAAGTGGCGCGCACGATCGACCATGACGTGCACGCAGATCGCTGTAATCTGCGGGCATTCGCGAATCAACGCCGGAAAGTGATCGCGATGAAGCGCCACGACCTCCGTTGCTTCTTCGGCGACCATGTTGCCCGGCGGCGCCGTCATGCGCGAGAACGGCAGCGCGCCGCCCAGGTCTCCCGGCAGCCACTCCATCTCCTTACGCAGACCCGCCCCTCGATTGACGCTGATGGCCAGCTGTCCGCTGAGCAGAATCCACAGCGACTCCATCGGCGCGCTGGTCGTCGCAACGACCTTGCCCTTCGCGATCATCCGCAGCGTGGCGTGGGCGGCAAACCACTCGCGTTCCGCGACGGGCGCGGGACCGATGAGACGATGCGCGGCCAGTCGATGGACGATCGTGTCGAGCGACAACGGCCGATTGTACTGTTACGGCTTCTTCTTGCGAGCGGCGGCTTCGGCGGCAGGCTGGATGTCGGCGCGCCACCAGGCATCCGAGTTGACACGCTGCGCCTGATTGACGCCGACGACGATCTGATCGGTCGGGTCGATGGCGGAGCCGTCGAGAACGAGGGTGGAGTACTTGGTTTCGTGAGCCTCGAGCAGGTGTCGTCCCGGCGCCGTCTGGCGCGCCTTCAGCGTCCCCTCGGCATTGAACACGAACGCGATCACGGTGAATTGATCGAGCGCGTCGCCGGTCACGTTCGTCGCCGAATACAGCAGCACCGGCGGACCGCCATCTGCGCTCGTCAGCACCGAGGTGTGCTCCAGGCGGACCGGAGAATCGGGCGCCTGCACCGCCGCCGCCGGCTTTTCGGAAGCGGCACCCAGGAAGAACGCAAGCATCACTGCCACGTACGAGACCGTCATTTCGGCTCCTGTCTCCGATCGAACCGCCGGCGAGGAATCGAGAGGGCGTGCCCGTGCATCAGTGTGCAGTCGAACCGGGACACGACCTGTTCAGAATACCAGCCCATGCCCCTGACCTGAAACGGCCCAAAAACCCGCGTCACTTAGTACCGTGGCAAAAGTCGATTCCATCGGCTCGGGACTCATCCCATTTGCACTGGCAGCGGGCCTGGTCTCAGGCGGCGTGTGGCGCTCGAGTCCGCCAACCGACGTGCCGAAGCCCAAGCCCAACGCTCCGGCAGCCACCGCGATCGACCCGTCCTCCGGAAGCTCGCGGGCGCTCTCGGATCTGCACCCCGTCATCGAACTGCTCGGACAGTCGATGGGCGTGCAGGTCGAGCCGGACGAAACGCTGCGCGCCGTTCGCGCCCTGCTGCGCGACGCAGGTGGATCCGGCCACCTCGACAACAGGCAACTCGCCAACGCGCTGAGCGTGCTCGAGAAGCTCATGGTCAAATCGCCGGCCGATGCCGAACCGGCCGACCGGGAGGCCGCTCAAATCCTCGATTCGTACCTGCGCTCCGATGTCAATCCGGCCGCCAGGCTGCACAAGCTCCAGTCGAAGATCGCCGATCACTTCATCGAGGAGCTGAACGATCAGGAAGCGCTCAAGAGGCTGACCGACGTCGTCAAGCGGACCGCCGGTCCGAGGGTCGATGTGCAGTTCCTCGTCGCGACGATCCCTGACTACGTCGACTCGAACAGTGCGTGGGTCGCCGACGAAATACTCGGCGCGATTCAGGCCGCCATGAGCCGCGCAAACTACCTGCTCGATCGCTTCCGGCTGATCGACTGGTCTCGCGCGGACGAGACGCATCCCGACGCCGTCGCCAACGACAGCCGGCTGCACGAGCGCCAGCCGGGCGCGCTGATCTTCCGCAAGGTCAATCCGCGGACCGGCGCCATGTCGCTGCAGGTCGTATTGCTCGTGCTCGAGACGCCGACCGCAGGCATCCACCGCGTGGCGCTCAAGAATGCGATGCATCTGGTGCACGCGTGGGGGCGGACGCTGGACAAGCAGTCGGACCCGCACCTGTCGTTGATTGCGCCGGTCTTCTCCGGTTCGATGCCGTCGCTCGCGATGGAGCTGAAGAGCAGCTGGGAAGGGAATCCGGCGGCGGTATCGGTCGTCACCGGCTCGGCGATGTCCGACGCGAACGCCTGCATCATCAAGGCGATGGCGCCCGGCGTGAACTATTTCGCGGCCGTCCAGCCGACGTCCGTGATCATGAACGCGCTGAGCGGCGCGCTCACCCGAATCAATCCCGCGTGGAAATCGGGCGCGGGCGTCGCACTGCTCGTCGAAGCGAACACGGCATTCGGCTCGAGCGCACGCGCGCTCGACGTGTCACAGAGTCGAACCGTCGACGGCCAGGCGGCCACCACGGCCTGCGGCGCGCAGTCCAGCCTGATGAGCCAGTCAGTCTACCCGTTTCCGCTGCACATCGCGCAGCTTCGGAACGACGCGCCAGCGACGCCGCCCGAGCCGGTGTCGCTGCTGCCGACGCCGGTCGTCCGTCTCAACGTCGCGGAAACGAGGCCGGCAGCGGACCAACTGCCTGCGCTGCGGCCGCAGCTCGTCTCGCCCGTCGCCGAGGCCACCATCGCGAACACCCTCGACCACATGCTCCACGAGCGCATCTCCGCGGTCGGCATCATTGCCACCGACGCACGCGACACGCTGTTCCTCGCGCGGGAGGTGAAGAAGGCGATTCCAGACGTGCAGTTGTTCTTCCCGAACAGCTACCTGCTCTACCTGCATCCCGAGTACATCCCGTACATGCGCGGCTCGATCGTCGCGTCGCCGTATCCGCTCGCGCTCGCCAACCAGCG
>DATBHR010000069.1:0-66132 GCA_036557365.1 Vicinamibacterales bacterium
AGATTACGGTCGACGAGGAGCTCGGCCTCGTCTACCTCCCGGTCGAAACCCCGACGTCCGACTACTACGGCGGTCACCGGCCCGGCAACAATCTCTTCGCCGACAGCCTGGTGTGCCTGGATCTGAAAACCGGCAAGCGGAAGTGGCACTTCCAGGTCGTCCATCACTCGCTCTGGAACTACGACATGTCGTCGGCGGCGATCCTCGCGGATATCACCGTCGATGGCAGGCCGATCAAAGCTGTCGCGCTGCCGGGCAAGCAGGCGTTTCTGTTCGTCTTCGATCGGGTGACGGGTCAGCCGGTCTGGCCGATCGAAGAGCGTCCCGTGCCGCAGTCCGACGTGCCGGGAGAAAAAACCAGCCCGACGCAGCCGTTCCCGACCAAACCGCCGGCTTACGCGCGGAATACGCTGAAGGTCCCGGACGACCTGATCGACTTCACGCCGGAACTGCGCGCGCAGGCGGTGAAACAAATTGCGCGCTACAAGATCGCGCCCTGGATGTACAACCCGCCGATCCTCGGCGACGTGAACGGCACGCTCGGCGCCATCAACATGGGCAACGCCGTCGGCGGCACGAACTGGCCGGGCGTTGCGTACGATCCCGAACTGCACACGATCTTCGCGAACGCGAACAACGTCGGCATCACGTCGACGTCGCTCGTGACGCCGCCGCCCAGCTTTTCCGACATCCGCTATGTGTCCGGTCAGGCGGGCCGGCCGTTTCAGGAAGTGCTCGGACCGGGCGACTGCTGCGCCGCGGATTCTCCGCGGGCGCGGACGCAGGCGGCGCAGGCCGCGCAGGAGCGCGGGCCCTCGGGCGCGCTCGTGACGGCGACCGCCGGCGGCGGCCTCACCGTCGAGGGCATGACGATCCTCAAGCCGCCCTACGGAACGATCTCGGCGATCAACCTGGATCGCGGCGAGATCCTCTGGCAGGTCCCTCACGGCGACACGCCGGATGTCGTGCGCAATCATCCAGCACTCAAGGGTCTGTCGATTCCCAAGACCGGGCAGGCGGGCACGGGCGGCGTCGGACTGATGGTGACGAAAACGCTGGTCGTCATGGGCGACCCCCAGTTGACCACCACGCCCGAGCACCCGCGCGGCGCGATGCTGCGTGCGTACGACAAGGCGAGCGGGAAAGAGGTGGGCGCAGTGTGGATGGCCGCGCCCGAGAGCGGATCGCCGATGACCTATCTCGCCGACGGCAAGCAGTACATCGTCGTCGCGATCAGCGGCGGCAATTATTCGGGCGAGTACGTCGCGTTCACCTTGCCGCGACAGTAGCGCCCCTCAGGGAGTCGCGCCACGGGGATCTCAGTCGCACCACAATCGCGCCTGCGTCGCTTCGGCGGCCTGCGCGTGCCGATGCTCGCGCTGCTGTTTTCGGCGATCGCCGCCGCGGCGCCGCTGCAGCCCGCCGACGGCGTCGTCCACGTGAAAGTGGTCCTGGCGGATGCGCAGCAGACGCCGCGCCCTGTGCCGAGCTATGCGATCCTCATCAGCGCAAACCCGCCGACGGCGGCGCCGCGTCGCGTGGTGACCGGCGTCGACGGCACCGTCAGCGTCCACCTGCACCCTGGAAGCTACATCATCGAGTCGGACGCGCCGTTCGTCTTCGAGGGCAAGGCGTACGAGTGGCACCAGATCGTCAGCATCCCGGCAGGCCGCGACGTCGCGCTCGAGTTGACCGCCTCCAACGCTGATGTTGGTCCGGCCGGTCCAGCGGCATCGACATCCGAAGCGCCGGCCGAGCTCAGCGTGTCCACGCTTCAAACCGAATGGCAGGACAGCGTTCTCGCGCTGTGGACGCCGACGACGCACGCGTCCGGGTTCGTGATTGATGCGAAGGGATTGATCGCCACCGATCGGCGCGCGCTTGGCGGCGCGTCGTCCGCGGAGGTGCAGATCACGCCGGCTGTCAAGGTCGCCGCCAATGTGCTCGCGTCGGATCCGGCGATCGACGTCGCTGTCCTCTGGGTGAACCCGGGCCAGACTTCGTCGCTGCGGCCGGTGCCGCTCGGGTGCTCGGACACGAGGACGCCGCTCGCGAAAGATCAGGAGATCGTCACGATCGGTTCGCCGCTTCGCGAAGCGAAGGGTCCGCGGTTCGGAACCGTCAACCGCGTCGATTCGCACTCGCTCGCGACCGACTTCGTCATCGCGGGCGGCAGTTCCGGCGGACCCGTGTTCACGTCCGCCGGTGCCGTCGTCGGCATGACGTCGGTCTCGGATGGCGAAGACCAGCGGCGCCGCGGCAACGCGCGTGTCATTCCCGTCGAGGATGTCTGCAAGGCCGTCACGGCTGCACGGGCGAGCATGAAGGACGCCGCGCCTCCGAGCGACGCGCATCTTCCCGTCGAACCTTCGCGTCCGTTCCCCGTCGATGCGCTGAAAGAGATGGCGAAGCGGCGCGTCGGGAGCCTCAATCCTTATCAGCAGCCGGCGACGGATTTCGACATCGCGTTCATCACGCCCGTGATGATCTATGCGGAGGAGGCCCGCGCCGAAGAGCAGGCGCGCGACCGCAGCTCGGCGGGCCGATCGTCGAACGCCGGACAGGCGCTCCTCGATTTCGGCAACTGGTCGGAGTACATCATCGGGACGCCGCCCGTGTTGTTCGTTCGCGTGACGCCGAAGATGGTCGAAGGTTTCTGGACGAAGGTGGCGCGAGGCGCGGCGCAGACGCAGGGCGTTGCGCTGCCGGCGTTCAAACGTATTCGCTCCGGCTTCTCGCGAATGCGCGCGTATTGCGGCGACGCGGAGATTGCGCCGATTCATCCGTTCAAGATCGAACGGCACGTATCGGAAACCGAGACGGTGTATGAAGGGCTCGGCGTCTTCGATCCGGGCGCGCTGGCGCCGTCGTGCGGCAGCGTGAAGCTCGTCCTGTACTCGGAGAAGGAACCGCAGAAGGCCGACACGCGCATCGTCGATCCGAAAATCGTCGAGCAGATCTGGCAGGATTTCGCGCCGTATCGGCAGCAGTAGACGATACCGACACGCGCGGGCGCTAGAATCAGGCGAGATTCATTCCGGAGGCGTGAGCATTGCCAACCTACAGGTTCCGGCTGAACGGCGCATCGGCGACGGTTGATTCGTGGGATTCGAATCAGCCGCTCCTGTACCTGCTGCGCGGCGCGCTTGGCCTGCACGGGCCGAAGTTCGGCTGCGGCCTCGGGCAGTGCGGCGCCTGCACGGTCCTCGTGGACGGGCAGGCCACACGATCCTGCACGCTGCCGGTGAACCGGGCGGCGGGCCGGAGCATCACGACGCTCGAAGGCCTGGGCACGCCGGAGAAGCTGCATCGCGTGCAGTCCGCGTTCATCGCCGAGCAGGCAGCGCAATGCGGCTACTGCACCAACGGCATGATCATCGCGACGGTCGGTCTCCTCGCGCGGACGCCGAAGCCGACCGTGGATCAGGTGAAGCAGGGACTCGCCGGAAACCTGTGCCGCTGCGGCACGCACACACGCATCCTGCGCGCGGTCATGCGCGCGGCGCAGGCGTAGGAGGCGGCCAATGAGCACACTGACGTCCCTCTCGCGTCGCGACCTCCTCAAAGCGGGCGGTGCCCTCATCGTGACCTTCGCGTTCGACGGCGCGTTGACGGATGCACTCTGCGCACAGAGCCGCGGTCCCGTGAGCGATCCGTCGAGGCCGCTCGATCCGAAACAGGTGGACAGCTTCATCGCGATCCACGCCGACGGAACGGTGACCGTGTACTCCGGCAAGGTTGATATCGGGACCGGCATGCGCATCGCCGTCGCGCAGATGGCCGGCGAGGAGCTCGGAATTTCGCCGTCGCGCATCACAGTGATCGACGGCGACACAGGGCTGTGCCCGGATCAGGGAGGCACCGGCGGCAGCAACGGCCTCACGCGCGGCGGAATGGAGATTCGCCGCGCCGCGGCGACCGCGCGGCTCGCGCTGCTCGCGCGTGCGTCGGAACAGCTGAATCGTCCGGCCGCCGAATTGACAGCTGTCGACGGCGAGATTCGCCCGGCGGCGGGAGGACCGGGTGTCTCCATCGCGTCGCTCATCGGCGATCGACGCCTCTCGATTGCGGTCGACGAGAAGGCACCGCTCGTCGATCCGGCGCACTTCACGGCCATCGGCAAGCCGCTTCCTCGCCCGGACGTGATCGACAAGTGCACCGCGCGCCACGTCTACGTGCAGGACTTCAGCCTGCCCGGGATGCTGCACGCGCGCGTCATTCGACCGCCGTCCGTCGGCGCGACGCTGCAGTCGTTCGACGCCGACTCGCTCTTCGGGATTCCCGACGTGCGCGTCGTGCACGTCGGCGGGTTTGTCGCCGTCGTGTCGAAGGACGAATGGGCCGCCGTGCGAGCCGCCTCCGTGCTCAAGACAACGTGGAGTGCATCGGAAACGCTTCCGGGATCCGCGGAGCTCGCGCGTCACGTGCGCGAGGGCGCCGTCG
Source organism: Vicinamibacterales bacterium (assembly GCA_036557365.1). Classification (GTDB taxonomy): domain Bacteria; phylum Acidobacteriota; class Vicinamibacteria; order Vicinamibacterales; family CAVVIG01; genus DATKHR01. The sequence continues at coordinate 4,444 of DATBHR010000069.1, forward strand.
ATCGTTCGCAGTCGATCGTCAACAAGGGCGACGCCGAAGCTGCCATAGGCGGCGCGGCGAAGCAGCTGTCCGCCACGTTTTTCTGGCCGACACAGAGCCATTCGCCGCTGGGACCGTCATGCGCCGTCGCCGACGTCAAGGGCAACGGCGCAACTGTCTGGTCCTCGTCGCAGGGCACGCATGGACTTCGCGCGAATCTCGCGAAGGTCTTCGGCCTCGACGTCGACAAGGTGCGCGTCGTGTTCCTCGAAGGATCTGGTTCGTACGGGACGAGCGGCTACGACTACGCCGCCGCCGACGCGGTTTTGATCTCGAAAACGATTGAGCAGCCGGTCCGCGTGCAGTGGTCGCGGGAGGACGAGCTCCGCTGGGATCCGAAAGGTCCGCCGCAGCTGCTGGATCTGCGCGCAGGCTTCACGCCGGCGGGCGACATCGTCGCCTGGGACACGCAGATGTGGCTGCCGACGACGAGGCCGGGCGCGAGGGCGTATCTTGCGGCCGAGGAAGCGGGCATCAGGCAGGAGCACGGCATGAGCTCCGGCCTGCTCTCGCAGAACGGCGATCCGCCGTACGACGCGGCGAACGTGCGCGTCGTCGCGCACCTGCTGAAGGAGACGCCGCTGACGCCGTCGAACCTTCGCGCGCCTGGAAAAATCGCCAACGTGTTCGCGGTGGAAAGTTTCACGGACGAGATCGCGGCCGCGGCAGGCGTCGATCCGGTTGCGTACCGGCTGAAACGGATGACCGACCCGCGCGCGATCGAGGTGCTGACGCGCGCAACGACGGCGTTCGGATGGCAGCCGCGGACCTCGCCGAATCCTGCCGCGCGCCAGGACGGTCAACTCGTCGGCCGGGGCGTCGCCTACATGCGCTACAAGCAGGCGGAAAACTACGTGGCGATGGCGATGGAGATTGCCGTGGATGCGGCCAGCGGCCGCATCGCGGTCAGGCGCGTCGTCTGCGCCCACGACTGCGGGCTCGTCGTCAATCCCGACGCGCTCAAGAATCAGATCGAAGGCTGCATCGTCCAGACGATCAGCCGCACGCTGCACGAGGAAGTGACGTTCGATCGGTCGAAGGTGACTAGCGATACGTTCGCGACGTATCCGATCCTGCGATTCACGGAAGCGCCGGCCGTTGACGTCATCCTGATCGATCGGCCGAACGAGCCGATCTTCGGCGCAGGCGAGGCGTCCACGACGCCGGTACCGGCGGCGATAGGGAACGCGTTCTACGACGCGACAGGCATCCGCCTCCGCACGGTCCCGTTCACGCCGGCGCGCGTGAAGTCAGCGCTCGCCGCGATGGGGAAGGGCTCGACGGCTCACTGAGGATCGCCCGTCGGCTTCGGAGACGCCGGCTCGACGTGGACGTGTCCCATCATCCCGCCGTCCGCGTGATCGAGGATGTGGCAGTGGAACATCCACATCCCGGGCCGCTCGTCGAATGACACGAGAAAGCGGACCGTCTCGTCGATCGGGACGTTGATCGTGTCCTTCCACGCCATCGGGTGAATCGGCTGGAAGTGATCGTCGAGCGGCAGAAACCAGAAGCCGTGCAGGTGAATCGGGTGCGCGAACTTGCTGTCGTTGCGCACGATCCAGATCTGCCGCTGCCCGATCGTTGCGTGCAGCGGCTTTGCCTTCCAGAACGGCGCGCCGTTGATCCGGTATTCCGGCTTTCCGTTCGTGTCGCCCATAGGCGGAAGCGTCAGCACCAGGTCGACCTTCTCCGCGCCCTCGATGTTGGGCGGATCGAACGCCCTGTGCACGTCGGGCAGCGGCACAGCAGGCATCGTCGGCTGGTCGTCGAACGCCACCGTCAGCACGTCTTCCACATTGCGGAACTCGACGCTTCCGTAGCCGCGGTTGTAGAGATTCGCGTGCAAGGTCAGCGACTTTGATTTCTTTCGCGTCGGTGTGACGATGACGTCGACGCGCTCGCCCGGCGTCACGAGAAGTTCCGTCATCGTCTGCGGGCGTTCCTGCAGGCCGTCGTCGGATCCGATCACGACGAACGGCTGCCCGTCGAGATCGAGCAGGAAGTAGCGGCTCTTCGCCGCATTCACGATCCGCCACCGCTGCGGCGCGCCGGAGCGCGCGCGAAGCGTCGGCATGATTCGGCCGTTGGCGAGCAGGTGATCGCCCTCGCGGCCGAACACCATGCCGGCGGGCCCGCCGCTGTCGGGCGGATCGGGATTGCCTTTCTCGTCGAAGCCGATGTCGCTCAGGACGAGCGTGAGCTGATCCGCGACGTTCACGCCGTCGGACGGGTCCTCGACGAGGAGAGCGCCGTACAGGCCGAAGCCGACCTGCGCCGCCGACATCACGTGCGGGTGATACCAGAACAGTCCCGCGTCGCGCAGAACGAAGTCGTAGGTGAACGTCCCGCCGGTCTTGACTTCAGGCTGGGAGATGTCCGGGACGCCGTCCATCTCGATCGGTACGCGTACGCCGTGCCAATGGATCGTCGTCGGCGACGGCAGCTTGTTGACGAGATGCACGATGAGTCGGTCGCCGACATGCGCGCGAATGAGCGGCCCGGGCAGATGTCCGTCGTACGTCCACGCGTGCACCTTCGTGTCGGCGCCGACATCGACGTCCGCTTCGACGGCGGTCAGGTCGATCTCGACGATGTGAGGATCCGGATTCACGTCACGCGCTTCGACCAGTGGCAGTTCGTCCGCCCATCCGGGCGGCGCGAAGCCCGCCGGTGGAGGCGCCGCGAGCGCGCGCGCCGTCGCCACGAACGCAGCGACGATGACGACCAGGAGTGTTTGGATGGCGCTACGCACTGCGGCGCCCCTCCTTGGGCGTCAGCGCGATCACTCGCGCGAGCCACCGCGGTTCGGCGACGAGGTCAGCGAGCGAGTAGCGATCGAGCGTCGTCATGAACGCGGTCAACGCTTCGTGCAGTGCGGCTTTCAGTCCGCACGCCTTCGTCAGCGGACAGCTGTCGCGCTCGCCGTCGAAGCATTCGACGACGGCCAGCGTCTCTTCCGTGTGGCGGACGACGTCTCCGAGGCCGATGCGTTCGGGATCGCGGGCGAGGCGGAATCCGCCGCCGCGTCCGCGGTAGGTCTCGAGGTACCCGAGTCCTTGTAGCTCATGCACGACCTTCACCAGGTGGTGCTGCGATACGTCGAACACGCGCGCAACTTCGGCGACGGTGCACCGCCGTTCGCGCTGCGCCGCGGCGTAGATGAGGACTCGGAGGGAGTAGTCGGTGAACTGGGTCAGCTGCATCGGCGTCTTGAAGATGCATTATACATGCAACTTTAATCGCCGACGAAACAGGACCGTTTCGCGCTGCTGTATTCGCGTTCAATCGGCTCTGAAGCGCTGCCGGATGCCGCCCGTCGGGCTAGCGTCCGATCATCAGAATCGTGAACGATCCGGGAATGGCGGCGCCGCGGGCCGCGCGCCCGCCGCCCGGCGGCGGTGGAGGAGCGGGGCCGCGCTCGTCGCTCATCGTGAAGATGTGGCTCGTCGCGCCGTCGAACGTAATCGTGCGCGCGCCGTTCATTGTCTGCAGATTCTGCTCGACCTCGAACGTTGTCGGCGTCGTCTCCTTGACGATCGTGAGCGTGCCATTGCCATGCGTGCTGAAGGCTTCGCGCGTCGTGGGATTGAATGCTGCGCCATCGGAACCGCCAGCCAGCGGAAGCGCGGTGAAAATCTTCCCGTCTGCAGCGCTCAGGATGACCATCATCGGCCGCGGTGGATTCGCCGGAGGATTCCCCGATCGTGCGCACGCGGCGAAGAGCACGCTGTTCTTGACGTCCAGCGCGAGGCCGTTGCAGCCGCCGCGGTCGCCGAGCGGATAGTGGGCGGTCGCCTTCATCGTCTTGACATCGACGACGGTGACGCTGCCTTCGGCGTCCTGCATCACGACATACAGTTTCCCGTTCCCGTCGGGGACGCCTTGCTCGGGCACGCCGCCGAGATCGATTCGGCCCAAGACGGTTCCGTCCTTCGAGTCGATGACCGTCGCGTCCTTCGTTGGATGACTGAAGACGTACACGCGATCGTTGAAGCCATCGAACACGATGCCGTCGGGGACCACGGCGCCGACGTCGATGGTCTTCAGCAGCTTCAGCGTTTTGGTGTCGAACATCGACACCGGCTTGCTGCTGGTGAATCCGTGTCCGGACTTTGGATCAACCGCGGCGCCGTTGCCTGCGACGCCGTCGATTTCACCGACGGGCGCGAGCGTGTCGAGATTGAAGACCGTGAGCCGCGCGGCGATCGCCTCCGTCGACGGCCGGGCGTCCGTCGCGGCCGCGGCAGGAACACTGCGGCGGGGAATGTAGAGACGACGGCCTGCCGAATCCGCGTAGATGTAGTCCCAGCCCCCTTCACCGCCGACGCGCGCGGTCTTCAATACTTTGTAGGGCGCGCTGTCCGCGGATTGGCGAGCCTGGATGGCAGTGCCCGCCGCGACGAGAGCGACGATGGGAGCGAGGGCAATCGGACGCATCACGTGCTCCTCTGATGATTCGCGGAATCGCGAGGTGCCATTGTCGGCCCCGGCCGCCGGCGATGCCAGTGATACGTTTTCTTTACGCGCCGTCAGGCTGTGTTTACACTGACACGTCCGACGCGTTGCCCTGACTGCGCGCGTGGACTCGGCGCCGCCGAATGTTACGATTCGCGGTTCGCAAGGAGGACGCGACATGGCTCGGAGCGCATCCCTCGCGGTGTTCGCCACGGCACTGCTCGTGATCTCGTTCGGCGGCGTACCGCACACCTCCGCGCCCATCCGCATGGCGCGCCAGCCCGATTACCACGCGGGGAAAATCGCCTTCAGTTATCTCGGCGACATCTGGACGGCGAACGAGGACGGCAGCTCGCCGGTGCGCCTCAGCGATCACCGCGGCCACGACATGTACCCGCGCTTCTCGCCCGACGGGAAATCGATTGCCTTTACCTCGAACCGATACGGCAACAACGACGTGTTCGTCGTTCCGTCGACCGGCGGCGCGCCGCGGCGGCTGACGTTCCACAGCGGCAACGACGAGGTCGTCGGGTGGTCGCGCGATTCGCAGCGCGTGTTGTTCCGTGCGTCGCATGGCGACGGCGCGTTTCCGAACGTGGCGACGCTGTACGAGGTTCCTGCGGCCGGCGGGCCCGAACAGCCGCTGCCGGTCGACTGGGGTTTCTACGGCAGCTTCTCTCCGGACGGCAAGTCGCTGGTGTTCAATCGTCATCCGGCGGTCTGGACGCGGCAGCACTATCGCGGCAGCTATGCTGCCGACCTGTGGATTGCCGACCTCGCGGCAAAAACCTACTCGAAGCTGCTGCCCGACGAACGCTACAACCGGTACTGGCCGATGTGGGGCGCCGACGGCGCCATCTACTTCGTCGGCGATCCGCTGCCGAACGATCGCGCGGTCGCGCCGGGCAGCCTCGACGTGCGCAAGAGCGTCAACAACATCTATAAAGTCCCCATCGCCGGCGGTCAGCCGGTCCAGGTGACGAAGCACGTGGACGGCAATCTCTTCTGGCCGTCGATGTCGAGCGACGGCAAGGTGATCGTGTACGAAGAGCTGTTCGGCATCTGGAAGCTCGATGTCGCCACCGGCCGCACGAACGAAATCCGGATCGAGATCGCCGCCGACGAGAAGGACAACGAAACCGACGTGGACGCGGTGAGCGACGAGGTCGATTCGTTCGACCTCTCGCCGTCAGGCCGGCGCGCCGTCATCTCGGCGCGCGGGCAGATCCTGACGATTGCCACCGAGCACGGAGACATCACACGCGTGGCGCCGGACGAGATGGCATCGCGCAATCAGTTCCCACGATGGTCGCCGGACGGCAAATACATCGCGTTCGTCTCGGACAGGTCCGGCCGCGATGAGATCTGGATGAGCGATCCCGAAGGCCAGTCGCCCAAAAAGATTACCGACGCCGACAACGAAAAAGGCGCGCTCGTCTGGTCGCCCGACTCGAAGTCGCTGCTGTACACCGCTGCCGACAGGAAGCTCTACTCGTATGCCGTCGCCGACGGAAAAACCTCTACGGTGTCGTCGAGCGACCTGAATCGCATCGGCTCCGTCACCGTCTCGCCGGACAGCAAGTGGGTGGCGATCGCCAAGCTGGATCGCACGCTGCGCACACACGTCTACATCGCGCCGATTGGCGGCGGCGAAGAGCGGCATGTGTCGGACGATCAGTTGCTGTACTCCGAGAACAACGCCGTCTGGACCGCCGACGGTCGATATCTGGTCTTCACCTCGTCGGAAGGATTCAGCAACGGGATTGCCTCGCAGGGCGGCATCAACCCGACGACGAGCCTGTGGGTGCTCTCGCTACGCGATCGCGATCGCGATCCGATGAACCGGGACGTCGACAACGAGACGCAGGGTCTCGCCGCTGAAGCAGCCGCGCGCCAGTCGGGACGCGGCGCAGGCGCGGGCGGCGCAACTCCGTCCACGCCGCCAGACGTCCGCATCGACTGGAACGGGCTCGCGCGCCGTGCGCGGCGCCTTGCCGTTCCCGGCACCGCCATCAGCGCGCTCACGCCGGCGCCGGACGGTCATGCCGTCGCGCTCGCGGTGGCATCGCCGAGCGCCGGCGGTCGCGGCGGTGCGGACTTCGGCGACACGGGCGCCGGCATGTTCATCGTGGACGTCGAGACCGGGCAGCAGACGCGAGTGCCGGCCGGCCCCGGCGGTGCAACGGCTGGCCGCGGCGCGGGCGGTGGCGGACCGTTCGGCGGCGCGTTCACGGGACCGACGTTCGCGTTCGCCCGCGACGGCCGCACGCTGTATTTCCGCGCAGACACCAAGCTGTTCGCGGCGCCGATCAATCTCGCGCAGGCGACGTCGGGTAATGCAGCGCCGACGGCCGGCGCAGGTCGTGGAGGTCGCGGGCCTGCGGCAACCGCACCGGCAGCCGAGGCGCAGGGCGGCGCGGCGCCAGCGCCGCATCAGGTCACCTACACCGCGAACCTCGAAGTCGATCACAAAGCGCTGCGCGCCCAGGTCTTCAACGAGGGCTGGCGCATCATGAAGAACCGCTTCTACGACGCCAAGATGCACGGCGCGAACTGGAACGCCGTCCGCGAAATGTACGAACCGATGCTCGAGAACATCGTGGACGAGGACGACCTGCACACGATGATGATGATGATGATCGGGCACCTGAACGCGTCGCACACGGGCGTCACCGGCGGCCCGAATCCGATTCACGGCGCGGTGCAGACGCGCTATCCGGGATTCGACTTCGTCGCGGACCGTTCCGGCTATTACATGGTCGGACACATCTACAAGAACGGTCCGGCGGATCACGACTACTTGAAGCTGCAGCCGGGCAACTTCATCGTGTCGATCGACGATCACGCGCTGAAGACGACCGAGAGCTACTGGCGATCGCTCACCATCGCTGCCGGCAACAAGTTCCACTTCCTCGTCAACGACAAGCCCGCCCGCGAAGGCGCGTGGGAGGTCACGATCGCGCCGGCAACGGGTCAGCAGTTCGCCGACCTGCAGTACGCGCGGTGGGTGGACGATCGGCGCGAGATGGTCACGAAACTGAGCAACGGCGACATCGGCTACCTGCACATCCGCGCGATGGACGCGCCGTCGCTGCGTCAGTTCCAGCTGGATCTCGCCGCGAACCGGACGAAGAAGGCGCTCGTGATCGATCAGCGGTTCAACGGCGGCGGCGGCATCGATCAGGAGCTGCTCGGCATTCTCGCCGGACGGCAGTATCAATACACGATCGGCCGCGACGCCGGCTTCCAGCAGCCGCGTCCGCAGAACTTCTACGGACCGATGGTCGTGATGCAGAACGAGCGGTCGGCGTCAGACGCGGAGATGTTTCCCGCGGGATTCAAGGCGCTCGGCCTCGGGAAGGTCGTCGGCGTGCCGACCATGGGAGCGGTCATCGGCACGGGCGCGTATACGCTGCTCGACGGCTCGACCATCCGGACGCCCGCGAGCGGCGTCTGGACGATGACGAGCCAGAACATGGAGAACTACGGTGTGCCGCCCGACGTCTTCGTGGACAACACGCCGGGCGACTTCGTGAAGGGACGCGACGCGCAGATCGAGAAAGCCGTCGAGGTCCTGAAAGCTGAAATCGCGGCGAAGAAGCCGGCGACGCAGCAGTAGCGGCGACTAGTTCGCCAGCGACACGCCGAAGTTGAACCAGCAGCTCACGGTTTCTCCGCGCTTGCGCGCCGGAGAAAACGTCCACTGCTTCACCGCCGCGACGACCGCATCGTCCACCGACGCACCGCTCCTGGAGCGGCGCAGGAGGCTCACGCGGAACGGGTGTCCCGTCTGCGAGACGAGCATCCGGACCACGACGACGTCGTTCGCGCTGCGCGACAGATTGCCCGGCAGCTGCGGCTCGACGCGCGTCGCGATCTTCGGCATCTCATCGACCTCGTTCGGTTCGAACAGATGGCCTGCGGGCGGTTCCGGCATCACCATCCGCGGTTGGACGGGCGGCGGTGCGGGCGCGAGCGCCGCGACCGGCGCGGGAGCCGCCGTCATCTCGGTCGGCGCCACGAGCGGCGCGGGAGGCAGACTCGGCGCGGCCGGTTTGACCGCTTTCGCCGGCGCCTTCGGGCGAGGCGCACGCGGCGTCACGGCCGCCTGCGCCGGCGGAGGAGTCGCGATCGGCGCTGGAGCCGGCTCCGGTTCGACGGCCGCCGGGGGCGGTGCGGGCGTCGGCGGATGCGCAACCACTGCGTCCTTCTTCGCAACCGATGCGGCGGGCGCGGGGGCTGGCGCCGACTGCGGCAGTTGATTGCGAAGCCAGAGCGCTCCTGCGGGAACGCCGATCACCGTGACGATCACGACCGCGGCGACCGCAACGAGCGCCGATCGATTTCGAGACGCCGGGGCCGGTGCTGCAACAGCGGCGACGGGCGCTGCGGACGCGGCAGCGATTGCTGCCACCGGCATCACTGGCGCTGGTACGTGAACGTCTGATGCAGCAACGACCGGCTGCGCGTGCGACGGTTCGGGATCGACCGACGCCACCGGTTCCAGAGCGGCCAGCGATTCCAGTGCGGCGATGGCGGCGACAGCGTGCGCCGATTCGACCGATGCGACCGAATCCTCCGGCGAAGCGGACGACGGCGCTTCAGTCGAGAGGAGCGCCTCGAAATCGATCGCGGGGACCGGCGACGTCAGCGCCGCGTCGACGGGCTCTGCCGCCGGCGCCGCACTGTTCAAGCTGCCGAGAACCGAGCTGAATGCCTGCTCGCACGCCGGGCAGAGATCGCTACCGGCAGTCGGACCGCCGCAGCTGCCGCAGCGCGCCTCGACGCCGGCCGTGAAATCGAGCGCGAGCTGGTTGGACGTGTCGGCCGCGACCACCAGCGATTGAAGTTCCTGCTCCGAAAGTTTGCGGCCGCAGCACTCGCAGTAGTGACCCTGCGTGAGCGGTGCCGTCTGACATTCCGAACAACGCACGTTCGTACCTCCGCGCCTCGATACCGGGGTGCGGCGACTTCGGGGGCAAGCACGCTGCCATCTTCCCGGCAGACAAAGGCGGGAGATTGTGTGCAGTCGCGTGACGCCGCCCGGCCTGGCGGCCAGAGTTCGTCACAAGCTCGGGATGAAGGTGCCGAAATTTGGCAGTGGCCGATCAGCGTCGCGGCATCAGCACGAGCGTCGCCTCGGCGTTTTTCTGGACGACGGCGTCGGTGAATGAATACGGAAAGTACTGTTCGGCGGCCCACATTTTCGCGAGATCGTCGAAGTGCGGGCTGCCCGGCTGACCCGATTGGCCCGGCGCGCTCGTGCCGACGGATCGGTCCCAGTCGGCGACGTCCATCACCTCGCGGAACGTCGCACCGTCGTCCTGCAGATAGCCGGGACCGCCCGTGCTGAACACGGTGTCGCCGTACCCTGCGCGCGAAAACGGTCCGACATCGAAACGCGCGCGGGCGGCGGCGCTCGTCGCCGCCAGCGGATGCGCGAACGTCGCGGTGTGCAGCCGTCCCCAGCGCCACGCGCTCATGTCGGATCCCAGCGTCTGCTTGAGCGACGCGACGGCTGCCGTCAGCGACGACTCGAGCAGCGCATCGCGCTCCATCGCCGGATGCGCGCCGAACCATGCCTCCGGCATCGTCGTCAGCGTCGGCACGAGGACGTCGGATTCGTGCTGCAGGTATTCGGCGGCCAGGTCCTTATCCAGGAATCGCCGGGCGAGTCGCTTCGTGAGCTCGGATTCCCACTCGACGTAGAGCGCGGCAGCGGCAGAGTCCTGCGCCAGTCGTTTGTCCCAGTCGGTCAGCAGGCGCCGGGCTCGTTCGATTTCCGGATCGCGAAACGTCATCGGCTGCAGCAGCGGGACGAGCCGCTCCGCATTCCACGGCGTGGCGTCGTGCTGCAGACGCTGAAAATCTTCGGCGGTGAACTGACGCGTCGTCCCGAGCACCTCGCGGATGCGGTTCACGCGCGCGGGCGGACTCCACGAGTAGCCGATGTTCGGCTTCGAGGCCGCCGTCAACGTGTCGTTGTTGGCGGTGGCGAGGAAGCCGCTCGCCGGATTGAAGTCGTGCGGCAGTTCGTCGAGCGTTCGAAATCCGCGCCACTCATAGTCACCAGACGATCCCGACACTGGATAGAGTCCTTGCCAGTTCGGTCGCACCGGCACGAGCGATGCAGCCTGATAGCCGATGTTCCCGTCGACGTCGGCGTAGACGAAGTTCTCGCCCGGCACCTTCCATCGCTCGAGCGCGTGGCGGAACTCCTCCCAATTCTTCGCGCGATCCAGCGACAGCGCGCCCATGTATCCCGCGGTGCCCGACTCCGATCCCGTCCAGCGCAGTGCGTACGCGACGCGCGCGTCGTTGTCGATCGCGACGACGGGACCGTGCGCGGTGTAGAGATGCTCGACTTCGATCGGCGCGGCGCGTCCCTTGACCGGGATCGCGTCCTTGACGACGGTCATGTCGACGAAGCGGCCGTGCGATTCGACCTGGTGTGCGTTGGCCGGATTGATCTTCTCCACGTAGAGATCCTGCACGTCCGCCGCGAAGATCGTCAGGCCCCACGCGATGCGATCGTTGTGCCCGATCGCCACGCCGGGAAACCACGGCACGACCGATCCGATGACGTTCCAGCCCGGCGCGTTCAGGTGAACGAGGTATCGCAGCGACGGGTGATCGAGGTTGCGGTGCGGATCGTTGGCGAGGAGCGGCTTGCCCGTCGCCGACTTCGAGCCGGCGACCACCCAGTCGTTGCTGCCCTCGCGTCGCGTGCTGCGAGGCGGATCGAAGAGCGCCGCCGTCGTTGACGATGTTCGCGGACCGAAGTGCGCGGGCGCGCCGATCGTGGCCAGCCTGGGACCGAGAATCCTGGCTGCCGCGGACAGGTCGACGCCGCCGGGAACGGCGAGCGGCGCGGACGGATCGAGCGGCAGCAGCAGCGCCGCCTTGGCGGCGCCGACCGCGGCGGTGAGACGCGAGCGGAAGACTTCGTCGAGCGCATTGCTCGTCATCACGAAACCTTCGGCGCGGCTCAGCAGATCCTCGGGCTGCCAGGGCTCGGGCTTGTAGCCGGCGATCTCGAATTCCTCCGGCAGGTTCGCGCTCGTCATCGCGATCCATGCGTTGACGCCCGCGACGAACCGCGTCGCAATCTGGCGGGCATCCGGCGCGTAGCTGTTCCACTCCGTGTTCTCGTCGCCGCGATAGCGCATCAGCCGCGCCATTCGATCGCGCTCGATGTAGTCGTCGCCGAGGACTTCAGCGAGGCGCCCCTGCGTCGAGCGTCTCCAGAGGTCGATCTGGAACAGTCGATCCTGCGCCTGGACGAAACCCTGCGCGAAGAAGAGGTCGTCAGCGTTCTTCGCGTAGATGTGCGGGATGCCCCACCGGTCGCGGACGACGCGCACTTCGTCGGTCAAACCGGTGACGGTCAGCGTGCCCGACGTCTGCGCCAGATGCGAAGGCGGGTTGCCGCTTGCGGCCGTCGTGGCCGCATCGTGCGAGCATGCGGCGGCGAGCACGCCGAGACCGAGCACGATCGACCACGCGAAGCGCGACGCCATGAAGTCCTCCGAGGTGGCTCATTATGGCGTGCTCCGCGCCGCCCGGTAAATGACGACCTGGTCGCGATCGTCCGGCTGTGTCCGCCGATGTGAAAAGCGCGACGCGATCGGTTCAGTGATTCACTGCGGGCGCGGCAGCCGCGGCACCTCGACGGGCCCGGCGGCCAGGACCCGTCCCCAGATCCGCTTGCCGACCTTGTCGGCCTCAGCCACGAGCGCGTTTTCGTCCACCGTGAGGATTCGCCGATCGCGCATCACGAATCGGCCGTCCACCATCACCGACTCGATGTCCGACGGCTGGCCGTTGTGGATCCACGCCGACACGATGCGCCCCGCCGGCACGAGGTGCGGCTTCAGCGTGTCGACGATGAGGAGGTCCGCCTTGCGACCGACCTCGAGCGCGCCGACGATCGATTCCTGGCGCACCGCGCGCGCGCCTCCGAGCGTCGCGTCCGCGAGCATGTCTTCGGGCTGCGGCCGCAGTCCCGGCAGCGGATCGTCGCGGCGGACGCGTTCCGTGATCAGCGCGACGCGCATGACCTCGAATAAGTCGTTCGTGTTGTTGTCGGTGCCGTTCGCAATCGGACAGCCGGCCTGCCGCAGCGCCGGAATCGGAGGGATGACGCCGCGGTTTCCCGCCATGGGCGCCTGGTGCGAGACGATCGTGCGCGATCGGCCGAGCAGCGCGATCTCGGACGCGTCCACGTACCGGCAGTGTGCAGCGAACAAGTGAGGACCGAGGAACCCGTGCCGATCGAGAAACGCCGCCGGCTGAAGTTTGTGATGCTTCTGCATGAAGGCGATTTCGGCGCGGCTCTGCGCGAGGTGAATCGTGTAGCCGAGCTCGTGCGATTCGGCGAACTCGCGCACCGCGCGGAGCAGCTCCGGCGATGAGTTCTCGGCGAGCGCCGCGGCGGGGAACACGCGGATGCGTCCGTCGCGCGTCCCGTGCCACGCCGAGTGGAGGTCGTGGATGCGCTGCATGCCTTCGTCCCGCAGTTTCGCCGAGAAGGTGACGGTCTGGCTCTTCTCGACCTGATCGGGCGACATGGGTCCCGACGCGTTGTCGCGATCGCTCGCGGACTCTGCGAACACGCATCGAAGTCCCGTCTGCGCGAGCGCGTTGGCGACGCGGCCGATGCCGGCGGAGTTTTCGACCATCGTGGTCGTCCCGCTCCGAATCGCTTCGAGCGCGCCGATGGTTACCATCAGCGCGTGCTCGTCGCCTTGCAGCAAGCTCGCGGGCCGGACGGCGAGCCGGGCGGAGTTGGGGAAGCCGAAATCCTCGTTGAACCCGCGCTCGAGCGTCGCCGCGAGGTGCGCATGGCAGTTCACGAGTCCGGGGAACACCGCCTTGCCGCGTCCCTCGTAGATCTCCGCATTCGGGTACGTCCGCAGTACATCGTCGGTCGGCCCGATCGCCGCGATCTTGTCGCGCTCGACGGCGAGCGCCACGTTGTCGCGCACCGCGTCCACGGTGACGACGGTCGTGCGCGCGATCACGATCGGACGCGCGGATGCCTGCGGCTGGGCGCGGGCTTGCAGCGGAGAATGTTCGAACAGGGAAGCGGCGGCGCCGACGCTGGCGCTGGCGAGCAGTTCGCGACGAGTGAGGCGTGTCATCTCAGCGCTCCATGCGCCGTGCGGCGCGAATCAGGCCGACTCCGAGACTGAGCACGGCCGCGGCGAGACAGATGGCACCCACATAGGCCAGGTTCATCAGGCCGTTTGGCTCTCTTGCAGTCGGCGAGGCCACCGACAGGAAGAAGGCCGCCGGAATGAGGATGGCGGCGATTGGCGCACCCGCCCTGGCGATCCACCGCCAGGCCGGCGACAGGATCGCTTCGTCGACGTAGCGGAGCATCACGAGTGAGAGCACGAGGTAGACACCCGCATGCGCATGTCCTGCACGCCAGAGATCGTGGCGCAGCGGATTGTCGACGATGCCCGGCGCGCCCTGCGTCAGAAACATGAGCAGCGAAAGGCCCCCGTACATGACCGAAGGCAGCACGACCAGGAGAATGCCGGCGGTCATCCGCGAGTCTCGAGACATCGTGACCTCCGGCGCAAGCTTATTCGATCAGCTCAACCTTGCGGCAACGTCAGCGATTCCGCCACGATCACCTCCTCGGCTCGCAGGCGTTTCACCGTCAGCTCGCCGATTTCGAGCGATCGGAATCGCGCGCCGTCGACGACCAGATTCCGGATGGCCATGCGGCGCACTGCCAGTACACCGATGGCGAACGCGCCTGCCGCGACAGCGCCGATGGCGAGCGCTCCGACCGCGGTTCCGATTGCGGCGAAACCGGGCAGTGCGAGACCTGGGGAAGCGTGACGACCGTTCATGAGGGTCCCCTGACGTGTCGGGTGATGGTTCGAGGTATTTACAACTCGGTGCGGCCGCTGGCGCGGGCGCGCGCGGCGAGCTGATTCCGCAGGCCGAACGCGACGGAGAGCCAGCCGAACGCAAACGCGGCGCCGACCGCGACGAAGCCGCCGGTCGACAGGTTGACCAGCTCGCCCGCGTACACGATGCCCGCCTGCACGACGTCGCCGGCCCGCATGCAGAACGAATCCACCGCCTGCTTCGCCTTGTATTTCGCTTCGCGGCTCGTCGGCAGCCACAGTGCCTGCTTCGTCGTGTTGCCGAGCGAGTAGTCGATGCTGTTGTCGGCGACCTTCAGCCACCGGATCGCGTCGAACGACGGCGCCTTCAGCATGATCAGATAACCCGACAGCACCACGATCGGATGGATGAAAAGCGTGCGGCCGACGCCGAGCACTTTGAACACGCGCGAGACGACGAACATCTGCAGCACGAAGCCGATGAAGTTCACGTAGCTGAAGTAGCTGCTGTACGTCTCGCCGATGTACGCCTGCCGCGTCGCGGGATCGCTCGAGAGCTGCTGGGCCGCCTGGACGACGTAGCGTCCGAACAGGTATTCGCCGGTCGTGTTGACCACGTTCAGGACGAGGACGAGCACGGCGATCAACATCAGGTAACGATCGGACAGGATCATCGCGAACCCGCCCTTGCCGCCTTCCAGCTTGTCCGTCGATCGCTTCGCCTGTGATGCGCCGCCGCTGGTGCTCACGCGATCGACGATGCGCGTGAGCGCGATGCAGATGATGAGGATCGCCGCGCCGCCGAGCAGGAGCCGCGACGGGCCGAACGACTGCACGAGGGTGCCCGCGCGCATCGATCCGAACCACGCGCCGAGGCTGCTGCCGACGCCAATCAGCGGGAACAGCCGCTTGCCCTGATCTTCGGTGTACAGATCGTTGGCGAACGCCCAGAGCTGCGCGATCACCATGACGTTGAAGATGCCGACCCAGATGAAATAGACGATGCCGATGCGCAGCCCGGCCCAGAGCGCGACCAGGAACAGTCCGAGGTTGGCGACGAAAAACAGCGTCACCCACTGAATCAGCTGCACGCGATTGACCTTCGACGCGAACGCGCCGTACGCGGGGACGAGGAAGAGCAGGAGCACCGCCTGGCCCGCCGACGAGTAGCTCTTCACTTCCGCGCCGCCTTCGCTCAGGATGAACTGCTCGCGCGCGGTCTTGAGCAGGTAGTAGCCCGCCAGAATCAGGAACATCGTGAGCGTCATGAGCAGCGCGCTCAGGACTTCGTCGTCGCGGACGTCGGCGATCGGAGAGAGCAGGCGCGCGACAAGCCCTTTGTCCCTGGGGACCTCGATGCCGCCCGAACCCGTGAGCGTCGGCGACTCGCTCATGGCTGCTCCGAGAGCTGTGCGGCCAGTTCTGGCGAGAGCGTCTCGGGAAGACGCTCGAGCCCGACGAGCGTCCAGCCGCTCGTCGTCCGGCGGAAGAACGTCCGAACCGGCTCGCGCCACGTGGGATGCGCCTGGTCGTCGGCGGAAATGGCGACTTCGATGTAGCTGCCTGCCGGCGCTGTCAGGTTCGGCGGCGCATTCATCGACGTCGTCGTGCTTTCGGTCTCACCGATCCGCGTCGTCTCGCCGGTCGCGTTGTCCAGATGCGACCAGGTCGCGCGATATCCCGCCGGCGCCTGAGCAAAACCGGCGGAGACAGCCGCGTTCCCGAACGTCAGATGGCCGCCGTCATCGAGACGCGGGTCCACGATCGGATTGACGGCAGGCAGATAGGTGCGGCCGATCTTGTCGCGGCGTTTCATGAGCACCGACGCGAGGTGCTGTTCTGCAGCAGGATCCGAGAACTGCCCCGTGTGCACGGCCGCGCGAATGAGATCGTCCGTGAACGCCATCAGCTTGCGCGCCGCCCAGAACGCGTCGTCCGCGCGCAGCTCGAGGTACGCCGTTGTCGGCGTTTGCGGCTTCCACGTCCTCGGGTCGAACCGATCGCCTTCGAAGCGACCGACCGACGGAAATTCTTCGTACGGGACCGTCTGCCACGGACTCAGCGCGAAGCCGAACGAAAAAAGACGCTTCTTCGTCGGACCTGCGTCGTAGAAGTACTCCCATCCCATGTCCCACACGCCGTAGTCGTTCGCCATGCCGAGACTGGAGCCGACATCCTGCAGGTAGTGCCGCACGACGGAGCGGCCGTCCTTTTCGACCAGCGCATCGAGCGTGTTGCCGGCCTTGAGATCCACCAGGTTCGCCCACGCGCCGAACACGCGCAGCGCGCGAAGTTCCCGCCGGTGCTGGTGCGGCACGAGATCGTTCGGATCGTCAGAGCGCGTGCCGGCGTATCGGAAGTTGCCGAGCACCTTGCCGTCGAGGAGCCGACCCGCCGACGCGCGATACGTGCCGTCGACGGACTGCGCAGCGCGTTCGAGGATGACCTTCATATCGTCGCGCGTGTACGGCGTCCGTTCGCCGGACGGACGACGGGCAGTCGCCTTCGGATCGATCGTGACGTTGCGCGGATCGAACGTGGTGATGAACGTCTCGACCTGGTTGTACCCGAGCGCCCAGAACAGCTTTGTTGCGATTTCCACGTCGGCCGTGCTGGCGCCCGGATATTCCGGCGGGTCGAACTGCAGGAACCACGTCTGGCCGTTGGCGTCGCGCGCGGTGAAGCCGGGGCTCGTTCCTGCCGTCTTCTCGCGGAGCACGACCCATCGTTCCGGTGCGGGCGGCGTATGGTCGTTGACGCCACGGGCGACCGACTCGGCCGACATCGACTCGCTGCCGATGCGGTTGACGAACCAGCCCGAATCCGGCACCTCGTCGATCGTATTCACGTTCCCTGCGCGCGTGTTCGACGGCTTGTGCCGCTCGGTGACGAACAGGTTGTACGCGTACTCGTAGAAGAGCTCGATGCCGAGCGGCGCGGCGTGGGACGCATCGCGGCTTTCCGGCTCGCGCGCGATCGGATCGTCGTCGTAGAACTTCCGGCCGGCGGTGAGGGCGGACACGGATGCGAGTCCTGCCAGCAACGCCGCGAAGAGGATGATTCGTTTCGTCATGGCGCTTCAGAAGGCGTGCGATGCCGCCCAGACCATCGCCCATCCTTCGGACCCTTTTGCCAGCTCGATGCGCAGCGGCGTCGCGATCGCCCCGTGAAAGCGGAAGCCCAGACCGACGTCACGTTTGAGATCGCCGACGGTCATGTCGGACAGGCCGTGTGCGACGCGGCCCGTGTCGTAGAAGAGCGCCATGTCGAGAAAGTTGTTCACGATCACGCGCCATTCCGCCTGGAGCAGCAGGCTCGTTTCGTCGCGAAGGCGCCAGCTCGCGTACGCGCGAAGGTCGTCGCCGCCGCCGATCGCGGGCAGCATGAAGAACGGAATCTGCTGGCCCGACTTGGCGTAGGCGTCCTGCAGCAGGCCGTGCAGCGACAGCACCCACGTGTCACGCAGGATCGGGACGTGCTGGATGACTTCGTAGTTGACCTGCTGGAAACCCCAATCGCTCGACGGATCGGTGAAATCCTGAAATGTCACGTCGAACATCGTCCCGCTTCGCGCGTAGCCGATCGCGGGCCGCGAGTCGATGCCGGCCGACGCCGTCGAGTGCAGGTAGACGGGATGCGCGCCGAGCCCGGGCAGCGTCTGCGGCGTGTATTTGGTTTCGACCGACGGCACCGAGCCGGATCCGGGATTCTGATTCCACTGCGTGAACTCGAGGCCGCCGCGCACGAAGAACAGGTTGCGGGCAGGGCGGACCGTCAGCGTGGCCGACCCGTACGGCTGCTGGAAGCTGTAGTTGGTGCGCGCTTCCACGTTCGACGACAACCCGATGCCGTAGAAGCCGACCTGCGTCGCTTCCCGCCAGCCGCCAATCGCCGACAGCGTGCCGCGGCGATCGAAGAGATTCGGTGCGAGGAACTCGGACTCGATCCGTTTGTAGCCGGAGAACGTGATGCTGCCGCGCGTGTCGAGCGTGTTCGTCGGGCTCACGAACTGCGTGTAGCCCGCGCCCATCGTGAAGCCGCCGCCGGAGTACGCGCTGCGAAAGAACGCGTGCCAGCGCATCTGGCCGCCGAGAAAGATATCCGAGATGCGCGTGACGTAGGCTTCGGCCTTGCCCGGCTGCGCGGGAACGAGCGTCGCTGCCTTCTCCGCCTGCTGCTGCTCGATGAGGCCCGTCCGCGTCGTTGGCGTCTGGTCGGTGGCGGGCTGCTGAGAGTCGGTCTCGAGCGGCGGAGACGACGACACGAGCTCCTGCGCGGCCGCGCCGCGGCCGACGAGAAGCGCGATCGTCCAGATGATGGCGGCAAAGCGCCTCACTCAGGCCTCACGATGGAAACGAGGACGCTGCCGCCCTTGGGCACCATGACGGGTGCAATCGACACGCGTGTCTCCCGGAACTTGATGGTGACCGTCCGCGCGCAGGCCACGCCGAGCGCTGCGCCGAACACGACGTCGCTGGTCCAGTGCTGATTGTCGAGCACGCGCGACACCGCAGTATATCCGGCCGCGATGAACGCAGGGACGCCGACCTTCCAGCCGTAATGGTCCTCGAGGACCATCGCCGTCGCGAACGACGTCGACGCGTGGCCCGATGGAAACGAGTGCGTGTCGCCGTTCGGCCTCGTGCGATTCGCGGCCAGCTTGATCCCGTACGTCCAACTGGCGACGGCGATCTGTGCGCGCAGCAGGTCGCGTCCAGTCTCGGCGTGAGTCTCGCTGCCGGCGGCCGAGGCAATTGCCCACCAGGCGATAGCGGCCGGCACCTGAAAGTACTGTGAGCCGTACACCGATCCGCCGGGCCATGAGACGCCGGAGTTCTGTGCCGAGTCGGCGATTGACTGATCGGCCTGGTGAATGCCCAGTGCGGCGCCGCCGCCGACGCCCAGCCATATCGCCGTTTCGACGGAGAAGAAGTTCTTGTAGTCGCTGCCGACATCGCGGACGAACCGTTTGATCGTCCCGTCGTCGGACCCCTGCGCGTCAGAGAAATCGAAGCTGCTCGTTGCGTCGGTGTTAAGGACCGGCGCCTGAGCGGTGACCGGTCCCGCGCTGCAGACGGCGGCCAGTAAGACGATGGCGCCCAGGCGCGCGCGTCCTGTCAACATTTGTGGACTCCAGTGGCGTGGCGACCGGGCTCCAGCACGTCTCGTGCCGCCGGGCTGGCCGTCCGAGTCCGCAAACGCTCACGATTCCGAGGCGCCGTGCGCCGCTGACCGGCGCGACCGCGTTCAGGAGTCCGATATCTCGGAGTCGGATTGCTGGCTTCGGAGTTCCGGCTCTCCAATGGAGTCCTGTCGATTTCGAGACGGTTCGTTCGACGTCATTGAGGAACGAGAGGAGACTTCTTGATGAGGATGCAAACGTACGCGACGATCGGCCTGGTCATGACGCACGGCCAGGCGCCGGATCAGAGCAAGGTCAAGCGGAGCGAATCTTTTCGGCGCTGTCGGACGGCGGCGAAGTGTTCATGCCGATGGCCGACACCTTCCACGACCGGCCGATGCCGCGATGACGCGGCACGCGAACCGTATACCTCGGACTTCTACATGTGATATGTAGAAGCAGGAGGTATTCCACCGTGGCCGACGCGAAGTCCGATCTGCCGCAAGGCACCCTCGACCTGCTGATCCTGAAGATCGTCGCGCTCGGTCCCGTTCACGGATACAGCATCGCCCAGCGGCTCCAGCAGGTTTCGCGGGACGTCGTCCAGGTACCTCAGGGATCGCTGTACCCGGCGCTCCATCGACTCGAGAATCGCGGGCTGCTCGCGGCGGACTGGAACGAAACCGAGAGCGGCCGCGATGCGAAGTTCTACCGCCTGACGAAGAAGGGTCGCGCCGAACTCGACGCGCAGACGGCGAGCTGGCGTCGGCTGACCGCCGCCGTCGGCTCGATTCTTCGGCTCTCGCAGGCGGGTGCCGAGTGACCTGGTGGCGCCGCGTCATCCGCGGGCATGCGCTCGAGGGCGAACTCGACAGGGAGCTGCGGTTCCACGTCGATCAGCGGACGGCGGATCTCACCGCACGAGGGCTCCCTCCTGACGAGGCCCGCCGCCGCGCGCGCCTCGAGCTCGGTGGCCCGGAGCAGGTGAAAGAGGAGTGTCGCGACGTTCGCGGCACTCGATGGCTCGACGATCTGCTCCACGACGTCCGCTTTGCGCTTCGCGTGTTCCGCAAGCTGCCCGGCTTCGCCGCCGTCGCGCTCGTCGTCCTCGCGGTCGGCATCGGTGCGACGACCGTGATGTTCACGCTGATCAACAGCGTCCTGCTGCGTCCGCTGTCGTTTCCGCAATCCGATCGACTCGTCGCGGTGCATGGATCGACGGCGGCCTTCGGCGAGACATGGGGCTTCTCGTATTTGGATTTCCTCGATGCGCGAGACGCCGGCCGTTCGCTGTCGATGGCTGCGTGGTCCTACGGCGGCGGCATCATCAGCGCGCCGGGCGAACCCGAGTACGTGGATGGCAGGCAAGTGTCCGCCGAGCTGTTCTCCGTCCTCGGCGTCCCCTTCGTGCAGGGCCGTGCGTTTAGCGCCGACGCCGATCGTCCCGGCGCCGCACCGGTCGCGGTGATCAGCGCCGGTCTGTGGCAGCGCCGTTTCGGCGGCAGCGCCTCCGCGATCGGCGGCCCGCTCGTCTTCGAAGGCAAGTCGTACACGATTGCGGGAGTCGTCGATCGCCTGCCCCTCGACGGCGACGCAGACGTCTTCACGCCGCTCGGCCAGAACACGGAACCGCGCATGCGCAATCGCTCGGCGCGATTCATTCGCGTGCTCGGACGTCTTGGTCCCGGCGTGACGATGCGCGAATCGCAGGCGGAACTCGCGGTCCTCGCGCGGCGCCTCGGCGTCGAGTATCCGAAGGACGACGGCGGCCGCGATCTGCTGGCGCGCCCGCTGCAGAAGGAAGTCATCGGCGACGTCGGGCCCACGCTCTGGCTCCTGCTGTCGGCGGTCGCCGCGGTGCTCCTGATTGCGTGCGTGAACATCGCGAGCCTTCTCCTCGCACGCGCCGCATCGCGCGAACGAGAGCTCGCGACGCGCGTCGCGCTCGGCGCCACCCGCGGTCGCGTCGTCCGGCAGTGTCTCACCGAGAGCGCCGCGCTCGGCATCGCCGGCGGCGTCGCCGGTGTCCTGCTCGCCGCCGGAAGCATCCGGCCCTTCGTGGCGCTCTGGCCAGGCAGCCTGCCGCGCGGTGACGAGATTCAGCTGGACTGGCGCGTGCTGCTCGCGGCGCTGACGGTGTCGCTGGTCAGCAGCATCGCGTTCGGCCTCGCACCTGCGCTTCGCGTCCCGATGAAGGGGATGGAAGCGTCGCTTCGCGCCGGCGCGCGCGCGATTGCTGGCAGCTCGCGGCGTCTGCATGGCGTGTTCGTCACGAGCGAGCTCGCCATCGCGGTTGTGCTGCTCGTGTGCGCCGGCATGCTGACCAGGACGCTCGTCGCGCTCTCATCGCTCGAGCCTGGCCTCGACGTCCACAACGTCCTTACCGCGCGCGTCGCGGTGTCGCCCGCCATGCTCAATCGTCCCGAGCAGCTTGCGGCCGTGTGGCACGACGTGATCGATCGTGCCCACCGCGTCCCGGGCGTTGCCTCCGTCGCGCTCACCGATATTGTCCCGATGCGCGAAGGCGAGAACGCGCTGCCGTACTCGACAACCGAAACGATGCCGCCGACCGTGAACCTGCCGGTCGCCCTCGCCTCCAGCGTGACGCCCGATTATCTGAGCGTGATGCGCGTGCCGCTGCGTGCCGGCCGATTCTTCGACGATCACGACGCGCTCGACGCCGAACCCGTCGTCGTCGTCGACGACAACCTCGCTGTCCACGCGTTCGGCCGGCGGGATGTCGTCGGCGAACGGCTCTGGATTCCCGCGATGAACCGATCGCCCGTGCGCATCGTCGGCGTCGTCGGCCACGTGCGTCACTGGGGACTGGCGGCCGACGATCAATCGCGCGTGCGGGATCAGATGTACTACCCGTTTGCGCAGGTCCCGGCGTCGTTGCTGCGGCTGTTCTCGACCTTCATGTCCATCACCGTGCGGACGACCGTGCCGCCGCTGGAACTGGTTGAGCCGTTGCGGAAGGAGTTGCGCGGCGCCGCGGGCGATCAGGTGCTCTATCAAGTTCGTACGATGGAGCAGTTGGTCGGTCGATCGCTTTCGCGCCAGCGGTTCCTCGTCGTGCTGTTCGGAGCGTTCGGAGCCGTTGCGCTGCTGCTCGCCTGCGTCGGCGTGTACGGCGTCTTCTCGTACCTGACGAGCCAGCGATCGTCGGAGATTGGCGTCCGCATGGCGCTCGGGGCGACGGCGCACGATGTTGTGCGGCTGGTGCTGCGCCAGAGCGCCGCGCTCATTGCGATTGGCGCGGGCGCCGGGCTCTGCGGCGCATGGGGCGCCGCGCGCCTCATGCAGCAATTCGTCGAGGGCATGCGGCCGGCGGACCCGGTCACGCTGGCGTTGATGACCGCGCTGCTGGTCGCGGCCGCGACGTGCGCCAGCTACATGCCGGCCCGTCGGGCCAGTCGGCTGGACGCGACGCAGGCGCTGCGACAGGACTAGCCACTGGTCATCCATTTCCGCTGACGAAGCGCCGCCGGGCCTCCGACGGTGTAGACTTCCCCGGAAACGGGCGGCGAACGAACATCACGCGGGGAGGGTCGGATGAACGCGCGACGAATCATGTTGTCGGCAGCTGCGACGGTTCTGGCGGGCGGCCTGGCGGCGGCTCAAAGTGCCGCGCCGGTCTCGTTGCCGTATACCGCCGTTCACGATCCGCAGTTCATCAGCGCGTCGGACGCGACGTTCCTGCACGATGACGATCGCGTGATCGGCTTGATGAGCGGAACGACGGCGAAGGCATATCCGGGCGGCATCCTCTCGCAGCACGGCCTCGTCGAGGATCGATCGCCGTCGGGACCGATCGCCGTCACCTGGTGAAGCTACTGCAACACGGCCCTCGTGTTCAGGGCCGAAGCCAAGGGCCAGCCGCTCGTGCTGGACAACGCCGGCGTCGCTGAAGGCAACGAAGTCTTCAAGGATCGCGAAACGGGAAGCCGCTGGCAGCAGTCCAGCCTGCAGGCGATTTCCGGGCCGCTGAAGGGCGCCAAGTTCGAGCTCTATCCATTCCTGCTGACAAGCTGGGGCGAATGGCGCCGCCTGCATCCGGACACGCTCGTCCTGAAGCCGCTGCCCGGATACGCGGATCAGATTCCCGCGAAGAACAAGATGATTCGCGAAGGGCTGTCGGGCGAGGGGGCTGCGCCGTCCGACGTCACGTATAAGGACAATCGCCTCAAGCCGAAGACGATGGTGCTCGGCCTCGGAGTGGGCGGAGCGGACAAGGCGTTCCCGCTGGAGGCGCTGCGGCAGGTCCGCGTCATCAACGACGAGATCGGCGGCAAGCCGGTCGTCATCGTGCACCAGCCGAAGACGGACACGACGACCGCGTTCGTCGCGCAGGCCAGCGGACAGCGGCTGACGTTCGACACGGCCAACGCGGACGCGACCGCGCTCGTCGACAAGGAAACCGGATCGCGATGGACGCCTTACGGCGAGTGCACGTCAGGGCGGCTGAAGGGCGCCACGCTCGAGATGCTGGTGCTCGAGCCCGAGTACTGGTTCGCCTGGTCGGAGTTCCACCGCGACACGGCGATCTACACGCCGCCGCGTCCCTGAGCCGGCGTCGTCAACGTCGATCCTTTCTTGGCGAAGATCATCGCGAGCAGACGCGCGGGCTCCGTCTGGCTCGCGTTCTTCGACACCTCGTGCGTCGCGCCGGGCTGCTCGTAGAACATCTGGCCGGTCGTGTACGTCTTTTCCTCGCCCTGGCCTGAGATCTTCGCGATGACGGCGCCTTCGAGCACGTACGCGAGGACGAATCCCGCGTGCTTGTGCGGTGCGCCGACGCGGCCCGGCGGATAGTCGACCCAGCTGACGGTGACTTCCCAGTCGTCCATCGTGATGTTCGGCAGATCGTGTTTGAACACCGGCGGACGCGGGGCAGGCGGCGTGGCGGTCTGCGTCTGCGCATCGGCTGAGCGGCTGGACGCGAGAACCTCGGCGAGCAGCGCGAACGAAGCGACGAGATCACGTCTGGTCATCATGGACGCGGATTGTACAACCGCGTCCTCACTGATGGCAGCCGGGCAGCTTGAATGCGCCGATCCGCGTGGAATAGGTGTCGTTACCTTCGCGGACGTAGTCGCCGACGTACCAGATCGTGCAGTCGTCGCTCGGGTCGATCGCCGTCTGCGCGTAGTCCTCCCATCGCATCACGCTCTGCGCTGCCTTGCCTTCGACGAGGATGGCTTCGGCGCTCGTGAGCACGCCAGGTGGATCGCCTGGGAGACGCGCGGCGAAGCGCTGTCCCGCGAAATGAGGACCGCCGCCGAACGAGTACGCAATCCCGATGTTGCCCGCGTGATCGATGGCCGGACTCGGCAGCCACCGGAACAAACTGTCCGGGGCATACGTGCCCTGCTGATGCAGTTGCACGTGGCGTCCTCCGTCAATCCGGAACTCGTACCAGCGCACGCCGCCACCGCCCGCCGCCGTGTTCACGGAGTGAACGGCGACGATCGATTCCTGATTCCCGATCCGTCGATACACGAGCCGCGGCATGATCTTGTCGCCCTGCGCATCGAGATGGCGTGTGCTTCCGGCCTGGGGCACGCAGTTCGACAGTTGGCCGTCGCACAGGTAGTGGTACGGCGCGACGCGGATCTTTTCGGGTCCCGTGATCTTCGTGTTTGCCGGCTGCCGCCAGTCGACGTGGAATTGCCACGTGTCGATCGTGTCGGCTTCGAAGATGCCGTCCAGCTGCGTTCCGCCGGCCGCGAGGATGACGTTCGGCGCACCGTTCGGCGGCAGCACGGTGCCGTCGATGTCGGCGTTGTTCAGGAAATTGACGTTCTCGATGACGAGGCATTGCTCGGTCGCCGCGTCGCCCTTCAGCATCTTCGCGCGATCGACCACGCACGCGTGCTTTTCGGTGGCGACGGCATCCGAGATCCGGTTGTCGCCCGTGCTCGTGGGAATGTAGTAGCCGTCCGACCAGATGGCAGGACGCGGATAATCAGGAAACAGCGGCCGCAGGAATTCGTACCGATAGTACGAGCCGAGCGGATCCGGTCCGGCGCTGATCGCGTAGCAGATCGAATACGGTCCCTTCGCGTCAGTCCCCGATTGAGCGCCGCGCGATGGTTGCTCCGGCACGTCCCGGGCGAGTGGCACCGCCGGACCAGGCTGACCGGGTCGGCCCGGAGGACTGAGGTACGCCGTTTTCGCCGCCTTCCAGACGGGCGGCTGATCGGGGCGCTCCGGTCCCCGGGCGAACACCGGAATGACGATCAGCCAGCGGTTCGCGAGTTGGTCGTACCGAACAACAGCGTCGCCGCTGTTGCGCGCCTCGCACTGGCCGCCAAAACCTCTGAACACGGTGTTCGTCGGCGCGGGCCCGTAGAGCACCTGACCGGTCTTGCTGAATACGGCCACGCGCGTGTTGACCGTTTGCACGACGTGATTCGGACCGACGGCGATGCTGTTGTCCGATGGATTGCGGAAAGCGGCCGTTCCTTGCGGTCCGCTGAAGCCGGTGCCCAGACCGTCGAATTGCGTGACGATCTGTGGCGCCGCCTTCGTGCCGGCCGTCGTTTGTTCGACGGCCTCCGAACCGGCGGGAACGCCCGCGCGTTTCTGCAAGCCGGTCCGCTTCATCTCGCGCTCGATCGCATCGATTTCAATCGGCACGCCAGCCGACAGGTTTTCGTAGCCAGTCTGGGTGATGAGGATCATGTCCTCGAGCCGGATGCCGAGGTGCTCCTCGGGAATCTGCATCGCCGGCTCGATCGTGAACACCTGTCCTGGTTCGAGCGTCGGCGTCGGGCCGCCGACGTCGTGGACTTCCATGCCGACCGAGTGACCGAGGCTGGTCGCATTGCCCTTGCGATAGCCGTCGACGAATGCCTGTGCCGCTGCCTTGATGCGCGCATCGGTGAACGGGAATCGCTCCATGATGCGATCCATCTTCACGACCGCCTTCGCCACGATGTCGCGCGGCGTGGCATGCACTTCGATCGACGTCATCAGCGCGCGATAGAGCTCGAGATAGATCGAGTACCACTCGCGCTGCCGCGGCGTGAAGACGCCGTTGGCCGGGAACACCCGCGTGACGTCCGACTGGTAGTACTTGTAGTCGGGCGCGTAGTCGAACTGGACGAGATCGCCATCCTGCAGGACCGCGGTGTTCTTGTGATAGTGCGAGTACCACGTGTTCTGGCCGGTCGCGATCAGCGCGAAATACGACCCGCCATAGGCGCCGAATTTCTTGAACACGAACTCCGCGTCCGCCTGAAGCTCGTACTCGAACCGCCCGGGCGCGGCGTCGCGCATCGCCTCGAGAATCGCGAGGCCGGTGATGCGCGTCGCTTCGCGGATGACGGCGATCTCGCGCGGACTCTTCACGGTGCGCAGGGCGTCGATGACGGGATCGAGATCCCGGATCTCCGAGCGCGGCGCCGCGGTCTTCAATTTGTCGATGAATGCGTCTTCGCGCGACGAGCGTCCGTCCCACGGATCCTGTTTGTTGGCCTTCGCGAGCGTGACCGCGTCAGACGAGGACGCTTCGCCGAGGACTTCCGGCCGATGCGGCGTGTAGATGACGCGGCCGTCGCGGGCGAGGTTTGTGACGAACGCGGCAAAGTCATCCCGCGCCGCCACGGTGTCGATGCCGGTGGCCTTCGCAGCGTCGCTTCCCGGATGCAGCGACGGCCCGAACATCCGCTGCTCGCGGCGTTCGTCATACGGCGGCAGGAACAACGTCGTCTTCTTCGAGCGCCCGTCGATGGCGACGACGGCGCGCGGCTGGGCGACGCCGGTCAGATAAAAGAACTGGTTGTTTTGACGGAACGGCTGCTCGCCGGGCCGCTCGGTCGTCCCGAGAAGGATTGCAACCGCATCGCCGATGCGATCGATCACCTTCGCGCGCCGGGCCGCGTACTCGTCTGGCGGAAAAATTTCACCGCCGTTGAACACGGGCTGCGCCGTGGAAGCCAGGCAGAGGGCGGCCAGCCAGGCAATGATGAGGAACAATCGTAAACGCATGAGGCGCCGAGTGTAGGCGGGCGCACCGACTCCGCGCAAGCCGTGCGCCGATCGGTGGTGCGACACACGGCTGCGTTATGATCGCCGCGACACTGAGGAACCTGACGATCGACGCTCGCGCACATGACTGAATTGACCCGACGAAGATTTCTGCAGACAACCGCCGGATTGACCGCCGCCGCTTTCTCGCCGCGCGACTCGATCGCGCAGTCGTCGTCTCCGGTGAAGACGGTTCGGACGAACGTACTCGAGATTGGCTATCACGAGGCCGGTCCTGCGTCCGGGTTTCCCGTCATCCTGCTGCACGGCTTTCCAGACGACGCGCACGCGTACGACGGGGTGCTGCCGGTTCTGGCGAAGGCCGGCCACAGAGCGCTCGCGGTCTACTTGCGAGGATATGGACCGACACGGTTCCTCGAACCGAGCGCAACGCGCACGGCGGAGCAGGCCGCGATCGGTCAGGACGTCATCGACTTCGCCGACGCGCTGCACCTGGACCGGTTCGCCGTCGGAGGATTCGATTGGGGCGGCCGCGCCGCGTGCATTGCGGCGGCGCTGCATCCAGAGCGCGTACGCGCGGCCATCCTCGTCGGTGGCTACAGCATTCAGAACACCGTGCAGCGAGGAGCGCCGCCCGCTCCGGAGGCGGCGCGGTTGCTCTGGTATCAGTGGTTCTTCAACACCGACGCCGGCCGTGATGGGCTGCGGCAGAACCGCCGTCCGCTGTGTCGTCTGCTGTGGCATGAGTGGTCGCCGACCTGGCGCTTCTCCGACGATATGTACAACCTGACGGCGGCATCGTTCGACAATCCCGACTTCGTGGACTGCGTGATTCATTCGTATCGCCACCGCAACCTGAACGCGCCCGGCGAAGCGCGCTTCTTCGACGTCGAACGACGGCTCGCGGCGCGCCCGCCAATCAACGTGCCTACGGTCGTGCTTGCTGGCGGTGACGATGCGTTCGGTCGTCCGTCGACGGAGATCACCGCCGCCGATCGAACCGTGATGCCGAAAATTCTCGACAAACGCGTTGTGGACGGCGCCGGCCATTTTCTACCTCACGAAAATCCGGAAGCGTTCGCGGCGGCTGTGCTGCACGCGCTCACCTCGGCGCAATAAATCAATTCACTCTTCGCGCGAATCGTTCGCGCGTTCGTTACACGTCAGCTCAGCAGTCCGCGCGATCGACGTCGATCCGCTTTCCCTATTCGTTCGGTATTGATTTCTAACCGGAGACGGGCATAGATTGCCCGCGCCAATCGAAGGTCCTTTCCGCGCGTCCATTCGGTGTCAAAGGAGAGGCTGCATGTCTTCCATCCCGAGAGGCCCCCTCGTCTCCACCTTCAAGGTTCTGGTGATTTCCGTTGCTGCTGTCGCGCTCGGCTCCGCGCAATCGTCGCAGGGCCGGATCGCGCCGACGCAGTTCAACGAATTCACGATCGAGCAGCTGCAAGACGCGATGAACAACGGCAGACTGACGTCGGAAAGGCTGACACGGTACTATCTCGATCGCATCTTCGCCCTGGATCAGAATGGACCCGGCGTGAACGCCGTGCTCGAGCTCAATCCGGACGCGATCGAGCTGGCGGAAAAAGCCGACGCGCTGCGGCGCGGCGGTGCGACCACCGCGAAGTTCCCGCTCCTCGGGATCCCGCTGCTCCTGAAGGACAACGTCGATACCGGCGACAAGATGCAGACGACCGCCGGTTCGTTTGCGCTCGCGGGACGGCCCGCGGTGATGGACTCGACGGTCGCAGCCAAGCTGCGGGCCGCGGGCGCCATTATCCTCGGCAAGACGAACCTGTCCGAGTGGGCGAACTTCCGATCGACGCACTCGACCAGCGGCTGGTCCGGGCGCGGCGGCCTCACGCACAACCCGTACTCGCTCGATCGCAACGCGTGCGGATCGAGCTCGGGATCCGGCGCGGCGGCCTCCTCGAACTTCGCGGCCATCTCCTTCGGCAGCGAAACCGACGGCAGCATCGTCTGTCCGGGAAGCGTGAACGGCGTGGTCGGGTTCAAGCCGACGATTGGCATCGTGAGCCGCGCGGGCGTCGTCCCGATTTCGCACACGCAGGACACCGTCGGACCGCACGGCCGCACCCTCGCTGACGCCGTCATGGCGCTCAACGCAATTGCGAGCCGCACGCCCGATCCGCGCGATGCGGCGACCAGCGGCGTTCCGCTCGGATGGCAGGCATGCAATCCCGTGTGCAACGGCACGCCTCTCCCCGGAAAGAGCCGGCCGGCGCTGCCAGCCGACTACTCGGCGTTCTTGAATCCGAACGGCCTCAGCGGCGCGCGTCTCGGCCTCACGCGTCAGGGCATCCAGTCGGCCCCGCCCCAGGTAGTCGCGGCATTCAACGCCACGGTCGACGCGATCAAGGCCGCCGGCGCGACGATCGTCGATCTCGACGACCCGGCGAACAACTTCAGCTTCTCGCCGGCGGACGGAGAGTTCCTCGTCCTCGAATACGATCTGAAAATCGATCTCACCAACTACTTCCACACGCGCGTCGGCGTGCCGGTGGCTGGCGGGAACCTGCAGAGCGCGATCGACTTCAACAACGCGCACGCGAATGCCGAAATGCCGTACTTCGGCCAGGAGATTTTCATCCAGGCGCAGGGCCTGACGCTCGATCCGAACTTCTGTCAGCCCGGCTTCACCTCCGCCGTGCTCCCGACGACGGCGACGTGCATGTCGTACAACGACGGGCTGAAGATCGATCACATGGCGGGCGCCAGCCTGGATTCCGCGCTGACGATGTTCAACCTGGATGCGATCCTTGCGCCGACCGACAGCCCGGCCTGGACCACGGATCTGATTCTGGCCGACCACTTCCTGTTCGCGAGCTCCGGACTCGCCGGGCCGCCCGGATATCCGATCATCCAGGTGCCGGCGGGTGAGGTCCTCGGCATGCCGGTGGGCATCAGCTTCATCGGCACCGCGTTCAGCGAAGCGACGCTGATCAAGCTCGCGTCAGGATTCGAAGCGGTCACGCACGCGCGCTTCCAGCCGACATTCTCGAAAGACATCACGAAGACGCACACGTCGGGCACGACGCTCGTGCATCCACCCGATGACGACGGGCACCATCACAAGCGGCCGCATCACATGTAAGACGATCGACGCGTCATCGCCACGAAGACACGAAGCACGAAGACAGGAAACGTTTTACGACGTTGCCCTGTCTTCGTCGCCATCGCGCGCCGACGCTATGATGTGAACACGAGGGAGCGCGTGTCACATCTGCAGCTCGTTGCGCTCGTCGTGCGGGACTATCAGCCGGCGACCGAGTCGTACGGCCGCGTTGCGGTTTTCCTCGACCTCGAAGGCAATCGCTGGGACCTGCTCAGTTGACGCCAGGGCGAACGGCGCGAGGTGACGAGGGCAATCAATGTCGCTTCAACGATAGGAATCGGCGACGACCCACGCGGCAGCGGTCAACGCCGCAGAAAGTCCGAACTCGCTCCACTGATACGCATCTTTGGAGCCTGCGGCGACGATCGGCACCCATACCAGCAGCGTGAACAGACCGATCTGCAGCGCCGAGAGCGCGGCAGCAACGTGTGCGTGCCTGTTGACGAGCACCGCCACGGCTGCGGCCAGGAACGCGCCGCCGGTGACGTACACCCATGCGACGTGAACGGGCAGCCAGCCAGGCACGAGCGCCGCAGTCTGCTTGACGTACAGAAAATGACCGACGCCGAACGGGATCAACGCAAGACCGAACAGCACTCTCGCGATGCGGACGCCAGACGTGCCGGCGGCAAATCCGGGATGCTGTTGTTCGTCAACGGCGAACCACGCGTAAAGCACCCACGCGGCCGCCACGATTGCCGCGGTCTCCGCGCAACCGTCCCACGAGACGAACGCTGCCGGCGCGCGGAAAAGGTCTGGCATCCTCAGAAACAGCAACCAGAGCAGGAGAGAGACGAGCAACACGCGCGCCGCGGGAGCAGCCGTTCGACGCCAGAGCGAGGCTAGTCCGCCCGCCACGAAGATCAGGGCGCACAGGTATGCGAGCGCCTCGCGCGCCGGCGCATTTTCGGGGACCGGCTGCCACACGGCGGTGAACCCGCCGTGAACCAGGCCCTGGATGCCCAGCGCGACGAGCACCGCCGCGAACGCCGCGTGTCCCGCGCTTGCGATGCGCACGCGCACAGCGTACGCCAAAGCGAGGCGGACGAAACCGATCCGTGCGACGCGTGGACTAATCGGCGCGGACGGTGAACTCGAGGCCGCCTTCGAAAGGCAAGGTCATCGTGCGCAGCCCGTTGCGCGGATCGCGAACGAACTCGAAGTACTCGCGGTACTGCTCGCGAAATTGTTCGGTGTTGTCGCAGATGACGACCGCGCCTTCGCGCAGATGAGGCGCGACCAGCGCGAGGGCGGGACGCGCCATCTGCGTCCAGATGTCGATGAGCATGAAGTCCACCGGACCGCCAACGTCCTTGAGCGTGTCGCGAAGATCTCCTTCGCGGAGATCGATAAGGTCGGCGACGCCGGCCTCCGCAAAATGGCCGCGCGCAGTCTGCGCCTTCGCTGGCTCGCTCTCGGTCGCGATCACGACGGGACGAGCGCTTCCATCCCGCGAATCCTGCAGCGACTGCCGAACCGCGTCACGAAGGGCGGCCGCGAGGAAGAGTGTCGAGACGCCGAACGACGTGCCCGCTTCGACGATGCGGCGGGCCTTGAGTGCGCGGCAGACGTGATAACAAAACTCGGCTTTGGAGCGATCGAGCGCGATCATCTTGTCTTTCAGGAACTCGTCGGTGCGTTCGTCGAATTGATTCCAGTCCAGCGAACCTTCAGCAACGCGCGCCATGAAGTAGGCGTGCAGCAGTCCGTCCTGAGCCGCGTTCTGCGCGTACAGCCGTTCGAGCAGCGTGTCGATCGGCGCTCCGAATTCGAGGTTCTTGTTCATACGAGGCAGCGAAGGTTACTTCAAACCGAGCATTGTGGCAGCGGAGAGCAGGTCTAGAGACTCGCGGATGCGCCGCTCTCGTGTTTCAGGCCGCTTGGCAGTGTGAATCCAGACGACGAAATTCCGCCGGTTCGTGGCGGACAGCGTTTGAAAAAACTTCCACGCGGCCGCATTCTTCTTGAATGCTTCGGCGATATACGAGGGAAGCTCCGGGATGTTCGGCTTCGGCGCGTAACGGTTCGCGGTAGGACGGGCGGCGAGGCCGGCGCCCGCGAGCCGGCCCTCGGCCTCGAGCTCCTTCCAGCGTTTTCGATTCAGGTCGGACCACTTGCTGACGGGCTGTCGCGGTGTGACTTTGATCGCGTACCGGTTCTCGTCCAGGCGTTTGACCAGGCTGTCGATCCACCCGAAGCAGAGCGCTTCGCGCACGAGCTCTTCGTAGGGCATCGTTTTGACGCCGGTGTGCGGCTTGTAGCGGACGAGCCAGATTCCCGGGCTCGACGCATGATTCGACGCGAGCCATCGCCGCCACTCTGCGCGTGTCCGAACGGCCACTTGAGGCAGTTTCGCGGGCATACCTCACATCACGTCGCCAGCTATTGCGCCGAGCATGTGTGCGACTCAGGTCATCGAGAGATATTCGTGCGCCAGCCTGACCACCATCGATCCCTCGCCAACCGCGGATGCGACGCGATTCATGGCGCCCGCGCGCAAATCGCCGGCCGCGAAGACGCCGGGCGCGCTCGTCTCGAGCGGCAGCGGCTCGCGCGGCTCCTTCCACGTCCGCTCATACGCGTCTGCGGCCATCAGCTCGCGACCGGTCAGGACGAATCCCTTGGCGTCGCGCAGCACGTCGGGCGGCAGCCAGTCAGTAAGCGGACGCGTGCCGATGAACACGAACAGCGCGTCGGTCTCCTCGACCGACGTCGCGCCGCCGTCGACCGAACGCAGCACCGCGCGTTCCACGTGGCCATTGCCTTCGACGCGAGCAAGCTCCATGCAAGGCCGCAGCCGGATGTTCGGCGTCTTCTCGATCTGCTCGATGAGGTACTTCGACATCGTGGCGGCGATGCTTTCGCGCCGCACGACGATCTGCACATCCTTGGCGAAGCGCGCCAGGTGCATCGCGCCCTGACCGGCTGAATTGCCGCCGCCGATGACCACGACCCGCCGGCTGCGGAACGCCGGCGCCTCGGTGGTTGCGGCGCCGTAGTACACGCCGGCGCCCAGATGTTCCGCGACGCCAGGCGCTGGATGTTCGCGATAGCTCATGCCGGTCGCCGCCAGCATCGTCTTGGTCACAATCTCACGGCCGTCGCCGAGCGCGAGGTGTTTGTAGCCGGCTTCGATGCGGACTCCGGTCACTTCGAGCGGCGCGAGGAATTCGGCGCCGAGGCGCTGCGCCTGCGCGACCGCGCGGCGTGTG
Organism: Vicinamibacterales bacterium; assembly: GCA_036557365.1. Taxonomy (GTDB): domain Bacteria; phylum Acidobacteriota; class Vicinamibacteria; order Vicinamibacterales; family CAVVIG01; genus DATKHR01. The sequence goes on from DATBHR010000069.1 coordinate 38,278, forward strand.
AGCTCGCTGCCGCTGACGCCGGCCGGAAATCCGAGATAGTTTTCGATCCTCGAACTGGTGCCCGCCTGGCCGCCGGGCGCGTGGCGGTCGAGGAGCAGCGTGCGTAGTCCCTCGGACGCGCCGTACACCGCCGCGGCAAGGCCGGCCGGCCCTGCGCCAACGATCACGAGATCGTAGACGTCGTAGCTGGCAGTCAGCGAACGCCCGAGGCGCTCGGCAACCTGCCGCGGCTCGGGGTTGCAGAGGAACGACCCGTCTTCGAAGAAGAGTGCGGGCAGGCATTCTGCACTCAGCGATTGAGACTCGAGCAGCTTTTGCGCCTCAGCGTCGCGTTCGACGTCGATCCAGTGATAGGGCAGGAGACTGCCGGCGAGGAAGTCCTTGATCGCGTGCGATCGCGGCGACCACTGATGGCCGATGAGCCGCAGCCCTTTCGCCTCGGGCAGCGACTCTGCCTCCCAGGCGTCGAGCAGTTCGTCGAGTACTGGGTACAGACGCTCTTCGGGCGGATCCCAGGGCTTCGACAGATAGTGATCGAGGTGTGCGACGTTGATGCCTTTGACGGCGGCGTCGATGTCGGAATACGCCGTCAGCAGCACGCGCCGCGCATCGGGATAGATGTCGCGAGAGCGCGCCAGCACTTCGTTCCCCAGCATCCCGGGCATGCGCTGATCGCTGATCAACATCGCAAGCGCGTCGCCGCGGCTCTTCAGCTCGCGCATCGCCGTGAGCGCTTCCTCGCCGGATGTCGCGCTCGCGATCGTGTACCGACTCTTGTACTGCGTTCGCAAATCGCGGCGGACCGCCGCCAGCACCTGCGCGTCATCGTCAACCGCAAGAATCACGGGCTTGTTCACGAATGGTCTCCGGACGCCGTCTCCGCGGTCGGCAGCGCGACGCGAAACACCGTACGGCCCGGACGCGACTCGACCGCGATCTCGCCGTCGTTGTGCGTCACCAGGCGACGGACGATGTCGAGGCCGAGGCCGGTACCCAGGCCGACGGGCTTCGTCGAGAAAAAGGGATCGAAAATGCGGCCCGCGATGTCGTCCGGTATTCCTGGGCCGTCGTCGATCACGTGGACGATGACTTGTCGCCGTTCGACGGCGGCGCGGACGTTGACATGGCCGCCGGTCGGAACGGCGTCGAGCGCGTTGTCGATGAGGTTGGACCAGATCTGATTCAGCTCGCCCGCGAATCCCCGCACGCGCGGGAGTCCCGGGTCGATTTCCACCGTCACCGTCGCCGACTTGCCGCGCGCCTTCGATCGCAACACGGCGACCGTGTTCTCGAGGCCGCGCCCAATCTCGACCGGCTCGGCAACCGACGCCTGATCCATGTGCGTGAAGCCTTTGATCGCGGCAACCAGCGTCGCGATCCTCGTTGCGGCTTCCTGAATTTCCGACGTGAGATGCCGTGCCGAACAGCCTGTCGCGGCCCAGCGCACCGCTGCGTTGAGCGACGGTCCGTCGATCGCGCGTGCCACGGCGTCGAGCGCGTCGATGGTCACGCCGGTGTCGGCGAGCGCGTCGAGTGTGGAGGAATCGACACCGTGACGATCGAGCCAGTCGGCGATCGCTTCTTCATGTTCCAGCTGCGCGACCGGCGAGCGGACTCCTTGCACACGAGCCGCCAGACATGAATTCCGGATACCGTCGGCCGCCACGCGCTGCGGCGGTGTCAGCTGCGCCATCCCGAGCGCGTGCGCCGCCTCCACGGCCTCGTTCATGCGCGACTCGAGCAATGCGGCGCTCCGTTCGATGGCCGACGCCGGGTTGTTCAGTTCGTGTGCCAGGCCGGCGGACAGCTTGCCGAGCGATACCATCTTTTCGTCGTGCAGGTCGGCCACGTTGAACACGCGCGCTCGATCGAGCATCGCGTGGACGAGCAGGCCCGTGATCTCATGGCACTCGCGAATCATCTCGCGCATGTCGTCGCGGTGAATGGCGAGGTAGGTCGTTGTCTCCTGCGCGATCGAAAACCCGGGCGCGCTCTTCAGCCGCGAGTAGGGAAGCACACCGGTGACGTCGCCGCCGCGCCACTCCATCACCTTGTGACGTCCCGCTCCACGATCGGCGAAAAAGGCGACGTGCCCGCTGAGCACCACGAACATCTCATCGACAGGCTTGCCTTTCTCCGCGACGAAGTCGCCCTCGGCCAGATCGTGCAGCGTGCCGTGCGCCGCCAGCCATTCGAGCTCTTCGCGCGGGGCAGAGCCGAGTGTTCGGTGGGCCGTGAGTCGATCGACGAGATCCGTGGTGGTCATGCGGGTCAAATTGTCGCATGACGCGGTCGACAGGGTCTGATCGAGGGAAGGTCGGCCCGGCAGGTGTGCGGGTTGGAGGTATGCTTGCCGCCATGCCCCCGCTTTCAGTGCCGGCGCTTCTCGAAGACGCGACGTCGATCGCCCCATGGATCGTCGATCTGCGGCGGCAACTCCATCGTCGTCCTGAGCTGATGTACGAGGAGATCGAGACCAGCCGGCTGGTGCGATCCACGCTCGACGATCTCGGCATTCGCTACCGGCACCCGGTCGCCAAAACCGGCGTCGTCGCAACGATCGGCAGCGGATCGGGACGATGCGTCGCGCTGCGCGCCGACATGGACGCGCTGCCGATCCACGAGGAAGCAGATGTGCCGTTTCGGAGCGAGGTGGACGGCAAGATGCACGCGTGCGGTCATGACTGTCACACCGCGATGCTGCTCGGCGCGGCGCGCCTGCTGAAGGCGCGCGAATCGGAGCTTGGCGGCGTGGTGAAGCTGATTTTCCGCCGGCGGAAGAGGGTGGCGCGGGCGCGGATCGGATGTGCGACGAGGGCGTGCTGCACGCACCCGACGTCGAGCAGATTTTCGGTTTGCACGTGTGGCCCGGCGCGACGACCGGCGTCGTGATGAGCAACGCGGGGGTGATCCTCGCGGCGACCGGCGCCTTTGAGATCACGGTCCACGGAAAAGGCGGGCATGGCGCGATGCCGCACCTGACCATCGACCCCGTCTCGTGCGCGGCGAAGATCGTCGTCGAACTGCAGACGATCGTCTCGCGCGAAACGAATCCGTTCGCGCCAACCGTCGTGACGGTGGGATCGATCCACGGCGGCGAGGCGATGAACGTCATCCCCGGAGAGGTCCGGATGAGCGGCACGTTCCGCAGCCTCTCGAAGGAAGATCTGCAGCGGGTGAAGAAGCGGATCGAGGAGATCGCGACGGGCATCGCGGCGGCCAATCGCTGCGAGGCGGCGGTGTCTTACCCGATTCCGGAATTTCCGCCGACCTTCAACGACGAGCCGGCGTGGAACATCGCGCGGCGCGCGGCGGCGGGCGTCGTCGGCGCCGAGAACGTTCGGCGCATGGATCCGATTCTTGGCGGCGAGGACTTCGCGTTCTATCAGCAGCGGATTTCCGGTTGCTTTGCGTTCATCGGCGTCAGCCACGCGGATTGGCAGACACGCCACAACGTGCACCATCCGAAATTCAAGGTCGATGAATCCGCGCTGCCGATCGGAGCGGCGTTGCACGTGGCGATGGCGCTCGAGGCGCTCGCCACTGCAGAGCCGCGTGACGGCCAAAGTGCGCCAGCGCCCGTCTAAACAGCTCGAACGGAGGGCACATGCGATTTTTCGTACTGGCCGTTGCGACGCTCGTGCTTGGTCAGCCACTTGGCCCTTACAGCGGCAATTGGACCGGGGATTTCCACGGAACCACCTTCGTCCGCCTGACGTTGAGCGATGCGACCGGCACACCGCAGGGCGCGATGAGCATCGGTTCGGACATCCACGTGGACAAGCAGGGAAACCTCGACGGTGTCACCGCGGCGGCCTCGACGCTCAGGCCGATGCTCGATGTGCGGCGCAGCGGAGAGGTCGTGTCGTTTTCCTACAAGGGGGACAATGACGTTGACCAGTTCGAATTGCGACTGATCGACGCGAACACCGCGGAGCTCAGGGTACTCGTGCCGGAGGACGCGCGTCAGGAGCTCGCCGCGGACGGTATCCCCCTGCCGAAACCGTTCCGCCTGTCGAAAGCGCGCTGACGGAGGGCGCGCGCTCCCGCGCTGCGTGGGTCGCCTCGCGGAACTACTCGTTCCTCACGTCTTCGATCGTCGGTTCTGGAATCCGGCCATCGGCAGCCTCGTCGTAGCCGTCGTTGTGCCGGTTCTTCTTGCCGTCCCGTTCGTCTTTTTGATCGCGATCATTCGAGGAGCGTATCCTGCGATGTTCCGCTTCGGTTTCGCTCGCCGGAATCGGAACGTCGATGAAGTCGTCCTGGTCTTCTGCCATTCAAGCCTCTAACCAACAGTATCCTTCGGCTCGCGAGCGGAAGCCAATCTCACGCTCAGCTCGCCTGCAAACCCTATACTGGACCCGTGAAACCGCCCAGGATTCCGTCGTCGGAGATCACGCCGAAGGCGCTGTATCTGCGGCGACGCGAGTTTCTCGCAGCCGCAGGCACGATTCTCGTCGGCGGGACGATGCGAGGACTGCGTGCGGCGGCGCTCGACGATGTTCGCATTCCGCTGCGAGTGGCGAAGAGGGTAGCCACCACCACTGATGCGGTGACGCCGTACGCCACGACGACGACGTACAACAACTTTTACGAGTTCGGCAGCACGAAAGACGCGCCGTCAAGGTTGGGCAAGAACTTCAAGCCGAAGCCCTGGTCCGTCGCTGTCGAAGGTCTGTGTGGCAAACCCGGCTCCTACACCCTCGAGGACATCCTCAAGCCACACCCAATCGAAGAGCGCGTGTACTGCCACCGCTGCGTCGAGGGCTGGTCGATCGTCGTTCCCTGGGACGGGTTTTCGCTTGGTGATCTCCTCAAGCGCTTCGAACCCACTGGCGACGCGAGGTTCGTGGAGTTTCTCACCGTGGTCCGACCGGACGAAATGCCGGGGCAAAAAGGCCGCTTCACGTCGATCCTGCCGTGGCCGTACATCGAAGGGCTGCGAATCGATGAAGCGATGCATCCACTGGCGATGATTGCGGTCGGCTTGTACGGCGAAGAGCTTCCCAATCAAAACGGCGCGCCGCTGCGGCTGGTCGTTCCGTGGAAGTACGGCTTCAAGAGCATCAAGTCGATCGTGAAAATCCGCTTCACGAATACGCCGACCCACTCGACGTGGATGAAGGAAGAACCGCTGTACTACGGCTTCTACGCGAACGTGAATCCGCTGCCGACGAACTCGACGTTCCGCGATCAGTCCAGGGAGCGGCGGCTCGGCGAATTCCTGATGCGGAAGACGCTGCCCTTCAATGGCTATGCGGATCAGGTGGCGTCGATGTATGCAGGACTCGACCTCAGAAAAAACTTCTGACGGTCGATTCCGTTCGCCGCTCGATGATGTTCAACGCAGCCCATTCAAGGCGAAGTCGAACACGTCGAAATTACGGAGTTGTCGGTTCAGCGCGATGCGGGCGTATTCATCGCTCAGCGGCCGCGAAAACATCAGATAGACCTTCCGATCCCACAGGCCGCCGTGCGAACGGAGCCGCATGCCGCCGAGCTCTGACAGGTCCAGCGTCGCCTTGCTTTTTCCGAGCGTCGTCCCGCGATCGCCGAAGACCACGATGTCGCCGACGCGATCGGCCGGAAGGTCGAACGATCGGGCGGCGGCTTCGCGGCTGAGCACCAGCTCCACGCCCGGTTGCTGATCGAGCAGCGTCATCACCGCCGTCGGCGAGACCTGGGGCTTCAGGAACACGGTCGCATACGAACCGAGCGCGCCGTGGTGCTTCACATACGGATCGGTAATTGGAAGGATGACTCGCGTCGTGCCTTCGCCGAACTGGTGGTCGAGCAGATCCTGGAGGAACACGACGTTCGGCGATCCATCGGCGTTGGATTTGTCATTCATGCCGTGATCGGCGGTGACCGCCACGGTGGCGCCGGCGGCGAGCAGTCGTCCAATCGCGTTGTCGATGGCCACGTAGAAATTGGTGGCCTCGACCGAGCCTGGGGCGTATTTGTGCTGGATGTAGTCAGAGAGCGAGAGGTACATCACGTCGGGGTGTTCTCGCTTCAGAATCCGGACGCCGGCCTCGAGCACGAAGATCGAGAGGTCGGCGGAATACTCACTCGGCAATGGCTTGCCCACGTACTTCAAACAATCCGCGAGTCCGTTGACGGCGGCCTGGCACTCGTTGGCTTTCTCGGCTGAGAACGTGATGCCGTTCTTGAGACCCGCCGCGAGCATCTTCGCGAGCTTGTTCTTGGCGGTGATGGCCACGACCTTCGCGCCGTTCTGGGAAAACTTCGCCAGAATGCTGTCGGCTCGCAGGAATTCGGGCTGATCCATCAGCGCTTCCTGCCCGGACGCCGGATTCAAGAAGAAATTGCCGGAGATCCCATGGACGGACGGCGGCACGCCGGTGATGACCGAGATGTTGTTCGGATTGGTGAAGCTGGGGATGGCGCCCTGCGCGATGGCGGCGAAGCCCTGCGTCATCACGCGCCGGAAGTTCGGGAGCAGATTCCGAGCGAGGCCGTCGTGAACGTACGCCGGATCGCCGCCGTCGATCAGGAGAACGACGACGGGCGATGCCGGCCAGCGATAGCTCTTGCCGTTCACCGTAATCTGCGCCGGATGCTGGAGAGCAAGGACCGGCATCGCGATGATGCTGAAACATGCGAGGAACAAAATTCCCAGCCGGCGCGGCACAGAGGAAAGCATCGATTTACTCAGACTCGTTCCCGGATCGTTTTCCGAGGAGGTACTTTTGAGAACGACTCAATGGCTTGTCGGTCCGGTGGACACAGCCCATCCAACAGCACGGACGGCGGATGCCTTCGTTCAGTTCCGAGCAGACCCGTTCAACATGTTCGCGTCGTGTCTCGGGGGTCTTTACCGAAATCGTCCAGCAGATCCACTCGTTGCGAGCGAGTGGTGTCAGCGTTTCCCATTTCGCCAGAGCGTTGGAATCGGATCGGAGGGCTTTGCGCAGATCTTCCGGCAGATCGTGCGCCACGCCGCCGGAGATTGCCTTAGGCATGCGTCAATATCCTAGCGAGTTCGCGCGTCCGCAGATGCGGGTACCACACCTGGAACGGCTACCGATACGCTATTCGCACGGGTGAGCCGAGGACGGCCGGCGCGCGACGGCCGTGAATGCGGGCCTCGCGCCCGGCAGGACTCGAACCTGCGACCCCCGGCTTAGAAGGGCGATTGTACAAGCCGGCCCGGGACCACCCGACACGATTCCCCCTGATTTTGCGGCCCGTTTCGAGGGTGGGAGGCAACTGCTTCCCACCCCTGACCGCGACGGCGTGTCACACCTGTGTCACACCACAGCCGTTCGTCCGCGAGGTGCGCCATCGATAGCCGCGCCGAGGCTGCCATGTTTGATTTCGATCCTCGCGATCAGGATTCGCGCGACGACGAACGCCTCGGCCTCGATCACCATCGCTCCAGTCGCGACAACTCCGATGCGACGGACACTGCCGGCGACGGGGGGCAACCCGACTCGCGTGATCGAGATGACGATGCCCGGACGCTCGGTCGCGGTCCCGGAGATTCGCGGCAGTCCGGGCACACACCACGTGACGATGCCCGCTGGCCTGAGCGCGACCGCAGCTACGACCCGCGTGAGGTCTTCACGCGCGACCTGAATCTTCCCCGTGGACTGGAGCGCGAGGTCGTTCGCGACCGCGGTCACGAGTACACCCTGCGCGGTTCGGAGGCGAGGACACTCGCGACTGTCGGTGCCTTTCGAGTGGTCTCCAGTCGTGATCTCCGGGACCACCACGACCGCTCGCTCGATCCGCGATCAAGCGACTTGCGGCATCTGCGCGAACAACGGCTGGTCGAGACGGTCAGACTGCCCGGGTCGCGCGAGCATGCGGTCGCGCTCACGAGAGAAGGCCGAGGGCTGCTCGAACACCATCGTGACCGCGACCAGGGCGACCGCCAGACGTTCTGGACGGGCGTCAAACGCGAACGCGAGCTCGAACACGACCTCCAGGTCTATCGCGCCTACGAACGCGCTGCGGAGCGGCTCGCCGAAAGTGACGCGTGGGTCGAGCGGGTCGTGCTCGATCACGAGCTCAAGCGGGAATATCAGAGCTGGCTTCATGAGCGCGATCGCGACCGTGATGACTACGACGGACACCCTGATCGAACCGACGACCAGATCCGGGAATGGGCCCACGAACACGACCTCCCGTACTTCGACGACGAGGTCCATTTCCCCGACCTGCGCATCGAATATTGCGACCGGGACGGGCGCGAAGGCCACACAGACATCGAGGTGACGACCGAGCACGAGCGCGGCGCTCACGCGGCCAGCGTCGCGCGGTCGGGCTTCTCCTGTTACGGCGGCCGGAGCTTGCGAATTGGTGGGCGCAGCGGTGGACGCGGCAGCGGGGGAGGACGCCACCGCGGCCTCGCAGAGGAGCTCTTGGATGACGACGTTCACGTCCTGGGTTCCGCCGTGGCGATCCGCACGAACATCGGCGACCCCGTGCCCGGTGGACCGCGGGCGATCCGCCGCGAACATTCGGGCGCGAAAGCAGACTCGAATCGATGAGCGCCGCGGCGGCAGATCCGAATGTCACCCGTCCGGACAAGTAGGCCTCAAACACTGCCTTGAAAGCGTCCCAATTGGAGTGTTCGAAATACGCCAGACGCCGACGCTCCGAACGCGCATTTTGCGGGAGCGTTGGCGCGCGTCAAGGCTTCCCTCCTTGCGTCGGCGCTTCGCGGCCTTGACCCGCGCCATGCGCTCCCGATCGCTTGGCGTTTATCGGAGCGTCGGACGAGTGAGTCGCCGTGGCACAATGCGAGCGACTTGAAGCTGCGCAACGCTCACCTGGCCACCGTCGATCGCAACAAGGTTGTCGACTATCTCCTCAACGACGCACACCCGGACAACGGCGGAAAGGCACACTTCTTCATTTCGCTGGGGTTCTCGCGCGATCATCCGGAGCTCTTGATTCAGGCGCTCTGTGGTGTTGCAGAACATGGCGAACTCGTGCACCGCATCGAATCGCCGCATGGCGAGAAATCTGTTGTTGACGGCTGGTTGTCCGTGCACACTGGAGAGAGCCGTCGACGCTTAGTCCGGACCGTTTGGATCATCGATGCCGGCAAGGATGCGCCGCGACTGGTGACGGCGTATCCCGGCCAGGAGTGACCGCTCGACATGATTAAGGAACACGATCGAGTCGTCTTGACGAAGCCGGTACCCGCGGACGGCCTCGAGGTGGGTGACGTGGGCACCGTGGTTCACGTGTATCCGGATGGGAAAGCGTTCGAAGTGGAGTTCACGACGCTCGACGGCCGGACCGCCGCAGTAGCCACCGTGGACGCAGTCGCAGTTCGCCCAGTCACTGGTCACGAGATCACGCATTCCCGCGACCTGACACGCGCGAGCTGAATCGGCGCGATCGGGGGTGTCGGGGACTGTGGCGGGCGCGTGGCAGGTCGCCTCCCATGGCGATGCCAAGCTCTTTTAAGAAATTCGGTGGTTGGCAAGTACGGCGGCGCGTCGCCTGCTGCCCAATGTTATTCGCACGGTTCAAATCGCTTTCCTGGCGCTGACCGCGCTTACTACTTCGTGCTGGCATGCACGACAACGATAACTTCCGTTACCTGCCCCTGAAACTGTTCCGCAAGGTCCACTCGCTCAGCACTCGGTCCGACGTTCATCACTCCGCGCGGGCTTGGCAGCTCGATCGCGACCGGCTCATCAATGGCAGCCGAGAACAGCTTCGGTCCTCCTCGATCACCGACGCCACCCTGCCCATCTGAGAATTCTCGCGAAACCGAGAGCGATACGTCGGCACGGCCGTCTGGTCGAAGGCGACCCTTCACGGAGCCGAATACGTCTTCCCGAAGCATCGTGGTGAGTGTGGCAACCCGCCGCCGCATCGGTTCAAACCGAAATGCCGCAGCATCGCCAGCCAAAGCGATGCGTCTTTGAAGCTGCGCGACGCCGGATCCCGAAGATCCTCGGGTCGCGAGCCACAAATCAAACGTCAGGGTCTGATTTGGTGACGTGTTCGAGTTCACGACCGCCGCAGACAACTGAAGAACGACATTCTTGATCCGGCACGACCGGAGGTCCGACTCATTCGCGTCGACGAAGTCGACAATATGCGGAGCGCCTTCCGTCAGCGCCACATGACGGATCTCTTTGTAAACTTCAGTGCCACTGCGCCGTTCGATGGCAACGTCCAGAACGATCCGGTCGATCTCAGCGCTGATGAGGCGGGTGCCGACTCTCCAACTTGTACTCGCAGACTCTGGAGCATGCGCGCCGATCGTTCGTTCGCATAGCGTGTTGCCGACGGCGAAGTTCAGCGTGTCCGTTTGACCGACAGCGAGGTTAGTGTCAGCGGTTCCGACGTCGGATGATGGCCCGTCGATCGGTGTTGCGATGACAAGCAATTCGATCTTGACGACCTCGCCTGCGGACAGTGGTTGCACGTCTTGCGAATGTCCTGCGCCGCCCGCAAGCACAGCGAAGACGATTGCGATGGTGGTTCTCACGGATTTCATCATTCCTCACCGCCCGTTCGCGAACGTCCATTCTGACGGCTCGAATCGCAGCACACGTTCGACACGCGGCGGTGCATCCGCTCCGCTCCCGCGCCAACGATCGAGTCCAAAGAGCAGCACACCCACGGCCATCAAAGCGATAGCGGCCGCGACCGACCGCTGCCACATCGGCGAAGCTCGGAAGACGCCCGGGGGCTTGCCAAGAACTGGACTCAGCGATGTGCGAAGAGTTCCATCGTCTGCTCGAACGCTCTGGCGCAACGATGCGAAATCCATCAGCAACCGTCGACCCTCTTCAAGTTCTATGGCTTGAGCTAGGAGCGAAAGGTCGACGTCGTCGCCGTCAATCAGCCGCGACAGCGTTTCACCGAGCGAGTCGTTCATGTTTTTCACCTGTCGTCACTGCACAGCAGAGAGCGAAGCTGCAACCTCGCGCGGTAGATGCGCGATCGAACGCTCTCGATCGTGGTTTCAGATACCTGCGCTATCTCGTTGTATGTCAGACCGCCAATCTCGCGTAGGAGAAACGCCTCGCGTTCAAGCGTGTTCAGTTGATCAAGCGCCTGTTGGAGAATTGCCGACAATTCCTGATGCCCGGCAGCAGACGCAGCCCCATCCGCGTCTCGAACAACGTGCGAGCTTCGAGACTCGGCACGGTGCCGATCGAGCAGCAATCGGCGGAGGATGGAGAACAACCAGGCCAGGTCACGCCCTCTCGGCTCGTAGGTCTCGACAGAGCGGACGGCCCGTGCGAACGTCTCCTGAACGAGGTCCTCGGCGACATCATGGCGTCGCGTGACGCGATAGGCATATCGCAACAGGGCGCGGTGATGCCGGTGGAACAACTCGCCGACGAGCGGAGAGTTCAATGCGCGAACTCCTCTGACACATTAAACGTCCCAGGCGGCGAAAAGTGGCAAGCCAAAGAGGCTGCTCGCAAAATCGGGTGACTAAGGCCGTTCCGGCGTCTTCAGAAGACCGTTTAGGCCGCATCGTCCGGATTCGAAGGACGAGTCGCAGTGACGTTGGCGTCGGCGATTCGATGACGAACAAGACGGTCCTCTGATGGGGTGATCGCGTCTCGTTGATAAATCGTCTCGATCCGGCTCGTCCTGTTCTCCTAGCGAGCGCCGAATCGATTCTCAATCGACGAGGGTTTCGGATCACTGCAAGTCCAATCGGCTGGACTTGACAGGCTGTTTCGACGCGCGTATTTTCGAATCATCGTTTGTGGCGATTGGTCGCCACTCCTCCACCGCGATGCCACAGCTCGTGGAGCATGCTTCAAGCGAGTCGCTCTCAGGGCACCGCACGAAGCGTCCGTGATCCGGGAACGGTTGGTTGTAGGTCGCAGCCGACATCAGACAGCTCGAGATGGCCTGAGGCCGCTCAAGTCAACTCGGCACCAATAGCGACCCGCCGTCGACAGCGGTTCGGCACATTGCCCGCCGCCTCGACTCGCGCCACCGAGGGCGGAGCCACCAAGCACAGGGCCTCTGTCCGGTTCGTCCTCACGACCTGCCGGACAAGCCACTCGCGAGGGTCGATGCATCGCTCTCAGGGCCTTGCATCGACCACGCTCGCAGGCGGCTGCCAATCGAGATCGGAACCACTGGTTCGATCCGACGCCCGCTCATCGAGCCCGCCGCTCTTCGCGATCGTCGCCACGCTGATTCGCGAACAACCGGCGGATCTTCAGCACGTGGCCGGTTTCCTCGACGCGTACTTCGAACGACACTTGACGCCGGCCGGCATTCGGAGTCTCGACACCGCGGCAGGCCGGATTCGCGTGCTGAAGAAGTACTTCGGCGAGCTACCGGTCAAGGCGCTGGAGCAAGCCGAGGTGATCAATCGCTTCAAAGCTGAATCCGAATACGCGCGCAGTGTGGAAATCTCCACGCTGCACAAGGTTCTGGCGATCCTGCGCGCCGCCATCCGCTGGGGCCAGGCACAGACCCCGCCGCTGATCGACAAATCGCCGTTCCACCGATTCGGCGTCCGGCTCAACACTAAAGCGGAGACGGTCCGGGATCGGCGCCTATCGCGCGAGGAAGAGAAACGCCTCCTGGACGCCGCGTTGGCGATGAACACGTGGGAGCATCGGTGGGTGGGCTCGTTGATGCACGACCGGATCATCGGTGCCCTCGAGCTCTGTTGCCGCCGCGGCGAGATGGTGCTCATGCAGAACAAGCGTGTCGATTGGGACACGCACACGATCGGCATTCCCGGTCAGACTGCCAAAGACAAAGAGAACCGCCGCATTCCCTTCGATCCGAACGGGCGGCTGGCGGCAATTCTCAAGCGGCGGAGCAAGCTGGGCCCGAACGCGTACGTGTTCGGCACCGACAACGGCGAGTTCGTCGCGAACTTCAAGACCGCCTGGGAATCTCTTCTCCTGCTGGCGAACGGACACGAGGCAAAACGCGCCAAGCCGGGCGCACGCGTCGATCGAGAAAAGCTTCGCGAGATCGATCTGCACTGGCATGACCTGCGCCACGAAGGCGCCTGTCGGCTCCTCGCCGACGGCGTGGACATCCGTATCATCCAGTTGATGCTGGGACACGCCAGCGTTCAGCAGACGCAGCGCTACCTGAACGTGACTGACGAGGAACTCAGGAGGGGACTGGAGGTGAGCTGGAAACGAAGAACGCTGAAAGCCGTGTCGGGAGGCTCCAATGCGTGACGGAGTGTCACACCGGTGTCACACGGGGATCGAAAAAGTGGTGCGCCCGGCAGGACTCGAACCTGCGACCCCCGGCTTAGAAGGCCGGTGCTCTATCCAACTGAGCTACGGGCGCGTGCGTGTCTTAGTGTACGCTCTCCGCTGTACTCGCCGTTATCGAAAGGACATGGAGATGACGCTCAACACGCTGCTGCCCGGACCGCGCTTCATCTGCGGCCTGCTCTTGATCGGGACGGCGACGATCGGTACTGCGCAACAACCGGCGCAGACGCCGATGAAGCCGCTCGTCGACGCCGACCACAAGCGGCTGCTGCCGGAGCAGGCGCCCACCGGTGTGACCTTCCCGGTGCTCGGCGACCAGTCGAAGCCGGGCATGTACGTCGTTCGCAACGATTTCCAACCGGGACGCACGAGCCGTCCGCACTATCACGACCAGGATCGCTACGTCACCGTGATCAAGGGCACGTGGTGGACCGGCGAGGGCGACGTCTACCAACCCGACAAGATGGTGCCGATCAAGGCCGGCGGCTTCATGTTCCATCCAGCGGGCTATCACCACTACGACGGCGCGAAGGACGAGGAAGTCGTCGTCCAGATCATGGGCATGGGCCCGGTCAAGACAACGCAGACGGAGGTTGACGAGAAAGGTCAACCCGTCGGCCGACGCGGCGGCGCGGGCCAGCGCTGAATTGCCCGGCCACGCGTTCGTGGTACCGGCGTTCGGCGAGCCGCAGTGGCTCGACCGGTGCCTCGACTCGATTCAGCACCAGACGATTCCGTCGCGCGTGCTCATCACGACGTCGACGCCGAACGCGCACCTCTCGGCGATTGCGGCGCGCCGACGGATACCGCTGGTCGTCAATGCGATCGCAGGTGGAATCGCGGCCGATTGGAACTTCGCGTTAGCGAACGGCGACGCCGACTGGATCACGCTGGCGCACCAGGACGACTGGTACGAAACCGACTATCTTGAATCGTGCACGACGGCAGCCGCGCGCACCGACCACGCGATCCTCGTGTTCACCGACGCCATCGAGACGAGGGACGACAGCGCGTCGCAAGTGCTCAACGCGCGCGTCAAGCGGATTCTCGCCGGCGCCGCGTTTCTCACCAGTCAATCCATCGAGTCGACGCTGCGCAAGCGGTTGCTGTTGTCCTTCGGCAACCCGATTCCGTGTCCGTCGGTGATGCTCAATCGTCGGGCACTCCCCGGTTTCATCTTTCCAGACGGATGGAAGAGCAACCTGGACTGGCAGGCGTGGTTCACGCTGGCTGGTCAGCCGGGCGCGTTCGTCCACGTCGCGCGTTGTCTCGTCCATCGCACACTGCACGCGGACGCGGAGACGTCCCGCGCCCTCAGCGATCGCGCGCGCGAAGATGAGAAGATGTTTCACGCGATGTGGCCCGCACCGATCGCCGCGACGCTGAACCGCTTGTATGCGCCCAGCCGCGCGCCGTACCGGCAGCTTCGTTCGCGCCGATGATCGCTGACGTCTCGACGTCCGTGTTCACACCCGTCTGGTCGAGTCGCCGCTGGCAGGCGGCGGCGTTGCTCCTCTGGCTCGGATGCACGGCAATTTATTTCCTGTCCGCGCCCGGCCGCATCGACATGTTCGACGGCGGCATCCGCCACGACGTCACCGAGTCGATCGTCGAGACCGGCGTGCCGGCGGTTCGCGATCCGACGCTCCCTGGTGTCCTCGGACGAGGGGGATTGCGATACGCATGGTACGAGCTGGGCAGCTCGGTGACGGCGATTCCGTTCGTGCTCCTCGGCAAATATCTTGGGCACGGTTCGCTCGAAGCCAGACAGTTCGGGTTTGCGATGACGTCGGTCCCGTTCGCCTCGGGCGTCATCGCGTTGTTGTTCCTGATCTACGGACGCCTCGGATGCGCGATGCCGCGCGCGCTCGCGTGGGCGCTGGTCGTGGCCTTCTGCACGCTGCTGTGGCCGTACGCCGGCTCGAGCTTCGATGCGGCGCTGCAGGCGTTCTGGCTGACCCTCGCGGTCTGGGGCGTCATCGAAGCGCGGACGTCCGGATCGTTGGTCTGGGCCGTTGCGTCGGGCTTCTCGTTCGCGATGCTGCTGCAGGTCCAGGAAGCGTACGTCGTCCTCGGCGCGTGTGTTCTGGCGTCGATTCCGATGACGCAGGAGCGCGTCCTTGCCCGCCTCCGCAACCCAGTTGTTCTCATCGTCATCGCGGGTCTCGGCGTCGGTGTCGCGCTGCTGTTTGCCGCGAACATGATTCGGTACGGCGATCCGCTGATCACCGGACGCGACACGTCGGGCGGCGTGCCGGTGTGGGGAAGCCCGCTGCTTGGCGCGATGGGTCTTCTGGTCAGTCCGGCGAAGAGCATCTTTCTCTACAGTCCACCGGTGATTCTCGGCTTGATCGGTCTCTGGCGGCTCGTCACCGCGGATGCCGATCGCTACGCGCCGATTCCCGCATGCCTCGCGATCCATCTCGCACTCGTATCGAGCTTGCGATTCTGGGCCGGCGACTGGGCGTGGGGGCCGCGGTACCTCGTCGCGACATTGCCGCTCGTCTGTGTGGGACTGCCGTTCGCATGGCCCGTTGGGGCGCGGCGTTCAATCAAGCTGGCCGTCTGCGGGGCTGGACTCCTCGTCCAGTTGCTCGCAATCTCGGTCGATCATCAGCGGTACTACTTCGAGCGATCGCTCCCGCCGTTTTTCTGGGTCGACGAGACGAAGATGTACACGGACTCGCCGCTGTTCGCGAGGGCGGGCGAAGTGGGTGCCGTCCTCAGAGGGCGCGGCGCGCGCCGCGCGATGGAGTACGTGCCGGGACCACGACCGATGTCGATGACGTCGACGGTCTTCGGCCCCACCGATCTCTCGACGGCTCCCCAGTGGATGCGTGGGTACCTCGTCTTTCTCGTTCCGCGGCCGTGGACCCTGTGGGCCCGATACCTGCCGCCGGCCGCGCGGCCGGGCAACACTCCGCTCATGACAGCCCTCGGGCTTATCGTCGGCTGCGCGAGCTTCGGGGCGCTCGCGGTGTTCGTCAGGCGGTCGGCTGCGGTCGTCGATTAACGTCGAGATCACGAAGCAGTCGACGGGCCACGAAGACTCAAAGACACGAAGATCACGAAGAAGACGCTCGATTCTTCGTGACACGTGCCTTCGTGGCCAGGTCGCGCGCGGCGCTTTATCGGTGCCGGAGTCCTAGGAAGCTGAGAAGAAAACTCGTCAGGATAATCTGGCCACCGAGGCAGATCGCCGACGCCGCCGGAATCGCGGTGCGCAGCGTGACGCGCGTGTCGAGCGATCCAAACCCTGCGCGATACCAATCAAAGAGCGCGTAGAGTCCGCCGCCGAATCCGGCGAGCATGACGATGGCGCCGATCGCGAGGCCGCTTTCGAGCGTAAAGCTGCGGAGCAGGCGCTCGAGCCTTGCGTCGCGCGGCAGGAGCCCTTCGTTCAGCGCGTACACTCGCGCGCACACCGCGAACGCCACTCCCTGGAAGCCAAGGATGATCGCCGCGAACGCAAAGAGCAACGTGTGAACGTCGAGCGCGAGGTGCGTCGTGATTTGCAGCGGACCGCGAAGGAGCAGGGCGCCGACGATCATGCCCGCCGCCATCAGCGCGAGACCCGGATAGAGGAACAGCCAGCGCGGGCTGTACAGCAGCATGAACCGGAGATGCCGCCATCCGTCGCGCCACGGACGGAGGTGCGGTTCGCGCGTTCGTCCATCCCGGCTCAGCGTCGTCGGCACTTCGACGATGCGCATGCCGAGGAGCGTCGCCTTGACGACCATTTCGGACGCGAACTCCATCCCGGTCGTTTGAAGTGCCATGCGATCGAAGGCGTCGCGCGAGTAGCCGCGGATGCCGCAATGGAAATCGCCGACCGGAGAGGCGAAGAAGAGGCGGCCGAGTCCCGATAACGCCGGATTGCCGATGTGCCGGTTCTTCCACGGCATCGCGCCTTCGCCGATGCCGCCGAGGAATCGATTGCCCATGACGAGATCCGCGCCGCGGCGCAGCTGTTCCACGAAGGCGTCGAGCTTCGTGAAGTCGTAGCTGTCGTCGGCATCCGCCATGATCACGTAGCGTCCGCGCGCAGCGATGGTGCCGTGATACAGCGCCGCGCCGTAGCCGCGTTCGCTCACATCGACGACGCGCGCGCCCTCTTTCGCGGCGATCTGCTGCGAACCATCCGTCGAGCCGTTGTCGGCGATGACGACTTCCGCAACCAGCCCCAGCCGCTCGATGCATGCGCGTGCCTTGCGGATGCAGGTGGCCAGCGTTTCGGCCTCGTTCAGGCAGGGCATCAGGACGGTCAGCTCGACGAGCGACGCGGCCGGCACGTGAGCGGCTGGTAGAGGAGACGTCATCCGCGCGCGATCGTACAGCAGGCGGGCAAGCGGACGGGAGTCGGCGTGGCTAGGTCAGGTTTTCTTCGAGCCGCTTCAGGCCGCAATGGAGCCTGACCGCATCATCGGGGTCGATGTGCGTGAAGTGGACGGCGAAGCCGAACTCGGTCTGCCGCGGCAGCGTTTGGGCCGTAACCGTCACGGTGCCTTCGCCGGGAAGATCGATCTGCAGCACCAGCTCGACGCCGGGCTTCTGCTCGTGCATCGAGTGAATGAAGCAGCCGCCGCGGCTGAGATCGTAGATGCGGATCGGCGTCTCGATCATGCCAATCCGTCGTCCGTCGAACGGACCCTGGAATCGGCGGTGCTTGCGACGATCGGCCGAAATCACGTCTGCCATGAACTGCGAGGCGGGGTCGAGCGACGGATTCATCGGTTCACCATCGATTCCGAACAACAGGTGCCGCGGGCGCCGGCGCGGGCGCGGCGGGCTCTGGTTTGACGGGCGCGGGCTCCTCGACGCCGAGATCGATCGACGCGGAGAACGAAATGCCGACGTGATAGCGCAGGCGCCCGTCCTTGCCCATCGAGGACACCGTGTTGCGCGCCACGCGTCCTTCGATCGTTCGCGGGACGAAGGTGCCTTCGAAGACGACGGTTACCGCGCTGCCGGGCTTCAGACGCTCACCGCATTCGGCGAGCAGCCCGCTCCGCGAGATGTTGACGAGCGTCGCCTCCACGCCGTGCGGCGAGATTCGCATGCCCGTTATCGCCGGGATCGCGGATGCCGGTAGACGCGGTGCGTCGCGATTTTCCTCGCTCTCCGACGGTGCCACCGCTGTCGCGGGGGACGGCGCCGGAGTTGACGGTGCCGCAGCCGGAGCGCTGGCCTGAGGCGCTGCGGGCGCCGCAGCGACGGCTGGCGCCGCTGGCCGTGCGGCTTCCTTCGGTCGCGCCGCTTCCTTCGATTTCGACGCGAAGGAGAACATCAGCGTCCGCCTCCGTCCGGTTCGGTCGTCCCGCGCGACAGCTGACGGACGACCGAGACGGCGCGCATGGCGTCGGCTCGCAGCGCTTCGACTTCCGGCCTATAGGTTGTGTCGAGGAGCGAGACGTCGAGCAGGAACTTCGCGCGATCGTCGAGATTCGCGACGAGGTCGTGCAGGTCGCGCGCGAGCTGCACGGCAGTCCGGCCAGCCGCGGCGAGCGGTTCCAGCGCGACCGCTGTCTCGCGCCACTGCTGGAGCTCCACGCGCTGATCGGCGAGTGCCTTGACGGCCTGGTTCTTCTTGACGGTCATCTCGCCGAGCGACCGATCGACCGTGGCCCGGTCGGCAGCATGCGCGGCGAGGAGGCGCTGACGGTCCGAATCAGCCCGCGCAAGCAGCGTCTGCAGCCGTTTCTGATCCGCGTTGGCGAGCGCGAGCTCGGCCTGCAGGTTCGCGATGATCTCGCTGCGTTCGCGATCCTTGACGACCATCGTCCGTTCGTATTCCTGCACCGCGCGGCGTTCGGCGTCGGCGCGCATCGCCGCCTGGTTCGCCTCGATGTGCCGCCGCTCGGCAGCGTCCTGTTCGAGCAGAGACAGCAAGCGCTGCTGCTCGGCGAGCGCCTGCGCGAGGCGCGTCTCGTGCAGCGCGAGCTGCCGGCGATGCCGATCGTGCTCGAACGCTGCCTCGGTTCGCGCGTCCTCGACGGCGCGCTCGAGCTGCATGCGAACCCCGTCGTGCTCCGCGGCGGCGCGCCGAAGCTGCGCTGTCAGATCGTCGACGATGTGCGAAACGCGCTCGCGGTCGGCGAGGACCGAGACATGCTCGGCCCGGAGATCTTCCAACGCCTGATGACTGCGATCGTGGAGATTCGTCGCAACGCTGCGGGCGTCCGCAAGCGCCTGCTCCAGGCGCGCGTTGGCCGTATCGCGTTCCGCTTCGACGGTGATCAACGCGGCCCGAACGGCATCGCGCTCGGACGCGAGCTCGGACAACTGCGCGGCATCGCGCCGCCGCTGTGCCTCGAGCTCCGACAGCTGGGCTGCGTCGCGGCGGTGTTGCTCCTGGAGTTCGGCCACCTTTGCGGCCGCGTGCTGATGCTGATCCTCGAGCTCGGCCAGACGCGACAGCACGGAGGTGCGCTCGTCGTGTGCCTGGCGTCCGCGGGCCTCGATCGACTCGCGTTCGCCGGTCAGCCGCGCAACCGTTGCCGACGCGGTGTCGCGCTCGGATTCAGCCTGAGCGAGTGCTGCCAGCGCCGCATCGCGCGATTTCTGAATCTCTGCAAGCGCAGACCGCACCGACTCGTGTTCGGTTTCAATCGTTCCGAGCGTCGCACGGGCGACGTTGTGCTCGGACTCGACGCGATGGAGTGCGGCGACGGCGTCGCGATGCTCCGTGCGGGCTTGTCCAAGCGCCGACTGTACCGACGCGAGCTCCTCGCTGGCTGTGCGGAGAGCCGCGTCGAGCGTCGCACGCTCCGATTCCGTCTGCTTCAGGCGATCGTCGAGCGTTGTGCGCTCGGCCGCGATCTGGTCGCGTTCGGCCGCAACCTGATTGCGCTCCGCCGCCAGGCGATCGCGATCGGCGGCGATGTGGTCGCGATCGGCCAGCGCGCGGTCGCGTTCGGCGGCCTGTTCGGTCGCCTGCTCGAGCATCGCTTCGGTCGCGGCCCATTGCGCGCGGATTTCACCAACCTGGCGCGCCTGCGCTTCAGCCCGCTCGAGGCGGTTCGCGAGATCGCTGCGATCGGCGTGCGCGCGTTCGAGATCGGCGCGCGCCGCGCGATGTTCGGCGTCCGCGGCGTTGAGTTTTGCGGCGAGCTGATCGCGTTCGACGTCGGCTTGCCTGAGCGCGGCCTGCATCGACTCGCCGGCACGCTCGATCTGCTGGATATGAGCGGCGAGCGCCGAGTGACTCGATTCGGCCTGCCGGACACGTGCCTGGAGCTCGTCGATCTCGACGCCGGCCTGGCGCAGCCGCGACTCGATGGCGTCCTTGTCCGCACGCACGTCCGCGAGGGCGCGCGCTTCGGCGCTGAGTTCGTCGAGCTTCGCCGCGAGAGTGACGCGCTCGGCCTGCGCCTGTTCCAGCTCTCGATTCTGCGCCTGTGCCTGATTGAGCTTTGCCTGCGAACCTTCGAGATCGGTTTCAAGCGCGCGGAGCCGCTCCTGGAAACCGTCGCGCTCCTGCTGGACGCCTTGCAGCCGTTCCACTTCGCCGGTCAGGTGCTGCAGCTTCTCGTGGAGCGCGTGTCGTTCGCCTTCGACCGCGTGCAGCTGTTTGGCATCCGCGCTCGCCGTTTCCAGCGCAGCGGCCGCGGCGTCGCGTTCCGCCTGCGCCTTCAGGAGCTCGTGCTGGAGCTGCGCGCCGAGCGCGGCAAGACGCGTCTGTTCTCCGGTCGCGTTCGCCAACTCGTTCTGGAGCTGCGCCAGATGTTGACGCTGCTGCTCCGCGGCCGCTGTCGCTTCGTCGCCGCTGACGCGATGTTCCTCGAGCTGCTGCGTCGCGCGTGCCTGCTCGGACGCGGCGTTCGCGACCTGCCGTTCGAGGGCGGCGATGCGTTCCTTCGCGGTCCGCTCCTGCTCGAGCAGCGCCAGCTGCTGCTGTTCCGCGAGCTGCTGCAGGCGGACTTGCTCCTCACGATGCGTTTCTGCGACGCGCGCGCGCTCCACGTCGCGCTCGTGAATGACGACGTCGCGCTGGTGAATGGCGGCGGCGAGCTGCTGATGTTCCGCGCGGCTTTCGTCCAGGCGCTTGGTCAGCAGACGCTGATCGGTGAGCGCCGCCTCGAGTCGGGCGGCGGCCTCGGACAGTTTGTTGCCGGCGTTTGTGCGTTCGGTCTGAATCGCGGTCTCGAACTGGCGTCGTTCATCGATGGCCTGCGCGCGCTCGGCGTCACGATCCTTGAGGACAGACGCCATCCGCTGGAGCTGGATCCGCGCTTCCTCCATCCGGCGTCCGAACTGTTGCTGCTCCTGCGTCGCAGAGGCCAGACGCGCTTCGGCATCCGCCAACCGCTGCTTCAGCGCAGGCTCTTCCTGAATCGACGCTTCGAGCCGGCGCAGCGGCGAGGTATCGCGCACGGACACGAGCAGCGATTCGATCGTGTCGGGATGATCGCGCAGGGCGATTCCCTGCACGACGACGATACGCGGCGCGCCTCCGGCGGCCGGCAGATCGCATTCGAAGGAACCCGCGTCCTCGGCCCAGACGCGCTCCACGAACTCGCGGAACGGGTTCCGGTGGTCCGCGCTCAGGTGCTCTTCGAACGGGCGGTTCAGCACCTCCGCGAGATCGGTTTTGCCGAGCAGGCCGAGGCCCGCATCGTTGCACGCCAGCAACAGGCCGTCCCGTCCGATGCGGAGAAGGCAGTGAGGCTGTCGCTCGAGAAGGGAACGAATGTACGCGGACGGATCGCCGCTATCAGGCGTGCCGGGCGCCTTGGTGAGCTCAGGCCGGGCCGAACGGGGGTCGGTGCCGGCTGTCGAGAGCGCTATGGCCACGGTCTCTATAGAACTATATAGGACTTTAAAGACCAACAATAGCTAATAGTTCGCTTATGGCCTTCTGAAGAGATGTCGGTCCGAACTGTTCCTAAGGTTAGGGGGACGAAAGGTCGGTTTCAGCGAGACTTAGACGGGCCGATCCGGAGCGTAGCCCCGACGTCGCGGCGGTACGTGGATTGCGGAGAATGGCGTGATGGCGGCGGCGTTTCCCCTTCGGATCAGCGAACGGTTACCGAACTCGCGGACCCGCGCCATCTGGGCCCTCGGCCTGTTCGTGGCCGTGCAACTCGCTGATGGCGTGCTGACTGCGCTGGGCATCGCCCGTTTCGGCACCGGTGTCGAGGCCAATCCGCTGCTGGTTCATTCCATGGTGGTGGCGGGCACGGGCGCGTCGCTCGTCGCCGCCAAGTCCGTCGCGATTCTTGGCGGCACCGTCCTCCATGTGTATTCCTATCATCTGGTCCTGGCGCTCCTGACGGTCGGGTACGTGTTCGCGACGGTCCTTCCCTGGGCGCTCATTCTGGGCTGACGCCTCAGCTCGTTTTCTTGAACCGCGGATCGCCCGTCGGCCCCTGCTGCGGCGCCAGGCTGTGCAGGAACTCGTACAGCGCGCCGATGTCCTGCGCGTTCATCTGACCGAAGCACTCCCACGGCATCGGCGACCCCGCGTACTGGCGACCGCCCCGCTGGAAGCGCGCGATGAACGTGTCGCGATCGGGGAACTTGCTGAGCGCGCTCCCGGAGATGGGCGTCAGGTTCGGCGTCCGGAACCACACGGCCTTGTCGGCTCCTTCGCGCATCGCCGGCTCCATTTCGCCACCGCCCGAGAACTCGGGACGGACGGCTGCAAACGACACCGGATTGCGCTCGGTGTGGCATGCGACGCAGTTGGCGACGTTGCGTGCCAGGTACTCGCCGCGCTCCTTCGTCGGCTCGGGCGCCGGCGAATCGGCCGCTGCGTCCACCGCCGTTCTCGGCTGGAAAATGGGGGCAAAGCTCTTGACGATCTTTCCCGCCAGGGTGAACTCGTTCTCCGGCACGGTCCGGGCAACCGGCTGCTGCGTCCGCAAATACGAAATGATGGCGACGAGATCCGCATCGGCCATGTTGCCGTACGGCATCAGCAGCTGCATCGATGCGTGGCCGTCGGGCCTGACCGAGTAGCGCAGCATCCGCGCGAGCTGCGGATCGCTGTAGCGCCCGATCCCCGTCACGGGATCCGGCGTGATGTTCTTCGAGTACATCGCGCCAAGTGGCGGCGCCGCGAACTTCATCCCGCCGGCGAGCGGCGGCCGCTTGCCTTGCCCGAACGCATCCTCTATTTCGCTCGTGGACGACGCGTGGCACTCGACGCAGTGCGCAGGTCCGTAGACCAGATACTCTCCGCGCTCGATGGCCGCCGGATCCGTGCTGGCGTGAAGATCCGGCAGCGGCGCATCCCATGTGCGGTTCCACGTGCGCGACACATACACGCCGACCGCGCACAGCGAGACGACGAGGACGCCAGCCAGCGCGGCGAGCGTCCTCAAGACCGTCCGTCGCATCAGCGCGTCTCCGTCGTGGCAGCAGCCGGCGGCGGCAGATAGTCCGGCACGTGGTTCGTAATCGGCGGAATCGTCCGCAGATACGTGAAGATGGCCTTCAGGTCATCGTCGGTGAAGTTCCGATACGCCGGCCACGGCATCGGCGGATTGATCGGCCGTGACTGGCCCATGTGGCGGCCCGTCCGGATCGCCCGCATGAACATGTCCTCGGTCCAGATGCCCAGGCCCGTGTTGCGATCGGGCGTCAGGTTCGCCGTGTACGAAATTCCCCACGGACCGGAGAAGGCGGTGTTCGTCTCGACCGCGGCCCAGACCCAGGGGCCTTTGACCCCGGCCGGCGCGGCGACCGGGAAAGTCTCGGGATGGCCGGACAGCATGCGCGACATGTCCGGCTCCGGTCCCTGCGGTCCCATCTTGAACGGCGTGTGGCAGTCATGGCAGCCGGAGGTGTTGACGAGGTACTCGCCGCGCTTGGCGGAAGCGGCGTTCTCGTGGTCGGCCGCTCCTTGCGCCGCGCAGCCCACCGAGATGACGAGGGCGAGAAGTGCTGTGAATCGAGAGATTAAGGCGGTCATGCGGATTCCTCCTGGGTGTCGGTTCTGCCCGTATAACGACGCCGGCAGAAAAACCGGACAGGAGAGACGGAAAACTGAAGACTTAAAAGGTAGAAGGTAAAAGTTAGCGACGGGAGGGGAACGGAAGAGCCTGGTCAGGGAAAGCGGAGGCTCCGGAGAAGGTCGACGAAGCGCGGATCCTGGCGCATCGAATCGTAGGCAGGGTGGACCTTGAGATAGACCATCGCGAACGATCGTTCCTCGAAGGCCTTCCGCAGCCAGTCCATCGCGCGGTCGTGGTCGCCGAGCGCGACGTAGATCTGTGCGATGTCGGCCGGTGCTACATATGGATAGGCGCCCGGCTTCAGGAGCTCCGTCAGGATCTTGTGCGTCTCGTCGGTTCGACCTGCGACCGCGTAGGCGCCCGCGAGCTGCGCGCGCGTGAGCGGCGCACCGTTCGACAACCGGTTCGCCTCGATGAGCGCCTGGATCGCCTCGGCGGGCATCTCCTTTTTCAGGTAATTCATGCCGAGGTAGTTGTAGGCGCGCGTGAAGTCGGCGCTCAGGGCGAGCGCTTTGCGGCACTCCTCGATCGAGCTGTCGAACTGGCGCCGATGGTACTGGACCCATCCGCGACTCGCGCGAATGATGACCGACACCGGATCCAGCCGCGTCGCCCGATCGATCTCGACGAGCGCTTCGTCATGGCGCCCCATTGCCGACAGATAAATCGCGTACCAGTGATGCGCGGTTGGGTAGCTCCGGTTGAGCGCAATGGCTTTCTTGAACTCGGATTCAGCCGCGCTCCAGTTCCAGTCGTACCAGAAGTGCAGCATCGCCAAGGACGTGTGCGCCTCGCCGAGCGAGTCATCCAGCTTCAGCGCCGTCTCGGCCGCCTCTTTGGCGCGCGCCATGGCGACTTCCGGCCGCATGACGCCGCCGACCGATCCGAGCAGCGTGTAGGTATCGGCAAGTCCGGCGTACGCGGCCGCGTACTGCGGGTCGACCTTGATCGCCTGATCGAAGAACTCGACGGCCTTGCTCAGCGAATCACCGCCGCGACGGTTCCAGTGGAATCGACCCTGCAGGTACGCTTCGAGCGCGTCCTCGGGTACTGGACGTCCGCCGCCCGCCAGCAGCCCTTCCTGCTGACGCGTCAACGTGACGTTGATTTCCTGGGCGATTGCACGTGCCACATCGCCCTGCAGCGCCAGGACGTCGCGAACGTCGCGCTCGTAGCTGTTCGCCCACACGTGCTTGTCGGTGCGCGCGTCGATCAGCTGCGCCGTAATCCGCACGCGACGGCCGTCTCGAAGGATCGATCCCTCGATGATGCCGTCGACATTCAGTGCCTTCGCGATTTCCGGCAGCGGCTGCCGCGATCCCTTGAATCGCATCACGGAGGTGCGTGAAATGACGTCGAGCGCACCTGTGCGGCCAAGATCCGCGATCAACGCCTCCGTCATGCCGTCCGCGAAGTAATCCGGTCCGCCGAGATTCTCGAGCGGCAGGACCGCGATCGATCGAATCGTGCCCGGAACGGCCGCGACCGTCGTCGCCGTCCGCCGCTTGAGACCGATCCAGATGGCGACGATGAGGATCGCTGCGAGCGCCGTTGCGGCGATCGCCCACATCCATTTCGAACGCGGCGGAGCGACGGCCCGGACCGGAACCGGTTGCGGCTCCGGCGGCGTGGCGGCCATCGGTTCGCCGCCGTCAACAGGGACGCCGCGCGCACCGATTCCAAGCCAGCCCGCCAACGCCGCTTCCATCGCGCCGGCGCTTGCGAATCGCTGTTCAGCCTGCGAGGACAGCGCCCGCTCGACGCAGTGCACGAATCCGTCCGGCAGATTCGGTCGCGCGTCGCGCAGCCGTACGGATCGGCCGACGCGATGCGCGTCCGCCAGATCGCGCAGCGACGTTCCCGTCACGGGATACGCGCCCGTGGTCAAGCGATAGAGAAGGACGCCGAGGCTGTACAAGTCGCTTCTGACCGTGGCTGCTTCGCCGCGGAAGATCTCGGGCGCGAGATACAGCGGCGTACCCGCGATGCCTTCGGCAGCCGTCGCGCTCAGGTCCTCGCCGGTTCCAAAGTCCATCAGGACGATACGGCCGCCTTGTTCGCGCATGACGTTCGGCGCCTTGACGTCGCGATGAACCAGGCCCGTCGCGTGGACCGCCGCCAGCGCGCGGCACAGATCGAGGCCGATGAACGCGGCTTCGCGGGCCGAGAACGGTCCGTGCTGACGCAGGACTTCCTCGAGCGTGAACCCGCGGATGAATTCCATCCACAGGCCGACCTGACCGTCGACGGCCTCGGCGCCGTGGATCGTGATGACGTTGGGATGCGCGACGCGTGCGAGAAGGCGCCCTTCCGACAAGATTTGTGAGGCGAGCGCTTCGGGCTGGGCACGCCGGCGCAGGAGCTTGAGCGCGACGTCGCGGTCCAGCTTCGTGTCGCGCGCGCGATAGACGTCGCCGAACGTTCCGCCGCCGACGCGTTCGACGATGACGAGGTGCTGCCAGCGCGCGCCGGTCGTCAGCGGCGACTGCTGGTCGGTTCCGGCCGCGCGATCGTCGCGGTTCGACTGACTCCGGTGCACGCGCGCCACCGCTTCGATAATCCGCAGCTGCTCGAGCAGATCGCGATTGCGTTCGCTTCGCGCGCTCTCACCCAGCCAATCGACGTCGTCGCCATCGGCGACCGAATCGGCGAGACCGACGAGCAGATCGTCGACGTCCGGCGTCTCGTCGCTCATTTCCGCATTTCCTCGGCCAGGCGGATCAGCGCGCGGCTCACCGCCTTGCGCGCGGCATCCGCCGATGGTTTGCCCAGGGCGACGGCGACTTCCTCGAAGCTCATGCCGAGCTCGACGCGCGCCACCACCGCCTCGCGATCGTCGCCTTTGAGCCGTTGGAGCGCGGACTCGTACCGGTTCACCGCTTCGCGGCCGATCGCGGCATCGAGCGGCGAGAGGCCGGCATCAGGCGGTTCCACGTCGAGCGCTTCCGGTGCTGGACGACGCGCCTGCCGGCGCAGCTCGTCGCGCACGCGATTGACGATGGCCTGACGGAGGTAGGCGAGCAGCGCGCCTTCACGCTGCGGCTCGAACTCGCGAATCCGGCGGAAGGTCTGCAGCAGCGTTTCCTGCACGAGATCGTTCGTGTCGAGCAGATCGCGGGCGGCTGAAGGCAGCCGGCCGTGCGCGAAGCGGCGAAGCGGCCCGAGATAGCGGTGGAACAGACGGTCGAGCGCCCGCGCGTCGCCGGCCCGAACCAGATCGAGCAGGACAAACGTCGACTCTACATCCGCCTGCAGGTCCGACAGCGAGCGAGGCGGGGCGCTCGTTGCCTGGGGCATATTCATCGTGTCCGGTCTGGGCTGGCCTGTCGTTATACCACTGACAGGAGGGCCATGATCGTATGAAACGAATGACCGCTGGATTTGTTCTCGTCACCCTGCTGACGTCGGCCTCGTCTGTGTTTGCCGCCGACGCGACCGCTTCGCGCGATGCTGCGGCGAAGCCGTTGGTCAAGTCCTATGCTGAGCTCTTGAAATCGAAGAGCGGAGCCGTTGCGCCGCGCTCGAAGTCTGCCAAGGAGCAGACCACCGCGAGTTCCGGAGGCGGCCGCACGATGGCGTTGCTGTGGACGCTGGTCGGAACGGGCGCGAGCGTCGCGGCCACCGCGTACTATCTGAAGTCCGTCAAGCAGACGACCGAAGGCGCCAGGTAACCGTCGTGG
>DATBHR010000070.1:0-32961 GCA_036557365.1 Vicinamibacterales bacterium
CATCTCGGCGACGCCCTTGATCGCCAGGTTGTCGGACTCCGTCGCACCGCTCGTGAACACGATTTCCTTGGCGTTGGCGCCAATCAGGTCGGCAATCTGCTTGCGCGCCTTCTCCACCGCTTCCTCGGCGACCCATCCGAACGGATGGTTGCGGCTCGCCGCGTTGCCGAAGTCGGTCGTGAAGTACGGCAGCATCGCCTCGACGACGCGCGGATCGACCGGCGTGGTCGCGTGATAGTCCATGTAAATCGGCAGCTTTATCGCCATCGTTTTCTCTCTCTCAGGGCCCGGATGATTCTTTCGTCCTCCCTCGCGATGAACGGGAGGCCGTCAGCCGGGCGTCGCGTCACAAATGCGTGTGCAGCACCGCCGCCTTGGTCGCCGGCGCCGTGGGAATGTCCGCCGCGAGCTCCGCAATCGTGCACTCGCCGAGCGCGGCGAGAATCCGTTCGCGCACCCGCCAGAGCGGATCGCGCACGTTGCACTTGGAAAACTGCTCGCACTGCTGCCCCTCGTCGCCGGAACACGCCGTCACGGCGACGGGCCCATCAATGGCCTGGATGACGTCGGCCACCGAAATCTGCGCGGGCACTCGCGCCAGCTGATATCCGCCGCGCGTGCCCTGGTGCGACAGCAGCAGTCCGCGGCGGACGAGACGCTGTAACACCTTCGCCATCAACTCAATCGGAATGTCGTAGAGCTCGGCAATCTCGCGCGCGCTCGACGAACCCGCACTGCCGCGGTCCCCGCGCAACGCGAGGTGCTTCATCGCCATGAGGGCGTAGTCAGCTTTTTTTGAAAGCCTCAACATATCCGACCGTTCAGGTCCTAGTTTAGTATTTCGGCTGGCTCGGATCAACCTTATCGATCCAATCCAGGATTCCACCCTTCAGATTCAGCACGCGCGTGAAGCCGACCGACCGCAGGAAGTCCGCCGCTTTTCCGCTGCGAACACCCGACTTGCACTGCATGACGTACTCTTCCGCCGGGTCGAGCTCGTGGTATCGCTTGGGAATGTCCCCGAGCGGAATCAACGTCGAGCCGGCGATTCGGTTGATCTGATACTCGTTCGGCTCGCGGACGTCGATAATCTTCACCTTCTCGCCGCTGTCCAGCCGCTTCTTGAGCTCGAGCGTCGTGATTTCGGTCGCACTGTTCACGGTTACGGCCTCCGGCTTGGCGGGCACAACGCCGCAGAACTGTTCGTAGTCGATGAGCTGCTTCACGGTCGGATGCGTTCCGCAGACCGGGCAATCCGGATCCTTGCGAAGCTTGAGCTCGCGGAATTTCATGCGGAGCGCGTCGTAGATGAGGAACCGTCCGATCAGCGGCTCGCCGATGCCCATGATCAGCTTGACGGTCTCGGTCGCCTGAACCAGTCCGATGATTCCAGGAAGCACGCCGAGCACGCCGCCCTCCGCGCAACTCGGCACCAGGCCGGGCGGCGGCGGCTCCGGATACAGGCAGCGGTAGCACGGACCTTCTTTGGTGGCGAAGACCGACGCCTGTCCTTCGAATCGGAAGATGCTCCCGTACGCGTTCGGCTTGCCGAGGAGGACGCACGCGTCGTTCACGAGGTACCGCGTCGGAAAGTTATCGGTACCGTCGACGATGATGTCGTAGGGCGCGAAGAGCTGCATCGCGTTCTGAGATGAAAGCGCCGCGTTGTGCGTCACGATCTCGATCTCAGGGTTGAGCGCGTGCAGCGTGTCCCTGGCGGACTCGAGCTTCGAGCGGCCCACATCTGGCGTCCCATGGAGAATCTGCCGCTGAAGGTTGCTGAAATCGACGACGTCGAAGTCCACCATGCCAATGGTGCCGACGCCTGCCGCGGCGAGATACATCGAGACGGGGGAACCCAGGCCGCCGGCGCCGATGCAGAGGACCTTGGCGGCCTTCAGCTTCCGCTGACCGTCGACGCCGACCTCCGGCATGATGAGATGCCGCGAGTACCGCTTGACCTCGTCGTTCGTCAGCGTCGGCAGCTCGCGCGCAGGCGGTGCGCTGTCCGCCACGGCAGATCCGGAGGAACGCGCGTCGGTGCCGCCTGCGACGGATGGAATGATGCTGACGGTATCGCCTGACGTGACGGGCGTCTGCTCTTTCTGCAAGTACCGGATGTCCTCGTCGTTCACGTAGACGTTCACGAAGCTCCGAAGCTTTCCCTGCTCGTTGTACAGGTGGGCTTTCAGTCCGCTGTGCTTCTGCGTGAGGTCCGCGAGCAGTTCGCCGACGGTCGCGCCGGCGGCGTCGACGGTGTCCTGCTTATCGGTGTAGGGCCGGAGTGGTGTCGGAATCAGTATTTTCGCCATGTTGAAGAGTGCCCTCGTCGAAGCTCGATCGATCTTCCTTGAGAAACCAGACGGTCATGTCCGCCGCGCTGCCGTTCTGGACGGACACGATGATGTACGCGAACGTCGGCCACGCGTGGTCCAGGTCGTACTGTGACGGGCGCGCCGGGTGATCCGGATGCGAGTGGTAAAACCCGAGCAGCTCGAGACCCATTTCGGTTGCGCGCCGCTCGGCCTGTCGATAGTCGGATGCGCGAACCAGGAAACGTCGCCGCGGCCCCTCTTCCGTCGTATTCGGCAGCGGTACGACGTCGTCGACGCGCCCTTCGCGGCCGACGAGCGCGCCGCAACATTCGTGCGGATACGTTTCCTGGCCGTGACGCTGAATGGCCCGTTCGACGTCTGCGCTCACGCGCAGCTGCTGATCATGCGGCATCGACATCGGATGTCCAGAAGCTCTCGTTGAGATATTTTTCAGCGCCGTCGGGGAAGACCGTTACGATGACCGCCTGCTCGAGGCTGCGCGCCAGTTCCAGCATCGCGGCCACGGCGGCGCCCGACGAGATGCCCGCCATCAAACCCATCTCGCGCGCAAGCCGGCGGACCATCGCGTACGACTGCTCCGTCGACACGCGCAAATCGGCATCGGCCAGCGACGGATCGTAGATGCCCGGCACGATCGCCGTCGCCATGTGCTTGAGTCCCTCGAGGCCATGGAACGGCGAGTCGGGCTGGAAGGAAATCAACTTGATCGACGGGTTGAACTTCCGCAGCCGGCGTCCGGTCCCGACGAACGTTCCGCTCGTGCCGAGTCCCGCGACAAAGTGCGTGATGCGGCCGCCCGTCTGCTCGATGATCTCCGGTCCCGTCGTGTCGTAGTGCGCCATCCAGTTCGCGTCGTTGTTGTACTGGTCGGGGTAGAAATAGCGATCGGGGTCGTCCGCGAACATCCGCCGCGCTTCGCGGATCGCGCCGTCGCTGCCTTCGAGCGGATTGGTGAGGACCAGTTCCGCGCCGAGCGCTTTCAGGATCAGCTTTCGTTCGGGGCTTGCGTTCTCGGGCAGGCAGAGCCGGACCTTGTATCCGCGCGCCGCGCCGACCATCGCATAAGCAATCCCGGTGTTTCCCGACGTCGCGTCGAGTACGATCTTGCCGCGTGTCAGGCGTCCCGACCGCTCGCCGTCCAGAATCATTCGAGCCGCGGCCCGATCTTTCACGGATCCGCCCGGATTCTGCCACTCGGCTTTCGCGTACAGTTCGACGCCGGGTTCGAGTGCCTGCTCGAAGTGGCGAAGCCGGACGAGAGGCGTTCGCCCGATCATGTCCAGCACCGTAGAGCCGGGCATGCGATCAACAATAGGCGCGTTCGATGACGGCATCGTCGATATCCGACCAGACAAGTCCTGATTCTACCAAAGTCGGCGCGTGGCTGTTCCGGCACAGAACGGCCGTTCCTCTCCCGGTTGCGCTAGCTCTTCTGTTGCTGAGGATTGGTGAGGCGCCATTTTCTTGGACGCTCGTCCTCTCCGGCGTGGTGCTGACGATCGGCGGAGAAGTGGTGCGTCTCCTGGCCGTGCGCCAGATCGGCGCGATCTCACGGACCCGAAGCGAGCGGCTCGGACCACTCGTCGCGAGCGGACCATTTGGCCTCGTCCGCAATCCGCTCTATATCGGCAACATCCTCATCTGGTGCGGCTTCGCGATGACCGCCAGGCTCGTCTGGGCGGCGCCCGTCATCGCGATTCTCCTTCTCGCCGAGTATCACGCGATCGTCGGCTGGGAGGAGCAGTTGCTCGAAGCGCGGCACGGTCGCAGCTATCGGGAGTACGCGGCAAACGTGCCTCGCTGGATGCCGAAGCTACGCATGATGTCCGATTCGAATGGACGCGAAGACGTCGATACGGCGACGTTCTCGTGGCGGGAGACGCTCTTCAGCGAGCGCGGGACTTTGATCGCGATTGCGGTCGGCTACCTGTTGCTGTGGACAAAGGCTCGTTTCTGAGCGTCTGCCACAGGTACCACGACGCGACAGAGCGATACGGTTTCCACACCTCGCCGAGATTGAGAATGCGCTTGGCGTCCGGCCGCTTGCGAAGCCGGTACAAGCGCTGAACCGCGTTCATGATGCCGAGATCGCCGGCCGGCAGGACGTCGGGGCGATGCAGGCGGAACATCAAAAACATCTCCGCGGTCCATCGGCCGAAGCCTTTGACAGCCGTCAGCCGCTCGATCACCTGCTCGTCCGGCAGCGATTCGAGATCATCGAGGTTCAGACGTCCATCGCGGATGCGCGCGCACAGGTCGCGCAGGTATCCGACCTTCTGGCCGCTGAGCCCCACGCTCCTCAGCGTCGCATCGTCGAACGCATCGATCGCTTCCGCGCTCGAGACGTGATGGTCGGGAAACAACGCGGCGAAGCGGCCGAAAATCGTCGCGGCCGCCTTCGTCGACAACTGCTGGCTGACGATGGAGCCGACGAGCGCGCTGAGGTGATCCTTGCGCTGCCGGTCGGCCATGCCGCAGGCGCCGATTCGCTTGATCGCCGACCCGAGAATCGGATCGCGGCGCATCAGCGCTCGGCGAGCTTTCTCGTAGCCGTCCGGTGTGAGCGAGGTCGGAGGCAGGATCGGGCGCGTCATTTCATCGAGACCGTGAGTGTGACCGACGCGCGAACCTCGATCAATCCCGGTTCGACCGGCGTCGAGACGTCGCTCCGCATCACGCTCATGGCGCGCGGCACGGCGATGGGCCGCTCGGCGTCCTCGATTTTCAGGATGCGATCGAGCGTGCGGTTGGCGCCCGCGGCAGCAGCCTCGGCGCGACCGCGCGCGTCGGCGACCGCCTGTCGAATGGCTTCATGCTCCGCGTCGGCGCGATTTTTCAGATCAAAGCGAATCCCGTCGACCGCTGTCGCGCCAGCCTGGACGCAGGCGTCGGCAATTTCGCCCGTCTTCGCGATGTCGTCGACGCGGACTTCCATCGTATTTCGCGCGAGATAGTCGCGAGGAGTCCGGCGGCCGTTCGTGTTGTCGTACTCCTGCTCGAGTCGAACGCCGATCGTGCGCCTCGCGTCTGCGGGAACGGACAGGTCCGACAGCTTGCGACCGACCGCCGTCATGAGGTCGGCGTTCTGGCGCTGCGCGTCGCGCGGGCTCTTCGCGCGCGTTTCGACCGCGACCGTCACGAACGCGACGTCCGGCGCCTTCGCGACAGTCGCCGAACCGGTGGTGACGACAATCGGCGGACCGTCCTGAGCGGCGATCGCGGCAGACGCGGAAAGCACGACGACGCACGCGGTCACGACCGCAGCAACTAAGCCGCGCACACGACCCTCAATCCGATGCTGTACGCGTACGTATCGGGCGGCACCTTGTGCCGGTACGCGCATCGCAGCATCGCCGCATCGTCGTTCACCCATGATCCGCCGCGGACGATCCGCATCTGACCCGACCCGGGACCTCGCGGATCGCGCGTGTCACCCAATCCATAATAGTCGCTGGCGTACCAATCGGACACCCATTCCCAGACGTTGCCGATGACGTCGCAGATGCCGTAGCCGTTTGGCGGATAGGTGCCGGTCGGCCGCGTGCCGCGGCTGCGCTTCGACGCGGCGTCCGGAAGAAAATTCGCCTGCGACGGATCGATTTCGTTTCCCCACGGATAGCGGAGGCCGTCGACCCCGCCGCGCGCGGCCTTCTCCCACTCGGCCTCGGTCGGCAGTCGTACGCGTCGTCCGAGTCCGCCGGTCAGCCAGTCGCAATACGCGAGCGCATCGTCGTACCCGACGAGCACCACGGGATGGCTGCCGCGACCCGATGGTGGCGACGGACCATCCCAGACGTAAGGCGCTGCCAGTTGGCGAAACATCGAATCGCGATCGCCGCTGGCCACGAGCGGAAGGTTGCGGATGGACGGAGGTGGATAACCCGTGTCGCGGACGAACCTGGCGTACTCGTCGTTGGTGACCTGGTGCCTCGCGATGAAGAACTCGCTGACGAAAACGCGGTGGACGGGACGCTCGTCGTCTTCTCCATCCGCGGCGCCCATCAGGAAATCACCCGCTGGAATCCGAGCCAGGTCCGGAGGATTCGTCACGAGCGCGCCAGTATAGTCCAGAGGCGCTGTCGAGGCGCGCGCAAAGCGAGTAGAGTGGACGCCATGAGAGTCGAACCGTTTGCGATGGAGCGGATGCAATCGACGTACGAGAACGAGGTCGAGTTCAACCTCTCCGAGAGCGGCGTCCATCCGGTGCGCCTCGGCGAGCTGGTGACGGACGCGAGCACGCGAGAGGCGCTCTTGAACGAAGCGCTTCGGTACACGCAATCGAACGGCACGTCGTCGCTGCGCGCCCTCATCGCATCACAGTACGCTGGCGCGACCGAATCGAATATTCAGGTGACGAACGGCGGGGCCGAAGCCAACTACGTCAGCACGTGGAACCTCGTCGAGCCGGACAATGAAGTCGTCTTCATGGTGCCCAGCTACATGCAGATGTGGGGACTGGCGAAGGCGTTCGGTGCGGTCGTCAAGGAGTGGCCGCTCCGGGCACCGGACGGCACTGGCCGATGGGCGATGGATATCGACAGCCTCGAGGATCTCGTGACGCCGCGGACACGGTTGATCGTCATCTGCAATCCCAACAATCCGACCGGCGCTCGCTTCCTGGACGCGGATCTCGACCGCATCGCAGCGATCGCCGATCGTCATGGTTCCTGGATTCTCTCCGACGAGGTCTATCGCGGCGCGGAACGCGACGGACGAGAAACACCCACGATGTGGGGACGCTCGGAGCGCGTGGTGGTCACCAGCGGATTGTCAAAAGCATACGGCCTTCCGGGACTGCGCATCGGGTGGATTGCGGGGCCGCCGTCGCTTGTACGATCGATGTGGTCCTATCACGACTACACCACCATCGCGCCCGGCGCGCTCAGCGATTTCCTCGCGCGCCACGCGCTCGAATCGTCGCGCCGCACACGCATCCTCGATCGCACCCGTGCGATTCTGAATGCCAACTTTCCTGTCATCGACGCCTGGCTCACCGGTCACGGATCGCTTTTCAGTTACGCGCCGCCCGATGCCGGCGCGATCGTCTACGTTCGGTACCATCACCAGGTGAATTCGACGGACCTCGTCACGCGGCTTCGGCAGCAGAAGAGCGTACTGATCGTCCCGGGCGATCACTTTGGCATGGACGGGTACCTCCGCATCGGATATGGAGATGAGCCCGACTACCTGAAGCAGGGCCTGACGCGGCTGCACGATCTGCTCGTCGAGCTGGGCGGTGTTCCGGCGTGACGCTGGATCTGATTCTCGTCGGGTTCGGAAACGTCGGCCGGCGCTTCATTCGGTTGCTTGGCGAGCTCGAGCCGATGCTGGCGCGCGAAGGAGTTCGTCCGCGAGTCGTCGCCGTCGCGACGCGATCGCACGGCCACGCCTTCAACGCAAAGGGACTTGATGCCGAAGCGCTGGCCGCGCGCGTCGAGGCTGGAGGCGCTCTGAGCGACGAGTCCAAACCGACGCTCGCGTTTCTTCGACAGGCGCTCCGTCGCTGCCGCGAGGCGGCGCAACGCGGCCACCTCGTTATCGTTGAAACAACGATACTGGACGTGCGGCGCGGTCAACCCGCGATCGAAGTCATCCAGACAGCGCTGTCGCACCGGGCTCATGTCGTCTCGGCGAATAAAGGTCCCGTCGCAATCGCGCACGATCGGTTGATGCGCGCTGCGGCCCGCGCAAAACGCTCGTATCTGCACGAGAGCGCCGTGCTCGATGGCGTCCCGGTCTTCAACCTCGCCCGCACGCTTCTGCCCGGCGTCACGATCGCCGGATTCGAAGGGGTGGTCAACACGACAACGAACTACATGCTGGCGGCGATGGAGCAGGGCGGATCGTTCGACGGTGCGCTGGCGGACATGCAGGCCGCAGGCATCGCCGAAGCAGACCCGTCGCTCGACGTTGACGGATGGGATGCGGCCGCGAAAACTGCGGCGCTTGCGAACGTCATGCTCGGAGCGAGGATCACGCCGAGTGACGTGGCTCGCGAAGGCATTGAGCAGTCGACCGCTGCTCGAGCGCTTGCAGCGAGGAGCGACGGACGTCGGCTGAAACTGGTCGCGTCGGCCACTCGAGGCACGAACAAACGGGTGGACGCCCGCGTACGCCTCGAGGTGCGCGCCGAAAACGATCTGCTCGCGCGGCTCGAAGGTCCGCAAAACGCCATCGTGCTGCGGACGGATCTCCTTGGAGAGATCGCCATCGTGCAGCGCGGGTCGTCGCTGACGCACACGGCCTACGGTCTTTTTTCCGATCTGATGACGATCGCGCGGAGCTTGCCACGGTCTGCATCTCCACGCCGGCCAGCGCGCCGGCAAGCGCGTCGGCAAGCGCGTGGACGATAATCACAACCCTATGATGCCGCTCGAGGGAATCACCGTACTCGATCTGACCCGCGTGCTGTCGGGTCCGTACTGCACGATGCTGCTGGCCGACATGGGCGCACGCGTTATCAAGATCGAGCAGCCGGGCAAGGGCGATGACACCAGAGCATGGGGTCCGCCATTTCTCGAAGGCGAATCCGCGTACTTCCTCAGCGTCAACCGCAACAAGCAAAGCGTCACGGTCGATTTCAAGAAGCCCGAAGGTCGTGACGTCATCGAGCGGCTCCTCGCCAAAAGCGACGTCGTCGTCGAAAACTTTCGTCCCGGGACGCTGGCGAAGCTCGCGCTCGACTACCAGTCGCTTCGTCCTCGATTTCCGCGGCTCGTCTATTCCTCGATATCCGGCTTCGGGCAGTTCGGGCCGCGACGCGACGAGCCCGGCTACGATGCCGTGATGCAGGGCGAGGGCGGGTTGATGAGCATCACCGGATCCGCAGACGGACCGCCGTATCGTCTCGGTGTGGCCATCGCCGACATCGTGTCCGGGATGTTCGCCGCGTACGGCGTCAGCATGGCGCTGCTCGCGCGCGAACGCACGGGACGGGGCCAGGAAGTTGACATCGCGATGCTCGACGCGGTCTGTGCGCTCCTCACGTATCAGGCGGGCAACTACTTCGCGAGCGGCAAGAGTCCGGTCCGGATGGGCAACCGGCATCCGAGCATCGTGCCGTACGAAACATTTGCGGCGTCCGATGGCGATTTCGTCATCGCGGTCGGAAACGACGGGTTGTGGCGGACGTTCTGCGGCGTCCTCGAGCTGGATCTGGGGGATCGTTTCGCGACGAATCGTCAGCGCGTGACCGAGTACGATGCGCTGCGACCGCTGATCGCCGAGCGCCTCCGATCGCAGACGCGCGCACATTGGATCGAGCGCTTGACGGCAGCGGGAGTGCCGTGCGGATCCGTGCGCAGCCTGCAGGAGCTCTTCGCGGATCCGCAGGTCGCCGCGCGCGAGATGATCGCGTTCGTGGATCATCAGACGATCGGCGCGCTGAAGGTGCTCGGCGTGCCGGCGAAGCTGTCCGACACACCGGGATCGATTCGCATGCCGCCGCCTCGTCTCGGCGAACACACCGACAGCGTGCTGCGCGACGATCTCGGCCTTGCATCCGAGGCGATCGCGCGGCTCCGTCAGCAGCAGGTGGTCTGAACATCATGGAAATCGCAGACGTCCGGAGAGCGGTCCACGGCGCCATTGAGCGTGGACGGCAGGAATCAGCGCAGCGGCGCGAGCGCCAGGAGCAGGCATCGCGCGCGTTCGACGCCTTCCTCAACCACACCTGCATCCCGTTGATGCGGCAGATTGCAAACGTCCTGCGCGCCGAGGGCTATCCGTTCGGCCTCGCCACGCCTGCCGGCAGCGTGAAGCTGTCGTCCGACAAGAGCGCCGACAACTTCATCGAGGTTTCGCTCGATACGGCCGGCGATGCCCCACGCGTCGTCGCGCGAACCCGCTACGCGCGCGGTCGCCGCGTGGTCGATGCGGAGCGCGTCGTCGCCTCCGGCGATCCGGAAGTGCTGACGGATACCGATCTGCTGGCGTTCTTGACGCGGGAGCTGGAAACGCTGATCGAGCGGTAACGGGTCAGGCGAGCCGTTCGACGAACGACGTGTCCACGCCCTGATGCTTCAGCGCGGCGAGCAGGCCCTGACGATCGCCCGCATAGCGATACGCTTCGCGGCCGTCGACGGCGCCCTGCTGCACGAGGCCGACCAACGCATCGTTGAGCGGCATCATCCCGTAGCGGCGTCCGCCTTCAATCGCCATCGGCAGCTGCGACGTCTTGCCTTCGGCGATGACGCTCGACACAGCCGGCGTGTTCAGGAGCACTTCGCGCGCCGCGACACGACCGCCGCCGTTCTTGCGCAGCAGCACCTGGACGACGACGCCGCGGAGATTGCTGGCGAGCGCCAGCTGCACGTGGCGCCGATGATCGGGCGCGTACAGATCGATGATGCGATCCACCGCGCCGGTGGCCGTGTGAGCCGGGAAACCGCCGACGACGAGATGACCCGACGCCGACGCTTCGAGCGCGACGTCCACGAGCCCTGCCGTGCGCAAATCCTCAATCACGAGGACGTCCGGATCTTCGCGGAGCGCGGCGCGCGCAGCCGCCAGGAGATCGTCGTCGCCCCCGCGAACCTCGCGCTGGCTGATGAACGAGCTGCCGCGCTCGTGGACGATGTTGATCTCGCGCTCGATGGTGATGACGTGATCGCGGCGCGTGCGGTTGATCAAATCGACGAACGCTGAAATCAGCGTCCGCTTGCCGCTCGATCGCGGCCCGGCCACGAGGACAAGGCCCTCGGGTTCGATTGCCAGGCCCTGCACGACCCGCGGCAGGCCCAGCTGATCGACGGAAACGGATCGCGTCGGCATCAGCCTGAACACGCCGCCTGGTCCGCGATGATCCCGGAAACTCATGCAGCGTACGCGGCCGACGTCGTCGATGTCGAGAATCCACTCGGTGGCGGCGCCGGTTCTGAGCGCTTCGTGGCTGCGCTCGGGCATGAGCGTCAGCAGCAGCGATTCGACGTCGCGCGCCGTGAGAACCGGTTCGCCTTCGAGCGCTTGAAGTTCACCGTCCACGCGGACGCTCGGACGCAAGTCCGACGACAGGTACATCGTCGAGGCGCCGCGCGCGGCCGAAAGTCGTAGAAGTCGGTCGAGGCCTGCCATAGTCGGATCATCCACAAGGGGCGGCTGTTCGGCGCGGATCGGGTTTCGGGTGAGCGGAAGAACCACCGCCGGCGACGGCGCCTGAACTACCTCTCGTACCGGCAACTCTTTCTCGATCGCGGGAACGACGATGTGTGCGGCGACCGGCGGCGCAAGCGGCTCTTTCGAGGCGGCGGACACGGTCGTCAACGCACTCTCGGTCACTGCCCCGTCGGTCGATGCGCCGGCGACGACGGCTTCCACATGAACGTCAGCGGCTTTGGCGACCGTCGGTGCTGCTGGAGCCAACGTCTCGAGCACGATCGGGTGGGCCGGTGCCGATATCAGCGCCGGCGCGGAAATCTGCGCGATCGGTGCGACCGCGGCTTCGATCTGGCGTTCGATGGCGACCTGCGGGTTCGCGATCGCTGCGACGACGACTTCTGCCGGCGTCGTCTGTATTTCGGGAATCACGGGCGATTCGGGCGCGTCGGAACTTGCGACGTCATCGGACGTGACGAAGTCGAGATCGATTTCCTCAGCCAGCTCCTCCGCCGGTGTCTCCGTCGGCCGATCCGAAGCTATCTGCGCGACCGGCGCAGGGACCCGCATCGTTTTGTCCATGGGATCCAGCTCGAGCGAATCGGGCAGCGGTTCGCCCGGATGGCGGAGCGACGCCGACCCTGCGGACGCGTAAACGGGATAAGGATCTGATGAGGACGTGCCTTCCTGAGGCGAAAACAGTTCCTCGGGTACGTCGTCGTTGTCATCAGTCGTCCGGCGACGTCGGATTTCGACCCAGACATCGTCGCCGCCGCGCGCCGCGACGATCGTGAAATGCTCGCCGGGAAACTCGTGGATCGGCCCGAGCTCGTGCTGGACGGCTCCAAATTCCTCGAGCGCCTGCTGGAGGTGAGGGGGCAGCAGCTGGTTCACGATGCCGTTCACGGCTTCGAGCGCCAGACCTCGCGTGGCGAGGTCGACCTGGCCGGTCGGCGACACCACATAAGGCTTGTCACCGGCGTGCATGACCAGCGCTTCGCCGTCCACGTGGACGATGGCCTGCAGCAGAGAAGGAACGAGACTCACCGCATACCTTGT
The DNA here is from genome assembly GCA_036557365.1 of Vicinamibacterales bacterium. GTDB lineage: Bacteria > Acidobacteriota > Vicinamibacteria > Vicinamibacterales > CAVVIG01 > DATKHR01. The sequence goes on from DATBHR010000070.1 coordinate 12,489, forward strand.
CGGCCCATGGCCGAAGTTCTTTAGGAACGGGGCGCCGTTCCTGCCTCGTAGATACGAACCAGCTCGACCAGCTTGTACCCGCGCGTCTGATACGGCGGGACCACGCGCTCGGTCCGCAGGTACTGAAGCATACCTTCGTCCGCGTAGTCCGGCTCGCCAATGTCGGGCATGGCCGCGAGGGCGGTCTCGAGGCCGGTCAGGGTCAGCGACTTACGCACGACCGCGCGCGTCGCCGGCAGAAACCCGAACCGCCGGAACGGCTCGCGCTGTTCGAGCGTCGCAAAGTCCACGAAGATCTCGTTGCTCATGAACTGGTAGTCGGCTTCGGAGCGCGTCGCGGGCGCGTCTTCGACACGCAGCGAGCGGATACCGACGATGCCGCGCAGCCGATCGAGCAGATGCAGGGTGAACTGGCCTTCGCCGGACCAGTTCGACGAATCAATCTCGAATGCCATGGTGAATCGCCATCAGACCGCCGAGCACCGGATGGTAGCGCGTCCGGGAGAAGCCGCGCGAGCGCATCATCTCGGCCACCGCAATCGCGCCCGGATACTGGCGAATCGACGCGGGAATGTACTGATACGTGTCCGGATCGCGGTGCAGGATCCACCCGAGCGACGCGCCGACAACGTCGAGATACGCGAGATACACCGCGCGAAGAAGACCGTTCGAAGGCCGATTGAAATCGAGCGCGACGATCTGTCCGTTCGGCTTCAGCACGCGCGCGATCTCGTCGATCGCGCGGCTCAGATCGGGAACGTTGCGAAGACCGTAGCCCGTGGTCACGATGTCGAACGACCCTGACGGGAATGGCAGCGCGAGCATGTCGCCCACCAGGTAGCGAGGAACGATCGTGTCCTGCTGCGTCGCGGCTTTTGCGTTCGCCAGCTCGATCATCCGCTGCGTGAGATCGAGGCCGACGACGCGGGCGCCGCGAGCGGCGCACCCGAACGCCAGATCGCCCGTGCCGGTTGCAAGATCCAGCACCCGCGACGCCGACGAAGGCGACGCCATCTCGATGACGCGGCGTTTCCAGCGGGCATCCTGACCGTAGGACAGCGCGCGGGTAATGAAATCGTAGCGGTCCGCGATGGTCGCGAAGAGCGCACGAACGTGGCGGCGCTTTCCATCGGGCGTCGCGATGCGCCGGGCCAGCGCCGCTCGAGACATTGTTGGATAATACGTTCAATGCTCCCGTCGAGCACCGTCGAGAACTACCTCAAGGCCATCCACCAGGGGCAATCTGCCCTCGCGGACGGCGCGCGTCTCGTGCCGATGGGACAGGTGGCCTCGTCGCTCGGCGTCACGCCCGGCACGGCGACGACGATGGTGAAGGCGCTCGCGGAGTCCGGTCTCGTCGAATACGAGCCGTACAGCGGTGTCCGTCTGTCCGCGGCAGGCGAACGTCTCGCCGGACTCGTACTGCGTCGCCACCGCCTCGTCGAGCTGTTCCTCGTGCAGGTCATGGGCATGAAGTGGGACGAGGTTCACGACGATGCGGAGCAGCTCGAGCACGTCGTGTCGGAGCGGCTCATCGAGCGCATCGACGAGATGCTCGGGCACCCGACGCACGATCCGCACGGCGACCCGATTCCGAATCCCGAAGGCGCCATCGCGCAGCAACCGCTCGACAGCCTGCTGACGTGCCCGCTCGACACACCGCTTCGCGTCACGCGCATCACCGATCAGGATCCGGGATTCCTGCGATTCGTGGAGAACAACGCGCTCAAGCCGGGAGAGCCGATTCGGGTCGAAGGACGGGATGCAGCAGCAGATGCGGTCCTGCTGCAGGGACGAGACCGTCGGCTGACGATTGGCGCCCGTGCGGCATCGAAGCTGCTCGTCGAGCGCGAGCGGAGTTGAGCGCGCCGCTTACAGCAGCTTTCCGAGCGGACCCAGATCGAGGTTGAGATCTTCCGGCGACAAACCGAACTTCGATCCGATCTCGCGGATCGTTTTCTCGAGCTCCATGAGCGCCTTGCCGACCGCATCGATTTCGCGACGCGTGAGCGTGCGCTCCTCCATCCGCCGAATCGCCTGCCGCTCCATCAGCTGACGGACGAACTCGACAATCGTCAAGACGAGCTGCGCCACCGACCGCTGCACATCGTCTGGCGCCGGATTCCAACGAACCGGCTTGGTTCGGCGCTCGATCTCGCGGCGCAGCGCCCTGAGCTCCGCGGCTGTCACCGCTTTCGCGCGAATCGCTCGTCGCGTTCCCGTTTTCTTGCGCGGCCGAGCCGGCGCCGATCGCTTTTTTCTGGTCACGTCGTCGGCTTGCTCCGACTCAGGCGACGGTGCGGCGCGCGATGTCGCCTTTTCCGGGGCGTCGTCGGCAGCACGCGATCCGCGGCGCAGAGCAGCGCCGAGAGCTTCACATAAATCAGGTCCACCCCGGCGACGCCGAGGACCACGTCGCCGCTGGCGAGGACGCCCTTGTTCAGCACTCGATCCAGCAGATCGAGGACGGACGACTCGGGCGTGTCGAGGATCCGAGCGGCGACGGGAACGTTCGCGATGCTCTTTCGCGGCATGTCAGTCCTGAACGAACGTGTATGGCGGCCAAGGTCCAGTAACCGCCACGGCGTAACCTTGCGGCGCAAGCGCGCGGGCTTCGCGCATGGCAAGCGCGCGAAAGGCAGCGCCGCGCGACCTGGGGACGAGAAATGCCGCATCCAGCAAGAGCCCCGACGCGCCCGCGATGCCGTCCGATCCGCGCCGGCGTGACGCGCGGGCGCGTTTCGCCAACCGCGTGTAGAGAGACGACGTGGTCGTTCGCGCACGCGAGCTGCGTTCGAGCGATGCGTCGCGACGCACTTTCTTGGCCGTCAGATACGCGGCACCTGATCGAGAACTCCCCGAGGCGCCGTTTTCCTCGGTTGTCGCGACCGGCCTCACGCTCGGCGCGAGCAGCACGCGTACGCCCCACTCATGATGTCCCGCGACTTTTCTGGCAACCGCGCGCAGACGCTGCGCCTCGCCGCGCAGATGCGCGCCAGCGCGCTCGTCGTCGCCGAAAATCGTGAACAGCTTCATCGGCAGCACAGCATGCGCCCGGGCGAAGTGCTCGACCACCGCTTCGTGCGCGAGCGCAGCGCGCGACACCCACCGAAGGTCCGACAGCTTGTTGTTGATGACCGCTTCGCCGTAGCGCGTCGACGGCACCGACGCCACCACCGCGACGAGATCGCGGGCAACATCGAGCAAGCGGACGCGTCCTGCCCCGACGAGTCCGCGAGGGGCGCGATCGAGTCCAGGCGGACGTGCCGATGCGACAACGCAGTAGACGTAGGTGAGGGTCATGCCTTCCGGCGCTTCGGGCGCCCTTCGCGGGACCATGTTCGTGCCCAGCGCGTCAGCGCCGGAGCACCGCGCGGAGGAATCGCCACGAGCGGAGCCTCGATGATATCGCAGTCGCGCGGACGCACCAGCGTTGTGAGCGCACGGCGCTCTGACGCGGCGACACTGCGGCATCGCCTGCACTCGCCCGGGGACAACGTTCGGGCATTGACGACGATCGACGAAGGCGCAAGATGCAACGTCCGCAATTCGCGGAGCAAGCGGCGCGTTTCGAGAATCGGCATCGCCGCGGCACGCGTCACGACGAGGAACTGCGTGCGGGCACGATCCCGATGAATCGCTTCCAGCTGCCGAATGCGGCGGGATGTGCCGACGAGCTCCGCCGCGAGCCGTCCCGGCCGCACGACCGAGCGGTGCTCGAGCAGCACTTTCAGCAGCAGCTGCAACCATTCACGGACGACCGCAGGCGTTTGCAGGAGCCGCAGCGCGTGGCCAGTGGGCGCCGTGTCGACGATGACGACGTCGCGGGCGTCCAGCGCATCGACGATCGCGAGAAGCCCGAAGAGTTCGTCGATGCCCGGAGGCGCGAGCTCGAGGAGCGATGAGCCGCCGGCCGAACCCCCACTTTCGGAACCGACGCTTCCGAATTCGTTCTCGAGCTCGTCAATCGCCTCGCGCAGCGCATCACGCCGCTCGGCCATGGCACGAGTCGCGTCGACCTCTCGCGCGATCAGGTTTCGAGGGCCCGACGGAACGAGACCGCCGCGGTCGCCGAAGGACGACCGCAACACGTCGCCGAGCGAATGAGCCGGATCGGCGGACAGCAACAGAAAGGAGCGTGACGGCTGCTTCCGCGCGAGCCCGATCGCGAGCGTCGCCGCGACGGTTGTTTTGCCGACGCCACCTTTGCCGCCGACGAAGATCAGCCGAGCGTCGCGCACGTTGTCGAGCAGTGCAGCATCGCCGCCGTGCGTTTCATGCTCGCGGACGCGGGTCGTCGCGCGTTGCGCGGCAGCGTTCCGCTTCGGTGAGCTATCGCGCGCCGAGGTTCCGAGCGTGGCCAACGCACGCAGTCCGCGCGGTTCGTTCTCGAGCCACGGCACGACCTGCACGTGGCGGCCGCGCCCGATCGTCCGGCGGATCGTCGTAAGAACGCGCCGCTGCGCCGCACGTCGCTGCCGGCAGCGCGCGCACGACCCGGCGTCGCCGAGCCATTCGTTGACAATAATGCGACCGACGCCGATGCCACGATCCGCGAGCGCGCGTATGCCGTCCTCGCTCTCGGCAACGGAAAGCTCCTCGGGCAGCGTCACCCATTCGAACGACGCGTGCTCTCGGTCGCGCAACGCACTCGCCACGCGCTGTGCGGCTCCGGCAATGGCGTCGATGAACACGTCCTCCGCTTCGAGTCCAGACCTCCCCGCAAACTGCGCGCGGAGGACGCGATGGTGCTGTTGCAGGTCGTCGAGCACTCCCGCGACCGCTTCAACGGTACGCGGAGCGGTCAGCAGATGAAGCGTGTGGCCGGTCGGCGCCGTGTCGACGATCACCGCGTCGTAGCGGCGTCCTGCCGTCTCGATAATCTCGATGAGGCCCACCAGCTCGTCGACGCCAGGCACGGGCAGCGCAAGCAGCGACCGGATTTCAGTGTCGGCGAGCCAGGTGCCGTGATCGAGGATGGTGTGGAGCGCATCATAATGCCGACGCATCCAGCGTTCGAACGCCCTGCACGCGTCGACTTCCATCGCGTCGAGGTTCGGCGCGACGTGCGTCGGCCGCCACGACAGCCGTCGCTGAAGCGCGTCGCCGAGCGAATGCGCGGGATCGGTGGAAACGGCGAGCGTGCGCCGGCCGCGAGAGGCTTCCGCGACGGCGCGCGCCGCGGCACATGTGGTTTTTCCGACGCCGCCTTTGCCGGCGAAAAAAACAAGCTGAGGGCTGCCTGCCCGCGCCTTCACCCCTCAGGCTTCCAGCTGTCGATCTCGACGGTCGCCACCCGATCGTCGGTGGACATCGAAATCGCCTGCTGCCGGACACCTTTGACCTCGCGGATACGCGCGAGCAGGTCGCGCTCGATGGCGGCGAACCGCTTCGGTGACAACTCGCCCAGCTCGAGCCGCATTTGCGCTTCGAGCAGCTGCTCGCGCAGCGCGCCGTCGTCGTTCATTTCAGCCTCCGCTGCCGCGACGACTTTGTCGAGCACGAAGCGCAGTGACCCGACGAGCAGCGTGTCGAGGATGAACATGACGGCGGCTACGCGCGTTCCAGCTTGAGCCTGATGTTCACGAAGTTGTACGGCGGCCAGGGACCGGTGTATTTGAACGTCAGGTTATCGAAGCGCCCGGCAATCGTCTTCACCTTCGCGTCGAAGGCCTGCTCGTGATCGCGGGAGATCAGGAACGCGCCGTTCATGATCATCTTGTCGCCGATCGGCTTGTTCATGCGCGATGCCACCGACACTTCGCGCAATTGCTCGAGGATGTGCGCCACGTAGCGCTCGGATCGTGACTGCAGCGCCGAATCGATGAGCCGGCCGTACTGCATCCGCGCGAAGTAGGTCGGGCCCTTCTGGCTCGAAATCTCCTTCTTCAGGCGTGCGATGTCCTCGTCTTCGTTTTCGACTTCGCGAATCGCCTGATCGCGGTCCCACAGCACCTTGAGACCGAACTCGAGCTTGTTCTGCATCTTGTCCAGCACGTCGCCGAATGCTTCGGCCGCGGACCGCAGGAGCTCGACGATGTCCTCGCGCGTTTTGAAGATCGTGCCAAACGACATCGGGATGACGGTGTGCTCACGCATCACGGTCTCGTTGACCCGCTCGTGTGCGAGGACGTTCTCGCGCGTCGAATCGAGTACTTCGAGCGGCGCATCGGAGACCACGGCCGCCAGGTTGCGGTAGTGCACGGTGTAGACGTCGGACGGTGTCGCGCCAATCCCAATCGGTCCGAATCCGAGCGGATCGCTCGATTCGATGATGCAGTACACGTATTTGCCGCGACTTGCCGCGGCGGCGCTGCTCGCGACCCGGGTCGCCGGTTGATCGGTCGATCGCACCGCACGCTCCGCCTTCGGGGCCAGCTTCGATACCGCACCTGTGCCGCCGTTTCCCTTGGGCGGAGCGGCGCGCCTCGTACGTTTCTTCGATGAAGCCTTTGACGACGAGGACGACTTGCCGACGATCGGCGCGCGGCGAGACCGGTCAGCCCGGCGACTAGTTGACGGTCTTCGCATACTTCCCATTTCTCCGGACTCGCCGGCCCGCGGCCGACGACGACTCGAGGACTCGCCGGATTTCCTTCACGAGATCCTCGGGTAAGCAGGGCTTCGTCACGAACGCATCGCAACCGGCGCGCTTCGCGCCTTCAGAGATACCGGCCAGCGCGTGCCCCGTCAGCGCGACCACTGGAATCGACGCCGTGCGCTCGTCGGCTTTCAACCGGCGTGTCGCTTCCCAGCCGTCCATGACGGGCAGCGAGAGGTCCATCAGGATGATGTCCGGTGCGCATTCGACAGCCCGCTCCAGCGCTTCCATGCCATTGCCCGCTTCGACGACGTCGAATCCCGAGAACTCGAGGTATTCCGTGTACATCTCACGCGCGTCCGGGTAATCGTCCACGAGCAGCACGCGAGGGCGATCGTTTTTCGTGGTCATCTCCGTCCTTTGACTGGGAGGGTCAGCGTGAATGTCGAGCCCTTGCCGACACGGCTCTGGACGGTGATGCGGCCATCCAGCATCTGCGCGAGGCGCCGGCAAATCGAAAGCCCGAGTCCTGTTCCACCGTAGGGTCGCGTCGATGAGTTGTCGAGTTGCCGGAAGTCTTCGAAAATTTTGTCCTGATCGTCGGGTGCAATGCCAATCCCCGTGTCGGCGACGGCGATGGCGAGGGTCCGGTCGCGAAGGTGGCGTCGCGCGGAAATGGTGACGCGGCCGTGGTGCGTGAACTTCAGCGCGTTGCTCAAGAGGTTCAACAGAATCTGTTTCACCTTCTGCCGGTCGGTCGACAGCGGCGGGAGATCGCGGTCCAGCTGCACGTCGACGTCAATCTTCGAGCGGATGATGATCGGCTCGAGCTCGGCCCTGACCTCCTTGACCAGATCGAGCACGCGGACTCTCGACACCTGGAGCGGCATGCGGCCCGCCTCGATGCGGGAGATGTCGAGAATCTCGTTGATGATCGTCAGCAGGTGGCGTCCGTTCGATTCGATCCGGCCCAGCTGACGCTTGCCCGATGCGGGAATCGGACCACCAATTCCCTGCAGCAGCATCGACGTGTAGCCGAGGATTGCGTTCAGCGGCGTCCGGAACTCGTGCGACATGTTGGCGAGGAACTGCGTCTTCGCCAGCGACGCCTGCTCGAGCTCGATCGCCTGCCGGCGGAGCAGCTCGTTCTGCTGTGCGATGTCCGCTGTCGCCGCCTGAATCTTGCGTTCGAGCTCGTCCGACGCCTGCTTCAGCTGTTCGTACAGCTTCGCCTTCTCGATCGCTTCGCGGCGGTCGTGGAGAATCGTCACGACCGCGGTGAGCTCGGCGTGATCCGACAGGATCTTGCCGGCGATCGCTTCGACCGGCATCGGATCTCCCGTTCGCGGATCGACGAGACCGATCTCGCCCACGCGCCGCTGATCGGAGCTGACGAGCATCCCGGCGATGAACGACGAGAAGTGCGCGTCGTTCGTCTGCACCCAGCGCTGCTCGATCGGGCTCGCGCGCTCGAGCATCGTGAATAGACGCTCCGCGGGCGCGTTCATCAGCGACGTCGCGCCGCCGGCGTCCGTGACGACGATCGGCGCAGCGACCGAATCGATGATCAGGTTCAGCCGATCGCTCTCCGCGCGCGCCTGGACTTCGGCGATGCGCATCTTCCGGTAGTTGTCCTCGATCTCTTCGCTGGCGCGACGCAGATCGGTGACGTTCCTCAGAATCGAGACGACGCCGCTGCCTTGCCGCGAATCCTCGGTCACCGTGCTCAGAAGCTCGAAGACCAGATCGGATCCGTCGATCGGATTCACCAACAGCAGCTCGCGCCGCGCTGCGCCGCTTTCTTCGATCGCCTTACTCGACAGCGCCGACGAGAGCAGCATGTTGTTCATGCGGACCGCGCTGCGGCGACCCTCGCTCTCTTCCTCCGACGCGGTGAACAGCGTCAGCGCACGCGCATTCGCGATCAGCAGACGGCCCTCGGTATCGGTCAGCAGAATCGGGTCGGTGACGGCGTTGATGATGCCGGTGAGCAGCGAACGCTCGCGGCCGTGCCGGCGATCGCCGTCGGCCAGCGCCTCGTGCCTGAGGATCTGGTCCAGCTTCTGGTTGAACACCGACATGAACCACTGGCAGGTCGTGTCGAGCGGATGGACCGCGCTCAGGAGAAGCAGGCCGAACGCCTCTTCCGTTATCCCCGCGACGCCAAGCGGCAGCGCATGGAACGCGCGGTCCTGAAAAGGCGTCGTCGGCCGACGTCGCCGTTCGGCCGCCGAGTGCGACTCTGGAAAAAACGCGGGCTGCCGGTGGACGAGCGCTGAAATGAGCGGGCTGCTCCAGTCGTCGAGCGAAATCGTGTAGGCGGGCACGGCCGGTCCGACCATGCCGTACGAGCCGACAACAAACAGCGCGGCTTCACCGGCGGGACGCACGAGGCAGATAGACTGCGACACGCCGGTCGCTTCACCAAGCCACTGAAGCGCGAAGTGCGCGCAGTCGGTGAGTTCGGTCCGGCTGATGAACCCTTCGAGCAGGCGGACACGCGCGGCGGTGGGACGCTCGCCTGGGTCTGGGACGCCGGCCGCGACGTGGGCTTGGGGCACGGTCGTGAATGCTCGGACGCCCGCCTTAGCTGCGCGCCGGCGGCCGGCGACCGCTTCGAGCGCGCCTGCCGGACTGGAGCTGCGCGCGGAGCGCCGCGTTTTCGGCCACGACTTCCTCATACCCCTTGCCTTCAATCGCCGGCTTCGACACGGTCGGCACCTGTCCGACCGCCTCCGAGTACTTCAAATACGTATCGATGGATGCAACGACGACGCGCGCTTCGACCGTGATGAGATCGATCCCGACGAGTGACACGCGGACCCAGGCGTCGATGACAATGCCCTTGTCGAGCACACGATCGAGAACGTCGATGAGACTCGCACCGCCAGCTGCTCGTTCAACGGGCATCAAACACTCCTTACTTGAGCACCGCCGGGCGGCGCCGCGTCAGCGTGGCAACCTGCCGCTCGAGCGCCCGCACCTGCTTCTTCAATTCCTCGTTTTCGGCGGACAACGCCTGCTTGCCGGGCGACAGATGATGATCGAACTTCCACCAATCGAGACCGATCTGCTCGGCCTTGTCGATTGAGCAAATGAGCAATCGGATACGGATGGTCAGCAGCTCGACTTCTGCCAGCGACACCTTGACGTCGCCCGCGACGACGAGGCCTTTGTCGAGTACGCGATCGAGGACGTCGACAAGACCAGTCGAGCGTCCATGCCCCTCTGAAAGTGGCGTCGGCATAAGTTGCGTATTTTAGTGCTTCTCGAATGCACGCTTTTGAGTGCGCGGGCAGGGCGAGACGATGCTTATCTCAGCAATGGTGGTGCCACGTTCTTCAATGGCAATTTGGTATGGAACTGATGGCCGCTGCATCGAAGCCCGACAGTTTCCAAATGGCCAACGTAGCGTTTTCTTACAGCGTCGAAAGGTCGGCCGGAGAGGTGACTTGCAAGTCGTCGGAACCGATCGTCTCGATCGGAAATCCGATGAATCCGAAACCATAGGCGGCGAGACAAATCGTGCACGCTGCTGCGCGCGCCGTTCGCCAATCGATGAGCGAGTCGCCGACGAGGACCGTCGACAACGGTTCAGAATCCGTTTTGCGCATCAACTCGCGAAGCCCTGACGGGTCGGGTTTCCGCGGGAAAGGACCGTCGCCGCCGAAGACGAGCGACGTCGGAAAGAACGCCTGCAGACCAAGCCGGTCCAGAATCGTCCGCGTCGCCGCGAGCGGCTTGTTCGTCAGCAGCGCCAGCGTTGCTCTGCTGCGAAGCGCGTCGAGAGCCGCGGGTATTCCAGGATACGGCCTCGTTTCGTCCGTCAGGTGCGCTGCATAGATCTCGAGAAACCGCGGCAGCGCGTCATCTGGTGGTGCAATCCGGCGCGCTTTGAACGCGCGCTCGACGAGCACCGCCGCACCTTCGCCGACCATCCGTCCGACCTCTTCATCCGGCAGCGCCTCCGCACCGCATTGCACGAGCAGCGCGTTTGCCGAGGCGGCGATATCGCGCCGCGAGTCGATGAGCGTGCCGTCGAGATCGAAGACGATGAGTTGGAAGCGGCTGCCGCTACTCGGCACGATATTCGGCGAACGATGTCGGCGTCTCCCACACCGTGACGCGCACGACGGAGAAGCCGGCGCCTTTCGCGTGGTCGAAGATCAGCTTCGCAATTCGCTCGACGGTCGGATTGCTGTCGATGATGAAGATGGGCTCGCCGAGGCTCTTGAGCGGCGCGACGAGCGGATCGTCGTGCCGGAGGATCATCTTGTGGTCCAGCTCGGCGTCGATCCAGCCCTTGACGATCCGCTTGATGTCGCTGAAATCGCAAACCATGTTGCGGTTGTCGAGCGTGCCGGTCCGGACTTCAATCTCAGCGACCGCGTTGTGGCCGTGAGGATGCTTGCAGATGCCGTCGTAGTCCAGGAGCCGGTGGCCGTAACAAAAGTCGATGCGCTTGGTGACGGAATACATAGTCAGAATTCGCGAATTGGTGAGTTGGTGAATTGGTGAGTTGGGCGCGTCCGTCGTGACTTGGCAATTTACCTGATTAGTGGTTTGATCGCGCCTTCATGACGCACCAATTTACCAAAGTCGCCCGCGCAGACGTGGGCAATTCGCGGGCGGCTCGCCAACACTGATTTTCCTGACATGCCGACAGCGGTGCTGCTTTCCGGCGGACTCGACAGCGCGGTGCTCGTGGCCGAGGAGGCCGTCCGTAGCACCGTGCAGCCGGTGTATGTCAGCGTCGGCCTCGCCTGGGAAGCCGCCGAGCGCGCGGCCGTCGATCGGCTTCTGGCGGCGCCCATCTTTGGGGGCCACCTGCGGCCGCTCGTCACGTTGTCGGTCGACATGCGCGACGTGTACGCCGCGTCGCACTGGGCGATCACCGGACGGCCGCCCGGTTATCACACGCCCGACGAGGATGTGTATCTGCCCGGCAGGAACATCATCCTGCTCGGCAAGGCGGGCGTCTTCTGCGCAGCGGCCGGCATCAAACGCCTCGTGATGGGTACGCTCGGCCACAACCCATTTCCCGACGCCACGCCGGAATTTCGAGGCGCGATGGCGCGCGCGTTGTCACTCGGCCTGGCGTTCGAGCTCGCGGTCGATGCGCCGTACGCAGACGTCAGCAAGGCGGACGTCATCCGCCGCGGCGCGGCCCTCGGCGTTCCGTTCGATCTCACGCTATCGTGCATGAACCCGACGCTCGTGTCGCCGGCCTCGGGTTCGTCGGAACCCGTCCACTGCGGCGTCTGCAGCAAGTGCCGCGAACGTCACGACGCATTCGATGAACTCGGTATGACCGATCCCACGGCATATGCGGACCATCGGTTCGTGGACGCGTAGCGCACTCAGCGTCCTCGCGCTCGCGGCCAGCGCGACGGTCGCCGTGTCGACGCAGCAGCCGTCGCCCGATCTCGACGGGCTCCTCACGCGCGTCGGCGAACGCATCGAGCGTTACTACAAGCGCGTCCAGCAAATCATCTGCACCGAGAAGGTCACGGCGACGCCGATCGGACTCGACTTCGCGCCGTCGGGGTTCGGCCGCGTTCTCGAGTACGAGCTGCGCGTGGAGTCGGACGAATCGCTGAATGGCGACCCGGCCGATGCGAAGGTCGTTCGCGACCTGCGCAAAGTCAACGGCCGCACGCCGAAGGAAAAAGACGAACCCGGCTGCTACGATCCCAATCCGCTGTCGACCGAGCCGCTGTCGTTCCTGCTGGCAAGCCATCGCGCCGAGTACGTCTTCACGTGGGCCGGCTTCGGAAAAGGCAAGGATCGCGACACGTTCCTGATCGATTTCAAGCCGATCGAAAGCGGAAAGCCGGAGCTGATGGAGGATGCGCGGGGCCGTCGCGACTGCTTCAGCGTCACGATGCCCGGGGCCACGAAAGGACGCATCTGGGTCGATTCAGCGACCCACGACGTCCTGCGGATCGAGGAGCACTTGCGGGGACCGATGAGCGTCTCGGTCTCCGCCGATCAGCAGCGCAAACACAATCTGCCGCCGATGCTCCTCATCGAGCGCTACGACTGGGCGATCCGCTACAAAGCGGTGGCGTTCGAAGATCCTGCGGAGATGATGCTCCTGCCCGACTCGATCGAACTGCTCGCCGTGATGCACGGCGCGCAATCGCACAGAAACCGCCAGGTCTTCTCCGATTACAAGCGCTTCATGACCGGCGCGCGCCTCGTCAAGTAGCGCCGCCGATCACGACCGGCGCAGCGTGATGGACCCGTCGCCCGTGCGCACGCGGACCTGACGGCCGCCCGAACCCAGTCGGCCCCTGACGCTGTTGCGCCGGAGTTCACCGGACACCTCGGACAACTTCAAGTCGTTGATGTTCACCCGCCCGTCGCCCGTGTGAGCGTCCAGTTCCCCATTGAAATCGTCAGGGAGCTCGAGCGTCACGGATCCGTCGCCGGTCGTCACGTCCCAGTCTCCTGACGCCCCCGAGCCTTGCACCGCACGGATCGTGACGCTGCCGTCGCCAGTGTGCGCGCGCAAGGCGGTGAACTTGCCGTCGACGGCGATGCTCCCGTCGCCCGTCTGCACGTTGACGTCGCCCTCGAGGTCGCGCGCCTTGATGCTGCCGTCGCCCGACCGCAACTCGATCCGCCCGGCGAGGCGCTCGACGTCGATGGAGCCGTCGCCGCTCTTCGCGATGACATCGCTGTTGCGCGGTACGGACACGATGAGCTTCGCGCTCTTCGAAAACCCGAAGGAGAGGCCGTTGTGCTTCGGCCAATCGACCTGGATGCTGATGTGATTGTCGTTCTGGGACGCGTTCACCGCGATGTCGGCGACCGACGACTTGTCGCCGCCGCGCTTCTCGACGACAACCTCGACCTCGGATTTGTCCCAGGGCCGAATCTCGATGGCTCCGTCCTTGGTCGAGAGCGTCACATCGGGCTTGCCGGAAACGGTGAACCGCTTCTCTTCCCGCTCCACGTATTTGGCGTCCATGTGGCCGATGAGATCGACGCAGCCAGGACACGCGGCAAACGCCAGGACGGCGATGAGAACGCGCATGAGGTCTCTCCTTCCTGGGGCTTAGACGGAACCAACGGGCGTCGAGTTTCTGGCGTACACGAGCTGCCCGGACACATAGGTCTGGACGACCTGGAAATTGGCGTCGAGGATGACGAGGTCCGCTATCGCGTCCGCCGCCAGGACCCCGTGGCCCACCAGTCCCAGCTCCCGCGCGGGCGTCGTTGCGCAGAGCGTCGCCGCGTCGACCAGCGAGAGCCCGACCCGGCCGACCAGCGTCTGGAACGCGCGGTCCATCGTGATGACGCTCCCGGCCATCGTGCCATCTTCGAGGACCGCTGTGGACGGCGTTGACACGATGGAGCGTCCGCCGAGGGCCGCCCGCGAGCCGACAGGCAGGCCGGCCAGCGCCGTCCCGTCGCTGATGGCCATCACGCGCGACGGCCGCTTGGCAGCGACGGCGGCACGGACGAGCGCGGGATGAACGTGGAATCCATCGCAGATGATCTCCGCGGCGACCTCCTCCGATTGGAGGACGGCACCCGCCAGTCCGGGCGCGCGATGGTTCAGCGGCGGCATGCGATTGAAGAGGTGTGTGGCCTGCCGCGCACCGGCCGCAATCGCTTCGAGCGCCTCGTCGTAGCTGGCCGCCGAGTGGCCGAGCGACACGCGATGGCCGCGTGCACTCAGCGCACGAACGAGGTCGATCCCGCCGTCCAGTTCGGACGCCAGGGTGACGATACCGACGTCGGGCGCCGCTCGCTGAATTTCGTTGAGGATGTCGGCTGCAGTGAACGCAGGGTCTGCAGGTGATTTCGACGCGCGGTCAGAGCGGCCGGCGGAGGCTGACGCCACGCGAAGACAATCCACAGGCTGTGCGCCGCAGTATTCCGTGTTGACGAAGTTGCTTTCGAGATGCGCCGGCAGCACACGCGCAGACGAGGGCCGCGGTGTCTCACGCGCGATCCGTACCTGATCGAGCACGCCGCGCAACCGCTCCGGACTGCAGGCGACCGTCGTCGGGCAGAAGCCGATGACGCCGTAGCGCGGAAGCCGCGCGGCCATTGCGTCAATCGCGGCGCCGGTGTCGAGCGAATCGACGCCGTCGACGCCGTGGACATGCACGTCGATGAAGCCGGGAACGATGTAGTGACCGTGAAAAGCGAAGTGTGTCTGCGACCCGGCGGAAGGCGAGTCAGACCGGATGTCGCGGATGCGCCCTTCGTCGATGACAACGGTGCCCGGCGAGAGGATGCGATCGGGCAGCACGAGCGCCGCGCCCGACAGGACGATCATCGCCGTTCTTTAATCCGCAATCCGCAATCCTCAATCCGCAATGTCTTCCCTTCCCCATTCCGTATTGAGCTGCAGCTTGCGTCCCGCGAGCGGCAACCCGACGCCATCGTCGCCCTCGTCGCCGTGAAAGAGATGGCGATCGATTCGATCGAGGAGCGCTTCCAGTTCGCGTTCGTTCGGCGCCTGGATGACCAGTACGCCGGCTCCTTCATCGGGCGGAAAGCGACGATCGTCGAGGTAGTCGCGGTCGAGCGTCACGAGCGTGCGGCGAAGCTGCGCGGCAAGCTGGTAATGCCGGACGTCGCGCGCCCGGCGAAGATCGTCCTCTTCGAGGACGAACAGGACGTCCCAATGCAGCCGGTCGCGCATGTGCGCGACGAGGCCGGACGGTACGTTCGCGTCGACATAAATCCGTGGGCGCGGCGTGAGCCGCTCCGCGTGCGACGCCAGTTCGGACGACAGCGTCCCCATCGGTGTTCAGCCCTTGCTCTCGGACGCGGCGAGCTCCTCTTTGCGGCGGGCGTGAGCGGCCTTGGCTTCGCGCTTCAGCGTCGCGACGAGCTCGTCGCGCTTGTGATACAGCTCCTTGCGATTCCGGCGCCCGTGCTTCGAACCGACGGCGTACTCGCAGAACAGCGGAAACGCGACGGTCGAATCGCAGTAGGCGACGACCGTATCGGGAAGAACGCCGGGATTCACCTTGCCCCAGCTGACCGCTTCCGCTGGCGTCGCGCCTGACAGCCCGCCCCAGACGACCTGGTCGGTCGTGATCTGAATGAAGTAGTCGTTCCCGCCCTTCGGAATCCCGTAGACCTCCCACAGCGTCGGCTGTGCCTGGAGATAGAAGTTCTTCGGCGATCCGCCTCCGAGGATGACGCAGCCGTTCTGCTTGCCGGCGAGGACGATGGCGCAAACCTCGTTCACGTCCTTGTTCGGATCGATCATGAAGCGGCTGTCGTTCATCAACTCGTGGTACGCGACGTTCATCCCGATCGAGCTGTCGCCAGGCGACGACGTGTAGATCGGCAGACCGCATTTGGCTGCATTAGCGACGACCGAGTGCTCCTCGCAGCCCGGAAAGCGTTCGAGCAGGTCGCGCCCGAGGAGATAGTGGAACTCGGACGTCGACACGGCATCATTCAGCTTCGATCGGACGACGAAGTCGCGGATATAGGCGTCGGTCTCGAGCAGGACGGTCGCCGGAAACAGCACGTCGTAGATGCGAATCACGCCTTCTTCGTACAGCTCGCGATCGTCCACGAACGGCGAGCCACGCCGGAGCGTGAAATTCAACGCGTAGTGCAGGTCGTGATAGAGGTTGGCGCCCGTCGAGATCAGAAAATCGATGAGGCCGCGCTCCATCATCTCGATCACGCATCCGCCGAGGCCCGCCGGCGTCATCGCGCCGGCGACCGTCAGGCCGATGGTCGTCTCGTTCTCGGGCGCGAGCATCTTGTCGGCGAAGATCGAGCACGCCTCGGACAGGCGGCCGGCGTTGAACGCCTGGAAGCCCTCGTCGATGAGGTGGGTGATGTCGGCGCTGCCTTTCGGCCGGTAATACCGAATCGGTTTGCCGGAAAGAAAGCTTTGACGGGAGTGGCCGGGCGAGCCGGGGGCACGATAGGGCACGAGTCGTCTCCTGGGGGTGGGCCGGAGCCTGTCGAAGGCTCGCGCCGTTGGCAAAATAGCTTAACATCTGCGTTTGTGACTGGCGAATCCGACTGGGTCGTGTGGACGATCGTCGCGCTGGTCGCCGTGTTCGCCCTCATGCTGTGGCGGATTTGGTCGCGCGGGCGGCCGTTCATGGCCGGCGACGTCTTCCGCGCGAGCCGCTTCAGCCGCGGCAACCACCTGTTCCCGACCCAGGTCGCGATTACCCCGACGAGCGTCGTCCAGTACAAGGCACGCTGGTTCGGCAAGCAGGAGCAGACCATCCATATCACGCACGTCGCGTCGGTCAACATCGACACCGGTTTGCTGCTGTCGAATGTGCTGATCGAAACGAGCGGCGGCACCGACCCCATCGCCTGCCACGGCCACCGGAAGGGCGACGCTGTGCGGATGAAAGAGCTGATCGAGCGCTACCAAACTGCGCATTATCGGGAGTTTGGGGGCAACGCGGGCCCAGACCCAGCTCGGCCTGTCGCTCCGGGACCAACCCGCCGATAAGACCGCTGAGAAATGGACGATCTGATCTTCAGCGCCCGGCGGGCGAGCGCTCCCGCGCCGGCGCGTACCGTTGAACCTCAAGACCTCGACACCCGATTCCGGACCCTGGTGCAGTCCCCTCTGCGCGCCGGCATCCTTCGCTATCTGAGCTCGCGCCCCGAAGAAAACTTCGACGTCGAACAACTGATGCAGACGTTCGGTCGCCTGCGTCTCGACGTGGAAAACTGCGTGCGCGAGCTGGCTGACTTCGGCGTCGCCCGTGCGATCCCGGGCAACCCGCCGCGTTACCTGGCCGAGCGCCCGAGCGACGAAGCGCTCGCCGAGCAGCTCGATAACTTCCTCGAGCGGCGGGCCGCGGTGAGCACCGAGGATCAGTCGCCCTCGGTTCAACGCTTCCGCGAAATGATCGGCCGCGACGAGAAGATGCTGATCGTCTTCGAGTGGATTCGGACGGCGGCCAAATCCGACATCTCGGTCCTCGTCCTGGGCCCGACCGGATCAGGCAAGGAGCTCGTCGCGCGGATGATCCACGAGCTGTCGCGCCGGAGCGTCGCGAAATTCCAGGCGGTCAACTGCGCGGCGCTGCCCGACACGCTCTTCGAGTCGGAAATCTTCGGCTACGAAAAAGGCGCGTTCACCGGCGCGCACGATCGCAAGCCGGGCCGTCTCGAGCTCGCGAACGAGGGCACGTTGTTCCTCGACGAAATCGGCGACATGTCGCTCATCGCGCAGGCCAAGCTGCTACGAGTGCTCGAGGAGCGGCGGTTCGAGCGTCTCGGCGGCCACAAGTCCATCGCGGTGGACTTCCGGCTGATCTCCGCGACCAATCGTCCGCTCGAGCAGTTCGTCCGCGACGGCCGCTTCCGCGAAGATCTCTATTACCGCGTCAACGCCTTCGCAATCCGGCTGCCTTCGCTCCGCGAGCGTCAGGTGGACATCCCGGTCCTCGCGCAGCGCTTCCTCGCACGCTACTGCGCGGCGCAAGGGCTGCCGCTCGACAGCAAGAGCTTCGCACGCGAAGCGCTCGACCTGATGCTCGGATATCACTGGCCCGGCAACATCCGCGAACTCGAGAGCACGGTCTCGCGCGCGGCGCTGTCAGCACCCGGGCGCGTCATCCGCGCGTCGGACATCGAGTTCCTGCACGCCACCAACATCGCGCCGCAGGCGACCAACGAGCAGATGCCGACGCTCGCCGACGCCGAACGCGCGCACATCGTGCGGGTCCTCGAGGCCGTTCAATGGAATAAGAAAGAAGCGGCGCGCGTGCTCGACATCAGCCGCGGAACGCTGTACCGGAAAATCGTGGAGTACCAGCTCGAACCCGAGCCGCGATCGGGCGGACGGCGCCTGCGCGACGCCGGAGCGTGAGGGTCACACCGGTCCCTGATGTCGTGAGCACGACCGCGAGCCGCTCCATCCGGCGGATTCGGCGAGCGCGGAATTTCGAAGTATCATCCCGGACGCTCCGCTGACGTTGTCAGCACTATGAAGGACCTACCATTCTCGGCACGGCTCTTCGTCGGTGCTGTCCTGGCAGCCGGGGCCCTGGTCCTCGTCGCGTTCGCGCCGTTCACCATCCCTAACGTTTCACTGTTCGTCGCGCTCCTCCTGCTCTCTTCGCTCGCATCGGCGTTCAAGGTGTCGCTCCCGCTCACGAGCAGCGGATCGACGATGTCGGTGTCTTACACCGTCGATTTCGCGGCGCTGCTGCTCCTGGGACCGGACGCCACGATGCTCGTCGCCGCGGCCAGCGCCTGGAGCCAGTGCACGCTGCGCACCGAGGCGCGCACGCCGGTCTACCGCACGCTGTTCAGCATGGCGTCGCTCGTCCTGACCGTGAAGGCAGCGGGATTGGCGTACCGGTGGCTCGGTGGATCGGGACCGGGGATGGAGGTCGGCCTGTTCGAGATCGCGAAGCCGCTCGTCGGCGCCGCGACGACGTACTTCATCTGCAACACTGCGTTCATCGCGACCGCCATCGCGCTCTCGACCCGCCAGTCGATCTTCAAGGTGTGGCACGAGAACTTCCTGTGGAGCGCGCCCAGCTACTTCTTTGGCGCCGGCGCGGCCGCGATCGCGGCGGCGATCGTGGTGCGCGGCGGCTACTGGATGGCGCTCCTGACCGCAGCGCCCGTGTACCTGATCTACCACACGTACAAGGTCTACATGGGGCGCATCCAGGATCAGCAGCGCCACGTCCGTCAGGTGTCGGACCTCCACCTGGCGACGATCGAAGCGCTGGCGCTCGCGATCGACGCCAAGGATCAGACCGCTCAGAGCCACATCCGTCGCGTGCAGGTGTACGCCGCAGGCATTGCTCGCGCGCTCGGGATGAACGACAACGAGATTCAGGGCGTCAAAACAGCGGCGCTGCTGCACGACATCGGCAAGCTCGCGGTGCCCGAGCACATCCTCTCCAAGCCGGGTCCGCTCACGCAGGAAGAATTCCAGAAGATTCGCATCCACCCGCAAGTCGGGGCGGAAATCATCAGCGGCGTTCCGTTTCCGTACCCGGTCGCGCCGTTGATCCTGAGCCATCACGAACGGTGGGATGGCAAAGGTTATCCAGGCGGATTACGCGGCGAGGAGATCCCGCTCGGCGCGCGAATTCTCTCGGTCGTCGACTATTTCGACGCGCTGATGTCGGAGCGTCCGTATCACAAGGCGATGAGCCTCGAAGCCGCACTCGGACTCCTCAGGCAGGAAGCGGGCAAGGCGCTGGACCCGCGCGTCGTCCAGACGTTCGTCGACATGTACCCGCGTCTGGCGGCCGAAGCCGAAAGCAGCCAGGAGCCGGCGAGAAAGCTGACCCGCGTCCCGGCGCACGCGCCGAGCGCGCAGCCGGCCGTCGGTCTCGTCAACGAGTCGCCGGCGCGCAGCACGGTCTTCCAGGACATTGCGCTCGCGCACCGCGAGATCTACGCGCTGTACGAGATTGCCCAGGCGATGGGCAGCAGCCTCGGCGTGGCGGACACCATGGCGCTCATCTCGTCCAAGTTGAGCAACATCGTGCCGTTCTCCTGCTGCGCGCTCTTCCTCTACAACGAGGACAGCGAGACGCTCAGGTGCCGCTTCGCCACGGGCGTCGAATCCGACCAGATTCAGCAGCTCACCATTCGCACCGGCCAGGGCCTTACCGGCTGGGTCGCCCGCAACCGCCGTCCGCTCGTCAACGCAAGGCCGAGTGCCGATTACGAAGCGGCCGGCCAGCCGTCCGATCGGACATCGCTGCACTCGGCGCTCGTGTGCCCGCTGCTCTTCAACGAGCGATTCATCGGCACGATCTCCGTCTATCACACGGAACCGTCCGTCTACACCGACGATCATCGTCGTCTGCTCGATCGCATTTCCGAGCAGGCGGCAGCGGTCATCTACAACTCGATCGTGTTCGAGCAGACGCAAGAGGATTCGCTCACCGATCCGCTGACCGGCCTGCCGAACACGCGGTTCATGTTCATGCACCT
>DATBHR010000071.1:0-33811 GCA_036557365.1 Vicinamibacterales bacterium
AGCGCGACGAGCAACGCGTACTCGAGCAGGTCCTGGCCCGATTCGTCCTTCGCGAACATGCGGAGCTGGCTGAACAACGTGGTCATCACTTTCCTCCCGCGCGTCTTTCTGACGCGCAACCGTGTGTGCGAAATACGATCACGCCTTCCCTGCATGACCGCGCGACGGAGGCACGAGGGGCAACGGCTGTGCCAGAGCTTGTTGTCGTGATGCGATGACAACTGCCAAACCGCAACGTGCGCTGGTGTTTACGTCTCCCAAACGGCACGCGCGCGAGCGTCCGGTGCGGCGCCGGGAAACGCGCCGCAACCAGCACATTCGTAACCGCCACATCAAATTTCGTGCGGCCTCACAAGGTGGCGAAACGGAACATCGAACGACGATTTCGTTCCGATCTGGAAAAACATTGGGAAATCCGCGCGATTGGTCATCCTTCTTTATGCGATGGACGTGGGAACGGCAATTGCCTTACACCTCGAGTCGGTGTGTCCGTGACACAAAAGAAATCAACGCTCCGTCGAACCGTAAGCGACCTGCTGCTGTCGGCATGCGCCCTGAGCATTCTCGTGACGATCCTGATGGTGATCGACCCGCGAGTGCGCGAAGAGGTCTCGGCGCGGATGGACGCGCAGCGCGCCGCCAGCGACGTCTCGGCCACGACCGGCCAGATTCGCCGCATGCTGGTCGCGACCTCCGGCGTCGTGAAGGATCAAAGCGAGACGCACGGTCCGCTGATGACGATGCTCGTCGTGGGCACCGTCCTCACGGTCATCATGTTTCGGACCTAGGGAATGCCGCTCATTCTTGCGATCGAATCGGACCGTCGTCAGGCCAGTCAGCTGACGGCAATCGTGCGCAATCGCCTGCACGCAGAACTCGTCATCGGCGAATCGGCCGAGCGCGCGCTCGCAGCGCTCGGACAGCGCGTTCCCGATCTCATCCTCACGTCGGCACTGCTCTCGCCCCGCGACGAAAGCGCGCTGGGCGAACGCCTCCGCGCGCTGGACGGCGCTGCCGCGCACGTGCAGACGCTCACGATTCCGGTCCTGGCGTCCGCGTCGGGACGCGGCGGCTCGCGCGCCAGCGGCGTGCTGTCCGCACTGCGTCGCGACAAAGGCAAGCCGGTGGCGACCGCAGAGGGCTGCGACCCGGCGGTGTTCGCCGAACAGTGCAAGGAATATCTCGAGCGGGCGGCGACGGAGCGCGAGGCGTTTGCCGAACAGGCAATGGCGCGCCAGTCGGCGGCCGCCGCAAAGGCGAAGGCAGAACCGGCAAAAAGCGAGTCCGTCGTCAAGCCGAAGCACGAACCGTCCGCCCCGAAGCCAACGCAGCAGGAATGGACGGTCCAGTCGAAGGACTCCGAGACCACAGAGGCTGACTCGTTCGTGGTGCCGGCGCCGGAGTTCGCGCCTGCGACGGAGTACAACCAGCAGGCGCCGACCTACACGCCGCCGTCTGAATACGAGCGGCCTGCGCCGACGTACACGCCGCCGGTTTCCGACTACAACAGGCCCGCGCCGGTGTACACGCCGCCGCCGGCCACGTTCGCCAGGAGCGGATACGACGCGACGTCGGTGATTCCCGACTACGCGCACCCGAACGCGGAATGGGAAACGGAGGCGAACGAGCCTGTCGCCGCCGCCGCGCAGCCCGAGCCGATCGTTCTGCCGGAACCGCCGCTCGTCACGCCGAAAGCGGAATCGACCCGCAAACGATCGCGCAAGCTGACAGACGACGTCGATGGACCGGCGTCGCTGCTGGCCGCGGTCGCCGCGCTCGAGGCCGAAGAACAGGTCCGGACCGAACCGGTCGTCGCGCCGCGGGTCGAATCGCACGTGGACCTGGTGAAGCCGCCGACGGCGTCCACTGCACCAGTCGTGCAGAAGTCAGTGGCCGCGACACCCGAGCCGGACGTCGACGTGGACGAGTTCGATCTGTCATCGCTCCTGGATAACGTCTCCTCGGGAAAACGGGCGCACGCGCCTGTGGAGGAGAACGACGCGGCGATCGAGGTCTACGAAATCGACACGACCCGCGAGTGGGCCGCGCTCGACAGCATCCTCGCGGAGACCGCCGCCGCGACCAGCGCAGCGTCGATGGCTCCGCCGCCGGCTCCAGCGCCAGTCACGCTGCAGCCTGAACAGGAAGCGGCGCCGCAACCTGCGGCCGCGAAGCCCTGGAGCGACATCCTCGAGGCGCTCAAGCGCGACGCCGAGCAGCTTCCGCCGCTGCCCGATCCGTCCATCGTGATCAACAACGACCACGAGACGAGCCAGGACAACGGCCAGGACAACAGCCAGGACGCCAACCACGACGAGCAGGCGGACGTCGCGGCGGCCGCCGATTCCTCACGGGCGGATGCGGCCGGCAAGAAAAAGAAGAAGAAGACCACCAAGAACGGCAGTCCTGCTCAGGACGAATGGGGTTTCTTCGACCCGGATCAGTGCGGCTTCGCAGCGCTGATCGAGAAGCTCGAAGAGATTACCGACAAAGACGAAAAGCCGACGCCTCGGCGGACCGCCACCGATCGATAAGTCCGGCACTCTCGTTGCCACCCTCGTCCGACCGTCGGCGTGTGCTGCGCTAAGTCGCTGAACCACCGCGGCTGTCTCTGAACCGGTCGCACAATCCCCACACGCCGCGTCCGGACGCGATGGAAATTCTGCAGCACGTCTACGCACGCGGTGCGCGCTGGCGCATCGATCACATCCGTCCGTACGATGGCTGTCAGCTGCTGACGCTTGCGGCCATCGACGGCACGCCACGCGCTCGTCGCCTTCTCACACCGTTCGACGACGTCGCCCCGATCGGCACGCGCGCGAGGTGTCGCTGGGTGAGCCGTCGCCGGTGGCGCGGGGCCTTCCGCACGCTCATCGCCTCGAATGCGCCGCCGGCCACCGTGTCGTCCGGCCTGGATGCCGCCATCGACGTCCTCCCGCACCAGCTCGAGCCAGCCCTCGCGGTTCTGCGCGGCCTCGGCACGCGACTGCTCCTCGCTGACGATGTTGGGATGGGCAAGACGATCCAGGCGGGGCTCGTGGTCTCTGACCTGCTGCGGCGGCGACGAATCGACCGCGTCCTGGTTCTCGTGCCGGCTGGACTTCGTCAGCAATGGCGAACGGAGCTCGAGCGGTTCGCGCTGAGCGCCACCATCGCCGACGCGCCGGCGTTGCGTCAGTTGACCGCGACGCTTCCGCTCGGCGTGAACCCGTGGGTCACGCTGCCGCTGGCGATTGCGTCCATCGACTACGTCAAGCGTCCCGAAGTCCTGCCCGCGGTCATGTCGTGCGCGTGGGACCTCGTCATCGTCGACGAGGCGCACGGCGTGGTCGGCGATTCCGAGCGCTTCGCGGCCGTGCGAAGTCTCGCTGCGAGGAGCCCGTACGTGCTGCTCCTCACCGCTACGCCACACAGCGGGGACGAAAAGGCGTTTGCAGCGCTGTGCGGTCTCGGCGACCTTCACACGAGCGATCGGATCGTCGTCTTTCGGCGCACGAGGCAGTCCTTCGGTTGCGGCGCAGGCCGCCGTCTCGTAACCCTGAACGTTCGTCCGTCAGCACGAGAGCGGTCGATGTTCGACGCTCTTGCACGATACCGCCGCGCCGTGCAGGCAGAGCACGGCGAGCGAGCGCTCGCGCTATCAGTACTCGACAAGCGAGCGTACTCGAGCGCGTGGTCGCTGGCGGTTTCGGTTGCGCGCCGCCTCGCGGAGCTGGCGAATTCCGGAGCCGGCGGCGTTGACCAGCCGTGGCTTCCCTTTGACGATCCGGACGGCGAGCTCACGCACGAGGATGTGGCACCCGCGTGGCCCGCCGACCTCGATCTCGCTGATTCGACGTGCGAGCGCGCTCTGCTGACCGCGATCGCAGAAGCTGCGCAGGCGGCGGTACGACAGCACGAATCGAAGATCGACGCCCTCCGCCGTCTGCTGCGGCGATGCCGCGAGTCGGCGATCGTCTTCACCGAGTTCAGGGACACTGCCCTTCACGTCAGCGAAGCCATCGGACACGTTCCGGTCCTCCACGGCGGTCTGACGAGCACAGAGCGTACGCGCATCGTCGACCGCTTCACGAGCGGCGAACGCGCGGTTCTCGTCGCGACCGACGCGGCCGGTCAGGGCCTGAATCTTCACCATCGATGCCGGCTGGTCATCAACCTCGAGCTGCCCTGGAATCCCGCGCGGATCGAGCAGCGGATTGGCCGCGTCGAACGGATCGGCCAGAAGCGGCGCGTCCACGGCGTGCTCCTCGTCGGCCGCTCGACCGGTGAACACCGGATCCTCGCGCGCCTTCGGCAGCGCACGGCGACAGCGAGCAGGTCGATGGAGCCAGCAGCAGAAACGACGGCCGAGAGCCGCTCACGGCTCGTCGCAGACGCTGCCGTCGAAGCCGCGCGACTCATGTCGACTCGCCGATTCGATCGGCGCGAAGACGACGGGATTCTGGCGAAGCTCGAAGAGTCGCGCTGGTGGACGTCCAAGGCGAGAAAGTGGCGGACGCGCAGTGCGCTCGCGGGCCGGAGCGTCCACATCTACCGCTTGACGGCAGTCGACGCCGCCGGCGGAATTGCGGCTTCCGAAGTCATCGCGGTCGCTGTGCGGGTCGAGCCACGTCACTCCGAAGAGAACGCGGTCGTCGCCGATCACCTCCTGCAACACTGGCAAACGACGGTTCGAGCGGCGAGCGCAGCGTACTGGAACACACGCGTGCGCCGTGAACGGCTCATCGTCACCGCCGCGGACCCGCCGTCAGCGTCGCCTCTGCAGGCGTCGCTCTTCAATCATCGCGACGAGAGAACACACGTTGCCGCGCGTGTCGCACAGCAGGCCTGGCTCGACGCGGCACGGCTGCGGTTGGTCGAGACCGAACGTCAGAGTCTGGTTCGCTCAACAACTGCCGAACTCCTGCTCGTTCTCGCACCGTGACGACGCTGCCGGGATTTGGCGGACAGCTCGTCGCGGAGTCGTTCGCGGCAACTATCGCCGACGCGGCCGCCGATCGTCTGTCGCCGCAACGAATCCAGGACTGGTCATCGCTGCACTCGACGATCGCTCGAACGCTCGGACCGGCATCATCGGTCAGAACGATTCTCGAGACGGCGGCGATGCCATTGCTGTCCGCTCTTGGTTTCGCGCACGTCGATCGCGTCGAGGCGAACGGTCAGGCTCTCGTCGGGACGGCTCACGCGGCTGACGGCACAGCCGTGATCGTCGTCGTCTCTTGGAACGAGCGCCTCGATGGGTACTGGCGCTGCGGCGTGACCGAGTCGATGCGGCGATGTGCCTCGTGGTGCCTGCTCTTCAACGGCCACGAGCTCCGCGTCGTGGACGCGAGCCGACTGTATTCGCGGCGGTTCGCCTCGTTCGATTTGCGAGCGGCGCTCCTCCATCCGCGCACGCAGGTCGTCCTGCAGCGGATTGCCGGCAGCCTCGCATTGAGCGCTGAGGCTTCATCGGCGGGCTCGCTTCATTCCCTCGTCGTCGAATCGGATCGATTGTCGGCCGCCGTCCGTCGTTCGCTCCGCGATGGCGTCCTCTGCGCGTCGGCCGACATCGTCAACGCGCTCGCGGCCGCCGCCCGTCGAGGCCGATTGAACCCCTCGCCTGAACGAACGTTCGAGCAGGCGCTCACGATCGTATATCGCATTCTCTTTCTGTTGTTCGCGGAGGCCAGGTCACTCGTACCGATGTGGCATCCCCTGTACCGCGAGAGTTACAGCATCGACGCCCTCTGCGAGCAGTCGCAACAGAGCGGCCGGGCCGCGGGTCTGTGGGATGCGCTGCGCGCCACGGCACGGCTCGCGCATGCGGGATGCCGCGCCGGCGACCTGCTCGTTCCGCCGTTCAATGGACGGCTGTTTTCGCCGCGTCGGACGCCGCTCGCCGAACGGCGGCGACTCGACGACGAGGCGGCGCGGCGTGCGGTCCTGTCGCTGTCAACGCGAGCCGCCAGCGGCGGCGCCGGCCGCGAGCGAATCCAATATCGCGATCTCGGCGTCGAGCAACTCGGCGCCGTGTACGAGACGCTCCTCGACTATCGTCCGACCTGGGCGAAGGGCGAACGGCGTCGCGATCGACCGCTGATTTGCCTGCAGTCCGGCTCCGGCGCCCGCAAGTCCACCGGCACGTTCTACACACCGCAGGCGCTCGCGGACTTTCTCGTCCGCCGGACGCTCGGCCCGCTGGTTCGCAACGCGTCGCCGGATGGCATCCTCAAGCTCCGCGTGCTCGATCCGGCGATGGGAAGCGGAGCATTTCTCGTCGCGGCGTGCCGCTACATGGCGTCGGCCTACGAACGGGCGCTCACTGCGTCCGGCGATGCGGCGCCGGGCGACATCGACGAAGAAGATCGCGCCGTCTTCAGGCGCCTCGTTGCTGAGCGGTGTCTGTATGGCGTCGACATCAATCCGATGGCGGTCCAGCTTGCGCGATTGTCGCTGTGGCTCGTGACGCTTGCCGCCGGTCGGCCGCTGTCGTTCCTGGATCACCGCCTTCTGGCCGGCGACAGCCTTCTCGGTGCGTGGCTCGCCAACCTCCGGGCGCCTTCGTCTCCGTCACGACGGAAGCGATCGTCGACGCTGCCGCTTTTCGACGAGACAGTACCGGCTAATGCGATGAAGAGCGTGCTGCCGCTCCGCTTCTCGATGGAGACGCCCAACGACACGATCGAGCAGGTCCGCGCGAAGGAGCGGACGCTCGCCTCGCTCGAATCCGATACGTCCGGCCTGTCGCGATGGAAGCGCGTGGCGAATCTCTGGTCGGCGGCGTGGTTTGCCGAGGACGGCACGACGGCTTCCGCATTCGCGGCGACCGCAGCCGACCTGGCGTCGCTCGCCGACGCGCTGCCCGCACGGACCACGCAATCGTACGTGCAAGCGGCTGATGCAATCGCGCGCGAACATCGGTTCTTTCACTGGGAGCTCGAGTTTCCCGAGGTGTTCTTCGAAGCCGACGGCCGCCGGCGCGTCCGTCCCGGATTCGACGCGGTGGTCGTCAATCCGCCATGGGACATGCTTCGAGCGGATTCATCGGAGGCCGATGCGCGCGCCAGCGTCCGTCGAACCCTTGATGCCACGCTGCGCTTCCTGCGCGACGGCACGGCGTGTTCGACGGCGATCGGTGGACACGTCAACCGCTATCAGCTGTTTCTCGAGCGGACCATCGATCTCACGCGAAGCGCCGGCCGTTTCGGACTGGTCCTTCCCTTCGGACTGGCCGGCGATCACGGAAGCGCCGGTCTGCGCCAACGGCTGTTCGACCGATGCAACGTGGACGCGATGGTCGGTCTCGACAACCGCAAGGGCATCTTTCCTATTCACCGCAGCGTCAAGTTCCTGTTGATTTCGGCGACGAACGGTTCGTCCACGGAACGGTTGCCCTGCAGGCTCGGTGTCGATCGCACGAGCGACCTCGAGTCGCTCAACAACGAGTCGTCCGATCGGTCGAACTTTCCTGTCGTCCTGTCCCGGACGACGCTCGAGCGGTTGTCCGGACCCTCGCTGGCCATTCCAGACGTTCGCACTCGAACTGATCTCGCCATCTGCGAGAAAGCCGCCGCCCTTTTTCATCCGCTCGGCGACGACCGCGGCTGGGGCGCCCGGTTCGGCCGCGAGTTGAACGCGACCGACGATCGGTCGCTCTTTCGAGCGAGCGGCCACGGTTTTCCCATCATCGACGGCAGGCACATCGAGCCGTTCCGGATCGACGTCGAGCGGTCCGAGCGAACGATTGCAAGCCGCGACGCGTATCGAGTCCTCGGCGCGGATCGCGTCGGCCGCCGTCGTCTCGCCTATCGCGACGTTGCGAGCGCCACCAACCGCCTGACGCTGATTGCGGCGATGATGCCGGCGAACTGCGCGTCCACGCACACGGTCTTCTGCCTGCGCTCCCGCTTTCCGCTGAAGGATCAGTGGGCGCTCTGCGGCCTGCTCAACAGCCTCGTCGTCAACTACCTCGCGCGCCTGCGCGTGACGACGCACGTGACGACGGAGATCGTCGAGCGGTTGCCGGTCCCTGTCAGGGATGTCGCGCCGGCTGCGTTCCGCGAAATCGGAGCGATTGCGAGACACCTGTCGCGCCGCAACGACGCTGAACTCTATGCGCGTCTCAACGCACGCGTCGCGCGCATGTATCAGCTCTCGGTCGAGGAACTCGAACACGTCCTCGAGACGTTTCCGCTGATTCCGAGGGAGGATCGAACTCGCGTGCGCGACGCCTTTCTCGCACGGCCGTAACCCGCTGCTCAATGCAGTCGGTTGCCACGAAGGCATGACGACACGAACCCTAAGCTGTCGTCCACGGTCACGCTCGGGCGTTCAAACCCGCCGATTGAACACGAGCGCCGCAACCGCGCTGATGAGCAGCTCCGCGAGCACAATCGTCGTCAGCACCGCGAAGGGCCAGTCGCGGGCGACCACGTATTCGATCGTTGAAATGACCACGCGTGCAGCGGGCGTGCACAGCAGGACGAGAATCCCCGTCTGCAGCAGGACCGCAGCAGTCGCCGGCGACCCTCCCGCGAGGTGCAAAATCAACCCGAGCGCCAGGCACGTCGAGCTCGCGACGACGCCGACACGGAGCACGATGGCGATGGAGTGTTCGAGGCGCGTCAATGCGCGGCCCTCACGAACATCAGCCCCGAGACGATGATGAGGACGCCCGCCATCAACACCTTCAGCCACTTGGACGATGCGTGCTGGCCGAAGTGCATGCCGCCCCACGAGCCGAGCTGGACGCCGAGCACCGCTGCGGCCGCCAGGACCGCGATGATCTGGCCGCGTCCATAGTAGATGACCGCGCCCGCCGTCGCGGTGACGCCGATCATGAACGCGCTCGTGGCCGCCGCCACACGAAGCGGCACGCCGCACCACGCGTTCAGCACCGGCACCTTGATGATGCCGCCGCCGATGCCGAGCAGCGACGACACGTTGCCGGCGACGAACGACGCAACGATGGCGACGGGCAGCCGCTTGACGCGGTACGTCACAACGCCGCCGCTCTCCACGTCGTGAAACCGGCCGCCGAGAACCCCCGTCGTCGCCGACGGATCGCTGATCACGTTTCGGCGTCCGATTCGCGTCAGCATGATGATCGCGACGACCATCGCGACGATGCCGAAGAGCCGCTGCAGCGTGGACTGCGCCAGAAACTGCGCGGTCACGCCGCCGAACAGGCTGCCGGCCGCCGTCGCGACTTCGAGCAGCATGCCGAGGCGCATGTTGATCAACTGCTTGCCCGCGCGCCCAGCCGACACCGAACTGGACGTCGCAATGACGGTCGTCAGGCTGATCGCCGCCGCCTGCGTGATCGGAAAGTTGAATCCGAGATTGAGAAACGGTACGAGGAAGATGCCGCCGCCGAGGCCGAGCAGCGCACCGAGCGCGCCTGCCACGGCGCCGGCGACGAAAATGATCAGCGCGAGCGCTGGGGTCGCGGCAGGCACTGGAATCGGCGTCTGGTGAGCGTCACGGCCATCACGTCGGGAACCGGCGCGTCTGCTGAAGATACCGCGCCGCCCGCTCGAGCGCGCGCGACTCGGCCTCGTCGCGCGTCGACCCGTCGCCGCGCGCAAAGCGAGCGCCCGGATCGACGCTCGAGATCGTGCAGTGGTACACGTCGCCGAGCTTGTAGGTCTCGATCGCGATTGCCCAGCCTTCGAGCTCCTGCTGGCGGCGGGAATACTCCTGCGGTTTGGCGATCACCTCAGGGCTTCTCCACCGGCGCGCCGACCAGGTTGCCCCACTCCGTCCACGAGCCGTCGTAATTCTTCACGTCCTTGAAGCCGAGGAGGTAACGCAGCGCGAACCACGTGAGGCTGGATCGCTCGCCGATGCGGCAGTACGCGATGACGGGCTGATCCGACGAAATTCCCTGCGCGCCGTACAGCGCTTTCAGCTCCTCCGCGCTCTTGAACGTCCCATCGTCGTTGCAGTTCTTGCCCCAGGGAATGTTCTTGGCGCCGGGGATGTGACCGCCTCGCTGGCACGTCTCCGGAAGGCCGGGCGGGGCGAGGATCTCTCCCGTGAATTCCTGCGGGCCGCGCACGTCGACGAGCGCGGCTTTCTTTCCGGCCATGGCCTGCTGCACTTCCGACAGCATGGCGCGCAGCGACAGATCCGGCGAGCTGGCCTTATAGGTCTTGGCGGGGAAGGACGTCTTCTCCGTGCTGAGGTCGCGCGTCTCGGCCAGCCACTTCTTCCGACCGCCGTCCATGATGCGCACGTCCTTGTGCCCGTAGATCTTCAGCTGCCAGAACGCCCAGGCCGCGAACCAGTTGTTGTTGTCGCCGTAGAGCACGATCGTCGTGTTGTTGTCGATGCCGGACTTTCCGAGAAGCTCTTCGAGCTTCTTCGCAGGCACGATGTCGCGGACGAGCGTGTCGCACAACTCGTTGGTCCAGTTCCATCCGGCCGCGCCAGGGACGTGGCCCTGCTCGTACGCCGTCGTATCCACATCCACTTCGACGACGCGCACGTTGGCGTCGCGGGCGTGTTGAGCAACCCAGTCTGTTGTAACGAGAACGTCGGGCAGGACAGCGGACATCATCGCACCTCCGTCGAAACACCTATCTTGGCACAACGATTCTGCCGCCGCTATCCGCCAGGCTTGATGACGCCGATGTTGACGATCGTGTCGCCTTTTTTGAGCGACGGCAGCGCGCGCACGAACATCACCATTCCGGCTTCCGGCGCGGTAATCTCCGCGACCGTCCGATACCAGTAATCGCGCACGACGCCGATCTTCGCGCCCTTCTGCACGCGCGCGTTGCGCGCGACCTGGGGATAGAAGATGCCGTCGTATTCGCTCGGCACGCTGACGATTTTCTCGATCCAGACGAGATTCGGGTTCGGCGGCACCGGCGCCGTCGTCATCTTCAGGTAGCTCATGACGCCGCGGATGCCCTTGACGAGCACGCCGGCGTCGCCCGATTCGACCGGTCCGGAACGGCCGGCTTCCGCCGTCATCGACGGCTTGCCGCGCGTCGACGCGGTGTTTTCGAGGAAGCGCGACGCGTTCGGATCTTTCGGCCGATCCGACGAGATGATGATCGTGTTCAGTCCGAACGCGAGCACCATGCCGCGCGAGAAGTCGTCCTGCTTCTTGTCGCCTGTCACGGTCCAGTAGCTGTAGGGACGCAGGTTCTCGTCGAGGTCGCCGCCGTGCAGGTCGATGAGGTGATCGCACTTCTCGACGACCTCCTTCGTCATCGCGTACGACGCGCGCTCGCTCTGCGATCCGGTCGGCGTCCCGGGATAGAAGCGGTTCATGCTCTTGCCGTCGACGGGATTCACGTGCGGCGTCAGCTTCTCGAACGACGCGACGTTGACGATGGGCACAAGGATGACCGTGCCCGAGAGCGTCGCCGGATCGATTGCGGGCGTCGGCTCGGCCGCCATCAGCATCTCGACCGCGACGATCGACGCGTACTCCGTCCCGTGCGCGCCCGCGACGACCGCGAGCACCGGGCCGGGCTTTGCACCGTGGACCACCGCGACGGGAATGTCATAGCCGGCGTCGAGTCCCGCCGGCACGTGGATGACGCCGACAGCCCGGGCGCCGCGTGCCGCTGTTGCCGTCCCGACCGTGAACGTCGGATGCGCATCCTGCGCTGCGGCTGTGCTGCACACCAGCGCGCAGCAGGCCGCCGCGAGCACCGTGCGCGTCGTTTTCGTCATACCCGTCATCCCCATCATGGTGGGCAACTTTACAACGCTTTCTGCAACTGAATATAGTGTCGGTTTGCCGCCCGTGAAGTCGTATTCCCTTTATATCGACGGCGCGTTCACCGCTGCAGACGGGGCAGGCTCGCTCGACGTCGTCGATCCCTCGACCACGGAAACGATCGGCCGCGTGCCGGACGCAAGCGCACGCGACGTCGACCGCGCGGTCGCCGCCGCGCGACGCGCGTTCGACGATGGACCGTGGAAGGATGCGACAGCGCAGGACCGCGGGCGCGTCCTGTTCAAGCTCGCCGAGATCGTGCGCAGCCGCGCCGACGAGCTGGCCGAGCTCGAGACACGCAACACCGGCAAGCCGATCGTCGAAGCGGAATTCGACATCGCCGACGTCGCGACCTGCTTCGAGTACTACGGCGGACTCGCGACGAAGATTCACGGCGAAGTCCTTCCGGTTCCGGACAACGCGATGAGCCTCGCGCTGCGCGAGCCGGTCGGCGTCGCGGGCCAGATCGTTCCGTGGAACTATCCGCTGCTGATGGCGTCGTGGAAGCTGGCGCCGGCCATCTGCGCGGGCTGCACGACGGTGCTGAAGCCTGCCGAACAGACGCCGCTGACCGTGCTCGAGCTCGCATCGAGCTTCGAAGAGGCCGGTCTTCCTCCCGGCGTCGTCAACATCGTCACCGGCCTCGGCGAAACAGCGGGCGCGGGCATCGTGGCGCACGCGGACGTGGACAAAATCGCGTTCACCGGCAGCGCCGAGGTTGGCAAGATCATCATGCGCAGCGCGGCGTCCACGCTGAAGAAGCTGTCGCTGGAGCTCGGCGGAAAGTCGCCCAACATCTTCTTCGCCGATGCGGATTTCGAGAACGCCGTCGAGGGCGCGCTGTTCGGGGTGTTCTTCAATCAGGGCGAAGTCTGCTCCGCCGGAAGCCGCATCCTGGTGCAGCGGCCGATTTACTCGAAGTTCGTCGACGCCATGGTGGAGAAAGCGCGCAGCATCACGGTCGGCGCGCCGATGGATCGCGCGACGAAAATGGGACCGCTCATCAGCCGCGAGCAGTTCGATCGCGTCCGCGAGTACCAGGAAATCGGCAAGCGCGAAGCGAAGCTCGCGGCCGGCGGCGGCGGCGCCGCGGTGAAGGGCCTCGATCGCGGCTACTTCGTCGAGCCGACAATTTTCTACGACGTTGACAATGCGAATCGCATCGCGCGCGAAGAGATTTTTGGTCCGGTCGCCGCGGTCATCCCGTTCGACGACGAGAAGGACGCGCTGCGCATCGCGAACGATACGTACTTCGGCCTGGCGGCGGCCGTGTGGACCCGCGATGTCTTCCGCGCGATGCGCGTCGTCAAGAACCTTCGCGCGGGCATCGTCTGGGTCAACCACATGCAGCCGACCTACGTCGAGGCGCCCTGGGGCGGGTACAAGCAGAGCGGCTTCGGCCGCGAGCTCGGCAAATGGGGCGTGGACGAGTATCTGAACGTCAAACAGGTGTACATCAACCTGTCGGAAGGCCCGATCGGCTGGTACTGACAGAAAAGTGAGAAGTGAGAACTAAGAAGGTAAAAGGGCGAGGCACTCGAAAGGAGCCTGTGTGACTTACTACGGTGGCAAGGAGCTGGCGGCGGCATTTCGGACCGTGCGCAACAACACCCTCAAGATCGCCGAAGAGATCCCGGAGAGCAAGTACGGGTTCAGCGCGGCGGCGGACTCGCGGACCGTGCAGCAGACCCTCGATCACGTGGCGCTGAGCACGAACTTTCAGCACACCGTGCACTCCGACAAGGTCACCGATCTTGCGAAGCTGAACTTCCCCGATTTCGTGAAGCGCATGGCGGACGCCGAGGCCGTCAAGCGCACCAAGGCGGAAACAATCGCGCTCCTGAAGAACGAGGGCGAGAAGTTCGCCGCGTTCCTCGAGAGCCTGCCCGAGTCGGTCCTGGCGGAGAAGGTCAAGATGCCGCCAGGCGCCGAGCCGGCTGAGAAGTCGCGCTTCGAGATGCTGATGTCGGCGAAGGAGCACGAAATGCACCATCGCGGTCAGCTGATGACGATGCAGCGGATGATCGGCATCGTGCCGCACATCACGCGGCAGTTCCAGGAACGCATGGCGCAGCGGATGGCCGCAGCGCCGGCGGCGCCGCAAGCACAGGCGTGATGACGACGCGTGCGACGAGGACAGCGGCCGCGACAGCTGCAGCCGCGATTCTCGTCGCTGCGTCGATCGGTGGTGTCATGTCCGCGCAGAACGCGCCCCGGATGACTGACGAGTACGCCTCGGTCAACGGCGTCCGGCTGCACTACGTGCGCGCCGGTACCGGACCGGTGATCGTCTTCCTCCACGGATTTCCGGAATTCTGGTACGAGTGGAAGCACCAGATTGCAGAGTTCAGCCGCGATCACACCGCGATCGCACCCGACATGCGCGGCTACAACCTCTCGGACAAGCCCGAGAACGTCAGCGCGTATTCGCTTCCGCTGCTCGTCGAGGATGTCCGATCGCTCGCCGCGCATCTGCTCGAGAACACGCGCGGCGGAAAGTTCACGCTCGTCGCGCACGACTGGGGCGGGCTTGTCGCGTGGGCGTTCGCCGCGCTGCACCCGGACATGCTGGACCGCCTCGTCATCGTGAACGCGCCGCACCCGTCGGTCTTGAGGCGCGAGCTCCGAAACAATCCTGCGCAGCAACAAGCCAGCCAGTACATGCTGCGATTTCGAGCAGCCGGGGCAGAAACAGCGCTGGCGGCCAACAACTACGCTGGACTCGTCTCGACGGTGCTCGGCGAGAGCCTCAAGTCGGGGACGATGACGGAAGAGGACAAGACCGCGTACATCGCCGCGTGGTCGCAGCCGGGCGCGCTGACGGGCGGACTGAATTACTATCGGGCGTCGGAAGTCGGACCCGCGCAACCCGGCGGCGAGGTCAAGGATCTTCTGCCGGATCCCGTCATGATTCGCGTGCCGACGCTGGTGATCTGGGCGGAAAAGGACACCTTCCTGCTGACCGGCAATCTCGACGGCCTCGGCGCGTTCGTTCCGGACCTGACGGTCCGACGGATTCCCGACGGCACGCACTGGGTCGTCCACGAGAAGCCGGCGGAGGTCAACCGGATCATCCGGGAGTACCTCGATCGGCGGTGAGATAGCGATGTCGAAGAGCGCTCCCGCGTTCGCCCCTGACGGGCTGTCGTTCCTTCGCGCGCTCAAACGGAACAACCGCCGCGAGTGGTTTCAGCCGCGCAAGGATCGGTACGAGACGCTCGTGCGCGCGCCGATGATCGCGATCGTCGAGCAGCTCGCCGTCGATCTGCGAAAGAGTGCGCCGGAAGTCATGATCGATCCGAGGCGCGCGATCTATCGCATCTATCGCGACACGCGATTCTCCGCCGACAAGACGCCGTACAAGACGCACATCGCGGCGAGCTTCCCCTGGCGCGGCCTCCCCAGGCACGAGGGTGCAGGGCTGTATTTCCACGTCTCGCCCACTGAAATCTGGATTGGCGGCGGCATGTACGCGCCGCAGACCACGCAGCTGCAGGCAGTCCGCGAGCACATCGCCAGAAACCATCGGCGCCTGCGATCGATCGTTGAATCGGCTGCATTCAAGCGAGTGATCGGATCGCTCGAAGGAGAGCAGCTGCAGCGCGTTCCGCGCGGCTTCGCGGCCGATCATCCGGCGGCCGCGTGGCTCAAGTACCGTCAGTTCCTGGCTGGGCGCGAGCTGCCGCCCGCTGCCGCGACGAAGCCGGCGTTGTATCGCGGCATCCTCGAGACGTTCGCCGTCGTCATGCCGCTCGTGAGGTTCATCAACGAACCGCTGGTTTCCCGTGGCCGATGATCTCGACGCCCTCGTCAACGAGCTGAACGCGGGCGCCAGCGCGCCAGCACCCGGCGAAGATGCCGCTTCGGACGCCAACGAAGCGCTCGAGAGCACGGCTGCCGATCCGCACACCGCGCGCCTACACGGCTGGCTCGAGGCGCTTGTCGCCCGGAACGGCAGCGATCTGCTGCTCGTCGCGGGCGCCGCACCGTCGATTCGTGTCGACGGCGCCGTGACGCCGCTCGAGCCGGACCGCGACGGCCCGCTCGGCGGCGAAGAGATTGCCGACGCGGTGCTGCCGGCTCTCGCGCCGCACGCACGGCGGGCCTTCCAGGATCACGGCATCGCCGACGCGTCGTACCGGTTGGGCAGCCTGGGACGATTCCGCATCAATCTCCATCACGAGCGACGGCGTCCTGCGGCCGCAATTCGGCGCCTGCCGACCACCGTTCCGCGGCTCGCGTCGCTCAATCTTCCAGCAAGCGTCGAAGGCCTCTGTCAGCTGCCTCGGGGACTCGTGCTGATTGGCGGTCCGACCGGGTCGGGCAAGACGACGACGTTGGCGGCGCTGGTGAACGAAATCAACCATCGCGACGCGCGGCACATCATCACCATTGAAGATCCGATCGAGTACGAACATCAGCACGGCACATCGGTTGTCGAACAGGTGGAAATCGGTGTCGACGCGCCGGACTTCCCGACCGCGTTGAGGGCCGCGCTCCGTCAGGCGCCCGACATCATCGTGGTCGGCGAGATGCGCGATCCGGAGACGATGCAGATTGCCGTGGCCGCAGGCGAGACAGGACACCTGGTGTTCTCGAGCCTGCATACGACCGACGTCGCGACGACGATCGCGCGCATCGCCGATTCGTTTCCGCTCGAGCGCCAGAACACCATCCGCCAGGAGCTGGCGATGGCGCTCGCCGCCGTGCTGACGCAGACGCTGATGCCGAAGACCGGGGGCGGCCTGATTCCCGCGGCCGAACTGTTGATGGTCAGCTACGGCGCACGCCAGCACGTCCGCAAGAACGCGCTCCAGCACCTGAATCAGGAAATCACGATTACGCGGAAACAGGGATCGTTCACCCTGGAAGAGTGCCTGGCCACGCTCGTCACGCAAGATCTCGTGGATCGCAAGGACGCGCTCGCGCGAGCCGCGCACCCCGACGAGCTCGAGCGCCTGCTCGCCTGATGCGGATGCACACGACGCTGCCGCGGCACTTCTACACCGACCTCGAGTTCTACCGCTCGGAGCTCGACTCGTTCTACTTCAAGCGCTGGATTTGCGCGGGACGCGCGGATCAGATTCCAAATCCCGGCGACTTCTTCATCCGCGTCGTCGGCACCGAGAGCGTGATCGTCACGCGCGACGCCGCCGGAGAGGTGCGCGCCCTTTTCAACGTGTGCCGTCATCGCGGGACGCGATTGTGCGAGCAGGAGCACGGGCACTTCGTCGATCGCATCCAGTGTCCCTATCACGCGTGGACGTACGATCTGAGTGGCCGTCTGCTGGCGGCGCCTCACATGCCGGCGGATTTCAGCAGGGGCGAGTACCCACTCCACCTCGCCGGATGCGAGGTGTGGGACGGACACATCTTCGTCAATTTATCGCGAGCGCTCCCACCTGACCCACCTGACCTACCCGCCTCACCTGACCCACCCGCCCTATCCGCCCAACTCGCCGATCTGCCGCGTCGTTT
This sequence comes from Vicinamibacterales bacterium, assembly GCA_036557365.1. GTDB lineage: Bacteria > Acidobacteriota > Vicinamibacteria > Vicinamibacterales > CAVVIG01 > DATKHR01. The sequence continues at coordinate 17,198 of DATBHR010000071.1, forward strand.
CGCGAACTGGCGCATGGGCGAGCTGCGGATGCATCGACGCATCACGTACGACGTGAACGCGAACTGGAAGCTGATCGTCCTGAACTTCAACGAGTGCCTGCATTGCCCGACGCTGCATCCGGCGCTCAACCGCCTGCACCACTATCTCGGCGCCGACAATGTCGCGCCGACTCCCTGCTACTGCGGTGGTTCGATGGGCTTCAAGGACGGCGTCGAGACGATGAGCATCGACGGGAAGCGTCGAAGGAATTTGCTGCCCGGGCTCGACGAGGTGCAGCGACAGCACGTCACGTACTTCACGATCTATCCGAACCTGCTCCTCAGCCTGCACCCGGACTACATGATGACGCACACGCTGTGGCCACGGGCGCACGACCGCACTGAAATTGTCTGCGAGTGGCACTTCCATCCCGATGAGCTGGCGCGCCGCGATTTTCAGGCAGACGACGCGATCGAGTTCTGGGACACGACAAACCGGGAGGACTGGTGGATTGCGGAGCAGTCGCAGGCCGGCATCAACTCCCGCGTCTACGAGCCAGGACCGTACTCAGAGCGCGAAGAGCTCCTTTGGTCGTTCGACGACATCGTCCGCCGCGAAGCCCACGCTCGCTCGAAGCGCTAAACCCTCAGCCCTAAACCCTTCGCTAATCCCTAATCCCTGAGCCCTCATCCCTCGGTGTGGGCCGTTGCGCTACACTGAAAGGCTATGTCCTCATCAATCGCGTCGTTCAATGGCCGCCGTCGTGTTCCTCCGCCCGTCAACGAGCCCGTCCGATCGTACGCGCCAGGATCGCCCGAGCGCACGTCGGTCAAGGCGCGCCTGAAGGCGATGGCGGCCGACAAGGTCGACATCCCCCTCATCATCGGCGGCAAGGAAGTCCGCAGCGGCGACTGCGCGCGCGTCGTGACGCCGCACGATTTCAAGCACCAGCTCGGGAACTATCACAAGGCCACCACCGAGCACGTGACGAAGGCTGTCGAAGCCGCGCGAGCCGCGCAGCAGGAATGGGCCGGCTGGTCGTTCGCCGATCGCGCCGCCGTGATCCTGAAGGCCGCAGAACTCCTGACAACGACGTGGCGCGACACGATCAACGCCGCAACGATGCTCGGCCAGTCGAAGACCATCTTCCAGGCCGAAATCGATGCCGCGTGCGAGATCATCGACTTCTGGCGCTTCAACGCGCACTACGGCCAGGAACTGCTCGACGAACAACCGCTCAGCGATCACTCGATGTGGAATCAGCTGGAGTATCGCGGGCTCGAGGGGTTCGTGTACGCGGTGACGCCGTTCAACTTCACCTCCATCGCGGCGAACCTGCCGACGGCGCCGGCCCTGATGGGCAACACCGTCGTGTGGAAGCCGGCGTCGAGCGCGATGTACGCGGCGTACTTCCTGATGAAGCTGTACGAGGCCGCGGGGATGCCGCCAGGCGTCATCAACATGGTTGCCGGCGACGCCAGCATGATTTCGAAAGCGCTGCTGTCGCACCGAGATCTGGCGGGCGTCCACTTCACCGGCAGCACCGACGTCTTCAACGACATGTGGAAGACGATCGGCGCGTCGATGTCCAGCTATCGCTCCTACCCGCGCATCGTCGGCGAGACGGGCGGCAAGGACTTCATCCTCGCACATCCGTCCGCGGACGTCGACGCGCTGGCGGTTGCCATCGTTCGCGGCGGCTTCGAGTTCCAGGGACAGAAGTGCTCGGCCGCGAGCCGCGTCTACGTACCGAAGTCGCTGTGGAACGCCGTGCGCGACCGCGCCGCCGGCATGATCGACGAGATCAAGATGGGCGACATCCAGGATTTCCGGAACTTCATGGGCGCCGTCATCGACGAGCGCGCCTTCAAGAAAATCAGCGACTACGTCGCCGACGCGAAGGCCAACGCGAGCATCATCTCAGGCGGACGCGTCGATGGATCCACCGGCTATTTCGTCGGACCGACGCTCGTCGAGACGAAGGATCCTGCGTACCGCCTGTTGTGCGAGGAGATTTTCGGACCGGTGGTGACCGCCTACGTCTACGACGATTCCGCGTGGACCGACACGCTGAAGCTCGTGGACGCCACGTCGCCGTACGCATTGACCGGAGCGGTCTTCGCGCGCGATCGCCGCGCGGTCGTCGAAGCGACATCTGCGCTGCGCCATGCGGCCGGCAATTTCTACATCAACGACAAACCGACCGGCGCGGTCGTCGGCCAGCAGCCGTTCGGCGGCGCGCGCGCGTCGGGCACGAACGACAAGGCTGGTTCGAAGCTGAATCTCGTCCGGTGGGTCAGCGCGCGGACGATCAAGGAGAACTTCAATCCGCCGACGAGCCACGGCTATCCCTTTATGGGCGCAGAATAAGGATCTACTTGCTGCTGAGGGAAATACCGAACTGCGACCCGGTCATGTTGTAGCGCAGGTCGTAGACCTGCTCCAGGTTGATGTACCAGTTCATCCCGAGCGACTGCAGGTAGCTGACGCGATAGTGGATCGACGCGATGCTCACGAACACCGTGGGCTGGCTCTTCATCATCGCGAGGCCCTGCGTGCGATCGTAAATCGGGTAGCGTCCCCATCCCAGGCCGAGTGACGGCACGCCGAAATTCCAGCGTCCCCATTCGGCCACCGTCATGTACAGCCCGACGCTTCCGTGCACGACCGTGTTGTCGTAGCCGACGGATCCGCCGATGTGATGCTTGACGATGAAGAACGTGTGCGGGTTTTCGTTGTGAACGTTTTTGGGATCTTCCCCGCGCATCTCTTCGCGTACGTCGAGGAGATCGAAGTTCACCGGATCGATGTTCTGGACGATGACGAGCGGCAGCGCGAGGTCTCGACTCGGAACGACTGACATGTCCGGGGCGGGCGCGGCCGTCGACAAGAGGAACATCGTCGTAATCAGCCAGCCCATGGGAACCCCTGCTTTCGGACTCGCGCCGGGTCGTCCGCCGTGAGGCGGGACGCCAACTATACGTCGATCGGACCCGTTTTTCGAGGGGGGTTGAAAAACGGCGTTTTGACCACTTTGGCCGGAACGTGATGCCGCACGGCCTCGACGGTGATCTCGAATTCGAGCTGCGTGCCCTCGGCGGCGTGCGACGTCGCAACAGTCGCGAGCGCAATCAACTTTTTCAGCGTCGGCGACCACGTCGTCGTCGTCGCGCGGCCGACCTGCCGGCCGTTCTTGTAGACAGGAACCGCGACGCGCGACGCCGCCGCGCCGACCTGCGGCGGCATTCCCGCCTCATCGTAGAGCTTTTCGACGGCCGGCCAGCTGATGTCGAGGCCGACGATCTGGCGCGCGGGCCCGCGCGCTTGCTCATCGGTAAGCGCGCGCTGTCCCACGAACGGTTTCTTGTCGAGCTGCACGAGACGACCGAGGCCCATTTCGAGCGGTGTGTACTTCTGCGATTCGATCAGCGCTTTCTTGCTGCTGTTGAAGTCCACCTCGATGAGGAGCAGGCCGGCCTCGACGCGCGCGACGTCGAGCGCCAACATCCCTGCCGGGTGGATGTCGAACGGCCGGCCGCCCTTGACGAGCGCATCCCATACCGTGAGGGCGCGATCCCACGGCATCCAGATCTCGTAGCCGAGATCACCGGTGTAACCGGTCCGCGAGATGTCGACCGGGACGCCGGCGATCGTGCCGTGCGTCATGCGGAAGTACTTCAGATCCGCGATCGGCGCATCGGCGACGGCGCACAGCAGGCGGCCTGACGTCGGCCCCTGCAGGGCGAGCGCCGCGATTTGATCCGAGACGTCGTCGACGGACACGTCGAGTCCGGCGGCGTTCTGCGTGAACCACCGCAGGCTCGGATCGGCGGCGGTCCAGCGAAACTCGCGCTCCGCCACGCGCGTGACCGTCCCATCGTCGATGACCTTGCCGTGCTCGTCGCACCACGGCGTGTAGTAGACCTGACCGACGGCGAGCTTTTCGGCATTGCGCGTGATGACGCGGTCGACCAGCCTCAGCGCGTCGCGGCCGGTGATCATGTACTTGAACAGCGGCGAGACGTCGATGAGCGCGGCCGCGTTTCGAATCGCGTTGTATTCGTGCTCGTGGTGCGCTTCGTACGCGCTGACCGCGTAGTATCCGGACCATTCGCGGTAGTTCAGGCTTTCGGCCAGCGCAAAGGTGCGCTCGTGAACCGCGGTGCCGATCGGCATGCGGGGATTATAGTAGCGCCATGAAACAGCTTCTCGCCGCGGCGATTCTCGCGATTTCCGCCGTCCACCTTGCCGGCCAGCCGGCGACGGGTGTGGTGGTCGTCAGGGCGGCGCGGCTGATCGACGGCCGCGGGGGCGCGCCGGTGTCGCCGGCCATCGTGACGATCCGCGGCGACCGCATCGAATCGGTCGGCGGCAACGGCGCCATACCGGCCGGCGCTAAGGTCGTCGACCTGGGGCGCGCGACGCTCCTTCCCGGCCTGATCGACTTGCACACGCACCTGACGAGCACCGGTGTTCACTGGGAGGAAGAACTGCTGAAGACCACACCCGGCGAGGCCGCGCTGCACGGCGCGCACAACGCGCTCGTCACGCTGATGGCCGGATTCACGACCTGCCGCGACATGGGTCCGACATGGCCGTTCACCGACATCGATCTCCGAAAAGCCATCGATCAGGGGGTCGTGCCGGGTCCGCGGATTCTCGCCGCGGGCAACTACGTGTCGCCGACGGGCGGCGCGGGCGACGCACGTCAGTTTTCGATCTACGTGGACGTGCCGATCGTGCGGAATCTCGCGGATGGCCCCGACGAAGTCCGCAAGGCTGTGCGGACGAACCTGAAGCAGGGCGCGGACTTCATCAAGATTCTGGGGACCGGCGCCGTGCTGTCGAAAGGTGCGCCGCCCGGCGGCCAGCAGTACAGCGAAGAGGAGATGCATGTCGCCGTCGAAGAGGCCGGGCGCTGGGGCAAGCACGTCGCAGCGCATGTCCACGGCACCGACGGCATCAAGGCGGCGATCCGCGCGGGGGTACACACGATCGACCATGGCAGCATGATGGACGACGAAGCCGTGAGCCTGCTGAAGACGCATCACGCCTACTTCGTCCCCACGCTGTATACGAGCGAGTCGATCGCGGCGAATCCGACGGTTCCCGACTCCGAGAAAATCCGCTCGCGGGAAGTCGCGGAGATCAAGGATCGTTCGTTCCAGATGGTCCTGAAGGCCGGACTGCCGATTGGGTTTGCCACCGATGCGGCGGTCGTGCCGCACGGCGAGAACGCGAAGGAATTCGGTTACCGTGTACGCCTCGGCCAATCGGCGATCGACGCCATCGTGTCGGCGACGAAGACCGCCGCAGAAATCATCGGCTGGAGCGATCGTGTCGGCACGATCGAGCCTGGCAAGTTCGCCGATCTGATCGCGGTCGGCGGCGATCCGTTGCGCGACATCACCGAGTTGGAACACGTGACGTGGGTGATGAAGGGCGGAATGGTCTATAAGAAACAGAACTAGGGATTAGGGGCGAGGGGTTAGGGATTAGTTGGGGATTGGTTGGGGATTAGTTGGGGACGCATCCTGCCTATGAAATTCGACGCGATTGTGATCGGCGGCGGACACAACGGGCTGACGGCGGCAGCGTACCTGGCGCGCGCGGGACGGAAGGTGCTCGTCCTCGAGCGGAGGCACGTGCTTGGCGGCGCTGCGGTGACCGAGGAAGTCTTTCCAGGCTTTCGATTCTCGGTCTGCTCCTACGTCGTCTCGCTCCTGAGACCCGAGATCATCCGCGAGCTGGACCTGCCGCGCCACGGCCTGGAGATTCTGCCGCTCGACGGCACATTCACGCCGATGCCGAACGGCGATTATCTGTGGCGCGTCAACGATCACGCGCGCACGCGCCGAGAGATCGCGCGACACTCGAAGCTGGACGCCGAAGCGTACGACGAATACGGCAAGGCGATGGTCGAGATGGCGCGGTTCGTCAAGCCGATCCTCGACATGACGCCGCCGGATCCGACGTCGCTCAACCCGCGCGACCTGTTCAAGCTGCTGTTCATGGGCCGGCGCTTCCGCGATCTCGCGGACGGCGACCGCTACAACCAGGTCCAGCTGATGACGATGAGTGCGGTCGATTTTCTCGACCAGTGGTTCGAGACCGACGTGCTGAAGGCGACCATGTCGGCGTCGGGCATCATCGGGACATTTCTGGGCGTCCGATCGCCGGGGACCGCCTACGTGCTCCTGCACCACTACATGGGCGAGATCGACGGCGCGTTCCGCTCGTGGGGATTCGCGCGCGGTGGCACCGGCGCCATCTCGAACTCGATCGCATCGGCGGCGCGCGAGGCGGGCGTCGAGATTCGGACGACAGCGTCCGTCATGAAGATCCGCGTCGCCGGCGGCCGCGCGAACGGCGTGGTCCTCACGAACGGCGACGAAATCGATGCGGACCTCGTGCTGTCGAGCGTCGACCCGAACCTGACGTTTCTCAAGTTCCTCGACGAGCGCGAGCTGCCCGGCGACTTCCTCGAAGAAGTCCGGCGCTTCAAGTTCAGGGGATCCTCGGGCAAGGTCAACCTTGCCCTCGACGCGTTGCCGAACTTCACGTCCCTTCCGGGCGAAGGCGCGCACCTGCGCGGCGCGCTGTCGGTCTCGCCGAGCGTGGACTACATGGAGCGCGCCTACGATCAGGCCAAATACGGCGAGTTCTCACGCCGGCCGTACATCGACATGGTCATTCCCACGCTGACCGATCCGTCCGTTGCGCCGCCCGGCAAGCACATCCTGTCGTGCTTCGTGCAGTACGCGCCGTACAAGCTTCGCAACGGCAGCTGGGACGATCAGCGCGAGGCGTTCGGCGATACCGTCATCGACACCATCGCCGAATATGCGCCGAACATCCGCGACATCATCCTGCACCGCCAGGTAGTGACGCCGCTCGATCTGGAACGCGAGTTCGGGCTGACGGAAGGCAACATCTTCCAGGGCGAGCTGACGCTCGAGCAGCTGTTCTTCGCGCGGCCGGTTCCCGGCTGGGCGCAGTACAAGACGCCTGTCCGGAACCTGTGGATGTGCGGCTCGGCGACGCATCCTGGCGGAGGCATCATGGGCGCGCCGGGCCGAAACGCCGCGATGAGGATACTCGGAAAGAACTGATCGGGTTCAGGGTGCAGGGTGCCGGGTTCTTGGTGCGGTTCGGGTGCCGGGTTCAGGATTCACGAACCCTGAACTCTGAACGCGAAAACCTTGAACCCTGAACTTCCGAACCCTGAACCTCTGAACCCAGAACCCGAACGAACCCTGCACCCAGCACCCTGAGCCCAGAACCCGACGCGACGCGACGCGACGCGCCGCGACGGCTTCTCTTATTTGCTGAGCCGCAAGATCTGATTCTGAATGCCTTCGTACGCCGCCGACACGTCCGCCGCCGTCGGCGCGTAGAAGTAGGCGCCCGGAAGCTGCGCGGCATTGAAGTCGGGCGAGTGCTTGTCGTTCGCGACGCGCTGCAGCATCGACGCCGGCGTCTCCGGGATCGTGCCGAGCAGCAGGTTTGCCAGGTTGCCCATGCCGATCGTGTAGATGCGGATCGGATAGTCGCCGCCCGCGTCGGTGCGCGCCGCATCGGCGATGATCTCGAGCAGGTTGCGCGCCGCGTTGTTCACGTTCCAGAGCGTCGTCGGATACGTGCCGGTGCCGTCGGTGATCAGGCTGCGTGCCACGCTCTGCGACCGGCCGTTGACCTGAAGTGTGTTGCTCACGAACGGGAACGTCGTCGGGATTCCGCTGCTGGTGTGCTGCGAATGCCAGCTGTTGGGCGGCATGTGCCGGATGGCGGCGGGCATCGAGTTGACCTTGGTGAGGTCCTTCATGCCCGTCGTCGTCGTCGCGTCGAATCCGATGCTGAAGTTCGGATTCGGCGTCCCGCCGTTGACAGTGTCGGTCATGGTCACGCCGTACACGTTCGGCGTGTTGTGCGTCTGGCTGTCGGGATCGTGCCGATCAGGAAAGTCCTCGGTTCGCACGGACCGCGCGGGCGCGCCGGCACCGCCCCATTGGCCGGGCACGCCGTTGGACGCGCCGTCCGTGAAGAGCACGATGATGCGCAGGCCCGACTGCGACCCGTTCGGCACGGTGCGCAGCTGATCCCAGCCGCGATACATGCCTTCCGCCATCAGCGTGCTGCCGCTCGGCAGCGAGTTCGGCACTGCGGCCTTGATACCGGCCTTGTCGAACCCTCGGCTGCTCGGCATCGCGTACAGCACCGCCGATCCCGTGCTGAAGAGCGTCAGCGACAGGCGATCGTGGGCAGCGTCGAACGAGTCGATGAAGCTGCGGGTCGCGTCGCGGACGGTCGCCCACTGCGATCCGATCGAGCCCGAGACGTCGACGACGAGCGAGAGATCGACCATTCGGCGCGTCGCCTGACCGGCGGCCGCCACGGTCATCGATCGGATGTTGCCGAGCGACATGAACGTCGTCGGCAGCACCGCGGTCGCGTTGATCGTGATGACGTTGACGCCGGTCGCCGGGTTGGTCGTCAGGTTGTAGAAGCCCGGCTTCGACGTTGGATCGTCGGCGACGGTGCCGAGAAACTGTGACGGAAAGTTCGCCTTGAAGACCTGTGCGGCCTTCGTCTGCGGCGAGCCGCTGTTCAGCTCGCGCGCGGCCGCGAGCGCCGCGCCGTCCACAGCCTTGGTCAGCGCCGCTTTCACCACGTAGCCACGACCGCTGTCCACGGCGAGGCCGGTGAACAGCAGGAACGCCGTCAACGTGACGGCGATGTAGATGAGGGCGACGCCGTCTTCCCGCTTCGCAAGAGATCGCAGTCTGCTCTTCATCGCAATGACCTTCCGGCTAAAAATACGCTATCGAATACAGGCTCGTGGGGACGGAGAACCCGAAGCGGTTGAACGGCGTGATCAAATCGTGCTGGGTCCAGATTTCGGTGACATAGAGCGAGCTGCCCTTGGTCAACGCGCCGGCGGGTACTCCCGTCACGCGGTACTTCGCGTTGGTGCTCCAGGTCGTGCCGATGTAGTCGGGTCCGGACCCGAAGTCGCTCTGGCTGCAGCTGCAGCTGAACCTGCTGGTACCCGGCGCCGATCCGAACGAAAAGCGCTGATACATGACGATGGTGTTGTCGTTGGCGGCGCCCGGCATGTCGAGCCACTTGATGACGGAGAACGTTGCCTTCGAACGGCTGCTGAAGTCGATCGGCCCGGTGCTCATCGCCCGCATGGCCGCGGCCGCCTCGTCGAGCGTCGAGTCGCGCGAGATGAGGTTCGATCCTTCGCGGGACAGCTTGGTGACGATGTGCTGATCGAGCAGCCCCCAGCTCAACTCGATGAGTCCCAGCACCAGGACGACGATGAAGGGACTCACCATCGCCATTTCGATCATGCTCTGGCCGCGTTCGCTGGCCAGCCGCGATCGACGAACCCGCGCGCGGATTTGCCTCATCATTGGAAGCTCTCGTTCTTCATTGCGGAGTTCGCGGTGATTTGAATCTGGCCGTTCGTGAAGAAGCGGCTGATGATCGGCGTCATGATCCGCCACGTGTAGGTGACGCTGACCTTGCCCACCTGGCCCGCGCCGGCGAAGCCGGGCGTCCACGTGTTCCCGACGAGCGTGCTGAACGCGAATGCCCCGTTGTCGAGCGTCAGCGTCGGCGTCGCGGCCCGCATCGCCTGGATCACCGAGTTCTGGCGATCGAGCTGCGCCGCGGGATTGGTCGGATCGGCCACCGTATTACCCGTGACGGCGAGACGGGTCGCCTGGCTGACACCGTTTTCGAGCGCGAGCCACACGTAGAACACGCCCGAAAAATCGACGATGGAGAAGGACAGCAGCAGCAGCAGCGGCGCGATGATGGCCGCTTCAATCATGTTGGTGCCGGCCGTGTCCCGGAGAAGTCGAACGATGCGATGCGAAAGACGGCGCCTCATATATGCTTCCTCTGCGAAGACGGAGCTTGGCCGAGAAATATGCCGGAGCAAGTGCAGCCCCTGTGCCACAGCAGGCGGAATTACAAAGCAGGCTCGCGAGTCACGAATCTGGCGGACGTGCGTAACCGTGCAGAACGGAACTGACGCCTGATAACTCGACGTGTGTTAACGACTTTGGGCCGCGGTCCGCGAGCGGCGGCTGACCGACGCCGGGGCACCGCACCACGCAAGCAAGTTTCCCTGCCAGGCGGCGGCCGGGAAGAAAGTGCAATCGTGCTTACCATGCCGTCTCGACGAGGTCGAGATCGATGACCGACGTGATCATCGTCGGCGGCGGCCACAACGGGCTGGTCGCCGCCGCGATTCTTGCGAAAGCCGGAAAAAGAGTGGTCGTGCTCGAGCGCGCCGACAGGCCGGGCGGCTGCGCCCGGACCGACGAGATCGCGCCAGGCTTCCGCTGTCCGACGCTCGCGCATTTCGCCGCGATCGATCCGGCGATCGTGCGGCTGCTCGCGCTCGAACGGCACGGGCTCGCGATCGTCCGGCCCGACGCGGACGTCTGCGCACCGTCGGCGGCCGGACGCGCGCTCGTGTTGTGGCGCGACAGCGCCCATGCGGCGCGCGACCTCGCCGTGCATTCGCAGAAGGACGCCGATCGCTGGCCGTTGTTCCTGGAAAGCTTCGCGCGAATTTCCGGCCTGCTCCGGGTGGTAGCGCGAACGGCGCCGCCGTCGATCGACGATCCGTCAGCCGGCGATCTGCTCGAGTTGTTGAAAGCTGGCCGTGCATTCCGCGCGCTGGGAAAAGCAGACGCGCATCGGCTGCTGCGCTGGATGCCGATGGCGGTGGCCGATCTCGTCGGCGAGTCGTTCGAAAGCGAACCGCTCCGGGCCGCCATTGCCGCCGGCGGCGTGCTGGGTTCGTTTCTCGGTCCCTGGTCCGCAGGCAGCGGCGCGGTGCTGCTCTGGCTCGGCGCGAGCGAGGGTCATCCTGTCGCGAGCGGGTGGTTCGCGCGCGGCGGCGCCGGTGCGATCGCCGACGCGCTGGCGTCCGCGGCAAGAGCGGCAGGCGCGGAGATTCGAACGGGGGTCGACGTCGCGCAGATCACGGTGACCGGCGGCGCTGCGACCGGCGTCGCGCTCACAACCGGCGGGCAGCTTCAGGCGCGCGCGGTCGCTTCGACCCTCGATCCCAAACGTACGCTGCTTGGCCTTGTCGATCCGATGCATCTCGATCCCGGGACCATGCAGCGCGCGCGGAACATTCGCGCGCACGGGACGCTCGCAAAAATCAACTACGCGGTCGACGCGCTGCCGCGCTTCACGTCGATGGCCGGCCGCGACACCGCCGAGCGCGTCGCGGCTCTTTCCGGACGCGTGCGGCTGGCTGACGACATCGACGCGATCGAGCGCGCGTTCGACGCGGCCAAATACGGCCGCATCGCCGACAGGCCGTGGGTCGAGCTGACGATTCCGTCCATCACCGATCCGTCGCTGGCGCCCGAGGGAAAGCATGTCGTCTCGGCATACGTGCAGTACGCGCCGTATCTGCTGCGCGGCTCGAGCTGGGAGGACGAAGGAAAGCGGATCGCCGAGGTGGCCACGCGCACCATCGAGGATCACGCGCCGGGATTCGCAGCATCGATCGTCGCGCGCCAGACCATCACGCCGCTGGACCTGGAGCGCACGTACGGCCTCACGGGAGGCCACATCTTCCACGGCGAGCTCGCGCTGGATCAGCTGTTCATCACGCGTCCGCTGCTCGGCTGGGCCCGGTACGAGACGCCCGTTCCCAACCTTTATATATGCGGGTCCGGTGCCCATCCCGGAAACGGCCTCACGGGCAGAACCGGGGCGCTGGGAGCTCAGGCGATCCTGAAGGCGCTCGGACAATCGCGGGCGCGCTGAACACGCAGCTCGGTCATCGTTCTGAACTGATCCAGGAACGGCTTCGGAAACATCGAAAAGTCGATGGCATGAGCGCCCCAGTCGGGCCGCCGTCCGTCATAGTCGGTCAGATCGAACACACGTCCGAGCTCCCACCCCCTCTCCGTTTTCGAGATTCGTCTTCCAGAACGATCCCCACTGACCCATCACCGGCGACATGCCCATTGAGCGGCGGCATCGCGCGCTCCTGGTTACGTCCTGCGCTCCTGCGCGCTCATGACGGTTTTTCGCACCATGGCGCGGGGAAAGAATCGATGGATATTCGCGGTCAGCTTGTTCGTCGCGCCGGGAATCGCAACGGCGGTTCCCGCCATCAGCGCGTCGTAGCCAAAGCGCGCGACTGCCGCGGCGGTTGGCAGCGTTCTGCCGGCGACGAGCTTCGAGTCTTCCAGATGGGCCGTGGACTGAAATCCGGACGCGGTCGGTCCGGGACACAGCGCCGTCACGGTCACGCCGGTGCCGTCCAGCTCGGTCGCGATGGCTTCGCTGAACGACAGCACGTAGGCTTTCGTCGCGTAATACACCGCCATGAGCGGACCGGGAAGAAACGAGGCCGTCGACGCGAGGTTGAGAATCCGTCCCTGCTTGCGCGCGACCATTCCGGGCAGCATGCGCTTCGTCAATTCCGTCAGCGCGACAACGTTCAGCTGAATCATGTCGAGCTCGGTGGCGAGGGACGTTTCCGTGAAGCGCCCGTACAAGCCGTAACCGGCGTTGTTGACGAGGATGTCGACCGTGAGTCCTTTCAGCTCGACGAACTGCTGAACGGCCGCCGGCGCTTCACGATGGGACAGGTCGGTTTGAAAGACGTCGATGCGGACGCCGGATCGTTTCAGTTCGTCTGCCAGCGCACGCAGTTTGTCGCCGCTCCGCGCCACGAGCACCAGGTCGTGCTTGTGCGCCGCGCAGATACGAGCCAGCTCGAGCCCGATACCACTCGATGCGCCGGTGATCAGAGTGGTCACAAATGCCCTCCTTGCGCTGCGGGGTCACAAGTGCACGGTGCACCGGTGCTCGAGTGCGGTACTCATGTACTCCAGTGCTTCGGGCTCACATCAGGTACTCGGGTACCGTACCCGGGTACTCGAGTACCGGTGCACCCGAGTACGCACCCGAGCACCCGTGTACCGTGAACCCGTGCACTCGATTTCATTTGCGATAGTCCAGCGCGGGTTTGCGATCGGCGAGCCGCGTTTTGTAGACGAAGTCCGGGCCGCGCTTGCGATCGAATTCGGCTCGTGCTTTCTGAATGTTTGTCGGATCGTCGAACAAATCCACCGTCGTCAGCGCCATCGTCTTTGCGGCAACCATCATGCCTTTCACGCCGATGCTGCCTCCCGCGCACGCGGTTGCCTGCCAGCTGTGTGCCGGGACGCCTGGAACGAACGTCGCGGCCACGACCTGCGCCGTCGGCACGTTCCAGCTGACGTCCGCCAGGTCGGTTGACGCGCTGCCGACGGTGCCGATACGCATCGGTTGAATTTTCTCCTGCGATCCGATCTCGATCGCCGGCGCTTCGGTCAGCGTCTTGCGCAGTTCCTCGGCGAACTTCTGTTCTTCCGCGGTGTATGTGAACCCGCCGACGCGCTCGAGATTCCGCTCCACGATGCCGGCCAGGTACTCGTTCGGCAGCACGTTCCACACCGCCCCGGTCACCTCGAGCTCCATCGTCGTCCCGGTGCCGAGTGCCGCACCCTTCGCGGCGTTGACCATCCGCTCCCAGATGCCGTCGAGGATGCGCATGTCGGGCTGCCGCGCGTAGTAGTACGCCTCGGCGAAGTCGGGCACGATGTTCGGAGCGGCGCCGCCGCGCGTGATGATGTAGTGGATGCGCGTCTCCTGCGGCACGTGCTCGCGCATCATGTTCACCATGTAGTCCATCGCTTCGACGGCGTCGAGCGCAGAGCGTCCCTTTTCGGGCGCCGCGGCGGCGTGTGCGGCGATGCCGCGGAACCGGAACTTGCCGGTGATGTTCGCGAGATCGGTCGCCGGACTTGCATCGTTGCGATCGGCGGGATGCCACGACACGACGGCGTCCACGTCTTTGAAGAGGCCGGCGAGCACCATGTACACCTTGCCGGATCCGCCTTCTTCGGCCGGCGTGCCGTAATAGCGAATCGTCCCGCGATGTCCTGACGCGAGCCACTCCTTCACCGCGACCGCCGCCGCAAGCGATCCGGTGCCGAGCAGGTTGTGTCCGCATCCGTGTCCGGCGCCCTCCTGCACCACGGCGCTTCGGCGCGATGTTGGCTCCTGCGACAGGCCCGGCAACGCATCGTACTCACCGAGAATCGCGATCACAGGCGAGCCCGATCCGAACGACGCGACAAACGCCGTCGGAATCTCCGCGACGCCAGCGCGGACGCTGAATCCAGCGCGGCGGAGTTCGTCCTGCAGGAGCGCGCTGCTCTTCTGCTCCTGGTACCCGACCTCCGCAAAGCCCCAAATCTGCTTCGCGACCGCGGCGTAGGCATCGCGCCGTGCGTCGATGCTTTGAAGAATCGCGGACGAGTCGACCATTGCGGATTGCGGATTGCGGGTTGCGGATTGATTAGCGATTGCGGATTGAGGATTGCGGATTCCAGACTCATTGACGATGACAGGCTCATTGGCGCTCTCGGATTCGTTGGCGATTGGCGCCTTCGAACTGATGATCGCGGATTGGGCGATTAGCGCGGTCAGGCAAAGCACGACATTCGCGGTCCGGCGCATCACGACGCTCCTCTCGCGGCATTATCGCGTAAGATTCGACTATGAATTTCAGATTTCTGGGTGCAAACCGCCTCATGCGGCGACCGCTTTCGCGTCGAGTCGCCGCGCTGGGCGTCATCGCGTCGACCGCGGCCGCGGTCGCCGCCAGCATCGCGACGCTGACCGCGCAGACGACGTTCGTCCGCGATCCGAAGATCGCGATCGACGAGGACTACACGAAGAAGATCAAGGAGTACACGACCGAGCCGTACTTCACGTCGCCGCTCGTGGACTATCTCCCGGCGTCGAAGACGGTGCCGACGCCGAAGGCCGTGCTCGGCGACGTGGCCGGCGCGCCGGGCAAGCTGCCGTACGCGGAAGAGGTCTATCAGTACATGCGGATGCTCGAGAAAGCAACGCCGCGCGTGAAGGTGTACTCGATCGGCAAGACGGAAGAAGGCCGCGAGATGATCGCGGTGGCCGTCGCATCCGAAGCGCTGATGGCCAAGCTGCAGGAGAACACCAGCCGTCTTGCAAAGCTCGGCGATCCGCGGACCATCGGCATGGACGACGCGCAGGCGGAGAAACTGATCGCCGCGTCCACGCCGGTGTACTACATCACGGGCACCATCCACTCGCCGGAAACCGGCGCGCCGACGGCGCTGATGGAACTGGCGTACCGCCTCGCGGTGGACGACCACGAGTACATCAAGTCGATCCGCAACAACCTGATCACGCTCATCACGCCGGTCATCGAAGTCGACGGCCGCGACAAGATGGTGGACATCTACAAGTGGCATCTCGCCAATCCCGGCAAGAACTGGCCGAATCTCGTCTACTGGGGCAAGTACGTCGCGCACGACAACAACCGCGACGCGATGGGCGCCACGCTGAAGCTCACCGAGAACGTGCTGAAGGCGTATCAGGAGTGGCACCCGCAGGTGCTGCACGACCTGCACGAGTCGGTGCCGTATCTCTACGACAACACCGTCGGCGACGGCCCGTACAACGCCTGGATCGATCCGATCCTCGCCGACGAGTGGCAGATGATCGGCTGGAACAACGTGTCGGAGATGACCAAGTTCGGCATGCCGGGCGTGTTCACGCACGGCAACTTCGACACCTGGTCGCCCGGCTACCTGATGTTCATCGCGGCGCTGCACAACGGCATCAGCCGCCTCTACGAGACGTTCGGCAACGGGGGCGCGGACACGGTCGAACGGACGCTGCAGCCGAACGAGTACGCGCGGACGTGGTACAAGCAGAACCCGCCGCTGCCGAAAGCGATGTGGTCGCAGCGGAACAACAACAACTACGAAGAGACGGGCCTGCTGACGGCGCTGCACTACTTCGCCGAGAACGGACGCCTGTTCCTGCGCAACTTCTATTTGAAGAGCAAGCGATCGATCCTGAAAGCGAAGACCGAAGGTCCGGCCGCGTACGTGCTGCCGGGCGACGATCCGCGGCCCGGCGCACAGGCCGATCTCCTTCGCGTCCTGCAGAAGCAGGGCGTCGAGATCACGCGCGCGACCGCGCCGTTCACCGTCGCCGTGCCCGGCAAACGCACCCCGCCCCGTCCGACGACGACGACCGACGGACAGGACCGCCAGGAGGGGAACGGCGGCGGCCCGAGCGCCCAGGACAGTCAGGGTCAGGACCGCCGCGACGCGCCGGCGAACGAGCGCACGCGCACCTTCCCCGCCGGCTCGTACATCGTCCGCATGGATCAACCGTACAGCCGCATGGCCGACTCGCTGCTCGACTATCAGTATTGGAGCCCGAACGATCCGCAGCGGACGCCGTACGACGACACGGGCTGGACGTTCCCCGAGTTGTTCAACGTGCAGGCGATCCGCGTATCGGACGTGAAGGTGCTCGACGCGCCGGCGGACAAGGTTTCGGAGCTGCGCGTCAAAGGCGCAGTCGCCGGCACGGGCTCGGTGTTTCTCGTCAATCACAACGCGGACACCGCGCTCGCGACGCTGCGGTTCCGTTTCAAGGACGCGGCATTCGACGCCGCCGAGGAACCGTTCGACGCCGCGGGCCGCAAGTTCAACCGCGGCTCGTTCATCATCCGCAACGTGGCGGCAGCCGAC
>DATBHR010000072.1:0-1559 GCA_036557365.1 Vicinamibacterales bacterium
CGCGGCGTCAACGACGACATCGACGAGGAGCTGCAGTTTCACCTCGAGTCGCGCATCCGCGACAACATCGCGTCCGGCATGTCGCCCGACGAGGCGCGGCGGGACGCGCAGACGCGCTTCGGCAGCCGCGCGGCCGCTCGAAATCAGGCGCACGACGCCAACGTCATCGTCGCGCTCGAAAGCGCCGGCCAGGATCTGGCGTTCGCCGCACGCGCGTTCCGCAAGCGGCCGATCTTTGCTCTGGGCGCGGTCATCACGCTGGCCCTCGGCATCGGCGCGAACGCTACGATCCTGACGGTCGTCCGCAGCGTGGTGCTCCGCCCGCTGCCCTTCCCGGACTCGCAGAATCTGTGTTCCATTTCCTACTCGTCACCCGGCCAGCCCTTCTTCATCTATCCCGGACTCTCGGATCGCGCCTACCTGGCGCTTCGCGAGCGCGATCGCTCGTTCGAGTCGTTGACGACGTTCGGCAGCAACCCGTTGACGCTCACGGGCGCCGGCGACGCCGTTCGCGTCGTCGCGGCGACCGTGACACCGGACTTCTTCCGCGTGCTGCGGGTGGGTCCGTCGCTTGGGATTGGATTCGCATCAGACCAGGATCATCCTGGCCGCGACCACGTCGCGGTGATCGGCGACGGCCTCTGGCGCTCGCGCTTCGGCGCCGATGAGTCGGTGCTGAACCGATCGATCACGCTGAACGGCACGCAGTACACCGTGATTGGCGTCATGCCCGCGGGATTCTCGTATCCATCGAAGACCGACCTGTGGGTGCCACTAGCCGTTCGGGCGGATCCCCACCTGACCTACAGTCGGCCGGTGATTGGCCGGCTGGCGCCGGGCGTGTCCCGCGAGCAGGCGGGCGCGACGTTCGAGGTGTTCGCCAGCAACGTCCTGCGCGATCGCGGCGGGGCGCCGGACCAGATCGCCCGAGTGATCGCTCTCAAGGACGCCATGGTCGGGGACGTCAAACAGCCGCTGGCGATCTTCTCGGGTGCGGTGATCTGCGTGTTGCTGATCGCATGCGCCAACGTCGCGAACCTGCTGCTGATGCGAGCGACGACACGGAGGCAGGAGATCGCGACGCGCATGGCGCTCGGTGCGAGCCGCGGCCGTCTCGTCCGTCAGCTCCTGACCGAGAGCGCCGCGTTGTCGATAGCGGGGGGACTGGCGGCGCTGGGGGTTGCCGCGGTCACCGCACCGGTGCTCCTCACGTTGGTGCCCGAAGGGATGCTGCCCCGTGCCTCCGAGATTCGCGCCGACGGCTGGGTGCTCGCGGTGACGATGACGGGCGCGCTGATCGCGGGCGTGCTGCTCGGACTGGTGCCGGCGCTGCAGGCGACGCGCGGCGACGTGTCGAACGCGCTTCGAGAGGGCCCCGGTTCATCGACGAAGCGGTCGCTGCGGTTCCGCCACGGCCTGATCGTGGCGGAGATGGCGCTCGCGCTCGTGCTCCTCGTCGGCGCCGGACTGCTCGTGAAGAGCTTCCTGAAGCTGCGCGCCGTCGATCCGGGCTTCGAGTCCTCGCACGTGATGACGATGACGATCGAGCTGCCGGATAC
>DATBHR010000073.1:0-43806 GCA_036557365.1 Vicinamibacterales bacterium
GCAGATTGTCAACGGTCGAGCCGGCGCACTGATCTCGCGGATAATCAGGAGTTACCAGGAGTTACCCGCGAGATCAGTGGATTTTGCGGATGGTATAGATGACGGAGCCGCCAGGGGTAACGACCTCGATCTTGTCGCCCTCGCTGTGGCCCATGAGGGCTCGACCTACCGGTGACTGATCGGAGAGCTTGTTATTAGCGCTATTGGCCTCGACTGTACTTACCAGAGTAAAGGACTTCGGCCCGCGCGGTGTCTCAACGTCAATGGTCGCCCCCAGGCGCACGGTGCGCTGACCATCATCCTGCATCTCTGGTACATCCAGAATGATGGCATTGTCTATAATCCGCTGCAGCTCCTGAATCTCGCCTTCGACCATCGCCTGGATGTTCTTGGCGTCTTCGTAGGCACTGCTTTCGCTGATGTCGCCAGCCTCCTTCGCTTCATGGATATAGTCGGCAACCTGCTGGCGACGCTCGGTGACCAGAAAGTTCAGGCGTGCTTTCTTCTCTTCGTAACCCTCCCGCGTCAGCGGGATCTTCTCTTTTTCACCAGCACGCACACTGCCGGATCCATTCATGGAATTTGTCGTCATCTTCTGGACTCCTCAAAAACACGCCCCGATCGGCTGGCCCAATGCCGCCGGCCGGTCCAGCTGTGACGCTCCTCGTCACCAAGTTGCAATCTTTAAGCGAAATGGCAGCCCGCGTAGAGCCGCATCATTCCACTACGCCCACCTGCAGGGGAGCGGGCAGAAACAAAACAGCGCGCCCGAGAAAGGGCTCGCTGTGCACCTGTTCGTCAAATTGCCAAGAGATTGTACGCGCCGATTCCGCACGATGTCAAGGGTGAATCTGTCAGGCCTGGCCTTGCTTCTGCTCGCGCAAAGTTGGGAAAAGGATTACATCACGTATAGACTCCTGATTGGTAAGCAGCATGGTCAGACGATCGATACCGCCTCCCCACCCGCCGGTGGGTGGCATGCCGTACTCAAGTGCTTCGATGTAGTCTTCATCCAACACCTGGGCCTCGTCGTCACCTGTCGCTCGCTGGCGAGCCTGATCCTCGAAGCGTAGCCGCTGCTCCAGGGGGTCGTTCAGCTCGGTAAAGGCGTTTCCCAGCTCCAGGCCGCCGGCAAACGCCTGGAAGCGCTCGGCAACCCCCGGCGCGCCGGGCTTGGGCTTGGCCAGCGGTGAGATGTCACGGGGATAGTCGTAGAGGAAGAGCGGCTCCTTGATTTTGGCCGTCTCTCCCTTGATCACGGTATCTTTCAGCTCGTCGATCAGCCGGCCGCGGCCCAGCTTGGGATCCACGGTGAAGCCATGCTCTCGCATGGCCGCCGCCAGCTCTGCACGCTCGGGATAGGCTTCATAATCGATGCCGGTGTACTCGGCGATGGCCTCATGTAGCGTCAGTCGCTTCCATGGCGGTGTGATATCGATCTGGGTGCCCAGATAGGTAAACACTTTGCTGCCTGTCACATGCTCGGCGACATAGGCATACATATCTTCAACCAGCCGCATGATCTCCTGATAGTCGGCATACGCCTGGTAACATTCCATCATCGTGAACTCAGGATTGTGACTGCGATCAATGCCTTCATTTCTGAAGGTGCGCGCAAATTCGTAGACGCGTTCCAGCCCACCGACGATGAGCCGCTTGAGATACAGCTCCGGCGCGATGCGCAGGTAGAGCGGCATGTCGAGCACGTTGTGATGCGTGATGAACGGACGGGCGATGGCGCCCCCCGCGATCGGCTGCATCATCGGCGTCTCGACCTCGAGGTACCCGCGCGCCGTCATGAACTCGCGGATGGCGGACACGACGCGGCTCCGCGTCTCGAACACCCGACGCGATTCCGGGTTGACGATGAGGTCGACGTAGCGCTGGCGATAGCGGGTCTCGACGTCCGTCAGGCCGTGCCACTTTTCCGGCAACGGCAGCAGGCACTTCGCGAGAAAGTGCAGGCGCGACGCCCAGATCGTCAGCTCGTTCGTCTTGGTGCGGAACAGACGACCTTCGACGCCGACCCAGTCGCCGAAATCGAGGAGCTTGTAAATCTTGAAGTCGAGCTCGGGCAGCGAGTCCTGGCGGATGTACACCTGAATCCGCGAGCGGCCGTCGGAGAGGACCAGGAAGTTCGCCTTGCCGAACGCGCGGATTGCGAGGATGCGTCCGCTCGTCACCGTCGTCGGCTGTGCAGCCTCGAGCGTGTCGTGATCGTGCGATCCGTGCTCGGCTACGAGATCCGAGATGGTGTGCCGGCGTTCGAATGAGCGCGGATAGACGTCGATGCCGAGCTTGCCGAGCTCGGCGAGGTTCACGCGCCGCTGCTGGATTTGTTCGTCGAGAGAAGTGGCCATCTATTCGATTTTCTTGCGAACGGCGTCGAGCATACCGTTCACGAACTTCACCGAGTCCTCGGTGGCGAACGTGCGCGCCAGCTCGAGCGCCTCGTTGATGATGACGGGCGGCGGCGTCGCAGGATCGCGCGACAGCTCGCAGATCGCCATCCGCAGGATCAGACGATCCAGCACGCCCATGCGTTCTGGACGCCAGCGTTCGGTGGTCTGCGCGATCAGCGCGTCGATCTCGGCCAGGCGCGCGACCGTGTCACGCGCGAGCGCGGTGGCGAACTCGCGCAGTGACTCCGGCGGCGGGTCGGGATTCGGCCACTGGTGCGCGAAGAACGTGTCGGCCACCTGGGCCACGTCGCCGCCGGCCAGTTCCCATTGATAGAGGATCTGCAGCGCGGCTTCGCGTGCCCGGCGACGCGGATCCTTCTTCACCGGCTGTTCCGCCTCGAGCGCACGCGCGTCACGTGCGCTGTGCGGCCGCCCGCGCAATCTGCGACAGCACGTCGGCCATCTCGAGCGCCGCCACCGCCGCCTCGTGTCCCTTGTTGCTCGGCCCCACCACCGCGCGCGCCAACGCTTCTTCCGCCGAGTTGGTCGTCAGGACGCCAAACGCCATCGGCACGCCAGTCGCCGCAGCCGCCGCGGTCAGTCCGTTCGACACCGCCGAGGAAATGTACTCGAAATGCGGCGTCTCACCACGAATCAGGCAGCCGAGACAGACAATCGCGTCAAACCCGCCGCTCTCGGCCGCGCGCTTCGCCGCCAGCGGAATCTCGAACGCGCCCGGCACGCGGATGACGACGACGTCCGCCGGCGACACGCCGGCCGACTGCAGTGCGGCCTGGGCGCCGGCCTCGAGGCGCTCGGTCACGAAGCTGTTGAACTTCGCGACGACGATCGCGATGCGACGTCCCGCGCCGGGAGCTGATGACTCGATGATCACTTGCCTGAGAACGTCGGCTTGCGTTTCTGAAGGAACGCGGACGTCCCTTCACGCATGTCTTCGGTCGAGGAAACCAGGCCGAAGAGCGTCGCCTCGTACTGGCACGCCTCGGCGAACGGCATCTCCATCCCCCGATTGACGGCATTGATGACGTAGCGCATCGCGATCGGTGCGCTTGCTGCCAGACGATCCGCAAGCTTCCGCGCCTCGGCCGCAAGCTCGCCGGCGGGAACGACCTGATTGACGAGGCCGATGCGCCACGCCTCCTCGGCGCCGATCGGCACGCCGGTGAGGATCAACTCCATCGCCTGACCCTTGCCGACGAGCCGCGGCAGGCGCTGGGTGCCCGCGTAACCGGGAATCAGCCCGAGATTGATCTCCGGCTGCCCGAGGCGCGCGGTGTCAGCTGCGATCCGCAGCGTGCACGCCATCGCGAGCTCGCAGCCGCCGCCGAGTGCGAACCCGTTGATCGCGGCGATGACCGGCTTGCCGAGGTTCTCGATCAGATCGAAGACATGTTGCCCGGCGAGCGCGTGCTCGCGTCCGCTGGTCGGCGTCTGGACGGCAAGCTCGTTGATGTCGGCGCCGGCCACGAACGACTTGTCGCCCGCGCCCGTGAGGACGATTGCGCGGACCGCCGCGTCGGCTTTCAGATCGAGCATCGCTCGCCGCAGCTCGTCGATGGTCCGCGAGTCGAGCGCGTTCAGCACCTTCGGCCGGTTGATGGTGACGGTCGCCACCGCGCCGTCCCGCGTCAGGATCAGGTTCTCGAACGTCATGAGATGAGATCAGAGGGGGAACGGGTACATCAACCAGCCGAGCACGATCGCCGACACGAGGAACCCGGCGAACATCAGTCCGCCGAACCGCAGCTGCTCCCGCACGTCGTCTTTGGCGATGACGGCGAAGACGAGCGAGACGAAGAACGCGAACATCGAGAGGTAAAGCAGGTGGCTTTGCATCGGATCGCGCCCCTACTTGCGACCAAGCGCGACGTCGTACGCGTCGAGCACCACCAGCAGGTTGAGCAGTCCGGCGACGACGAGGAACGCGTTGCCGTACTCGTAGGTGACGGCGCGCACGTCCCCGACGCCGAAACCGAGGGCGCTCGCGATGAAATAGGTGACGCCGATCCCAAGGTCCGCCAGTGCGGCCAGGCTGACGAGCGGATCGGACAGGTCGAACGGAAACAGGCGGCCGTGGCTGCCCAGCCCGATCGCGAACATCAGAGGCACCGCGACCAGGAAAATCAGCCCCTTCAGCCGGCGACCGAGCCACAGATGGCCCACGCCGGGAATGGCCCACGACGCGAGGCACAGGAGCACCAGCCCACCTGACTGTGTTTGTTCGGCGGCAGTAGCGCGCACGATCACTAAGTTTACTCCATGGCTCGCGGACGCTCGATGGCCGGGAGTCCGTGAATCGGCTCCTCCATCGCGTCAACGATGATCCACATCGTCGCCGCGCCGAGCAGGACTCCGGTGAACGCTCGAATCACGTTCGACGGCATGGTCCCTGTCGTCCACTCGTAGACGAGGGTGAGTGCCGCAGGCGCCGCGGCCACCGCGAGCACGGTGAGTCGGGCACGGACGCCGGCCTGCGCGAGCCTCGACCCCGTCGGTCTCGAAACCAGCGCGACGAGCGCTGCCGCGGCCGCGCCGAAATACAGGCCTGTGCAGCGCGCACAGACAGGAAGCTGGTGTCCCCACAGATGAAACGATCGTTGCGGCAGTTGATGGCAGACCAGGCTGCCAGTGGCGTACACCGTCGCGGCGATCAGGTAGCCAGCCGTGCTCGAGCCGTCGAGTGACGCCATCCGCGTGGCGAACGGAATCGTTGCGGCCCAAAGCATGGACGCACCGAGGAACAGCCGTCGAAACAGAATGGCGGAGCCGGCCATCGGCAACGCAATGGTACACTCACGGCCGTGCAGCCGCCGCGCGTGGCACCCCGTCACCTGTTCGCGGTGGCCCTCGTCTCGAGCACGCTCCTGATGATCGAGCTGGCGTTGACCAGGATTTTCTCGGTCGTCATGTACTACCACTTCGCGTTTCTCGCCATCTCGATCGCGCTTTTCGGTATCAGTGCGAGCGGCGTCTTCGCATTCGTCGCGCGCGGTCGTCTCGCGCGGTTCTCCACGGACGGCCTTCTCGCTGCAGCCTCTCTCGTGTACACGGCCGCCACGATCGTGTCGCTGTACTTTCTGGTACGGCTGCGCGTCGGCCTGAACTACACGCCCGAGAACCTGCGATTGATGTTGACGATCTACGCGCTCGCCGCGCTCCCGTTTCTAACCGGCGGGTTCGTCATCACGGTGGCCGTCTCGCGCCTGACCGCGCACATCAACGCCGTTTACGCAGCCGATCTGATTGGCGCTGCCACCGGCTGCCTCGCGCTCATTCCGTTGATGGATCGCCTGGGAGCGCCCGGCGTCGTGCTGACCGCCGCCGTGTGCGCCGTGGCAGCCGCCGGTTTCTTCGCCGCGCCGCCGCAACGCGTGCGCGGCCTCGTCGCCGGCGGACTGATGGTCGGGCTCGCCATGGCCGGGCAACTTTCAGGACGCGCAGCGTTCGACGTCGTCGATACCAAGGGCCACAAGGGCGACACGGTCCTGTTCAGCAAATGGAATTCGTTCTCGCGAATCGGCGTCTACGACCGGCCACACGGCGACTGGTCGCTCAGTTCCGCGTACGAGGGGCCGCTGCCCGACTCGCGCTTCATGGACATCGATTCGGCCGCCTCGACGCCAATCCTCCGCCTGTCCGGAGATCTCTCGAACGCGCAGTACTTGAAGTACGAGCTGACGGCATTCGCCTACCGACTGGCGCAGCCGGGATTCCGTGCGCTGGTCATCGGGCCGGGCGGCGGGCGCGATCTCGCCTCCGCACTGGTCTTCGGCGCTGCCCACGTAGACGGCGTCGAGATCAATCCGATCATCGCGAACGACGTGATGCGCTCGCGCTTCCGCGAATACTCCGGCGGCATCTACACGAACCCGCGCGTCCGCATCGTCGTCGACGACGGCCGCAGCTATGTGCGCCGCGCGTCCGAAAAGTACGACGTCATCCAGGCGTCGCTCGTTGACACGTGGGCCGCCACTGCCGCCGGCGCGTACACGCTGACCGAGAACACGCTCTACACGGTCGACGCGTTCAACGACTACCTCGACCATCTCACCGACGACGGCGTGCTCACGATTACGCGGTGGGTGTTCGACGGGCTCCGCCTCGTCTCGCTCGCGCAGGAAGCGTGCGCAGCGCGCGGCTGGGACGTCGCGGACCGGCTGCTCATCGTGCGGAGCGAAAAAGTCGCCAGCTTCATCCTGCGGCGCTCGCCCTTCAGCTCCGCAGAAGTCCAGCGCGCGCGCGACCAGGCCGAACGGCTCGGATTCGAGGTCCTGTATGCGCCGGGCATGCATGGACTCCCGGCCGACGATGAGTGGGTGGGGAGCACGCGGACGGGGGACTACGCGCGACTGGTGAACGCGGCGGATCGCGAACGGTTTTACGAAGACTACGCGTGGGACATCCGGCCGACGACCGACGACCGCCCGTTCTTCTTCCACACGACGAAGCTGAAAAACCAGTTCGACGTCGCCTTCGGGCGCTCGATGCTGTTCGGCAACGGCCTGAGCGCGTTGATGACGCTCCTCGGCATCTCCGTCTGTTTGATCGCGCTCTTCGTGATCGGCCCGCTCGTCGTCGCGAGTCGCGGGATTTCGCGGACGCCTGGCTGGTTCAACTGGTTGATGTACTTCGGCGCCCTCGGCGCAGGATTCATGCTCGTCGAGGTGTCGGTGCTCCAGCGATTCGTCCTGCTGCTCGGTCATCCCGTCTACTCGTTGACGGTGACGCTCTTCTCGCTCCTGCTCGGCACGGGACTGGGAGCGGCCTGGAGCCGGCGATTCGAGGAACGCACGCTGCGTCAATCAGCAATGCGCGCGCTCGTCGCGGTGGCAGTGGTGGCGCTTGCGGTGACGGTGGTCGTCACGCCGCTCGTCGCGTGGGCGATCCCGTTCCCCAGACCCTTCCGGATGGCGGTCGCGATCGCGGCGCTCGTGCCGATAGGACTGTTGCTGGGAATCCCGATGCCGACCGGACTGCGCATGCTCAGCGGGCGGGCGCCCGACCTGGTCGCCTGGGCCTGGGGCCTGAACGGGGCGCTGTCGGTTCTCGGCGCGACGCTCGCCATCTTCGTGGCGATGAATTGGGGCTTCGGGGTGACGCTCGTCGTTGCTAGTGTCACCTACCTGCTGGCGCTCACAGCTCTTCTGCGAACGACCTAAGTAATTCCATAACAACAGTTAGCTGATCAATGAAACCTTCAGTCCATTCGTGCGTCTAACGACGTTAAGGATCTAAACACCGTTCACACTTCTTCCCCAGGAATCCCGACCACATGGGCATCAAAGAACGCCACGAACGTGACCGTGAAGCCGTGCGCCGCGCCATCCTCGACGCGGCCCGTGAGCTGTTCACATCCGAGGGCTACCAGAACGTTTCCATTCGAAAGATCGCCGAACGCATCGAGTACAGCCCCGCGGCCATCTACAGCTACTTCACGAACAAGGACGACATCTTCTTCGCGCTGGCTGAGGAGGGTTTCCGGATTCTGGGCGATCCCCACAACGCGGACCACGTGGGCGAGCTCGAGTCGTTGCAGCCGCTCGCGCGCATCCGCGCGATCTTCTGGCACTTCTATCAGTTCAGCAGCCAGCACCCCGAGTACTTCGCGCTGATGTTCATCGACCGCACGGTGCCGCGCATCAGCCGCGAATACGAACGGTTCGCGTTCGTCCGCGACATGAAGGCGAGCATCATCGACGAAATCGGCCGCTGCGTCGCTGACGGCGCGCTGCCGGCCTCGGTCGATCCTGCGGCCGCGATGCGGGCGCTCAGCGCCGGCATTCTCGGCGTCGCGGTCCTGCGGGTCTGCGACCGGATGGCCCCGGACGAAGACGCCGACAAGATGGCCGCAAACGTCCTCGATTTGACGCTGGCTGGAATCAAGGCCGGCGTGCCCCTGCAACCGATTCTCAACCCGGACTGCGCAAGCGTAGACGAACCCGTGACTGAACCATCCGTCGTCAGTGTGAGGAGCTCTCGATGACTTCCGCCCGTTTCATGTTGCCGCTGCTCATCACCGCGGCGTCCATCGGCGCCGCCTGCAGTACCGGCGATGCCAAAGCCAAGGACAACCCCACCGCCACGCCGTCCGCCGTCGCCGTCGCGCCGGCCGCGGCCGTGGAACAGCCTATCGCCCGCTTCATCCGTGCCACCGGGTCGCTGACCGCCGAAGAGCAGGCGGACGTCGCCGCGGAAACGGTCGGCCGCGTCATCGCCGCGCACATCGAGCGCGGCACGGCGGTCGCGGAGAACGCCGAATTGATTCGGCTCTCGTCGACCGAAACGGACGCGCAGCTGAAAGAGGCGGAGGCGAACGCCGCGCAGATCGAGGCGCGGCTCGGTCTCGCGGGCGGCGACACGTTTGACGTCAACCGCGTGCCCGAGGTGCAGAACGCCAAAGCGACCTACGACCTCGCGCAGAACGAGTTCAAGCGGATCAAGTCGCTGCTCGATCAGCGGGTCGTGTCGCAGTCCGAATACGAGCAGCGCCAGACGCAGATGGAAGCGACGCGTCAGCAGTACGAAGCCGCGAAGAACGGCGCCTCACAGCAGTATCAATCGCTTCTGGCTGCGCGCGCCCGTGTGGCGCTGGCGCGTAAAGCGCTCGCCGACACCGTCGTGCGGGCGCCATTCGCTGGATCGATCGCCGAGCGTCTCGTGTCGGTCGGCGACTACGTCACGCGTGGCACGAAGGTCGCCGTCGTGGTGCGCACCAACCCACTGCGCGTCAAGCTGACGGTGCCCGAGCAGTTCATCTCGACCGTCGGCGTCGGACAACCGGTCAACTTCGAGGTCGACGCGTACCCGGGCAAGCAGTTCGTCGGCAAGGTGCAGTTCGTCTCGCCGTCGCTTCAGGCCGATCAGCGCGCCTTGACGATCGAAGCAGTCGTGCCGAATCCGAAGGGTGAGTTGAAGCCGGGTCTCTTCGCCACCGCGCGCATCGAGCAGCGCGACCGCAGCACCGGCGTGTTGATCCCGACGCCGGCCGTACAAACCGCCGCCGGCACCAGCCGCGTGTTCGTCGTTCACGGCGACAAGGTCGAGGAACGCATCGTGACGATCGGCCAGGTCGTCGGCGATCGAACCGAGATTTCGAGCGGACTCAAGACGGGCGAGCAGGTCGCGACCAGGAACCTCGGCCAGCTCATCGACGGCACGAAGGTGCAGGAGTAATACCATGCAGTGGCTTGCCGCACTTTGCGTCAAACGCCCGGTCTTCGCGAGCGTTCTCATCCTCTCGCTGACCGTTGTCGGCGCCTTCGCGTTCACGCTCCTCGGCGTCGATCGCTTTCCGAAGGTCGACTTCCCGACCGTCGTCGTCACCACGGTGCAGCCGGGTGCCGCGCCCGAGCAGATCGAAACCGAGGTCACCGACAAAATCGAGGAAGCGGTCAACACCATCAGCGGCATCGACGAGCTCCGTTCGGTTTCGTCCGAAGGCGTCTCGCAGGTGATGATCAGCTTCCTCCTCGACAAGGATCCTGACGTCGCCGCTCAGGAAGTCCGGGACAAGATCAACGGCGCGCTGCCGCTGCTCCCGAAGACGGTACAGCAGCCGCGCGTCGATCGTTTCGATCCGGACGCGGCGCCGGTCCTCAGCCTGGCGCTCACCGCGAACCGCCCGGTTCGCGATATCACCGAGTACGCCGACAAGGTGCTGCGCCGCCAGCTCGAAAGCGTCAGCGGCGTCGGCCAGGTCCTCGTCCTCGGCGGACGCCAGCGTCAGGTCAACGTGTGGCTCGACGGCAGCCGGCTCCGCGCGTACAACCTGACCGTCACCGACGTCGCCCGGGCGCTGCAGTCGCAGAACATCGAGATCCCCGGCGGCCGCATGGACCAGGGACCGCAGTCCGTCACGCTGCGCACGCGCGGCCGCGTGCAAACCGTCGCCGAGTTCGGTGACATCGTCATTCGCGCGACGGGCGGACATCCCGTGCGCATCGCGGACGTCGCGCGCGTCGAGGACGGCGAGGCCGATCCCGACACCGTCGCGAACGTCAACGGCGAGAGCACAGTGCTGCTGCAGGTGCGCCGTCAGTCCGGCACGAACACCGTCGAGGTCGTTCGCGCCGTCCGCGAACGCTTCGAGGAGCTGAAGGGCCGTCTGCCGGCCGGTTACAGCGCACGCATCGTCCGCGACACGTCAGAGTTCATCGAAGCCGCCATCCACAACGTCGAGGAACACCTCGTCGTCGGATCGATACTCGCGGCGCTCGTCGTGCTGCTCTTCCTCGCGAATCTGCGCTCGACGATCATTTCCGCCATCGCGATCCCGACGTCCATCGTCGCGACGTTCGGGCTGATTTGGTACATGGGCTTCACGCTCAACCTGATGACGATGCTCGCGCTGACGCTCTCCGTCGGCATCGTCATCGACGACGCGATCGTCGTCCTCGAGAACATCTACCGGTTTATCGAAGAGGAGCACGACGATCAGTTCAGGGCCGCTGTCGACGCCACGCAGGAGATCGGCCTCGCCGTCCTTGCGACGACGCTGTCGCTCGTCGCCATCTTCGTACCGGTGGGTTTCATGGGCGGCATCGTCGGCCGCTTCATGAAGAGCTTCGGCCTGACGATGGCGTTCGCGATCATGGTGTCGCTCGTCGTGAGCTTCACGCTGACGCCGATGCTCTCCGCACGCTGGCTGAAGGTCCAGCACAAGGAAGGCGAGGGCCACGGATCGAAGGACTCGCGCATCTTCCATGCAATCGACGTCTTCTACACGCGCATTCTCGAATGGGCGATGGGCCATCGCGCCATCATCGCCGGGCTCGCGGTCCTCGTCCTGTTCTCGAGCGTGCCGCTGTTCATGGCGGCGAACAAGAACTTCATGCCGCAGGACGACCAGTCGGAGTTCGAGGTCAACCTGCGCGCGCCTGAAGGCACGAGTCTCGAAGCGACGGAGGTCATCGTCAACCGCGTCGCGAACACGATTCGCCAGCGGCTCAACGAAGTGGATTACACGCTCGTGACGATTGGCGGCGACCCGGCGCAGACCCGGAATCTCGGGAACATCTACGTGCGGCTGAAGCCAATCGAGACCCGCGCGCGCGATCAGTTCGCGGTGATGGGCATCATCCGCGACCAGATTCTGCCGCCGCTCGCGGCCGATCTCCGAACGTCGGTGCAGCCGGTCGCAACGATCGGCGGCGGAGGCGCGCAGGCCGCGGACGTGCAGTTCCTCATCAACGGACCGGATCTCAAGGAACTGGATCGGATCAGCCGGCAGCTGATGGAACGGGTCAAGAAGATCCCCGGCGTCGTCGACATCGACACGTCGATGAACGTCGGCAAGCCCGAGTTGTCAGTGCAAGTGGATCGTCCGAAGGCGGCGGATCTCGGCGTCCAGGTGGCTGACGCGGCCGAGGCGCTGCGGCTGCTCGTCGGCGGCGATCAGGTCACGACGTACAACGAGGCCGGCGAGCAATACGAAGTCCACCTTCGTGCGCGGTCCGAGGATCGGACAACCAAGGAAGCCGTCGGCAGCCTGACGGTTCCCTCGTCGCGCCTCGGAAGCATCGCGCTCGACAACGTGGCCGACTTCACGCACGGCTCGGCGCCGTCCGACATCAACCGTCTCGCTCGACAGCGGCAGGTCACGGTTTTCTGCAACCTGCTGCCGAGCGCGTCGCAGGCGGCGGTCCAGAACACGATGCTCGAAGAGTTCAATAAACTGAACCCCGGCGGCGATTACCGCGGGGCGTTCACCGGCCGCTCGCGCGAGCTCGGACGCGCGGCGCAGAACTTCGTCGTCGCCTTCGTGCTGTCGCTGGTGTTCATGTATCTCATCCTGGCGGCACAGTTCGAATCGTGGCTGCATCCGGTGACGATTCTCCTGTCGCTGCCGCTGACGCTGCCGTTCGCGCTCCTGTCGATCATCATCTTCCGACAGTCGCTGAACATCTTCTCGGCCCTCGGCCTGCTGGTGCTCTTCGGCGTCGTGAAGAAGAACTCGATTCTGCAGATCGATCACGCGAACCAGCTCAAGGCCGCCGGCCTGTCCACGCACGATGCGGTCATCCGCGCCAGCCGCGATCGGTTGCGGCCCATCCTGATGACCACCTTCGCGTTCGTGGCGGGCATGATCCCGCTCATCGTGTCGCGCGGCATCGGCGCCGGCACCAATCACGCCATCGGATTCGTCATCTTCGGCGGCCAGACGATGGCGCTTCTCCTCACGCTCGTGGTTACCCCGGTCGCGTACTCGCTGTTCGACGACGCGGCCAAGATCCGTCTCTTCCGTTTTTCAGGTGTCATGATGCGACGAACCGCTCTCCTTGCTCTCTTCGCCGTCGGACTCGCCACCAGCGTGTCCGCACAAACGCCCTCGTCGGCAGCGCCGCGCGAGCTGCCGCTCAGCGTGGACGAAGCCGTGAAAATGGCGCTGGGCGACAACGTCGACCTCAAGGCCGATCGCATCGATCCGCAGATCAGCGACATGCGCGTCGCCGCGTCGCTGGGGACGTTCAAGCCGACGTTCCAGACGAGCCTGAACTCGAACAACCAGCTCATGCCGCCGACGAGCTTCCTGTTCCCGACGGCCACGACGAACGACGTCGTGACCGGGAACGCGGGCCTCGCGCAGCGGCTGCCCTGGTTCGGAACGACGTACAGCGTCTCGTGGTCGTCAACGCACACGAACAGCAACAGTTTTCTGAACAGCTACAACCCGCTCATTCAGTCGGGCCTCGGCATCAGCGTGTCGCAGCCGTTGCTGCGCGACCTGAAGTTCGACAACGCCCGCCAGCAGCTCGCGATCTCGAAGACGAACCGCGACATCGCCGACACACGACTGCGCGAGAGCGTCGTCCACACGACGGCGGCGGTCAAGTCGGCGTACTGGAATCTCGTGTCCGCCCGCGCCAACGTCGAGGCGCGACGAACGGCGGTCGATCTCGCGCAGGAACTGGTTCGCGTGAACCGGGCCAAGGTTGACGTCGGTACTGCGCCACCGCTCGATCTCGTGTCTGCGCAGGCTGAAGTGGCGTCGAACCAGGAGCAGCTCATCATCGCGGAAACGACGGTGAAGCAGGCGGAGGATCAGCTCCGCATGCTGATCATGGATCCGACCAAAGCGGAAACCTGGCTGACCGCGCTGCAGCCGCTGGACACGCCGCCCGTCGCAACCCCGACGCTGGACGTCGAGGCCGCGGTGAACCGTGCGATCACCGATCGCGCGGATCTGCAGCGCGCGCGCAAGGACATCGAGAACGCCGACACGAACGTCAAGTTCCTCCAGAATCAAACGCTGCCGGATATCCACTTCAACGCCAGCTATCAGGCCAGCGGCCTCGGCGGAACACAGGTCCTGCGGCAGGGCGGATTCCCGGGAACGATCGTCGGCCCTGGCTCGACGACGGATTTCGGCAACGTGCTCGGACAGCTCTTCGGATACGACTACCCGACTTGGGCGTTCGGCCTGAGCGTCTCGTACCCGCTCGGCCGAAGCATCGAGGAAGCGAACTACGCACGCGGCAAACTGGAGCGCGCGCAGTCCGAAGAGCGCTTCAAGAGCTCGGAGGGACGCGCGATTCAGCAGATCCGCGACGCGGCCTATCAGGTTGACATGAACGGCAAGCGCATCGAGACCACGCGCGCGGCGCGCGAACTCGCCGAGCAGCGGCTCGACTCCGAACGGAAGCGGCTCGATGTCGGCATGTCCACGAGCTTCCTCGTGATCCAGGCGCAGCGCGACCTCGCGCAAGCGCGCACGAACGAGCTCGGCGCGGTGCTGGCCTACGACCTGTCGCTCGTCGACTTCGAGGCGCTGCAGCAGGCCGGACCTGCACAGGCCGCGGGGTCGAACAACTCGCAGCCGGCACAAGGTCAGGGCCAGCAGGTACCCGCGGCTGGCGGCGTGTTGCGCGCCGTGACGACGACGTCAACGTCGATTCCGGGAGTCCAGCAGTAATGCCATCGCAGCCCGCCGACCGTCTCTGGCGGGCCCGCAAGCATCACGCGTGGATGGATGCGCAGCTGCGGCCATCATCGGATGGCGCCTTCGAGTTGCGCATCTACTACGACGGCGAACCGATCCTCACGCGGAAGTGGCCGGCGCGCGAAGGCGCGCTGGACCAGGCGTCCCACATCCTGAAGGACATGCAGCGCGCCGGGTGGAATACGCACTGGTAGAACAGTTCGCCAAGGGATTAGAGATTAGGGATTAGGGATTAGGGATTAGGGATTAGGGATTAGGGATTAGAAAGGGCTAAGGGCGAAGATTTACCAACCGACGACGCGCAGCAGTATCCGCTGCCAGGATGGTGCGAGCAGCGCTTTCATCACCACGTCCACCACGAGACCGGCCACCGACCACCACGCGATTCGACGCGCACTCGGCCAATCCACTCGAAACTTGAAAACGCGCGACAGAACGGGCTCCGAGAGGACGACCGCCAGCGCCACGAAGCTTGCGATCCGCACGACCGCCCACGGGTGCCATCCGAGCACCATCGTCGCTACCGGACGCGCGCTCGCGGCGGCGAGCGATCCGACGTACGTGGCCATGTAGTTCATCAGCACCGCGCCCATCGGCATGGCGAGGACGCCGCCCGTCGCGGTCGCGAGCAGGACGAACAGCGCGGTGTGGCCGAGCTGCTGCGGGATGAACTGCGACGGAGTGCTTTCCGCGCCGTGACCGGTCAGGACCCAGGTGAACATCTCGGTGCGATAGCTGTCGCCGCGGATGAAGAGCGTGCCCATCTCCCACGGCCGCACATACGCCAGCAGCGTCGCGCACACCGCCATGGTCAGCGCCCAGAGCAGCATGCGCACGACCGCATCGCGCAGGTCGTTCCGGCGCAGCGCGCCGAGCATGAAGGGAAATGCGGCAGCGGCGTTCAGAACGGGAACGAGCGCCGGCACGCCGACGCCCCACCCGATCGCATAGGACGCGACGGTCGCTGCGACGACGGCCGCTCCTCCGAGCGCGGCGGAGGACTGGCGCGGAGCGATCACTTCACCCGGAGACCGCAAGCGGTCCGAAGTGCTCCTCATAGCGCGCGATGAACTCTGTCCACGAGTAGGTGTGACTCAGGCCGCCGAGATGCTCGAGCACGTAAGTCGCCGCCACGCTGCCGAGCCGGGCGGAGGCGGCGTACGGCAGGCCCATTGCGATGCCCTTCATCAATCCGCCGCGAAAGGCATCGCCGACGCCCGTCGGATCGACGATGCGGCGCGGCGGCACGGCTGCAACGTCGGCGCGCATGGTCGGCGTGATGACGGACGATCCCTTCTCGCCGCGCGTGACAATGAGCGCTTCGGACTGCTTGAGGAAGTCGCCCTCGTCCATTCCCGTTTTCTGCTTCAGCAGCTCGAACTCGTAGTCGTTCACGATGACGACCGTCGCTCCCTGGACGCCTTCGCGCAGCTCCTCGCCCGACATGCGCGCGCACTGCTGGCCCGGATCGAAGATGAAGCGGATGCCGATCGTGCGGCACTCCTGCGCGTACTGGACCATCGCCGCCGGGTCGTTCGGCGAGATGATCGCCAGCCCGCAGTCGCCGACGGCGCGGAACGAGAGCTGCCCCGCATCGGCCATCGCGCCCGTATAGAAGGACGCGATCTGGTTGTTGGCCTGGTCCGTGCTGCAGAAGAACGACGCGCAGAACTTGCCGCCGATCTGCAGCACGTTGGACGTGTCGACGCCGGCGGCCTCGAGCCACTGGCGGTACTCGCCGAAGTCCTCGCCGGCAGTCGCCATCAGCATCGGATGCTCGCCGAGCAGCGCCAGCGTATAGGCGATATTCGGTCCGCATCCGCCGCGACGCTTGTCCATCGAATCGACCAGGAAGCTCAGGCTGATGCGCTCCATGTGCTCCGGCAGGAAGTGGTCGATGAACTTTCCCGGAAACGACATCAGGTAGTCGAACGCGATCGAGCCGGTGACGACGATTTTCATAAGCGTGTGGGTTCCTCAGCCGCGTTGCCGCGCTGCATCACTTCAGATACTTGCCGATAATCGGCGCCAGTTCTTTCTTCGTCTGCTCGGGCACGTGCTCCGGCCGCGTGATGATGCCGGTGGCCAGCGCATCCTTGCACGCGCACGTCCGCGCGCCTGTCAGCCGGCCGATCGCTTCCTCGATGGTCCGCTGCGCCGTGACGGCATTCTGCATCAGGTTGGCAATGATCAGATCGACGGTCACGGAATCATGGTCCGGGTGCCAGCAGTCGTAGTCGGTGACCAGCGCGATGGTCGCGTAGCAGATCTCCGCTTCCCTCGCCAGCTTGGCTTCCTGCAGATTCGTCATCCCGATGACGTCCATGCCCCACGAACGGTACAGCCGCGACTCCGCCAGCGTCGAGAACTGCGGCCCCTCCATGTTCACGTACGTACCGCCGCGATGGACAGTCGCGCCCACCACCGCCGCCGAATCCGCCGCGACTTTCGACAGATCGGCGCAGACCGGGTGCGCAAACGCCACGTGCGCAACGAGTCCCCGTCCGAAGAACGTGCTGATACGTCCCTTCGTCCGGTCGAAGAACTGATCGGGGACGACGATGTCGAGCGGCTTGTATTCCTGCTTCAGGCTGCCGACAGCACTCGCGGAGAGAATGCGCTCGACGCCGAGCAGCTTGAAGCCAAAAATATTGGCGCGGAAGTTCAACTCGGACGGCAGCAGCCGATGCCCGACGCCGTGCCGCGCGAGGAACGCGACCCGCCGGCCGCGCAACGTGCCGATGACGTACGGCCCCGACGGATCGCCGAACGGCGTCGAGAGGTGCCGCTCCTCGCGGTCGGTCAGCGCCGCCATGTCGTACAAGCCAGATCCGCCGATGATCCCGATGTCGATGCTCATAGCTCCACTCTGTTGAGGCGCACGCACGCCGGTCGCGGCGTCAGGCTGCCGGCGCCGGTTCGACGGAGGCCCTGCCCTTCTCCATCCTGATGTAGCCGGCCGCCGTCGCCGGGTCGTGCTCGAAGAAGACAAGCGTCCGCCGCGCGGCCGCGTCCGCAAGAAAGCGCTGCTTCGCCGACAGCGTCTCGAGGGGGAACAAGTCGAATCCCATGATCCACGCGTCGGGAAGATGCGCCGTGGTCGGCAGCAGGTCGGCAACGAACGCCGCGGTCTTACCTCCCGACTCAATCTCGATCAACTGGTGGTGCGCCGTGTGGCCGCCGGTTCGGCGGGCGCGCACGCCGGGCATGATCGTCGAATCCTCGTCGATCATCTGCAGCACGCCGGCGTCCGCGAGCGGCACGTAGTTGTCGTTGATATAGCTGGCGCGATTGCGCGCGTTCGGATGCAACGCATCCTCCCACTCGCCGCGGCGGACGATGTACTGCGCCCGCGGAAAGCGCGGTTTCACGCGCCGCTGGGCGTCCCGGACAGTGAAGCCGCCCGCGTGGTCGAAGTGCAGGTGCGACGCCAGCACGACGTCGATGTCTTCCGGCGATACGCCAGCCTCGGCCAACGCGTGATCGAGGTTCCGCGATCGATCGACGCCATAGATATCGTGGAATTTCTCGTCGTCCTTGTCGCCAAGCCCCGCGTCGATCAGCATCGTCCTCGCGCCGCCACGCACCAGCAGACAGCGCATCGCGAGCGTGATCCGGTTCCGATCGTCCGCCGGCGCGCGCTTCTCCCAGAGCGGCTTCGGCACGACACCGAACATGCTGCCGCCGTCGAGACGGAGGAAGCCGTCCGACACCGAGACGAGCTCCAGGTTTCCCAGCGTGTAGCGTTCGACACGCCAGGACGGCGCAGCCGTCGTCGCAGCGCCGCGTGACTGTTTCAGCTCGACGAGCACACCGTGCGTGGCGGCCGGATGGACAAAGGCGATCGTCGAGCCCTCGGCGCCGGGCCGCGGCGAGTCGTCGATCATCCGCACGCCGCGCGATTTGAGCTGACCGACCGCCGCGTGGATATCGTCCACACGAAGCGTGATGTGATGCAAACCAGGTCCGCGCTTCTCGACGTACCTGGCGATCGGCGATTCGGGAGACGTCGGCTCGAGCAGCTCGAGATTGGAGCCGCCGACGGGAATGAAGTGCGCGCGCACGTGCTGCGATGCGACGTCTTCCGGCGCTTCGACCTCCAGGCCGAGCGCGTCGCGATAAAACGCGAGCGCAGCAGGCAGATCCTTGACGGCGATGCCGATGTGGTCGAGAACCGCTTTCATGATCGAATCGTTTCGGGTGATGTGCGGCCGGACTCGAGCGTCCGCCGGATCAGGTCGGCGGCGGCCGTATAGGGATCGACCGAGCGCGACGCGATGCGGTCCACTGTCGCCGCCAGCTCGCCAGGGGCGAGCACATGATGTTCGAGGTAGTCCATGAAACGCTGGGACACGAGCTCGCGCAGGCGATATTCGCTGCGCGTCTTCCGCCGCGCCGCCTCGGTCGCCTTCGAGTGCGCGTGGTATTGCTCCACCATGTCCACCACCTGCGGCACCCCCGCGCCCGTCGTCGCCACGGTCTTCATGACCGGCGGCCGCCATTCGCCGTTCGCATACGTCTGGAGCGCGAGATTCGCTTCGACCGACGTGACCAGGCGATCGGCGCCTTCACGATCGGCCTTGTTGACGACGAAGATATCGGCGATCTCCATAATGCCGGCCTTCAGCGCCTGCACTTCGTCACCGGTTCCCGGCACGAGCGTGACGATGGAGATGTCCGCCGTCCGGATGATGTCGACTTCGTCCTGACCAACGCCGACCGTTTCGATGACGATGACGTCCTTGCCGGCGGCGTCCAGCACGAGCGCGGCGTCGCCGGTGGCGCGCGCGAGGCCGCCGAGGTGTCCACGCGTCGCCATGCTGCGGATGAAGACGTCAGGATCCTGCGCGTGTGCCTGCATGCGCAGCCGGTCGCCGAGCACCGCGCCGCCGCTGAACGGACTCGTCGGATCGACGGCCACCACGCCGACCGTGCGGCCGCGCGCACGAAGCTCCGTGGTCAGGCGATCGACGAGCGTGCTCTTGCCGGCGCCCGGCGGACCGGTCACGCCGACGAGATACGCACGGCCGGTGTGCTCGAACACCGCGCGTATGAGATTGGCGCTCGACGGATCTTCGTCTTCGATCAAGGAAATCGCGCGGGCGATTGCCCGCGGGTCGCCGGCCAGCACACGTTCGGCGAGAGGCGCCGTGGTCACGCGCGGGACAACAGCTGGCGGGCAATCACGAGGCGCTGAATTTCGCTCGTGCCTTCACCGATCGTCGTGAGCTTGACGTCGCGGAAGTATTTCTCGGCCGGATAGTCCTTCACGAAGCCGTAACCGCCGTGAATCTGGACGCAGTCGTCGGTCACCTTGACGGCGATCTCGCTGGCGTACAACTTCGCCATCGCCGACTCGAGGCTGGTGCGTCGGCCCTTGTTCCGGCTGTACGCGGCGCGATACGTGAGGAGCCGCGCCGCCTCGATCTTCGTGGCGGCATCCGCGAGCTTCCACTGAATCGCCTGGAACTTCGCGATGGTTTTTCCGAAAGCCTTCCGCTCTTTCGCATACGCCAGCGCCGCTTCGTACGCGCCTTGCGCGAGGCCGACGGCGAGCGCCGCAATGCCGATGCGTCCGGCGTCGAGCACCTCCATCGTGTTGACGAAGCCCTTGCCTTCCTCACCGAGCAGGTGATCGTCGGGGACGCAGCAATTCTCGAACAGGACTTCGCTCGTGTCGCTCGCGCGCATCCCGAGCTTGTCTTCTTTCTTGCCCGCAGACATTCCCGGCGTGCCGTGCTCGACGATGAACGCGGAGATGCCCTTGGTGCCGGCGGCGCGATCGGTGACCGCCATGACGACCATCACCTGGCCGATGCGCCCGTGCGTGATGAACGTCTTCGACCCGTTCAGCACCCAGCAGTTGCCGGCGCGCACGGCCGTCGTGCGCATGCCGGCGGCATCACTGCCCGACGTCGACTCCGTGAGCCCCCACGCGCCGAGCTTCTCGCCGCGCGCAAGCGGCGCGAGATACGTGTCCTTCTGCGCGTCGCTGCCGAAAAAGTTGATGTGCGCCGCGCAGAGACCGTTGTGCGCCGCGACCGACAGCGCCACGCCCGGATCGACGCGCGCGAGCTCCTCGATGCAGATGCAGTAGTCGACCGGCGACATCGCCGCGCCGCCGTACTTCTCGGAAAACTGGATGCCCATCAGGCCGATGGCGGCCAGCTTCGCAATCAGCTCGTTCGGAAAGTGCTGCGCCTCGTCCCACTCGCGAACGTGCGGACGCATCTCGGTCTCGGCGAACTCGCGCACGCTGCGGCGCAGCAACGCCTGCTCGTCCGTCGGTCGGAAGTCCATAAACTCTCAATGTAGCACAGGGATAGAAAACGGGCGGGCAGGCTAGCGATCGACGGTCGCGTACTTCAACGTGTAGCGCTTTCGGCCGCTCTTCTGGAGCCACGCGAGGCGCGAGCCGTCTGTGGTCCATGCCGGGAACACGGCGTCCTTCGCGCCCGAGACGTGCTTGCGATGCTTTCCCTGATCGAACAAGGTCAGGCGTCCGTCGCGATCGGTGTACGCGATCGCGCCGCTCTTCTCGGGTCCCCAGCTGAACATCATGCCGGGCACGGGACGCTCGTTCAGGAACTCGCTGACCGTTTCATCGAGCAGCTTCAACCGGATCACGGTCGCCTTCTGATACTGGTCGGTTCCCTTCGCGATGTTGTCCGTGTCCATGATGTTGCCGCCACCGGCAGGACTCGACGTGCGATCGAGCGCGCCGGCCGGACCGGTTCCCGCTTTGATCGTCTCGATCTTCTGCTCGACGTCGATCATGAGCGAGCCGATGCCAGGCGCCGCGCGATCCGACTTGTACTCCCAGTACTGCACGGCCCAGTCGGGCTGCGCGTCGAGGGCGGTGACAGCCGCGGTCTCGACGGAAATCGTGTAGTGCCGGAACTTCGGCGTCTGTGAAGGACCGTCCGCCGTCTGCAGGTAGAACGCTTTGCCATCCGGAGCCCATGCGAGCTCTCGAACGTCGCCCTTCAACTTGCCCATGTCGAGATCGCCGACGATGACGGGCGCTCCGATGGTGAGCGCCGACACGTCCCACGCGCTAGGTGTGGCGGATGCCTGGAACGGAGTCGACAGGGCCCAGAGACCGAGGACCAGCCATCGCATCGTGAGCCTCCCAGTT
This sequence comes from Vicinamibacterales bacterium, assembly GCA_036557365.1. GTDB lineage: Bacteria > Acidobacteriota > Vicinamibacteria > Vicinamibacterales > CAVVIG01 > DATKHR01. Next base: position 21,500 of record DATBHR010000073.1, read on the forward strand.
GGTGTGGGGCGCGCAGTTCCTGATGAACCAGTCGCGCAGCAGGCCCGGATACGTGCGCCAGCGCATGCCGCGGCGTTCGTAGAAAGGCGTCAACGCGCGCTGCAGCGCGGGCAGACGGTAGAAGGGAACGCCGGCAAAATAGTGATGCTCGAGATGGTAGTTCGAGTTGAGGAACGCAAAATCCCAGAACCAGCTGCCCCGCATCAGCGTCCCCCACTTGGCGGGGTCGGCGGGATCGATGTCGTAATGCTGCCCGAGACGGTTCAGCGTGAACGCGATCGGGAAAATGAAGAAGACCGGGATGATGTAGGCGCGGAGCGCCACCGCCGTGCCGAAGACGGTCCAGAGCGCAACGAGCACCGCGAGATGGACGCCGATCGAGACGCGGCGCTCCATGGCAATCCGGCGCTGGAGCGCGGCCGGATACGTCGCGCTTTCGCGGCGCGCCGCGCGGAAATAGATCGGAAAGAGCGCCGGCGTGCAGTACAGCAGCTTCAGCCACCGCGCGTTGATCTTCGGCGACAGATGATGCCGCTTCGGGTCGTCCTCATCCGATCCGAGCTCGGCGTGATGATCGAGATGCCAGCGCGTGAACTGGCTCGACGAGATACCGCTCGGGACCGCATAGGCCCACGCGAGGAGCCGTTCGGCCGCCGGCCGACGCTCCGCGAAGACGGTGTGATGCACCACCTCGTGCAGCAGGACCGTGAAATTGAAAACCGTGAAACCCTGGACGATCGCGAGCGGAATCCAGACGAACGGCGAATCCTGTGTGACGAGTCCCCAGGTAGCGAGTCCAAGGATCGCGAACTGCCGGACGGCGATCGCGAGGTGCCGCGGCGCGCTCTTCACATGCAGCGCTCGCAGCGTGTCGAGCGGAACCGCCCGCGCCAGCTCAGTCCGAAGCTCCGCCGAATGCTGACTGAAGTAGTGAGCCTTCACGGACTCATCGATTGTATTGCGGATTGCGGATTGAGGAATGCGGATTAATCGGGGATTGCGGATTGGGGATTGCGGATTTATTGGGGATTGTCGATTGGGGACTGCGGATTTATTGGTGATTTCAAGATTGGTTCATTTCGGATTACCGCGACGGAGTAGCCGAGCAGAATTGAAATCCCAGAGCTCGACCGGCAACAAGCGACCGCAGGCGGTCGCATGCCGGCAGTCTGCTACGCCGGTCCGCAACTCACCATCAATTCACCAATCACCAATCACCAATCACTAATAAATCCACAATCCACAATCCGCAATCCCCCAAATAATCCGCATTCCGCAATCCGCAATCCGCAATGGTTATGATCGTCCCATGCGCCTCTTCGCTGTGTCTTCTGCCTTGCTCGCCCTGCTCCTGACCGCCGCGCCTGCGCGGGCCGACATCACGGCCTTCCTCGGCACGAACGCCACGCCGGACTATCGCATGGCGCGCGGCGTGTCCGTCGGCATCGCGCTCGTCATCGTCGGCTTCGAGTTCGAGTACTCGTCCACGTCAGAGTCGACGGGGACAACGCCCGCGCCGTCGCTCAAGACCGGGATGGGCAACGTGCTGCTGCAGACGCCGACGGCGATCTTCGGATTCCAGCCGTACTTCACGACCGGTTTCGGGTTTTACAGCGAGACGCTCGGCGCGCACAACGACAAGGACTTCGGATGGAATACCGGAGGCGGGGCGAAAATTCCGCTGGCGGGGCCGCTGCAGCTGAGGGTGGACTACCGCGTCTTCAAGCTTGGAGGCGGTGCGCTGTACTCGCCAGCGCACCGCCTCTACGCAGGAATCAACCTGAAGTTCTGATCGGCTACTTCGCCATGTCGGCGACGAGCGCCAGGTGCAGGATGTTCTGCGCCGGCGAGCCGTAGCACTCGGAGTACGTCTTGTACAGCGCCTGACCGTCGGCGCCGAAACCCTCGACGAGCAGCGTGCCGATCGAGTAGTCGGCGCCCTTCGCGATCGGATCCATCACGAAGACATAGATGGATGCGCCGGCCGGTCCGGGTTCGGTCGCTTTGAACACCCTCCAGCCCTTCGCCTGCTCTTTTCGTTCAGGCTTTTCGCTCTTCGCGAGCGCTTCCTTGATCTTGCCCATGATCATCTCGAAGTCCGCAGTCTTGTCCGCCTTCACGAAATTCAGTATTGCGCCCGCATCCGAACTGAACACGTACTGGGACTGGGCCGCCGACGCTTGCTGAGCGGGTTGCGCGGCGGGCTGCTGCTGCGCGAACGCAGAGCTCGCCGTAAACGTGCCGAGAACTATTCCAATTGCCATCCATCCTGCCCGGCCACCGAGAGCCGGCGCGGCGATTCGAAGCATCGCGGCCTCCTTCGCGAAAGGCTGTTACTCTAACGTACTCGGGGCTACACGAAAACGGTCATTACCTCGTGAGCAAGAAGCATTCCCCGCCGCGTCAGCTTGAGGCAATCCTCGTCGTGGACGAGCCAACCGGCGTCGACGAAGCGCGTGAGCTCGGCCCCGTAGCGGCGCCAGACGTCGATGCCGTATCGATCGGCTATCGCCCGCAGGTCGATGCCGTCGGTCAGGCGCAGGCCCGTAAACAGCGCGTCGCCAAGGCGTTCCTCCGGCGACAGGCGGCGGACGTCGACCTTCGTTGAGACGCCGGCGCCGATTCGCTGGACGTAGTCCTCGGTCCCGGAGACGTTCTTCCAGCGCACGCCGCGCCGCGTCGAGTGCGCGCCGCAGCCAAAGCCGATCCACTCGCCGTCGGTCCAGTACTTGAGATTGTGGCGCGCGCGGCGGCCCGCACGCGACACGTTCGAGATCTCGTACTGGTCCAGGCCGGAGTGCTCGAGGCGCTCCATCGCCGTCAGATACATCGTTTCAGCGTCTTCGTCGGGCGCCTGGGACCAGCGCGACCGAGCCATCTCGTCCCGCAGCGGCGCGTTCGGATACACCTCGAGCAGGTAGAGCGACATGTGGTCTGGACGCGCGGCAATCGCGGCATCCACCGACTCGAGCCAGTCGCCGACGCGCTGCTCGGGCAGCCACATCATCAGATCGAGGCTGACGTTGTCGAATCCCGCCGCGCGGGCCTCGGCAATCGCCCCGCGAGCGCGGTCGGCGTCGTGAAGCCGCGACAGGCGCCGGAGTTCCTCGTCCCGAAACGACTGGACGCCGAAGCTCAGACGGTTGACGCCCGCCTCGCGAAAGCCCGCAAGCCTCTCGACCGTCACCGTCTCCGGATTCGCCTCCATCGTGATCTCGACGTCGTCCGCGACGTTGAACGCCTCGCGGCAGGCCCCGATCAGGCGCGCGATCTCCGACGGTTCGAGCAACGAAGGAGTCCCGCCGCCGAAGTAGAGAGAATCACAATCCAATGCGGATTGCGGATTGCGGATTGCGGATTGATTGGCGATTGCGGATTTGTTGATTGCGGATTTATTGGAGATTGACGATTCGGCGATTGACGATTCGGGGATTGACGATTGCTTGATTGCGGATTGGGCGATTGCCGATCGGCCACTGCGAACGAGGACGACTGGCGATTCAGTGTGGGCGGCGTCCGGACCTGATGACTCGGGGATTGACGAGGGGCCCGCGATCTCTGTGAGCAGCGCGTCCACATAGCGGGCCTTCAGGTCGGCATCAAAGAGCCCGCGATTGAAATTGCAGTAGTTGCAAATTGCGGAACAGAAGGGAACGTGCAGATAAAGACCAAGCATCTCACCAGTCACGCGCCAATCGGCCAACAACCCCAATCTACAATCAATCCGCAATCCCCAATCTACAATCCACAATCAATCCGCAATCCGCAATCCTCAATCCGCAATGGCTAGCTTCCCGCCCTTCCTCCTGGCCACTTGAGCTCGGCTCTGGCGTCGCGGACGGGATCCTTGAGCTGCGCCCGGGCCTGGCGGCCGGAGGCGCGCGGCGTCGGCAGCGGCCCCTTCTTCCTGAGCTTCCACATCATGACCAGGTCGTCCACGCCGCCGTTGGTCGGCATCTCCCGATAGTCGGCGCCGTCGAGGACGACGAACTCGCACATCTCGTGCAGCCGCGACCGCATCCGGTGGCCGATCCGGAACAGGAGCGCATTCGGATCGGTGTCGTCGGGAATGTCCTGGTAATTCGACGTGAAGATCGTCAGCCGCCGCTCGTTGTACCGCGTGTTGACGATGAGGTTCATCGTCTCTTCGACCCACTCGGAGGTCTTTTCCGCGCCGAGGTCGTCGAGGACGAGGAGATCGGCGCGCATCACCGGCCGCAGAATCTCGAGCTCGGTGGTCCGGATCGACGGATCGTACGTGCTGCGGATGACCCGAAGCAGGTCGCGGGTGTCGTAGAACAGCCCGCGGACTCCCGTCGCCTCCACGACCGTCTTGAGGACGGCGACGGCGAGGTGCGTCTTCCCCACGCCGGGCTGCCCTTCGAAGAACAGGCCGCGTTCGACCGCCGGGAACGCCTGCGCGAGTCGTCGCGCATAACCCAGCGCCCGCTCGAGCGACTCGTTGTAGACGGTAAAGCTGTCGAGCGTGCAGTGCAGATACCGCTTCGGGATGTTCGCGTCGGCGAGACGCGACTGTCCGAGACGATCGCGCCAGCAGTCGCAGCGCACGACGCGCCGCACGCCGCCCTGTTCGACCGATCGCCACCCGGTGTCGTCACAGTGCGGGCACGCCATCCGGAGATTCTACCAGTTCACGCGACCGAATCGTACGTCGATCGACAACGTTTGTACGATTTCGCGCGCTCGATTCAATCGTCGTCGAGAAAAATTTTCTCGGCGCGCGCCGATCATGGCGCCGTCTTCGAGACCTGCGATACCAAACGGCCGTCTGTCCATCGAAAGACACAGCCCTGCGCGTCGCCGGACGTGACGGTGACGCGCAGATCTCGCGCGAAAGCTTCGCGAACACCGTTCTGGAAGACATAAGCGCCGCGCACCTCGTCTGGCAGAGCGGAAATCGTCAGCTCGCGGCATCCTTGCGCGGACGATCGCACCGCGGCTTCGATTTGGTCGCGCAGCCGCGCGGCATCCCGCCACGGCTCGAGGTGTGTCACGAGACCGAACGAACTCATCACGAGCAGACCGGCGACTGCGGCAGACGACCAAATTTGTTGTGGCGCACGGTCTTCGAAGGATGACGCCGTGATCGCGATCAGTGCGGCCCATCCCACCGCGGCAAGATACGCGTATCGCGCGCCGCGAAGATCCGGCGCGACGAAGAACAGTGGCCACACCGGCACGATCGACAACGCGATGACGAGAACGGCAGCCACGGCGAGCGGCAGTGACCGTGCAGGTGGCCGGCGGAGGAAATACGCAGCGGTCAGCGATAGTACGAGCAGTGCGCTGACGATCGGGATCCACGGGTGCGCGGCAGACAACTCGTCGTGCCACGGCTCGGCCAGCGCGCCGACGATGCCGAAGATGCCGCGCTGGATCTGATACCAGCCGATGGACAATCGAGCCGAACCGAGGAGCGGCGCGAGCCGCAGGGCGCTGAACACGCCGATCAACCCGAACAGGACGCCGATATCGCGAATGAGCGGCCGCGACACGCGGCCGCGGGCCCACGCGTCGACGAGGACGAGCGCACCGCCAATCGCGCCGGTCTCCTTCGAAAGGACGGCGCCGGCCGCGCACGCGTACAACGCGCAGCGGCTGCCCCAGTCCGGCCGCTCGTCATATCGACGCCCGACAATCACCATCAACAGCACGAACATCGTCGCCATCACGTCGAACACGCCGGAGCACCACGCGACGGCCTCCGGCGCCAGCGGCGAAACCAGAAAGAGCAGGCCGGCACAAATGATCCAGCGCCGATCCTGAACCCACGGTTCGACGACCCGGCACGTCAGGTAGGCGTTCGTTGCGTGCAGCGTCACGCTGAGGACGTGCAACACGGTGGGCGTCCCGCCCGCGTGAAGGAGCAGCGCCCAGAAAAAGAGCGGCACCGGCCTGAACAGCATCGCCGTGACCGGCGTGAAATCCCACCGGGCCGCCCGGCCGACGAGGATGAAGTCGTCTGACAGGAGTCCGATGGAGAGCGTGGACCAGTACAGTGCGAGCGCGAGAATCCAGAAGATGGCCCACGTCCAGACGGGCAGCGTTTGTGTCGGAGTTGCTGCGGGAGCTGACGGCGACGTTTCCCGACCGTTGTTGATCAGTAGACGAACGAGGAGGCCGACCGCGACGAACAGAAACGCGGCCGACTCGACGCGGAAGCGGCCGCTACCGGGAAGGCGGAGGAAGTACGCGGCCGACAGCCAGAACGTCCTGACCGCCAGCGCAACCACGACGAGGACCGACGCCCATGCCAGCACGGCGCGCGCGGGACGGTCAGCGGTGGCCAGCCGGGTCGTGCTTTCCTTCCGGTTTTTCGCGCTTGACGAGATCGGTCGGCGACGACTTGACGAGCGCCGTGGACAACCGCTGCTCCCAGTCGTCGATGCCACGGGCCATCTCGCGCTTCACGTACTCCATGAACTGATTCACCTCGCCCTGCATCTGCTCGATCTTCCGACGCATGTTGAGGATGATCTCGACGCCGGCCAGGTTGACGCCGAGGTCGCGCGTCAACGACAGAATCGTCTCGAGCTGTTCGAGATCTTCTTCGGAGTAGAGGCGCGTGTTGCCCTCGGTGCGCGACGGCTTCAGGAGTCCCTCGCGCTCGTACAGCCGCAGCGTCTGCGGGTGGATGTTGTACTTCTGCGCCACCGCGCTGATCATGTAGTACGCCTTGCCGGTCGGTTTCTTCATCGCGTGGTCGCTTCCCCGTCCGCCTCGCCCGGCGCCAGCAAGTCGCGGCGGGGATCGTCGCCGTTGATCCGGCCGAACTCGCGCAACAACTCCTTCGAACGTTCATCGAGCAGCTTCGGCAGCGCGATCCGGACCTCGACGACCAGATCGCCGCGACGGCCGTCGCGCGCCGACGGAAATCCGCGCTCGCGCACACGGAAGCGCTGACCGGACTGCGTGCCGGGCGGCACGCGCACGCGTGCCGCTCCGTCGAGCGCCGGCACTTCGATCCGCGCGCCCAGCGCCGCCTCGTGAATCGCCAGCGGCACGCTCACATGCACATCGTCCCCTTCGCGCTGGAACAGCGGATGCGGCCGCACGCGAACCGTGATGTACAGGTCACCGGCCTCGCGGCCGTCGCGACCCGCATGGCCCTTGCGGGGCACGCGCACTCGCGCGCCGTCGGCGAGGCCTGGCGGCACGTTGACCGTCAGCGTTTCGGCGCGCGCCTCGAGCTGAGATCCGCCGCACGCCGGACACCTGGCCATTCGGATCCGGCCCGAACCGTCGCAGTCCGGACACGGTTTCGCGAACACCATGTGGCCGCGCGCCGACTTCACGACGCCAGAGCCGTGACAGTGCGGGCATCGCGTTTCCGCGACCGACGTTCGTCCCGCTCCGTTGCAGCGATGGCAGGCGACCTGACGTGTGACCGCGATCGTCTCCGGACCGCCGGTCATCGCCCGCTCGAAGCTGAGGTCGATAGTGTGGTGAAGATCGGCGCCGCGGGCGTTGTCCGGCGGCGACGGCGGCCGGAACACGTCGGCAAAGAGATCGCCGAAGGTGGACGCGGCCGCGCCTTCGACGCTGACGGAAAAATCGAAGCCCTCGAATCCGAACGGCTCCGCCTCGCCGCCGCGGACCGCGACGCCGTGCACGTCGTATCGACGGCGCCGATCGGGATCGATCAGCGTCTCGTACGCTTCCGCGATCTGACGGAACTGCACCGCCGCGAGCCGGTCGCCCGGATTGATGTCCGGATGATAGCGGCGCGCCAGTCGCTTGTAGGCGCGCTTGATCTCGCTCGCGCTCGCTCCCCGTTCCAGTCCCAGGACGATGTAGAAGTCCATCACATCAATGCGGATTGCGGATTGAGGATTGCGGATTGATTTCGGATTGGGCGATTGCGGATTGCGGATTCATTGCGCATTGATTGCGGATTCGTCGCCGAATCCGCAATCCGCAATCCGCAATCTCCAATCAATCCGCAATCCTCAATCCGCAATCCGCAATGTTCAGTTTCAGCCTTTCCCTTCGTCCACCACTTCCGCGTCGATGACATCTCCGCCCGGCGCGCTCTGTCCGCCGGTCGCCGAACCTCCGCTCGCCGGTCCGCCGCCACCGCCTGGATTCTCCGGTCCCCCCGACGGCGCGCCGGAGGTCTGCTTGTAGAGCGATTCGGCCGCCTTGTGCTGCGCGCTCATCAACTGTTCGAGCGCCTTGTCGATGGCGCCGGTGTCGTTGCTCTCGGTCGCCTTCTTCACGCCCTCCATCGCGGACTCGATGGCCTGACGGTCGGCGGCACCTAACTTTTCTCCCGCGTCCTTGATCATGCGTTCGGCGCCGTACACCGCCTGATCGGCGCGATTGCGCAGCTCGACTTCGTCGCGGCGCTTCTTGTCTTCGCTCGCGTGTGACTCGGCTTCCTTCATCATCCGCTCGACTTCGTCCTTCGCCAGCCCGCTCGACGCCGTGATCGTGATCTTCTGCTCCTTGCCCGTGGCCAGATCCTTCGCCTGCGCGTTCACGATGCCGTTCGCGTCGATGTCGAAGGTGACCTCGATCTGCGGCATGCCTCGCGGCGCCGGCGGGAGTCCGACGAGATGGAACTTGCCCAGCGTCCGGTTGTCGCGCGCCATGGAGCGTTCGCCCTGCAGCACGTGGACTTCGACGCTCGTCTGGTTGTCCGAAGCGGTCGAGAAGATCTCGCTCTTGCGCGTCGGGATCGTCGTGTTCCGCGGGATCAGCGTCGTCATCACGCCGCCCATCGTCTCGATGCCGAGCGAGAGCGGCGTCACGTCGAGCAGCAGCAGGTCCTTCACGTCGCCGGCGAGCACGCCCGCCTGCACCGCTGCGCCAACTGCAACGACTTCGTCCGGGTTGACGCCCTTGTGCGGCTCGCGGCCGAACAGCTCCTTGACGATCTGCTGGACCTTCGGGATGCGCGTCGAACCGCCGACGAGCACGACCTCGTCGATCTTCGACGGATCGACGCCGGCGTCGCCGAGCGCCTGCTTGGTCGGCCCCACGGTCCGCTGGAGCAGATCGTCGACCAGCTGCTCGAACTTCGCGCGCGTCAGCTTCATCTGCAGGTGCTTCGGGCCGGTCTGATCGGCGGTGATGAACGGCAGGTTGATGTCCGTCTCCATCACCGTGGACAGTTCCATCTTGGCCTTCTCCGCCGCTTCCTTCAGCCGCTGGAGCGCCATGCGGTCCTTGCCGAGATCGATGCCCTCGGACTTCTTGAACTCGCTGATGATCCAGTCGATGATGCGCTGATCGAGGTTGTCGCCGCCGAGATGCGTGTCGCCGTTGGTCGCCTTCACCTCGACGACGCCTTCGCCGACCTCGAGGATCGAGATGTCGAACGTGCCACCGCCGAAGTCGTAGACCGCGATCGTCTCGTCCTTCTTCTTGTCGAGGCCGTAGGCGAGCGCCGCCGCCGTCGGCTCGTTGACGATGCGCGACACCTCGAGTCCGGCGATCTGACCCGCATCCTTCGTCGCCTGGCGCTGCGCGTCGTTGAAGTACGCGGGCACGGTGATGACGGCCTTCGTCACGGGCTGTCCGAGATACTCCTCGGCCGCCTGTTTGAGCTTCTGCAGAATCATCGCGGAGATCTCGGGCGGCGAATATTCCTTGCCGCTGGCCGACACGCGCGCGTCGCCGTTGGCGCCGCGCACGACGCTGTAGGGCACCATCTTCATCTCCTCGGAAACCTCGTCGTACTTGCGCCCCATGAAGCGCTTGATCGAGAAGATGGTGTTCTCGGGATTCGTGACCGCCTGCCGCTTGGCCACCTGGCCGACGAGGCGCTCGCCCGTTTTCGAGAAGGCCACGACCGACGGTGTCAGCCGCCCGCCCTCGGGATTGGTGATGACGACCGGCTCGCCGCCCTCCATGACGGCGACAACCGAGTTCGTGGTGCCCAGATCGATGCCGATGATTTTGCTCATGCCTGCATTATGAAATCTGAGTGCATGGTCGTCAATGCGGGCGGCGGCCCTACCCGACTCACCAGACCTACTCGACCCACCCGACCCGTCTTCACACTTTCCAAATGCGGTGTTACACTACGTTCGCCAGCCAGTCCTGCCACAGGTTCCGGGGTTTCATGCGCGTCCTTGCGCCAATCGGCATCGCATTCGGCGTCGCACTCTTCTCTGTTTGCACCCCGGCGGCATTTGCCCAGGACAACACCCGACCTCCAGCTCATGTGTCGTTCGTCGACGGCGCGGCGACGCTCGACCGCTCGACGGGTGAATCCGAGCGCCTCGTTGTCAACGTGCCGATCGTCCCCGGCGACCGCATCCAGACCACCAACGGCCGCGTGGAAGTGATGTTCGACGATGGATCGGCGATCGAGATCGAACCGGATTCTGCGGTGGAGTTCCTCGATTCCCTGCGCGTCAGGATCCTGGCCGGCACCGTCGAGCATCGTCGCGCGGCGGAACCGCCGGTCGATAGCGCCGCGGCCGATTCAGCGCAGTACCTGCCGACCAACCTGCAGAACTACGCGACGGATCTCTCGAGTTCAGGAACGTGGGCGTACGAAGCGTCGTACGGCAACGTCTGGTATCCGACGGTCGCCACTGACTGGCGTCCTTATTACTACGGGTACTGGTCATCGGTCCCGGCTTACGGCTGGACGTGGGTCGGCGCCGCCTCCTGGGCATGGCCCACACATCACTACGGGCGATGGGGCTACGCGCACAGCCGCTGGTTCTGGATCCCCGGGCCGACCTACGCGTCGGCGTGGGTGTCGTGGGGAACGGCGCCGGGTTACGTGAGCTGGTGTCCGCTCGGCTACAACGGACGGCCGGTCGCCGCACTGTCCGTCGGCTATCGCAGCGCGTGGAACGCGTGGACGGTCGTGCCGCGCGATCACTTCGGCACGCACTACTACGCGGCCAACCGTTACGCCGTCAACCCGGCGGGCATTCCGACGAGCACGCCGTTCATCGTCCATCGCGACGCGCCGACCTTTGCTGGTGCGAACGCGTCGGCTGCCTCCGCGCGGTCTCGCTCGACGGCGGCGCCCGTGTACGCGAACCGTCCCGATAATCGGCCTGCGACGTTCAACAGCTCACCACGCGCCAATGTCGTTTCGCCACGGACGGGCGTGGTCGGCGCGAACTCCTCCTACGTTCGGCCGACGCCGGGGACGGCTGTTCCGCGAAACCCGACCGCCGGCGGATTCAACACGCAGCCGGCGACGCGAAGCGCCGCGCCGCTCTATCAGTCGCCTCGAACCCAGTCGCCGATTCGTCCCGTTCAGCCGCGTCCGGCGACAGCGCCGCAAGTTCAGCAGTTCCGGTCCGCGCCTGCTCAGCCGTCGTCGCCGTCGCACGAGCGCTCGTTTTCGCACCCGGCGCCGTCAGCGCCGGCACCTTCGTCGCACGCCAACACGGCGGCGCCGCGCGGACATTCGTCCGGCGGAGCCTCCAGCAGCGCGCCGCGAAGACGCTGAAGCCGGCGAGGTCTGACGTCAGACTTCGCGCGTCTCACACTACAATCATCCGATGGCGCATGTTGTCGTTCGCGTCGCCAGGAACGCGGGCATCGTCGCGCTGTTCGTCATCGCGGCGATGCTCGGCATCCTGAGCGGTGTGCTGTTCGCCTACGCAGGCGATCTGCCGCAGGTCTCGGCGCTCGACAACTACAACCCGAGCACCATCACGCGCATTTTCGCCAGCGACGGCCGCGTCGTCGGCGAGTTCGCCACGCAGCGCCGAGAAGTGGTCGGCTACGACGACATCAATCCGCTGCTGCGCCAGGCCATCATCGCCACCGAGGACGCGGACTTCGACCGCCACTTCGGCATCAACATGTGGCGCGTCGCGGTCGCGGGTGTCATCGACATCGTCGAGCTGCGGCGCGCTCAGGGCGCCAGCACGCTGACGCAGCAGCTCGCGCGCAATCTGAAGGAACAGTTCGGCCTCACCTCCAAGAACCAGGAAACGACCGCCGAGACGCTGGAGCGCAAGGTCAAGGAAATGATCCTCGCGATCCAGATCGAGAAGCGGTACACGAAGCGCGAGATCTTCACGATCTACTGCAATCAGATGTACCTGGGCCACGGCGCGTACGGCGTCGAAGCGGCCTCGCGGCTCTATTTCAGCAAGTCGAACAAGCAGCTGAACCTCGAGGAAGCGGCGCTCGTCGCGGGCATCTTCCAGACGCCCGAGCGTCAGAGCCCGTTCGTGGACATGAAGCGCGCGGTCGCCCGCCGCAACGTCGTCCTCCAGCGGATGGCGGACGAGAAATACATCACGCAGGCGCGCGCGGACGAAGCCAAGCAGACGCCCATCGTGACGCGCGGTCAGCCGACGCAGCCGCCCGGCATCGCTCCCTTCTTCGTGGAAGAAGTCCGGAAGCATCTCGAAAAGCGCTACGGCGCGAAGATGCTCTACGAAAACGGACTCTCGGTCCGGACGACGCTCGACACGAACCTGCAGGAACTGGCGAACAAGGCGATCGAACACGGGCTCCGCCGCTATGACAAGCGGCACGGCTGGCGGAAGCCGCGGCGCAACGTCCTCGACGAGAAGCACACGCTCGACGGCTACAAAGACGAACGCTGGACGCGCCCAATGGCCGTGGGCGACGTCGTCCCCGCCGTCGTGATGACCGCGCCGAAAACGGGCACCGCGCGCGTGCGTTTCGGCGCCTATCACGCGGACCTCGGTCGCGAGGCGTACACGTGGACGCGAAAAGCGTCGGCGTCCGATCTCTTCAAGCCGGGCGACCTGGTCGAGGTCGCGATTACCAGGCTGCCGGACAACGCGGGTGGCGGCGACGGTCTCGCGACCGTGACGCTCGATCAGACACCCATCGTCGAAGGCGCGATGGTCGTCATCGAGAACCGCACCGGCCAGGTCAAGGCGATGGTCGGCGGATGGAATTTCAGCCGCAGCAAATTCAACCGCGCCGTGCAGGCATACCGTCAGCTCGGCTCGACGTTCAAGCCCATCGTTTATACAACGGCGATCGATCGTGGCTTCACGCCGACATCCATCATCGTCGACGCGCCGGTATCGTATCCCTCAGGCAACGGCCAGGTGTACAGCCCGCAGAACTACGACCACAAGTTCGACGGTCCGATTACGCTGCGGTGGGCGCTCGAGGAATCGCGAAATATTCCGGCCATCAAGATGATGGACACGCTCGGCGCGAAGAACGTCCTCGCGTACGCCAAGCGGTTCGGACTCGAAGAGGATTTCCCGCCGTACCTGCCGATTGCGCTCGGCGCCGGCGACGCGACGCTGCTCGAGATCACGAGCGCGTACACCGCGTTCCCGAACCAGGGCGTGCGGATGAAGCCGTTCAGCGTCCTGAACGTAAAGGACCGCGAAGGCAACCTGCTCGAGGAGAACCGCGGCGATCCGTCCGATGTCATCCGCGCCGACACCGCGTTCGTCATGACCAACCTGCTCCGCGGCGTCCTCGTCCGCGGCACGGCGATCCGCGCCGCTGAGATGGCGAGCAAGTGGCCGCTCGCGGGCAAGACGGGCACAGTGGACGAGAACACCGACGCGTGGTTCATCGGGTTCGACCCGGACATCACGGTCGGCGTGTGGATCGGCCTCGACGAGAAGAAATCGCTCGGCACCGCCGAGCAGGGATCGTTTGCCGCGCTGCCGATCTGGATGGAGTTCATGCAGGAATACATCAACTCGCGGCCCGACAAGGACGATCCGCCGCAGTTCGAGGCGCCGGGCAACATCGTCTTCCTGCCTGTCGAGAAGACGACCGGCGCGGTGCTGCCATCGGAGATGCCCGGGGCCATCCACGAAGCGTTCATCGCCGGCACCCAGCCGGGAGCTGCCAACGCCTTCGGTCGCCAGCCGCCGAACTAGTCCGCCCGACGATCAGGCTTTCGAGCCGCGCTCGCGCACGTACTTCGTGATGACGACGAGGCCGATGAGCTGCGTCCACTCCGACACGATATTTCCGAGCACCTGACCCGCTTTGCCGTTCGCGTCGCTGTGCGCGTAGGCGTAGGTCCAGATCAGTCCCGTCAGCGCGAGCACGATCGTCAGCGAATGCTTCACGATGAAACGCCCGATGCGCGCGTGAATGCGCGGGTTCGGCCGACGGCTCTCCTCCGAGCCGATCTCGTAGAAGTACTTGGTCGCGATGATGAACGTCAGCGTACCGAGCCAGTCCGCGATCGCATTGCCATAGAACGCGCCGATGTGCGTCGACGGATCGGCTCCGCGGTAGCTGACCAGCAGGAAGAGGAGAATCGCCGACACCACGATGCTGAGCGCGTGTTCGCGAAAGAAGCCCTTCGGCGCGTGTTTCCTGGCCATGGACCGTATGGTACTTGCGCGTTGCGCAGAGCGCGCGGACGGTCGGGATTCAGCGAATCCGGCGGAGGCGGGCGAACGCCGTTGACGCTTCCGGAATGCGCAGCGCGAACGTCATCGCGAAGAACACGAGCCCGTACGGAATCAGGATGACGACGGCATCGAGGATCGGATTGGGTGGGAAGAATGTCAGCTTGACCGCCCAGCCAACCGCCGCAGCGGTCAGCGCCGCGAACCAGAGTCGGACGACGTAGCCGACGGACAAGGCCGTCGCCCCGAGTCGGGCGGTGAGCGTGCGCCGCAGGAGCAGCATCTCGATCCAGCCGGCGATGCCCGCCGATGCCGTCAGCCCGGCCGCTCCCCACGACGGCGCGATGCCGATCCACCGCGGAAGCGGAATCGCAAAGAGATAGCCGAGCACCGTCGTGAGCACGACGCGGATGATGGCGAATCGCAGCGGCGTCCGCGTGTCGCGAAGCGCGTAGTAGGTGGACGCATAGAGCCGTCCGAGCGTCGAGGCCAGCAGTCCGACGGCAGAGCCCGCCAGTATTCCCCACACGTAGACCGCGTCTGCGTGCGTGAATCGACCGGTCTGAAAGATCGCCGCGGCTACGACGTCGCCGAGCGTGAGGAATGCGACCGCCGACGGCACGACGAAGAATGCAATCTGACGCAGGCCCGAGCCGAGCCGCGTGCGCAGTCGTTCGGCGCTCTCGCTGCCGTGCGCGATGCCCGACATCGCGGGGAGCTCCGCGGCGGACACCGACATGCCGAAGAGGCTCACCGGCAGCAGATACAGCGTCTGCGCATTCATCAGCGCGGTCGTCGCGCCGGTCGACACGAGCGTCGCGAGCAGCGTGTCGATGTAGCCGCTCACCTGGACGACGCCGCGGCTCAGGAAGACGCCGGTGAAATTGCTGATGACCGTCCGCACGTGATCCGACGTGGTGTCGAGCGCGAACTTCAGGTGCGGCGCGATGCGAAAGACGACCGGCAGCTGGACGGCGACCATCAGGCCGCTGCCCACGACCGATCCCCACGCCAGAATCCGCGCCAGGTCTGGAAGCGCCCGTCCTGCGCCGAAGGCGATCATGGTCACGATCATCGCGGCGTTCCAGATCACCGGCGCCGCGTACGACAACAGGAAGCGATGGTGGCTGTTGAGGACGCCCAGGCACCACGCCGACATGACCGTCAGCCCAACTGCGGGAAACAGGATGCGTACGAGGACGATGGCGAGCTGCCGTGTCGATCCACTGAAACCGGGTGCGATCACCTCGATGAGCACCGGCGTCGCGAGCACGCCGACGAGGACGAGGCCGCTGACGACCAGCGCGAGGAGCGATGCGACCGCTCCCGCGACGCGATCGGCTTCCTCGTGTTCGCCTCGCGCGACGAGCGCCGCGTAGACCGGGATGAACGATCCCGACAGCGCACCTTCGCCGAAGAGATTGTTCAGCAGATTCGGAATGCGGATCGACGCGGTGAACGCGTCGGCGGATGCCGTCAGGCCGAAGTAGTGCGAGAAGACGCGCTGACGCACGAGGCCGGCGACCTTGCTGCAGAAGATGCCGATGGCGACCAGCGCCGCCGACCGGCCGCTGCCCGCTCGGTCGCTCGTTCGCACGCTCACCCCGGCATCACTCAACGTCGTCGTCGGCCGGTTGCGCGAGCGTCCCCGTGGACTTCTTCATCAGGTAGGCCTTGATGAACACGTCGATGTCGCCGTCGAGCACGCGATTGACGTCGCCGACCTGCTCTTTCGTCCGGTGATCCTTCACGAGCTGGTACGGGTGCATCACGTAGCTGCGGATCTGGCTGCCGAACGCGATGTCCTTCTTGATGCCGCCGATCTTCTCGAGGTTCTCCTGCTGCTCCCTGAGCTTCAGGTCGTACAACCGCGCTTTCAGCACACGCATCGCCGAGTCGCGGTTGCGGTGCTGCGATCGTTCGTTCTGGCACGACACTACGATGCCCGTCGGCAGGTGCGTGATGCGGATGGCGGAATCGGTCACGTTGACGTGCTGTCCGCCTGCGCCGCTCGATCGGAACGTGTCGATACGAATGTCCTTGTCGTCGATGACCACGTCCACGTCCTCGGGAAGCTCCGGATAGGCGTGCAGCGAGGCGAACGACGTGTGGCGGCGCGCCGCCTGATCGAATGGCGAGATTCGCACGAGCCGATGGACGCCGACTTCCGCGGACAGGAGTCCGTACGCGTACTCGCCGGTGACCGTCAGCGTGACGCTCTTCAGACCCGCCTCGTCGCCGGGCTGATAGTCCATCACCTCGCGCTTGAATCCGCGGCGCTCCATCCACCGCATATACATGCGCAGCAGCATCTCGGCCCAGTCCTGCGACTCGGTGCCGCCGGCGCCCGGATGGATGGTGATGATGGCGTTCTTGCGGTCGTGCTCGCCGCCGAGCATTTTCTTGATCTCGCCGGCCTGGACTTCCGCGTCGAGCGCGTCGAGCGAGCGGGCCAGCTCGTCGTCCACCGACTCGCCCGCCTCGGCCCACTCGAAGAGGACCGACAGGTCGTCGGTGCGCTTCTTCAACGACAGCACGAGATCGCGCTCCTGCTCCAGGCGTCGCCGCCGCTGAAGCACTTTCTGCGCCTCGGCCTGATCTTTCCAGAAATCGGGCGCTGCCGCGCGCGCTTCGAGCCGATTCAGTTCTTCCGTCGGGCGGGAACCCTCAAAGATAGCTCCGCAGGTCGATCGCTCGCCTGTTCAAGTCGTCGTACCGCCGGGTCAGATCGTCGAAGGTTGGCATGGTGGTTTTTATTGTACACGTCGCGTCGGCCAGACCAGCAGCAGCACCGTGAACACAATCGAGGCGATGCCGACGATGTCGCCGTGGCGCGTGTAGAAGGTGGACGCGTTCAGGAACCGAACTTCGCCGACGAGGACGGCCGGCTCGAACACCTTGCTTTGCTGCAGCACGCGCCCGTACGGATCCACGATCCCGCTGATGCCGGTGTTGGCCGCGCGAACCAGATATCGTCCGTTCTCGATCGAACGCATCGCTGCCTGTTCGAAGTGCTGCAGCGGCGCGGACGTGTCGCCGAACCAGGCGTCGTTCGTGACGGTCGTCAGCAGCTCGCTGCCCGCCGTCACCTCCTGTCGCACGAGGCCCGGGTAGACGACCTCGTAGCAGATCGCGACGCTCAGGCGATGGCCGTCCACCGGCAGCAGCTCCACGCGATCGCCCGGCGTGAACGTCCCCACCTTCTCCGTCAAAGGCGCGGCAAAGAACAGCAGCTGGTGCATCGGCACGTACTCGCCGAACGGCACGAGCCGCATCTTGCGATACACGCCACCGGTCGTTCCGTCGGGCCGAATCAGGAACGTCGAGTTGTAGTACCGCGTGGGACGTCCGCGTTCGATCTGATCGCTGCCGAAGAGAATCGACACGTGCGCCTGCCGCGCGATGTTCTTGAGCACCTCGGCGCCTGACGGATCTTCTTCGAACATGAACGGCGTCGACGACTCCGGCCACATCACGAGCGTCGCGCCTTCGAAGATCGCCTGGCGCGTCTGCTTGATGTAGTCGCGGAAGATTTTCGCGGCGCTCGCAGGATCCCATTTAATCGCCTGATCGACGTTCCCCTGCACCATCCCGACGCGAACAATGTCGCCCTGCCGCGTCAGCGCGTTGTCGGCAAGCCGCCGGCTGCCCCATGCGGCAATCACAACAATCGCCAGCAGCACGACGACGGCCGGCACGTAGCGGACGCGCGGCGCTGGCGCGTGAGGCATCGTCGCGATGACGATCGCCGCGCTGACCGCAGCGGTCAGGAACGAGAGGCTGTTCACGCCGCCGACGCTGGCCAGCTGCGCAACCGGCAGTATTTTCAGTTGGCTGTTGCCGAGCACTTCCCATGGAAATCCGGTGACGTAGCCGCGCGCCAGTTCGAACGTGATCCAGAGAAACGGCGACGCAAGAAGCGACATTGGTCCGAATTTCACGAGGAGCCGCCGCACGGCGACGGCAAACAGTCCCACGAACACCGACAGGTAGAGGATCAATCCGGCATTGAGGAGCGCCGCCAGCGCGGTCGGCAGGTCACCGTAGACCGCGAGGACGTTCGTGATCCAATAGAGCACGCCGGAGAAATAGATGATGCCAGTCAGAAAACCGAAGGCAGCACATCGCCATTGCGGATTGCGGATTGCGGATTGCGGATTGGGAGATTCGCGCGTGAGCGCAATGGCATACAGAAGCGGCGCCAGTGCGATCCAGCCACATGCCGGATGCCCGTATTTCGGAAAGCTGAGCGCGAAAAAGAGGCCGGAGAGAGCGGCTAGCGCGTAACCCAGGGCTTGAACTGCTCTTCCTTTTGGAGCTTGGCCGCGACGGTCTCCGCTTCGCGCCGCGTGCTGAACTTGCCGACACGCACGCGGAAGACCGAGGGCGTCCCGCTCGCCGGTGCGAGCACATAGGCCGAATAGCCCTTCGACACGAGCCGCTTGGCGATGGCGTCCGCCTCGCTGCGGGCGTTGAGCGCGGCAATCTGGACGGCAAAGCCCTGGCCGCCGGGGTCGGCCGGCGCGGCGCTGCGTTCGGCGGGCTTCGCGGCTTCTGTCGACGCGGGCGGCGGCGATGGCGGCGGCGCGGCAGTAACCGGTGCAGGTTTTTCGACCGGTGGCGGCGGCGCGGGCGCTGGCGCGGGTTTCTCAGCAGCTATCGCGGGCGGTTTCGGTTCCGATTTCGGTTCCGATTTCGCGGTGGTCGCTGCCTTCGACGGTTTCTCCGCGGGCTTCAGGTTCTCGACGGGCGCCTTCGAATCGCCCAGGCCCGGATAGGAGTACGTGGGCGCATTTTTCGGCGGTTCCGGTTCAGCGGCTGGCGTCGTCGCCGGCGCCGGTGCGGGCGCCGCCATCGGCTCGGTTCCGGAGGTCGCGGTCGCCTCCGCGATGAGGTTTCGCTCGCGGACGTTGCGGCCGACGAGGACACCGAGGAGGAAGATCACGACCGAGACCACCGTCGCGGCCATGAACAGAAATACCAGCTGCTTGCCGCTCAGCTGAATTTCGTGGAACGCGTCGTCCTGGTTCTGCGCCACAACCGCTGCGATTTTAGCACGTTAGCGCGCATTCAGGCGCGCGAGAAGCGACCGGGCCTCGGCCGACGATGGATCCATGGCGAGCGCGCGATCGGCTTCGGCGCGCGCGGCGTCCAGATCTTTGTCCTGCCGGTACGCTTCGCCGAGCGCCGCGTGCGCCTCGGCGGTCTCGGCGCTCCAGAGTGCGATCTTGAACGCGTCGATCGCTTCTTTGATGCTGCCGCCGCGCAGGTGAATCCGTCCGAGGAGCAAATGCGCTTCGGCCAGATACGGCGACAGATAGAGCGCGCGATTCAGTTCGGCCGCCGCTTCGCGATCGTTCTCGCGCTCGTACAGCCGGCGCGCGCTGTTCAAATAAAACTGCGCCAGCTCCTGCTGATCGCGGCGCTCGGTGGTCGTCAGCCGCGACTGCAGCTCGCGCGTGTGCGGCAGCTCGACGTCCACTTTCACGCGCTCCAGTCCTCGAGGCACGGGATCCGTCGGCGGACGCTTGTCCCACTGCGCGTACTCGGATGAAAGCCGGCGCGCCAACTCTTTCTCGCGTGCGGCTTCTGCGCCGCTGCCTGCAGCAGCGAGAGCCGTGCCGAGGACGTAGTGCGCAGCGCCGTCCGTCGGCTTGCGCCGAACCGCTTCACGCAGCCAGTAAATCGACGCCTGCGCATCATGAGCCAGCCATGACGCGTATCCGAGATTGAACACGTAGTCGGAGTCGTCGGGATCGGCTTCGGCAGCCTTCTGAAAGAACGTCGCCGGTTTGTCGATCGACGCCGTGGCCGGGCGCCGCAGCTGGACGACGCCGATGTTGTTGAGCGCGGGCGCATCGGTGCGTTCGTCCGTCAGCGCCTTGAAGTGCGCGAACGCCTCGTCGTATTTGTGAAGATCGAGCTCCGACAGCGCGCCGAGGAAACGCGCACGTCGCGCATACGGCGACGATTGCGGCACCGGACCGACAGAGGCGAGCGCCTCGGCGAAATCGTCCTGGTCCGTATACGCGTCCCACAACGCGAGGCGGGCGCGATCGAACGACGGATCGAGCTTGAGCGCGCTCTTGAGATACCCGATCGACGTGTCCGGCGTTTCGGCCAAAAGGCCCTTGATGTAGTTTTCGAACGCGGCCACGGGCGGACGCGCGGCATGCGACGCGACGGCGCGCGACCCGGACGGCGGCACAGCGAGCGTGCGACTGAGGCGCTCGAAGGTGGCGTACAGGTCCGCGAGCGCACCGCGCTCGCTGGCTTCGACCTGCAGACGACCGGGCTCGAGCGCGATGCTGCGCGCCCGGACGACGAGCGTCTCGCCGTCGAGCTGCAGCTCGCCCACGATGATGCGATCC
Organism: Vicinamibacterales bacterium; assembly: GCA_036557365.1. GTDB lineage: Bacteria > Acidobacteriota > Vicinamibacteria > Vicinamibacterales > CAVVIG01 > DATKHR01. Next base: position 42,189 of record DATBHR010000073.1, read on the forward strand.
GCACCGACGATCTGCCCCAGCCGAATCACCGTTGCCGTCGTCAGCGCCGCCGCCGGCGGGACTTGCAGTCGATCGAAGGCCTGCTGCCGTTCCGGCCTGGTGATGGGATTCGCACCCGTCGCTGCGAGATTGTCGGTGACGAGCACCGATGCCGCTTCACCCAGCCAGAAGATCTGTCCCTGATGACGCGGATTGTCGAACGGCATCACGAGGATGCGTCCGCCAGCAGCGGCCACCGGCGTCTGTGCGGCCGCGGGGCGGACACTCAGCGCGACCGCAGCCGCCGCGATGATCGGTGCAATCCGCTGCATCATCGGTCGGCGTGGTTGCCGTTTTCGATCGCGACCTGCAATACGCAGCTCGTTCCTCCTGTACCACGGCATGCGACGACACTCGTGGACGCGCTGATGTCGAACATCACGAGCAGTCGCGTGAACGCGGCTGCGTAGAAGCCACAGAGCGGGTGCGCTGCCGGTTCACGCACCGTACAAAACACTGACGCGCGCACGTCGATCTTGGCCGTCCCTCGACGCAGACGGGCAATCGCGCGGCTCCCTTGATACGTCTCCCTGACGAGCTGCCGCGCAAGCCGCATCAGCAGCCGCCTGCGGATCCACCCCGGCGACGCACGCAGAATCGCGCGCGGCATCGCCGACATCGACTGCACCGTCCACTCAGCCGCGTATTCGCCAGCGCGGGTGGTGATGATGTCGTAGGCATCGCCTTCCTGCCGGAGAAAGCTCAGGACCGCATACAACGGTGCGAGGCCGATGGTTCCCTCACGCAGCCCTTCCGCGTTGAGCCAGTTCTCGTAGAACGAGAGACGCGTCGGAAGAATATCAGCGATGCCTTGATGGAGACTCGCGACGAGCACGCGGCCGACGCCAGCTTCGCTCATATCTACGGTAAGATCGCGAACGCATGACCAACGCGGCCATTCTGGTCGGCGGACAGGCGCGTCGCTTCGGCGGTGTCGACAAGAGCGCGCTCGCGGTCGACGGACGATCGATTCTCGATCGTCAGCTGACGATGCTCGCGGACGTCGAGCGGATTCGGGAAGTGATGCTGGTCGGCGGAGCCACGGTGCGGCCGCAGGGTCGGATGATTCCAGATCGTGTGCCGGGATCCGGACCGCTCGGCGGCATTCACGCCGCGCTCGCGACGACCATCGAAGAAGGCGGCGACGCGGTCTTCGTTCTGGCGTGCGACATGCCCTATGTGACGGCCGATCTCATCAACCATCTGCTCGACCGGAGCGCGGACGCCGACGTCGTGGTGCCACACACCGATCGCGGCTATCATCCGTTGTGCGCTGTGTACGGACGGGCGTGTCTGGGGCCCATCGAACAGCATCTTGCCGAGCGGCGCCTGAAAATCACGCATCTCTTCAGCGACGTCCGCACGCACGCGATCGATGCGAATGAGTTGAGTCGATTTGGAGAGCCTCGCCGGCTCCTGAGCAACGTGAACACACCGCACGATCACGCTGCGCTGCACGCGTCCCAGGATCACGAACTGTAATCGTAGCACGAGCTTAGCGCACTTCCCCGCGGAGACACGACCCGTCCATGATTCTCGCCGCCGAACGCCACGTCCACGATGCGATCGTCAGCGCCAT
>DATBHR010000074.1:0-5502 GCA_036557365.1 Vicinamibacterales bacterium
GCGGAATGGGGTATCTCGGAAAACAACCGGCGCGCCCGGTTCTACCGGTTGACCCGCGACGGCCGCAAGCAGCTCGAGTCGGAAGCCCGGGAATTCGAAGCGCTGGTCCGGAACATTCAACTCGTGATGCGCACGGTCTAGAAGCAGGCACGATGACGACCTGGAGGGAATGGACGAACCGCCTCCGGTATCTGTGGCGGCGCGCGCGCATCGACGATGACGTCGAGCAGGACATCCGCTTCCATCTCGACGCGCGCATCGACGAGCTCGAAGCATCCGGACTGTCGCGCGATGCCGCGTGCCGGCAGGCCCACAACGAATTTGGATCCGTGAATCGGGTGCGCGACGACTCCCGCGCCGCCTGGCAATTCCGCTGGCTCGAGGACGGCGTCGCGGATTCGCGTTACGCACTCCGGACTTTTCGACGCAGTCCGGGTTTCGTGATCACCGCCGCGCTGTCGCTGGCGCTCGGCATCGGCGCCACCAGCGCGATCTTCACCGCGCTCGACGCGGTGCTCTGGAGGCCGCTCCCTGTCGCCGATCCGGACTCCCTGGTGCTGCTCTCGGCCGTGCCCGCCGGCCTCATCCCGCGGCTCCGCGAAGCCGGCATGTTCAGCGACGTCATCGCGATGCGCGCCGATGGATTGAGCTTTACCTACGACGATCGCGCCGAGCGGATCGTCGGCGAGGCGGTGTCCCCCTCGTACTTCACGATGCTCGGCGTCCGGCCGATCCTCGGGCAGGGCTTCTCGCCGGCCGTCCAGCACGGCGATTGGGCGCCCGAAGCGGTGCTGTCGTATGGCTTCTGGACCCGCCGGTTTGGCGCGGATCCCGGCGTCATCGGCCGCACGATCCGCTTGAACACCGTCGCCTTCACGATCGTCGGCGTGACGCCGGCGGGGTTCGCCGGGTTGACCCGCGGATCGGACTTCGAGCTGCGGGTCCCGCAACTCCCCATCGGACGCGACCTGCCGCAGATGCGGCTGATTGCGACCGACGGCTGGACCGGAGCCGCCGCCCGCCTCGCGCCAGGCGTGAACCGGTGGCAAGCCGAGGACGCGGCAACTACGCAACTGCGGGAGTTCCTTCGCACGACGCCGGACCGGCCGTTGCGCGAGGAGTTTGGCCTTCGCACGGTTCAGGTACGGCCGGGCGGCCGCGGCAGCGGCGAGATGCTGCGCTCGTTTCCGACGACGCTGTACGTGCTGCTGATTCTCGCGGCCACGGTGCTCCTGATCGCGTGTACGAACGTCGCCAATCTGCTGCTGGCCCGCGCAAGCGCGCGCGAGCGCGAACTGGCGGTTCGACTGTCGATTGGCGCCGGCCGCCTCCGGCTGGTACGGCAACTGCTCGTCGAAAGCCTGCTCTTGTCGGCGATGGGCGCCGTCGTGGCCCTGGGCGTCGCCCGCTGGAGCAGCGCTGTGCTGCCGCTGTTCGTGCCCCAGGGACACATCAGCATCGTGCTCGATCTGGCGCTGAACAGGCGGGTCCTGTTGTTCACGCTCGCGCTCTCGACGTCGACCGCGTTCGCCTTTGGCCTACTCCCCGCGCTTCAAGCCACCCGAGGTGATCTCGCCACCGCGCTGAAGACCGATTCCACAGGCGCCGCCGGCGGGCCGCACGGCACTCGAACACGGCGACTCCTCGTGATGTCGCAAGTGTCGTTCTCGATCATGCTCCTGATGGCGACGGGCCAGTTCGTGCGGACGCTCTTCGATCTCCGTCCTGGCGATTATCAGGTCGATCCGAATCGCGTGCTGCTGTTTACGATGAAACCGCAGCCGGAGATCTACACGCCGGCGCGCAAACTCGTCATCGCCAGCGACCTGCTGCGGCGCGTCTCGGAGCTGTCGGGCGTCCAATCGGCCGCGCTCGCCGAACGCGGGCCGCTCGGCAGTCTCAATGAGTCGCGGATGGTGCAGGGAGCCGGACGCACGGTCGAAGCGCAGCCGGATTGGGTGTCGCCAGGCTTCTTCGACACGATTGGTGTGCCGCGCCTGGCTGGCCGCGATTTCACGACCGGCGATCGGCCAGGCTCCACGTTCGTCGCCATCATCAACCGGTCGCTGGCGCGCGCGCTGTTCGATGACGGGAACCCGATCGGCAGGACGGTGCAACTTGCCAATGACCGCCTGCATCGCGTCTTCACCATCGTCGGTGTCGTCCGCGATACCCACTACGCCGACGTGCACGGGCCGCCCGAGCCCGCGGCCTGGCTCACGTTTCAGGCCGATGGCGATCTCTACATGCCGACGCTGCACGTCCGCGGCCGGACGGCGGATACGGCCAGCCTGGTCGCGGCCGTGCGCGGCGAATTCGATCGGATCGACCGCGGATTCCCCGTCTTCAACATCAGGACGCTCGAGGCCCGTTTCAACGACGCCCTCGGGCGTGAGCGCATGATCGCGAACATCTCGGCCGGCTTCGGTTCGTTGGCGCTGCTGCTGGCAGCGATCGGGATCTACGGCGTTCTCGCCTATTCGGTCGTTCGCCGTCGGCGTGAGATCGCGATTCGCATTGCCCTTGGTTCGACGGCCGGATCGATTGTCGCGCTCGTTGCCGGCGAGGGGTTGCTGCTGGCGGCTGGCGGAATTACGGTCGGCATCGTCATCGCGCTACCCGGATCATGGGTGCTGGCGCATTATCTTCCGGGGATGTCATCGATCGATCTCGCCATTGTCCTCGGCTGCGTCGGCGTGATGCTGTTCGTCGCCGCCGCCGCCGTCTGCGTGCCGACGCTGCGTGCCAGTCGCGTTGATCCGTTGACGGCGTTGCGTGTGCAGTAGCCTGTCGCTCTCACAACGCGATCGGCTTCACACCCGCCTGTTTCAGATAGTCGGTCATGACGCGCGCGTACTGCGGAAATGCGGTCTCGGGGTCCTCGATCTCCGGGTGCCACTTCTTTTCCCATTCGAAGCAGTAGTACCCCTTGTAGCCGGCGCGCGCGAGGACCTCGACTTGTGTCTTCACCGGTACCTCGCCCGTGCCGGTCAACACATATCGACGGTCTGTGCCGGCAGCGATCGAGTCCTTGAGGTGGGTGTGGCGTACCCATCGCCCGAGCGTTCGCCAGGTATCCGCGGGTTGCTCGTGACCCTCGACGAACGTGTGGTGGGCGTCCCACAACAGCGCGAAGGCGCTCGAGCCGACATGGCTGCGGATCCACTCGATATCGTTCGAGTGCGTGAAGTCGCCGTGCGATTCCATCAATACCGTGACGTCCGCGGCAGCGGCATGCGAGCAGAGCTGCTGAAAGCCCTCGACTATGCGCGCGAGCACGGCCTCGCGCGCCTCGGCGGGCGGAAGGCGATCACCGAACACGCGCACGTACTTCACGCGCATCGCGTGCGCGAGGTCGATGAACCGTCGTCCCTCGTCGAGAGCCTTCATTCGCGCATCGCCGGTCTCGTGCATCGCCGCCGAGGCACCCAGATCGGATACGGAGAGGCCGAGCGCGTCGAGATCCTTCTTGGTCGTGGCGAGCTGTGATCCCGAGAGCTCGGCGACTTTGGTGAGATCCATTTCTCCCGCCACGCCGCGCAATTCGATGGCTGCGTAGCCAAGCCGATCCGCCTGATCGAGAATCGTCTTCCACGTCCATGACGGGCAGCCGAGCGTTGAAAAGGCAAGCGGGTAACGCGTCGACTTTTGCCCGCGGAGAATAGCCGGTGCCGCCAAGACGCCGGCCGTCAGCGTGGTCAGGAACGTTCGGCGATTTGTTGGCGGTTGCATGCGGCGTGATTATAGACGCATCCCGATACAGACCCCGCACGCGATCGATAGCCAGAGTGTCGTCAGTTCGAACCCACTGATCAGCTGGTTGTGGCACATTGAGGCCCTAAGACATGCGGTCGCCACATCGGCGTTCCTCGCGACGCCGGTCCGGCGATCAGCTGCGGCGCTGAACCCGCGAGTATGATCGGCCCTGTCGGGCGTGCCCGGCGGACGGAGGTTAGCGTCATGAATCAGAGCCGACGTCAGTTCATCGGACAGTGCGCCACCATGGTGGGCGCATCGGCGACGTCGTGCATGATCGGCCGAATGTCCGCCTCAGGCACGCAGGATCAGCCGCTCCTCAACTGGGCCGGCAATTACCGGTACAGCACACAACGCATCACTTCTCCGACTTCAGTGCCGCAGGTCCAGGAGTTCGTTAGAAAGCACGAGCGCTTCAAGGTGCTCGGCACGCGCCACTGCTTCAACGGGATAGCTGACAGCACCGACCATCTCCTTTCGCTCCGCGAGTTGAAGCACGTCGTCGGACTCGATCGCGCATCGCGGACGGTCACGGTTGAATCGGGAATGAGCTACGGGCAGTTGAGTCCGTATCTCGATCAACAGGGTTTCGCGCTCCACAATCTTGCCTCGCTGCCGCATATCTCAATCGCCGGCGCGTGTGCCACCGCCACGCACGGCTCCGGCCCGAAGAACGGGAATCTCTCGACGGCGGTTTCTGCACTCGAGGTCGTGAGCGCCAGCGGCGATGTCCTCACCTTCGCGCGCCGTGGAGATCTCAAGGCGTTTCAGGCCGCTGTCGTCCACCTCGGTGCCATCGGCGTCGTCACGAAGGTGACTCTGGATCTCCAGCCCGCGTTCACGATGCGGCAGGATGTCTATATCGACCTGCAAATGACGCAGGTCAGAGAGCATTTCGATGAGATCGTCTCGGCCGGCTACAGCGTGAGCCTGTTTACCGATTGGCAGAAGGGTCGGATCAACGAGGTCTGGGTCAAACGCCGCATCGAGAAAGACGCCACGCTGACCGCCACGAACGATTTCTACGGGGCACATCCCGCGACGACCAACGTCCATCCGATCATGGAGCTGTCAGCTGAAAACTGCACGGAGCAGATGGGTGTCCCGGGACCGTGGTACGAGCGGCTGCCTCACTTCCGCATGGGGTTTACTCCCAGCAGCGGGAAGGAACTCCAGTCCGAATATTTCGTGCCGCGCAGCAATGCCGTCGACGCCATCCTCGCCATCGAGCGGCTGCGCGATCACGTCAGCCCGCATCTGATGATCACGGAGCTCCGCACCATCGACGGCGACGAGTTGTGGATGAGCCCGTGCTACAAGCGCCCGAGCCTCGCGATTCACTTCACCTGGAAGCAGGATTGGGAATCGGTGAGCAAGGTGCTGCCGATGATCGAACGGGAGCTGGCCCCATTCGAGGTGAGGCCGCACTGGGGCAAGCTCTTCACTATCCCGTCGACACAACTCCAGCAACGTTACGCAAAGTGCACCGAGTTCAAGCGGTTTGTCGCTCAGTGCGACCCGCACGGCAAGTTTCGCAACGAATTCCTGAGTGCGAATCTGTACAACTGACCTTTTGACGGACTATTCGCTCGAATCGGATGCGGGAGTCGGAGGACTTGGGACTCGACTGAGTCCAGGGAATCGAGAGGAGGACAGCTCGTGCAAGTGCCAACATTCGTCGAACCTGACCTCGCCTTCGTCGTCACAGCGACGCTCATCGTCGCGGACATCGATCGCTCGACGACG
>DATBHR010000075.1:0-3404 GCA_036557365.1 Vicinamibacterales bacterium
TTCGCCTTCGGCTACTACGAGGCGGGCCACATGATTTACATCCGTCCCTCCGCTCACAAAGCGCTGAAGAACGATCTCGCGAAGTTCCTGACCGCGAACGCCGGCAGCCGGCCGCGGTCCACGACGACTCAGCAGCCGTGAAGCCGCTATACTCGTGAGGATCGCGTCGTGTCGCGATCCGTGCAGGAGGTACTGCTGTGGCTGTCCGACGCGGCGTCTGGCTCGTGATCGTGCTGATTCTGCTGGCCGTGCTGACGTCCGCGGCAGGCCTGCTGCTGTTGTACGGCGCCGTCGGCCGCGAACCCGAGGTGGCCGCGCATTCGACGCTCGTGCTGCGCCTGAACGGCGATTTGCCGGAGACCGAGCCGGGCGGCGTGTTCGGGCCCTTCATCGAATCAGCGCCGACTGTGCGATCCGTCGTGCAGATGCTCCGTAAGGCGAAGGTCGATCGCCGGATCTCCAGCGTGATCATCAAGCCCACGGGCGAGGCCGCGCTGTGGGGAAAAATCCAGGAGGTCCGGGACGCGATCCTCGACTTCCGCCGATCGGGCAAGACGGTCGTGGCCTTCATGGAGTACGGCGGGGAGCAGGAGTACTACCTCTCGACGGCCTGCGACAAGATTTTTCTGATGCCGTCGGCGTCGCTCGATCTGACGGGGATGGCCAGCTACGAGCTGTTCCTGCGCGGCATGCTGGACAAGATCGGGGCCTACCCGGATGCCCTCCACATCGGCGACTACAAAACGGCGTCGAACACCTTCACCGAGCACACCTACACGCCGGCGCACCGCGAGATGGCGGAGTCGCTGAACACCGATCTCTACGAGCAGCTGGTCCGCGGGATCGCCGATACGCGCCACAAGAGCGAGGCGCAGGTGAAGTCGCTGATCGATCACGGTCCCTACCTGCCAGAGGACGCGATGCGCGCCGGTCTCGTCGACGATCTCGCGTACGAGGACGAGGTCGACGACAAGATCAAGCTCTCGCCCGGCGCGACGCATTACGTCGACATGTCGGAGTACCGGCAGGTGTCGCCGGCCAGCCTCGGCCTCCAGCGCGGGCCGCGCATCGCCGTGATCTATGCGTCGGGCTTGATCGCGTCGGGCCGCAGCAACGAGTCCCCTGGCGGCGACGTGGTGGGCTCGGACACCATCAACGAATATCTGCGCAAGGCAAGGAGCGACAACTCCGTGCGCGCGATCGTCCTGAGGATCGACAGCCCCGGGGGATCGGCCATCGCGTCGGACATCATCTGGCGCGAGATGCTGCTGACGAAGAATCGCAAGCCGCTGATCGCGTCGATGTCCGACGTCGCGGCCTCGGGCGGCTACTACATCGCCATGCCGGCGCACGCGATCGTCGCCGAGCCCTCCACCCTCACCGGATCGATTGGCGTCGTCCTCACGAAGTTCGTCATCGACGGGACGTTGAAGAAGCTCGGCATGAACATGGAAGGGGTGACGCGCGGGCGCTACGCGGACATCTACTCTCCCGTCCGCCCCTTCTCGCCCGAAGAGAAGGCGCGTGTCTTCGAGAACATGCAGGCGACCTACGACACCTTTGTCGAGAAGGCGGCGCAGGGGCGGAACACGACGCCGGAGCGCATCGACGCGATCGGGCAGGGACGTGTGTGGACGGGCCGTCAGGCGAAGCAGATCGGCCTGGTCGACGAGCTGGGCGGGCTCGACCGCGCGATCGCGCTCGCCAAGTCGCGTGCGCGCATCCCGCAGGAATCCGAGGTCGAGCTGGTGATCTATCCGCCGCGCAAGTCGTTCTACGACTTCGTGCGAAGCCCGTTCGCGACGGCCGACGGCAGCAGCACGCTGGCGACGCTGCTCGGCCTGCGCAACCCGCGCGTCGTGCAGGCGTTGACCGCGCCGCTGCAAGTGTTCCGCCGAGGCGAGCCGCTCGCGCTGATGCCGAACGTGTTCGTGCGCTAGCCAGCGTTTCGTCCGGCTGAACATTCAGCATTCAGCATTCAGCATTCAGCATTGTCCCTCAGTCCTGCTTCAACGCGACCGCTGGATCCACCCGCGCCGCGCGTCTGGCGGGCAGGTAGCCGGCGAGCGACGCCGTGGCGATCAGTGCCGCCGCCGTCATCGCCATCGTCGCCGGGTCGCGCGGCGTGAGGCCGTAGAGGAGCGTCGACACGTAGCCGCCGGCCAGCAGCGTTAGCGGTACCCCTGCAACGACCCCGATCACGGCCAGCAGCACCGCCTGCCGAAGCACCATCCAGAGGACCTGGCCGTAACGCGCGCCGAGCGCCATGCGCACCGCGATCTCGCTGCGCCGACGCCCCACGCCGTACGACATCGTGCCGTAGAGGCCCACGCACGCGAGCGTCAGCGCCAGCGCGCTGAACGCGGACGTCAGCTTGGCGAACAGCCGTTCCTGCCACAGCGAGTCCGCGACCTGATGCCGCATCGTGTCCATTTCGACGATCGCGAGCGACGGATCGACGCTGCGGACGACGCCGCGCACGGAGGCGGCGACGTCAATCGGGTCGGCCGCTGTGCGGACGTGCAGGTAGAGGCCCTGGAGCGTTGTCCGCATGGCCGTGTACGGGATGTACGCCGTCCGCGGGAACGTGCCGCGCACCTGGCTGTACTTGGCGTTCGAGACCACTCCGATAATCTCGTATTCGGCATCCGGATCGGGCGTCTCGCCGAAGCTGAATCGCCTGCCGATCACGTTGAGATCGCCGAAGAAGTAAGAGGCCATCGCCTCGTTGACGACCGCGACGCGACGCTTCGCGTCGATGTCGCTCCAGTCGATGTCGCGCCCCGCCAGCATGCGGATGCCGAACGTCTTCACGAAATGCGCGCCGACGCCGTTCGACTGCATGTTCATCGAGGGCTTGGGCGCGAGGCCGGGGATCGAGATCGAACTGCTGCTCACCCAGCCGGAGAACAGGCGCAGCCGGACGGCGCTGACCGACTCGACACGCGGCAGCACCTCCAGCCGCCTGATCAGATCGCCGTACAGCGCGACCAGTCGATCCCCGGCGTACCCGTTCTGAGAGGGATCGACCCCGAACACGAGCAGCTTGTCCTCGTCTACGCCGAGCGCCTGCCGCTGCAGGTTCGTCAGCGTGCGGATGAAGAGCGTTGCGCCTACCAATAGGACGAGCGAGAGCGCGACCTGGACGACCACGAACGACGTGGACCAGATCTTGTGGGCGGGATGATCGGATGTCACGGTACCCGACGCCGACTGCTTCAGCGCCGGCAGCACCTCCACTCGTGTTGCAAGCAGCGCGGGCACGAGGCCGAACAGCACCGCCGTTCCGGCGGAGACCGCCGCGGCAAAGATCAAGATCGTGACGTCGATGTCGGCGCCGATCAGCGGCCGCCGTTCCGCGGGCACGAGCAGAAGGAGCGCGCGCGACGTCCAGCCGGCGCAGA
>DATBHR010000076.1:0-95427 GCA_036557365.1 Vicinamibacterales bacterium
AAGCTGCAGGTCGGCCAGGCGCACTACTCCGGCCTGATGACGCCGCAGGGCAGCTTCGTCGACGACCTGCTCGTGTACCGGCTCGCGCCGGATCACTTCCTCCTCGTCGTCAACGCCGGCAACATCGAGAAGGACTACGCCTGGATTGCCGAGCACATCAAGCCGGCGGGCGACGCGGTCGCGGTCAACGCGAGCTCGCGCTACGCGCTGCTGGCCGTGCAGGGACCGGAGGCCGTCGGGATCGTCCAGTCGCTGACCGGCGTGGACCTGGCGTCGATGAAGTATTACTGGTTTGCACATGGCGAAGTGGCCGGCGTGCGCAGCACGATCTCGCGCACCGGCTACACCGGCGAAGACGGATTCGAGATCTTCGTTCCGCCGCAATCCGCGGATCGCGTATGGCAGGCCGTGATCGAAGCCGGGCAGTCCGCCGGAATCGTGCCGTGCGGGCTCGGAGCCCGCGACACGCTGCGGCTCGAGGCCGGCATGCGTCTCTACGGCAACGATATCGACGATACGACTACGGCGCTCGAAGCCGACTTGGGCTGGATCATCGGCTGGAAGAAAAGCGACTTTCTGGGCGCCGGCGTGCTCCGCGATCAGAAGGCCAACGGCCTGGGTCGCAAGATCGTCGGCTTCGAGATGGTCGACCGCGCGATCGCGCGCCACGGCTACGACGCCTACATCGGCGACGCGAAGGTCGGCTCCGTCACGAGCGGCACGCAGACGCCGTTCGTCAAGAAAGCGATCGGCATGGCCTATTTGCCGCTGGCGCAGGCCGCGGCAGGCACCGAGTTCGACGTCGACGTTCGCGGCCGCCGCTGCCGCGCGGTCGTCGTCCCGATGCCGTTCTACAAACGCGCGAAATAGGAGCGACGATGGCTTACCCGTCCGGCCTCAAATACACGAAAGATCACGAGTGGATCGAGCTCGCGGGAGACCGCGGGAAGGTCGGCATCACCGACTATGCGCAGCAGCAGCTTGGCGACGTGGTCTACGTCGAGCTGCCTGAAGTCGGCGCCAAGTTGAAGCAGGGGCAATCGTTCGGCACCATCGAATCGGTGAAGGCCGTGTCCGAGCTGTACTCACCCGTGACGGGCGAGGTCGTCGAAGTGAACACGGCGCTCAAGGACAAGCCCGAGACCGTCAACAAAGACCCGCACGGGAGCTGGATGGTCGCCATCAAGCTGACCAACGCCGCCGAAACCGGCGGCCTGCTCGATGCGGCCGAGTATCAGAACCTGGTGAAATGAGTTCCGACCCTTTCCAATTCGAAGCCTTTCAATCCCGACACATCGGACCCGACGAAGCCGAACGCGACGCCATGCTCAAGGTGATCGGTTCGCCGTCGATGGACGCGCTCATCGACGACGCGATCCCGGCGCGCATTCGCATGAAACACGCTCTGAACCTGCCGCCGGGGCAGAGCGAGGATCATTTTCTCCGCGAGCTGCGGACGACGGCGGCCAGAAACAAGGTGTATCGCTCGTTCATTGGACTCGGGTACTACGACTGCATCACGCCGAGCGTCATTCTTCGCAACGTTCTCGAGAATCCGGGCTGGTATACCCCGTATACGCCGTACCAAGCGGAGATCGCACAGGGCCGCCTCGAAGCGCTGCTCAATTTCCAGACGATGGTGCGCGACCTGACGGGCATGCAGGTCGCCAACGCCTCGCTGCTCGACGAAGCCACGGCTGCCGCCGAGGCGATGACGATGCTGCACCGCGTCCGGTCGAAGCGGCCGAGCGGAGAGGAAGGCTCGCAGTTCCTGGTCAGCGATTCGTGCTACGCGCAAACGCTGGAGGTGCTCCGGGCGCGCGCGGAACCGCTCGGCATCGAAATCGTGATGATCCCCGGCGCTTCGCTCGAGAGCGTTGTCTTCGGGGATCACGTGTTCGGCGCGCTGGTCCAGACGCCGGACGACGGCGGCCGCGTGCACGATCTGCGTGGGTTCATCGGACGCGCGAAAGAGGCTGGCGTCCTCGTCGCCGTCGGGACCGACCTCTTGAGCCTGGTCCTGCTCACGCCGCCGGGCGAGCTTGGCGCGGACGTCGTGTACGGGAACTCGCAGCGCTTTGGCGTCCCGCTCGGCTACGGCGGTCCGCATGCGGCGTTCTTTGCGACGCTCGAAAAGCACGTGCGGCAGGCGCCCGGCCGAATCATCGGCGTCTCGATTGACGCACACGGCAACACGGCGTACCGCATGTCGCTGCAGACACGCGAGCAGCACATCCGCCGCGAAAAAGCGACGTCGAACATCTGCACCGCGCAGGCGCTGCTCGCCAACATCGCCGGCTTGTATGCCGTCTATCACGGTCCGAGGGGGCTGACGCGGATTGCGACGCGGGTCCACGCGTACGCAAGACTCCTCGAACGTGAACTGGCGCGGCTCGGATTCCGCCAGCTGAACGATCAGTACTTCGACACGCCGCGGTTCGAGGTCAGCGGCGGCGCACCGGTCGTCGGCCAGATCGTCAAGGCTGCGCTGGCAGCAGGAATCAATCTCGGCTACCGGCGTGACGGCACGATCGCCGTCGCCTTGGACGAAACCGTCCACGAACGCGACATCCAGGCCATCGTCGGCGCGTTCGCTGCCGGTGTCGGCAAGAGCGCGGCGAACGTTTCGACGAAGGATCTCGATGGCGCCGCCATCGCGTATCCGGACGGACTCCGCCGCACGTCGTCGTTCCTCGCGCATCCGGTCTTCAACAAGTACCACTCGGAGACCGAGATGATGCGCTTCATCCGCGGCCTCGAGCGAAAGGACATCGGGCTCGACACGTCGATGATTCCGCTCGGGTCGTGCACGATGAAGTTGAACGCGGCGTCGGAAATGCTGCCGATCACGTGGCCCGAATTCGGCAAGCTGCATCCGTTCGCGCCAGCCGATCAGACCGCGGGATACCTGCAGGTGTTCAGCGAGCTCGAATCGATGCTGTGCGAGATCACCGGATTCGCCGGCGTTTCGCTGCAACCCAATTCAGGCGCGCAGGGCGAGTTTGCCGGCCTGATGGTCATCCGGGCGTATTTCCGCGAGCGTGGTGAAACGCATCGCAACGTGTGCCTGATCCCGGCCTCAGCCCACGGCACCAACCCCGCGAGCGCCATCATGGCGGGTATGCGCGTCGTGGTGGTGGCGAGCACGGCGGAAGGCAACATCGACGTCGACGATCTCAAGAAGAAGGCCGAAGCGCACAGCGGCGAGCTTGCGGCGCTCATGGTCACGTATCCGTCCACGCACGGCGTCTTCGAAGAAAGCATCCAGGACGTCTGCGCCGTCATTCATCAGCACGGCGGGCAGGTGTACATGGACGGCGCGAACATGAACGCGCAGGTGGGCCTCACCAGCCCAGCCGTCATCGGCGCCGATGTCTGCCATATCAACCTGCACAAGACGTTCAGCATCCCGCACGGCGGCGGCGGTCCGGGCATGGGACCGATCGGTGTGGCGAAACACCTCGTGCCGTACCTGCCCGGCCATCCGATTGTCAAAACCGGCGGCGATCACGCGATCCACGCGATTTCGGCGGCGCCGTGGGGCAGTGCGAGCATCCTGCTGATTTCGTATGCGTACATGAAGATGCTGGGCGGCAACGGGATGACCGATGCGACCCGCTTTGCCATCCTCAACGCCAACTACATCAAGTCGCGGCTCGAGCCGCACTTTCCCGTGCTCTACACCCGCCGCAACGGACGCGTCGCGCACGAGATGATCTTCGACCTGCGTCCGCTCAAGCAGGCGACCGGAGCGGCCGGCGCGATTGCCGTCGACGAACTCGACGTCGCGAAGCGCCTGATGGACTATGGCTTCCACGCGCCGACGGTGTCGTTTCCGGTCGCGGGGACCGTCATGGTCGAGCCGACCGAAAGCGAGTCGAAGGACGAGCTCGACAGGTTCTGCGACGCGATGATCTCGATTCGCGCCGAAATCCAGGCGGTCGTCGACGGCCGCGCCGATCGCGTGGACAACGTCCTCAAGAACGCGCCTCACACCGCATCGTCCGTCACCGCCGACGACTGGTCGCACCCGTACTCGCGCGAGCAGGCGGCGTTCCCGCTGCCGTTCGTGCGCGCCCACAAGCACTGGCCGAGCGTCGGTCGCATCGACAATCCGTATGGCGACCGCAATCTCATGTGCTCGTGCCCGCCGGTCGCCGAGTACGTCTGACCCCGATCATCCAAAACCCATGACGGAACGAAGGGAACGACGCCCTTCGTGCCGTCGTCGGTTCGTCCGCTACAGCGAGTTCAGGAACGCGACCAGCTGATTCTTCTGGTTCGTGCTCAGCCCGCGATACGAGTTGATCACCGACGTCGCCTCGCCGGCGTGCCGGAGGATCGCATCGTTTCGCGTGAGCGTCGTGCCGTCGTGCATCAAGCGATCGCGCGAACGCATGCCCCAGAGTGGAGGAGTCCGCAGTCGAAGACGCGTGGCGGCGCCGCCGTTCTGCACGATCCCGTCGCCCGTGCCGACGTTGTGCATCAGGAAATCGCTGAACGGGTGGATGATTTTGTTGCCCAGCGCGGCGTTGACGCGGCGGGCTCCGCCGAACATCGCCGTGTTCACCGGCGCCGTGACGATGGTGCGCGTATGGCACACGCCGCACCCAATCGAGTCGAACAGCTGAGAGCCGCGCACCGCGTCGGACGTGGCGGCGATCGCGGCGTCGCGCGGCGGTGCCTTCGTCGCCCGCATGAAGTCCGCGAAGATCCCTACGTCGTTGTCGGTGTCCTCCGGGTCGGCGACGTGATCGAAGGCCGCGACCGACGCGCCGTTCGACGTGTTCTCGGTTGGCTGCAGCGCGCTCGTGATGCCCATCTCGTTCAAGTACGCGTCCGCCGAGAACGACGTGAGGCTGGCGTGCTGATCTTTCCAGCCGAAGCGTCCGACGGCCAGGACGCCGCCGGCTTCGTTCACCGGCACACGGATCACCAGGCCGCGCATCGAGGAGGGCTGCGCGTTGGCGATGCCGACGAGCGTCGAGTCGGCAATCGCCTCGACGAAGCCGTCGCCGAGCGTATTCAGCGACGTCCTGAACGTCCTGACCTCGGACGTCCCAAGCACGCGTTCCTGGATGCTCGCGTCGATAGAGCGGTCGTTGATCAGCGATCCGCCGGCCTGCTCGACGAAGGAGGTGCCGTCGAAGTGTCCGGCGCGAAGCTCCACCACCTGACTGATGGCGCCCGTGACCGGGTTCGAGTGACACGCGGCGCACGAATCGGCGTTGTAGAGCGGACCCAGACCGTCGCTCAGGCCCTCGCGCTCTTCAAACGTCGCGCGAGCTGAGTTGAAGTTGGGTTGTCTGAGGAAACCATTCGTCAGATTGTCGAATCCGGCGGGCGCCTCCTGCGGGCCCGTCTGGCCGACGAGCGACGACGACCACATGCCGGTGGCCCACACCAAGACACACCCTGCACACAGAGTCCGGAAAACTTTCGTCACGGACACACCTCCTGGCGAGAGTCGAGTTGTGCTGGGGAGTGCGCGAGAACTTAGATCAAGTCGAAGACGCGATCAACAGAAAATCTGCTCGATCACGAAAAAACTTTTTGGCTGAGCTTCATCGATCGCGCGCGCGAACGGAATGCGTCGAGCAGTTTTTTCGTCACCATTCCTGGCGCGCCGGATCCGATCGTGCGATCGTCGACGCGGACGATCGGCACGAGTTCGCGCGTCGTGCTGGTGAGAAACGCTTCGTCCGCCGCAAAGACGTCCGCATCGCGCAGGACCTGGTCGCGGACAGGAATGCCGATCTCCGCACCGATCTCGAACAGGAATGCGCGTGTGATGCCGGGAAGCAGGCCCGCTTCGATCGGCGGCGTCAGGGCGGCGCCATCTTTCACGATGAAGAAATTCGACTGCGTGCACTCGGCGATCTCGCCGCGATGATTCCGCATCAGCCCCTCGAAGCTGCCCTTGCCGACGGCCTCCTGCATCGCCAGCGCGTTGTTCAGCAGGTTGTTCGACTTGATCATCGGGTTGAGCGAGCTCGGATGGTTGCGCACGACGCCGACGAGCGACACACGCACACCGCGCTCGAACGCCCACGCCGGCGGATCGACGTTCGGCTTGACGATGACGACGACTGACGGCGTCGGACAGGCGGCAGGGTCGTAGGTGAGCTCGCCGATGCCGCGCGTCACGAGGATGCGAATGTAGGCTTCCCGGTCCGGCGCCGTCCCGAGATCGGCCGCGCGCACGCTGTCTCGAAAGCGCTCATCGATCTGCGCATCGGTCAGCGGCACGTCGAGCGCGAGCATACCCGCCGACCTCCGCAGCCGCTCCATGTGCCGGCCGAAGAGGAAGGGCTGGCCGTCGTAGGTGCGAAGCGTTTCGTAGACACCTTCGCCGTACAGAAACCCGTGGTCGAACACGGAAATGACGGCGTGTTCCTGATCGAAGATGCGTCCGTTGACGTTGACGACGACAGCCATGGGGGAAGCGTATCGCCTGTGCTATTCTCGGCGCAAGAGACGCTCGGCCGTCCGCAGCGCGTCCTGCCGCGTACCGGCCGCTCGACAACCGTCCCATCCCATGCGCGTGCTCAACTCCAGTCAAATGCGCGACGCCGACCGCCGGACGATCGAGGACATCGGCATCGCTTCACTCGTCCTGATGGAAAACGCCGGCCGGCAGGTGGTCGCGGCGATCGAGGCGATGTACTCCGACCTGGCGGATCGTCACGTCGCGGTGCTGTGCGGCCGCGGCAACAACGGCGGCGACGGATTCGTCGTCGCGCGGACGCTGGCGCAGCGCGGCGTCGGCGTGTCCGTGTTCCTCGTCGGCCGAGTCGCCGACGTGCGCGGCGACGCGCGGACCAACCTCGACATTCTCGGACGGCTCGGCATCACCGTCGCGGAGATCGCCGACAGTCAGGCGTGGGAGCTTCACTTCGCAGAGTTCAGCGACTGCACGCTCGTCGTGGACGCGCTGTTTGGCACCGGATTGAACGCGCCGGTCGCCGGGCTGATCGAGTCGGTCATCACCGACGTCAACGCATCCGGCATCCCGGTCGTGTCCATCGATTTGCCGTCGGGATTGTCGGCCGACACGAACGACGTCATCGGACCGTCCATCGAAGCTGGCCTCACGGTGACGCTCGCAGCGCCGAAGCTGCCGCTGGTCCTCCCGCCTGCCGAAACGCGTGCCGGCGACGTCGTGATCGCAGACATCGGCATTCCGTCGGAGGTCGTCGACGCCGTTGATGGTCCACGGCTCGAGCTGCTGACGCGCGCCGCCACGCGCGAGCTCATCACGCCGCGTCCGGCCGACACGCACAAAGGCGACTACGGCCGCGTGCTCATCGTCGCCGGTTCGCGCGGCAAGACGGGCGCCGCGCACCTCGCTGCGCTGGGCGCGCTGCGATCCGGCGCCGGCCTCGTCACGGTGGCGACGGCGGCGAGCTGCCTGAACGTCGTCGCGTCTCTTGGCGCTGAATACATGACCGAGCCGCTTGATGAAGCGATGAACGGGCTCGACACCGACGGCGTGGACAGGATTCTCGAGATTGCGAGAGACGTCATCGCAATCGGCCCTGGTCTCGGCGATGCGGAGGCGACGCGAGAATTCGTCGCCCAGCTCGTGGACCGCGCGACGATGCCGCTGGTCGTCGATGCGGACGGCTTGAATGCGTTCGCGCGCGATCCGGATCGCTTGTCAGGACGCGAGGGACGCGACGTGATCATCACGCCGCATCCCGGTGAGATGGCGAGACTGGTCGGCATGTCGACCGACGAGGTGCAGGCGAACCGGCTCGACGTCGCGCGGAACTTCGCCGTCGCGCACCATGTGTATGTCGTCTTGAAGGGCCACCGCACGCTGATCGCGACGCCGGACGAGCGGACGTTCGTCAACCCGACCGGCAATCCTGGAATGGCGACCGGAGGAACGGGTGACGTCCTCACCGGAATGATCGCTGCGTGGCTGGCGCAGTTGCTCGATGCCGAGGCGGCGTGCAAGGTCGCCGTATATCTGCACGGCATGGCCGGCGATCTCGCGGAGGCTGACGAAGGGGAAGTGTCGCTCGTCGCCAGCGATCTCGCGGGGCATATCGGCGACGCGATCCTCGAGCTGACAGCGCGCCGGAAGGTCGTCGATAAACCCTCGGAGTGAACGCGCCAGCGTCGCCAGGATCGCGCTCATCCGAATGTCCACGTTCACGACATCGTCAGAAACCGAAACGATCGCAGCCGGGCGTGAGCTCGCGTCGCGCCTGCGCGCCGGCGACGTCGTGCTGCTGCACGGCGACCTCGGGGCAGGGAAAACCGCGTTCACGCGAGGACTGGCCGAAGGACTGGGTGCGCCTTCCGACGACGTCAGCAGCCCGACGTTCACGATCGTGCAGGAGTACCGCGGCGGCCGTCTGCCGCTCTTCCACGTGGATCTGTATCGCCTCAACGATCCGCGCGAAATTGACGATCTTGGGTTGGATGAAATCGCCGCCGGCGGCGTCCTCGCGATCGAATGGGCGGAGAAACTACGCCGGCCGCCCCAAGGAGCGATCGCGGTCCACATCGAGCACGGGGAAGGGGATACGCGGGTGGTTAAAGTGGCGGAGTGAAAAGCACACGACGCCGCTTCAGAAATGCACGAATGCAAAAATGCAAGAATGCAAGAATGCAGAAATGCAAGAACGCAGAAGAAACAAACCTGATTACGTCAATGCGTGAGGCCGCACTTTGCGGTTAAGCGACTCTCGGCGTTGCGGTCACGCCGTCGGGCGTTCTCGTCTTCGTGCATTCGTGCATTCGTGCATTCGTGCATTTTTGCATTCCTGCATTTCGCGCTGTGCCGCTCTTACTCTGACCGATAGTTCGGCGCTTCCTTCGTAATCGCGACGTCGTGCACGTGGCTTTCGCGGGCGCCCGCGGGCGTGATGCGAATCAGCTTCGCTTCGCGCTGCAGCGTCGGGATGTTCCGCGCACCGCAATAGCCCATTCCGGCACGCAGTCCACCGACCAGTTGATGCACCATCGCCGCAACGCTGCCCTTGTGCGCGACGCGGCCTTCGATCCCTTCGGGCACGAGCTTGTCGCTGCCGCCGGGCGCGTCGAGATCGAATTCGTCCTGGAAGTAGCGATCGCGGCTGCCTCGGCGCATCGCGCCGATGGACCCCATGCCGCGGTACTCCTTGAAGCTTCGTCCCTGATAGAGAATGAGCTCGCCAGGACTCTCGTCCGTGCCGGCGAACAGATTGCCGATCATCGTCGTGCTCGCGCCGACGGCGATCGCCTTGGTGATGTCCCCCGAGAACCGGATGCCGCCATCGGCGATGACTGGAATGTCGTGCGCGGCGGCCGCGCGTGCGCACTCCATGACCGCCGAAATCATCGGCACGCCAATGCCGGCGATGATGCGCGTCGTGCAGATCGAGCCGGCGCCGATGCCGACCTTGACCGCATCCACGCCCAGCCCGATGAGCGCCTCGGTGCCGCCTGCCGTCGCCACGTTGCCGGCCACGAGATCGACATCGGGGAACCGCCGGCGCAGCGTCCGCACCATGTCGAGCACGTTCTGCGAGTGACCGTGCGCTGTGTCCACGACGAGGACGTCGACATGCGCTGCGACGAGCGCGTCCGCGCGATCGACCGTATCTTTTGCGATGCCGACGGCCGCGCCGCAACGCAGCCGGCCGAGCGAGTCCTTCGAGGCGTTCGGATACTTGACGGCTTTTTGAATGTCCTTGACGGTGATCAACCCCTTCAGCCGGAACTGGTTGTCCACCACGAGCAGTTTCTCGACCTTGTGCTGGTGGAGGATTTCGCGCGCCGCGTCGAGCGTCGTGCCGACGGGAACCGTGAAGAGCGGTTCGCGCGTCATGACCTCGGAGATGGCCCGATTGACGTTGGTCTCGAACCGCAGATCGCGATTGGTCAGGATGCCCGCCAGCCGGCCTTCCTTACTGCCATCGTCGGTAATCGGCACGCCGGAGATGCGATATTTCTTCATCAACTCCAGCGCTTCGTAGATTCGATGAGAAGGGGAGAGCGTGATCGGATTGACGATCATCCCGCTCTCGGACCGCTTCACGCGATCGACTTCCGACGCCTGTTCGTCGATCGAAAGATTTTTGTGAATGACGCCGATGCCGCCCTGCTGCGCCATCGCGATCGCGAGTCGCGATTCGGTGACCGTATCCATCGCCGCGCTCACGAGCGGGACGGCGAGACGGATCCGCCGCGTCAGCCGCGTGCTGACATCCACCTTGCTCGGTACGACGTCGGCTTCGGAATGCTGCGGCACCAGCAGGACGTCATCGAACGTGAGGGCCGTTGCGATTCCGGTTTCGGTAGCAAGAAGGCTGGCGGTATCAGTTTTCAACATAGACGCTCCGCGGGGGCCGGAACAGGCGCCGATACAAAAAAGGGCCGACAACGGTCGGCCCGGATAACAGTCGATTGCCTTCGGAGGCAGGCATTCGTCACGCGGCGGCTCCGTGGCACTTCTTGTATTTCTTGCCGCTGCCGCACGGGCACGGATCGTTGCGTCCGACTTTGGGTTCGTCGCGCCGCACCTGCTTCACCTTCGCGTCGTCGCCACCGACGCGCGGCGGCTGCTGCGGGTTCGCCTGCCGGCGCGGCGGCGCGAACGGACTTGCTTCAGCCGGCGCGGCTGCAGCGGCGCCTCCGGCGAACGCCGACGCTGACGAAGATGCTTCGCTGCCGCTCAGGATGAGCGGCGCGCGCGAACGCTGGACGGGCCTGGGCGCAGGCTGCTCCTCACCGAGAACCGGCCGCAGCCACCACAGATAGCGAACGATTTCCTCGTCCACCCGCTGCTTCATCGCCTGGAACAGGCTGAAGCTTTCCTTCTTGTATTCGACGAGCGGGTCGCGCTGGCCGTATCCGCGGAGGCCGATGCCTTCCTTGAGGTGGTCGAGGCTGTAGAGGTGATCCTTCCACTGCTGATCGACGATCTGCAGCATGATGTCGCGCTCGACACGCTGCAGAATCTCGCGGCCGACGATCTTTTCCTTCTCCTCGTATGACGCCAGGATGTGCTGCCAGAGCATCTCCCGAATCTCGTCCGAGGTCATCTCGTCGAATTTCAGAGCGGCCGCGTCGATGCCGAAGACGCGCGTCGTCTCGCGCCTCAGCGCGTCGAGATCCCACTCTTCGAAATCCGCGGTTCTCGGCGCGTACGTCTCGACGACGGAGTCGAGCGTGTCTTCTGCCAGCTCCATCAGGTATTCGCGCGTATCGAGGACGGCTTCGTTGTCGTCTTCGTCGCGCAGGTGGATCTGGCCTTCGAGAATCTGACGCCGCAGCGCGTAGATGTTCTCGCGCTGCTTGTTCATCACATCGTCGTACTCGAGAAGATGTTTGCGGACGGAGAAGTTCTGCGACTCGACCTGCTTCTGTGCGCGCTCGATCGCCTTCGTGACCATCCCGTGCTCGATCGGCACGCCTTCTTCCATCCCCAGCCGCTGCATCAGCCCGGAGATTCTGTCCGAGCCGAAGATCCGCATCAGATCGTCTTCGAGCGAGAGGTAGAACCGAGAGGCACCCGGATCCCCCTGGCGTCCTGCGCGGCCGCGCAACTGATTGTCGATGCGCCGCGCCTCGTGCCGCTCGGTCGCGACGATGTGCAGTCCGCCGAGTTCGACGACCTCATCGTGCTCGGCGTCGCAGATGCGCTTGAAGTGGTCGTAGATCCGCGCGTAGTCGGCCTTCGGGACGCGATAGAAGCCGTCGAGATGGTAGTAGTAGACGTACTGCTCGTCCTCGACGAAGCGTTCCTCGCCCTTCGGCAGCCGCTCAGCGACCTGCTCGGCGAGGCACTGCTGGCGCGCCATGAACTCGGCGTTGCCGCCGAGCAGGATGTCCGTGCCGCGGCCCGCCATGTTGGTGGCGATCGTCACCGCGCCTTTTCGGCCGGCCTGCGCGACGAACTCGGCTTCCTGCGCGTGGTACTTCGCGTTGAGGACGACGTGCTTGTCGACGCCGCCGCCGGTCGTCGTTCCGCGCTTGAGGCCGCGGCGGTCGAGCATGCCGGACAGTTTCTCAGACTTCTCGATCGACACCGTGCCGACGAGAACCGGCCGGCCCTTCTGGTGCTCCTCGATGATCTCGTTGACGATCGCCTCCCACTTTTCGGGCTCGGTGCGATACACGAGATCCGGATTCTCAATGCGTCGCAGCGTTCGGTTCGGCGGGATGACAACGACGTCCAGGTTGTAGATCTTCGCGAACTCTTCTGCTTCAGTGTCCGCGGTGCCGGTCATGCCGGCGAGCTTCGTGTACTTCCGGAAGTAATTCTGGAAGGTCACCGTCGCGAGCGTCTGATTCTCGCGCTCGATCTTGACCTTTTCTTTCGCTTCCACGGCCTGGTGCAGGCCGTCGCTCCAGCGGCGTCCCGGCATCAACCGTCCCGTGAACTCGTCGACGATGACGATCTCGCCGTCCTTGTTCATGTAGTCCACGTCCTTGTGGAAAAGAACGTGGGCACGGAGCGCCTGGTTGATGTGGTGGAGGAGCGGCATGTTGGCCGGATCGTAGAGACCACCCGGCTGCAGTCGATGGGCGAGCAGTTGCTCGGCCTTCGCCATCCCGCTCTCGGTCAGCGTGACGGTCTTGTGCTTCTCGTCCTTGATGTAGTCGCCGGTCGCCTCGAGCGCTTCGCGTTCTTCCGCCTTGGTATCGCCGCGCGTGACGGCGCCCATCTTCAGCCGCGGGATGATGCGATCGACCTCGTAGTACAGGTCGGTCGATTCTTCCGCCGGCCCCGAAATAATCAGCGGCGTGCGCGCTTCGTCGATGAGGATGCTGTCGACCTCGTCCACGATCGCGAAGTTGTGTCCTCGCTGGACGTAGTGGCCCAGGTCGAACTTCATGTTGTCGCGAAGGTAGTCGAAGCCGAACTCGTTGTTCGTGCCGTAGGTGATATCGGCGCCGTACGCCACCTGGCGCTCGGCGTCCGTCAGCTCGTGCTGGATGACGCCGACGCTCAGACCGAGGAACCGGTAGATCTTGCCCATCCACTCCGAGTCGCGTCGGGCGAGGTAGTCGTTCACGGTGACGACGTGAACGCCTTTGCTTTCGAGCGCGTTGAGATAGGCGGGCAGCGTGGCGACGAGCGTCTTGCCTTCGCCGGTCTTCATCTCGGCGATCCGGCCCTTGTGGAGCACGGCGCCGCCGATGAGCTGCACGTCGAAGTGGCGCATGTTCAGGACGCGCCGGCCGGCTTCACGGACGACGGCGAACGCTTCGACCAGGAGATCGTCGAGCGTTTCGCCTTCTGCGACGCGCGACTTGAACTCAGCGGTCTTTTCGCGCAGCTGGTCGTCCGACAAGGACGCGATCTCGCCCTCCATCGCGTTGATCCGGGCGATGACGGGGCGGAGACGCTTCAGCTCGCGTTCGTTCTGAGTACCGACGACTTTGGCGAGAAGGGTATCGAGCATCTACGGCTGCGGAATTCCGACCACGAATATCCCTTGATTGTAGCAGAGCGAGCCGGAAGGGGCAGTCGGCAGAGGCTTTCCGCCGACGCAGCGGTCAGTGGGCCGCGGCTGGCTGGGACAGGAGCTGAAGCGGGTTGATCAGTTTTCCGTTCGCCAGAATCTCGTAGTGGAGATGAAATCCGGTGGCGCGGCCGGTCGATCCGACATAGCCGATGACATCCCCGCGCTTGACGTGCTGTCCCGGCTTCACGGCGAACGCACTGAGGTGACCGTACCGCGTCGCGAGTCCGAACCCGTGCTGCAGCACGACGAGATTGCCGTAGTCGCCGGTGTAGGCTGCGGATTCGACGTTGCCGTCGGCAGTGGCGTGCACGGCCTGGCCCTTGTCGGCCGAAATGTCGAGACCCTGATGGAACGCCGGCTCGCCGCTGAATGGATCGCTGCGTCCACCGAAGGTTCCCGTCAGCCATCCCTGCGTCGGCCACATCGACGGCGTTGCCGAGGCGAGCGCTTCGCGGCGCTCGACGTCGCGACGGACGAAGCGCAGACGATTTTCGAGACCGTTGAGGAGGTCGTGGAGCACGCCGAAGGTGTCTTCAGGCGACGAGAACGGCGTCTTGACGATCTCGGAGACCGTCGCGTTCGGCTCGAGGTTGCCGCCGGTCGCGCGCGCCTTCACGAGAGCCGGGAGCTTCTGCATGGCGCGCGCCTGTGCGGGATCGAGCTGCGCTCGCGCGCCCAAATCCGTAATCACGCTCTCGAGTGACTGGATCTGGCCTGTCAATTCTCCGGTGGCCGCCCTGTAACTTCCGTTCTCGATCTCCAGAGCGGAATTGGCCAGACGCAACTCATCGATTTCTACTCGCGCACTCCAGCGGGCACCGAGACCCACGAGCACGGGAAGCATCAACACGCCACACACGATCGCAACCGTCGGACGGAGACTAATGGTTCCACGCCGGACGACACCGCTCGTACGGTCGGCGACTACTATCGTGTAACGACGCGCGCGCATGATCGAGGAGGAACTCCTGACGCTATCGACTTGCGATTAAAGGGGATGGAACAGCGAAGCCACTCGCGTTCCAAAGCCTTCGCACTCTATCACAACGTTTATCGGCCGCCCAAGGAAGAAGTCTCGTAGCGAAAGTGTCACGAAAGTCGTGCATCGGCTGAATCGCCACGCTACGATGCACACCACTATGCTGAGCCGGTCCCGCCCTGGTATTTGTGCCTTTGCTGGTCTGTTGCTGCTGAGCGGCGTCGCCAAGGCGCAGGACATTTCGACGAAAGACGTCCGCGACGGCCTGGTCAACGGCGAGCGCTGGCTGTCCTACTCCGGCGACTACACCGGCCAGCGGTTCAGCCCGCTGACCCAAATTACCGCGGCCAACGCCGGACAACTCGCCGCGCAGTGGACGTTCCAGACCGGCGTCGTCAACAAGTTCGAAGCCACGCCGATCGTCATCGACGGCACCTTGTATGTGACCGGCGCGCTCAACCACGCGTGGGCGATCGACGGGAAGACGGGCCGTCAGATCTGGCACTACCAGCGGACGCTGCCCGCGGGACTCAAGGTCTGCTGCGGCATGGTCAATCGCGGCTTCGCCGTCTTCCACGATCGCCTGTTCATGGCCACGCTCGACGCGCACCTGGTGGCCCTCGAAATGAAAACGGGTAAGGTCCTCTTCGATATCGAAATGGAGAAGCCCGAACGCGGCTTCGCCGGGACAGGCGCGCCGCTCATCGTCAAAGACAAAGTCATTGTCGGCATCGCCGGCGGCGAGTATGCGAACCGCGGATTCCTGGACGCGTACGATCCGATGACGGGAAACCGTCTGTGGCGCTGGTATGCGGTTCCAGGCGCCGGCGAGAAGGGCAGCGAGACGTGGCCGGCGGATCTGCTCGCGCGAGGCGGCGGCCCGACGTGGCTCACCGGTACTTACGATCCGGAACTGAATCTCCTGTACTGGGGAACGGGGAATCCCAACCCGGATTGGGACGGTGAGTCGCGTCCCGGCGACAATCTCTTCACGGGATCGCTCGTCGCGCTCGATCCCGATTCGGGCACGCTAAGGTGGCACTATCAGTTCACGCCGCACGATACGCACGACTGGGACGCGAACGAAGTTCCGGTCCTCGCCGACCTGGCGATCGACGGACAGCCGCGCAAGGTGGTGATGATGGCGAACCGCAACGGCTTCTTCTACATCCTCGATCGAACCAACGGACACGTGCTGATCGCGAGACCGTTCGCGAATACGACGTGGGCCAATGAAATCGGCAAGGACGGCCGCCCGGTCCTGCTGCCCGGACATGAGCCGACGGCCGAAGGCACCGAGACCTGTCCCGATTGGTACGGCGGCACGAATTTCATGTCGCCGTCGTTCGACGCGAAGTCGAGCGTGTTCTTCGTAACGGTCCGGGAAACGTGCGCGAAGTTCATCCGTCGCGCGCCGGCACCGACGATCAACGTCGGCGATCGGACAATGGGCGGCACGGTCGCGCCGGTGACGGGCTACAAAGCCTGGGGCGCGCTGAGAGCGATCGACCCGATCACCGTCACCAAGAAATGGGAGATTCGGTACGAGGGCGCGGGATGGGCCGGCGTGCTCGCGACGGCCGGAGGCGTGGTCTTCAGCGGCGACCACGAAGGAAATTTCTTCGCCGTCGATTCGAAGACCGGCGAGAAGCTCTTCGAATATCAAACCGGCTCGCCGATCTTCGCACCGCCGACCACCTACACGATCGGCGAACGGCAGTACGTCATCATCCCGTCGGGAGCGAACGTCACGGCGTTCGCGCTTCCGCGAAAGCCAGCGCACTAACCAGAAGTCATTCGACAGGGCGACATCACGAATTGATGTCGTTCTATGTCTTAACAAGAACGACTGAGAGGTAATATATATGACATAAGAGGTAACTACAGACCAATGTTCACTTCGTCCTCCAGCAGAGCCTCATCACGACGCCGACTCATCTTTTCGACAATCGCACTCGTCACTGTGTTCGCAGGGTTCGGGTGGTACCGGAACGAACCTCAACGGGCGGAAGCACGTTATCTTCGACGCGGCGACGAGCTCTTGAAACAAAACCGGCCGGCTGAGGCGGCGCTCGAATATCAGTCGGCGCTTCAACGGCGTCCCGATTCCGCGCGAACGTTCAGGCAGCTTGGATCCGCGTATCGCATGGCCGGCGACTTCAATCGCGCCGGCGACGCGTTCCGCCGCGCCGCCGATCTCTCCGGCGACGATGTGCAGACGCAACTGCGCGCCGGTTGGTACAGCCTGCTCCTGAATCAGCCGAAGGCAGCACAGGCGTATGCGCAACGAGTGCTCGCGGTCGATCCGAACAACGTGAGCGCGCTGCGCCTGCTGGCCAACGCAACAGCCGCTCTCGGCGATCTGGATCATGCGGTGGACGATCTGAAAAAAGCTGCGAACCTCGAACCGCTGCAGGCCACGGTGTTCAGCAACCTCGGTGCGCTCGAGGCATCGCGGGGCGACAACAACGCTGCGCAAGCCGCGTTCGATCGCGCGTCGGAACTCGCCTCCAGCGGCGGCCCCTCGTCGGGTGCAGGCCCAGGACTTCTGGGACCTGTTGGCTTTCCGAGCGGCGGCGATCACGCGGGACAGCCGGGAGGTCAATCAACGGTCATCGACGGCAACCTGGATCTTGGCGGCGTGCCGAGCGCACCCGGCGGGCCTTCGGCGGACGCGCCGCCGCCCGTTGTCCTGACGATCATCAGCGCGCCCGGCAAGGGCGGACCCAGCGTCGAGTTTCAGGCGCACAACGGATCGAGCGGCTCCGTGATCCGCACCGCCGCGGTCCCGGCGCCGCCAGCCAATCCGCCGGCAACGTCAGTCCCGGAACCAGGCTCGCTGATGCTCGTGCTCTCCGGCGCGCTCGCGAGCGGCGGTGCGTACATCGCGCGGCGCAGGCAACTGCGGCGCCGGACGCTCGAAGACATCAAGTGGCCGGAACCGGCGCGCTGATCATCCGGAACTGCACCGCCTCGGCGATGTGATCCGCGCC
The DNA here is from genome assembly GCA_036557365.1 of Vicinamibacterales bacterium. Taxonomy (GTDB): domain Bacteria; phylum Acidobacteriota; class Vicinamibacteria; order Vicinamibacterales; family CAVVIG01; genus DATKHR01. The sequence continues at coordinate 17,442 of DATBHR010000076.1, forward strand.
GACCATGTCGACGTCCGCAAGGTCCGCAATCGTGCGCGCGACCTTGCGGATCCGATCGTATCCGCGGGCACTCAACGCCATCCTTCGCGTCGCTGCTGAAAGCATGCGGCGCGCTTCGCCATCAACGACACAGAACCGTGCGAGCAGCCCGGGCGACAACTCCGCGTTGGTCCGGATCGCGAGCGCGTCGTACCGAGCCAGCTGACGCTGTCGCGCCGCACACACGCGCGCGCGGACCCGCGAGGACGGTTCGCCTGACGCGATGTCCTGCAGCGCGTCCGCCGGGACGGCGGGAACGTCAACGGTCATGTCGAGACGATCGCGCAGCGGGCCGGACAGACGTTCGCGGTATCGTTCGAGCTGGAGCGGCGTGCAGCGACAGGTCCGCGATCCGTCGCCGAAGAAACCGCACGGACACGGATTCATGGCGGCCACGAGCGTGAAGCGCGCCGGGAACACTGCCGATCCGGCCGCGCGCGCAATCGTCACGCTGCCTTCCTCGACCGGCTGTCTCAGCGCTTCGAGCACCGGACGATTGAATTCGAGCATCTCGTCGAGGAACAGCACACCGTGATGGGCGAGGCTGACTTCACCCGGCCGAGGCGGCGAGCCGCCGCCGACGAGCGCCGCATTCGAAATCGTGTGGTGCGGCGCGCGAAACGGCCGCTCCAGGAGCAGCCCCGCACCCGGACGAAGCAAACCGGCCACCGAATGAATCGCGGTCGTTTCGATCGACTCGTCGAACGTCATCGGCGGCAGGACTCCCGCCATCCTCCGCGCGAGCATCGTCTTTCCGGAGCCTGGCGGACCAACCAGCAACAGATTGTGACCGCCGGCCGCGGCGATCTCGATGGCGCGGCGCGCGAGGAGTTGTCCGCGCACGTCCGCGAGATCGAGGGTGGATACTTCGCACGCGGAGGCAGACGGCTGTACGGCGACCGTCGCTGCTGCCGGATTGTTCAGGGCCGCCACCGCCTCAACGAGCGACGCGACGGGCAGGATCGCAAGGCCCTCGACGATGGCGGCTTCGGTGGCATTCGAGAGCGGAAGCAGCAGGCCGGCGAGCGATTCGCGCCTCGCCGCGACCGCGATCGGCAGCACGCCGCGTGCGGGATGGATCGAGCCATCCAGCGACAGTTCTCCCAGCAGTACGAGATCCGCAACGTGCCTCCGCTCGACGACTCCCGACGCGGCGAGAATGCCAAGAGCTATCGGGAGGTCAAACGACGCGCCCGCCTTGCGGACGTCGGCCGGCGCGAGGTTGACCGTGATGCGATGCGGCGGGAAATCGAAGCCGGAGTTACGAATCGCACTGCGGACACGATCCCGGCTCTCGCGAACGCTCGCGTCGGGCAGACCAACCATGGCGAAGGACGGAATCCCGAACGAAACGTCCACTTCGACGAAGACCGGACAGGCCTCGATGCCGATGAGCGCCGCCGAACGCAGACGCGCGAGCATGACGCGACGCATTGCAAAGATCGTCGCGGCGAACCCGACAGCAAAATGTCCGCAACTTGCGGCGACCGACCCTCTGCCGCGTGGCAGTTTATGACGCGGGATCGGGACGCGCCGTGGCCAAAATCTGGTGCGTGATCAGCGCCCGATCGGCTTCAACGTGAGGGTGACGTGCTGACCGTCCTCGAGCCGAACGCGCGCGGCGTCGGACGACAGCGCCGTCAGGATGTCCGGGTCCAGCCAGTCGTTGAAATCTCTCGGGGTTCGGGCCGCGACGACGAAGTAGTCGCCTGGAGGAAGACCCTCGATGGAAAACCCGGCGTCGGCGTTGAGGTTCAGACGCCTGCGGAAACGCGTGCCCTGATACCAGCGGCTCTGGTCGGTGGAGAACGCGAGGATCCCCATCTCGGATGGCGACACGCCGCGCAAGTCCGTGACGCTGCCCACGATCTGCGTCGTGCGATTCGTGAGCACGACTTCCACGTCCTCGAGCGACTGATCGTCGCGGCCGAAGGGCAGCACTGAATCGGTCACGTCGACGCCGGCGACGAGAATCGATTTCGCCATCCATCCATTTGGCGCGCGCATGACCTGCAGACGGCGCGGACCGTTGATGCCCAGCATCTCGAAGCTGCCATCCGGCAGGACGTGCGCACGCGCAGGCGGACCGCCGAGTCGCGGCGATCGATCGATGTCGACCGGTGTCGCGGTCAGGTCGAAGCTATCGAGCTTCGGCAGCTCGCCGGTCTCGGATGTGATGCGTCCCGTCACGAACGAGCCCGGCGACGTCTGCAGCTCGAGACCGGTCACGTCGCCATCGCCCACGGTCAACAGCTCAGAGGCGAATTCGCCTTCGTTCCACGGACTCGAACGGCCGTGGACGACCTGCAGGACATATTCGCCCGGCGGCACGTTCAGGAACTCGAATCGACCATCGCCGCTGATGCGCGCGCCGAACTGCATCTCGGCGCTCGCTCCCGAACGCGTGCTCGGCATCAGCGCGATGCCGCCCGTCACCGGTTCGCCGTCCGACGTTACCGCGACGCCGGAGACGCGCCCCGATTTCATCCGCGTCAGCGCGAAGTCGATTCCGGAAATCTCGACGCCGGATTCCGTACGGACAAACTGAATGGCCTGCGGATCCGTCGTGCCGGGGAAGTATGTCGTGCCGTAGCCGGGAAGTTCCGCGGACGGCTGCGCCATGATGATCTGGCCGACCGACGCGCTCACGGCGTACTGCTGTCCGGGCCGAAGACCGTACAGCCGGAATCGCCCGAGGTCGTCGGTCGTGCGCGACTGTCCGACATCCACGAGCTTCCTGCGACCGTTGAAATAGCGCACCTGGGCCGGTCGCACCGCGGCGCCTTCGACGGGTTCACCCAGGTCGTCGACGATGCGTCCGGAAACGACAGCGAGGCGCTGCAATCCCATGTCGATGTGCTCCACGACGTCGCCGGGCTCGACGGAAATCGGCACGCCGCGCGCCGTCGGGGTCCGCTGACCGTAGTCGATCGACTGATAGAGCTGCTTGCCCGCGGTGATTCGAAACTGACCGCCAGCTTTCATGTTCTGAATCGTCAACCGATAACTGCCGTCGGGTCCGCTCGTCGCGGTCACCGGTCGCATCGGCAGGTCGAGCGCGATCGCCACGACCTGCGCGCCGGCCAGCGCGCCGCCATCGGACCGCGCGATCCGTCCTTTGACGATTCCCATCGTCTTCGGGTCGCGCGTTTGCGCGAGCCCCTCGTCGGCGAGCGCGTTACGCTCGCTGACCGTGAAGACGATGCCCGAGCGTTCGTCGCCGCTCCGGAGATTGAGGCGCTGCGCGCCTTGCAGGTCGGACGCCGCGGGGAAGAACACCGAAGAAGACACCGAAGAAGAACCTGACCTTAAATCAATTCGATCTGAAATCGTTCCAAGCGGCGTGAAGCTCGAATTGAGCCACAGCTGGATCACATAGCTGTCCGGCTTCAAGCCGCTGATGCGGAATGCACCCTGATCGTCGGTTTGAGATGAGGCCACGGACTGCGGCCGCTGCGTACTGCCGGCAGCCACGACTCTGGCGGCAGCGACAGTTACGCCAACGACCGGATCGCCCGTTTCGTCCGCAACGAGCCCCGAGATGATCGCGCCTTTCGTCAACGCGAGATCGAGCGTGGTCGGTTGATCGATCGCAACTTCGGTCTTCCAGCTGTCTTTGACGTAGTCCGGCTTCACCGCAGAAACGGTGTAGTGCCCCGCGGGAAGGCCCGGGATTGTGAAGACGCCGTTCTCGTCGCTCAAAGTCGCGGGCGCAGTACCGAGCGGACTCGTCGCCGTAATGCGCGCGTGTCGGACGCGATCGCCAGTGCTGCCGGAAACGACGACGCCTCGGATGATGCCGTTGCCGCGAGGGAGCAGCCGCTCAGGATCGCCTTGTCGAGGCTGACGTTGGCGCGCAGCAAGGACAACGTTGTCGGCGTGAGAGCCCAGAAGGACACACGCGACAGACAGCAAGGCGACCAGAGGAGCCGTGCGGCTCATCGAGTCAAGTGTAGTGCGAAGCGCGCGAGGCTGGAACAGGGTGCGGGCTGAACCGCCGGCGTCAGTTGGCGATACGGTACACGGTAAGACGCTGACCCGCCGTCAACCGATCGCCGAGCCGGGGATTCCACGTCTTGATCGACGCCACCGTCGTCTGGAAGAGGCGAGCGACCGACGACAGCGTGTCCCCACGCTTGACCTGATACGACGACTTGACGCGATTGGAAGACGTCGATTCGGCGAGTTCTCCCGCTTCGGTGACGGTCTGACGCGCTTCCGCAACCGGCACGCCGCGCTCAGGTCGCGCCGCCATCAGGACGGTCGCCTCATGCGGCACGACGAGCTTCTGACCGGCCGAGACCCGCGACGTTGCCGCGAGGTAATTCGCCTCCGCAAGGTCGGCCTTGCTGACGCTCAGCTTGCGAGCGATGGTCGCCAACGACTCGCCGCGCTTGACGGTGTAGTACTTGAGCGATGCGAGATCGGCGGATGCCGTTTCTTCGAGGTGCGCCAGCACGACATCAGCGGTGCCGGTCGGCACCTTCAATTCGTACTGCGTATCACGAACCGGCGTCGTCCAGCGCCGGAGCTCGGGGTTGAGCGTCTGGATTCTATCGATCGACGTGTCGGTCCACTCAGCGACTCGGCGGAGGTCGACCGGCCTCGGAAGCGTCACGCGGTCGTAGGCATCCGCCGCTTCGGTGGCCACATCGAAGCCGTACTGCACCGGGTTCTTCGCGATGACGATGGCGGCGAGGATCATCGGCACGTACTCGCGCGTTTCGCGGGGAAGCGCACGCGGCTTCTCGGAAAGCTTCCAGAAGTCGTCGATGTTCGCTTTCTTGATCGCGCGCTGGACGCGTCCCGGGCCGCCGTTGTACGACGCGAGCGCCAGGTGCCAGTCGCCGTCGAAGAGGTTGCTCAGCGTGTGCAGGTATTTCGCCGCGGCAACGGTCGCCTTTTCCGGATCCGAGCGTTCGTCGATGTACCAATCGCGCCTGAGACCGTTCTCGAGCGCTGTGCCCGTGACGAATTGCCACACGCCGCGGGCTTTCGCGCGCGAGAGCGCGTTGGGCTTGAAGGCGCTCTCGACGAGCGGCACGTACGCGAGATCCAGCGGCAGTCCTTCGGCGCGGAACACGCCCTGAATCATCGGCAGGTACTTGCTGCCGCGGCGCATGCCTTCTTCGATGAAGTCGTGCAGGCGTCCCTGGAAGAGCTCGATGTAGGCCAGTACGCGCTGATTGAGCGGAATGGGGATGTCGTGTCCCGCGCGCTCGAGGTCCGACTGGACGGCGTCCTTCAGTTCGGCCGGCGGATTAGGCTCCGTGAACGTCGATGAGAGGGCGAGCAGGTCGTCGATGCTCGCCGGCTCGTTCTTGGTTTCGGTAAATCCGTCGCCGTCGGCGAGCGCGCGGACTTCATACGCGCTGATCCGATCGACGAGTCTGTCGAAGTAGTCGCGAATCCGCGGTTCCGTGCGGCCGCCGTACGGCGACTGCAACAGGACGTTCACGGCTTCGTCGAATTCCTGCTTCGCCGCTTCGAAATGACCCTGTTCCAGTTCGTTCTGCCCGGTCTTGAAATGGCGGTCAGAGGCGGCAATCAGCGCCGCGATCGGATCTTCGAGAACGGGAGCCGCCGGCGCAGGGGCGGGCTTCGAAACCGCCTGCGGCTGGCTTGGCCGGACTGGTACAGGTGCAGCCACCGCCGCCGGGGGCTGAGACTTGATGGTCGATCCGCAGGCTGTAACGACGAAGGAGAGCAGCGCAACCGCGTGCTGGCGCCGCCAACAAAGTCGAAGCATCCGGGCGCTCCGCGACGCCGGACCGACCTGCTTGCACGGTCGCCCGCATCGTAAGTCGCCCCCACTGCCACTGCGGGGGCGCCGACCCGCACCTTAGCTCGTTCAAACCGAGTCCAGCGTCGAGTCGTCGTTGTCTACGCGGGGAGGCTTTGCAAACGCCCCCGCACCATGGTCGAGGCAGTCTAGCAATCCTGACAGGGGTGGGTCAATCGCTAAGTCCAGCTGGCTCAGCGATTCCCAGAATTTCACCCCCGCCAGGGCGCGACGCTGAAGACGCGGTGTTCGTCGCCCAGCTCGCGTGCCGCAGGGGTGATGATGGCGCGTTCCGCCACCACCAGTTTCTGGCCGGCGCGGATGGCAAGGCGCACGTCCTCTTCAGACACGAAGTCGAGCGGTTTGGCCGGCGCCTGTGGTTTCGGGTTGGGACGGACCGGGTCGCCAGCCTTGAAGCCGCGCGCGTTCAGGAACTGGTCGATCCGCCGGGAAAGTGCGTCCGCCGCGATCCCGTGCCGCGGGACCGCCGCCGAAGCCACAGCCGGCGTTGCCGCCGGCGCACCGGCTCCCGGACGGTCCCAGCGACTGACAACCGGCACGGTTTCGTATGCCAGCCGCTTGATATTCAGAAGATGCCGCGGCGAGATGTTGTCGGACGTGATGTTCCCGCCGAAGCCGCCGCAGCCGAGGGTCATGGCCGGATCCAGCCCGGTTGACAACCCGACGGAGCCATGCGTGGTCGGCGAGTTAACGATGATTCGAAACGCCGGCTTGTGTAATCCGAACTCGAGGATGACCTGGTCGTTGCGCGAGTGGATCGACATGGTGTGTCCCATGCCGCCGTATCTCAGAATCTGTTTGCAGCGCTCGCACCCCTCGCGCCAGTCGCTCACCACGTAATAAGAAAGGACGGGGCAGAGCTTCTCGATGGACAGCGGAAAGTCGCGGCCGACGCCGGTAAGCGGCGCAAAGAGCACGCGCGTCTCGGCCGGCACGCGGACGCCACACTTTTCCGCGATATGAACCGCTGACTTGCCGACAAGCGCAGGGTTGGGGAGCCGCTGCGGGGTCACGAGGACCTTGGCGACGGCGTCCATCTCCGCCGCGTTCATGAAGTAGCCGCCCTGCAGTTGAAACTCGCGTTTCACGTCCTCGGCGATCGGACCGTCGACCACCACGGAATTCTCGGACGAGCAGAGGACGCCGTTGTCGAACGTCTTGCCGGCGATGATGTCGTGCACGGCCTTCCGTACGTCCGCCGTCCGCTCGATGAACGCCGGCGCGTTGCCGGGTCCGACACCGTACGCCGGTTTGCCGGCGCTGTACGCCGCGCGAACGAGACCCATCCCGCCCGTCGCGAGAATCACGGCGACGTCGCGATGCTTCATCAGCTCCGTCGTGCCTTCCAGCGTGACGGTCGTCATCCAGTTGATGGCGCCGGCCGGAGCACCCGCACGGCGTGCTGCGTCGTCCATCACTTCGGCGACGCGCGTGATGCACTTCACCGCGGACGGATGGGGACTGAGAACGATCGCGCAGCGCGCTTTGATCGCGATGAGAATCTTGTAAATCGCCGTGGACGTCGGATTCGTCGACGGAATGACGGCGGCGACGACGCCAAACGGTTCGGCGATTTCGACGACACGGCGCGCATCGTCGCGCGCGATGACGCCGACGGTCTTCATCGGACGAATGAACCCGTACACCTTCTGCGCGCTAAACAGGTTCTTCTGGATCTTGTCTTCGACGACGCCGTAGCCCGTCTCCTCGACGGCGAGCCGCGCGAATGCTTCCGCCGACGCGGCCGCGGCAGCGGCCATCGCGTCGACGATGACGTCGATGCGCTCTTGATCGAACTCGGCGAGCTCGAGCCAGGCTTGCTTCGCCCGCTTCGCCAGCTCGCGCGCTTCGGCAATCGAGGCTAGGTCACGATCGGACACGCGCTAACTCTTGGGCAGGATTTTTTCGACTTCCGTGTGCGGTCGCGGAATGACATGCACCGAGACGAGCTCGCCGACGCGTCGCGCGGCCGCGGCGCCGGCATCCGTCGCGGCCTTGACCGCGCCGACATCCCCGCGCACCATCACGGTCACATAGCCGGCGCCGATGTACTCCTTGGCGACGAGCGTGACGTTTGCGGTCTTCACCATCGCATCGGCGGCTTCCACCGATCCGATGAAGCCTTTGGTTTCGACCAGTCCGAGCGCGCCTGCATCCAATGGGGAATCCTCGCGAGAACCGCGGGAACTCTAACAGATTGCGGGAGATGCGACAACTGACGTAGAGTCTCAGGGACCCATGAAACGTATCGCGCTTTTTTCTCTCGCGGCGATTGTCGTCGTCGGCCTCGCCGCGTGCAAACGTAAAGAACCGGATGCACCGCCGGTGGCAACGCCGAGCGTCACGCTCAATCACGATCGCGCGCCGCTCGGCAGCCCCGTTGACATTACATACAAGTTCGTCGTCGCGAATGACGCGAAATTCGATGAAGACTATCGCGTGATGGTTCACATCGTCGACACCGACGACGAAATGATCTGGACCGACGATCACAACCCGCCGGTGCCGACGCGCCAGTGGAAGCCGGGCGAGACGATCGAGTACACGAGGACGATCTTCGTGCCCGTCTATCCGTACGTCGGCGACGCCACGATTCAGGTCGGTTTGTACTCCGCGAACACTCAGAAACGGCTGGCGCTCAACGGCGAGAACGTCGGACAGCGCGCGTACCGGGTCGGACGCGTCCAGCTTCAGCCGCAGACCGACAACCTGCCGTCGATCTTCAAGGAAGGCTGGCACGCGGCCGAGGTCGTCGAGCACAACCCTTCGATGCAGTGGCAGTGGACGAAGAAGGAAGCGACGTTCGCGTTCCGCAACCCGAAGAAGGATGCGGTGTTCTATTTCGACGTCGACAATCCGACCGTGGTCGTGCAGCAGCCGGTGCACGTGCAGCTGACGCTGAACGGCCAGCCGCTCGACGAGTTCACGCTGCAGCCCGGCGAAGCCGAGCTGAAGAAGATTCCGCTCAAGGCCGACGCGCTCGGACCCGGCGATAACGCAGAAGTGCACATTTTGGTCGACAAAACCTACGTGCCGGCGCTCATTCCGGGCGCCAACAGCAAGGATCCGCGCGAACTGGGTATCCGCGTCTTCCACGTCTTCGTCGACGCACGTTAAAATAGGTCGCCCATGGGGAAGTCGCAGATTGCGACGGCCTTCCTGTGTTTAGGAGGGCTGACGACCGCCGCGACCCCGGCGCGAGCCGAGTTGGTGTTCTTTGCCAACGGCGGCACCGTGTCCGTCAAAACCCATCGCCTCGACGGCGATTCCTGCGTGCTCACGCTGAGAAGCGGCGGCGAGATGACGCTGCCCGCGTCGCAGATCGATCGGATCGCTCCCGATGAGGTCCCGTACCCTGAACCTGCGGCAGAGACGGCGGACGCGACGGCAACGAGCGCTGTAACGCCCGCATCACAAGTGCCCACCGCGTACGCGGAGATCATCGACCGGGTGTCGAAGGAGCACGGCGTCGACCCGAAACTGGTGCGGGCCGTCATCCAGGTCGAATCCGCGTATCAACAGACCGCACGGTCGCGCCGCGGCGCGATGGGATTGATGCAGCTGATGCCGACGACAGCGCGGCAGTACTCGGTGAAAGATCCTTACGATCCGGCCTCGAACATCGCCGGCGGCATCCGGTACCTGAAGGATCTTCTCGATCGGTGGCCGCGCGAGCTCGCGCTGGCCGCGTACAACGCCGGCGAGGCGGCGGTCCTCAAGTTCGGCGGCATTCCGCCGTATCCGGAGACCCGCGCTTACGTGTCGCGCATCATGCAACTCGTCGGACGCTGAAAAAGCACGCAATCCACCCCCAGCCGTACCCGTCAGTGCACGGTCTAAGGATCCAGAGGACCGTGCCATAAGTTGATACAATTGCGGGCAGTTCCGATGGAGTTTCGCTGTCGTCTTGCGTCGCCGAGCGGCGAGATCACCGAAGGCGTTTTTATCGCCGAGAACGAGACTCGTCTGCGCCACGAGATGGAGGAGAAGGGCCTCTTCGTCCTGTCGCTGCAGCGGAAGGGGGCGATCCGCGGCATTTCGCTTCAGCTTCCGCAACGCCGCTCGGTCGGTACTCGTGAATTTCTGGTCTTCAACCAGGAACTCGGGACGCTGCTGAAAGCCGGAATGCCGCTCGTCCAGTCGCTGGACCTCTTGAAGCGGCGCGTCACGTCGCCGATCTTCCGCTCGGTGCTCGACGATGTCCACGAGCGTGTGCGGTCGGGCTCGGCGCTCTCCGACGCCTTCGAAGCGCAAGGCGACCTGTTTCCGCGCGTCTACACCGCGTCGCTTCTTGCAGGCGAGCGCAGCGGCAACCTCGACGCCGTCCTTCGTCGCTACGTCGAGTATTCCAAGATCATCGCAACCGTGAAGCGCGAGACAATCTCCGCGCTCGTGTATCCGGCGGTCCTCATCACGCTCGCGCTCCTCCTCGTCACGATCATCATCCTGAAGGTGGTTCCGGCGTTCTCCGATTTCTACGGATCGTTCGGTGCGCAGCTACCGCTCGTCACGCGGATCATCGTCGGCGTTTCCGACGTCGTGCGCAGCTACTTCGCCTTCGTCCTGCTCGCCATCGTCGTCGCCGTCGTCGCGTTTGCCGTACTGATTCGAAGACCCGATCTGCGCGCGTACCTCGACCGCGCTGTGCTCAGCCTGCCGCTGCTCGGACAGGTCGCGCGCAAGTTCGCAACGTCACAGATGGCGCGGACGCTGGCGACGCTTCTCGGCGGCGGCCTGCCGCTCGTCAACGCGCTCGACATCGCAGCGAAGTCGATCGGTAATCAGTACATCGCTGCGCAGCTCGGAACCGTCAGCGCGCGCGTCCGCGAAGGCGAGGCGTTCTCGACAGCGCTCGATCGCCGCGGCGTGTTCCCCGAAGTCGCCGTCAAGATGGCTGAGGTCGGCGAATCAACAGGCGCGCTGCAGGATATGCTGAATACAGTCGCCGACTTCTACGACGAAGAGATCGCCACGACGATGCAGCGGTTCGTAACGCTGGTCGAGCCGACGCTCCTGGTGATCATGGGCATTGTGATCGCCGGCCTGCTGCTGGCGCTGTACATGCCGCTGTTCCAGTTGAGTTCGGTGCTCAGTCAATAGGTTCATGGCCACTAATCCGCACGCAGCCGACTTACAAACCGATCTCACGCCGGTCCCGCCCGTCGACGAGCGTGCAGAGCTCGAACAGGCGCGGCGCCTGGCGGAGCGGTGGCGGCTCGAATTCGTCGACATGGAGACGTTCCGCATCGATCAGGAACTCTTCCGATCGATTCCGGCAGACCTGATGCTCCGGTACGGCTTCGTCCCGTACCGACGCCACGGCAAGGTGCTCGAAATCGTCGTGTCGGATCCGAGCGATCTGCCGATGATCGACGAGCTCGGCGTGCTCCTCTCGGCGCAAATCAAGGCCGCCGTCGGACCGAAGTCGGCCATCGAGTCGATCCTGAAAAAGAGCGAGAGCTCGCAGCGCGTGCTCGAAGAAGCGACCGAGAGCTTCCAGCTGCAGCTGCTCAAGGAAGAGGACAACGGCGACGAAAGCCTCACCGTCGAGCGGCTCACCAGCGACATCAGTCCGGTCATCAAGCTGGTCGATTCGACGATCTACACCGCGATACAGCGGCGTGCGAGCGACATCCACATCGAGACGCAGGACGACGCGGTCCATGTGAAGTATCGAATCGACGGCGTGCTGCAGCCGGCGATGCGGCCGATCGCCAAGCAGTTCCACAGTTCGATCATCTCGCGCATCAAGGTCATGGCCGAGCTCGACATCGCCGAGAAGCGCGTGCCTCAGGACGGCCGCTTCAAGCTGCGCATGCCGGGCAAAACGATCGACTTCCGCGTCTCGATCATGCCGAGCGTGCACGGCGAAGACGCCGTCATCCGCATCCTCGACAAGGAATCGATCAGCGAGCAGTTCACGGAGCTTCGGCTGGACATTCTCGGGTTTCCAGACGCCGAGCTCAAGCGATTCCGCAAGTACATCGCCGAGCCGTACGGGATGGTCCTCGTCACCGGCCCGACCGGCAGCGGCAAGACGACGACGTTGTACGCCGCGCTGTCGGAGATCAAGTCCGTCGAAGACAAGATCATCACCATCGAAGATCCGGTCGAGTACCAGCTGAAAGGAATCACGCAGATTCCGATCAACGAGAAGAAGGGACTGACCTTCGCGCGCGGCCTTCGATCGATCCTGCGGCACGACCCGGACAAGATCATGGTCGGCGAGATCCGCGACGCCGAAACGGCCCAGATTGCGATCAACTCCGCGCTCACGGGACACTTGGTGTTCACGACGGTTCACGCGAACAACGTGCTCGACGTCCTCGGCCGGTTCCTCAACATGGGCGTCGAAGCGTACCAGTTCGTGTCCGCGCTCAACTGCGTGCTCGCTCAGCGTCTGGTTCGCAACATCTGCCACCACTGCAAGCGGCCCGCGAGAATCACGAGGGCGGTGCTCGAAGAATCGGCTCTCGATCCGGCGCTCGAACGGGAGCACGTCTTCTACGAGGGTCTCGGCTGCATCGAGTGCGGCGGGACCGGTTACAAGGGCCGCACGGCGATCTGCGAGCTCCTCGATCTCTCGGACCGTATTCGCGAGATGATTCTCGAGAAGCGTCCGACCTCCGAGATCAAGAAAGCGGCTCGCGAAGAGGGCATGCGGTTCCTGCGCGAGTCCGCCGTCGAGCAGGTGATGGCTGGCGTCACGACGCTGCGCGAAATCAACAAGGTGACCTTCGTCGAATGAGCAGCCTGTTTTCGGTGACCGACAACGTCGCTCCGGACGCTGCGCTCGAAATTGCCGTGGGGAGTGTGTCCGCCGCATCGATCGGCCGGCGCGGCGCGCAGGCGATCGCCACGGCGCATGCCGTCGAGCCGCTGCCGCCGGGCGCGCTCGTGCCGTCGCTGACTGCGATGAATACGGTCGACCGCGCCGCCGTCATGACGGCGGTCAACCGCGTGCTGGAACGCGTCGGACGCCCGCGGCGCATCGGCCTCGTCATTCCCGATATCGTCGCGAAGGTCACCCTCGTGCGCTTCGAGAAAGTGCCGGCGCGCGCGTCGGACCTCGAGCAGTTGATTCGATGGCAGGTACGGAAGAGCGCGCCGTTTCCGATCGAAGAAGCCCAGCTCAGTTTCGTCCGCGGCGCCATGACTCCGGAAGGACAGGAGTTCATCGTCTCGCTCGCGCGTCGTCAGGTGATCGAGGAGTACGAAGGCCTGTGCGCGGAAGCGGGCGCACACGCAGGCGTCGTCGATCTCTCGACGTTCAGCGTCGTCAACGCGGCGCTCGCGTGCGGCTCGATTCCTGCTGCGGGCTGGCTCGTCGTCAACGTCGCCGCGGACTCCGCGTCGATTGCGATTCTGCGTGGCGCGGACCTCATCTTCTTCCGGAGCCGAGCGGCGGACGTCGACGGAACCGTTTCGGCGCTCATCCACCAGACCGCGGTCTACTATGAGGACCGCTTGAAGGGCGTTGGGTTCGTCCGCGCGATTCTCGCGGGTGCCAGCCACGCCGGCGCCGAGGCCGAGCAGATTCGCCGGGTGCTCGAGGAACGCGTCGGCATCGGCGTCGACATGCTGGACCCGCGCGCCGCTGTGACGCTGACGGACCGCATCTCGGCGACGCCCGCGTTTCTGGACACGCTGCTGCCGCTCGTCGGGCTGTTGCTGCGCGATCAGGAGAGCCGGCCGATGGAGGCCGCGTCATGATCCGCACGAATCTGTCCACGCGGCCGTTCTACAACGAGCGCGCCGTACACACCTGGATCCTGTTCGCCGCGGCCTTCCTGGTGCTCCTCACGGTTTTCAATGTCACGCGCGTCCTGCGATACTCGCGCAGCGACACTCAGCTCGCGAGCGAGGCCTCGCGCGACGAAGCGCGCGCGAACGAACTGCTGCAGCAGGCGGCGCGCCTCCGCGCGACGGTGGATCCCAAGCAGATCGATTTCGCGTCCACCGAAGCCCGCCGTGCGAACGATTTGATCGACCGCCGCACGTTTTCCTGGACCGAGCTGTTCAACAAGTTCGAGACGACGCTGCCCGACGACGTCCGCATCACCGCCGTCAGGCCGCACGTGGATTCGAAGAAAGGCATCGTGCTGCGGATCATGGTGATGGCGCGCGGCGTCGACGACGTGAGCGCGTTCATGGAGAAGCTGCGGGCGACGGGCGCGTTCAGGGATTTGACGCCGCTCGAGGAGCATGCCGACGAAAACGGCCTGCTGCAGTCGTCGCTCGAGACGATTTACGTCCCCGACTCGCCGAAAGCGGCCAGCGCGGAGGCGCAGCCCCCACGATGACGTCCTCCATCTGGACGCGCATCTTCGAGGAAAAACGGCGCCTCATCGTGCCGTTGGCGATCGTCGCACTCGCCAACATCGCGGCCTACGTTCTCGTGGTGCGGCCGCTCGCCGTCAAATCTGCCGGAGCCCAGCAACGTGCCACGAACGCCGTCGGATCGCTGCGGGCCGCGGAGAGGGACCTCGCGTCCGCGCGAAGACTCGTCGATGGAAAATCGCGCGCGGACCAGGAGCTCACGACGTTCTACGGCAAGGTGCTGCCGGCCAACCAGGGCGCTGCAGTCCGCCTGACGTATGCGCCGCTGCCGACGCTGGCGAAGAAGGCCAACGTCATGGTCGTCGGCCGTACGTGGTCCTCGGATCCGCTCGAGAAAGATACGCGGCTGGGTCGTCTGCACATCGTCGCCGCGCTGCGCGGCGACTACGAAGCGTTCCGTCAGTTCATCTACGAGCTCGAGACGGCGCCCGAATTCGTCATCATCGACGATGTCACCCTCGCGCAGGGCGACGCGGGTCAGCCGCTGACCTTCACGCTGGAGTTGTCCACCTACTATCCGCTGAGTACGCATGGGAACTGATCGCCGCAAGCAGATCCTGCTCGGCGCGCTGGCGATCGTTCTCGGGGTGGTTCTCTATCGCACCCTTGCGGGAACGTCTCAAGTGTCCGCTCCGGCGTCTAACCGGAACGGAGGACAGGCCGCACGAGCCGGCGGCGCAACCGCAGGCACGAAGGCGCCCGAGGTGCATCTCGACGCGCTGAACGCACCGCGGCCGCATCCGACGGAAGGCGAGCGGAATCTTTTCCGCTTCAAGCCGAAGTCCGCGCCGCCCGCGCGGAACGAGGAACGTCCAGCGACGGTGGCGCCGACGCCGGCGGCTTCGTCCGGTCCGCCGCCGCCTCCGCCGATCACGCTGAAGTTCATTGGGAAAGTCCAGAAGGACGACGGTCGGACCACGTACGCGGTGTTGAGCGACGGACAGGGGCCGCCCATGTCCGGGAAAGAGGGCGACACGATTGCGGGGCGGTACCGCATCTTGCGGATCGGCGTGGAATCCGTTGAGATGTCGTACCTCGACGGACGCGGCCGTCAAACTATTCGACTGAACGGACAATGACATCGAAGCCTGAGCTGAGATCTCGAACTGCCGCGGCACGTCTGCATGGCTGGCGACGCCTGGCGATTCTCGTCGTGACGCTCTGCGCGGCGGGTTGTGCCGCGGGATCGGCGTTCCGCGAGGGCAATGAAGCCTCGAAGGCCGGCAATCTCGACGAGGCCGTCGCCGCGTACCGGAAAGCGGTCCAGGCCGATCCGGACAACGCCAACTACAAGATCGCGCTCGAGCGGGCGCAGCTCGCCGCATCGCGGCAGCACCTCGATCGCGCGAAGGACTTCGAAACGAAGGATCAGCTCGAGGCGGCGCTCGGCGAGTACCGCCAGGCCAGCGAATACGATCCGAGCAACCGTCAGGCGACCTCGAAGGTCGCGGAGCTCGATCGCACGATTCGTGAGCGCATCGAGGCGGCCAGGCCGCGGCCGGCCATCGAGCAGATGCGCGAGCGCGCCCGACAGGCATCGGCGCCGCCGATGCTCAATCCCGCGTCGCGCGAGCCGATTCGTCTCACCTTCAACAACGCGAGCCTCCGCGAAATCCTGAATACGCTCGGACAGATGACGGGCATCAACATCACGTACGACCGCGATGTCCAGGATCGCCCGACGACGGTGCAGCTCGATCGCTTGAGCCTCGAGCAGGCGCTCAATCAGCTGATGACGATGAATCAGCTGTCGTACAAGGTGATCAGCGAGCAGTCGATCTTCGTGTTCCCCGACACGAACCAGAAGCACGCGCAGTACGACGAGCAGGTCATCCGCACCTTTTACCTGTCGCACGCCGACGCGACGGAAGTGACGCAGATTCTCAGCTCCGTCGTCCGCCTGCCCGGCCTCGGCGTGCAGCCCATCATGGTCGCCAACAAGACCGCGAACACGGTCACCGTTCGCGGGACGGCGTCGATGGTGCAGATTCTCGAAAAGATCATCGAGCAGAACGACAAGCCCCGCGCCGAGATCGTCATCGACGTGGAGATTCTCGAAGTCGATCGCAGCCGCGCGAAACAGTACGGGTTGAACCTCACCGATTACGCGCTGGGCACCGTGTTTTCGCCGGAGGTCTCGCCGAATGGCGTCGCGGCCGCGGGTGGCGGAACAGCGGGCGGCGGTACCGCAGGCGGCGGCACCACGACCGCAGCGGCCGGTGGAACGTCCACGGCGCCGAGCGGCGTTAAATCGCCTCCGGTGTTCAACCTCAATACCATCACGCGAGGCGTCAGCACCGCCGACTTCTATCTTGCGGTGCCGGCGATGTTCGTGCGGTTTCTGGAGACCGATCAGAAGAGCAAGGTGATCGCGAAGCCGCAGCTTCGAGGCGCCGAGGGCGGCAAGATGTCGCTGAAGCTCGGCGATCAGATTCCGATCATCTCCACGAGCTACACGCCGATTGCGACGGGCGGCGCCGGCGTCAACCCGCTGAGTTCGTATCAGTACAAGGACGTCGGCGTGACCGTGGACATGACGCCGACCGTCACGCTCGAAGGCGACATCCGCCTCGACCTCACCGTCATCAACAGCACGCGCAAAGCCGACGTCGTGATTGCGGGCGTGAACATCCCGTCGTTCGGCAACCGCGAAGTCACGACGCGCCTGCGGCTGCGAGACGGCGAATCGAACCTCCTCGCAGGACTTCTTCAGGAGAGCGAGCGGAAGAACCTCACCGGTTTCCCGGGCGCGATTCACGTCCCGGTCCTCAGCCAGCTGTTCTCGGCCAACGATCAGCAGATCGATCAGACCGACATCGTCATGCTGCTGACGCCGCACATCATCCGGACGCACGAGATTACAGAGGATGATCTGAAGCCCATCTACATCGGTTCGCAGCAGAACCTGGGCCTCAACGGACCGCCGCCGCTCATCGCGCCGCCGCCGGCTGATGCCCCTGCGGTTGGCGCCGCGCCTCCCGCACCGCCAGGGACGCAACCGAACAACGTGCCGTCGCAGCCGAATCCGCAGCGGGCGCCGAATCCTGGCGACGCGAATGCCGTCGCGCCGCCGCCAGGGTCGTCACCCGTACCGGGGACCGTGCCGGTTCAAACCCAGACATCACCAGTGCCCGGAACCGTGCCGGTGCAACCGGCTCCGGTACAGCAGACGCCGGCGCAACCGCAAGCCGCAGCCGGAACGACTCCAGCAACGGAGCCGCCTGCGACGCCGACGCCTCCCGAGCCGACGTCGGCGCAGGGACAGACGCGTCCGGCGCAGAATCCCGACACCACGCCGACAACGTCGCCGGGACTCGGTTCCGCACAGGTCCTCATCTCGACGCCGAATCAACCGATGCGCGTCGGCGGCGGACCGTACACGGTCCCGATCGCGATCACCGATGTGTCGCGCCTGTCGTCCGTCACGCTGACGCTCATCTTCGATCCGACGAAGCTGCGCATCCGCGCCGTGCAGGAGGGCAGCTTCATGCGCGCGGGCGGAGCGACGGTGCAGTTCTCGCAGCAGGTGAATGGCAACCGTGTCGACATCACGATCGTCAGGTCCGCCGACGCCACCGGCGCGTCCGGCACCGGCCTGCTGGCGGTGCTGCTGATGGATGCCATCGCGCCTGGCACTGCCACGCTTTCGATCAATGGAACAGGTACCGGGCCGGGCGGGACCCCGATGGGCCTGCGATTCACACCGGTGACGGTGACCGTGCAGCAGTAGTCATGACGGATTTCGCGCGGAAGCGATCGTGGCGCGACGCGAGCGGATTCACGTTCGTCGAGATGCTGATCGTGGCGACGATCGTCTTGATCCTTGCCGCCGGCGTCATGCCGCTCGCGAAAGTCACCTCGCAGCGGGCGCGCGAAGCGGAACTCCGGCGTGCGCTGCGCGAAATGCGAACCGCGATCGACAAGTACAAGGACGCCGCAGACCAGGGCCAGATCGGCTCGCTCGACATCAAGGTCGGCAGCGAGAACTATCCTCCCGATCTGCAGACGCTCGTGGACGGCGTGGCCGCGGCGAACGACGCGACGGGCCGCAAGCTGAAATACCTGCGCCGCATTCCGGTCGATCCGATGACGCGCAGCACCGAGTGGGGCATGCGGTCGTATCAGGACAAGCCGGACGCCACACGCTGGGGCGGCCAGAACGTGTTCGATGTCTACACGACGTTCGACGGCAAGGCGCTGGACGGAACGAAATACAAAGACTGGTAGTACTGATAGAGAAGTTGGTGAGTGGCGAATTGGTGAATTGGTGAGTGGGAACTGAATTGGTGGCCTGCTTGAATCATCCAGAGCCGAATTCGGCGGCACGTCGCGGGGAGCGTCATGACCCCTGCCTGGACGGCTCCGTGCCTTTCGATCACCAACTCACGAACTCTCGAATTCTCCAACTGCGAAGATCACCTTCCGGTTTCACCATCATCGAGCTGATTATCGTCGTCACCCTGATCAGCGTGCTGGCCGGGATTGCCATGGCGCAGTACCAGCGGAGCGTCGTCTACGCGCGCGAAGCGACCCTGAAGGAAGATCTGTTCCGCATGCGCGACGCGATCGACCAGTACTACGCCGACAAGAATCAGTATCCGACCACGCTGGACGCGCTCGTGAGCGAAGGCTACCTGCGGAGAATCCCCGAGGATCCGTTCACGAAGAGCACGTCGACGTGGACGACCGTGCCTGCCGAACCCGACCCCAACAATCCCACGGCCGAAGTCGGCATCTACGACGTCAAGAGCGGCTCGGACCAGACCGCGCTCGACGGCACGCCGTACTCGGAGTGGAACTAGCCCCGGACGCCGTTCTGACAGCTTGAACACCGCCCGCGCGGCCCATCCCTCGTCGCTCCGTTCGCGGGGCCGCGATGTCTTGCGATCCGACAAGAACCCTAGCACCTGTTTTCTGCTCGCTCAATCGCCTCGATCCGCATGACGTTTGTTCGAGTAGGCGCCAGCGCCAAGCCGTTCCGATGTGAAGGGGACAGCGATTGAACCGCCGCCAAGGCGATGGCCGGATTGTCCGGACCATCGGCTTGGCTCTCGCTACTCCTAGATACCGATGGACACGCGAGTCGATCCCGTCGTTGTTCGACCGAGGGTGTCCAGCACGGTTACCGTCACGGTGAAAGTACCCGTTGTCGTATACACGTGCTGCTGGGTCGCAGACTGGGTCGAGCCCAAGTCATCATGTCCGCCGTCGCCATAGTCAATTGACAGCGATTGCACAGCGATACCAGTGGGCAACGTGATCTGAATGCTGAACGTCGTCGCAGTGTTCACCTTTCCTGGAATTGGAGAGGGAGTGATTTGGATACCAGCGCCGGGCACGGGAATCACGGTAATACCGGCGGTCTGCTTGACCTGATTGCCCAGTGTGTCGGCTAGGACCGCCGAAATCGTATAGCTACCGGCGGTGCCGTAGACGTGCGTCTGCGTCGACGTCGTCGACACGACGCCGAGATCCTGCGTCGGGCTGCCGTCGCCCCAGTTGACGCTGAGATCCCGAATCGCGCTGCCGTTCGTCGTCGGCACGGTGACGGTGAAGGTGAACGTCGCCGGCAGTCCTGCGCTCGGCGGCGTCGTGGGCGGTGCAATCACCAGCGTCGGCGCTGCTGCGACGTTGACAGTGACGGATCCTGACGCTTGTCCGCTGGGCGCCGGCGTCGTCGGAGTTGTCGTCCCACCGCCAGTGCCGGTTCCACCGCCTCCGGTTCCGCCTCCGCCGCCAGTCGAGGATCCGCCCTGCGCGCCGACGCTCGCTGTAACCGTGGCCGTCGTGGTTGTGGTGAGACTCGATGTCGCGTTGCCGTTCCCATCCGTCGTGGCAATGGACGGATTCATCGTTCCTGCGGTCGTTGAAAAGGCGACGGGCGCCCCAGCGAGCGCATTACCGTTGATGTCCGCAACCGACGCAGAAATCACGGCGGTTCCGCCGTTCGCGGCAATCAGCGTCGGATTCGCCGCAACGACGACGCGACCGACGGCGGCCGTGCCCACCGAAATCTTGAGTGCATTGGCAGCAGCGACAACAGATCCACCTGAGGAAGCAGTAATGGTCGCGGTGCCGTTGGATGAGCCGGCGTTGAACGTTGCGACCGCGCGTCCGTTGATATCGGTGTCGGTTTCCGACGGCTGAATCGTGCCGAGCGACGTCGTAAAAATGACGTGCGTGCCGGAGTGCGGCGGTGTGCCGGCAGGCTCGATCACCTGCGCGATGAGCTGCGCGGTGCCGTTGACGGATAACGCAGTGGACGACGCCGTCAGCGTAATCGTCGATCCGGACGGCGCGAGCAGCGGAACGCGCTCGCATCCGATCATCGAAAGCGCGAGGGACGCGAGCGCCACGGGGGCCACGATGCGGATGCGTGCTATATTCAAGATTCTAAGCATCTTAGTGCCATGAGATTGGCCGGTCAAGGACATCGATCGATTCGCGCGACACGAGAGCACGGTTACGCCATGGCCGCGCTGCTCGTCGCGATGAGCATTGCCGCCATCATGATGACCGTTGTCATGCCGGTCTGGAAGCAGATGGCGCAGCGCGAAAAGGAAGAGGAGCTCGTCTTCCGCGGCCAGCAGTACGTCCGCGCACTTCGCCTGTTCAGCATGAAATACGCGAACGCCAGCCCGCCAACTCTGGACGTTCTCGTCGAGCAACGGTTCATTCGCAAGAAATTCAAGGACCCGATTACTAACGACGATTTCCAGCCTATTCTGGCCGGTCAGCCGCTGCCCGGCACTGCACAGGCTCAGGGCGCCAGCCAGGGACGAGGAGCGAGCTCCACCAGCAGCGGCAGCAGTCAGGGCACACCGGCGTCGCCCGGCGGAACTTCGCCAACAACTTCGCCGATGACGTCATCGACAGCATCGCCGTTTGGCAGAGGAGTGTCGATCTCCAGCGGCAGCGGGACGCAACCCGCCGCGGGGCAAGGCCGAGGCGTGTCACCCATCGGCACGCCAGGCGCCGGCTCCGTCGGCGGAATCATCGGCGTCGTCAGCAAGAGTACCGACAAGTCGTTACGCGTGTACAACGGACGCACTCACTACAACGAGTGGGCGTTCATCAACACGCCGCAGACTCAGGCGCCAGGCGCCGGCGCGCCCGGCACCGCGGCGCCAGGCCAGCGTGGACGGCAGGGCCAATCGCCCGATCAACCGAATCCGTTTGGAAACGGCATCGGCGGTCAGCGAGGACGCGAGAACAATCCAGGAGGACCGGGCGGCGGTCGTGGCTTCGGACCCGGACAGCCGCCGTCATCACCGTTCCAGCCCGTGCAACCGATTCAACCGGGTCGCGGCCGCTCAGGATTCTAGGCGTCGATCGTTTTCGCGATCGTCACGGCGCTCGCGGCGCCGAGAAGCAGGAGCACGCTTCCAACGATCGCGCTTCCGAGCAACAGTTCGCCGACGCCGAACAGCGTCGAGTAGATCAGTACGCAGCCGACGAGCGCATTGAAGACCTCGATCGGCAACGATCCCGAACGCTCCACGTGCACGCGGCTGGCAATCGGCGCCCAGCCCGGTCCCTGCGGTCGAACGCGCTGGTAAAAGGCCGTCAACGTCTCGTCCGACTCTGGTTTCGTCAGCCACGTCACCACCAGCCACGCGATCGTCGTCAACGAAACCGTGACGAGCATGAGATACGCAAAGTCACGCGGCTGATCGCTGTCCCAGCCAACGATGATCTGCAGGTACAGCGATACGAGAGCCGCGGCTGCCATCGCCGACACTTCGGACCAGGCGTTGATGCGCCACCAGAACCACCGCAACAACAGGACGGTGCCGGTCCCGGCGCCGGTGACGATCAACAGTTTCCACGCCTGTTCGATCGACGCCAGGTGCAGCGTCACGTAAATCGACGAGAGCATCAGCGCGACGGTGACGACCTGTGAGACGACGACGTACTCGCGCTCGGTCGCGCGCGGGCGCATGAACCGGCGGTAGCAATCGTTGACCACGTACGACGCGCCCCAGTTCAGCTGCGTCCCAATCGTCGACATGTAGGCGGCCGCGAACGCCGCCAGCATGATGCCGCGCAGCGCGGGGGGAAACACCGCCGGATCCATCAGCGTGCGCACGTAACCCGACTCCTTGTCCGCGAGCGTCGGATAGAGCACGAGCGAGGCGAGCGCGGTGAGAATCCACGGCCACGGGCGCACCGCGTAGTGCGCGATATTGAACCACAGCGTGGCGAACAGTCCGTGTCGTTCGTTTCGCGCCGAGAAGATCCGCTGCGCGACGTAGCCGCCGCCGCCGGGCTCCGCACCTGGATACCAGCTCGCCCACCAGTTCACGCCGAGATATACGAACAGCGTGATCGCCGGCATCCACGCCGAATCACGTCCCGGAAAGAACGCGAGGCGCGAACCTTGACCTGCCACCGCATCGAGCGCGCGCACTTTCGACTCGAGTTCCGCGAGGCCGCCCACAGCGCGCACGGCGTAGTAGGCGAGGGCCGTGACCATGCCCATCTTCAAGACGAACTGCACGAGGTCGGTGACGAGCACGCCCCAGAGACCGGCCAGCGTCGTGTAAAACGCCGTGAACGCGAGCATCGCGAGCAGGCACCAGAGCGCATGGCGCTCGTCGAGGCCCAGCGTCACTCGCAGGATCTTCATCATCGCCAGGTTCACCCAGCCGATGACGATGCAGTTGATGGGAATGCCGAGATAGAGCGCGCGAAACGCGCGAAGGAAGGCGGCCGCGGGCCCGCTGTACCTGAGTTCGGCAAATTCGACGTCGGTCATGACACCGGCACGCCGCCAGAGTCGTGCGTACACGAAGACGGTGAGCATGCCGCTCGCCGCCATGTTCCACCACAGCCAGTTGCCGGCGATGCCGTTGCGCGCGACCATGCCCGTCACGACCAGCGGCGTGTCCGCGGCGAACGTCGTGGCAACCATCGACGTCCCCGCAAGCCACCACGGCACGTTGCGGCCGGACAGAAAGAATTCGCTCGTGCTGCCGCGGGCGCGCCGGGCGTAATAGAGACCAATCGCGAGATTGAGGAGGAAGTACCCGGCGATGACGACCCAGTCCGTGACGGTGAGCGTCATGCCGTTTTAGACATCGGCCAGTGCGTCGTGGAAGTCGCGCCTGACAGTGCGCATCGCCTCGAGCGATCCGCCGCCGCACGCGCGATTCGTCAGCAGGACGTAGTAGCGATCGCGCGCGGGATCGATCCAGAGCGACGTCCCCGTGTAGCCGACGTGACCGAACGCCGACTGGGACATCCTCGTGCCGCACGATGAAGTGGGCAGCATCGTGTCCCAGCCGAGCGCGCGCGAGCTCCCAGGGACAATCGAGCGCTCAACGAAGCGCGGCGTCAGTGTCCAGAAACGCGCGGCGCCGTGATAAGCACCGCGGGCCGCACTGAGGACGACACGGGCGAACGCACCAACGGCACCGGCCGTACCAAAGAGTCCGGCATGGCCGGCGACGCCGCCGAGGGCGTACGCGTAGTTGTCGTGGACTTCGCCGACCAGGATTCGCCCGCGTCGCGAATCTTCGTCCAGCGGCACCGTCGGCGCCGCCTGCTGTTTGCCATCGTGCGGCAACTCGTATGTCAGCGATGGATCGGGCGTCAGCTTCGCAAACTGATCGGCCAGCGATGCTTGTCCGCGATCTGCCGCGATGAAGCCGAAGAGGATGAACCCGAGATCGCTGTAGATCGATCGGCTGCGCGGAACGTACTCGAGGCGCGTCATGCAGATGTCGTGCTCGAACTCGCGCCGGCTCTTCGGCGGCCGATCCACGAGACGGGCGGGCAAGCCCGACGCATGCTCGAGCAGGTCGGCAATCGTCACGCCCTGCCGATCCTTGCCCTGCCACTCAGCGATCGGGCTCGCAACCCGTTCCTGAAGGCTCAGCGCGCTCGCATACGCGAGGCTCATCGCGATCGTCGTGGTCCCAATCGCTTTCGTCAGCGACGCGAGGTCATACGGTGTCTGATCGTTGACAGGCGTCCCGTCGTCGAAAGTGCGCGTGCCGACGACAGCCGTCCAGAGCGCGTGAGAACTGTCTCCGCACTCGGCGACAGCTGAAGGAAAGACGCGCGCGCGTTGCGCATCTGCCAGCACCGCGCGCACCTGATCGTGCGAAGCCATCTACGTGACGGGCAACTCGCGCGGCGACGGCCGCTGGAACCGGGCCACCGTCCAAGCCACCGTCACCGTCGTCGCGGCCCCGACGAACACGTACCACGTGAACGCGATCGTCGTCCAACCCCACACGATCGTCATCACGACGAGGCCAGCCAGCATCCCGACGAATGCGGGCCCTTCTTCGACCGACGGGGTGAGCGTCCCGAGCAGAAAAGCGCCGAGCACCGAACCCGACGCGTACGACAGGACGGCGAGGCCGGCGTCGAGTACCGAGCGCTGCATCCACTGCGCACCGATGGCGACGCCAATCTGCACGATTCCCCACAGAATCGTCCAGAGTCGCGACACCGACATGAGCGTCGGCTCATCCGCATCGGGCCGGACGTACTTGAGATAAAAGTCGTTCACCGTCGTGGCGGCCATCGCGTTCAACGACGGCGACAACGCCGCGGCCACGATCGCCGCGACGATGAAGCCGGCGGCGCCGTGCGAGAGGGCCGTCACGATGAACGTCGGCAGGAGTTCGTCGTTGCGGCCGATCGTCGGCGGCAGCGGGACGTGCTGGTAGTACGCAAAGAGCATGACGCCAATCACGAGGAACAGGACGAACTGAGCAAATACGAGGACGCCGCTCAGAATCAGTCCTCGGGCGGCTTCTCGCGGCGACCGTGCTGCCAGCAGGCGCTGAACGAGAAACTGGTCGGTGCCGTGCGTTGACAGCGTGAGCGCGAAGCCACCGATGACGCCTGCCCAGAACGTATATGGCAGCGACAGGTTCGTGTTGAAGTCGAACACGCGGAATTTCTGATGGGCGACGCCCACGCGAACGACCTCGCTCCAGCCGCCAGGGATGAGCGCAAGCAGCGACCCGAACACGACCGTGGCGCCAGCGATGTAAACGAACAGCTGAATCACGTCCGTCCAAATCACCGCGGACGCGCCACCACGAACGGTGTAGACGATCATCGCGATGCCGATGACGAGCACGGCGAATGTCACGGGTAGCTGGGTTACGACGGAAATGACCAGCGCTGTCGCGAAGAGGCGGACGCCATCGGCCAACGCTCGCGTCACGAGGAAAATCACCGCGGAGAGATTCTTCACCCGCGAGCCAAAGCGACGCTGGAGCAGCTCGTACGACGTCATCAACTCGCCGCGGAAATACGCCGGGATGAACAGCAGGCTGACGACGATGCGGCCAACGACGTAACCGATGACCAGCTGGAGAAACGTCATGTCGCTCGCGTATGCCGTCGCCGGCACGCTGATGAACGTCAGCGTGCTCGTCTCCGTCGCAACAATCGTGAAGCAGATGGCCCACCACGGAATCGAGTGGCCCGTCAGGAAGTAGTCGCGCGTGGTCTTCTGGAAACGGGCGAAATACGAGCCGAAGGCCGTGATCGCGAGCAGATACCCGCCGATCACGACGTAGTCGACCCATGTCAGGACCATCTAGGGCGTGAATGCCGCGCGTCCGATGCGGCCGAGATAGTCGCGGCCGCGCGTCGGATCGACCAGGCTGTCGTAAGAGAAAAGGACGACGCCTTCGGCACCGAGTCGTCGAGCAGTCCTGACATTCGCGACAATTTGAGATGGCGAAAGGCGGTATGCACCGATGCCCGCCCAGACAGGACGGCTGCCAGCGACCTGCTTGGCGGTCGCGACCTGCGACGCAAACACATCCGCGTCGGTCGTGTAAGCCATGGGGCAGGCGACATCGACGAGATTGGCGGCGATCCAGCCGCGCCAGTCCTGAAAACGGCGGGTCACCGCGTCGCCGGGATCGGGCGTCACTGCCGCGCTGAGCATCGCCGCCGGCCTGACCTCGCGCACCGTGCGGCGCACTCGCGCGACAAGATCGGTCAACCGATCGGTCCGGAATGCGCGCCATCGATCCGCGAACGACCGTGTGTACACGAGCGGATCGTTTGAGAGACCGCTGTCGTAGCGCTTCCGCTCCGAAGACGAGAGCGTCCCGCTGACCGTCCGTCGAAATCGATCGAGCGTGTCGCGGCCGTAGTCTGAATCCTCGTCCGGGTACCGGATGTAATCGAGATGCACACCGTCAACCGCATAGCGACTCGCGATGTCGCGAATGACGCCGACGGTGTAGTCAACCGATTCCGGCGACGCCGGCGAAAGATACAAGCCCTCGGCGTCACGCGTGCGCTTCTCGTGGCGTGAGAGGCGGGCCAGATACTCCGGCGAACTTGGGTTGAGGCGGCTGACTTCGTCAACCATGGTGCGCGGCACCATCACCCACTCGGGGTGACGATAGATGATGTGGTCGCGCGCCGCGGGCAGATCGAGTCCGGCCACGAGGTTGACGTTGATCCACGCGTGTACGCGCAGGCCGGCTTCGTGACCGAGAGAGATGGTCGCTTGCAGCGGATCGAATGAGCCGCGTGATGCAAGGGCAGGGGGCCGCGGTTCGAGAGAGTGGGCGTAGTAGGCGTCGCCGCGTCCGCGTATCTGGATGAGGAGCGTGTTGAATCCTGCCGCCTTCGCGGACGAGACCATCGCGCTCACCGCGTCCGACGAAGTCAATGAGGTGCGGACGACCCACAACGCGCGCACATCGTCGACTGACTCCGCTCTGTGGCTTGCGGCGGCTACTCCGATCCGCGCTGCCGGCGGCTGAAACATCATCGCCGCAAAGATCGTCGCGACGACGGTGCGGACGACTCCACCGAACATGAACGCCCGGAGAGTAACATAGAATTTGCATCTCACATGCACGTGCTGGGAATCGACGCGGGCGGAACGAAGAGCGTGTGTCTGCTTGCGGACGCAGAGGGAACCGTCGTCGCAGAAGCGCGAGGACCTGGAGCCAATCTGCATGCGGCGGGCGAGTTGGCCGTCGAGAAAGTCCTGCACGAGCTCATGGAGTCCACGATTGGCGATCGCGAGACGATGCCGTCGGCCGTCTGCATCGGCATGGCTGGCGTCGATCGCGAAGACGAGGCGCAGACGGTCCGTGCGATTCTTCGGCGGCTCGGGCACCGAGCTCACGTCGTGGTCGTCAACGATGCGCTGATCGCGCTGGTGGCTGGCGCCGGTGACGCGCCCGGCGTGGTCATCATCGCCGGCACCGGCTCCATCGTGTACGGCCGGAACGCAGACGGCGACGCAGCGCGCGCCGGCGGCTGGGGCCACATGATTGGCGACGAAGGCAGCGGCTACTGGATCGGCCGCGAGGCACTCGCCGCCGTAATGCGCGCCGCGGACGGCCGTGGGCCATCCACTCGGCTGACCGACGACATCCTTGCGCACTTCGGAGTGACCGACGTGTCGCGGCTGCCGAGAATCGTGTACGACCGCGATCAGCCGCGGACGGCGGTCGCTGCACTGGGTCCGCTCGTGCAGCAGGTGGGGGAGCAGGGCGACGCGGTCGCTGCGCGGATCCTCGAGAACGCTGCGGACGAGCTCGTCATGGCGGCGAGGTCTGTGACGAGCCGTCTCGAAATGCGGGGCGAGGCGTTCACCTTCTACCTGGCCGGAGGCATCTTCCGCGTCGTGCCTTGGCTTTCAGACGAGCTGTCGAAGAAGCTGGCCGAAGTCGCTCCGCGCGGGCACGTTCGGTTGCTCGACGCGGAGCCCGCGATCGGCGCGCTTCGCCTGGCGCTTGCAGAAGCGCGTGGCGGCGCCAGGGTCCCGCGCTACAAATCACAGCCGCAGTCGTGACCGGCGTGCAGCGGGTTCGAATCTTTCCAACCGCGGATGCGTTGGGCGCGGCGCTCGCAGAAGTGGTCGCGAACGTCCTCGCGAAAACGCCGTCGTCAGTCCTCGGACTGCCGACCGGACGTACGCCGATTCCTCTATATCGCCACCTGATCGATCTCCATCGTTTGGGCCGAATCGATTTCCGGCGCGCAACGACGTTCAACCTCGACGAATTCGTCGGACTCGGCCAGGGGGACGCGGGCAGTTACCGGACGTTCATGCGCAAGCACCTGTTCGACGCCGTTGGCCTTTCGCCGCGGAGAGCGCACTTTCTCAACGGCCGTGCGAGAGATCTCGACAAGGAGTGCGAGCGCTACGAGCGCGCCATCCGTCGCGCGGGCGGCATCGACCTCCAGATCCTCGGCCTCGGAACGAACGGGCACATCGGTTTCAACGAACCGGCACGCGCGCTGTCGGCCCGCACGCATCGCGTCCAGCTTCGGACGGCGACGCGTCAGGCAAACGCCTCGTTGTTCGACCATCGATGGACGAGAGTTCCGCGAGAAGGCCTGTCGATGGGAATGTCGACGATTCTCGAGGCGCGCCGGATTGTGCTGATCGCGACGGGCGCGACGAAGGCTCGTGCCGTCGAGCGGATGATTCACGGTCCTGTGACGACGGGGATGCCTGCGTCATTTCTGCAGCTGCACCCGCACGCGGACGTCTGGGTCGATAGCGATGCGGCGGCCCGGTTGAAAGGCAGCGGCGGGATTCGTTGATCAGCCGACCTTGAGAACCGCTTTCAGCCGCGGTTCGACGTCCTCGCCGATCGCGTCCTTCACGAAATCGTGGGCGCGGCGCAGCCGCGAGAGCGACTGGCTGTAGGTCAAGCCGGACTTCTGCATCACGATCGCCGCCTTGACGTCCCAATGCGCGCGGCGCAGCAGCTTGTCCGCCTCGTCGTAGTCGATCCCCGTGACGATGGTGATGATTCGGCGCGCGCGATCCTTGAGCTTCTCGGACCCCATCTGCACGTCCACCATCAGGTTGCCGTACGTCTTTCCGGTACGGATCATCGACGCGGTGGTGAGCATGTTCAGCACGATCTTCGTCGCCGTTCCGGCCTTCAGGCGCGTCGAGCCGGCAATCACCTCGGGGCCGACCGCCGGCGCAATCGTGAGATCCACGAACGTCTGCAGCTCCGTGCGCGGATCGCACGTGACGAAGATGATCTTCGACTCGGCGCGCCGTGCCCGCGTGAGCGCGCCGCGGACGAATGGCGTCATGCCGCTGGCGGAGACGCCGATGACGACATCCTTCTTCGTCGGCCGAAGGCGATTGATCGAGCGCGCGCCTTCTTCGTAGTTGTCCTCGACGCCCTCGCGCGCCTGGAGAACGGCGCTCTGCCCGCCGGCCATGATTGCCTGCACCATCCGCGGATCCGTACCGAAGGTCGGCGGCATTTCGGCCGACTCGAGGACGCCGAGGCGGCCGCTCGTACCCGCGCCGACGAAGATGATGCGTCCGCCCTTGCGCAGGCGCTGGGTGATGATATCGACGCCGACGGCTATCCGTTCCTTCTCGCGCTGGACGGCCGCCAGCATCTTGCGATCTTCGTTGAGCATCCCATCGACGATATCGATGGCGTCGCGCTTGTCGATCGCAAGCGTATCCGGATTAATCTGCTCGGTGGGAAGCGTCTGCCACTTCGACTGGGAGGGCATGTCGATCAGAGCCTCGAGAACAAGCCGCGAATACTATCATACCGTCGGCGCGCGACTGTCGCCGGCTGATGCCGTCATCGAAATGATTGATGCCTACCTCGATCACTTGAGACTCGAGCGCCGCCTATCCGACCATACGCTCGAGAGCTACGCTCGAGATCTCAACGCCCTGGCCGCGTACGCCGCCGGCCTCGAGCGTCCGATCGAGACGCTTGCTCGTCCGGATCTCGAAGCGTTCGTCCGACAGCAGCGCGCAAACGGTCTGTCGGCTCGGTCCGTCGCCCGGCGCATCGCTGCCGTCCGCGGCTTCTACCATTTTCTGACAGTCGACCGGCGGATCGCACGAAATCCGGCCGACGACCTGCGTCCGCCCCGCGCGTTTCCGTCGCTGCCGAAGTTCCTGACGATCGAAGAAGTGGACGCGTTGATCGCGCAACCGGACGTCACGACCGTACTGGGTCTGCGGGATCGCGCGATGATCGAACTCTTGTACGCCACGGGTCTGCGCGTTTCGGAACTGGTGGCGCTGCGTCCCGCGGATCTGCATCTCGACGAACAGTACCTCACGTGCATCGGGAAGGGCAGCAAGGAACGGGTCGTCCCGATCGGCGAAGAGGCGACGGCCTGGGTTCGCAAGTACCAGCAGAAGGGAAGACCCGAGATCCTCGCGCGGCGCACCTCGCCGCGGCTCTTCGTCAACGCGCGGGGCGGCGCGCTCAGCCGGATCGGTTTCTGGAAAATCCTGAAGGGCCACGGTCTCCGTGCCGGCGTGCCTCGATCGATCAGTCCGCACGTCGTGCGGCATTCCTTCGCGACGCACCTGCTCGAACGCGGCGCGGATCTGCGCGCGATTCAGCTGATGCTCGGCCACGCCGATCTGTCCACGACGCAGATCTACACGCATGTCCTCGAGGCGCGGCTGCGGTCGATTTACGAACGGTTGCATCCGCGCCCGTGATAAACTTAACCGTTTTACCGGTCAGCCTTTTTCTGTGAAGGAGTACGGCATGAGCCGTAAGGGACGGCACCTTTTTACGTCTGAATCGGTCACCGAGGGACACCCGGACAAGATCGCCGATCAGATCTCCGATTCGATTCTCGACGCCATTCTCACGCAAGACCCCGTCAGCCGCGTGGCCTGTGAAACCCTCGTCACCACCGGACTGGCCATCGTCGCCGGAGAGATCACCACGAGCGCCTACGTCGATTTCCAGGACGTCGTTCGCAGCACGATCAGGGAAGTCGGCTACAACCGCGGCAAGTTTGGCTTCGACGCTGAGACGTGTGCCGTCCTGTCGTCCATTCACAGCCAGTCGCCGGACATCGCGATGGGCGTCGACACCGGCGGCGCCGGCGATCAGGGCTTGATGTTCGGCTTCGCGTGCACCGAGACCGAAGAACTGATGCCGCTGCCGATCATGCTCGCGCACAAGCTCGCGCGCGGCCTGTCGTGCGCGCGGCGCGACGGCGTCCTCGAGTATCTGCGTCCGGACGGCAAGTCGCAGGTGACGGTCGAGTACGACGGCCATCAGCCCGTCCGCGTCGACGCGGTCGTCGTCTCCAGCCAGCACAGCCCGCTCGTCACGCAGGAGACGATGAAGGAAGACATCGTCGAGAAGATCATCAACCGCGTCATTCCCGACAACCTGCGCGACAAGAACACCAAGGTTTACGTCAACCCGACCGGACGATTTGTGGTCGGCGGTCCTCACGGCGATGCGGGCGTGACTGGTCGCAAGATCATCGTCGACACGTACGGCGGCGCGGCCCCGCACGGTGGCGGCGCCTTCTCCGGCAAGGATCCGACGAAGGTCGATCGCTCGGCGTGCTACATGGCGCGCTACATCGCGAAGAACGTCGTCGCGGCGGGCGTCGCAGAACGCGCGCTCGTGCAGCTGGCGTACGCGATCGGCGTGGCCGACCCGGTCTCCGTGATGGTCCACACCGAAGGAACCGGCCGCGTGCCCGAAGAGAAGATCACGCAGATCGTCCGCGATCATTTCAAGCTGACGCCTCGCGGCATCATGGAAGAACTCGATCTCCGGCGTCCGATCTACGCGAAGACCGCTGCCTTCGGTCACTTCGGCCGCACCGAGCCCGAGTTCACGTGGGAGCGGACGGACAAGGCCGCCGCCATCAAAGCCGCGGCCGGGTTGTAACCAGCGCACGATCGGGTGAAGAAGTTTCTGTTCGTCACGGCGGCCCTCGTGGCCGCCGTGCTCATCTACGCGCTGCGTCTTTTTCCTCCGCAACGACATCTCAGTCCCGCGTTTTCCGACGACACGGTCGCCGGCGTCGTCCACGTTCACACCAATCGATCTGACGGTCTCAGCAGTCCTGATGTCGTCGCCGCTGCGGCGGCGAGGGCTGGACTCGCATTCCTGATTTTCACGGACCACGGCGACGCGACGCGTCCTCCCACGCCGCCGGCTTACATGTCCGGCGTGCTGTGCCTCGACGGCGTCGAAATCAGCACGAGCGGCGGCCACTATGTCGTCATCGACATGCCGCCGTCGCCGTACCCGCTTGGCGGGGAAGCCAGGGACGTCGTGGAAGATGTCCACCGTCTCGGCGGATTCGGGATCGTCGCGCATCCCGATTCGCCCAAGCCACAGCTCCGCTGGGACGACTGGAGCGTTCCTTTCGACGGCATCGAGCTCGTGAACCCCGACACGAGCTGGCGGGTCCTCGCAGGCGAGCCCGGATGGACGCCCAAGCTGCATCTGTTCGCGGCGCTCGCCGCGTACCCGTTCCGTGCGCCGCAAGTCATGTCAGGGCTTCTTCAACCGCCCGCTGCGCTGGCTCAGTGGGCCGAGGTCGTGCGCACGCGTTCGGTCGTGACAATGGCGGGCGCGGATGCGCACGCAAGGCTCGGCCTCCGCGGTTCCGATCCCGATGGAGACCGTTTGATCATACCGTTGCCAGGATACGAATCGTCTTTTCGGATGCTCTCCGCCCACGTGCGCCTCGAGCGGCCGTTCAATGGCGATGCATCGAGCGATGCGGCCATGCTTACGAAAGCGATTCGCGAAGGGCACCTATACACCGCGGTTGACGCGCTGGCGGCGCCTTCATCATTCGAATTCACTGCAACGAACGCGTCCGGCTCCGTCGGGGAGGGTGGAACTCTTCAAGCTGGCAGCCCTGTGGCCTTGCACGTCCGAAGCAACGTGCCCGAAGGCTTCGCGACGATCGTCCATGAGGGAGCGCGCGTGCTGGCTCGCGTCGGAGCGTCGCAGGACTTAACCGTCCACGGAGGCGCGGACCCATCGGTTTACTGGGTGGAAGTCGTGTCGCCCGTGGGCCATCCGCCCGTCACCTGGATCCGCAGCAATCCGATTTATGTTCGCGGCGCGTCGGCACCCGCAGCTTCAGACAAACCGCCTTTGGCCATCGGACCGGATCGACGGCCGCTCTTCGATGGACGATCCGCCACAGGTTGGACCGTTGAACACGACGCGAACTCGCTCGCAGCGGTCGATCTGGCAACTCCTGCCGAGAACGCCACGCTGCGATTTCCTTTCGGTCTCGCCGGCGGCGCCGCGGTCGGGCAGTACGCGTCGCTCGTCGTCAATCTTCCCGACGGCATGGGACCTTACGACGCCGTCCGCTTCGCGGTGCGGGCAGAGAAGCCGATGCGTGTTTCGCTGCAGGTTCGCGATACGACCGCCGATCGATGGCAACGATCGATCTACGTAGATGTGTCCAAGCAGGAACGAATTATCGCGCTCGACGACTTCCGGCCTGTCGGCACTCCGCGCACGGTCAAGCCTTCGCTGAACCTGTTGCGCGCGTTGATGTTCGTCGTCGACACGACGAACACGCGTCCGGGCACGTCGGGACGCGTGTGGCTGGACGGCGTGGAACTGGCTAAGTCCGTACGGTGAGCACGAGGTAGGTCGCGCCCGCAGCGAACAAAATATTGGGCGCCCAGGCCGCGAGTGTTGGCGTGAGCAGGCCGGCGCCTCCCATCGCTCCGAAGACGCTCTGCGCGGTCCAGTACACGATCGCGAGCACGATGCCGATGCCGATGCCGTAGAGCGCACCGCTTCGTCCCGTCGTCACGGCAAACGGCACGGCAAGGAGCGTCATGATCAGCGTCACGAACGGGAAGGCGACTTTTCGCTGCAGTTGTACCTGATAGGGAACGGCGTAGTAGCCGCTCTTCTGAAGTCGTCCGACGTAATCCCTCAACTCCCCGTACGACATCCGATCGGCGTCGGGATCGTCCGACTTGAAATAGCTCGGTGGTTCGAGGCTGAGAGGACGTTCGCGAAATGGCTTGTACGCGATCGACGGACGCGAGTTGCCGCGCGTGCGCGCCGCAGGAAAATCGCGATTCCAGCCGTCGCGCGCGAGCCATTGAAACGCGCCTGCCGACCGCACGTAGGTGACGTCGTTCGCGTAGGTCAGCGTCGCCAGGCGCCAAGCGGATGGACCCGGATGGAATACCGACAGCTTGCTGAAATGATTCCCCTTCGGATCGAAGAACTCGTAGAAGTACAGGTCTCCGCTCTGGCCGACCATCCAGCGGCGCGCCGTCCCTGAAAACGTCTGCGACGGCCACCCGCGAATCTGTGCGTTCAATCGCTGTGCTTCGCGATTGGACTCGGCCAGGACCCATTCCTGGAGTCCAAAGAGGAAGGCGCTCAGCATGACGCCGAACAGCAGAAGGGGCACAGCCGATCGATAGATGCTGATACCGCAGGCGCGCATCACGATCAGCTCGCTGTTTTTCGTCAGCACTCCGACGGTGACCAGTGTCGACAGGAGGGCCGCCAGCGGGATGATGAAGTACACGTACTGCGGCGTCTGGAAATAGAAGTAGCGGAGCAGTGTCGCGCCCGTCGTCGACCCACGAAAGAGCTTGTCAGCGAGATCGATGAATGTCGCGATATAGAAAATCCCAACGAGCGAGACGAACGCGAGCATGAAGACCGTGAAGTACCGCCGGATGACGTAGATGTCCAGCAGGCGCGGCCGCGGCCAATTGATTTGGGGAATTCGCACGACGACATAGACACGGTCGCGTCGCGCTTGTGGCCGAGCCCCAACCTCAGTCGGCGCTTCGCTCTGGCCACCCCTGTCATCCTTGTCGGCGCGCTTGAACAGCCGCGGCAGCGAAATCCGGACAGTCTCGCCGGACGATCCGGCGCGCCACATGACGAGCACGGCTCCGCTCAGTCCCAGCACCACATTCACGATCCACGGCGCGAGCGTCGGCGACAGGCGGCCGCCGTTGGCGGCGGCGCGCGCCGTGTACAACAGCACGTAGTAGACGAAGATGACGCCCGACCCCAACGCGAAGCTGGCGAGCGTTCCATCCTTGCGGCTGCTCGCACCGAGCGCGAGGCCGATCGCCGCCAGCACCAGGCAGGACACCGGAATCGAGAATTTCTGCTGAATCGTAAAGAGCTGACTGGCGTACGGGAGCTTGTGCGCCTTGCGCTGGACGACGTCTTCCCGCAGCTCGGCGATCGTCATCTCGTTGTCGCCCTTCAGGAGCTGCGTTCGCTTGAACACAGATTCAGCGTCCAGGTTCAGGACGAGGCGATCGAACGAGTCAACGTCGTGCTCTTCGGGCTTTCCCGTAAACGTCGTGTGCCGCGTGCCGTGTTCGAGCTCCAGCCGGGCCGTGCGATTGTCGTGATCGATCAGAAGATGGCCGCCGCTTGCGAAATACACGGACGTCTGGTCCATCCGGCTGTTGTCGGCCAGAAAGACATCCGTCCAGCCGCGATCGGGCTTCACGTCGCGTACGTAGACGACGCGGTCTGGAAATCCCTGGTAGAAGGTGCGCGGCTTCACGTCGCTCTCGGCCTTCGAGGCGACAACATTGAAGGTGATCTGGCGGAACGTTTGATTCGCGTTGGGAAGGGCGACGAGCAAAACGTACTGGTCCGCGGCAAACGCCAGGAGCGCCAGCAGCGCAATCGGACGCATCGCACGGAAAATGCTGACGCCGCACGCCTGGAGCGCCACGAACTCGCGGTCCGTCGACAGGCGGCCGAGGCCCATCAGGATGCCGTAGAGCAGCGCCATCGGAA
Source organism: Vicinamibacterales bacterium (assembly GCA_036557365.1). Classification (GTDB taxonomy): domain Bacteria; phylum Acidobacteriota; class Vicinamibacteria; order Vicinamibacterales; family CAVVIG01; genus DATKHR01. Next base: position 53,172 of record DATBHR010000076.1, read on the forward strand.
TCGTCACGCTGAGCGCCTGGGGTGTCAGCGTGAACAGAATCCGGATGACCGTGGGGAAGTCGACACCTTTGGCGATGAGCTGCTGTGCGTTGTCGAGAATCGGCGGCATCAGCAGGATGAAGGTCAGGACGACCAGCGCCAGGAAAAATGGCGTCAGAATCTCGCGCACGAGGTATCGGTCGAAGATCTTCAGCACGGGCTCCGTCTAGACTACATCGTATGACGCGCGTCGCCATTCTGTGGCACATGCACCAGCCGTTCTACCAGGACATCGTGACCGGCGAGCACATCCTCCCGTGGGTGCGCATGCACGCCCTGAAGGACTACTACGGGATGGTCGCGATGCTGCGCGAGTTTCCTGAGGTCCGCGTCACGTTTAACCTCGTGCCTTCGCTGCTCGTCCAGCTCGAGGCATTTGCGAGGGGTGAGGCTCGCGAGCGGACCCTCGACGTCGGACTCAAGCCGGCGCACGACCTGACGCCCGCCGACATCGAATTCATGCGAGAGCAATTTTTCCATGCCCAGCTGCAGCGTATGATCGAGCCGTACCCGCGGTACGCCGAGCTGCGTGCCCGCCGGGCAACGCCGTGGACTGTCGATGAACTCCGTGACCTTCAGGTCTGGCAGAAGCTGGCGTGGATCGACCAGTCGTACCTTGATGACGACCCCCGCGTGCGTCGCCTGGTGCTTCAAGGGCGCGGCTTCTCGGAGGCCGACAAGTCCGAGCTGCGGGCGATCGAGCTCGAGATTCTGAACAAGATCGTGCCGGAATACCGCGACGCGGCGGCACGCGGTCAGATTGAGATTTCAGCCTCGCCGTTTTACCACCCCATCCTGCCGCTGCTGTGCGACAACGAAATCTATCGGCGCACACATCCGGACGCGCGGCTCCCGCGTCACCTTTTCGCACATCCTGAAGACGCCGCCGAGCAGCTGCTCCGCGCTGCCGACCATCACCGCATGTTGTTTGGACAGGCGCCGCGGGGGCTCTGGCCGTCGGAAGGGTCGGTCTCCGACGCCATGGTGCCGCTGGCGGCGGACGCCGGCTATCAGTGGATGGCCAGCGACGAACTCATTCTGGCCCGAACGTCAGGCATCACCTTCTCGCGCGACGGGTCTGGGCATCTCGAGCAACCAGAGCGGCTCTATGCGCCCTTCGTCGTGCGAGCCGGCGGACGGGTGATCACATGCGCGTTCCGCGACCACGTGCTTTCCGATCTGATCGGCTTCACGTACGCCACATGGGCGGCGACGGCCGCCGCCGACGATCTGATCGGTCGTCTCGTGGAGGCCGGACGACGGTTCCGGGATCGGACCGGCGGCGGAGAAGCCTTCATTCCGATCATCCTCGACGGAGAGAACGCGTGGGAGCACTTCGACCAGAATGGCCGGCCGTTTCTGCGAGCTCTATATGCGAGGCTTCAGAGTCACTCCGAGCTGCAGGCGGTGACGATGAGCGAGGGGTGCGCGGGGGCCGTGCGCGAGCTGGCCGGCATCTTTCCCGGATCGTGGATCGACGGCAACTTCTATATCTGGATCGGTCACGCTGATGACCAGAAGGCCTGGAGTCAGCTGGCCGACGCGCGCGCGGCCCTGAACCATGCCGTGAGCAGCCCGACCTTCGACAAAGCCAAGGAAGAGGTCCTGATCGCCGAAGGCAGCGACTGGTGCTGGTGGTATGGCGACGATCATTCGTCTCCTCACGACCACGCCTTCGATGAGCTCTATCGTCGTCATCTCCGGAACGCGTACCAACTGATGGATCGTCCGATTCCGGATGAGCTGTTCGTCAGCAACATCGGCGCGATGGCCGTCGCGCCCAGCGCTCCGACGGCACTTCTTCGGCCCCAGGTGGACGGCGAGGTGACCAGCTACTTCGAATGGCTTGGCGCCGGTAGCCTCGACATCCGCGATACCGCGGGTGCCATGCATCAGATCGAGCGCTCCGCGCCGCTGCTAAACGGGATCCGGTTCGGCTTCGATCGTCACCGCCTCCTGGTCCGCTTGGATGCACGGCAGCCGATGGAGGAGCTCCTTGCCGGCGGATACGAGGTGTCGCTCAAGTTTCTGGTCCCGTCTGCGCTCCGGTTCTCGATTCGGAAGGATGCCGGCGCCCTCACGACTGGATATTGGCGGCGCCACCAGGAACCACCGTACTGGAGACCGATTGGTGTGGGAATGGCCACGGTCGGAGTCGGGTCGATTCTGGAACTCGCGCTTCCGTTTGCCGATCTCGAGGCGGACGCGTCCCTGGCATTCTTCGTCGCGATTTACGATGCCTCGAGTACCGAGCTGGAACGTTATCCCGCGGACCGTCCAATTGAGTTGGCGCTGCCGGACGAACTATTCGAAGCGCGGCACTGGCGAGCGTAAGTCGAACAACCTCCACAAACCATCCACAGGGCGGTCTCGCGAGGCATTTCGCGTGAGTCTGATAATGTATCTTATGTTAACTAGACCCGGTAAACGACCGCCGAGAACCGCCATTAAGGTCGCGAGACGTCGACGCCCCGCCCGCCCTTCCAATCTCGCGTCGCCGCAGCGCCACGTCCCAGCTATCGGGCATCCAACTCGTCGCGTGAAACGAGCCCTCATCAGCAACGCACTCGAGCGGCTGTCGATTCTCCAGGGCCGACCCGAACAGGTCTCGCAAGACCACGGAATCAGGATTTAGCGTTACGAAGGTCTCGAATGATGGCCTCGAGCGCCTCGATGACTTCGTCCTTGGACGCGCGAGTCTTATTGAAACTGAGCTTCACGTTGAATGCCTTCGATGGCGCTTTGTAGGCGAAGACGAAGTGCTTGGGCCGGCCGGCGGCCTTTGGCTTGACGGCTTCCCGAAGCTGTTGGCGCGTGACGCCGCCTTGTCCCTGCCCAGCGATCCGCTCGATCAACGAGGTCATTTTCTCGGAGGTTTCTTGCCTAACTACCTGCAGTAGCAACGACTTAGTTGAAATGTCGGCCAGCCGACAGAGCGTCCGGACCTCCTCGGGCATTCCATTCAGGGACAGCGATTCCGTGATGGACGTCCGGGACTTTCCGAGCCGTCGGGCCAGGTCCTCGTGCGTGTATCCACATCGCTCCGCCAGGCTGCCCAACGCCTCGGATTCTTCAAATGGGGTCAGGTCCTTGCGCTGCAGGTTTTCAATCAGCGCGAGTTCCAGCATCTCGGTATCGTCGACGTCGCGGACGACGACGGGCAGTTCACGGAGGCCGACCTGAACGGACGCTTGATAGCGCCGTTCGCCGGCTACGATCTGGAACCGCTCGCCGCGCTGACGGACGACGAGGGGCTCGAGAATCCCCTTTTCGGCAATTGAGGCGATCAGTTCCGACAGGTCGCCCATGACCTGCCGCGGCTGATTTGGATTGGGGTCGATCTGGTCGATCGGCACAAGACGCCCCACCGGTGTGCCGGCCGACGCGGCCAGCGCCTCGACGTAGTGCTCGTCGTGCCGCATCGAGATGGATTCAGGAAGGCCGCGTCTAGGCACGGTCGATGACCTCCTCGCACAAACTGTAGTACTCGCTCGCCCCCGTCGAGTCGGGCGCGAAGGTGAAAATCGATTCTTTGTAAGCCGGACTCTCTTCCAGTCGGACGCTCTTGGTGATGACGGTGCGGAAGACCTTCCCACCGAACACCTTCTGGATCTGCGCGCGGATGTCCTTGGCGAGCGCCGTCCGTTTATCGTGCATCGTGATGACGACGCCGAGAATTCTGAGCGCCGGATTCGGTCGAGCGCGGACCTTTTCGATGGTCTCGAGTAAGTCGTCGGTGCCCTCCAGGGCAAAGTACGACGACTGAATGGGAATCAGAAGATGCGTGGCCGCTACCAGGGCGTTCACGGTCAGCAGGCCGAGCGTCGGCGGACAGTCGATGACGATTTGTGGATACTGACGCCGAAGCGGCTCCAGTTTGTCCTTCAGGCGAAAATGAGCGTCGAGCTCCCCCACCAACTTCGCCTCGAGCTTCGCGAGCGCGATTCTTGACGGCGCGATCCACAGGTTCTCCATCGGCGCCTTGATGAGGACGTCTTCGAGCGAGACGGAGGAATCCGCGATGGCGTCGTAGACGCTTCTCGACACGAGCTGCATGTCGAGAAACGACATGGTGCTGTTCGCCTGGGGATCCAGGTCGATGAGCAGCGTGCGCTTGCCGCGGAGTGCGAGCGCGGCAGCGAGATTGATGGCGGTTGTGGTCTTACCGACTCCGCCTTTTTGATTGGCGATTGCGACGATCATCGAAACGGTGACGGGATTGTATCACTGCCCGCCGCGTCTCGACCCACTACATCTTGTATTTGCCGAGGTCGTCCGGGTCCAAACTCTCCAACCACTTGTGGAGCCGCTCGGTGTCGGCCTTCTCAGGGAGGGGATCGAAGGTCTTGGCGTTGTCCATCACCGTATCTTCCACGAAGATGGGTGCCCGCGTTCGCAGCGCCAGCGCAATTGCATCACTCGGGCGCGCATCAATGGCCATCGTCTCGCCATTCAGCGTGAGGTAGATCAACGCGTAGAACGTGTTCTCCTGCAGATCGCTGACGACGATCTTCTGGACTGACGCGTTCAGGTCCTGAATAACGTTCCGCAGCAGATCGTGCGTCATCGGCCGCGGAGTGGTGACGTTCTCGATTTGCAGCGCGATCGCGTTGGCTTCGAAGATACCGACCCAGATGGGCAGCACGCGCTGTCCGTCGCGGTCGCGGAGGATCACGATCGGCGTGTTGGTGACCGGATCCACCATCAGGCCCTTGATGATCATCTCTATCTGCATAACGCCTACACCCTAGGCGCGGACCGAGCATCTGTCAAACGCGTCAACACGTTACCCCACACGCTGTGAGGACCCGCTCGATCGACTTTGACGGTACGTGTGGACCCAATCCACTCCGGCGGGCCTGGCAGATTGACGACGACATTACTCGATGTGCGTCCTGAAAGTTCTGTGTTACGCCGGCGGCTCGCCGCATCAACGAGGACGTCGACGACTTGCCCGACCATCCGCTCGTTGAGCGTTGTCTGAATTGTCCGCTGCAGCGACTGCAGCGCCATGATCCGTCGCGTCTTCTCTTCTTCCGGCACGTCGTCCTCGAGCCGCTTGTCCGCCAGCGTGTTGGGGCGCGCCGAGTATTTGAACGAAAACATGCTGTGGTACTGGACGATCTCCGTGAGCGAGAGCGTGTCCGCGAAATCGGCGTCTGTCTCTCCCGGAAAGCCGACGATCATGTCGGTCGAAAGCGCCACGTCGGGTAACGTTCGACGAATTCGAGCCACGAGTTCCAGATAGCTCTCCCGGCTATACCGGCGCCGCATCGACTGCAGAACCTTTGTGGATCCGGATTGCACCGGAATGTGCAGATGGCGGCACACCTTGGGCAGGTCCGCCATGCCATCGAGGAAACGCTGATCGAAATGCCGTGGATGCGGGCTCGCGAACCGAATTCGCTCGATGCCGTCGACGCCGTGGACGGCGCGGACGAGTCCCAGAAAATCACTATCAGAATCGTCCGGCGCCTGATAGTGGTTAACGATCTGCCCCAGGAGCTGGACTTCCCTGATTCCCTGCTTCGCGGCGTCACGAACTTCCGCGAGGATGTCGCGGGCTGGGCGCATTCGCTCGTTACCGCGCGTGTACGGGACAACGCAGAAGCTGCAGAACTCGTTGCAGCCTTCGATGATCGTGATGTACGCCTTCACCGGATCGCCGCGGCGCGTCACGCCAAGCGGCCACGTCACATCGTCGTAAGGGTTGAGGTCGATGACGGGTCCCGATTGCGCCTGCTCGACCAGCATCGGCAACTGCCGAATCGCCTGGGTGCCGACGACGACGTCCGCGACTCCGGGAGCACGGCGGAAGATCGCGCTGCCTTCCTGCTGCGCGACGCAGCCGGCAACGACGACTGTCGGATCGTTCCCGGTCATCGAGGCCATCTCGCGTAACTCGCCAAGGCGCGTGTACAGCTGGCCCTCCGCACGATCCCGGACGCTGCAGGTATTGATGACGACGACATCAGCATCGACGACGTCGTCAGTTGGCTCGTAGCCGGCAACCTCCAGCAGGCCCGCCATCCGCTCGGAGTCGTGGACGTTCATCTGGCAGCCGAACGTTTCGATCAGATATTTACGCGCCACGTGACTTTCGCCGTCCGCCTTTCGCTTTCGCCCTTTCGCTTTCGCCTCCGACCTTGCGACTGGGCGCGGTCTTTCCCGACCGCTCTTTTAGCATCTCACGGGCGGACTGCCGCAAACCGTCGGAAACGACGGCCCCGCCGAGCATGCGCGACAGCTCCTCCACACGCGCGTCGGACATGAGCCGACGCACCGAGGTCTCCGCCCGTTCCGAGCGGACCTGTTTGTCGATCTGAAAATGAGTGTCCGCGTACGCCGCGATCTGCGGCAGGTGCGTGATGCAGAGCACCTGAAATGCCGAACCGAGCGTGCGAAGCTTTCGACCGACGACGTCCGCCGCTCGGCCACCGATCCCGGCGTCCACTTCGTCGAAAATCAGTCCGGGCGCGGAGGGACTGGGCGGTCGCCCGACTGAGTCGGTGTAGCCGAGCCGAGATGTGGCGACGAGCGTCTTGATGGCGAGCATGATGCGCGACAACTCACCGCCCGATGCTATTCGCGCCACCGGACGGAGATCCTCTCCTGGATTGGGTGAGATGTAGAACTCCACATCGTCGACGCCGTCGACAGTCCACGCCGATTCGTCACGCGATTCGCCGAAGCGCACCTCGAATCGCGTTCGATCCATCGCGAGCTCGGCGAGCTCGCGTTCCATAGCGTGGCCGAATGCTTCGCTGACACGCTTCCGCTCACGCGAGAGCACGCTTGCCGCCGAAACGTACGCTGAGCGCGCTGCCGAAAGTTGCGCCTCGAGCGCGTGAACGGTTTCGTCGCTTCGTTCGAGCTCCAGCGCCTCACGCTTGAGGGCGACATGCTTCGCGAGAACTTCCGCGAGCGTCGGCCCATGTTTGCGCTTCAACCGCTCGAGCGTCGCCAGCCGCTCCTCCGCCTGCTGCAAGCGTTCGGGCGAGGCGTCAATCCCGCCTGCATAGCGCCGCAGAAAACCAGCGAGGTCTTCCAGTTGTGACTTGATCGCGTCGCGCGCCTCGAGATAAGGCTGAAACTGGGTGTCGAGCGACGCCAACTCCGACACGCGTCGCCACACACTTCCCATTCTTGGCAGGACCGCGTCGTCGCTCTCGTAGAGCGCGGCATAACTGTCCATGCAGAGGCGTTCGATGCGTTCGGCGCTGCTCAGCACCTGACGTAGAGACGCAAGTTCCGTGTCCTCATTGGGTTGCGACGGCTTGAGGTCCGCGCGATCGAGTTCAGCGAGCTGAAATCCGATCAGCTCCTGGCGCGCCCCGCGTTCGCGATGCGCCGTGCGAGCCGCGTCGAGAGCGACGCGCGCTTCCCGATAACGCTCGAACGTCTTACTGACGGCTGCGAGCGGCTCACCAATCCGTCCGAAGGCGTCGAGGATCATGAGGTGCGTCGTGGTGTCGAGCAGCGTCTGGTGCTCGTGCTGACCGTGCAACTCGATGAGTTGCGACGAGAGATCGCGCAGGGCACCGACCGTGACGAGCGAGTCGTTGACGAAGGCACGACTCCGACCTTCTGTCGTCACTTCCCTGCGTACCAGAAGCTCTTCGCCGTCGCGCTCGAAAATCGCATCGACGATCGCGGAGGCTTCGCCGGTGCGAACGAGATCTGCGGATGCTCGGCCGCCAAGTAACAGCCCGACAGCTTCGACGAGGATGGACTTGCCTGCCCCCGTTTCACCGGTCAGGACATTTAGGCCCGGCTCGAACTCCACCTCGACTGCGTCGATGACCGCGAGGTGTCTAATCTTGAGGAACCTGAGCATCTAAAGAGAGAGAACTCCAATCCTAACATAGGTTTGACAGCTATTTCTCATCATGATACAGTTTGGCATCTCAGGCTGGGTCCCAAGCCCAGCGGCGCTGTTCCCAGCGGCGCACCAGCTAGTCGCGGAGGGTCGTTTGCACACGCTTGGAAGCCTGATGGCCGCCCTGCTTCTGCAGGGACAGGCTGGAGTTCCGTCTGAAGGTCCGACCACATCGATACTGAATCTCGTCACCCGATCGTATTTGACGATGGGTGTCCTGCTGATTCTGGCAGCGATTTCGGTCGTGTCGTGGGGAATCATCCTGTACAAGCTCTGGGTCTTCCGGCGCACACGTCAACAGACGACGCAGTTCCTCGACGTGTTTCGCCGCAGCAACAAGTTCTCTGAAGTCCAGGCTGTGTGCCGCTCGCTCGGCGCGAGTCCACTCGTTGGACTCTTTCAGTCAGGCTACGCCGAGCTGACGGCGCAGTTGCGGCAAAGCGCTCCGGACGTCGCGAACGGGCCCAATCCGAGGCCCGCCGCAAATCGTCCTACATTGAAGAGTCTCCCGGCAGTGGACCGCGCACTGCTGCGCGCGTCGGTTGTGGAGGTCAACAAGCTCGAAAAGCACATCTCGTTTCTCGCGACGGCGGCCAGCGTCTCACCGTTCATCGGACTGTTCGGCACGGTATGGGGAATCATGACGTCGTTCGAAGGCATCGGCCAGACAGGCTCGACGAATCTCGGCGTCGTGGCGCCAGGGATCGCCGAAGCGTTGGTCGCGACAGCCGCCGGGCTCGCGGCGGCGATTCCAGCGGTGTGGTTCTACAACCTGCTGACGCAGCGCGTGAAGGTGTTCGCGTCCGACATGGATGATTTCTCGATGGAGTTCCTGAACATCAGCGAGAGGAACTTCACGTAATGCCCAAGGTTCAAGCCGCCGCTGAACCGGTACCTATTCGCGGCGGCCGTGGTCGGCGTGTATCCACGTCGCTCGCGGAAATCAACGTCGTTCCGCTCGTGGACGTGATGCTGGTTCTGCTGATCATCTTCATGGTGACCGCACCGATGATTCAGCGCGGCATCGACGTCAACCTTCCCGTGTCGCGACGCGCTCAGCAGATCTCCGGCGAGCGCATCGAGGTTACCGTCCCGCTGACCTATCGCACGGACAAGAAGCTGTACCTCGGCACCGAGCTGATGGAGCCGCCGCGGCTCCAGGAGTTGGTTCGGCAGAAAATCGAAAATCGATCGGACAAGGACGTCTTTCTGCGCGGCGATCGCGGTGTTCAGCTCGGCGAGCTCATCGAAGTCACCGACCTCTTGAAAGCGGTCGGTGTTGTGCATGTTGGACTCGTGACCAAGGCCCCAGGCGAACGATAGATGGACGTCAGCGACATCCTTCGCGATCGGATGCAGGAGCCCGATGGGCTCCAGCGAATGCTCACAATCTCCGTGATTGCTCACGGCGCGCTGCTGGCGCTCGTGATGCTCGGACCGATTCGCCTGCTCGATCGGCCGATCCAACAATCACGTAATGTGATGACGATTTCGATCAGCGGTGCCGGCGAAGGCCCGCGCAACGGCGGCTTTACTGCAGCGGCCGCGCAGCCGGTGCAATCGGTGCTGCCGTCGACGGATTTGTCGAAACGCGAACCGGTGCGTCCACCGGCGGCGGTCACGCCGGAGATGGTGCTGCCGACGACGAAGACTCCGCCGAAGAACGCCAAGTCACCAACGCAGGTCGTCAAGACCGCACCCGACGATGCCAAGGGTCGCACGCCGACGCGCGGCGCCGAAGTCTCGAGTGGAAACGCTGTCGCCTTCACCGGCGCACGAGGCCAGGGATTTGGGTTATCCACCGGCGGTGGCGCCGGCGGTGGTGTCCTGCTCGACGTCGGAAATTTCTGCTGCCCAGACTATCTGGCGACATTGATCGATCGCATCCAGAGCGCATGGCAGCACAACCAGAATGCGGCGGGCGACGCCGTCATCAAGTTCACGATCTTGCGAAACGGCCAGATCACGGATCCATCGATCGAACGTTCGAGCGGCGCCACGACGCTTGACCTGGCGGCCCTTCGCGCGGTCGTGAGCACCAAAACGCTTGCGCCGCTGCCGGCCGCCTATACCAATCCAACGCTGACCCTTCACATGACGTTTCAGTACACCAAATGACCAAGACGATATTTGCCGCGGCCATGGCATTTTTCGCGTTGGCGCAGCAGCCGCCGCCGCAACAGCCAGCCGCTCCTCAACAACCGAGCGATATCAGCACCGTGATCACTGGAGCTGGTGGCCAGGCGCCGCGGCTCGCCGTCCCGGATCTCATTCCGCTGAGCACGGACGCCGAGACCGTCGCGATCGCGCGAATGATCGGACAGGTTCTGTGGGACGACTTGAATTACGAGCGCGAATTCCTGTTCATTCCGCGTGACGTGTATTCGACGATTCCGAAGGCCACCTCTTTTACCGACGTGCCGTTCGACCGCTGGCGGGAACTGAACGCCGACGGCATCGTGGCAGGCACCGTTCAGAAAACCGGCAATCTCCTTCGTGTGGAGATCCGTCTCTTCAACACCTTTTCTCGCCAGCAGGTCTTTGGAAAGGTTTACTCCGGTTCGCCGGCCAACCCGCGCTCGTACGCGCACATGGTGGCGGACGAGATCTACAAGACCCAGCGTTCGCTGAACGGTGTCGCCGAGAGCAAGCTGACGTTCGTGTCGGATCGCGACGGCGAACGGATGTCTGGAACGGTCGAAAAGCGCGACGTCAAGGAAATCTACATCTCGGACTACGACGGGGAGCGGCAGCAGCGCGTCACCCTCGGCAAGACGCTGAACGTGTTTCCGCGATGGTCGCCGAATGGCCGGTCGATCGCATACACGTCGTACCGTCGCGGCACACCCAACATCTTCGTCTCCAATATCTACGAAGCGACGATGGAAGAGGTCACGAAGGGCACGAACGAAAACTGGCTGCCGGCCTGGTCTCCGGACGGGTCCCGTCTCTGCTTCGCTTCCCCGCGAGAGGGCAAGGGTTACACCAATCTGTATCTCGTGAACCGGGACGGCAGCGGTTTGCGGAAGCTGACTGATCATCCGAGCATCAACACGTCGCCGACGTGGTCGCCGTCAGGCACGCAGATCGCGTTCGTATCGGATCGGACGGGGTCGCCGCAGATCTATGTCACCAGCGCAGATGGCACCGGCGGCACCCAACGGATCACGGTCTCCGAGAGCTATGCCGACAAGCCCACCTGGTCCTCACTGCCCTACAACGAGATCGCTTACACAGCCCGGACGGGACCCGGCAACGACATCAAGATCATCGACATGGCCACGCGGACAGTGAGACAGCTGACGAACGGCGAAGGAACAAACGAGAGTCCGGCATTTGCGCCGAACGGACGGCATATCGCGTTCACGTCGACACGCATGGGCAAGAAACAGATTTTCACGATTACGCGGGACGGTCGGGACACCCGACAAATCACGAAGACGGGCAACAACGAACAGCCGGACTGGTCCCGATGATCACAAGGCGCTCAGGACGGAGGCATGAACCGGTGAGAGGAGAGACGACGATGAATCGAACGCTGATGGCCGTGGCCGTCGCGTGTTTGCTGACGAGTCTGGCGTGTCATAAGAAGGTCCCGCCCGTCGCGCGACCAATGCCGCCGCCGCCCTCGTCAGGAGGCGCATCGACGGGTACGCAGCAAGCGCCCGCACCGCCGGAGCCCGCACCTGAACCGATTCCGGTTCCACCCGAGCCGGTCGCAAACGACGCAATCTCATCGGCGTCGCTCGACGATCTCAATCGGAACTCGCCGCTGAAGCCGGTCTACTTCGATCTCGACAGCAGCGATCTGAATACCAGCGGCCGGAAGGCGCTCGACGACAACGCCGCGCTGTTGAAGCGCTACACGACCTGGACGGTCACGATAGAAGGCCATTGCGACGAGCGGGGCACGGCCGAGTACAATCTGGCGTTGGGCGAACGACGTGCGACCGCGGCGCGCGCGTATCTGGTGTCGCTCGGCATTCCCGGCGATCGACTGCGGACAGTCAGCTACGGCAAGGAATTTCCGTTCGATCCCGGCCACGATGAATCTGCGTATTCGAAGAACCGCCGCGCGCACTTCGTGATAACGGCAAAGTGAACGTCATGAGACAGACAGTATTCGCGACCGCTCTCGCCGCCCTGCTCGCGGCTTCGCAGGTGTCGCCTGCCTTCGCCGCGAACAAGGAACATCAACAGCTGATGGCGGATATCCGGATCCTGCAGGAGCAGTCCCAGCAGCTCCAGAACCTCCTCAACGCGCTCAACGAATCATTGAAGGCAGTCAACACGCGCCTCGATCAGCAGACGGAGGCCACTCGCCGCGCCTTCGCCGATCAGAAGCTCGTCGTCGACAACCTGTCCAACGACGTCAGGGTGATCCGCGAAAAGCTCGAAGACAACAACGTCCGCGTCGGCTCGTTGACGCAGGAAGTCGAAGCGCTTCGACAGGGCCTGCAGCAGCAGGCTGCGCGTCCAACGATGACCACGACAACGGATGCCGATGCTCAGGCTGCGAACACAACCGCACCGCCGAACGCGATCCCATCCATCGGACAATCGCCGCAGAAGATGTACGACTCGGCTCAGGCGGACTACATGGCCGGCCAGTACGATCTCGCGGTCATCGGTTTCCAGGAATTCATCAAGGCGTTCCCGCGCTCCGAGCAGGCCGACGACGCGCAGGTGTCGATCTGCGCGGCGTACTTGAACAACAACAAGCCGCAGGAAGCGGCGGACGCGTGCGATCTCGCCATCCGCACCTATCCTGCCAGCGAAAAGCTGCCCGAGGCGTACTACCGAAAAGGACTCGCGCTGTCGAACCTGCGCGACTACGCCGGAGCACGGGCGGCGTGGGAATTCATCCTGCAGAACTACAAGACCAGCGAATATTTCGCGATGGCGCAGCAGGGGCTGCAACGAACGCCGCCAACAAAACGGCCGGGCTAGACTACAATCGTCGATCTATGGGCTCAGTCAACAAAGTCATCCTCGTCGGCAATCTTGGGCGCGACGCGGAGCTCCGCTACACACCCGGCGGCGCCGCCGTGGCGACGCTCAACATGGCGACCACCGAGGTCTGGAACGACAAGGCCGGACAGCGCCAGGAAAAAACCGAGTGGCATCGCGTCGTTCTTTGGGGAAAGTCCGCTGAATCGCTGGCGGAATACCTGACGAAGGGCAAGCAGATCTACGTCGAAGGCCGACTGCAAACGCGTCAGTGGGACGACAAGGACGGGAACAAGCGGTACACCACCGAAATTCGGGGAGACCGTATCGTCCTGCTCGGTGGTGGCGGCGGCGGCGGTCGAGGCGGGTCCTACGGAGGCGGTCGCGCCCAGGAAGACATGGGCGGTCATCCGAGCGGTCCCGAAGCTCCTTCGGAGCCGTTAACGGACGACGACATCCCCTTTTAGCAATCAGACAATTGGCGAGTTGGAGGATTGGTGAGTTGGTGATGACTCGCCAACCCGCCAATTCATCAACTCCCAAAATCACCAACTACTTTTTGTCTTCTCTCCCGTAGCGATCTTCGAGGCGGACGACGTCGTGCAGTTCCGGCGTTGACACCTCGAAGATGTCGCTGTCCTCGATCGCCGTCATCCGGTGAACGGTCTTCGGCGTGATGTGCACGCATTCACCCGGCTGCATCTCGCGCCGCGTGAGCTGTCCGTCGATCTCGATTTCGAAGAGCAGGCGGCCGGCGTGCAGATAGATCGTTTCGTCCTTGAGGTTGTGGTACTGCAGGCTCAGCGCGTGTCCTTTCGCGACGTGAATGAGCTTGCCGACGTACCGTTCCGTTTTTGCCCAGTGGAGCTCGTAGCCCCAGGGCTTCTCCACCCGCGCAATCTCGCTCACGACGTGACTCCCCTGGTCATCCTGCCGGTCTTGCCGAGCGCCCCGACGGCCGACAACAGTTCCCGTTCGATGTCGTCGATGGTGTTGAGGCGCAACACACGCCGCGCGAGCGCGCGCAAATCGTGCGCCTGCGCCTCGGCGAGCGCCTGTTTGGCGACCGGAATTGCTCCGGGCGTCATGCTGAATTCGGTAAGCCCCAGTCCAACGAGCAGCATCAACAGCGCCGGGTCGGACGCCATCTCGCCGCAAAGCGATACTGGAATGCGGCGCCGCTTTGCCGCGCGCCGCACCATCACAATCATGCGCAGGATCGCGGGATGAAGCGGTTCGTACAGCCGTGACACGCGCTCGTCGGCGCGATCGACCGCCAGGCAGTACTGGATCAAGTCGTTTGTGCCGATCGTGAAAAAGTCCACCTCGGGCGCGAGCAGGTCCGCCGTGTACGCAGCCGCAGGTATCTCGATCATGATGCCGATCGGCACGTGCGGCACGCGCTCGCCCCGTCTCTCCAGATCTTCGGCGGCGCGCGACACCATCGCGCGTCCTTCACGCAACTGCTCCACGCTCGAGACGAACGGGAACATGATCCGGAGGTCGCCGTGCTTCGCCGCACGCAGCAGGGCGCGCAGCTGCACGAGGAAGACGTCCGGCCGCGTCAGGCTGAGACGCAGACCGCGCAGCCCCTGCCGGCTGCCGCGTTTCGGCGTCGACCAGCCCACGCCGAATGGATCCGGCGCGCCGCGCGATGACAGCTGGTCTTCGTCGAGATCGAAGGTGCGCACCGTCACGCCGCCAGGCGCCATCCCTTCGAGCATCTCGCGGTAGATTTCGTATTGCCGATCCTCGTTCGCGATGTCCTGCGACGTACTCGCCAGCTGAAATTCCGTGCGGTACAACCCGATGCCTTCCGCGCCGGCATATCTCGCCGCTGCGAGGTCGTCGGGAAACTCGACGTTCGCATCGAGTCGCACGTGAACGCCGTCCGCCGTGGCCGCCGGCCGCCGGCGATCGTGATCGTCGACTGCCGCCGGACGCGGATCGTCGGAAAACGCCATCGCACGCGCGATTTCCTCCGGTGTCGGATCGACGATCAGCTGGCTGGCGGATCCGTCGAGGACGACCATCTGTCCGGCCTGCACGATCGTGCTGGCGTTGTGCAGGCCGACGATCGCCGGCACTTCCAGCGAGCGGGCAAGAATCGCGGTGTGGTACGTCCGACTGCCGGCGTCCGTCGCGAACCCGCGCACGCGGCTCCAGTCGACTTGCGCGGCCATGGACGGCGTGAGTTCGTCGGCGATCAGAATCGAGGACTCGTCGAGATCACGCAGCAGATCGCGTGGCGTCGAAACACCATGGCGTAGATTCAGCCGCAGGCGCCCGACCACGTCGGCGACGTCGCCTTTCCGCTCGCGCAGATACGGATCTGCGGCCTCGTCGAAGACGTCGCTGAATTCGCGGAACACCTGCTGGACCGCCCACTCCGAGTTGACGCGCTGTTCGCGGACGATGTCAGCGGCGCGCGGGAGGAGCATCGGGTCGTCCAGCATCAGAAGCTGCGCATCGAAGAGTGCGGCCAGCTCAGGCCGACGCTTCGCGACCCGCGCGCGGATTTCGCCCAGCTGCTCGCGCGATCGTGCGCGGCTCGCCTCGAGGCGCTGCAGCTCGCGCGTCACGCGCTCCGGCGCGATCTGGTATCGCAGCACCTGGGACCGCTGAATCAGGATGACGGCGCGTCCTGTCACCACGCCCGGAGACACGCCGATTCCGGTCAGGCGTCGCATACGTCCTCGCCAAACCCTGTCTGCACCAGCGCGACGAGCGCGTGAACCGCGTCGGCCTCGTCCGCGCCATCGGCACTGATCGTAATCGTCGACCCGCGCGCGGCGGCGAGCAGCAGGATACCCATGATGCTCTTGCCGTCCATCTCGCGAGCCTCGCGCGCCACACGCACCCGCGAGTGATAACGCGTGGCCAGGTGCACGAACTTCGCGGCGGCGCGCGCGTGCATGCCGAGCTGGTTCACGACGGTCACCGATTGCGACGTCATCCTCTCTTAAGCTGGCGCCTTCTCGCCGCGAAGGAAATCGGACGCGACCCAGATGGCGTTGCGGCCGTGCTCGCGCATTTCCTTCGCTACCGCCAGTAGGTCCGTCGAGTCGCGCGATCCCGCCAGCTTGATCAGCATCGGCAGGTTGACTCCCGTAATGACCTCCAGCCGATCTTTTTCAAGGAACGTCATGCCGAGGTTGGACGGCGTCCCGCCGAACATGTCCGTGAGCAGCAGGACGCCATCGTCGCTGCGGACGCGGTCGATCGCCTTCGCGATGTCGTCGCGCGCGTCGTTGACCTCGTCGTGCCAGCCGATCGAGACGGCGACGAATTGCGGAAGATCGCCGACGATCATTTCCGCGGCATTGACCAGCTCCGTTGCGAGCTGCCCGTGCGTGACGACCACAACCCCAATCATAACGGTCGCCGCCCTCCCATCGGACGTGCGCCCGAGAGTATCGCAGCGGCGTCAGGCATTCGCAATATCGCGGTGGCGTACGCGCACGCGCACCGCGTCCATGTCTGCGAACGCACGCTTCAGCCGTTCCGCAATCATCACGGACCGATGACGGCCCCCTGTGCATCCAATGGCGACCGTCAAGTAGCTCTTGCCCTCGGCCACGTAATACGGCACCACGTAGCGCAGGTAGTCCTCGAGCCTGTCCATGAAGGCGTGGGCCGACTCGTCACGTTCCATAAAGGTCGCCACCGCGCGATCCCGTCCCGTCCGACGACGAAGCGCCGGCACGAAGTGGGGATTCGGCAGGCATCGGACGTCGAACACCAGATCGGCATCGAGCGGGATGCCGAACTTGTACCCGAAACTCAGCATCGTCACGACGAGGCTCGCGCGATTTCGATCGCGAGACAGCCCCATGAAGAAATGCCGCAACTCGTGGACGGTCATGTCCGATGTGTCCACGATCTCGTCGGCCATACTGCGGATGGCGTTCAGGCGCGAACGCTCGTCGCGAATCCCCTCGCTGACCGATCGGTTCTGCGCGAGCGGATGCGGACGTCGGGTTTCGCTGAACCGCCTGACCAGCGCGGCATGACTCGCCTCGAGGAAGATGAGCACCGGGTTGAGCTTCGGCATCTTCCGGAGCCGGCGGAACACGCGCGGGAACGACGACAGGAACCCGCCTTCGCGCACGTCGACGACGATGGCGACTTTGTCGATGTCACCGCCGGCACGCTGCGACAGCTTCGCGAGGGTCGGAATGAGCGTCGTCGGAAGGTTGTCGACGCAGAAGTAGCCGAGATCTTCGAGCGCGCGAATCGCCTGCGACTTTCCCGAACCTGACAATCCCGTCAGGATGATGAACGGCTGTCCGCTGTGCGAAACCGCGCCGGACTTCCTTCGCTTCTTGTACGTGCTCCGCTTCATCGATCGTCCCCGGGCACCAATTCGTCCTCCTCGTCGTCGTCATCGCGCGGAGCCGTCAAGGATGCGCGTTCCAGCTGCGCATCGAGGCGCTCGACGAGTGCTCTCGCAGCGTGGTGGCCGCGTACCTTCAGGAGCTGATTGCGCGCTGCGACCTCGACCAGAATCGCGATGTTCCGCCCGGGACCGACCGGCATCCGGATGAGCGGCACATGCAGGCCGAGAATTTCGAAGAAGTCGTCGTCGAGACCAAGGCGCTCGTATTCCCGCGTCGTGTCCCAGCGTTCGAGCTGCACGACCAGCTCCACCCGCTTCGACGACCGCGTCGACGCGATGCCGAATAATTCCTTGACGTTGATTACGCCGAGGCCGCGCAGCTCCATGTGGTGGCGTGTGAGATCCGGGCAGGTCCCGATGAGAATCGTTTCCTGCCGCCGCCGGATTTCCACGGCGTCGTCTGCGACCAGGCGATGGCCGCGCACGATCAGATCGAGCGCGCACTCACTCTTCCCGATGCCGCTTTCGCCGATCAAGAGCACGCCGAGTCCGAGGATGTCCATCAGGACGGCGTGGATGGTCGTGCGCTCCGCGAGCGAATCCTCGAGCAACGAACTCAGCTTCGCGATCGCCGTCGGCGTGACGACAGGTGTGCGCAGCAGCGGCAGCTTCGCACGCTCGGATTCCACCACCAGCTCGAGCGGCGGCGCAAATCCTCCGGTGATCAGCACGCAGGGAAAATCATGCGTGAGCGCGAGACGCAGCGAGGCCGCGCGATTCGACGGCGTGAGGCTTTCGAGGTAGCGGATTTCGCTCTCACCGAAGATGAGCACGCGTCCTGGACGCAGATACTCGTGGAAGCCCGCCAGCGCGAGGCCCGTCTTCTGAATGTGCGGACTGGTGATGGCGCGCTCGAGTCCTTCGACGCCAGCCAGCAGCTCGAGCGGAAGCCCGAACGCTTCCGGACGGCCGCCGAGCAGCGCGCCGACGCTGACGCCCGCGTCTGAGTGCATCGAATCGGAACTACGCTTCCGCCTGCACCAGCGTCAGTTCGCCGTTGGGCCGCCGATAGATGATGGTGACGAACGTGGTCTCGACGTCGCGAAAGACGACGAGGCCGTCGCCGCCGGCGTCCACCTCGCGCGCTGCCTGCGCGACGCTCATCGGCTTGATCGACTGGCGCGACGTTCGGAGGATCCGCGGCATGCGGGCGGACTCGCGCTCGCGCGGCGGCAACGGCGCGGCCGGCGCGGCTTCAGGTTCCGCGGCCCGCGCGCTCGCACGTCCCTTGCGCGTCTGCCACTTGCCTTTCACCTTCTGGGCCTGCTGGGTGATTCTCTCGATCGCCTGCGACACGGAGGTCGCCCACGCGGATGTATCGCCGACGCCGTGGAGGAACCGTTCGCCGCGCGCATGAAGCGTGACGTCGGTGCGATGACGGTGCTTCTCGCGGGTCAGGACAGCGTGCGCCGAGACCGCGTGATCGTTCAGCAGTCGATCGAGCTTGGAGAGCTTCCCTTCGACGAGTCGCCGCAGCGCGGGGGTGATTTCAACGTGCCGGCCGGTGAGTTCAAGACGCATGGCGCTCAGCCTCGAGTATTTCGGCTCCCGACGCCGACCTACTGGACGGGAGCGGTCGCGGTCTTCCGCCTCAGTACAGCACCTTTCGCTGGTTTGATGTCGGAATCTTCAACTCTTCTCGGTACTTCGCGATGGTCCGCCGGGCCAATTCCAGCCCTTCCCGCTGGAGGATATTCACGATCTTCGAGTCGCTCAACGGCTTCCGGGGATCTTCGTTCTCGATGATCTTCCTGATTCGCTGCTTGATGGTGACCGACGACACGCTGTCGCCGTACATGCTGCTGATGCCGCTGTGGAAGAAGTACTTCATTTCGAACACGCCCTGCGGCGTGTGCATGTACTTGTTCGTCACGACGCGGCTGACCGTCGATTCGTGCATGCCGATGTCGTTCGCCACGTCGCGCAGCACCAGCGGCCGGAGGTGCTCGATGCCGTGGTCGAGAAAGTCGCGCTGGAAGTTCACGATGCTCTTCGCGACCTTGAAGATGGTCTTCTGCCGCTGCTCCACCGACTTGATGAGCCACAGCGCCGATCGGAACTTGTCCTTCACGTACGCGCGCGTCTCGTCCGTGTTGTCGGCCGCGCTCTTGTCGAGCAGGCGGCG
This sequence comes from Vicinamibacterales bacterium, assembly GCA_036557365.1. Taxonomy (GTDB): domain Bacteria; phylum Acidobacteriota; class Vicinamibacteria; order Vicinamibacterales; family CAVVIG01; genus DATKHR01. The sequence goes on from DATBHR010000076.1 coordinate 72,564, forward strand.
GTACACCGGGCTGATGCGCATCTGCGGCAGGCCGTCCTCGTTGAGGACCACGACGTATTCGTCCTCGACCTTCATGACGTACACGTCGGGAATCACGTACTGCGACTGGGTCGGGTTGTAGCGGCTGCCGGGCTTCGGATCGAGATGACGGATGATCTCGATGTGCTCCTTGAGATCGTCGATCGTCATCCCGAGCTTACGCGCGATTTCGGGGACTTGGTGATTCTGCAGGAGCCGCAGGTGTTCGAGCACCACCTTTTCGGTCGGCGTGTTCTCGAGGCCGAGATGGCGAAGCTGCAGCAGGAGGCATTCCTGAAGATCGCGCGCCCCAACGCCTGTGGGATCGAAGCCCTGGACCAGCTTGAGCGCGCGCTCGACTTCCTGCACGGGCCACGGCCCCATCGCGGCCAGCTCGTCGAACGACGCAACCAGATACCCGTCGTCGTCGAGGTTCCCGACGATCGCCGACCCGATCTCGCGCATGAGCGGATCGTCGGTCTGCATCGACAGCTGCCACATCATGTGATCGGAGAGCGAGCTGCTCGTGGACAGCGTGTTCTCGATCGGCGGCAGCTCCTTGATCTCCTGCGGCGCCCGGGGCCGATACCCGTCGTCGAGGTAGTCGCCGAAGAAGTACTCGTAGTCCTGATCGTCCCAGGTGTCGGTCTTGTTGGCCTTCTGTTCGGGATCCGCTTTTTCCTGCGTCTGTGCGGCTTCGGCGGGCTGAAGTTCCTCTGTCGGAACTTCCTCCAGCATCGGATTCTCGACCATCTCCTGATTGAGCAAGTCGGACAATTCCAGGGTCGACATCGGCAGCAGCTTGATCGCCTGCTGCAGCGATGGCGTCAGGATCAGCTTCTGGACGAGTTTCGTGTGAAGTTTCTGCTGGATACCCATGAGGACGCGAATCAGCTAAGTCGTTGTCGTCTCTGTCTTTGGTTTCCGCGCTCTTCGAAGGCGCGCACACCCGACGATCGAAAGCTCGACCACGGATGCAATTCCCACGCCCATTTTAGTCCAATCGGAAGTCAGCCCCCAGATAAATCCGCCGGACTTCATCATCAGCGGCCAGCAGGTCAGGCGTGCCGCTCTTGAAGATTACGCCGCCGTGCACGATGTACGCGCGATCAGTAATGCGCAGCGTTTCGCGCACGTTGTGATCGGTGATCAGCACGCCGATGCCGCGATCACGCAAGTGGAAGATGATTTTCTGAATATCGGACACTGCAATCGGATCGATACCAGCGAAGGGTTCGTCGAGCAGCATGAACTTTGGTGAAACGACGAGCGCGCGCGTGATCTCGGCGCGGCGTCGCTCGCCGCCCGAGAGCGTGTGCGCCGGCGACTGCGCGAGCGGCGTGAGGTTCAATTCGGCCAGAAGTTCGCGAAGCCGCGTGCGCCGCGCGGCCGGATCGAGCGGCATGGTCTCCAGGATGGCCATGATGTTCTGCTCGACGGTCAATCCGCGAAAAATCGACGGCTCCTGCGGCAGGTACCCGATGCCTTTCCGCGCACGGATGTACATCGGATCGTCGGTGACGTCCTGGCCATCGAGCTCCACCCGTCCTGAATCGGGCGCCGTGAGGCCCACCGTCATGTAGAACGTCGTCGTCTTGCCGGCGCCGTTCGGTCCGAGCAGGCCGACGATTTCTCCGGATTTGATATCGAGGCTCACACCGCGCACCACGGTCCGCCCGCGGTACGACTTCGTCAGCCCCTCTGTGCGCAGCGTGGACATTCGTCAAAGACGGTTACGGACACTTGGCGCCGCCGCCTTTGGTTTGCGTGCGGATCTGCTGGTTGCCGTCGGCGATGATGGTATCGGTGGACTTCAGGAAGGTCAACGTCTTGCCAATCGTCTCGCGGCTGCACTCGTCGATGATGGACGCGGGCGCACCGGTCACCACGTAGGTCTCCTTTGCGGCGGTGTAGGTAAGCCGGGCGCCGGTCGTGGTGCGATTCTGCTCGCGCAGCGTCAGCTTCTCGTCCTTCGTCGCGTACCCTTCGGCGCGGTCCACGTCGTCGCCGTTCTCGTTGAGGAACAGCTCGATCTTGTTCGCCGACATGTCGCCTTCGGGACCGACGAGATGCGCGGCGCCCGTGTAGGTGAGCTTTCGCGTCGCGTCTTCATACTTCAAATCGTTGCTCGTTCCGGTTGATTGCGAGCGCTCCGTCTTTCCATCCTTTCCTTGCTGTTCGCGAATCGTGGAGCTCATCGCCTTCCCCGCCGCCGACAAGTCTCCGCGCGTTTCGTCGATGACGATCGTGTCGCCTTTGATCGTCGTGTCGACCTGAAAGAGGCGCGCGCTGCCGGTGTAGGTGGCCGTGGACGCCGTCCCGTCGTACGCCATGTTGTCCGCCAGCACCGTGACCGGCTGATCCTGTTTCAGCATCGACGGCAGCTTGGCGTCCCCGCTTCCGCCGCCGCCGTCCTTCGCGGGCTGCAGCGTGCTCTTCACCGCGCCGGTTGCCTTGACCTTCGGCCCGTCGAGGACGATGTCGATCCGGGTGGCATCGACGGCCATCCGATCGTTGACCGCGCGAGGTGTGGCGTTGGCGGGCTCCGAGCCGGTGAGTTCGAGGATGCCCTTTACCGTGTCGTATCGAGCCGCTGCCGAGGACGCCGCGAGCTTGCCATCTTCGAATCGCACGTTGTGGCTGAAACGTGCCTCGTCGATCGCGCCCATGCCGGGCTGCATGGCGACGTCGAGCTGCGTCGAGCGCGCCGCGCGGTTCACCTCCCCGCCGCGCTCGCGGAACTGGACGGCGCCGGTGAACGTGGCCTTGTTGATGCCGTGCTCCGCATCGCCCTTGGCGTCGATCTGAGTCGCCTGGATCGTTCGTCCAGGCGTGTTGGCGTCACCCGGCATCGTCAGCTGGACCGCGTCGCGGCCGGTAAGTCCCACCGGCGTAGTCCCGTCAGGAGCCATCATGATGTCGAGCGTTTGCGCTGCGATTTGTTGTCCGGGCGCGTCGGCCTCGCCAGCGAGCTGCACGTGGGCTTCACCGACAATCAGCGCACGCTGCAGCGTCTGCGCGTCGACGCTGTAGGTCAACGTCATGTCGGAGCCCGTCAACGCCCGCAGCGTGCCCGGACCGCCGGCGGTGCCCGTGATTCGTGCGTGATTGTGGAGTTCGAGGCCCTCGATCCGCTGCTCGTCGGCGCTGAGGTGAGCCGTGCCGGTGTCCGACTCGATGATCTGCCCGCTCCGGACGATGCGGACGCCGCGGTCGAACTGCATGATGTGGTCGCGCCGCGCCATCGTCGCGCTGCCGGCGTTCACATCGACGCCGCCCGCCTTGGCATCGCCGCCTTCTCCCGCGCCGCCGCCGGTCTCGGCGACGCGAATGACCGCTTTCTCGAGAATCGTGAGCAGGTCGCGGTTCTTGTCGTAAGCGAGGCCGACGCCGCGGCCCGACAAGCGACCCTTCGCAAATTCCACGGGACCAGGCGCGTGAATCGACCCGTCGCTGCTCGTGTAGGTCGCATGCTCGGTGCGGGCCGACATCCCGTCCGACGACTGCAGCTGAACGTCCCCATCGAGGGCAATCGTCGACTCGTTCTGGCCGACGGTGCCTTCACGTCCCGTGACGGTGAAGCCGCGCGCGGCATCGCTCTGCTGGTCGCCGCGGCGATCGGCAGTCGTAATCGTCACGCCGAGCAGCTTGCTCGATCCGTTGGCGTAGGTGAGGAGCTTGTCGTACTTGATGCTGACGTCTTCGCGCGACGAGCTGAACCGCTGCGTGGTGCCGCCGGTGGTTTCGACGACGGCGTTCGGATCGGTGTGGGCAATCTCTGATGGACCGGCGGGTCCGCGGCGCTTGAACTGCAGGCCGACGAATACCGCGAACACGACACAGAAAACGGCGATGATCTGACGCGCCTGCTTTCTCACGTGCGCAGACAGACGGACGCGATCCGCGGGCGCTCAGGCGCTCGTCGGGTCCGCCGCGAGATCGTCGGGTTTCTTGAGATCGGCAATCGTCAGCTCGACGTAAGTTTCTCCATTGTACTGGTTCTGTTCCAGCGAGAACGCGACGTCGAGCGCGGCCTTGTGCTCGGCTGCATAGTCGTGACGCTCGGCGGCCCGCCACGCGATCGCACGGAAAATCCGACCGTCCTGTTTGAGCGCCATCTTCAGGTGCCGCTCTTTGAGCTTGCGCGGGCCATCGACGATCTCGACCCGCCGCGCCGCAAACACCGGCCGCGGATTGCCGGCGCCGAACGGCGCGAGCGACGCGACGCCCGCGGCGACGCCACCGGTAATCGCCCGGAATGTCAGGTCCGCGTCGATTCGCAGTTGCGGCATCAGGTCCTCGGGGCCGAGCGTGCGGTCGGCGACTTCGTTGACGGCGCGGCGAAGCTCGCGGACGCGGCGGGCGTCGAGCGTCAGGCCGGCTGCCTGTTTGTGCCCGCCGTACCGAATGAACAGATCTGCGCACTGGTCGAGGGCGCCGAGCATGTCGAACGCCGGGATGCTCCTGCATGATCCATGGGCAACGCCGTCCTCGACCGACAGGACGATTGCCGGTCGATGAAACGCGTCCACCAGCTTCGACGCGACGATGCCGATGACACCGCGGTGCCAGCAATCGCCAGCGACGACGAGGACCGAGCGGGCGCCGACGTCCGGATCGGTCGTGACGACCTTCTTCGCCGCTGCGAGGATTTCTGCTTCTTCCTCCTGCCGCCGAATATTCTCGCTATCGAGTTGCATTGCCAGCTGTCGCACCTCCTCGGCCATCGCATCGTCTGACGCCAGCAACAGGCGTGTCGCGATGTCGGGCGTGCTCATCCGGCCCGCCGCGTTGACGCGCGGCGCCAGCTGAAACGAGATGTGATAGCTGTCGATCACCTTGCCGGCAAGACCGGAGATTTCGAGAAGCGAGCGGAGACCCACTTTGTGCGGACCGCGAGACAAGAGATCGAGTCCCAGCTTGGCGATGACACGGTTCTCGCCCACGAGCGGCACGACGTCCGCGAGCGTGCCGATGGCGGCGACCTTCACAAACCCTGGAAGCCACGATTCGCGTCCGTTCTGCCGCAGGAGCGCCTGCACCAGCTTCAGCGAGACGCCTACGCCCGCGAGGTACTTGTCCGGGTACGCGCAATCCGTGCGCTTGGGATTGATGACCGCAAACGCGGGCGGCAATTCGGCGTCGGGTTCGTGGTGATCCGTGATGATGAGATCAATCCCGAGCTCACGCGCACGGCGCGCCGCATCTGCGCCGCGGATGCCGCAGTCGACCGAGACCACCAGGCCGACTTTTTCCGCATGCAGCCGATCGAACGCGGCCGGTTGAAGGCCGTAGCCGTCTTTCAGTCGTTCCGGGATGAAGTGGATGACGTCGCCACCGAGCAGTTCGAGCGCGCGGCGGAGGATGACCGTGGACGTGATGCCGTCCACGTCGTAGTCACCGTGGATCGCGATGCGCTCCTTCTGTGCGATCGCTTTGGTAATCCGATCGACGGCGACTCGCATGTCGGCGAGCCGCATCGGATCGTGCAGGTGATCAAGCGACGGATGGAGAAACCGCGCCGCAACCTCGGGATCGCCGATCCCTCGCTGACACAAAAGCTGGGCGACGATGCGATCGACGCCGACGGCGGCGGCGAGCGTGTCTGCGGCTGGCGTGTCGCAGGCAGCGAGCTTCCAACGAGGGGCGACAGCCATCAGCGCTCGTCGCTCACGAAATCGGCCCCGAGCCTGCCCATCGACCGAAACTTTGCATAGCGCTGGTCGAACCGCGCCTCGGACGTCAGGCCGCGCGTCGACGCCAGCGCCTTGCGGAGCGCGTCGCGGAGGAGATCGGCGGCTTTGGTGGCATCGGTGTGCGCGCCGCCGCTGGGCTCGCGCACGATTTCGTCGACGAGGCCAGCCTGCAGAAGGTCTGGCGCCGTCAGCTTCAGCGCCTCGGCGGCCTCGACCTTCTTCGAGGCGTCGCGCCAGAGAATGGCGGCGCATCCTTCGGGCGGAATGACGCTGTAGATCGCGAACTCCTGCATCAGGATGCGATCGCCGATGGCAATGCCGAGCGCGCCGCCGCTGCCGCCTTCGCCGCTCACCGTGACGATGATCGGCGTGTCGAGCGTCATCATGTCGCGCAGGTTGACGGCGATGGCCTCGGCCACGCCGCGCTCCTCGGAATCGATTCCCGGATAGGCCGCCGGCGTGTCGACGAAGACCAGAATCGGCCGGCCGAACTTCTCGGCAATCTGCATGGCACGCATCGCCTTCCGATACCCTTCGGGCCGCGCGTAGCCGAAGTTCCTGAAGATCTTGTCCTTGGTGTCGGTGCCCTTGACGTGCCCGACGACGAGGACCGGGTCCGAATCGAAGTCGGCGAATCCGGTGATGATCGCGTGGTCGTCCGCGAAGCGGCGATCGCCGTGGATTTCCGTGAATCCCGGAAACAGCATCTCGAGGTACTGCTCGAGACCGGGACGGTTCGGATGGCGCGCCACCAGCACACGCTGCCACGGCGTCAACGTTCGATACAGCTCCTCGCGTACCGAGTCGATCCGTCGCCGGAGCTGCTCGATTTCGCGGTCGCGCGCGTCGGTATGAGGCAGGAGCTGAAGCGCCTCGATTTCCTTCAGGAGCACCGCGATGGGCTCCTCGAAGTCGAGCAGCGTATCAACGGGCATAGACAATCGAACGACGACTGTGGGTCATCGGAGCTCCACCGTGCCGGCACCAACGAGCTGTTCGACTTCCGCGATCAATCCTGATGACGGCCGGACGCGAATCTGCGAGCTGACGTCCACCCGGACGCGGAGGCGGTTCGGCGGCTCACCGGTTTCGACTTCGAACGATACCTTGCGGTCGCCGCGATGGCGCGAAAAGATTTCACCGAGCGATTCGAGCGTATTGCGGTCGGCCGGGCGGCGCAGATGAATGGCGACTTCCCGGGCGAGCCGTTCGCGGACCGCGTCGAGCGGCGCGATTTCCGCCGCGAGGATCCGCATCGTCTCGTCGTCGCGTTCGAGTTTGCCTCGGACGAGGACCATTGTGCCCGGCTCGATCAGGCTGGCGCTGCGCGCGTACGTTTCGGGAAAGGCGATGATCTCGACGCTGCCCTGCGAATCCTCGAGCGTGAACACCGCCATCCGATCGCCCTTCTTCGTCTTGAGCTGCCGGCATGCGGCGATGATGCCCCCGATGCTCATCTCGGGCTCGATCGGCTTGGGTCCGCCCGCGCCCCACCCGTTGTCCCGAGGCGTCGTCTGCAGATCCGCGAGCTCGGTCACAGACTTGGCGCCGAAGTCGCGGAGCGCCGGCGCATAGCGATCGATCGGATGTCCACTCCAGTACAGGCCGAGCGTTTCCTTCTCGAATGACAGCTGTTCGCTCTCAGTCCACGCGGCGGCCTCGGGAAGCGTCGCGCTGGCACCGTGGCTCCCCGCATTGCCGTCGCCGCCTTCGAATCCGCCAAAGAGCTGCGCCTGGCCCTGATCGCGGTCGCGCTGCAAACGCGCGCCTGCTTCGCAAGCGGGATCGATGGCGGCCATCAGCCGAGGCCTGATCGCCGCCGACGGCCGCCCTTCGTACGACGTGCCGCGCACGAGCGAATCGAACGCACCAGCCTTCACGAGGCTTTCGAACACGCGCTTGTTGACGAGGCGGAGGTCGAGATCCTCGCAGAGCTGCGGCAGCGACGCAATCCGCGACTGCTTCGCGCGGACCTGGAGCAGCGACTCGATGGCGCCTTCGCCGACGTTCTTGATTGCGGTCAGGCCGAACCGCACGCCGGTCTCTTCGACCGTGAAGCGCAGCTGACTTCGATTGATGTCCGGCGGCAGGAGTGGAATTCCGCGCTCGCGAGCTTCACTGAGGTAGACCGAGAGCTTGTCGGTGTTCTGCGACTCGATCGTGAACAGCGCGGCCGCGAAGTGCCACGGGTAGTTCGCTTTCAGGTACGCGGTCTGATACGCGAGGAATGCATACGCAGTCGAATGCGACTTGTTGAAGCCGTAGCCCGCGAAGTGTTCCATCAGGTCGAAAATGTGCGTCGCCTTCTTCTCGGCAATCCCGTTCTTCTTCGCGCCGGCGACGAACTTGCCGCGCATCTTGGCCATGACCTCGGGATTCTTCTTGCCCATCGCCTTGCGCAGCAGGTCCGCCTCGCCGAGCGTGAAGCCGGCGAGCACGTTGGAGATGCGCATGACCTGTTCCTGGTAGGCGATGACGCCGTAGGTGTCCGCGAGAATCGGTTCGAGGGCCGCCAGTTCGTACGTCACCTCGGTCCGGCCCTGCTTGCGCGCAATGAAGTCGTCCACCATGCCGCTGCGCAGCGGCCCGGGACGATACAGCGCGTTCAACGCAATCAGGTCGTCGAGGCGCTGCGGCTTCGCCTTCCGCAGAATCTCGCGCATGCCGCTCGACTCGAACTGGAAAATCCCGTAGGTCTGCCCGTCCTGAAAAATCTGGTACGTCTTCGGATCGTCGAGTGGCACCTGCTCGATATCCAGCGTCTCGCCCGTCGTCCGTTTGATCTCCGCGACGGCATCGTCGATCAGCGTGAGCGTGGAGAGGCCGAGGAAGTCCATCTTCAGGAGACCGACGCGTTCGATCTCCTTCATCGACCATTGCGTGACGATTTCGTCGCGGGCTCCCTTGTAGAGCGGCGCGTACTCGGTGATGGCCTTCGGCGCGATGACCACGCCCGCGGCGTGGACGGAGGCGTGACGCGTCATCCCCTCGAGCCGCTTCGCCACGCTCAGCAGCTCTTTGACCTTGGGGTCGCTCTGCTCCATCAGGCGCAGCGGTTCGCTCTCGTCGAGCGCCTTGTCGAGCGTCATGTCGAGCGCGGCCGGAATCTGCTTCGCCACCTTGTCGACGTCGGCGAAGGGCATCTCGAGCACGCGTCCGACGTCGCGGACGACCGCCTTCGCCTTCATCGTGCCGAAGGTGATGATCTGGGCGACGTTCTCGCGTCCGTACTTCCGCGTGACGTATTCGATGACCTCGCCGCGGCGGCGCTCGCAGAAATCGATGTCGATATCAGGCAGCGACACGCGCTCGGGGTTGAGGAAGCGCTCGAAGATGAGGTCGAAGTCGATCGGATCGACGTCGGTGATGCGCAGGCAGTACGCGACGAGGCTTCCCGCCGCCGACCCGCGGCCGGGACCGACGGGAATCTGCTTTTCGCGCGCGTAGCGGATGAAGTCCCAGACGATCAAGAAGTACCCGGGGTACTTCATCTTCTTGATCATGTCGATTTCGTACGACAGCCGCCGCTCGTAATCGTCGATCGTGTGGCGGAGCACGCCCGTGGACGCGAGCTGCTTCAACCGCGGCAGGCGCTCCTCGAATCCTGCGCGCGTCACGTGCTCGAAGTAGTCGTCGAGCGTGAAGCCGGCCGGGACATCGAAGTTCGGAAGGTAGTTCTCCCCTTCCTTCAACGTGACGTTGCACCGCTCGGCGATGCGGACCGTATTCGCGAGCGCGTCCGGAAACTCGCTGAACGTCCGCGCCATATCCTCCGCAGTCTTCAGGAAGAACTGCTTGCTGTCGTAGCGCAGACGCTTCGGATCGTTGAAGCCTTTTCCGGTGCCGATACAGAGGAGCACGTCGTGCGGATGCGCGTCGCTGTCGCGCAGGTAGTGCACGTCGTTCGTGCAGACGAGTCCCAGGCCCAAGTCGCGCGCGATCGCAGGGATGCCGCCGTTCACAATCCGCTGCTCGTCGATGCCGTGCCACTGCATCTCGAGGAAGAAATTCTCCGCGCCGAGAATGTCGCGGTAGGTTGCCGCCGCGTGCCTCGCTTTCTTGTCCTGCGCGTGCGACAGTCCCTCAGCGACCTCGCCCTTCAGGCAGCTGCTCAACCCGATGAGTCCGGTGGCGTGCTGGGCGAGCAGATCCTTGTCGATCCGCGGCTTGTAGTAGAAGCCTTCCGTGTAGCCCGAGGACACCAGCTTGATCAGGTTGTGGTATCCCTCGTCGCTCTGCGCCAGCAGGACGAGGTGATTCGCGGTTTCGCCGGGGTTGCCGCTCTTCTGCCGCCGGTCGCCCGGCGCCACGTAGACCTCGCACCCGAGAATGGGCTTCACGCCGCGCTGCCGCGCGTGATCGTGGAACGTGACCGACGAGAACAGGTTGCCGTGCTCGGTGACGGCAATCGCCGGCATCTTCAGCTTTGCTGCCTGATCGAGCAGCTCGTCGATCCGGCACGCACCGTCCAGAAGCGAGAACTCTGTGTGCAGGTGCAGGTGAACGAAATCCATGGGCGATATATCTGCAATCGGAGAGTTGGGGAATTGGCGAGTTGGTGAATTGAAACACAGCTCACCACGACGCACGTTCTGCTTAATTCACCAAGTCACCAACTCTCCAATTCTCCAACTGCGCGTTCTGTTGCCTCATTCCCACTCAATCGTGGACGGCGGTTTCGAGCTGACATCGTAGACGACGCGATTGATGCCTTTGACCTCGTTGACGATGCGCGATGAGATGCGGCCGAGGAGATCATGCGGCAGCCGCGCCCAGTCCGCCGTCATGCCGTCCTTGCTTTCCACCGCGCGAATTGCAGCGGTGTTCTCGTACGTCCGCTCGTCGCCCATGACGCCGACGCTCTGAACGGGCAGTAGCACGGCGAAACTCTGCCACAGCTTCGCGTACCAGCCGTCTCGTTTGATCTCTTCGACGACGATCGCATCCGCGAAGCGGAGGACGCGAAGCCGCTCGGCCGTGACCTCGCCGAGAATCCTGACCGCGAGGCCAGGACCGGGGAACGGCTGACGCACCACGAACTCCTCTTCGAGTCCCAGCTGACGACCGACGGCGCGCACTTCGTCCTTGAACAGCTCGCGAAGCGGCTCGACGAGCTTCATGCGCATGCGCTCGGGCAATCCGCCAACGTTGTGATGGCTCTTGATGAGCGATGCCTGGCCGACCACCGGCACCGACTCGATCACATCGGGATACAGCGTGCCCTGCGCGAGGAAGTCGACCTGGCCGAGCTTTGCCGCTTCCGCCTCGAAGACGTCGATGAACGCCGCGCCGATGATCTTGCGCTTCTGTTCCGGATCGATCACCCCGCTCAAACGGCCAAGAAAGAGCGCGCTCGCGTCGGCAAACACCAGCGGCAGGTTCAGCCGCTCGAATCGCTTCCGCACCTGCGCTGCTTCGTCGAGGCGCAAGACCCCGTTGTCGACGAAGATGCACGTCAGCTGCGCGCCAACCGCTCGATGGATGATCAGCGCCGCCACGGTCGAGTCCACACCGCCGCTCAGGGCGCACACGACGCGGCCGTTGCCGACCTGCGCCCGCACCTTGCTGGTGGCTTCGTCGATGAACGACGACATGGTCCAGTCGCCGCTGCAACCGCAGACACCGTAGGCGAAATTGCGCAGGATCTCGAGCCCACGGTCGGTGTGGACAACTTCCGGGTGAAACAGGAGCGCGTAGAGCGAACGCGTTGCGTCGGACATCGCCGCAATCGGCGCGTTGGCGCTGGTCGCCACGACCGAGAATCCGTCCGGAACGGCGGCGACGAAGTCGCCGTGGCTGGCCCACACCCGAATCTCGTCGGGGACGTTGGCGAACAGGACGGCCGATCGATCGCGGCTGCTCACCCGCACGGCCGCATGGCCGAACTCACGCTGCGGCGCAGGCGCGACGGCGCCTCCCAGCGTGTCCGCCATGAGTTGCATCCCGTAGCAGATGCCGAGGACCGGAACGCCGAGGTCGAACACCGCGCGATCGCACTTCGGTGCGCCGGCGTCGCTGACGCTCTTCGGTCCTCCCGAGAGGATGATGCCGGCCGGGTGGCGCTCGCGAATTTTGCCGGCGGACGTATTCGGCGGCCACACCTCGGAGTACACCGACAGCTCCCGAAGACGCCGCGCGATGAGCTGCGTGTACTGGGAGCCGAAGTCCAGGACGATGATGGTCTGATGTTTCACGGCGGGAGGAAGCTATTATAAGTTGTCGTGACGCGCGGCACCACCATATGTTGTAGTGCGCTGGCCCTCATCGCACTCGCGAAGACGTCGGCGCCGCCGTCGCTGATGCCGCTGCGCCCCGTGTGGACGCTGCCGCTCAACAATCACCTGACGGCTCAGCCCGCGTACGACGAGCATCGCGGCTACTTCCCCATCGAAGGCGATCGCCTCGCGGCGTACGACATCGAGGCGGGCAAGCTGCTCTGGATCGCTCCTTCCAAGCCGATCTTTCCACCCTGCACCGATCACGATCTCATCTTCATCGTCGAAGCCGAGAGTGTCGTGGCGCTGAACGCGGCGGACGGGAAAGTCGCGTGGCAACAACCAACCGACGGAGAGACGATCGTGCCGCCGGTCGCAGCGCAGGGTCTGCTGCTGCTGGCGTCGAAGACGGGCGAGCTCGTCGCGCTGCACACTGCGGACGGACAGCGCAGCTGGCAACATGGATTCGTGGCGCCGCTGCACGCGACGCCGACGATCACGGAGGACCGCGTTTACGCGCCGACGACGGACGGCAGCGTCTTCGCGCTGGCGATCGACAGCGGCGAAACGATCTGGGAGCGCAAAGTTGGTGGTTCGCCGAACCAGGTCCTCGCGCTGCCGGAACGCGTCTATGCGGGATCGACCGACAACTTTCTTTACTGCCTGCTCGCGAAGAACGGCGACATCGACTGGCGCTGGCGGACTGGCGGCGACATCACCGCCGCGCCGGTCGCGGACGAGGGGCGCGTGTACTTCGTCTCGAAGGACAACGTGCTCCGCGCGCTGAGTCAAAAAAGCGGCGGACAGGCGTGGATGAAGGCGCTGCCCTTCCGGCCCATACTGGGCGTGCAGCTTGCCGGCGCCACGCTGGTGGTCGCCGGCGAGTCGCCGACGGTCAAGACATTCAACGCCGCGGACGGGGCGCCCGGCGTGGACATCGCGGCCGGCGGAGCCGGCGATGACGCGTCCGCGCCGCCGCACGCGCTGCGCAACTCCACGAGCGGCCTGCCGATGCTGGTTGTTGTCTCGAAAAACCTCGTGAACGGGGACAGCGTGGCGCTGAGCACGCGGACCGTTGATCCGGCGCCTGCGGCGTTCGCACCGCTGCCGACGACGATTACGCCGGCGCCGATGCAGGCGACGCCGTAGACACGCCGACGGTGTCGCCGCCGCGCTCGGCGTGTGCGGCATACAGCTTCACGTAGGCGCCGAGGGCCGTGAGCCCGAGATACTGGAACGCCAGCCCCCTCACGACGAGCGCCGCGAGCTGCAGCGGGAAGACCGCGAGGCCGACGAGCGGGACGAACGCAATCAAACCGACGCCGGACCACGCGAGCGCGGACGCCAGCGTCGCGATGACGAACAACCCGACGACGACCAGCAGGATGGACATCAGGCTGCGAAACTCGGCGCGCACGAATCGCGCGACCGCGCGGCTGCTCTGACGGATGCCGACGTCTTCCACCGCCATCGACACCTGAAGCAGCAGGTATACGAAGTTCACGACCGTAATCCAGACCACGAGCAACGCGGCAGCGAGGGCCGCCAGCGTCTTCCATCCGACGAGCGACGGCTGATCCGCGAGCGCGCGATAGCTGCCGATCACGACCGCGATGTAGGCGGCGGCCGAAGCGCCGTACACGATCATCAACGTGAAGCCGAGCCGCAGATAACGCCGCCAGAGGCGCGAACACCCCTTCATGAACCGCTCGAGGGTGAAGCGCGACGCGCTGCGCAGGCTCTCGAGCGTGAGCGGCCGGAACTCAATCGCGGCGGTACCGGCGTTGGCCGCGACGATGACATCCACGATTCCGCCTTTGACGATGAACAGCAGGATCGACCCGCCGAACAGAACGAGGCAGAACGCGGCGATGAACGCGACAAGGGCGACCGGCACGGACAGGAGCGCGCTCGCGACGGTCGTGAACATCTGACGGAGGTTGCCTTGCAACAGCGAACCGAGATCGCGGCCGAGCAGGATGGCGACGAGGACGGCCGCGCCGAACACCGGCAGCATCAGCAATACCTGAAAGGTCGTCTCGACGATGAACTGAATCGCGACGACCGGCCAGTTCGCTGCGACGATGAGGGCGCCGCGCTTGAGCAGATGCTTCAGGTCCACTCGATTTCACTATAACATTTGAATTTCCACAGTGGCTTCGGTCCTGCGCATCCTGCGCGCTGGCGTTGTCGCGTCGATCGCCGTCGGCCTGTTCGGATGGGGCGCGGAACGCCTGCATTTCGGCGCATCGGACGCCGCGACGCTCGCCCGGGTCCAGAACCAGATCCGCGATCGACTCGACTCGGCGGCAGACAACCTCGCCGCCATCGCGGGACGGCTCGTCGTCGCGCCGGAGACGGTGCGGCTCGCCGCACGCGACCCGGCCGTCACCCGCGCCCTGTTCGATGAGGTCTCGACGGTCCTGCGCGAGCAGGAGCCAGGCCGGACCGGCATCACCATCTACGGCAGCGACGGCGCCGCCGTTGCGTGGGGCGGCCGCGTGTTCGACGTGCCGAGAGAGCGGCTGAGCGGCGCATCGGCGTGGTTCGTCGCGTCCGGCGCGATCGGTCCGCGCCTCGTGCACATCGAACCGATCCGCGATCGCTCCCCCGCCGGACGATCCGCGGCGCCCGCCGCCGTCGTCATCGAGTACTCCCTGCCTGCGGTCTCGGGCGCGCAGCCAGGATCGTTCGTGCTCGATACGTCGATCGCTCCTGTCCTCGTCCGGCCGAGTCTTGGCGTCGCCGCGCCTCCGGCGCGGCCGTTCAGTTTTCTCGTTTCGACGCGAAGCGGCGCCATCACCGCCGAAGCCGAAATCTCTCCCGCCGATCTCGCCGCCGAGCGGGCACATTGGCGCGCGGCGACGTGGGCCGCGGCGCTGGCGATCCTCGGCATCGCCGTCCTGCTCTGCGCGCGTCCGCTGCTCGAGCTTCGCCTCGGCGCCGGTGACTTCCGGACGTACCTCACCTACACGCTGCTGCTCGCCGCGCTGTGCCTCGGATCGCTCGTGCTGTTCCTGTCGGCGACGCGCAGTATGACGCGGTCGCCGACCGTCGCGTCGCCCGGCGGACTCCTCCTGATCGCGCTCGCGGCGCTTGCTTTGGCCGTGATGGGCCTCGATCTCGTGGAGCGGCGACGGCTCAGCCGGCAGCGGAATCGGCTCCGCATCCAGCAAGTCGCCGTCGGTGTCGGTGTGCGTTACTTCGTCGTTGGAGTCGCCGCCGCCGGAGCGCTGGCCGCGTACGAGGTACTGCTGCGCCGCGTCGTCGCGAGCACCTCGCTCGAAGTGCTGCACTTCTCGCTGCATCCGGTCGAGTGGAGCCGTCTCGCTGTCGCCTTCGCGCTCGTGGCGATGCACGCCGCCGCCATCTGGATTGCCGTCGCGCTGACGCGCGCGGCTGCCGCGTTCTTTCGCACGCCGCGGTCGCCGCGGATTCGCGCGGTGGCCGTCGGCACCTGGATTCTCGGAGCGGCAATCGTCGTCGCCGCGGTCGCCGTTCCGTGGGACCTGCCCGTGGTGCCGCTCGGCGTTGCCGTGACCGCGGCAGGCGCATGCGCGTTCGCGCTCGCCCGCATCGAACGACAGGTGCGCCGCGGGACGCAGGCCGCCCGCCTGGTCGCATTCTTCCTCGCCCTGCTCGCGCCGGCGCTCGCCATCTATCCGTCGCTCGTCGCGTTTGCGCTGGACGCCAAGCAGCGGCTCGTCGCCGACGTCTACGGACAGCAGGCGCTCAGCCAGCGTGAAGACCTGCAGCGCCGTCTGCAGCGCGCCATCGATCAGATCGATGCGATTCCGTCGCTGCCCGACTATCTGACGCCCTCGGATTCGACGCCGGCCTCGGATCGGGCGTTCGTAGTCTGGTCGCGGACCGATCTCGCGACCTATCGACTCACGTCGGCGGTCGAGTTGTACGGTCCGACGGGTACGCTGGTCAGCCGCTTCGCGCTGCACCTGCCCGAGTACGAATACGCGCCGGCGAACCTGCGGCCGCCGACGTGCTCGTGGGAGACGCTTTTCGACGAAGTGTCACCGTTCGGGTCGAGCGAACGCCACGTGCTGCGGACGAGCCGCGGCATCTGCGATCGCGGACGCATCCTCGGCACCATCGTCGTCCGCGTGATGCTCGACTATCGTACGCTGCCGTTCGTCTCGACGCAGAGCCCGTACCTCGCGTCGCTGCAGGACGAGCGCGAAGAACGCACGGAAACGGCGAGCGGCGGCGACGTCGAGTTCGCGATGTACGGATGGAGCCGCGCGCCGATCATCGAATCGCGCACCGCGGTCTGGACGCTGCCCGACCGCGTGTTCAACCGGCTGGTCGCGACGCGCACTCCGTTCTGGGACACGCTCGAACGCGACGGCGACGTCTTTCGCGTGTACTTCCTGAGCGACCGCGGGGAAATCTACGCGCTCGGCTATCCGGTCATCTCGTGGCTGGGCCACATCATCAATCTCGCCGAGCTCGCACTGCTGGTGATGGTCGTCTACGGCGGTCTGCTGGCAGCGGCCACGATCGGCGCCCCGCGGACGGCACGCCGTCTCTTGCGCGAGATCCGATCGAGCTTTTACCGGAAGCTGTTCCTCGCCTTCGTCGCCGGCGCCGTCGTTCCCGTCGTGATCCTGGCGGTCGCCATCCGCACGTACTTCGCCAACGAGCTGACGGCGGGCGGCGTTGATGCGGCGCAGCGCACTGTGACGACGGCGCAGCGGCTCGTCGAGGACTATGCGGCGATTCAGCAGCCCGCGCCGCTGCCGCTCAGCGCGCTCGACGATCAGATCATGGTCCTCGTCTGGCGCGCGATCGACGAGGACGTGAACCTCTTCGATCGCGCGCGCGTCCAGGCCACGAGCGCGCGCGACCTGTTCGCGTCGCAGCTCCTGTCCAGCCGCACCCCCGGCGACGTCTACAAAAGCATCCTGCTCGATCGCTCGCCCACGTTCGTCGGCGACGAGCAGATTGGCGACCACCCCTACCGTCTCGCCGCGGCGCCCGTGCGCGCCGGAGGCCGGGAAGGCATCGTCACGGTGCCGCTGACGAATCGCCGCGAGGAAATCGAGAGCCAGATCGACGAGCTGGACCGGCGCGTCCGATCAGCTGCCGTCCTCTTCATTTTCCTCGGCGCTGGCATCGGCTACTGGATGGCGGAACGCATCGCCGACCCGGTCAGCCGCCTCACGCGCGCAACGAGGCGCATCGCGCGCGGCGACCTGACGGCGCGCATCGCAGCCACTTCGTCGGACGAGCTCCGACGCCTGGTGCAGGACTTCAACCAGATGGCGGCAGATCTCCAGCGTCAGCGCGCCGAGCTCGAGCGGACGCAGCGCCTCGAGGCGTGGGCCGACATGGCCCGGCAGGTCGCGCACGACATCAAGAACCCGCTGACGCCGATTCAGCTGTCGGCGGAGCACGCCCGGCGCGTGAACGCCGATCAGGGACGACCACTGTCGCCGGTGCTCGACGAGTGCGTCGACGCCATCCTGACGCAGGTCCGGCTGCTTCGACAGATTTCCGCGGAGTTCTCGAGCTTCGCGTCGTCTCCAACGCCGCGCCCGGTCAAGACGAACGTCACCGATCTCGTCGACGAAGTCGTGAAGCCGTATCGTCTGGGACTGTCAGGACGAATCGCCATCGACGTCGAGTCCGATGCGAGCCATCTCGACGCCTGGATCGATCAGACGCTGTTCGCACGAGCGCTCACCAACGTCATCGAGAACGCGCTGCACGCGATGCCGGGCAACGGCCGCCTTACGATCTCTATCGCGCCTGACGGCCGCCCGCCGGCGGCGGCGACAAACGGACGCCACATCACCGTTCAAATCGCCGACACGGGCATCGGTATCGACCCCGAAGGTCTGAAACGGATTTTCGAACCGTATTTCTCGACGAAGGCTGCGGGAACGGGACTCGGTTTGACGATTGCGAAGCGGAACGTCGAGCTCAACGGTGGCACGATCGCGGTCAGAAGCACCAAGGGCGTGGGCACGACCGTGGTGCTCACGATTCCGATGGCGCCGTAGCCGGATCGATTGACTCGAAGAAGTCTAGGCGAATCAGTTCAGCGGGCGGCGGTGTCGCGCGGAACCGGCTGCGGGGCGGCTGGCGTCTCGACGGTGACTCTGCCGCCACGATGCCTGAATCTCGTGACCGCAATCCCGATGAATGCCGACAGCAGGTACGAATACGCCATCACGACGAGCACCGCGCGTGGATGCGCCCAGATGGCGACGATGCCGGCGGCGATCAACATCAGGACCCAGTATGGACGGCGGCTCTGAAGATCGAACGTCTTGAAGCTGCGGAAGCGGATCGTGCTGACCATGAGCGCCGCGGGAATCAGCACTAACGCGAGCGTCGGCAAGGCGGCGCGATAGTCGGTCCAGCCCGCGGGATACGCGTACACGGTGGCTGCGAGCACACCAGCGGCTGGCGGACTCGGCATGCCGACGAAGTACCGTCGATCGAGACCGGCGCCGCTCTGGATGTTGAAGCGCGCCAGCCTGAGCGCCGCGGCGCTGACGAACAGGAATCCCGCCGCCAGGCCGATTCGGCCGAGCGACGACAGTCCCCAGGCGTACACGAGAATCGCCGGCGCCACGCCGAACGAGATGACGTCGGCAAGCGAATCGAACTCGACGCCGAACGCGCTCTCGCTGCCCGTCAACCGCGCGATGCGGCCGTCGAGCGCATCCAGCACGAAGGCAAACCCGACGAACGGCGCAGCGGACTCGAAGTCGCCGCGCAGCGTGTAGACGATGCACGCATAGCCGCAGAACATGTTGCCGAGCGTGAACAGGCTGGGCAGCAGGTAGACGCCGCGCCGGAAGCGCGGACGCGGTCGGTCACCCGCGCGGCGCAGGAACGGCAGGTGAGGTCCTGGGCGATCCGTCACTCACATCACTCTAGCATCGCGATGACCGTTTCACCGCCTCGCACGGTGTCGCCCACTTTGGCGACCACCTTCGCGGTGATCGGCAGGAACACGTCCATCCGCGATCCGAACTTCATGACGCCGAAGCGGTCGCCCGCGCGGACCTCCGCGCCGGTCTGAACGCGACACACGACGCGGCGCGCCAGAATGCCAACGACCTGCCGGGCCACGATCGTCTGCCCGCCGTGATCGATCCAGATCTCGCTCCGCTCGTTCGCCGATCCGGCATCGTCGCGGTACGCGGGCAGAAATTTCCCCGGCGTGTAGGCCACGCGCGTGATGCGACCCGACGCGGGCACGCGGTTGACATGGACGTCCATCGGCGAGAGAAAAATGCTCACCTGCTGCCACTCGCCCGCCGGCGCCGCACCGGGCTGCGCCGCGCCAGCGACCATCACACGGCCATCCGCAGGAGACAACACGAGCTGGGCGCCGTCAGGAACGTGGCGTTCGGGATCGCGGAAGAAGAAGACGAAGAGCAGCGCGAGCGCTGCGAACGGGATCGAAACGACCCACGACAACGCAGCGCCCGCCACGACCGCGAGGAGGAGCGCGCCGCCGATGAACGGCAGACCCGCGGAATCGAGGCGCAATCAGCTTTGCGCCGGACTCGGACTCTCGCGTCGGCGCCGCAGGATGTCTTCCATCCGATCTTTGAGTTGGAGCTTGCGTTTCTTGAGGGTGACTTCTTCGACTTGTTCGGAACCTGAGAGGTAGTGCTTTTCGGTGAGTTCGTGGAGCCGATCTTCGAGTTCGTGGTGCTTCTCAGCCAAGGTGTGGAATTCGTTATCCGTCCTCAGCAGCAACTCCTTCAGGTCGGACGTTTCAGCGTTCATACGCCACCTCCTGGTTCACGGGGGCGAACGTACCACAAGGTCCCGGGGGTTTCAAGGCCAACGGGCGATGTCAGAGCGCGCTCAGGCCGTCGCGCCAGAGGACCAGCGCGTCCTCGACAGGGTTCGTGTAGTACCCGCGACGGACGCCCGCGACGAGGAACCCGAATCGCTCGTACAACAAGCGCGCAGGCTCGTTCGATCGCCTGACTTCGAGCGTCGCGCGCTGTGCGCCGAGCTTCGTGCCTTCCTTCAGGACGTGGGTCAGGAGCGCGGATGCGATGCCCGCACGGCGGAACTCCGGAAGCACGGCGAGATTGTTGATGTGCAGCTCGTCGAGCACGCGCCAGAACGAGCAGAACCCGACGACGCGGCCGTCGTCCGCTCTGGCGAAATAGCAGAACGAGACGCCGCGGTTCTGGAGCTCGGAGAGATACATCTCGCGCGTCCACGGATTCGTGAACGCCGCCTCCTCGACCGCGAGCACGTCGTCAATCTGATCGGGAGACGTCAGCAGTTCGATCTGCCAGGGCATGCTCGCGCGCCAATTCTGCGTCGGGTCGCCGTACGTAAAGAGGACGGATGGCGGCGGGCGACGGCGATCGCCCTTCGCGCGACTCCGCCGCAGCCAGCGCGCCGATGGCGCCCGCCAGTCGCGGGGTGGATTCGACACGCGCGCCGGATGTGCGCACGATTGTCTCGTAGCGCTCGGCGCCGTCGCCGAGAATGAGAGCGGGCAGGCCGAGACTGCGCCAGCGTGCAATCGTTTCGGCCGGCGACGATGCGGTCGCTGCGTCGATCTCGACGAGACGCCGCGTGTCGAAGACCTCGTGCGCGGCGATTTCGTACAGCGCGGCGAACACTTCACCCCGCTGCGCGTCGATCCACGCGCCGACGCGCGCGCCAGGCTCGAGGCTTCGGCTGCCGAGGTGACCGAGCGCCGCCAACGCCGACACGCCGGCGAGCGGCCGACGACGCACGACAGCCAGGCCCTGCATCGTGGCAATCCCGATCCGCAAACCGGTGAACGATCCCGGGCCTGATGCCACGGCGAAGAGATCAGCGTCGGCGACGGAGAGATCGTGCGTCTTCAGAATCGCGATGAGCTCGCCTGGCAGACGTTCGCCGTGCGTTCTCGACGCGTCGCCCGCACGCTCGTCGACGATGCGCGGCGCGCCGTCGTCGATCACGAGCGCGACGCTGCCAGCGCGGGCCGTTGTGTCGAGGGCGAGTACCCGCATGTAATGTAACCTTAAGCATATGTCAGCGACGGCGACCCCTGCGATGCGCCAGTACCTGGACGCCAAGCAGCAGCACCGCGACGCCATCCTGCTCTTCCGCATGGGCGACTTCTACGAAATGTTTTATGAAGACGCCCTCGTCGCCGCGCGCGCCCTCGAGCTGACACTGACCTCGCGATCCAAGGACGCCAACGGCGGCA
The DNA here is from genome assembly GCA_036557365.1 of Vicinamibacterales bacterium. Taxonomy (GTDB): domain Bacteria; phylum Acidobacteriota; class Vicinamibacteria; order Vicinamibacterales; family CAVVIG01; genus DATKHR01. The sequence continues at coordinate 93,698 of DATBHR010000076.1, forward strand.
GCATTCCGATGTGCGGCGTGCCTTTCCACGCCGTCGATGGCTACATCGCCCGGTTGGTCAAACGAGGATTCCGCGTCGCCATCTGCGATCAGGTCGAAGATCCCCGCCACGCAAAGGGCATCGTCAAGCGCGAGGTCGTCCGCGTGGTATCGCCCGGAACATTGACCGATGCGGGCTACCTCGACGCTCGGGAGCCGGCGTTCATCATGGCGCTCGCGCCCGCGGGTCGCGGCGGCGCCCTCGGCGTCGCGCTCGTCGATCTGTCGACCGGCGAGTTCACCGTTGCCGAGTACGTCGGCGACGACGGCGTCCAGGCGCTCGCGGATGAAATGGCGGTCCTGCGCCCGCGCGAAATCGTGGCGCCGGCCGCGGTGAACGGGAGGCCCGTGCTGCCTGCTGCCGTGCAGTCGGCAGGACTCCCGACAACGAACGTGGACGCGTGGACCTTCGAGTACGAATCGGCCCGCGCCACACTGATCGATCAGCTGAAGACGCACGGTCTCGAGGGCTTCGGGCTCGACGCGCATCCCGCCGCGATCTCAGCGGGCGGCGCGCTCCTGCACTATCTGCGGACGACGCAGAAGGGCGACCTCCCGCACGTCCGCACCGTACGCTTCCGCCAGCGGACGGACGCGCTCGTCGTCGATCCGACGACGCTGCGGCACCTCGAAGTCGTACAGGGGGCCGAGGGCGGGCGGGATGGATCGCTGCTCGACGAGATCGATCGCAGCGTGACGTCGCTCGGCAGCCGGCTGCTCCGCTCGTGGCTGCTTCGTCCGCTGGTGGCCCTCGAGCCGATCCGCGATCGCCTCGATGCCGTCGAGGAGCTCGCGTTCCGGACGACCGAACGCGGAAAGTTCAGGGACGCGCTGCGCGCCGTCCAGGATCTCGAGCGGCTGGTGGCGCGGGCCGCGCTCGGCGCCGCGGGGCCGCGCGATCTGACCGGACTCGGCGTCTCGCTCGCGGTCGTGCCCCGCGTGCGCGGCCTCCTCTCCGAGCTCCAGGCGCCGCTCTCGCGTTCGCTCCTGGCGGAACTCGACGATCTGCTGGATGTCCGTCATCGCATCGAATCGACGCTGGTGGACGATCCGCCGGCGCTCGTGCGCGACGGCGGCTTCACGCGCGACGGCGTCGACACCGAACTCGACGAGCTGCGGACAATCAGTCGATCGGGCAAGCAGGTGATCGCCGCGCTCGAGGAACAGGAGCGCGCGCGCACGGGTATTTCGTCGCTCAAGGTCCGCTACAACCGCGTCTTCGGCTACTACATCGAAGTGTCGAAGTCGAACCTGCACGCGGTGCCCGCTGACTATCACCGGAAGCAGACGATCGCGGGCGGCGAGCGCTTCATCACGCCAGGCCTCAAGGAGCACGAAGACAAGGTGCTCGGTGCGGACGAACGCATCCTCGAGCGCGAGCTCGAGGTCTTCGAGGCACTGCGCGCCGCGGTCGCCGCCGAAGCGACGCGGATCCAGACGACCGCCCGCGCGCTCGGCGCGCTCGATGTCCTGGCGTCCCTCGCCGAAGTTGCGACGCTCAACAACTACATCAAGCCCCACGTTCACGACGGCGACGAGCTCGTGGCGCTCGACGCGCGTCATCCGGTGGTCGAGCGGCGTCGGCACGGCACCGCCGACGGCGACGGCTTCGTGCCGAACGACGTCACGATGAACGGCTCGACGCACCAGTTGGTCGTTCTCACCGGTCCGAACATGGGCGGCAAGTCCACG
>DATBHR010000077.1:0-375776 GCA_036557365.1 Vicinamibacterales bacterium
GCGCCATCAAGGATGTTGAGGCATCGGAGGTAGACCGACAGACGGTTCGTCGTGAGTTCGGAAACCTGATCGGCGCTCTGCCTGGCCGCGGCGGCTTTGGCCACTTTGTTCGGCTGTTTCACAAGCCATCCGAATTGTAGCAAAAACCGGTGCTAATATCGCGCTCCTATGGCCACACGCGTCTCTCAGCCGACCACGTTTCAGCCCTACGTGCCGGCGTCGCAATCGCCCGCGGAGTTCACGCTCAAGGCGATTGTCATCGGCGCCATCTTCGGTCTGATCTTCGGCGCGTCCACCGTGTACCTGGGCCTGCGCGCCGGCCTGACGGTCAGCGCCTCGATCCCGATCGCGGTGCTCGCCATTTCGGTGCTGAAAAGGCTCGGCGGCTCCACGATTCTCGAGAACAACATCGTCCAGACGATCGGATCGGCCGGCGAAACGGTCGCAGGGGGCGTCGTCTTTACGATTCCCGCACTGATCTTCCTGACGCCGTACGGCCCGAATTACTTCAACTACTTCCAGATTACGGTCCTCGCGCTGGCGGGCGGCATCCTCGGCATCCTGATGATGGTGCCGCTGCGGCGCGCGCTGATCGTCAAGGAGCACGGCATCCTGCCGTATCCGGAAGGCGCGGCGTGCGCGGACGTCCTGATCGCCGGCGAGCGCGGCGGACAGCTTGCCGCAACGGTCTTCACCGGTCTCGGCATCGGCGCGCTCTGGAAGGCGTTGTCGTGGATCTTCCAGCTGTTTCGAACGGTCGTCGGCTACAGCATGACGCGCGCGAGTTTCTTTCCAAACGCGACGCTGAACGTCGACATCTCGCCCGAATACATGGGCGTCGGGTACGTCATCGGCCCGAAGATCGCCGGCGTGATGTTCGCGGGCGGCGTGCTGTCGTGGATGGTGCTGCTGCCGCTGCTGTCGATTCTCGGCCAGTACATGCCGGGCCCGCTTCCTCCGGTTCCGCCAAGCGGGCTTCGAATCGATCAGATGAGCGCGCAGCAAATCTGGAGCGCCTACATCCGCTACACGGGAGCGGGCGCAGTGCTCGCCGCCGGCATCATCACGCTCTGTCGGACGATTCCGACGATCGTCTCGTCGTTCCGCGACAGCGTGAAGGATTTCGGCACGCGCGGCGGCGCCGCGCTCACACTCCGCACCGAACGCGACATCCCGCTCACGGGCGTGCTCGTCGGAACTCTGGTGCTCGCGATCTTCCTCGTCGCCATACCGCGACTTCCCACGCAGGGGAACATCCTCGCCGCGCTGCTGACCATCGTCTTCGGTTTCTTCTTCGTCACCGTGTCGTCGCGAATCGCGGGGCTCATCGGCACCTCGTCGAATCCGATCTCGGGCATGACGATCGCGACGCTGATCCTCACCTGCTCCATCTTCGTCGGCATCGGGTGGACCGGCGACTACTACGCGCCAATCGCCATCTGCGTCGGCGCCGTCGTCTGCATCGCGGCGGCGCAGGGCGGCGGAACGTCGCAGGACCTCAAGACCGGCTATATCGTCGGTTCCACGCCCGTGTATCAGCAGCTCGGCCTCGTGGTCGGCGTCGTGACCTCCGCGTTCGTCATCGGACTGACGACGCTGTATCTCCACAGCGTGATGGGAATCGGATCGACGTCGCTGCCCGCGCCGCAGGCGACGCTGATGTCCACGATCATTCGCGGACTGCTCAGCCGGAATCTGCCGTGGGGACTCGTGCTCGTCGGCGTGTTCATCTCGGTCACGCTCGAACTGTGCGGCATCCATTCGCTGTCGTTCGCCGTCGGTTCATATCTCCCGATCGCGACCACCGCGCCGATCTTCGTCGGCGGCCTCGTGCGCGCATACGTCGAGCGCAAGACCGGGCAGAAGGAGGAATCGGAGGTCGGCGCCGGGACGTTGTACAGCTCGGGCCTGATCGCGGGCGGGTCGCTGGCCGGCATCCTCTACGCGGTGCTCTTCGGCCGGAACATCATCCACGACGCCGAAGGCGTGCAGGGGCTCATCCCATTCCTTCACGAGGGCGCCAGCGGTATGATCTTCGGAGCACTGTTGTTTCTGACGCTGGCGGCGATCCTCGCGAAAGCCGCGCAGAAGAAGGTCATGTAGCAGGCGGAAGGATCGCGTGACGAAGACGCTGACGGGTGTTCTCCTCGCCCTGTCCCTTGCGACGAACGTATCGGCGCAGCTGAATCCGAGGCGCCCGACCAATCTCGCGGCGCTCAAGAGCTTTCCCGGTTTCTACCACGGTCGTCCGATCGTCGTCGCCGCCAATGTCGGCGTCGAGAACGATCAGCTGAAGGCGACCGACGGCGACAACTCGATCCATCTGCTGTTCAAGGGAACCGCGCCCGACGGTCTCGACGAGATTCGCGCCGAGTTCTGGGATCTCGGGCGCATGAAGCCGGACGACATCCGTCTCAGCACGTACGATCTCCGCACGACGTTCAAGATCGATCCGGATGCGCCATGGCCGCGACCCGGCGAAGTCACAGCGCTCATCGCTACAGCGGTGACGCCGACGACGCCGCCGACGGCGCCGTCCATCCGCGCAATCGTTCTGCAGCCGTCGCGCTATCTCCAGCAGAAGGTCACCATCATCGGTCAGTTCTCCGGCCGCAACCTGATGGGCGAGCTTCCGGAAGCGCCCGGCAAAAGTCGCTACGACTTCGTCATGCGCGCCACCGGCGCCGCCATCTGGATCGCCAACATGCGGCCCAAGATTCGCGACTCGAACAACAAGGAAATTGAACTCGCGCTCGACTCGCGAATCGACAGCAGCCGCTGGCTCGAGGTCAGCGGAACGGTCCAGGAGAGCCGCGGCCTGCTGTGGGTCGACGCCGAAGCCGGCTCGCTGAAGTTCGCGAAGCCGCCGCAGGAAACGACGACGGAAGCCGACGAGCCGGTCCATGTACCGCTCGGGCCGCCACCCGAAGCGATCTTCAGCACGCCGACCGACGACGAGACCGACGTTCTTCAGAACGCGCACGTCCGCATCCAGTTCTCGCGCGATCTCGATCCGGCGACGATCAAGGGACACGTGCGCGCGACCTATCTGCCGTCTCCGGCAGCAGCGCCGGGCGAACCGACTCCCACAGCGGAGTTCACCACGCAGTACAACGCGATGAACCGCGTGCTCGAGCTTCACTTCACCAAGCCGCTCGAACGACTCCACACGCTGAAGGTCGAGCTGCTCGAGGGATTACTCGGGACGGACGGACAGCAGGCCAAACCGTGGACGCTGACCTTTTCGATCGGCGGTTCGTAGCGCACGTCCGCGCTTATTGAACAATCCTGATCGGCGTCAGCGTCTTCGTGTTGCCAGCCATCACTTCGACGATGTAATCGCCGGGACCGAGCGGCGTCAACGGTACCTGCGCCGTCACCCACTTCGACCCGTCCGCATCGTCGCGATTTGCCGTCGTGATAGGAACGGCCATCGCCTTGCCGTTTCTGTCGAGCAGCCGGGCCGAGCTCGACGACGACGGCGTTGACGAAACGATCGGCACCTCCACTCGCAGCTGCTCGCTCCGCCGGAATCGAAGATCGGCCGTGGGCATCTCTTTCGGGCCTGTGAAGGGACCTCGCCGCACGAGCAAGCTGCCGACCGGAGATGGCGAAGCCGGCACGGCCAATTGCAGCAGATCGCCTGACGATGCCAGCTTCGACGTGGCCGTCGTCCGAACGTCGAAGGAATACTCGCCGGCGGCAAGCGGGTGCGACGGCGTCATGTTGATTCTGAACGCGCGTCCGCCTGGTGCGACCGTCGCGTGTGCGGTGGCGACCGTCTCTCCGTCTTTCGACAGCGTGATCTCGGATTCCGCACCAAGTCGCCACGCGTCTGCTGTGCCGAGCTCACCGACAAGCCAAATCTCCTGCCGACCGTCGGACGTCCAGCCGATGGCCGAACGAAGTCTCAGCGTCGCCTCGCGCGAGAATGCGCTCAATGGACTCAGCACCGATTCCACAGCCAGCGCTTCGGCGTCCGTTGTGGCCGGCGCATCACCGTTGCGTATGCGCGTCGCGCGCGCGGCCTCTGCTTCCGTGGCGGCCAAGTAGCCACGACGGGCGCGCACCTGAACGCCCGGCCGTTTGATCTTCACGGAAATCGAATGGAACTTGCCGTCCAGCTTTCCGCTCGAGTAGTAGCCGAGCAGGTAGTAGGCCGATGTGTCGTCCACGATCCGCTTGAGGCCACCTGCCAGATCGTTTGAGTCGACGATGGCGAGGCCATCGGTGCTTTCTGCCAGCGTGCGAAGCGACGTGATGCGCCCGCGCAGCATCGACTGATCGACGCTCGGCGGCGTCATCGGCGGCGGTGGTCCGGGCACGTCCGTGCGTACGATCGGCGTGTCGAACACCGCGAGGCCGCGTGGATCGATCGGATAGAAGGTCGCGTTCGCGCGGTTCGCCTCGTCCATGATGTCCTTGAAGAGGCGGTCGTCGTCGATCTGCGCGAGATTGATCCGGTCGATCGAGCAGGCGTTCGACTGCGCCTGCTGCTCGGTGCTCTTCGTCGTCAGCTTGCCGCTGTTCGGATCGACGCGCGCGGAGGGCGCGCTCGGCGGCCCTTCGCAGGCAAGCGGCGCCATCAGGCTGTAGTCCGGCTTGAACCGGAGCCATCCGTTCGAGAGCGCGAGGATCGCTTTACGCTCCTCGCGGACGCCGCGGAGGTACTTGACGAGATCTTCGAGCGCGTCGAGCGTCCGCTTTTCGTGGCGGCGGTCGATCATCTTCGCGGCGACCCCGTTCTGATCCGCGCACGCTGAAATCGCCGGTTCGTTGGGATAGCACTCGCCGTACTTGCGGTCCTCGGGATCGACGGGCAGATCGGTGTCCCGTTCGCCCCACTTCCAGAACCTGTCGAGGATGCCCTCGATGGTCGTCGTCTTGCGCGCGAACGCGATGTCGTTCGCCGACATCTCGGGCGTCATCACGCCGATGAGATCGTCCTGACCGATGAGCCGATCGAGCGCGTCTATGAGAGGACGCCGGATCTTGCGCGCCGCCGCAGCGTCGACGTGGTACACGTCCAGGAACAGGACGAACACGCGGGCGCGCGAACTCTCCGCCATCGCGCGCGATTCCGCAACGGTGTTCGGCTCGACGCGGGACTCCTGCGGACCAGCTGCCTTGACGACCACGCGTTCGAACTGATCGATCTGCTGCGGCTGACCGTTCTCGAAGATTTGAAAGTCGTCGCGTGTGAGGTCAGGGATCGGCGCGCCGTTCCGCGTCGGATACGCGTCGACGCGGATGTAGTTCACTTCAGTCCGGAATGTGGGCGTCGGCGGCGGCGGTTGTTGCTGCGCCGGCGTCTGCGCACGACCGCCGAGCGGAAGCGTGGCGGCGACCACAATCGCGCCGATGAACGCCGCGGACAGAACAAAGACGGGCTTGGCTCGAAGCACGGGGTGCTCCGCGAACAGGCGTGGCGAAGTCAGTCTACCACCGGTCCCTGCGCGAGCAGCGCTTCGATTCTCGAGCGCACTGTCGCGATGAGTCGATCGCGATCGCCGTGGGCGACGCCGGCAGTCTCCACCGGCTCGCCGATCCGGATGCTGACCGTCACCGGCCGAACGATCATGCTGCCCTTCTGCATGGCGTCGCGTCCGCCCTGGACCGCGACGGGTACGATCGGCGCCTGCGCCTGAATCGCCATGATGAAGCCGCCCTTCTTGAACGGCAGCAGCTCGTCGGTGCGGCTTCTCGTGCCTTCTGGAAAAATGAGAAACGAGTTACCGCTCGCAATCGATCGGGCGCCGGCCGAGATCGACCGCATCGCGGCCTCCTTGTTCTTGCGGTCCACAGGAATGAAGCCGCCGACCCTGAACGCGTGCGTCAGGAGCGGGATTGCGTTCAGTTCAGCCTTGTAGAGGATGTGGACCTGCGGGTGCAGCGCGTCGAAGAGCACCGGCGGATCGACGTTGCTCTGATGGTTGGCGCAGAAGACGACCGCCCGATCGGGCACGTGCTCGCGCCCGGCCACGCGATAGGTGATACCGCTCAGCGTCATCGCGAGCCGCACGCCGGTATGTCCGAGGAAATAGAGAAAATTCTTCGCGCCAAAGAGAATGGCGAACGTCATTCCGATCGGTGCGGCGAACAGCACGTAGACGGAAACGCCGACGTAGGTGACCAACGAACGGACGGCCGCGATCAGCACGCGCGGGGATGATAAACGAAAAACGGCCGCTGCCCGAGAGGACAGCGGCCGCTTGGTGTGACGGATGGGTGCTTACGACGCGCGAGCCGCACGCCGGGCGGGTGCCGCAGCCGCGGCCGCGGCGACCGCGCGAGGAGCCGCCTTGGCCACCTTCGCGCGCGGCGCGACGGCGGGACGGGCAGCAGCCTTGACGGTGAAGCAGCGCTCGAGCGCGCGATCGACGCGGCCTTCGATGTTCACCGCGGTCTCGCGCATGACTTCGGACACTTCCGAAATGATCAGGAACTTCGCCCGATCGAGCATCCGCTTCTCGCGGAAGGAGAGGCTCTTCGACTTTGCGAGGAACGTCAGGCTCTTCAGCACGTCGGCGACCTCGTAGATCGATCCGCTGCGCATCTTGTCCGAGTTGTCCTTGAAGCGGCCTTTCCAGTTCTGGTGATTGTCGATCTTGCCGTCGCCCAGCAGCCCGAAGAGCCGCTCGACGTCATCGTCATTGATTGCTCGACGGAGACCCACGCCGTCGACGTTCGACACCGGCACGAGAACGGTCGTGTCGTTCGCGACGATGCGGAGATGGTAGAAACCGCAGGTAGTACCGAGAATAGTTTTGTCTTCGATGCGCTCGACGATCCCGAGACCATGGTTCGGGTAGATGACCTTGTCGCCGACTTCGAATGTCACGAGTCCCCCTGTTAGGAAGCGCTTATATGGAAGGCCAAGTCGTAACCGGCAGCCCTTTCAGTATAGCCGACCGTGGGGCCGAATTCAACGCAAAATGGCCCGAATACGGGCGATTTTGGCCAGTTCGGACCGGTTGCGATGTCTGCGCCGGTACGGTCTTAAGTACCGTCAGCAGGAGAGCTTCGACTGCCGGTAGAGCGATGCGCTGCAGCAGTTTGCGTGTGCATTCCGACAGACGCTATTAGGCCGGTCACCCCCACGCCTCAGGCATTTCGCGCAGACCGAAGCTCAGCTGCAAGTGCACCGCGACCGGCTCTGCTATCCTGAAGGTCCTCCTTCGGCCGGAGTGGTGAAACTGGCAGACGCGCGGGACTCAAAATCCCGTGGGGCTCACACCCCGTGAGGGTTCGATTCCCTCCTCCGGCACCATCGACTTTCTTAACGACGCATCCAGCGGCAGCTTCCGGCGCGTAGCGGCCTTCGAAAGTTCCCGCGCAGGCACGGATCGGAGGCCCGCCGACGTGGAATAGTTAGGGTTTATGAGCCACGAGCACGACCACGATCACGCGCACGGGCATCACCATCATCACGGTCATGACCACTCGCACGAGATCAAGGCGGATGCCGACCGCCGCTACCTGACCATCGCCCTCGTGCTCATCGTCGGTTTCATGGCGTTCGAAATCGTCGTCGGCATCATCGCGCACTCGCTCGCGCTGCTCTCCGATGCGGGGCACATGCTGACCGACGCCGCCGCGCTCGTGTTGTCGCTCGTCGTCATCCGCCTGGTCGAACGGCCCGTCGGCGGTCAGCTGACCTACGGCATGCGACGCGCGGAAGTCTTGAGCGGTCAGGCCAACGGCGCGGTCCTGCTCGTCCTCGGTGTGCTCGTCATCTACGAGGCCATTTGGCGACTCGTCCAGCCGCCCGACGTTGCCGGCGTGCTCGTCACCATCGTCGCGGCCGTCGGCGTCGTCGTAAATTTCGCCGCCGCATGGGTGCTTGCGAAAGCCAACCGCCAGAGCCTCAACGTCGAAGGCAGCTTCCAGCACATCGTCACGGACCTGTATGCCTTCATCGGGACGCTGATCGCGGGCGTCGTGATTCTCTTCACCGGCTTCGACCGCGCGGACGCGATTGCATCGCTGTTCGTGGCCGGCCTGATGATCCGGTCGGGATTCGGGCTCCAGCGCAAAGCGATGCGAGTACTCCTCGAGAGCGCGCCAGAGGACATGGTGCCCACCGATGTCGGCTGGGCCATGGCCAATGCCGACGAGGTGAGCCAGGTCCACGATCTCCATGTGTGGGAACTGGCGCCGGGCCACCCCATCCTGACAGCGCATGTGCTCGTCGCGCCGGGCGCCGACTGCCACGCAATCCGCCGCACGCTCGAGAAAATGCTGATGGACCGCTTCAAAATTGCGCACTCGACGCTGCAGGTCGACCATTCGCATCAGCAGCTGCTGTCGATTGCACGCGGCGGAAAGTCGCCCGACTGAGCGCTTCGCCCGAACGGACGGAGCGCGATTCCGAACGCCCGCCGGTAGTAAAATCGGCGACCGAAATGAGGATTGGATTCATGCGGAAATTCTTCCTGGCAGCACTCCTGCTCGGAACCGTCGGCGTCGTCGTCCGAACGGTTCCCGACCTCGCGCTCATGGCGCAGACGGCGACGAGCACGACCGTCGATCTGAAGAGCTATCAAGACCTGCGGTGGCGATCGATCGGTCCCCACCGCGGCGGACGGTCGACGGCAGCCGCCGGCGTACGCACGCAGCCGAACGTGTTCTACATGGGCGCGACAGGCGGCGGCGTCTGGAAGACCGACAACTACGGCATCACCTGGGTGCCCATCACCGATGGACAGATCGAGACCGGGTCGATCGGAGCGATCGACGTCTCCGACTCCAATCCGAACGTCATCTACGTGGGGACCGGCAGCGAGGCCATCCGCTCGAACGTCATCGTCGGCCGCGGCGTCTACAAGTCAACGGACGCGGGGAAGACGTGGCAGCACGTCGGGCTGCGCGAGATCGGTCAGATCGGTCAGTTGAAGATCGATCCGCGGAATCCGGATATTGCCTACGTCGCCTCGATCGGCCAGCCGTTCGCGTGGGGACCCGATCGCGGCGTCTACCGGACGAAAGACGGCGGCAAGACGTGGCAGAAGGTGCTCTTCATCAACGACGAAACCGGCGTCGTGTCGATTGCGATCAACTGGCAGAACCCGAACGAGCTCTACGCGGGCGCGTGGCGCGGCCAGCGCAAGCCGTGGACCATCATCAGCGGCGGCCCTGCAGCAGACGGCGGCGTCTACAAGAGCACGGACGGCGGCGATCACTGGACGCGCGTCAGCAGCGGCTTCCCCGACGATGTGATCGGCAAGGTGTGGGTCGACATTGCGCAATCCAACCCGAAGGTGGTGTACGCGCAGGTCGAAGCCAAAGGCGCGAAAGGCGGGCTGTATCGAACGAATGACGGCGGCGCCAGCTGGACGCTCGTCAACAACAGCCAGTCGCTGCGCGCGCGGCCGTTCTACTTCAACAAGGTCTACGTCAACCCGAAGGACGAGAACGAGGTCTACGTCAGCGAGCTGTCGTTCCATCACTCGACCGACGGCGGCAAGACGTTCACGAACCTGGCGACGCCGCACGGCGACAACCACGTGGTGTGGATCAATCCCGACAATCCGAAGGTGATGATCGAAACCAACGACGGCGGTGCCAACATCACGCAGGACGGGGGGCGCAGCTGGTCGACGCAGATGAACCAGCCGACGGCGGAGCTCTACATGGTCGACGCCGACGAGCAGTTCCCGTATCGGCTCGTCGCGCCGCAGCAGGACAACAGCACCTACGTCGTCGCCAGCCTGCCGCCGTTCTCGTGGCCGATGGACGACCCGACGCAGACGTGGTTCCAGGCGTCAGGGTGCGAGAGCGGTCAGATTCGCACCGTGCCGAGCGGCAAGATCATCTACGGCGACTGCAAGGGCGAGTTCGGCCGCTACAACATCGAGACTGGACAGGAGCAGCACTACTGGATCTATCCGCAGCAGCGCTACGGCAAGTTACCGCAGGACATGAAGTATCGCTTCGTGCGGCAGGCGCCCATCGAAATCTCGCCGCAGAATCCGAAGATCGTCTACCACGGCTCGCAATACGTGCATCGGACGATGGACGGCGGCATTCACTGGACGCGGTTCAGTCCTGATGTGACGGCGAACGGGCCGGAAGGACACGTCATGTCCGGCGAGCCAATCACGCGCGACATGACGGGCGAAGAAGTTTATGCAGCGCTCTACTCGATGCGTGCGTCGCGGCTCGATCCGAACGTGTTCTGGACCGGATCGAACGATGGCCCCGTGTGGGTGACGAAAGACAACGGCAAGACGTGGAAGAACGTCACGCCGCCTGATCTGCCGCCCGGCGGCCGCGTCCACACCATCGAGGACTCGCCGCACCGCCGCGGCTCGGCGTACATCTCGGTCTACCGGATGTATCTCAACGACTTCAAGCCGTATCTCTACATGACGAACGACTACGGCGAACACTGGACGCTGCTCACCGACGGATCGAACGGCATCCCCGCCGATCAGCCGATGCACGTCGTTCGTGAAGATCCCGAACAGGAAGGCCTGCTGTACGCCGGCACGCTGCAGGGCGCGTACGTCTCGTTCGATCAAGGCAAACACTGGCAGTCGCTGCAGCTGAACCTGCCGCCGACACCGGTCACCGATCTGAAGGTCCATCACGGCGACCTGCTCGCGTCGACGATGGGACGGTCGTTCTGGATCATGGACGACGTGGAGCCGCTGCGGCAGATTGCGGCAAGCGTGACGAAACCGACACGTACCCGTCCGAGCGACAACCCGAACGGCAACAGGCAGGGAGCGCTCGACACGAGTCGCTCCGATGTCGTTCGCGCGTCGAACCAGAGTCCGGCGGCGCCTCCCGCGCAAAAGCCCGCGGTCGGTTCAGGATCGGTCGGCACGCCGAAGCTGACGGCGCTTCACCCGACGTATCGCCCGTTCGACGCGTCGAGCGTGTTCCTGTTCACGCCGGCCGACGCGTACCGCACTCACTACGTGCCCTCGTCGGGCCGCCCCGACATGCCGGAGTACCCGGCGGTTGGTGCGCGAATCGACTACTACCTCCCGTCTGCCCCGTCAGGTCTGAAGCTCGAGATCCTGGACTCCACCGGCACTGTCGTTCGGACGTTCACGAACAACGCGCCAGCAGCGAGAGGCGGTCGCGGCGGCGGACGGCGCGGAGGAAATCTGCCGTCGACGCTGCCGACGAAGGTCGGCATGAACCGCTTCGTATGGGATCTGCGCTATGGCGGCGGCGCCGCGTCGGCCGGCGACGGTGAAGGCGGCGGCGGATTCGGCGCTCAGGGTCCACTCGCGGCACCAGGCACGTTCCGCGCGCGGCTGACCGCCGACGGCGCGGCGAAGACCGAGCCGTTCTCCGTGAAAATCGATCCGCGCGTCGCCAAGGACGGCGTCACGGTCGCAGATCTCGCCGCACAGACGAAGTTCGCGCTCAAGGTTCGCGATGCGCTGGCCGACGCACGTCAGCTGCAGCAGCGCGTTCGGCAGGCGCTCGATGCCAGGCGCGGCGATCAAGCGAGGGTCCAGAGCGTCTGGGACCGGCTGACGACGAAGCCAGGACCGTACGAGGACGCGATGTTCATCGATCAACTGTCGAACGTCGGCCGTGAAATCGGACAAGCCGATCAGAAAGTCGGGGCAAGCGCGTACGAGCGGTTCACCGATCTCATGAAGGAATGGGCCACCATCAAAGCGGACGCTGAAACCGCCCTGCGATAACGCCAAAAACCGATGAGCGGCCGCAGGGCCGCTCCAACGGTTTCTTCATCTAGCCGCTGTACATTTCCCTGAGAAGCGCGTACGCTGGTCGGAACCAGCGCGAAGCTCGTCGGCTGTGCAGCCGCCAGATACGCTCTTCGCTGCCTTCTGGAGGTGCCGCTCGTGAAGTCCACATACGCATCCTGCTCCGTGCTCGCTCTCGTCACATGTCTGTTCCTTCCGGCGTCTGCGCGCGCGCAGACAGGGGACTCGCGCTGGAATGTCGAAGCCAGCGTCGGCTGGGACATCGGCCTGAGCGGCGACTTCCTTTCGGCGGGCATCGGCACACTGAACGGCGTGCCGGTCGTGATCCAGAGCCAGTCGTGGAACACGGTGTACGGCACGGGCATCCAGTGGAAGGCGGGAGCGGGATATGCGCTCGACGATCAGAGCGAGGTTCGCGGACAGTTCGCGTATCAGCGCAGCGGGTCCGACGCCGTGCTCGTCGGCAAGGCCGGCACGTCAGACCTGTACGGCACCTTCGACGACATGAAGGTGTGGACCTTCGAAGGCGGCTACCGCCGCTATTTCGAGCGCCACGACAAGCTGCGCCCCTTCGGCGAGCTGCTGATCGGCATCGCCGACATCCCGCGCATCAACGGCGTCTTCGCGGCGACGCAGACCGGATCGGTCCAGACCGCGACGGATCTCTACGACGGCACCGCGGCGTTCACGTTCGCCGTCAACGCCGGCGCGCTCTACCGCCTGAACGATCGCGCAGACTTCAAGGTGCAGCTCGGCTTCCGCCACGTCAGCGGATTGGCCCAGGTGGACGATTTGCAGGGGACGGGGCTCGAGAACATCAACGACAAGAGCGGGCGGTGGTCGCTGCCGATCGAGCTCGGCGTGCACATCCGATTCTGATCCGATCGCGACACGTGCGCCGACGCCGCGGCGCACGTGCTCCTTCCGCTCTACTGCACGATGATCGACCCGACCATGCCGGGATGGATCGTGCAGTGATACGTCACGGTGCCGCGCGCGCCGAGCGTCGCGCTGGCCTGGCCACCGGGCGGAATCGATCCCGTGTCGAACACACCGGACGTATCCGACGTCGCCGTGTGCGCCGTGTTGTCGTTGTTCGTCCACGTCACGGTGGTGCCGGCGGTCACCGTAAGCGGATTCGGCGAGTACGCGGCCGCGCCGAGATTCGTGGCATTGGTAGGAATACTGACGGGAGTTCCGTTGTTCGTTGGCGTCGTCGGCGACGACGAGTTGCTGCATCCGGCGACGAACACAAGGAAACCAAGAAGAAGAGCGAGACGACGAAACATGAACACCTCCGCAGACAGGCTGCTTGGCTGCTGAGGGGCAATTCCCTTGCCGACCTGCTCCAGCATATCGACTAGCACTTACAGGCAGCTCGACCGACGAACGACGGAATCAATTACCGCACGTGAAACTGGGAGTAAGAAAGGCGGCGGCGTGACTGGCCGCTAGTGCTGTTCGGCGATCCGCGGCAGGGATGCGACGTTCCAGCCGCCGCCGAGACCTTTGATGAGCAGCACGCTCGCCGTCATCCGGCGCGTGAGCACATCGACGGCAGCGCGCTCGTTCTGCAGCGCGACACTCTGCGCCACGACGACCTCGAGATAACTCGCGAGACCGCCCCGGTAGCGCAGGTTCGCCTGCTCGAGCGAGCGCTCGGCCGCGTCCACCGCGCGCTGCTGGACCGTGGCCTCCTGGCTCAACACACGCAGCGTCGCCAGCTGATCTTCGACTTCCTGAAACGCGACGAGCACCGCCTGCTGATACGTCGCGGACGCTTCGTCGTATGCGGCTCTCGCCTCGTCTGCCGCGGCCCGTCGTCGTCCGCCATCGAAGACGGTGATGAGCGCCGACGGACCGATGCTCCAGAAGCTGCTGAAGCTCGTGATCCAGTTCGTGAGCGACGTGCTTTCGAACCCGCCAGTTCCTGTGAGCGACAGGATCGGATAGAACGCCGACTTCGTGATGCCGACATCGGCGTTGGCGGACGCCACGCGACGCTCGGCCGCGGCCACGTCGGGCCGCCGTTCGAGCAGCTCGGACGGCAGACCGGCGGGCACGCTCGGCGGCGTGTCGCCAAGCGACGCTGGCGCGAGCGCGAACGAGGACGCGGGTACGCCGACGAGGACGGCAATCGCGTGCTCCACGCCGGCGCGCGCAACGCCGATGTCGACGGCCTGCGCGCGCGTCGTCTCGAGCTGCGTCTCCGCGAGATCGACGTCCGCGCGCGACGCGAGGCCGCCGTTGAACCGGTTCTGCGTCAATTCGAGCGCGCGGCCGTAGGCGGCGACCGCCGAATCGAGCAGCTCGCGCTCGCGATCGAAGCCGCGCAGCAGGAAGTAGTCGACGGCGAGCTCGGCGTGCAGGCTCAGGCTGACCGTCTCCAGATCGGCGGCGGTCGCCTGCGCCTGGGTGCGGCTCGACTCGATCGTGTAGTGAATGCGTCCCCACACGTCCGCTTCGTACGTGACGGTCGCGGGAAGCAGGAAATCGCCGTAGCTGTTGTGGAAGGACGAAACCGCGCGATTGCCCGACTGCTGCGCACGCACGATCGACGGATCGGCGGTGACCTGTGGGTAGCGCGCCGACCGCGCCCCCGCCACCGACGCGCGCGCTTCGACGAAGCGGGCTGCCGCCTGCTTCAGCGTCTGGTTCGACACGTTGATGCGGGCTTCGAGATCGTTCAGCGTGGCGTCCCCGAACATTTCCCACCACGAGCCGCGGGCGATCGCGTCCGACGGCTGACCCGGCTTCCAGTCCGATTCCTTGTAGGCTGGCGGCGGCTGCACGTCGGGCGGCGTGTACGGATTCTTTGGAGCGCACGCCATGCCGGCGCCGACGACCGTCAACACGAGCGCGCGCAAGACCGTGCGCGCCGTCCGCCTCATCGACCGGCTCCTCCGCCCTCGCCGTTGGCGGCCTGCGCTGCCACGCGGACGGCGACGCCGTCGACGAGGGAATCGGGCGGGTTGATGATGACCTGCTCCGCGCCCGTCAGCCCCGACGTGACTTCGACATCGCTGCCGAAGTCGCGGCCGGTCACGATCGACACGAGCTTGACGCGATTGCCGACGATCGTCGCGACCTGCAAGCCTTCCGTCCGGAAGATGAGCGTGCTGACCGGCACCTTCAACGTCGACGCGGGCGTCGGCAGCTTCAGGTGCACCTCGGCGTACGAGCCGGTGAGGAGCTCGCCTTTCGGATTGTCGACGTCGATTTCGACGAGCAGCGTGCGCGACGCGACGTCAATCGACTGCGACGTGCGCGCAAGCGTGCCCTTGAACGTCCGTCCGGCAAACTCCTTCAGCGTCAGCTCCGCGGTCATGCCCGGCTGCGCGACCTGGGAGTACACCTGCGGGACGCTCACGAAGACGCGGAGCTTGTGGACCGCGGCGATGTGAAAGAGCTCCTTCGCGTTGCTGCCCGAATCGATGAGCGCACCGACTTCGGTGTTTCGCGCGGTGATGACGCCGTCGAACGGCGCCTCGATCCGGCGGAACGCGTACAGCTGCTCGAGCCGTTTCACGTTGGCGCGCGCCGACTCGACGGCGGTCTGACGCGCTTCGAGATTACCGTTGGCGTTGTCCAGGTCCTGCCGCGATACCGAGTCCGTCTTGATCAGATCGCGATAGCGATCGGCCGTTGTCGCCGCCAAACGCGAATTCGCTTCGGCCGTCGCGAGATCCGCGCGAGCCTGCGCGATCTGCTGATCGAGCTCCGGCGTGTCGATTTCCGCGAGCAGCTGTCCGGCCTTGACTTTCGATCCGATGTCGACGAGGCGGCGTTTCATGTAGCCGTTGGTGCGCGCGTAGATCGACGCGTCGGTGAACGCCTGCATCGTCCCCGGCAGTACGATTTCTTCCTGCGGTATGCCGCGCTGCGGCGTGACGACGGCCACCGTCGGCAGCGCGAGCTCCTTCGTTTCCTTGGTCACGACGTCGAGCGACTTGGCCCGCGTCGCGATCCCCCAGAAGGCGATGCCGAACGCCAGCGCCATCAGCATCAACCCACCAACGATCGGGCCCAGACGGCCCGGTTTAGCTTCGTTCATCGACGCGCACCTTGTGAGATCGACCGTGGAAAATCGCGAAGACCGCGGGCACGAACGCCAGCGTCGCGACGGTCGCGAACAACAACCCTCCGATGACGGCGCGGCCGAGCGGCGCGTTCTGTTCGCCGCCCTCCCCGAGCCCGAGCGCCATCGGCACCATCCCGATGATCATCGCGGCCGCGGTCATGAGGACCGGGCGGAACCGCGTGAACCCCGCATCCACCGCAGCGTCGACCGCCGACCGCCCACGGGCCATCTCGTCCTTCGCGAAGCTGACGACGAGGATGCTGTTCGCCGTCGCCACGCCGATGCACATGATGGCGCCGGTCAGTGACGGCACGTTGAACGTCGTATGCGTGATGAAGAGCATCCAGACGATGCCGGCGAGCGCCGCCGGAAGCGCCGAGATGATGATGAACGGATCGAGCCACGACTGGAAGTTCACGACGATGAGCAGGTAGACGAGCATGACGGCGAGCGCCAGTCCCGCCACCAGTCCCGAGAAGGACGAGGTCATCGTCTCGATCTGACCGCGGACGATGACCTGCGATCCGCGCGGGAGATTCTTGTTGGCGGCGTCGAGAATCGGCTGCATCTCGCGGGCCACGCTGCCGAGGTCGCGGCCCTGAACGGCGCCGAACACGTCGATGACCGGCTGCACGTTGTAGTGCGAGATGACCGCCATGTGCTGCTGCCGCTCGACCGATGCCAGGGCCTCGAGCAACTGCGGCTGCGCGCCGGGCGTCGTCAACGGGATGTTCCCGATGTCTTCGAGCGAGTCGACGCGATACTGCGGCGTCTGCGTTGCGATCGTATAGCTGACGCCGGTCGCAGGATTCAGCCAGTAGGTCGGCGCCGTCTGCGCGCTGCCGGACAGCGAAATCAGCAGGTTGTTGGCGACGTCGCGCTGCGTGTATCCCGTCTGCGCGGCGCGCGTGCGGTCCACGTCGAGGTGCAGCAGCGGCTGGTTGAACGCCTGGTGCACGCGCACGTCCACCATGCCCGGCACCTGAGCCAGCTTCACGGAGAGCGCCGTCGCAAACCGGCGGTTCGCTTCGAGGTTGCGGCCGACGACCTGAACGTCAATCGGCGCCGGCAGACCGAAGTTGAGAATCTGCGTCACGATGTCGGCCGGGATGAACGAAAAGAGCACGCCCGGAAATTCCTTGACCAGCCGAAGACGCAGATCGCGCACATAGCCTTCGGTTGGCTGGTGTCCGTCAGACAGCGTGACGAGCACGTCCGCATCGGAGGAACCGATTGGCGCCGAGTTCGTGTACGAGAGGTTGATGCCGCTGTACGGCAGGCCGACGTTGTCGATGACGCTGGCGACCTCGTGGCTCGGGACGACTTCGCGGATCATCGCCTCCACGCGATCGCAGAGCGCCGCGGTTTCCTCGATTCGCGTGCCCGTCGGCGCGCGCAAATGCAGCTTGAACTGTCCGCCGTCGACCGCCGGGAAGAAGTCTTCGCCGACCCACCGCACGAGCAGGAGCGAGCCGGCGCACGCCGCCAGGAACACCAGCGTGAACGCCGCCCGTCGCGTGATCACTGCCGTCAGGAACCGGCGATAGCGCTCGTGCACCCGGGCAAATCCGCGGTCGAACCAGCCGGGATTCGATTCGTCGTGATCATGGCCTCGCAGCAGGTACTTCGCCATCGTGGGCACGAGCGTCCGCGAGAGAAAGTAGGACGCGAGCATCGCGAACACGACAGCCTCGGCCATCGGCACGAAGAGATAGCGGCCGACACCGGCGAGGAAGAACATCGGCACGAACACGATGCAGATGCAGATCGTCGACACGAACGCCGGAATCGCAATCTGCTGCGCGCCGTCCAGAATCGCCCGCTCCGGCTCCTTCCCAAGCGCCAGATTGCGGTTGATGTTCTCGATCTCGACCGTCGCATCGTCGACCAGAATCCCGACGGCGAGCGCGAGGCCGCCCAGCGTCATGATGTTGATCGTCTCGCCGAGCGCGCTCAGCACGATGATCGACGTCAGGATGGACAGCGGGATCGAGACGACGATGATGAGCGTGCTGCGCCAGCTGCTGAGGAACAGCAGGATCATCAGCGCGGTGAGCGCGGCGGCGATCACCGCTTCGCGAAGCACGCCCTGGATCGACGCGCGGACGAACAGCGACTGATCGGCGAGCGGCTTGACCGTCAGCGAGGGCGGCAGTCCGGGAAGCGCCTGCGCCACGGCCGCCTTGACCTTCGAGATGATGTCCAGCGTCGAGGCGTTGCCGACCTTCTGAATGATCATCAGCACGGCGCGCTGGCCGTCGACGCGCGCGATGTTGGTTTGCGGCGGGTAGCCGTTCCGCACGTGCGCGACGTCGCGGATGTAGATCGGCGTCGTTCCCACGACCTTGATTGGCAGGTCGTTCAGTTCGTCGATGCGCGTCGGGCTGGCGTTCAGGTCGACGTCGTATTCGGTCGATCCGATCTTCGACGTGCCCGCGGGAAGAATCAGGTTCTGCTGCGCGATCGCGTTGACGACGTCGTTCGGCGACAGGCCCTTCGCCTGCAGTGCCACCTGATCGAGGTCCACCTGCACCTGCGGCTGCTTGCCGCCGTACGGATACGGCAGCTGCGCGCCGGGCACCGCCGCGAGCTGCGGCCGGAGGAAGTTGACGCCGAGGTCGAAGAGCTGCTGTTCGGACAGGCCGGTTCCGGACAACGCGAACTGAATGACCGGAACGCTCGACGCGTTGTACTGCAGGATGAACGGCGGCACCGTGCCCTGCGGCGCCTGGCGCAGCACCGCCTGCGAAACGGCGGTGATCTGCGCGACGGCAAGATCGACCTTCGCGCCCGGCTGCATGAACACCTTGACGATCGAGATGCCGCGCAGCGACTGCGATTCGACATGCTCGATGTCATTGACCGACGTGCTGAGCGTCCGCTCGTAGTTCGAGACGATGCGATCGGCCATGTCCTGCGCGGACAGGCCGCCGTACGTCCAGATGGCGGTGACGACGGGGATGTCGATGTTCGGGAAGATGTCAGTCGGCGTGCGCGAGATCGTCAGCGGTCCGATGCCGAGAATCAGGAGTCCGAGAACGACGAACGTGTAGGGACGTCGCAGCGCGATCTGAACGATCCACATCGATAGGGCCTTCCAATGATCATAGCGTGCGCCGCGCGCTCCGTGTGATTCACAGTCGCGATACGTGACCGTGACCGCGCGCGATGTCTCCTGATGTCATCCGTGATGAGACGTCGAGAGACAAACCCGACCGATGTTCACGGCAGCCGCGCCAGCACGTCGCACACTTCACGTGTGCGCGTGCACGACGCGACGCGCGTGTCGCGCCGCGTGCACGAACCATAAACAAGCACGCCGCACGAACGCACGAGTACGCGTCCGGACCTGCTGTTGCCCAGCGACAGAGCTCCCGGTTGGGCATCAGCGTCGAAGTGGCGCATTCACGGCGCGCTCAGCCGATCCGTCTGGGACCCTGACGCCATGAATGTTTTGACAGGTTCAGCCCGGTATAGCCGCCCTGAGTCCGCGCTCAGCTGGCCGTGTAGGGTTCACGCCCGTGCCCACAAATTATGACGTTCACGCTGTCCGCTTGCGGGCGGGTGCGGCGGTTTACTTAGGAATTTCGAGGCTGTGACTGTGGCAACCGGCTTGCCGTGTGAAAAGAACATGGCAACGGAAGTCGTGCGATGGGTGCTCTCCGACGGGAACCGGCAGCTGACCTGTGTGACGCGGCCTCTGGGTGAAGGGTCTGAGCTCGCCGTCGTCTATTACGACGGGCTACCTCTCCGCAGTAAGGTCTGCCTCGACGACGCTGACGGTTTTCGCTGGTCGAATGACGTACGAAACGACTGGATCGCGCATGGCTGGACGCCGGCCAGCGCCGATCTCTGAACTCCTCTGAGCTGTGGCTGCGTCACCGTGTGCTGGTGACGCGCCTTCGTCGAGGTCGTCCGCGCGCTGTTCGCTGTTTTGTCACGATCCTGCCACACGCCCGCTGCATCCACGCCGTCCAATCGAATCATGAAACACGACCTGTCCAACATTGTCAGGACGCCCGCGCACGCCTCGCTCACGGTCGGCGACGATCAGTGGAAGCTGTACATCTACGGGCTCACGCGCGTCGGAGCTGACGTGTTCCTGCAGATCGCGCTCATCGGTCCGCGCGTGTGCACGATGACCGTCCGCGCGCCGGCGCCGATCGGCAATCCAACGACGGCGCGGCGAGTTCTAGCCGGCGTGCACGACTGGCTCGAGTCGCATGAGTCCGCTGACCAGGGATATGTCGAACTCTCGGCGACCGCGTTAGCGAGCTGACGACGCGTCCTGCTCCGCTCGGTCGCGCGCCGCACGGACCCGGTGTAAGTCGGTGTCCTGTCTGGTGATATACTCCCCTCCTTCATTCCGCATCCACGGCCGTTGGAAGGGAGGGGCGACCCGTGAAAAAGTGGTTTCTTGCTGCACTCGTCGCGATTGGTCCGGCTGCGCTCGCTCAGCAGCCGGCCCCCGAAATTCCGTTCGATTCCGCTCCGAATTTCTTCAAGCTCCCGCAGGACATGAACTTCGGCGAGGCGTCCGGCGTCGCCGTCAACTCGAAGGGCGAGATCGCCGTCTACACGCGGTCGAACAGCGCCGGCGGTCCGGCGTACGGCGCAACGGCGTCGCAGATTCTGCTGTTCGACAAGACCGGGAAGTTCCTGCGCGAGGTCGGCAAGGGCCTGTACGCCTGGTCGTACGCACACGCCGTGCGATTCGACAAGGACGACAACCTCTGGGCCATCGACAAGGGCTCGGACATGATCGTCCGCATCAACCCGGAAGGCCACGTGACGATGGTCTTCGGGCGGAAGAAGGAAGCGTCTGACGAAGCTGCGCCCTGGACGAGGGTGAATCCGCCGCGTCCGCCAGTTCCTGGACAGTTCCGCCAGCCGACCGACGTCGCGTGGGACACCGACGGCAACATCTACATCAGCGACGGCTACATCAATTCGCGTGTCGCGAAGTTCACGAAGGACGGCGACTGGGTCGAGTCGTTTGGCGATCCGGGCGGGAAGGATCTCGGCAAGCTGAACACGCCGCACTCCATCGCGAACGACGCGAAAGGCAACATCTACGTCGCCGACCGCGGCAACCGCCGCATCCAGGTCATCGATCCGAAAACGAACAAATTCGTCCGCGAGATCAAGGTCGACATCGCGCAGGCGCCCGTCCCGGCGGATGCGAAGCCGTGGATGGGTCCGACACCGAATTACCAGGCTGCACTTTCCGCCGACGCGCCGCCCGGATCGGGCACGATGGCGCCGGGCGCGCCGTGGGCGGTGTGCATCTCCGGCGGACCGACGCAGTACATCTACTTCGCCGATGCGTTCCCGGGACGCATCTACAAGCTGACGCTCGACGGAAAGCTGGTCGGCTATCTCGGGAAGAGCGGCCACTCGATGAAGCAGTTCGGTTGGATTCACGAAATCGCGTGTCCCTCGGAGAATGAACTCTACGTCGCAGAGCTGCTCAACTGGCGCGTGCAGAAGCTGACGCTCCATCCTGCGCAGGCGCGTTCGTCAACGGCAGGACAGTAGGAATTGAGAATTAGGAACTAGGAATTAGGAATTGGGAATTTAAACGCCTTGAGGAGCAGATGATGACTCGAAGAGTAAGTCGAACCGTCCTGGCGTGCGGCGCGCTGGCGGTCGGACTGGCATTCTCGCTGCCGAAGATGAACGTCCGCGTCGAGGGCCAGGCGCCGGCGTCGGGACCGCCGAGCACCGCGAAAGGCGACTGGCCGTACTACACGGCTGATGTGAAGGGGTCGCGCTACTCGCCGCTCGATCAGATCAACGCGAGCAACTTCAACCAGCTCGAGGTCGCGTGGCGGTTCAAGACCGACAACCTCGGCACGCGCCCCGAGTTCAAGCTCGAAGGAACGCCTCTCGCGATCAACGGGACGATCTACGCGACCGGCGGCACGCGCCGTTCCGTCGTCGCGCTCGACGGCAAGACCGGCGAGCTGATGTGGGTCTACTCCCTCCGTGAAGGCGCGCGCGCCGTCGCGGCGCCGCGGCAGCTCTCGGGCCGCGGTCTCTCGTACTGGACCGACGGCAAGGGCGACGACCGCGTCCTGTTCGTGACGACCGGGTATCGTCTCGTCGCGCTCAACGCGCACACCGGACAGCCGGTCCGCACCTTCGGCAAGGACGGCATCGTCGACATGAAGGTCGGCGCGGTCGTCGGCAAGGGTGAGCAGATCAACCTCGAGACGGGCGAGATCGGACTGCACTCGACGCCGACCGTCGCGAAGGACGTCGTGCTCGTCGGCTCGTCTTTCCGCGAAGGGCTGACGGTCAAGACGCACAACAACACCAAGGGCCTCGTGCGGGCCTGGGACGTGCGCAGCGGCAAGCTGCTCTGGACGTTCAACACGATTCCCCGGCCGGGCGAGTTCGGCAACGATACGTGGGAAAAAGAGTCGTGGGCGATCAACGGCAACACGGGCGTGTGGTCGCAGATCACTGTCGATGAAGACTTGGGCCTCGTCTATCTGCCGGTCGAAGATCCGACGTCGGACCTCTACGGCGGCCATCGTCCGGGGAACAACCTGTTCGGCGACAGCCTCGTCTGCGTCGACCTGAAGACCGGCCAGCGCAAATGGTACTACCAGATCGTCCACCACCCGATCTGGGACTACGACATGCCGGCCGCCCCGCTGCTCATGGACATCAACGTCAACGGCAAACCGATCAAGGCCGTTGCGCAGGCCACGAAGCAGGGCATGCTGTACGTGTTCGATCGCGTTACCGGGCAGCCGGTGTGGCCGATCGAAGAGAAGCCGGTTCCTCAGACCGACACGCCCGGCGAAAAGACCTCGCCGACGCAGCCGTTCCCGTCCAAGCCGCCGGCCTACTCGCGCAACGGCGTCGAGGAAAAGGATCTCATCGACTTCACGCCGGAGCTGAAGGAGCAGGCCGCGAACTCGGCGAAGCGGTATCGTCTCGGCCCCGTGTTCCTGCCGCCGGCCGTGAGCAAGCCCGAGGGTCCGATCGCCGCGTTGACATCCGGCACGCTGAGCGGCGGCGTCAACTGGCCCGGTTCGGCCTTCGACCCGGAAACGCACCGGTTCATCACGCACGCGTGCAACGCCTGCATCGCGCCGCTCGGACTCGTGCCGCCGCCAAAGGAGTTCTCTGATCTCGACTACGTGATGGGCACCGCCGGGTCGACGTTCCGTCCGATCCTCGGCGGCGGTGAAGGCACGTCAGCCGACTCGCCGGCGCGCGGCGCGGCTCCGCCGCCTCCCGCCACGCCTCCGCCCGCTGCGGCAGCGGGTCGCGGCGCCGGCCGCGGCGGCGCGGCACCGGAAGGTGGATTCGGCGGCGGCACGGTCATTCAGGGCGTGCCGATCGTCAAGCCGCCGTACGGCGTCGTGGTCAGCATCAACCTCGATAAAGGGGACCTCGACTGGTCCGTGCCGCACGGCGACACGCCCGATGCGGTGCGCAACAGCCCGGCGCTTCGCGGCGTCACCGTGCCGAAGACAGGCCAG
This sequence comes from Vicinamibacterales bacterium, assembly GCA_036557365.1. Taxonomy (GTDB): domain Bacteria; phylum Acidobacteriota; class Vicinamibacteria; order Vicinamibacterales; family CAVVIG01; genus DATKHR01. The sequence continues at coordinate 23,274 of DATBHR010000077.1, forward strand.
TCCGGCAACGTCGGCGTGGTCGTGACGAAGACGCTCATCGTCGTCGGCGATCCGTCGGTGACGACGACGCCGGATCATCCGCGCGGAGCGATGCTGCGCGCGTACAACAAGCAGACTGGCGAGCAGGTCGGCGCGGTGTTCATGCCGGCCCCGCAGAGCGGATCGCCGATGACCTACTCGGCCGACGGCCGTCAGTACATCGTCGTCGCGGTCAGCGGCGGCAACTACTCGGGCGAGTACATCGCCTACGCGCTGCCGGCCTCCGCGACGCGCGGGACGGGACAGTAGCGAGAAGCAGTTCGGCCAGCGGGCATCCCATTTCGGGACGTCCGCTGGCCGGTGATTTGGTCGGTCTCAGCTCATCGTTTCAGAAGCGTTTACACACTCCTGTCTTGATCACATTCACAGCAGAGCTGAACGCCACGCACGATTGAGTTGTTTTTTGCAGCTGCGGTGAAGGCTCGGTCTTTGCAACGCGGCCCCACATACCCTTTCAATGGAACCTGCTGCCGCCTTCGGACCACGCCTGCGCCAGGAACGCGAGCGTCGCCACATCTCGCTGCAGTCCATCGCGCAGTCCACGAAGATCAACCGATCGCTGCTCGAAGCGCTCGAGCGCGACGACGTCACCCGCTGGCCGACGGGGATCTTCAGGCGGGCGTTCATCAGGTCGTACGCCGAGGCCATCGGCCTCGACGGCGACGAGATCGTCCGCGAGTTCGTCGAGCGATTCCCGGATCCGGTTGAAGCGGCGCGACAATCTGCCGTGGACGTGTCCGACCATTCGAGCGTCGACCACGCCGGCTCGCCGGATCGCGTAGAGGTCGTCCTGCGTTTCAGCGTGCCGCGGTGGTGGGTGTCTTGGTTGCCGTGGCTGTCCCGCGCGGGGACCATTCCACGACGTCAGGATACGTAGACGCAGGCGGCGCGGGCAGCACGACCCGGAACGTCGCGCCAGGCGGCGGAACGTTGTTTTCGCCGGTGACCGTCCCTCCGTGCAGTTCCACGAAGTGGCGCACGATCGACAGGCCCAGACCGAGGCCGCCGTGCGCACGCGTCGTTCCTCCCTTGCCCTGCCGGAATCGTTCGAACACGTGAGGCAGAAACTCCGGCTCGATACCGACGCCGGTATCGCGCACGAGCAGTTCGACGTGGGCGCCGGCGCGCCGGCACTCGATGTCGATGCGCCCGCCGTTCGGCGTGAACTTCACCGCGTTCGACAGCAGGTTCCAGAGCACCTGCTGTAACCGACCCCGGTCGCCCGAGATCAAGCTGCCGTCTTCGCTGAGATCCGTCGTCACGAGGATGCCCTTGGCGTCGGCCGCGGGACGGATCGCCTCGATCGCGGACGCGACCACGTCGGCCATCGCGAGCGGCTGCACGTCGAGGCGCAGCTTGCCCGACACGACGCGCGAGACGTCGAGCAGGTCGTCCACGATCTGCTGCAGCGCCTGAGCGTTCCGCTCGATGGCGTCGACCGCTTTTCCCCGCTGCTCGTCGCGAATCTGCCCCGTGGACAGCATCCGCGCCCAGCCACAAATCGCCGTGAGCGGCGTCCGCAGCTCGTGGGAAATGGTCATCAGGAATTCGTCTTTGAGACGGCTCGCCTCGTCGCGCTCACGATTGCGCGCCTGGAGCGTTTCGGACGCATGCCGCAATCCGGCGGCGAGCTCGTCGACCTCCGCAATCCGCGAACTCGACAGCGACACGGCGTCGCCCCGCGCAAGCGCCATCGCCGCACTCGACGCAGACGACATCGCGCGGACGATCACCTGGCCCAGAAGCAGGCCGAGACCCGCGCCAAGCGTCAGCACGACAATCCACGCCGCCCCGAGCAGCCAGAGAATCCGACGGATCGGTCCGTCCACTTCCTCCGCCGGCAGCGCGAGCGCGACTGTCAATCCGGACAGCGGCGATCGGCTGAACGCCGCGTAGCTCGGGCGTCCGTCGCGCATCGGTCCTCGCCACGCGCCCTGCCCCATTCTCGACTGGGCCTCCATGAACGCCTGCGTCGCCGCGGTACCGCGGAACGTCGCTTCGCCCTGCGTCCGGGCCATGATTCGGCTCTCGCCATCGAGAAGCGTGACGATGGCCGTGGGCGGAGCCTGCTGCTGGCGCAGCAGCGCGCTGAGGGCGTCGGAGCGGACACGCGCGCCGAGGATGGCGGTCACGACGCCGTGGCGGATGACCGGCGTGCCGACCATGACCATCCAGCCTTGAGTGCCGGGCACCTTGCGAATGCTGGAGACGGTTGTCTTCCGGTTCGCGGCGGTGGCGCGGGCCCAGTCTGCCTCCGACTCCGTCAGGCTGCCGTCGGCGCCGTCGGGTATGCCGTCAAGAATCTTTCCGGTCGGGCTCGCGAGGATGATCGAGGTCCAATTTGGCTGATACGGGAGGATCCGCGCCGCGAGACTCTCGAACGCGGGGAGATCAGGTCCGTCGAGCGCGTGCAGCTCGCCGAGCACGTCGAGCGCCGCCGTCGTTTTTTCCAGTGCCTGATCGACGGCGATCGAAATGGCCCGGACTGTTGCGATGTTCTGATTGTCGACGTTCGCGAGCTGGCGTCGCCACGCTCGTTGGATTGACAGACCTGCAAAAAGACCCAGTGGCGCGACGATCACCAGGACGAGTGCGGCGGCAATCCAGCGTAGCCCGATTCTCCGGCGCAAGGCTGAGATTGTACCGCGTTTCGCGACAACGTTTTTTCTCACGGATGAGCTATATCCGCTGCGCTACACTGGGCTTATGCGTGCAGTACTGCCGTTGATGCTCATCGTCGCGACGGCGGCCGGTGTCGCCACCGCGCAAGAGAAGGCGCAGGACAAAAGCCGGGACAAGAAGTCCAAGGTCGTCTCGCTCACGGGCTGCGTCGAACCCGAGTCGGGCGCGCCGGATCAGTACACGATCACCGATACCAAGGAAGGATCGAAGTACCGCATCACCGGCATGAACTTCCGCGAGTACCTGAATCGGCCGGTGCAGGTGGACGGCGGCATCGTCGTCAAGGGTCTGAAGATTTCCGGAGGCCTTCTCCCCAACGCGAACATCGCGGGACAGGCAGGCGCAATCGATCCGTCGCGTGCGGCGGTGCAGGCTGCCACGAACGATTCGGGGACGGGCGCACCGGTCGACATTCCCGAGTTCAAGGTCAAAACGATCAAGCCCGCGTCGGGTGACTGTCCGACGCCCTGATTTCGGACGCGCGCGCACGACCGGCGCGAGTCAAGTGCGAACGTGTTCCATCCCGTTGTCACCCGCTGGTTCGAAGAATCCATTGGCACGCCGACCACCGCGCAGATTCGCGGATGGCGCGCCATCGGTGCGCAGCGCCACACGCTCATCGCCGCGCCGACTGGATCGGGCAAGACCCTTGCGGCGTTCCTGACGGCGCTCGACGAACTCTTCCGCGCCGGACTCGACGCGCCTCTTCCCGACGAAGTTCGCGTCGTCTACGTGTCGCCGCTCAAGGCGCTCAGCGCCGACATTCACAAGAACCTCGCGCAGCCGCGGCGGGGCATCCGCCGCGTCGCTGAGGCGCTCGGTATCGACGCGCCGCGCATCACTGCGGCGGTGCGGACCGGCGACACGACCGCGAGCGAGCGCGCGGCCATGCTGCGGCGGCCGCCGCACATCCTCGTCACGACTCCGGAGTCGCTGTACCTGATGCTGACGGCCGACCGCAGCCGGAACATTCTCCGAACGGTGCGTACGGTCATCGTGGACGAAATTCACGCCGTCATCGGCACGCGGCGCGGCGCACATCTCGCACTGTCGATCGAAAGGCTGCAGCAGCTCGTCGAGACGCCGCTCTTGCGCGTCGGTCTCTCGGCCACCCAGCGTCCCATCGAAGACGTCGCACGGTTTCTGCTCGGAACGGCGGCCAGGCCAGACACGTGCGAGGTGATCGACGAAGGCCACCGGCGGCAGATGGATCTCGGTCTCGAGGTGCCGCGCGCGCCGCTCGATGCGGTCATGTCGCACGAGGTCTGGACGGAGTACTACGACCGCCTGGCCGATCTCATTCGCGAGCATCGGACGACGCTGGTGTTCGTCAATACGCGGCGGATGGCGGAACGGCTCGCACGTCAGCTGGCCGACCGGGTCGGCGAGCAGGACGTCACGGCGCATCACGGCAGCCTGTCGAAGGAGCGTCGGCTCGACGCCGAGACGCGGCTGAAGAGCGGGACGCTGAAGGCACTCGTCGCGACGGCGTCGCTCGAGCTCGGCATCGACATCGGCGCCGTCGATCTCGTCTGTCAGATCGGCTCGCCGCATCGGATTGCGACGTTCCTCCAGCGCGTCGGCCGATCGGGTCACACGATTGCCGGCCTGCCGAAGGGCCGGCTCTTCCCCGAAACAACCGACGATCTCGTCGAGTGCTCCGCGCTTCTCCGTGCGGTCCGCCACGGAGATCTCGATCGCATCGTTCATCACGACGCGCCGGTCGACGTGCTGGCGCAGCAATTGGTCGCCGAGACGGCGTGTTGCTCGTACACCGAGGACGACGCGTTCGATCTGGTCCGCCGCGCGTGGCCCTATCGGGACCTGCCGCGATCGCAATTCGACGCCGTGGTGACGATGGTCGCGGATGGATTCGATACGCGACGTGGACGACGCGGAGCGCTGGTCCATCGCGACGAGATCAATCACACGCTGCGCGGGCGCCGGCACGCGCGTCGGCTGGCGTTGACGTCGGGCGGCGCGATTCCCGAAGTCGCGGACTACAGGGTCGTCCTCGATCCCGGCGACACGTTCGTCGGCACGTTGAACGAGGATTTCGCGATCGAAAGCGCCGCCGGCGACATCTTTCAGCTCGGCAACGCGTCGTGGCAGATCCTCCAGGTCCTGCCGGGCGTCGTGCGTGTGTCGGACGCGAAGGGCGCACCGCCGACGATCCCGTTCTGGCTTGGCGAGGCGCCGGGTCGCAGCGACGAACTGTCGCACGCGGTCAGCGATCTGTGCGAAGACTTCTCGGCCCGGCTCGACGCACCCGCTCACGACGAGGCGCCGGCGTCGGCGGACGCGAACGGCGCGGCGGCCTGGCTCGCCGAAGAAGCCGGCGTTCCGGCCGGTGCCGCGGAGCAGGTGTCCACGTATCTCGCAGAGTCGCGCCGCGTGCTCGGCGTCATCCCGACGCGGGACACGCTCGTGCTCGAACGGTTCTTCGACGAGTCGGGCGGCATGCAGCTCGTGCTTCACGCGCGGTTTGGCAGCCGCATCAACAAGGCGTGGGGACTCGCGCTCCGCAAGCGCTTCTGCCGGCAGTTCAACTTCGAGCTGCAGGCGTCCGCTACCGAAGATGCGCTGCTGCTGTCGCTCGGTCCGCAGCACTCGTTCCCACTGAAGGATGTCTTCCGGTACCTGCATCCGGCGACGGCCCGCGACGTCCTCGTCCAGGCATTCCTCGACGCACCCGTGTTTCAGACGCGCTGGCGGTGGAACGCGACGATCTCGCTGGCCGTACCGAGAAACCGGAACGGCCGCAAAGTGGCCCCGCAGCTGCAGCGCATGCAGGCCGACGATCTGATGGCGGCGTGCTTTCCGGACGCCGCGGCGTGTCTCGAGAACATTCCCGGCGATCGGCAGATTCCCGATCATCCTCTGGTCGCGCAGACAGTCCACGACTGCCTGCACGAGGCAATGGACTTCGACGGCCTCTCGAAGGTGCTCGACGGAATACACGCCGGCACGATCCGCTGCGTCGCCGTCGATACGCCGGAGCCGTCGCCGCTCTCGCGCGCCGTTCTCAACGCAAAGCCGTACGCGTTCCTCGACGATGCGCCGCTCGAAGAACGGCGAACGCAGGCCGTGCTCAATCGGCGCGCGGGTGACCGCGGCGAATCCGGCATCCTCGACGCGTCGGCGATTGCGCGCGTCCGCGGCGAGGCGCGTCCTTCACCAAGGGACGCAGACGAATTGCACGATGCGATCACCACCGCCGGCTTCCTCACGTCCGCGGAGACGGCGTCAATGGAGGATGCATGGTTTGCCGAATTGACGGCGGCTCGCCGAGTCGCCCGAGCCACGGTCGGCGAGATCGGTGACCGTCCGGCTCACGTCTGGATCGCAGCGGAACGCCTGCCGGAGCTGCGCGCGGTCCATCCAGGCCTCGCGTTGAATCCATCGATCGATGCGCCGCCCAGCCGAGCCGCACGCGTCTGGAACCGGGACGACGCCATCGCCGAGCTGCTGCGCGGACGGATGGCCATCGTCGGCCCGACGACCGCGGACGATCTCGCGGCGGATCTTGGCGTCAGCGTCGCCGACGTCGACGCGGCGCTCCTCCGGCTCGAAAGCGAAGGTGTGATCCTTCGCGGTTCGTTCGAGCGTCGCCCGACGGTCGAATGGTGCGATCGTCGGCTCCTCGCGCGCATTCACAGCTACACGCTGAAGCGTCTGCGTGCGGAGATCGAGCCGCTCAGCCCGGCCGACTTCATGCGATTCCTGTTCGTCTGGCAGAACGCGCATCCGGCACATCGGTTGTGCGGTGTTGACGGCTTGCGCGAAGTTGCGCGGCAACTGACCGGTTTCGCGGCGCCGGCAGCCGCATGGGAGCGCGCGCTTCTTCCGACGCGCCTCGATCCGTACGATCCCGCCGCGCTCGACACGCTGTGCCTGACCGGCGAGCTCGCGTGGGGCCGCAGCGTCGAAGCGTCCTCTGAAACGTCAGACCTTTCGAGCCTCGTATCGACGACGCCGATCATGTTCTTCCCGCACGAGGACGCTGGGCTTTGGGTTGGTGGGACAGAGGCGGCCGGGCAGGACCCGGCGTTCTTCGCGAACGATCCTGCGTGCGCCTCGGTCGTCGATGTCCTCGAGCGTCGGGGCGCGTTGTTCGGGTACGAGATCGCGTCAACGTGTGGACTCGAAGAGACAGCGGTTCGCCGCGCCCTGGGAATCCTGGTCGCCGGCGGACGCGCGACCTGTGACGGCTTCGGCGGCGTGCGCGGGCTGCTGAGGACGGGATCCAACGGGAAGGGGCGCGCGTCGATCGCCGGCCGGTGGTCGATCTTCCGGTCGTCCACGAATGCGCTCACCGACGACCAGCAGGTCGAAGCGAAGGCGCGCGTCCTGCTGCGACGCTACGGTGTGGTGTTCCGTCGGCTGCTGACAAAGGAAATCGGTCAGCCGACCTGGCGGGAGTTGCTGCGCGTCTATTGGCGGCTCGAATCACGCGGCGAAATTCGCGGAGGGCGATTCGTCGGAGGTATGTCAGGGGAACAGTTCGCCCTTCCCGAGGCGATAACTGCCATGCGCGAAGTGCGCCGGACAAAGCCGGATGGCCGGCTCATCGTCGTTAACGCGGCCGATCCCTTGAATCTCGCCGGAATCGTGACATCCGGAGACAAGATCAGGACGCACACGTCCAGCCGCATCCTGTATCAGGACGGGGTGCCGCTGGCAGCTATGGAGGGAGATTACGTGCGACCGCTGACGGATATCCCGGCAGCGGTCGCGCCGCAGGTCGCGACGGTGCTCGCCGGGCGCGCGGTCCCGGCGATTCAGAGCGGCTACGTCGGTCGAAGCGATTGATTTAGAAGGAATTATTCAGGCGAAATCGACGTCCGACCGCAGTCGTCACACTTGAGATACAGCACGGGAAGAGCCTCCGACCGCCCGATAATCTTCGCGCTCGGAACCCCGCACCGTGGACACACAATACCTGAGCTTGCCCGTTTAGCCATCTGCCTTCTCCTTACATCCTCTTAGACTGCAGGATTTGGGAGAAAGATACAAGAACCTCGACCAAAAAAGCCGTTACTCGCGCGCGCCCGTCGGCCGGATGGTCACCTGAACCGCCTTCCGGTACTTCACGGGAACGCCGTTGACGGTCGCGGGCCGATAGCGCCACGTCTTCGCAGCGCCCAGCGCCAGCTGGTCGTACACGCTGGACACCGAAATACGCATCATCGCCGTTTCGACCGCGCCGGTCTCGTCAACCACGATTTCGATCATGCCCTGGCGTGGAATCAGGACCTGGCCGGGGAACGGCGGGAGATCCTGCCGAATCACGACTGGCGCCGTGACTTCGGCGTCCGCGCTCGTGAACACCCGCATCGTCTTCGGCGCCGGAGGCTCGGCCACCGGGGTCTGCGGAGGCGCAGCGGCGGGCAGCGGCGGCGGTGGCGGCGGCGTCGCGGCGGTCGTCGCGAGATCCTTGAAGCCGACGGCCAGCGTCTTGATGTCGGACAGCGGCGGCTGGCTCGACGACGCGATCGCGTCGGGATCGTTCATCGTGTCGAGGACCTGCGAAAATCCGTTGGCCGCAATGGCGTAGTCCTTCCGGTCGAACGCCGCTTTGGCCTGCATGTATTTCTGCTGAATGATGTTCGGCAACACGCGGCGGCGGACGTCGCTGAACGCGTTGCGCACGCGCGGCGACAGATCGTTGGCCGGCCGGTACGACGGCTCGGCGGCGACGACCAGCTCGATCGCACGCTCGGCTTCGGCGGTTCTCCCCAGCGCGAGCAGGCAGAGCGCGCGGTACTGCTCGATCGTGTTCGCCTCCTCCACGGGCCGCCCCGATTCGGGCAGCTTGCTGAGAACGGCCAGGGCGTCCTCATACGCCGCTGATGCGTAGAGGTCCCGGGCTGCCGCGATGGAATCCTGCGCGACAACCGTGCTGCCGGACGCCAACAGGACGACCGCTGCCAGGCCGAGCACCGTGCGTGACATGACGCTTCCCTCCTACTTCTTTCTCAAATCGACGCTCACGCGCGCAGGCGCCTTGAGCGACACCGTCGTGGCGTACTTCTGCTCACCGAGCTCCGGATGCCGGAACGTAATCTCGTGCGGCCCAATCGCGAGCGCCAGATTGCCGATCGGCGTCTCGCCGATCCGCTCGCCGTCGATCCAGACGTCGGCCCAGGGCAGCGCGTTGATCGAGATGTTGCCCTTCGGCCAATCGAGCTTCACCGCAGCGGTCTTTCCGCCCGCGACCTGTACGCTCTTCACCTGCCGGTAGCCAAGCGTTTCGTTCACGATCTCGAGATCGTGCTTGCCCGCCGTCATCATCAGACGGTCGCTCTGGCTCGTGCCGACCAGACGCTTGCCCTCGAAGATCTGCAGCTCGACCGGCGCGCTGATCGCGATCCAGCCGGATGCCGGCGCGGCCTCGACGTTCGTCAGCGGCACGACCAGCGACGCCGTCATGCCGGCTTCGACCGACACCGTCTGTTTCACGTTGGCGTTTTCGCTCTCGAGGACGACCGAGTGCTCGCCGGCGGCCAGCGATTCGACCAGGACGGGTGACTTGCCGCGGGGGATGCCGTCAACGGTGACCTGCGCACCTGCGGGATCGGTCCGCACCTGAAGCTGCCCGAACGCCGTCAGGCCTTTGGGCAGCTCGATGTACTGCGACAGTTCCTTGCCCGCCGTGATCGTGATCGGGATGGTCCTCGCCTCTCCGCCGCCGTGCAGCTCGAGGTTGTGCGGTCCGGCCTTCAGCGTCAGCGTCAAAGGCGTCACGCCGCCGGCCTGGCCATCGACAACGACCTGTGCACCGGGCGGATTGCTGTTGATGCTGAGCGTGCCCTGCGCCGCCGCGGCATCGCCCGACGTGAACATCTTGCGTCCGGCGTACACTCCGCCCGCGGAGATCACGAGTAGCGCGACGACTGCGGCCGCGATTTTTCCCATTGGGCGGCCCGCGATGGTCATCGAGTGTTCGGACGGTTCGTCCTCGGGCTCCGCTTCGTCGTGCGATTCGAACGACGCGGTCTGGAACGACGAAAAGTCGACCTTCGGAGGCGCGTCGTCTTTCGGCTTGAAGAAATTCGACTCGGCCGCCGGCTCCTCTTTCTTGTGGAAGCTCGACGCGGGCGCCGGCTCCGACTTCTTCACCGGAGTCGGTGTATCCGCTTTACGGCTGCTCGGCTCGTTCACGAACGGCGCCGCCGTCGTCGGCGCAGGACGCGTCGCCGCGGACTTCTTTTCTTCTTTTACCGGTCGCGACTCGGCGGGCTTGACGTATGAGCTCTCCGTCGGCTTGACGTACGACGTTTCCGCCGGTTTGTACGACGGCTCTACCGGCTTGACGTACGACATCTCCGGCTGCGGGACGTAGGTCGTGTCAGCGACAGGCGTCGTCGTGATGCTGGGCGCGGGCGCGTCGAATTTCTGGACGGGCGGCGGCATCACGGGCGCGGGTGCCGGCGATGCCAGCGATGATGCTGAGGTGCTCTCTTCTTCCTCTTCGTCGTCTCCCGCCAGGACGCGCTCGAGCTCTTCGCGTGCGTCCGACGCGGTCGAGAACGAATGATGCGGCTCGAGCTGCAGTGCGCGGCCGATCCAGGTGCGCAATCCCTGAGGAAGCGGCTCGAGCTCGCCCTTCGACGAGATGGCCCACGCCGACGCGAGCACGTCTCCGACGCGCGACGGGTATTCGTCCTCGTGGAGAAGCCGGCCGAGGATGAGCGAGAGCGCAACGAGACCAATCTGCGTGACGTCCGCCCGATGATCGAAGTGCGGCAGGCCGTGCGACGGCGGCAGCGCAATCCTGAGCTCGCGCCAGTACCGCTCCTGCGAGTAGTGCAGCTGCTCGAGCGCGGCCCCGAGCACGTATTCCACGATCACGACGCGGGCGTTGGGCGTGACGATGATGCGCTCGGGGCCGATGGCGCCGTGGGCAACGTCGCGCGCGTTCTCGTGCAGCATCGCAACGGCGGCGACCAGCTGACGAATCAGATGGATCGACGCGCTGATGTCGAGCGTCATCGGCCGCCGCTCGCTCGCGGCGAGCAGGTTCGCCAGACGGACGCCTTTGATCGAGTCCGAAACCAGAGCGAGCGTCGACGCCGGATCGTTCAATCGATCGACGCTGCGGACGCGCCCGTAATAGACGTGGCGGAAATTAGCGAGGCGGCTCGCCCGCTCGCGCAATGCAAACTCGAACGACGGGATGGCCGTCAGCTCGCCGCGAAGACAGAGCTGCTCGATCGTGTCGGCGCCGCTGACGTCACTAATCCGTCGACGTTCCCCAAGGCCGTCGTGGAAAACGACCGACTTGGGCGGCGTACCGGGCGCAAGCGCTGGGTCCATGGGAAGCCTCTCGGGGCCCCAGCAAATGCGCGAACTGTGCCGTTCTGCGATGGAGAGGATGTCCGCAACAACTCATTTAAGAGCAACGAGTTCTGGCGACGCTTACAGGACGGGCGCGGGCGTGGCGAAAACTGTCACCCGTCAGATCTGTAAGTACAACAACGGTCGTGTGGTGAAGAGAGATCCTAAAGACGAGAAAACGTCGGTCACGAAATTTCTCAACGAGCGTCTTCGCGCGACAACGAGCGACGTTGAACGATGCGGAGCGATGACGAACGATGACCCGCGCCGCGAGCGACGCGCCGATGCCCGGTCGCGTCGCAGCCGAGAGTCGCGCCGCGGGCCTACGGTTGCGGCGCGCTCGGTGCCGTGGCCTGCGGCGCGTGCATCTGATACTCGTGCGGCGGCTCCGCGCCGAGCAGGTTCTTGACGAAGTAGTCCCACCGCCGGCGGACCATGTACGGCTCGTTGCCGAAGCCGTGTCCGCGGTTAGGCAGCATCAAGAGGTCGAAGTCCTTGTTCGCCTTGATCAGCTCGTCGACGACGAGGAACGTGTTGTACGGCGGCACGTTGGTGTCCATGGTCCCGTGCGCAAGGAGCAGCTTGCCCTTCAGGTTCTTTGCGACCAGCTGATTCGCCTGGTTGTCGTAGTTGGTCGTGCCGTCAGGGTTCGTGCGAAGCAGCCCCTGCCACTTCTCTGCCCAGTCGTCCTCGTAGTTCCGGTTGTCGTGGTTGCCGGCCTCCGAGATGCCGACCTTGAAGAAGTCCGGATAGCGGAACATCGCATCGGCCGTCGCATAGCCGCCGCCCGAATGACCGTAGATGCCGGCGCGGTCGATGTCGATCCAGGCGAACCGCTGCGCCAGCTCCTTCATCCCCGCGACCTGATCGGCGAGCGTGTTGTCGCCCATGTTGCCGTAGTACGCCTCGTGAAATTTCTTCGACCGCCACGGGGTACCCATCCCGTCGATTTCGACGACGACGAAGCCGAGTTCGGCGAGCGCCTGGGCATCTCCGCGTGCGGGTGAAAACGTCCGGCCTCCGACGCTTCCGGTCTGCGGTCCTGGATAGATGTGATTGACGATCGGATATTTCTTCGTCGTGTCGAGCGTCGTCGGCTTATACAGGAGGCCGTAGAGATCCGTGACACCGTCGCGTGCCTTGACGGTGATCGGCGTCGGCGGCTGCCAGCCGGTCGCTGTCAGGCGGCTGATGTCCGCGCGTTCGACGGTCATCAAAAGCGCGCCGTCCGAGTCGCGGAGCTCGGCGATCGGCGCGGTCGTCGGCGTTGAATAGACGTCGACGAAGTACTTGCCCGACGGCGAGAGCGCCACGTCGTGGTCGGCATCGGCCGGAGTCAACAGCTTCTGGTTCTTCCCGTCCATTCCGATCTTGTAGAAGTGACGGAAGTACGGGTCGCGTCCTTTTTCCTTGCCGACCGCCACGAAGTACAGCGTTCGCGTCTTTTCGTCCACGCGGAGCAACTGCGTGACGTTGCCCTCGCCTTTCGTGATCTGGAGTTTCTCGCGGCCGGTCTTCAGATCGTGAAGGTACAGGTGGCCCCAGTCGTCGCGCTCCGAGAACCAGATGACCTCGTTCGAGTTCGGCAGGTAGCGCCAGTTCACGCGGCCGTTGCCCGATTCGAAGAACGTCTCCGCTTTCTCTTCGAGGACGTCGCGGACCACGCCGGTTGCGGCGTCGGCGACGCGGAGCTGCTCGCGCCGGTGGTCGCGCGCGGTCGACACGAACGCGACCGTCGATCCGTCAGGACTCCATTGGACGTCGCTCCACTCACCGCCGCGGCAGGCGATGTCGTCGCAGAGCGTCGAGCGGTGCTGATCCGGATCCAGCTGGACGCGGGTGACTTGCCCCGACGGAACATCGATCACGACGCGGTCGATCATCGTGACCGTCGCGTCGCCGGGCAGCGGGTACTTCCAGGCTTCGAGCTTCGGATGGCCGACGCGCGTATCGACGAGGTACATCTCGCCGACGTTGCGCTGATCCTGTTGGAAGGTCGCGATTTTCTTGGAGTCAGGCGACCAGACGAGGACCGGCCGATCGCTCCGCGTCCATCCGGCGTTGTCGGTCGCGTACCCGAAGTCCTTGATGCCGTCTCTGGTGAGCTGCGTTTCCTTGCCCGACGCGATGTCCCGCACCCACAGATTCCAGTCGCGCACGAACGCGGTCGTCTTGCCGTCAGGCGACGGCGTGTCAGTCCGAACGGCGCGCGCGACCGCGCCGCTTTCGTCCCTGTTCCTGCACATCGGCAGATCGCACGTCGTGCGGTCTTTCGTCGCGGCGGTCACCACGAACGCTTCCGGACCATTCTCCGTCGTCGTCCGGTACCAGAAGCGATCGTCGTCCAGCCACCGTGCGCGGACGTTGCTGTGCAGCACGAGCGGCGTCGTGTTGTACGTCATGAACCGTTCGGCTCGTGCGTAGTCGTCCGACGTGAACTGCCGAACGGAAACGCTCTGTTGAGCGCTGACCACGGCCGAGAGCGCGAAGGCTGCAGAAGCGCCACCGATGAGCCGCATCACTGAAGAGGACATAGCCCTCGAATTATATGAGGACAGCGTTAAGAAACCCTCGGTTCTCCACGGAATTTGGGCCTTTCTGGATGGCAAGGACCTTGCCTTTTACTGGGCAGCGAGGGGGCCATGACACAGACTCCAATGAAGACCTTGAAAATAACCGCCGCGCTGCTGACCGGTTTCGCGCTGGCCTCAGCACCGGCGTTCGCAGAGCCGCAGGGAACTCGAGGCCACCAGCCTCAAGCGCACGTACAGCAGAGCGCGCCGCGCGCTGAACGTGCGGTGCCTCGTGCAGCCGCTCGTCCGGAGATCGCACGGCCGGTTGCGCCGAGCGTGGTTCGCCCGTCGGTAGGCGCGCGACCGATTGCGCCGAACGTGGTGCGTCCGTCGGTCGTTGCGCCACGCGCATCTGTGCAGCCGAACGTCGTCGTTCCCGGACACGCAGTGCCGCGCGCAGTTCCTCGGTCGTATGCATACCCTGCGCATCCGTACACCGCGCATCCGTACGTCGTCCACCCGTATCACCCGTACGTGGTCGCGCCGTACTACCGGCCGTACGTGTTCCATCCGTACTTCAGCGTCGGTTTCGGATTCTGGGCGGGCTATCCCGTTCCGTACACCTACGCGTATCCGTATCCCGTGCCGGTCTACGGCTACGGCGCGCCGTCGACGGACGTGACGGTGGGACCGAGCTCGACGCAGTACGGCGGCGTGAGCCTCGAGGTGACACCTGCTGACGCGAGCGTCTCCGTGGACGGCGGCTACGCGGGCGTCGTTCGCGACTTCGATGGCACCGAGCACACGCTGACGCTGGCCAGCGGCCGCCATCACATCGAGATCAGCGCGGCTGGATTCCAGCCGATGTCGTTCGACGTGGATACGGTGCCCGGACAGATCGTTCCGTATCGCGGCGACCTTCAGCCGCTGCACTAAATCACGGGCAGCGCACAGACGAACTTCGATCTACTGGTCGATAGAGATCGGGGTTCCGGGGCGGGTAAACGCTCCCAGCATATGGGATGCGGTTACCCGCTTCGTCTGTACCGGCCGGGAAACCCTGCGCCGCGAAACCACAAAAACAAGAAGATCAGGCAGAGATTCGTCGCGCTCGATTCGGTCAGATCGATCAGCTGATGTGCTCGGGCCGGAAGCCGACCGCGAGGACGCGCGCAGGAATCCGTCGCAGGACGGGAAGCCACTTCACCAGGTTCAGGAACAATGGCGGCTTTCGACGGCTGTCCGTGTCAGCGAGCGTCGGCGCGATCACGCGGTTCTGAACCGCGAGCTGCAGGCGCTGCGTCATCTTCGTCGGCCATTCGCGCCGCGCCTGCACGCGACGCAGGTCATCGTGCGTGCAGCGTTGACTCTTGAGGCAGTCGGCGAGCAGGTTCGACGTCGCAACCGCGTCCTGAATCGCCAGGTTGATGCCGACGCCGCCGATCGGCGACATGGCGTGCGCGGCGTCGCCGATGCAGAGCAATCCGTCGCGTGACCACTCCTTCAATCGATCGACGCGCACCGTCAGCAGCTTCACATCGTCCCAGGACGCCAGAGACGTCACGCGGCCCTTCAGCCACGGCACGACGCCCACGATCAGTTGCTGCAGACGCGCGATCGGCTCGCGCCGCATCGCGTCGAACTGGCCCTTCGCGATGACGAATCCGCACTGCCAGTAATCGCCGCGTCCCAGCATGATGAAGATGCGTCCGTTGTCGAAATAGCCGAGCACTTGCGCGGCATCCTGCTCGGCGCGCGGCAGCCGCATCCACAAGACGTCCATCGGCGCGCCGAAATCTTCCACTAACAGCCCGGCCCGCTCGCGGACGACAGAGCTTCGTCCGTCTGCTCCGACCACGAGAGGCGCGCGCACCTCGACGTCCCGGTTTGCCTCGTGGACACGAACGCCGACCACTCGCCCATCCTGTTCCAGCAAGCCGACGACCTCGGCTTCCATCTGCAGATGGAACGTTGAATACGCGCGCGCCTGCTCGGCGATGAAATTCAGGAAATCCCACTGCGGCATCAGCGCGACGAACTTGCAGTGCGTCGGCAGATGCGTCAGGTCGGCGAGCGTCACCGGTTCACCGTTGTAGTAGCCGGTCACCTGACGGAGTTCCTGGTGAGGCCTCGCAAGAAACGTATCGAGGATGCCCAGCTCGTACATCAGCTCGAGCGTGGACGGATGGATGGTGTCGCCGCGGAAATCGCGCAGAAAGTCTTTGTGCTTCTCGAGCACGAGCACATCGACGCCGGCGCGCGCCAGCAGCAGGCCCAGCATCATCCCGGCCGGGCCGCCGCCGGCGATGCAACACGTGACGTTCAGGCGATCAGGAAGGGAGCCGATAAAGACGATTGTAGAAAAAGAAAGCCGGCCGCGTGGGGGTAGAAAAACGCGGCCGGCTGCGCGGGCAACGATTGGGTTCGCGGCTCGAGGTTGAGGAGGACCTCGAGCCGTGAGCCCGATGCGTTACTGGACGCGCACGAGCTGGCCGCGGGCGACGCCGGCCGGATTGAGCGTCGAGTGGACGTTGAAGTAGAAGCCCGACGGGTTGTTGATGATCGCGTTCATGATCTCGAGGCCGCCCGATGGCGGAACGCCGGCCTTGGTGAACGACCCACCGCCGTTGGCGAGGGTCACTTCGCCCTGCGTCAACTGCGTCGAAAAGACGATTTGCCCGTTCGAACCTGCCGGCGCCTGGTGAATGTGGGCAATATTGATCGGCGTGTTGGGCGGGAAGCCCTGAAGCGTGACGACGAACGTCGCAGTGCCGGCCGTGATGTTACCTGCCGAGTCGCGCGTCACCTGGAACGTGACCGTCACGTTGCCGCTCCCTGTGTTCTCGGCGTTCGACACCGGCGGCACTTCATTGGCCGGCATCAGCGTCGCGGTGAACGTCGGCGTGTTCGGGTCGACAGGGTTGGTCGGATTCGAGTTGCTGCTGCAGCTCACGGCCGTCAGCGAGAGCCCCAAGATGACGAGTGACAGGCGCTTCATGCATCCAACTCCTCGACGTCAGCCGACGTCAGAAAAACTTCCGCGTGAGATTGAAACCCAGGTACAGGCCGCCCGGTCCCCCGTGCGCCAGTTGTCGTGTAGTCGTGCCCGCGCCGTTCTGGAACACCAGCGAGAACACGTGCGCGCCGACTCGCTTCTCGATCGAGAAGGCGTATTCCGCGTCGTCGATCACGAAACCGCCGATCCGCGGCGTGACTTCGAAGACGCCGTAGGTCGACTCCAGGAACCGCATCCGCGCGCCGAGCCCGACATAGCCGGTGTCACGCGTTTCTGATCCGCCGGTTCCCGTGTTGTGCACCCACGTGGGGTTGGCGTAGAGCGCGAGGCGATCCTTCACCGTGCGCGACACGACGAAGCCCACCGACGGCGCATAGTTCTCCTGGAAGTTGTTCTCGCCTTCAACCGCGACGAGAACCGAAATGCCGACGGGCATCTTGTCGCCCTGATGCCAGCCGTCGTACTTGCCGGTGAATTGAAATGTCTTGCTCAGGCTCGTGCGCAGGACGACCGCCTCGAGGTGCTTCATGATGCCGAAGCGATACTCAAGGCCGATGTTCGCGCCGTTGTCGAGGCCGAACAGATTCGCGGCGGCGTCGCCGAAGTCGACGCTCGTCAGATCCAGGTTGAACCGGTGTGTCAGATGGAAGTCGCTGCCGAATTTCGGCAGCGGCAGCGTCGTCGGCAGATTGATCAGCGAGAAGTCCGGCTCCGCGGGCCTGAGCGCGGCATCGTCGTCGGATTGCGCGCGTGCAGGGACAGCCGCGATCAAGAACACCAACAGCAAGGCAAACGATATGAAGACAGAGCGAGAGTGTCGGATCACAGTGCGCCTCCTTGGAGCAAGGTTGGGACCAGCGCTAACGCGTTGAAAACACGACGCAAACGTGTTGCGGGCGTTACCCGGGACGTAAACCCTTACGAAGGGCGTCGCCGCCTCAGCGGCGCTCGTAGACGATGCGGCCGCCGACGACGGTCATCGACACCGCCATCTGCTCGATGTGCTTCGGTGGACACGTCAGGATGTCTTCGGGCAGGACGACGAGATCCGCGAGCTTCCCTGTCTCGATCGATCCTTTGATGCGTTCCTCGAACGTCACGTAGGCGTTGTTGATCGTGAGGACCTTGAGCGCTTCCTGTCGCGTGATTTTCTGATCGGCGCCGAGCACGCCGCCGCTGATCGTGTCGCGCGTGACGAAGTGATAGAAGACCCACAGCGGCGGGAACGGCACGACCGGCGAATCGGTGCCGCCGGCGACGACGAATCCGCGATCGAGGTACTCGCGCATCGGCGTGGTTCGCGCCGCGCGTTCGGGTCCCCAGTACTTCACGAGGCTCGGGCCGGCCAGATACAAGTGATCCTGCGCCGAGATCACGAGATCGAGCGCCTTCAGTCGCGGGAACTGATCGGGCTGCGGGATGAATCCGTGCTCGAGCGTCCACCGCTTGCCGACAATCGAGTGCTCAGCGTTCGCCGCTTCGTACGCCGCCAGCACCTCGTCGATCGCCGCGTCGCCCACCGCGTGCGTCGAGACGCGCCAGCCGAGCCGGTTGAGTTCCCTGACGACGTATGTGAACGGCGCCTGCCTGAGCGTGTTCACACCGCGGAACGTGCCGTGCTCGCCCCACGGTTCCGCGTACGGCGTCCGCATCCAGCCGCCTTCGAAGCCGCCGTCGATCGCGAGCTTCATGCCGCCGATTCGGACCCACTCGTCGCCTTCGTCCGGTTTGATTCCCGTGGCGGCGATCGCAGTATTCATGCGAACCGCCGCGGCTCCCCTGCCCGATCCGTCGGGTGTTCCGTTCGAATCGTCGTCGCTGACCGGAAGCCGGAGCAGCTGACTGACGCGCATCGTCAGCGTGTGCTGGCGCTCCATTGATTGCAGCAGCCGATACTGCTCCACCGGCGCGCCGGGATAGCGGATGCTCGTCAAACCGACCGCGTTCAGCCGCCGATGCTGATCGACCAGCGCGTCAGTCGTCAGCGGCGGAGGCGCAGGCAGCTGCACGAGCGACTTGGCGCGATCGATCAGCTCGCCGTTCAGCTCGCCGTCGTCGCCGCGGGTGATCCGGCCGCCCGGCAGCTGTTGCGTCGTCTTCGAGATGCTCCATTTCGCGAGCGCCGCCGAGTTGAGGATGTACTCGTGTCCGCCGCGCACGACCACGACCGGATTATTCGGCGCGACGGTATCGAGATCCTTGCGGTACGGCAGGCGGTGCTCCGCGAGTTGCGCCTCGTGCCAGTCGCTGTTCGTTGTGATGACCTCGCCGGCGCGGCTCTCGGCGACGCGCGCACCGATAGAGTGAAGAACGTCGGCCATCGAACGCGCGCGAGAGAGATCGACGCCGGGTCCGCCGCCGGCGTCGTGCAGATGATCGTCGGCCAGGCCGGGAATGACCGTCTGGCCGTGAAGGTCGATGATCTTCGTCGCCGAACCAGCCAGCCGTCGAATGTCGGCGTTCGTGCCGACCGCGAGGAACTTCTCGCCGGCAACTGCGACGGCCTCGGCGATCGAGAATCGCGCGTCCACCGTCACCACGTGGCCGTTGACGAAAATGGTGTCGGCAGTCGGACGAGGCGCTTGCGCGGCAAACACGCCGAAGCACGCGACCGCGGCCGCACACGCGATGCCGAAGGCGATCGGTCGATCGCTCATCTCGCCGCGGCCATCGGCGTGCGAAGCGTGCCGATGCCTTCGATCTCGATCGAGACCACGTCGCCGGCCTTCAGAAATTCCGGCGGCTTTCGTCCCGCGCCGACGCCGTCCGGCGTCCCGCTCGAAATCACGTCGCCCGGATAGAGCGTCAGGATCGACGTCAGGTATCGAATCATGTGCGCTTCGTCCCAGATCAGGTTCTTCGTGTTGCCGTCCTGCTTCACGACGTCGTTCACGCGCGTGACGATGCGGAAGTGCGGCGGATTCGGCGCGAATTCTTTCGGCAGGATAACGGGGCCAAACGGCGCCGATCGATCGCGGCTCTTTCCGCGGAACCAGTTCGTGCCGGGAAACATGCCGGTCAACGGACGGCCCTGTCCGCCGCGATCGCTCACGTCGTACATGATGCTGTAGCCGAACACGTGCGTGTGCGCCTGCGCTTCCGTCACGTCGAACGCCGTCGTGCCGATGACGATCGCGAGCTCGCCTTCCCAATCGATGTTGCGGTTGGGCGGGATGTAGTAGGAGTCGCCGGGATCGATGATGCAGGAGCGCGGAGACTTCGCGAAGAAGACGGGATCTTCCTTGTCGGGATCGGCCTCCTCCGCCGCTTTCTGCTGCGGGCTGCCCGGCGGAAACATCTCACCCGCGTGCAGCCGGTAGTTCGCGGCGATCGCCAGCACGTTGTAGGGATACCTGATGGGCGCGCGCAGCGCGGCCGTCGATAGATCGTAGGAGAATGCGGTCGCTTCGTCGCTCGCGGTCTTGTAGTAGTTGGCGATCTGGTAAAGACGCGGCTTCAGGCGATCGTAGGTTTCGATCAGATCACGCATGTCCGCTGGAAAGCGCATCGCCGGAAGATTGAGGCGCTTCGCAAGCGCGTCGCTTGCGGCCGTGATGTCGAGGACACGGTTGTCGAGGACAAGCCCTGGCCGCGCACGGCCCGCAACTTCGAAGGTTGCCAGCCTGAATGGCGTATCCGGTCGATCGGACACGATGGTGCGCGACTGCGCGTTCACCGATTGCACAAGGACAGGCACGAGTTCACGAGAACCCAGGACGCTGAACCCAAGCACCCCGAACCCGAGAAGAACGAACCCCAGAACCCAGAACCCGAACCGCACCCCGCCCCCAGCACCCAGCGCCCGGAACTCGGTTGCCTGCCGCCCGTTCTCTGTTTTCATGGCGCCATCATACGCCGCCCGTTTGGGTGATCCACTGCTGATGCAGCTCTGAAACGATGAAGACATGACGAACGAAATTCTGACCACGTTTTCGAATCAACTTGCGGATGCGGTCGACGCTGTCGGGCCATCCGTCGTGCAGGTCCGGGGGCGACGCCGGCCAGCCAGCGGCCTGGTCTACGCGGACGCCGTCGTGCTGACGACCGTGCGCGCACTCGGGCGCGAGGACGGTATCCACGTCCGTCGTCACGATGGCGAGACGCTCGAAGCCGAACTCGCGGGATGGGATCCGGCGACCAGTCTTGCGGTCCTGAAAGTTCCGGGCCTGCAGGGCAAGCCGCTGACGCCGGCGACGACGCCAGGCCGCGTCGGTCACCTGGCGCTCGCGGTCGCACGATCCTGGAGCAACGTCGTGACGGCGAGCGCCGGCATCATCTCGGTCATCGGCGGACCGCTTCCGACGGGGCGACGCCGGTCGATCGATCAGGTCATCCGGACGACCGCGCCGATGCACGACGGGTTCGCCGGCGGCGCGTTCCTCGACACGAGCGGCGGCCTGCTCGGCATGGCGACTGCCGCCGCGATTCGCGGAACCGGCGTCGTCATCCCGGCGTCGATAGTGTGGAGGACCGCGGCGACCGTTCTCGAGCATGGCAGTCTCCGGCGCGGATATCTGGGCGTGGCTGGACAGCCGGTCAAGCTCTCGGATCAGCAGAACACCGCGCACGATCGCGAGGATGGTCTCCTCGTCGTCGGCGTGACGAGCGGCAGCCCGGCAGCTGCCACCGGACTTCTCGTCGGCGATATCGTCCTCGATTTCGATGCGCATCCGATTCACTCGTCCGAAGATCTGCTGGATCTGCTGCTCGGTGATCGCGTCGGAAAACCCGTCGAGCTGCGG
Source organism: Vicinamibacterales bacterium (assembly GCA_036557365.1). Classification (GTDB taxonomy): domain Bacteria; phylum Acidobacteriota; class Vicinamibacteria; order Vicinamibacterales; family CAVVIG01; genus DATKHR01. The sequence goes on from DATBHR010000077.1 coordinate 44,606, forward strand.
GTGCTGCGCGGAGGTGGCATCATCACGCTGACGGTCACTGTCGGAGAACGGCCTACTCACTGATGCGCGTCGCGCTCGTCGGATCGGCGTTGGAACGGGAGCGGCTTCGGGCGGAGCTCGAAGCCGCTCAGATCGAGGTGGCCGGCGAGTTCGCGACGTTCGCCAGCGCCGAAGCATCCGACGGCGACTTCGACGCCATCCTCGTCGGCAATCACACTGCCGCAGACGTCGGTCGAGCGACACGGTTGGAGATGCCGGCGGAGGCGCTCACCGCTCGAGAAATCCAGGTACTCGAACTGCTCGCCGAAGGACTCTCGAACAAGACCATCGCGGCGCGGCTGGGCATCAGCGACCAGACCGTCAAGTTCCACGTGGCGTCCATCTCCGGCAAGCTGGGGGCGGCGAATCGAACCGATGCCGTACGGCTGGCGGTGAGGCGAGGACTGATCACGTTGTGATCGATGAGGGGCAACGGCGAGGACGGAGTCAACGGGAATCGCAACGGAGAAACAGAGGAACGGAGGGTAACGGAAGGCGATTCGACGGGCGTCGCGCAGCGACGGCAGCATCCGGATGCATCTTCGGACGAACGACCTCTTTCAGCCGCGCGTCGCTCGTCCAAAGATGCATCTGGATGCTACCTGTCGGCCTGCACGCAGGCCGACCCGTCGAATCCCGTTTCCCTCTGTTCCTCCGTTCCTCCGTTGCGCGATTGTGCCGTTCGCTCAGTCCACTCCGTTCCGATGACAGTCACGGCCGCTCGGTCGGCACGATCGTCAACTGCCGCCGGTGATTTCCGCGCAGAATCGTCACAGCCGTTGGCTCGCCGATCCGCCGTTCGCTCAGCTGCCGAAGCAGTTCGTCGATGCCCGTGACCGGATCGTCGCCAAACGCGATGACCACGTCGCCTTCGCGAAGGCCCGACGTCGCTGCTGGACTGTTCGATTCCACCGACACGACGAGCACGCCTGACGACACCGCGAGCTGATTCGCGCGCGCGACGAGTCGCGAGATGGGCACGTTCTGACCACCGAGGCCGACGTAGCTCCGACGGATGCGGCCGTCGCGCATCAGCCGTACGGCAACGAAGCGCGCGGTGTTGCTGGCAATCGCGAAGCAGAGACCCTGCGCCGGAAGAATCATCGCGGTATTGATACCGATGACCTCTCCGCGTGTCGTCACGAGCGGTCCACCCGAATTCCCGGGATTGAGCGCCGCGTCCGTCTGGATGATGTCGTCCATCAGCCGCCCGGATCGAGCGCGCAGCGATCGGCCGAGCGCGCTGACGACGCCGGCGGTGACGGAGTGATGGAACCCGTAGGGATTGCCGATGGCGACCGCAACCTGGCCGACGCGAACGCCGCGCGAATCGCCGAGCGTCGCCCACGGCAGCGGCACGCCGCTCTCGTCCGCCGCGCGCACGACCGCAAGATCGGAATCCGCGTCGCGTCCAACCACATCGCCGCGGAGGGACCGACCGTCCGGAAGAATCACTTTGAGATTGTGGCCGTGCTCGACCACGTGGCTGTTCGTCAGCACGAAGCCGTCGGGCGTGAAGATGACGCCGGACCCGCCCGCGCGTCCCGCCTCTATCTTGACGACCGCCGGGCCAACCGTTTCCACCGCGTGAATGACGGCTTCGGAATACGCATCGAGGAGTTCGGCATCATTGAGTTGAGGGATCACGGATCGATCGTACGAGTCGGCGCAAGCTCGCACACCACCCGATCGGGCGGGACTGCGGAGGGGTGAGGGATGAGGGACTAGGGGTAAGGGAAGGTCAGAGGGCTCAGGGAAGAGCGAGCACGGCAGCCGCGCCTCTTTAATTCCTAATCCCTAATTCTCAATTCTTGCCCGTCCATGCCATTCCGTCCGGGCCGACACCGGTCGCAATGGTTTTCACGACCTGCCACGTCTTCAGATCGACGACGGCGATGTGATTGTCGCCGTTCACGGCGATGTAGGCCACAGATGCGGCTCCTGGAGGAATCAACACGCCTTCCGGCGACTTGCCGACGGGGACTCGCTTCGTGACGGTGCGCGTGCCGGTGTCGAGCACGACCAGCTCGCCCGCGTCGAGATCGGAGATCAACGCGAACTTGCCGTCGGCCGTCAGCTTGATGCGATTCGAGCGCTTCGTGCCGACGGGAATCGTGTGGATGACTTTCTTCGTGGCGACATCGATGACGGACACGCCTCCATCTTGCGAATGCGCGCTCCAGACCGTCCGTCCGTCCGGCGACAGATCGATGCCTTCGGGTCCCTTGCCGACCGGGATGACGGTCTGCGTCCACGTAGCGTCAGCGCCCTGCTGGATCGCCGAGACGCTGTTCGAGCCGATGTTCGACGTGAAGAGCGTCCTGGCATCGCGCGTCGGCAGAACCATGTGCGTGACGTTCTGGCCGGTCTCAAATTCCCAGTCGATCTTGTCGGCGGATGGATCGTAGCGCGCGATCTTGCGACTGGCTTCCGCCGTGAAATACAGCTTGCCCGCGGCGAAAGCCAGCCCGTGCGGCCGGCTCAAGGGCGAGACGTCGATCCGGCGCAGCTCTTTCTGCGCCGCGAGATCGATCATGGAAATCGTCCGTCCAGGCGTGGGGCCGCTGCCGTAGTTCGACGCGAACGCATACTTTCCGTCCGACGACACGACGAGCTCGTGCGGTCCCTGACCGACGGCAACCTTCCCGAGGGTCGATCCGGATGCCGGGTCGACGATGGCGAGGTTCGCGTCCTCTTTGTTGAGCACGAGGAGCCGCGCGGCGGACGATTGCGCGACAGCGCCGGACTGGAACAATCCGGACAGAGCGCCGGCCATGACCACGACGGCAATACCGTGAACGATCTTCATGCGGCGATTATAGCGACGGACCCGGCGGACTTAGGACCGGCTTCGTAAAGCGTGAGACGGCGGGCCCCGCGGCGTAGCGCGGCGCTATGACAGAATCCGCGCCGAGCGCAGCCAGAGACCGCCGTCGACGACGAGCGTGACGCCGGTGACGAACGACGCAGCCTCGGAGCTCAGATAGAGCGCCGCGTTCGCAATCTCGTCAATCGTCGCCATCCGTCCGAGCGGACAGCTTTCGTGAAGGCTGTTCCTGGACGCGTCCGACATCAGGCGCTTGACGCCTTCGGTGCCTTCAACGGGACCCGGCGCGATGCCGTTCACCCGAATCTTGTACGGTCCCCACTCGCACGCCAGCACCTTCGTCAGTGAATCGATCCCCGCCTTCGCCGCGGCCGCATGCGACTGCCCCATCGTGCCGAGATACGGCAGCGTCGCGCTGATGTTGAGAACCGAGCCGCCCTGCGCCTTCAGATGCGGCAGCGCCGCTTTCGACACGTTGAACGTCCCTTTCAGATCGATGTCCACCACGGTGCCGAAACCGTTTGGCGAGAGATTCTCGGCGAGACAGATGAAGTTGCCAGCCGCGCCGTTGACGAGGATGTCGAGACGTCCCAATTCATTGACGACCGCGGTCATCATGTCGCCGACCGCATCCGGATTGCGAACGTCTGCTGCCTTTGCGACCGCGCGGACGCCACACGACCGAATCTCCGCGGCGGTGGGTTCGAGATGATCGATCTTGCGGCTGGCAATGGCGACGTCGCAGCCGTGCTCGGCGAGCGCGAGCGCGATGCCGCGGCAGATGCCGGTGCCGCCGCCCGTGACGAGCGCGGCGCGTCCCTTCAGCAGATCCGGCGTGAACATGCCGCTCATGATAGCCGCCCGCCGATTGTCGAAAGGACTTCGTCGGTGTGCTCACCGAGTGTCGGCGGCGCAAGCGTGGGCGCGGCGGGCGTCCGCGAAAGCTTGACGACCGGCGCCAGTGACTGCATCTCGCCGGCTTTGGCGTGATGATGGGTCAGTAGCGTATTCCGCGCCGCCACTTGCGGATGATCGATGGCCTCGAGCGTGTTCCGTACGCGGCCGCACGGCACCTGATGACGCTGAAGGTCGGCCGAGATCTCATCGACGGTCCGTGTCGCGAAGTGGCGCTCGAGCGCATCTTTGAGCTCGTCGCGGTGGCGCAACCGGTCCGCGTTCGTCGCGAACCGGGGATCGTCGCGCAGGTCCGGGCGCGCGATCGCCTCACAGAAGCGAATCCACAGTCTCGGGTTCGCGACGGCGACGATAATCAGCCCGTCCTTCGCGCGGAGCGGCTCGTACGGCGCGATGGACAGATGATCGTTGCCGACACGCGTGGGCGTCTTGCCGGTGGCGAACAGAATGGACAGCGGCAGCCGCAGAACCGACAGCATCGCGTCGAACAGGGCAATGTCCACGTGCTGCCCGAGGCCGGTCCGATGGCGATCGTGCAGCGCGAGCAGGATTCCCTGCGAGGCGTACAGCCCGGCGAGGTAATCGGTGATCGCGACGCCAACTCGCGTCGGGCCTCCGTCGGGAAAGCCGGTCATGTCCATGATGCCGGCTTCGCCCTGGATGACGGCGTCATACCCGGGCAGGTCGGCGCACGGTCCGCTCTGCCCGTAGCCGGTGATCGAACAATAAATGAGGCGCGGATTCAGCGCGGACACCGTGTCGTATCCGAATCCGAGACGCGAGAGGCTGCCGGGACGAAAGTTCTCGATGAGAACGTCGGCCGATCGCAGGAGTTCGCGCAAGGCCGCAGCGCCGGCGTCAGATTTCAGATCGAGCGCGACGCTCTTCTTGCTGCGGTTCAGCGCGAGATAAAAGCTCGCCTCACCGTTGATGTACGGTCCCCAGCCGCGCGTGTCGTCGCCGTGCTCGGGCTCTTCGATCTTCAACACGTCGGCGCCCATGTCGCCGAGCATCATCGTGCAGTACGGCCCGGCAACGACGCGTGTCAGATCGATGATGCGGATGCCGTCGAGTGGCGTCATGCGCCGAGTGTACTCCGTCAAGCCCGAGGCTTGGCGATGGTACGAATGCCGGCGATGGAGAAATCGGCGATGTGGCGGGCCGCCTCGTCGATCTGTGCGGGCGTCGGCTTGAACGTGAACCCGAGGCGCTCCGCAATCGCGTTCGGCCTGGCGTACACGATGGTCTGCGCCTGGACGCTCAACACCGATCGCAGTACACGCGGGTCGGCGGCATCGCAGCCGATGATGCGCGCGATCACGCCTGACAGATACTCCAGGCGCGGACGCAGTCCCTGCTCCACCAGGTCGTCGAGCGCCGGCGTCGGCTCCGCGATTTCGCGATTGATCAATTGATGAACGAACTCGGCGCCCGGCGTCAGCAGCCGATGCAGGAAGAGGCCGATGTAGGACCTGAGCTGATCGTCGGCGCTCAGGCCGGCGCCCGCCGACCGCGCCGCGTCGGTCGCGTCGCGCATCGCGTCGATCGCGATGCGCATGGTCTCGCGGTACAAACCCAGCTTGTCGCCGAAGTGATAGTTGATCGCTGCGACGTTGGCCCGCGCCGCATGACAGATCTCACGGACGGTCACGTCCTTGAATCCTCTGCCCGCGAAGAGCTGCTGAGCAGCTTTCAGCAACCGCTCGCGCGTCTCGCGATCGCCATTCGTTGCGTCGTGGCTGCCGTGGCCAGCCGCTTGCGACGGCGCGACGTCGGCGGCGGCACGGACGGTGTGCGCGGGTCGGCTCATAGCGTCCGTTTGAACAGGCGCGTCGCCAGCGTCATGGCCACGACCGAAAAGATGGTGAGAAACGCCAGGTCGTACGTGATCGCCTCGAAGCCGGTGTTCTTGAGCAGCAGGCACTTGAAGGCGTGGACGGCGTAGGTGAACGGATCGGCGATGGCAATGACCTGCATCCAGCCCGGAAATCCCTGCTGCGGGTACACCGCGCCGCTCGGAAAGTACAGCAGCGTGTTGAGGACGCCGAACACCGCACGCGGCAGCAGCGGATCGGTCACGCGGACCATCAGCAGGAACATCAGGCTGATGAGCGCGAACGACGTCACGACGACGACGGTGAACAGGCGGAAAAGCCGCATCGGATCGAGCGGGTTCGGAATGCCGGCGATGAACGAACCGATCACCAGCAGAAACATCCCCGCGATGACCGCCTTGATCGTCCCCGAGATGTTGAATCCGGCAATCAGCTGAAACTTCGTGATGGGCGTGACGAGATAGCCCTCGTGCAGGCCGCGCGCCTTGTCGTCGATGAAGATGATGCCGCCGCCGATCATCACCATCATGAAAATCGACATGACGACCGAGCCCGGCAGCAGGTACTGGACGTAAGGAACGTAAGGATACACTTCGACAACGTCGAGCGCTGGATCGGGCGCGACGCGCGTCACCATGATCGGTGACGAGTACGCGGAGATCATGCTGCCCAGCGTTCCGGCAAGCGCGACCGAGACGAAGTTGTCGGTGTTGTCCTCGATGAGCGCAATGCGCGGCGCGTTCTTCGCCAGCACGCGGCGCGAGAAATCCGGCGGGATCGTGAGGACGCCGTTGACGCGGCCGTTGCGCAGGTCCGTCAGCGCGTCGCCCTGATCCGAGTAGTCCACCGTGTCGATGGTGCGCGCGCCGGACGCGACGGCGCCCGTGAGTTCGCGGACGCGCACTGCAGGCACGCCGTGATCCTGATCGACGATCGCGAGCTTCAGATGCTTGACGTTCCCGCCGAACGCGTAGCCGAGCACGACGAGCTGCACGATCGGAAAGACCATCGAGACGACGATGAGGATAGGGCTGCGGCGGAAGCGCCGGAGTTCGCGTTCGATAATGGCCCAGGTGCGTCCCATGCTGTCACCTCACCGCCGGATCATGTACGGGCTGTCCTTCGCAGACGCGTCCTGCAGCTCGTCGCGCAGGCCTCGACCCGTATAGTGGACGAACACGTCGTCCAACGTCGTGCTCTGGATGGAAAGCGACTGCACGCCGATGTGCGCGCTCGCCGCCGCGTCCATCAGCGCCAGCGTCGTCGCCGGCCCGTTCTGCGAACTGATCCGGTAAATCTTGTCCTCGCCCACGACGCCATCGACCTCGGGCAGTTGCTTGAGACGATCCGGCCAGCCGGGCGGTACGTCCGAGAAGCTGACCTCGAGCACGTTCTTGCTCGGGATTGACGTCTTCAGTCGAATCGGCGAGTCCAGCGCCTTGAGCTCGCCGTGGTCGACAATCGCGATGCGATCGCAGAGCTTGTCGGCCTCGTCCATGTAATGCGTCGTCAGGAGCACGGTGAGATCCCGCTGCGATTTGATTTTCTGCAGCATCTCCCACACCGCGACGCGCGACACCGGATCGAGCCCGGTGGTCGGTTCGTCGAGGAAGAAAATCCGCGGCTCGTGTACGAGTCCCCGCGCGATCTCGACGCGCCGCCGCATGCCGCCCGACAGGTTCTTGACCGGCGCGTCGCGCCACTTCGTCAGCTCGACGGCGTCGAGGAGCTCGTCGATCAGCTTCTGGCGCTTGATCCGCGGGACGCCGTACAACTTCGCGAAGATGATGAGATTTTCTTCGACGCTCAGTTCGAGGTCGCTCGTCAGCGCCTGCGGAATGACGCCGATCGATTGACGCACGCCGTCCGATTCCTTCACGACGTCGAAGCCGTTGACGATGACCGTGCCGGCTGTCGGCGGCAGGAGCGTCGTCATCATGCGAATCAGCGTGGACTTGCCGGCGCCATTCGGTCCGAGCAGCCCGAAGATCTCCCCATCGTCAACGACGAAACTGATCCCGTTGACGGCGGTGAAATCGCCGAACTTCTTGACGATGTTCTGGACTTCGATCGCAGCCTTCATTTGCTGGTCAACGGCAGCAGCACGTAGGCCGTCATCCCGACCGCGAAGCGGCGATCCGTGTTGTCGACGCGAAGACGGACTTCGAACGTCTTGATGTCGCGCTTCGTGCGGCTCACGTCGCGCTGCGTCGCGAACGACGCGTCCGCGCCGCGGAAAATCACCGTCCCCTCGCGCTGGAGCCCGGACGGCAGAATCACCTGGAGCTTGTCGCCAAGGCGCACCCGATCGATGTAACTCTCTTCGACGTCGATGCGCACCCACAGATCGTCCGGATTGATGACGGTGACGATCGGCTGACCGGGATTGACGAATTCACCCTCGCGCACGGCGCGGACGTCAACGAACCCGGCGATCGGCGCTTTCACTTCCGTGTAAGCCAGACGGACGTCCGCTTTCGCGCGCTGCGCTGCGGCCGCCGCCTGCATGTGCGTGTTGGTCTGGACCTGACTGCGGCGCGCGGCGACCTGCTCGGCATTGGACCGCGCCAACGCGACGGCGGCTTTCTGCGCGTCGACCTGCTTGTTGAGCGCATCGAGCTTCGCCTGAGCGGAGCTGAACGTCGTTCGCGCCTGGTCGAGTTCCTGCGGCGAGACCACGTTCTGCTGCGACAGGTTCTGCGTTCTCGAGTATGTGGTGCGCGCCTGTTCGAGGTCTGCGGCGGCCGCCTTCACCTGGGCTTCAGTGGACGCCAGCGTGGACTCCGCCTGCGCAATCTGGTCGGACAGCTGACGCTCCTGGAATCGGAGGGTCGCTTCGGACTCGCGAATCTGCGACGACAGGCCTTCGACATTCTGCGTGTAGTAGGCCGTGTCGGCCTTGAGCTCGTCCGGGCGCAGCACGGCGACGAGCTGATCGGGTTTGACCTGATCGCCTTCCTTAACGAGCAGTTTTTCGATTTGCCCGGCAATCTGCGGGCTGACGATGACGTCGTTCGTGGTGACGATTCCGGTCAGCGTCAGCGACGTGGGCGGGCGGTTGACGTAGGCATATGCCCCGTAGCCGGCGGCGGCAATCAGGACGAGGACGATCAGCGGACGTAGTCGTTTCATATCTCTCGCTCAAACAATTGTATAAAACATTTGTTTTACATTGTCAACGGCTCTGCAGGCACGTTCCTTCACTCGTGCTTGCGACGTCATCGCCGCTGAACCCTTTCAGGGGTCGTGTGGGGCGGTGTTCGGTCAAGCGACCCGGACCCCCACCCTCTTTTTTGGACGCGATGGGAATCCGGGTTGTCTCAGGTCGTGAAAATTAGAAGCGGAATCCGAGACCGAGACCGGCGCGGCTGACGTTGATGGACTCGCCGCTCGCGAAGACGTGGCCGTAGCGGAATTGAAAGTCGAAGACGACCGAGTGCCAGCCGACGTACGAGGCGCCGACGCCGAGCGTGAACATCGGCTTCGTGAACGAACCCGACAAGTCGGAGCCGAGGACGATTCCGTACTGCGACAAGGTGCCGGTCACATCGACGCCGCCGAGCGAAAAGGTCGCGTCGTTTTCGACTTTTGCGACACCGAACCCGAGCATCGCGTACGGCAGCAGATGCTCGGAACCCGTCGGAAACAAGTACTTCAAGCCGCCGACGCCAAACGTCAGCGGCTGCTTGACCGAATAACCAGGACTCTGCGACTGCGGCAGCACGCCAGCGATCGTTTGCGCTGCGGCGCCGATCGCGTCGCTTGCGACATCTCGCGTATGGCCGATCTCGCCGAACACCTGAAACGCCGGCGAGATCGTGAAGCCGACCTCAACGCCGTAGTTCTGGCTCGTCACGTTGCCGAACGCGGATTGTGCGACCACTTCGGCGTACCCTTTGCCCGGATCGGCGGCCGTTCCCGACTGTGCATGCGCGACGCCGGCACCCGCGAAAAAGACGACGAGGAAGGGAACCCAACGGGGAAACATCTTCACCAACGTCATCCTCCTAGGCGCCGACGCGCATCACGAGCTCCCACTGACCGCCGACGAGGGCCATGTACTCGAACGGGAATCCAATGACCTGCACGGACGGGTAGTAAACCGCTTCCGTCGAGTAGCCGTTGGCGTTCATCCAGTTCAGCGCATCGAACGGATTCATGCCGCGATCGATGAGATCGAACACGCGAAGCTCCTCGAGCGTCGGCTTCGTGTGAGGCACGCCATTGAACGACACGACCTGCGCAACTTCCCAGTTCGCACCGAGCACCGCGTGACCGGTCGTCCCCGGCGGCTGCGTACCCGGCCACAGGACATATCCGGCCTGCGCCGCGAGCTGCGCCTGCGGCGACGGCTGCGCGTACACGAAGCTCTGGGCGGCACTGACAGGACTCGACACGTTGTTCGTCTGATCGATCGCGGTCGCACGCCAGAAGAGCGTCGTCTGCGCGGTCGGCGCCTGGCTGGCCGGCGGCGTGAACGTCGTGCGATTCGGCTGTTCGTTGACGATGCCGCTCAGGAGCAGCGGATTGAACGACGCGTTCGTGGCGATCTCGAATCGATAGACGACCGATCCCACCGGGCCTGAACGCGTCGAGTCGACCACGGTGAACGCGGGCCAGCCCGCCGACGTCGTTCCCGACAGTGGTCCGACCGGAACCGGCGGATCGATCGCGACCGCAGGTCCAATCGTGAAGCGCGACGTGGGACCGAAGAGTCCTGTGGTCCCGCCTGAGGTGATGCGTGCGTGCCAGTAGTAATCGTGTCCCGGCGCAAGGTTGTCCAGCTTCACGACCGTCTGCCCGCCCGATCCGGCCGGGACGTTGTCCTTCGTCTGGACCTTCGACGCGAAGCCCGAGTCGGACGCCACTTCGAAGGTGTACATGACGCCTTGTTGTGTGCTGGCCGCATTCGAGACGACGAGCGACGCCGGCTGGTCGCTGTTCTTGACCGTCGCGGTGTCTCCAGGAGACACCGGCTTCGGCGCTGACACCGACGCCGTCAACGAGCTGTTGCTCGACGGCTGTGATGGACTATCGCTGCACGCAGAAGCCGCCGCGGCGAAGGCGGCGAGGCAGACCCACAACATCGAACGCTTCATGACTTACCGCCTGCGGAACACGGATGTCCCGCGGAAAAAACACGCCTCGAACTCATTCAAAACGTGATGACCGAAATTGCGGAGGGCTGGGTAGCCGCCGCACGAAGAGAAAAAGGAGGTGCCGGTACGGTACCCGACGGCGCGATCGAGGTCAAGAGCAGTGAATTCGGCACGGTATACTTATCGGCGACTTGCTTCGGGATCTCCCGCCCCGCGCCCGTTGGTACATTGTTTCGGTCATCGCGCTCGGCGCAGTAGTCTTCTGCGCGCTTCTCCCGCAAGCCGACCTCTTTCCTATCGTTCCGCTCATCCTGCTCGCGCTGCTCTCCGCGCTGACGTCCGCGTTCAAGGTCCAGTTTCCGATTGCCAGCGGTTCCAATATGTCGGTGTCCTACGTTGTGGACATCGCCGCACTGCTGCTCCGCGGTCCGGACGCGTCGATGCTCGTGTCCGCCGCCAGCGGCCTCAGTCAGACGACGCTCAATTCAAAGACGCCGAATCCGCTCTATCGGACGCTTTTCAACATCGCGATCCTCGTGCTGACGGTGCAGGCCGCCGGACGCGCCTACATCGGACTCGGCGGCGACTGGGACGCGAGCATCGAGACCGTCGTCGTGCCGCTCGTCGGCATGGCCCTTATGTATTTTTTCGTCAACACGCTGCCGATCGCCGGCGCGGTCGCGCTCACGACGAATCAGAATTTCTGGCGCGTCTGGAAAAGTGACTTCGTTCCGCAGGCGCCGAGTTACCTGCTGGGTGCGGCAGTAGCGGCGGTCGTCATCCAGGTCGTGCGGAGCAGCGGACCGTGGATGACGCTGCTTCTGACTGCGGCGCCGCTCTACCTCACATACAAGATGTATCGCGCCGGCGTGGAGAGCGAGGCGCGTCAGGGCGCGATTCTCGAAGCGGCGCACGACGCGATCCTGACGATCGACGCGCAGCTCAACATTCGCGAGTTCAACCCGGCCGCGGAGCAGATGTTCGGCTATGCGCGGCTCGACATCCTCGGAAAAGCCGTCGAGCAGCTCATCCCGGACACCGATCGCGCGCAGCTCCTGACCTCGCTCGCCGACTATATGAAGACCGGACGCGGATCGCTCGGCGGCCGTCAGCTCGAACTTCGCGGATTGAAAGCGGACGACACCGTCTTCCCGCTGGAACTGACGCTGGCTCGCGTCGGAGCGGACCGCAGCGTCGAAGTCGCGGCGTTCGTGCGCGACATCACCGAGCGTCGCGCGCTCGAAGAGCAGCTGCGTCAGTCACAGAAGCTCGAAGCGGTCGGACGACTGGCCGGCGGCGTCGCGCACGATTTCAACAACATCCTTATGAGCATCATGGGCGCGGCCGACCTGCTGCTCATGGAACTGCCTCGCGACGACACCGCGCGCGAGGAGGCGGACGAAATCAAGCGATCGGTCGTGCGCGGCGCCGGATTGACGCGGCAGCTCCTCGCCTTCAGTCGGCGCCAGCCATCGAGTCCGCAGCTGTTCGCGCTCGACGAGGTGGTCGGGGGCATGGAAACGATGCTGCGCCGGCTCATCGGTCCGGAGATCGATCTGTCGATCATCCGTCCGTCCGATTCCGTATCGATCCACGCTGACGTCGGCCAGCTCGAACAGATCGTGATGAACCTCACGATCAATTCGCGCGACGCGATGCCGAGCGGCGGTCGCCTCGTCATCAAGATCGACGAAGTGGACCTGAACGAACGCGCGGCCGCAACGCTGGCCGAAGGCAGGCCGGGGCGCTACGCGAGGCTGACGGTGTCCGACACCGGCATTGGTATGGACGAGCTCACCCGCGCTCGCCTGTTCGAACCGTTCTTCACCACAAAAGAGCAAGGCAAGGGTACGGGGCTCGGTCTCTCAATCGTCTACGGGATCGTCAGGCAGAGCGGCGGATACATCAGCGTGCGGAGCGAGAAGGGCGGCGGCGCGATATTTCTGCTCTATTTTCCGCTCGTCACATCAGGCGCTACCTCAGCGGCAGCGATCGCCCCCAGCTGATCCAGTTTATCGACGGCTGACCCGGCGCGCTTTCGAATCCGTGAGTTAGAGGCTACGGCTGTGTTTGTGCTATCAACAAACCGACTTGTATAATCGCGCCATCGCGGCGGAGTGATGACGAAACGGCGGCCCAAAGCACGAGGAAACACGCCCCGAATGCGGCGAGGTCCCGGGCGGCCGCGAGTGCACACCGAAACCTGGTCGAAAGTCTCCGTCGTTCTCTTCGATCGACAAATCCTTCATCTCGACCGCCTGACCGGTACCGGGCGAACCCGCAGCGGCAAGGGCCTCAACCGCGCCGAGATCATCCGCGCGCTCGTGGACGGCTTCATCGACAGCGGCATGGACATCGCGACGTCCCCGTCGGAGGCCGATCTCAGGGGACGCGTCGCACGTCGCCTGGGCACGCCGTACCGCTGATCGGCCCGGCGACCGTCATCACAACTTCAACGAGCGCGGCGTTTCAGGTCTGTCTCAGCGAGTGAGCGGCGGCGTGAGCGGTGGCGGCCGCCGGTGGTGGGTCGCCTGCTCGTAGGAGTACGCGAGCGCGAGCAGATCCGCTTCCGAAAAGGGCCGACCGAGAAGTTCGACGCCGACCGGCATCCCATCGTCTGCAAAGCCGGCGGGAACGGTGACCGCCGGAAGACCTGTCGCAGCACTCGCCGCGCAATTGCCACCCGCCTGAGGCTCGCCGATTTTTGCGGGCGTTCGCCGAAGCGTCGGATAGACGAGTGCCACAGCCTGCTCGCGGTCGAGCAGCGCGATGAGCGCGGCGCGCAACGCCGCATGACGGGCGACGATGGCTCGGTATTCGTCGGAGTCGAGCGTCGTGACTTCGTCCGAGCGGCGCAAGGCGGTCTCGAGCGACGGGTGAACGACGTGCAGCGCCAGCACATCCGCGAGCGTTCGGACCGGTGCCTCCGGCGTCTTCTTCAGGTAGTCGTTCAAATCGAACTTGAATTCGTAGCGGATGATGTTGACGCCGTCGGTTTCCGTTGGCAGTTCGGCGGAGCCAACGTCACTCGTGCGCGCGCCAGCGGCGGCCATCTCGCGCACGGCGTTGCGAACGACGCTGCCCGCCCGCTGATCGTCGCTGCTGTCACCGAAGTACGGCAGCAGGACACCGAGCCGGGCGCCGCGGAGCGCGTTGGGGTCGAGATGTGCGACGTATCCGGGCGTCGCACGTGCGGCAGCGGTCGTGGGATCATCCGGATCGGCGCCGACGGTTGCGTCGAGCAGCAGCGCCACGTCCGTGACCGTGCGTCCCAACGGGCCGCCAACATCCTGGGAATGCGAGAGCGGCACGATGCCGCTCCGGCTCGACAGTCCGAGCGTCGGCCGGATTCCGACGAGGTTGTTCGAGGCGGCGGGATAACGGATCGATCCGCATGTATCGGTCCCGAGTCCCGCGGCGGCGAAGCTCGCGGCCACCGCGGCGCCAGTTCCCCCGCTCGAGCCTCCCGGATTCCGTGTCGGATCGTACGGATTTCTCGTCTGCCCGCCGAGCGAGCTGATCGTCGTGATGCCGCGCGCGAACTCGTGAAGGTTCGTCTTGCCCAGGATGACCGCGCCCGCGTCGCGCAGCTTCTTCACCTGGAACGCGTCGCGACCCGCCATCGAGCCCTTGAGCGCAACCGACGCGGCGGTGGTGGGGAGATCGATCGTGTCGTAGTTGTCTTTGACGAGCAGCGGAATGCCGTGCAGCGGACCGCGGACACGGCCGGCAGCGCGCTCGCGATCGAGCGCGTCCGCCTCATCGCGCGCCCGCGGATTCGTCGCGATGATGGCGTCGAGCGCGGGGCCGCGCTGATCGTAGGCTGCGATGCGTGCGAGGTACGCCTCCGTCAACTGTCGCGACGTGGCAGTGCCACTCGCCATCGCCTGATCGAGATCGCGGATCGATTTTTCGGAGACGTCGAGCGGAGGCGCAGCTGCCTGCTGGACGAGGAACGCGAGGGCCGCCGCGATGGCGAGCCGATGCATGACTCAGCTGGCGCGCGAGACCGGCGCCGCTTCAGCACCGCTGACGTTGAGACCGATCGCGAGCACGAGCGTCACGATCAGGAGAGCGGCTGCGGAGACATACGGAACGGTTTCGCCGAATTGCTGCAGCGACGCGTTACCCCAGACGGGTCCGACTGTTCGCCCGAAGCTTTCGACGGCGCTTGCGGCACCCTGCACGCGGCCTTGCTCGTCTTCGCTGCCCACGAGGCTGACAAGGCTCGACATCGTGGGATGTCCGAAGCCGATGCCGAGCGCGACCGGCACGAGACCGAGCGTGAACGCCGCCACGGTGTGCGTCACCGCCACCGCCGCGAGGCCGATGGCGCCGAACGTCACGCCGAGCATGAACGTGGACTTGTCGCCGAAACGCCGTACGACATGCCGGATCATTCCGCCCTGGATGATCGCGCCGAGGATGCCGAAGCCGGCGAAGAAGTACCCGGTCTCCGCCACGTCGAAGCCGAAACGCCGGGCCGCAAAGAGCGCAAAGGTGGTCTGGAACACAGCGAACGAGCACCAGTACACGAAGTCCATCAACAGCACTCGCCGGACGCGCGTGCGCTCGAGGAGCTCAGGCAGGTAACCGAACGGATTGCCGACGCCGGCATGCGCGCGATGGACGGTTTCGGGCAGCCACACGAGCGCCATGACGGTCGCGACGAGCGTGAGTGCCGCCGCCGCCCAGATCGGCGCGGTGTAACTCACGTGCGAGAGGATGCCGCTCAGCGCAGGCCCGAGGATGAAGCCCAGGCCGAACGCCGCGCCGATGAGCCCGTACGCCCGCGCGCGATCTTTGGGCTCGGTGATATCCGCCACGTACGCACGTGCGGTCGAGATGTTGCCGCCCGACAGACCGTCCACGATGCGCGCCGCGAACAGCATCGTGATGCTGTGCGCCAGAGCCAGCATGACGAAGCTGACGACGGTACCGAACAGACTGAAGACAAGGATGGGCCGGCGGCCGTACCGGTCGGACAAGTCGCCGAGCGCTGGCGCCGCGACGAGCTGGCACAGCGAGAAGACAGCGAACAGAAGCCCGACCACGAGCGGTGACGCGCCGAAGCTCTCGGCGTAGTACGGAAGCAGCGGGATGATGATCCCGAAGCCCACGAGGTTGACGAAGATCGTCAGGAAGATAATGACAAGCGGACGGGTCACGATCGTCCGAATATTCTATACAATCGCGGCACCTCATCATGAAGACTGCCATTCCGTCCGCAACTTTCCGCTGGTCGGCGCGGCTGGCCGTGCCGCTGGTCTTCGGCTTTGTCGCCCTGAGCGCGCAGACGACGGTGCCCGGGACGGCGCCGCGCGGCGAAACGCTCAAACCGGAAATTCTCGGCACGCAGGGCATCGTCGCCGCCGGCCGTCACTATTCGGTTTCGGCCGGCGTGCGGATTCTTCAGCAGGGCGGCAACGCGATCGACGCCGGCGTCGCATCGGTATTCGCCGCGTCGGTCTGCGAGATCTCGCATTTCGGCTTCGGCGGCGAAGCGCCGACGATGATCTACGACGCGAAGAGTCACGAGATCATCGTGATCAACGGACAGGGTCCGGCGCCGAAAGCGGCGACGCCCGCGTTGTTCGCCGAATCGGGACGGCCTCCGAGCAACGGACCGCTCGGCGCCACTATCCCCGCCATGCTCGACGCGATGTCGCTCGCGCTGCAGACGAAGGGCACGATGCGCCTCGAGCAGGTCATGCAGCCGGCGATCGAGCTCGCCGACGGCTTCCCGATGTACGAGTTCCTCCGCCACTATCTGATCTCCGAGCGGAAGGCGACGGAACAGTACGAGTGGTCGGCGAAAACCTACTATCCGAACGGCCACGTGCCCGAAGTCGGCGAGATGTTCCGGCAGCCGAATCTCGCGCGCACGCTGAGGGCGATTGTCGCTGCGGAAAAAACGTCGTTCGCAAAAACGCACGACCGCACCGCCGCGATCCGCGCCGGCCGTGACGCGTTCTATAAAGGCGACATCGCGCACCGCATCGTGGACGCCGATCGCGCCGCGGGCGGCGTGTTCACGTACGAGGATCTCGCCGGCTTCCACGGCAGCATCGAGAAGCCGCTGACGACGAAGTTTCACGACTTCGACGTGTACAAGGCCGGACCGTGGAATCAGGGCCCGGTGCTTCTTCAGACGCTCAACATCCTGGAAGGCGTCAACCTGAAGGCGCTCGGTTCGAATTCGGCGGAGTACATCCACCAGGTCCACGAAGCGATCAAGCTCGCGTACGACGATCGCAACGCGTACTACGGCGATCCGGCATTCGTCACTGTTCCTATGGCCGGATTACTGTCGAAACAGTACGCGACCGAACGCCGCGCGCTCATCGGCCAGGAAGCGTCGCTCGATCATCGCGTTGGCGATCCGTACCGCTTCGATCCGGTCGTGAAGCCCCCCGCGACGCGCTACGCGCCGCACGCGCAGGGCGTCAGGACGTCAGTCGGCAACGGCGACACCACCTGCGTCGACGCGGTCGACAAAGACGGCAATCTCTTCAGCGCGACACCGAGCTCGGGATGGCTGCTCGGCGGCGCGTTCGTCGCCGGCGACACCGGCGTGCCGCTGTCGAATCGCATGCAGGTGTTCGACCTGGATCCGGCGAGTCCCAACGTGCTCGCAGGCGGAAAGCGTCCGCGCACCACGCTGACGCCGACCATCGTCCTCAAAGGCGGCAAGCCGTTTCTGGCGATCAGCACGCCGGGCGGCGACAGCCAGGATCAGCAACTGCTCAACGTGCTGCTGGAGATGTTTGTGTTCGACCGCGACATCCAGGAGGCGATCGAGCTGCCGCGGATCAACTCGCTGCATCCGTTCAGTTCGTTCGACAATCACGAAAGCCTGCCGGGCGTGCTCGAAATCGAAAACCGCGTGCCTCAGGACGTGCGCGACGCGCTGACGGCGCGCGGGCACAAGCTGCGCGTGCTCGGTCCGTACGGCATGAGCACGGGCGTCGTCGCCGTCGGCGTGGATCCGACGAACGGCACGCTGCGCGGCGGCGCAGACGTCAGGCGCGAGCGGTATATCTTCGGCTGGTAGCCGCGCGAACGTTGACGAGGCGTCGCACGTCGACGCACATCGCTAGAGGTGCGACGTCAACGGCTCGTGCTGCCGCATGCCGTGCTCGAGCGACGTCAGCACGATATCCGCCATGACCGGTGCGCGCCGGAAGATGTCCTCCCCCACCGCGTTCGCGATCGCGTTCAGCACGGACCCGAAGCCCGCGCCGACCGGCGGCTCCCCCACTCCGCGCGCGCCCGTCGGCGTTTCCGGATCCGGCATCTCGAGCGCGAGCGTGTTCATCGTCGCCGGAATGTCGAGAATCGTGAGCGGCTTGTTGTGGTGGAAGCGCTTCGCGAGCGGCACGCCGTAGTGCTGGTCGTACACCCACTTCTGCTGGAGCGCGTGGCCGATGCCCAGGTTGATGCCGCCGAGAATCTGGCCGTGAAGACTCCGCGGGTTGATGACTGAACCCACATCGGCCACGGCGAGATAGTCGACGAGCGTCGTCTTTCCCGTTTCGACATCCACTTCGACTTCCGCGAAGCCGACTACGAACGAGTAGGTGTCGCCGTCGCGTGGATAGGTGTCTTTGGCGACGCCCATCAATCCTCGACCGGCCAATGCTGCGGCAGACGCCTTCGTGACCGGATGAATGTCCTCGGGCAACTCGTGTCCATCGAACGCGCCGCCGAGTTCGACGGCCCGCTTCGCCGCCTGCGCGTACGACATTCCGCGCGACGGATCGGAGCGACGGAACACGCGCTCGTTGCCGAGCGTGTAGTCCTCCGGCGCACCGCCGAGATCGTGAGCGGCGAGACGCTGCAACTTCAAGCGCGCGTCGGTTGCGCCGGCGAGGTTCGCTCGCGTCATCGCGTGCGTCGTCTGGCTGCCGACCGAGAGACAGCTCCACGGGACGTTCTTCGCAGTGCTGCCCCAGTTGACGACAACTTTGTCCCATGGCATCGCGAGGACGTCCGCGGCCACGCGCGCAAGGTCGATGCACGAATGCGTGCCGAGATTGCCCACGCCGGACTGCACGTACAGCTTTCCGTCTGGCTGCAGCGTCATCAGCCCGTCGTAGCCGATCGATCCCGAACCGTGCGGACCGACGGCGACGCCGATGCCGCGCACTTTCGATCCCTGGCGCTTGCCCGCGCGGAGCTTGCGCTCTTCCCACTTGAAGAGCTCTGCGCCGCGGTCGAGGCCGTTCTTCACGAACGCGCTGGTCACGTGCGCGCGGCTGCCCGCCGTCCGCGGCGGACCGTACGGCGCCTTGCCTTCCGGCGAATTGATCCGGCGGATCGCGACTTGATCGATGCCGAGCTTGTTGGCCGCCTTCGTGACGACCGGTTCCATGATGGCGTTCGCCTGCATCGGACCGGGCGAGCGCTGCTGCGATCGCGGCGGTGTGTTGGTCAGGACTGCAAGCGCGCGCCATCGCATGGCCGGCGGCTGCCAGATGAGCGAGGCTGCATTGCCCGCCGATCGGTGATCGCCCATCGGCCCGTACGGTCCGTTGTCTTCGACGATGAAGAGATCGAGTGCCGTGATGCGGCCGTCGGCGGCGAATCCGACTCTGGCGCGGCCGACCATGCCCGTTCGCGCGCGGCCGATGTAGTGCTCTTCCTCGCGGCTGATGCGCATCATCACCGGCGTGCCGGTCTTCTTCGACAGCAGCGCCGGAATCGCCATCGACACCGCGCCGCCGCCTTTGCTGCCGAAGCCGCCGCCGGTGTATTCGCTGATGAGAACCACGTCCGACGGCTTGATGCCGACCCAGCTCGCGACCGGGTCGACGGTTCGAATCAGACTTTGCGTCGATGCGTGGAGATACAGCTTGCCGGCCTGCCAGTACGCCATCGCGCTGCGCGACTCCATCGGCTGATGGCCGGTGGACTGCACGACGAACGTTTCGTCGACAACGACCGCTGCGGCATTGAAGCCGGCGTCGAGATCGCCGTACGACCACTCGTCGGTCGCTTTGCCCATCGGAAGCGCGCCTGCCGGTGCGTCGGCGAAATCAGCGTCCGTCCACTTGAGCGTGTCAACTTTCGGCCGCGGCGGGGCGACGCCCTGGAGCGCGCCGGTCGGCGTCACCCAGACGTTTCCGTCGAGGCGAGCGTTCGCGCTGCCCGGACGGAGGCTCTCAACCGGATCGACCGTGAACGGCAGCGGCTCGAGATCCACGGTGATGCGTTCGACGGCATCGGCCGCGGTGAGTTCGTCGACCGCAGCAACCGCCAGGATTGGCTCGCCCTGATAGAGCGGCTCGTTCGTCAGCGCGCGTTCGGCGCCGCGCAGATCGGGAAGGTCGTCGGCGGTCAGCACCGCCTTGACGCCCGGCATCGCGAGCGCACGACTTGCGTCGATGTGCCGTACGCGCGCGTGCGGCATGGGGCTGAGCAGAAGCTTGGTGAACAGCATACCGTCCGCGCGGTAATCCTCGGCGTACTTCGCGCGGCCGGTGACTTTGGCAACGAGATCCGGAGTCGTGTAATCGTGACCGGTCAGTTTCTCAGCAGCCATGCGCCGAGATTACCACCGCGACGCTGCGGGTTCCAGAGAGCTCGGCGGAGGGCCGAAGCGCCGAGAGTGTCGGTCAGATCGCCGTCGACGGCGCCTGTTCGAACGTCGGAATCCTGGGTCGCGCCGAAGGCCGGCGACGGTCCAGGACGCGAGCGAGCCCGACGGTGAAGAAGCGATTGTAGTCCTTCCGATACCAGTACGACGATGCCCAGATCACCGGGACGCAGGACAGAACAAAGTAAACGGGCCACGCCCAGCGGAACGGCAGAAAGCTTCGAAGGCCCATCACGACGACCAGATAAACGAACCAGTGGCTCAGGAACACGAACAGCGACGTGCGGCCGATGATGGCGACGCGTTCCATGTGCGCGGCGAGTGCGCCACGACACTCGAGGAAGAAACTGAACGACAGCAGGTAGAGTCCGAGACCGCCGTAGAACGCGATATAGACCGGCGACGGCGGATCTTTGGAGAAGGGCGACAGAAACCCACGGCCCGCGACAAGCCACGGGATCTCCGGATGCGCGTGCACGGCGACGAAAAAGGCGACCTTAGCGACCACCGCGGAGACGACGGCGATCGTCGCCGTCGTGAGAAGAAGGCGCTGCGCGGCCGCTCGCTCACCGTCGACGTAGTAACGACCGAGGCAACCGCCGAGGGCGGTTGCGGCGAGGTCGAGGCTGAACCACGGCACGACGGAGAATTGATAAACGAAGTACGTCCGCCCGTCGAACGTTCCGAAAGCGATATCTTTGAAGAGCGTGGCGAATGTGCCTGCGGGATGCCACGCAACCGCCAACGTCCAGGAGGCCGCGTACAACGACAGCGCGAGCAGGACTCGTCCGCGCGCGGACACACGCATCACCAGCCACGGCTGCACGACCATGCAAATGGCGATGGTGTCCGTAATCGAGAGAAAACGGATCGTGTAAAACGGAACGTGCGACGCGAGCAGTACGAGGTGACCGACGGTCAGGATGAAGAGACCGCGATCGGCGAGCTTCAACCGAAGCCGCTCGAAGCTGGCGGGCCTGAGCTGATACAGAAATCCCACGAGCATGCCGCTGAGGATCATGAACGTGGGCGACGCGACCATGCTGACAAGCTTCAGGATGGTCGGCAAGCGCGCCTGGCGATCGTCGAAAAACGAGAACCCAAAGTGCGCCAGCAGGACGAAAAACATCGCGGCGCCCCGGGCCGCGTCGATGAACAGGACGCGCGGCTTTCCCCGGGCGGACAAAGGCACCTGATCGGACGCGAAGAGGCTCACCGTCCGCCACGATGCGCAACGCGAGTTCCAGGTCCGTGTCCGCGAATGCTCGGATCTCGTATAAGCGTCAGATAAAAGTCGGCGCCCCAACAACCATTCTTCACTGAAGAACTCCGTTAGGATCAGGCGATAAAGATGTGGAAAAGCACAACATTGCGGGGTTTCCAGTAGACTCGCGCGCGGTGTCGCCGCGGACTCACCTCGCTCTGCTCTCGGTCGCGATGTTCCTGGGCATGACGCTCTGGTTCTCCGCCACGGCCGCCAACGCCGCCATCGCCCGCGAGTTCGCGCTGACGCCGTCCACGACCGCGTGGCTGACGATGGCGGTCCAGGCCGGCTTCGTCGTCGGCACGCTGCTCTCCGCGATCTTCAATCTGCCCGACGTGGTGCACACCCGTCGGCTGTTTCACGTCGGCTGCCTGATCGGCGCCGCTGCCAACGCGGCCATCGTCTTCGCGACCGGCCCGGTGTGGATCATCACGTCGCGCATCGCAACCGGCGCCGCGCTGGCGTGGGTCTATCCGCCGGGGATGAAGATCGCTGCCGGGTGGTATGAAGATCGGCGCGGCGCGGCGCTCGGCGTCCTCATCGGCGCGCTGACCGTCGGGTCCGCGTTCCCACATCTGCTGGCGGCCTGGTCGGCGACGATCCCCTGGCGCGTGTTGATGCTGCTTGCCTCCGCTTTCGCCGTTGCCGGCGGCGGGATCGTCTTGCGGCTGGTCGGCGACGGACCTTACGTGTCCAGCGCGGCCCGATTCGATCCATCCGCCGTCGGCCGTGTGTTCCGCGATCGCGGGACGCGGCTCGCGACGATCGGCTACCTCGGACACATGTGGGAGCTCTACGCGATGTGGACGTGGATCGCGGCGTTCGCCTCCGCAAGCCTTGGGCTCGGCACTGGACCGACGCCGGCATCAGCGCAGGGATCCGCGATCGCGTTCGCCACGATCGGCAGCGGCGCCGTGGGATCGGTGCTCGCGGGTCTCGTCGCTGATCGGATCGGCAAGGCACGCATCGCGTCCTGGGCGCTCGTCGTCAGCGGCATCTGCTGCGCGATCTCGGGCCTGTTGTTTCACGTCGCGCCCGCGCTCCTCGCCGTCTTCGCGGCGGTCTGGGGTGTTGCAATCGTCGCCGACTCCGCGCAGCTCTCGGCGCTCGTCGCGCAGTACAGTCCGCGCGATCAGGTCGGCACCGCGCTGACCGCGCAAACCTGTGCCGGATTCCTGCTCACGATGGCATCGATTCGCCTGATCCCTGTCGTGGCCGCCGCGATCGGATGGCAGTGGGTGTTCGCGTGTCTCGTGCCCGGGCCCATCGTCGGCGTCATCGCGATGCAATCGCTGGCGCGCACGCCAGTCGCGGCGCGAACGCCTGCGCACTCGGACGCGACAGGCGTCCCTCGCGTCTGACGCGTTCGGTCGAACCTCAGTTCTGCGACTGCCGACCTGCGCGCGCACCCTGCCGATCACGGACGGGCGCGTGCGGCAGATTCGCGACGCGCACGCCGGTTTCGTAGATCATCTGAACGATGCGCGTCATCTTGTCGAACTCGATCTTCGACACTTCGTCGGTATTGGCGTGATAGTCCGGGTGCAGTCCGGTTGTGAAGAAGATGATCGGCACGCCCTTGGCGGCGTAGCTGTAGTGATCGCTTCGGTAGTACAGCTGCTCGAGGTCCGTCGGATCGTTGTATTCGTAGTCGAGCGTCATCGGACGCGGAAGCGACGCGTTCGCGGCGCGATTGATCTCGTGAAGCTCCGTGCTGATGCGATCGGAGCCGACGAGATACACCGTGTTGCTCTCGCTCGCTTTGTTGTCTCGGTTCCGGCCGATCATGTCGATGTTCAGCTGCGTCACGATCTCGTCCATCGGGACCGTGGGATAGTCGGCGAAGTATCTCGACCCCCAGAGTCCCCGCTCCTCGCCGACGTGCCACACGAAGAGCAGCGAGCGCTTCGGCCGCGTACCTTCGGCGAACGCCTTCGCCAGCGCCATGACTGCGACGCTTCCCGACCCATCGTCGTCAGCGCCGTTCCAGATCCGATCCTGCTCGGCGCCCGGCGTGACGACACCTGGCGGCGCGACGCGATGTGCAGCGCCGTCGGTCGTGACGACCTCGCCCTCCGCGTAGCCGACGTGATCGTAGTGCGCGCCAAACGCGACGTAGGTCTGTTTCAGCTGCGGGTCGGATCCGTCGATCGTGGCGACGATATTCTGTGTGAGCTGGGTCCGCACGATCTGATAGTCGGCGTCGATGTTGAACGTCAACCGCACGCCATCGAGCCGGAATGAAGGCAGCGTGTCCTGCGCGGCGGCACGCTGCTTGAGATCCGCGTAACTCGTCTGCGCGTGCTTGAAGAGAAATTCGAAGAAGCTGTCGTCAGCGGTCACGTTCGGAGGCTGTGGCGTGTCCAGGCGCTGGACCGTGGTGAAGTCCGCCGCTGGAATGGCACTGCCGGGGCGATCGTTCGTCGCGCGGCCTGCGCCGCCGCTGCGTCCGCCCCGCACCGTGACGGGAGGACCGATCGCCGCAGCCGCGCCGAGCTGCTCGGTTGCGTACCGGTTCCGTCCGACGAGCGCGCGCCTGTAGATTGCAGCGTCGATCCCGCTCGGTCCGCCGTCACCCAGCCACACGACCACCGTATCTTTAACGGTCCGGCCCTTATAGTCCTCGTGCCCGGCGCGCGGCGCGTCGAGTCCGTAGCCGACGAACTCCACGTGATCGACGGTGAAGTGCTGACGGCCGCCCATGTTCTTCGGCAGCGTGATGCCCTTGCCGTCCTCGAAGGTTCGCGTCTCGCCGCCGATCTCGACCGTGACGCTCGATCGACTCGTCGATTTCACGCCGAGCACGCGGACGGTCTGGAGATACGAGCCGTGGTCGCCGGCCGGCTTCGCGCCCCACGCTTTCAGGTGCTCCTCGATATAGCTGGCGGCGAGCCCGATGCCGGTCCCGAAAACCGCCCGGCCCTGCAGATCGTCGGACGAGAGGTAGGTCAGCCACTCCTGCAGGTCCGCGCGCGTGATCAGGCTTGCGCCGCGGTCGGCCGCGCGAATGCCCGATACCAGGCACACGGCGACAACCGCACAGCAGCCGATCCGTCCCAGGCGTCGACGACCCATGAATACCCCCTCGCGCTTCACTATAGCCTCCGCTTGCCAGATGACGGGACTTCGGGTAAGGTTTTTGCCGACAGAAACCTGTCGCCAGCGTGTGCCCCCTGCCCTGCGCGTTCTGCGCCCTTGTGATCGCGTCCACCTTCTAGGAGAACTTTGATTGGCCGTCCGTTTGTTCGTTGGTAATCTCGCGTACAGCACGACCGAAGCCGATTTGCGCTCGTATTTCGGAACGGTTGCGCCACCCTCTCAGGTCGTCTTGCCGGTCGATCGCGAAACCGGCCGCCCGCGCGGCTTCGCGTTCGTCGAGTTCCAGGATCGCGGGCACGCGGAAACCGCCATCCAGAAGTTCAACGGGCAGGTGTTCAACGGACGCCCGCTGGCCGTCAGCGAAGCGCGCGCCCGTGAGGATCGCGGACCCGGCGGTCCACGTCCCGGCGGCGGCTTTGGCGGCCCGCGCCCATCGGGCGGCCCCGGCGGTTTCTCAGGTCCACGCCCGGGCGGCTTCGGCGGCCCGCGGCCCGGCGGCTTCGGCGGTCCCCGCTTCGATCCGAATGCGCCCCAGCCTCCGCGCAATCGCAATTTCGGACCCGACGCGAAGCCGCAGCGCGGACCCAACGCGAAGGCGAAGAAGAAGGAAGCCGAGCGTCCGCGCGGACCTATTCCGATGAAAACAACGGGACGCTCGTTCACGCTGGACGACGTCGACGATCCGGGCGGCGACGAGACGCTCGACATCGACGATATCGCAACGAGCAAACCGCATCAGGACGACGAGGACGAGTCGTAGCGTGAGCGGCGGGGACGCCCCGGCGTCCCCGCCGTGTCCTCTTCGCGTGAAGCGATGACGTCCTGGGATCGCGTCCTCGAGCAGCTGCGCTCGATGCTGCCCGAAGAGGACTTCCGCCGCTGGTTCGGCGCCACCGCGTACGCCAGCGACTCCGGCGATCAGATCACGGTCTGGGTCATCAGCGAATCCATCCGCCGCCATCTCGGCCTCCACTACGCTGAAGCCGTTCGCAAGGCTCTTGCGGCGATCGATCGGCGCGGGACGCAGGTCCGCTTCGTGGTGGGCGGCACCGACGAAGACGACGACGTGTAGGCGCGGTGGATGATCACTGCGGGCTGCACGTCCGCGGACGTGCAGCCCGGCCGATCGCGAGGGGCTCAGCGATCGGCGTCGAGGTCGTAGACGTGCGTGATCGTGCGCGGCTGGTTCCCGCGGCCCTCGACGAGCGCGACCATGCGCAACTGATGCGGATCGCCCTCAACTGAAAGCGTCTGCGTGATCTTTCCCGGACCCGCGCCGCTGATCTCGGTTACGAGCTTCGCGCCATCCCAGTGCGTCTTGCGCTCGATCTTGGTGTTGTCGTCCTTGACCTTCTTGCCGTCAGGCGACAGCCGCGTCGTCCTGCCGTCCGTGCCGGTGATCATGACGGTCGAGTCGGTCTCCGTGATCGTGAGGTGATCGGGCGGGTTCACGATGTCGCGGAGCGCTTCGCGCACGCGCGCGGCCTGCTCGGGATCCATCGTCGCGCCGCCGCCTCCGCCGCGGCCCATCCCACCGCCGTAGCCGCCTCGTCCCATGCCGCGGCCGCCGCCACCGCCACCGTGACGACCCTGACCGCGGCCGCTGTCCTGTCCGTTGTCGCGCGACGGCGGCTGGTCGCTGAGGTCCTTGTTGAGGACCCAGGCGCCGGCGATCGCGTTCTTGTCGGGCGCCTGCGCGCGGCTCTCAACCGCCAGCCAGGTGCCGATGAAGACGGCCGCCGCGACGACCGCTCCGATGCTCGCGAGGTTGCGTACAGAGGCCATGAGTGAATTATCCCGACGCGGTCCGGACCAGCTCGTGAAAAGTTCGTGACACCGGGGAGCGGACGGTGATTGCGCGCGCCGGCATCGCCTCGCGGGATTAGGATTCAAGAAAGATGCGGTTTTATCGCAGCTTGTACTGGCGAATCGCATTCGGCGTCGTCGCATTCCTGGCGGCGATGCTGATCGTGCAGGCGATGCTGTTCGTGTGGGCAGTGTCGCAGTCGGGCCGGTCGCTGCAGGGACAATCGCCGGGGCGGCTCGCCGTGTCCGTCGCGCAGGAAGTCGCGGGCCTTCTCGAACGGGATCCGACTGCCGACGTCGCGCAGTTCGTGAAGGAACAGTACGCGCAGTTCGAGCATCCGTTCTTCGTGATGATGGCGGACGGCCGCGTCATCACGAACGGCTACGGATCGTTCCCCGAGCCGATGCTGCGTATGGCGCGCGCGCGTCTCGAGCGCGGCGAAACGGGACGCATTCGTCCGGAAGGATTCAGGCGGCCGGAAGGACCGATGCCGCCCGACGATCCGGGACGCCCACCTCGAGGCGGAGGGCCGTTTCGCGGCGGAGCGGACCGTTTCGAGCCGCGGCCCTGGCCGATCTTGGTCAACGGCAAGCTGGCGGGCGTTGTCGTCGTGCCGCCGCAAGCGCCGTTCGGGTTTCTCCTGTGGCGCTACGCGCCGATGCTCTCGCTCGTCGCGATCGGCGTCCTCGGCGTCGGCGCCGTCCTGACGTCGGCGATGATCTTCGGTCCTCCGCGACGTCGGCTGCGCGAGCTGGAGCAGGCGGCTCGCCAGCTGGGATCCGGCGACCTGTCGGCCCGTGCACCGCAGCGCGGCGGCGACGAGATTGCCGCGGTCGCCACCGCGTTCAATTCGATGGCCGACGATCTCGCAGCACGCGCGAAGGCGCTCGCGGAAGCGGACCGGATGCGGCGTCAGCTGCTCGCGGACGTTTCACACGAGCTGAATACGCCGGTCACGGCGATGCGCGGCTACCTCGAGACGCTGACAATGCCCGAGCTCGCGATCGACGAGCCGACTCGCGAGCGTTACCTCGGGATCATCGGCGACGAGACGGCGCGCGTCGAGCGGTTGATCGGCGATCTGATGGAGCTGGCGCGACTCGAGGGCGGCGGCGGCTCGCTGCGCAACGAGCCGGTGTCCGTCGGTCACCTGTTCGCGCGCGTCGCCGCTCGCCACGAACGCGCGTGCGCGGACGCCGGGGTCACGTTGACGACGAACATCGCTGATGGGGCGGACACGCTCATCGGCGATCAGGATCGGCTCGAACAGGCGCTGCAGAATCTCGCGGCGAACGCCATCCGCTACGCGCCGCCGGGGACGGCCGTGAACGTCACCGCGCGGCCGCATGGCGACCGCATCATGTTGTCAGTCGAGGATGCCGGTCCCGGCATCTCGGACACACACCTGCCGCACATCTTCGACCGCTTCTACAAGGCGGACGCGTCGAGGCCGTTCGATCGCGCGGGCGGACACGCGTTCACCGGCGGCAGCGGACTCGGGCTTTCGATTGTGAAGGCGATTGTGGAACGGCACGGCGGCACGATCAGCGTGCGCAGCCAGCCGGGGTGTACAGTCTTCGACATCTCGCTGCCGCGCGCCGGCGGCGCGACGGCGGCGAGCTAGCGTCAGGCGGCGGACTTTCCTTCCCGCGGTTCGGTCTTCACCTCGGCACGAATCTGGTCGCGCAGCCAGTTGACCGGCTGCGGCTGGCGGGCGACGAAAGCCTGCCACTCCGACTCGGAAAGGGTCACGGAGATGACGCGTTCACGCTCGTTGCTCATGCGATCAACTATACGCAGCCGCGATGTACGCGAAAAATAGAATGATCTGATTAGACCCATCTCATTTGCTGATGGCTTCGCCACGGCTCGATCTCGAGGCCCGTGGCGGGTGCAGCCGCAGGCGGCCCTTGATCGTCTCGAAGGCCGACAGCAATTCGTGGATCATCCGCGGAACGCGGTTCGCGCGCGCGTACACCCAACCAGTCTCACGGACGAGCTCGTGCCCTTCGAGTCGCGTACAGAAGAACTGTCCAGCTCGAACTTCACGGGCGATCGCCTGATACGGCACGATCCCGATGCCGAGACCGGTCTTCACCATCGCCTTGATGATCTCGACGTTCTCGGTATCCATCACGATCGTGGGTTCGAGCTTCTCTGCGGCGAAGAATCGATCGATGACTTTGCGTGTGGCAGATCCCTGCTCGAAAAGCACGAACGGCTGACCGACGAGATCCTTCGTGTTGATCCGTCGCTTGCGCGCTAATGGATGCGTCGGGTTCGTCGCGACGAGCAGCTCTTCGTGAAGCACGGGGACCGTCACGAGATCGGCGCCTTCGACCGGCAGCGTCAGGAGTCCGGCATCGACGCGGCCGTCGCGGATTTGCTGCACGGACTGACCCGCTGTCGCGACGGTCAAGCGAACGTCGAGCTGCGGGTGCGCGCGCCGGAGGTGCTTGAGGAGCGGCGGAAACACGTAGAGGCAGACGGTCATCCCGCCCGACAGCCGCAGCGTCCCTTTCAGCTGGCGGGTGCGATCGGTGATGGCGCCGACCGTATCGCGCAGGTCCTGAAACACGCGCTGGCCAAGCTGCACGAGACTCTCGGCCGCCGGCGTCATCCGCACCTGGCGACCGACGCGCAGAAACAGCGGCTCGCCGAGCTCTTCTTCGAGAAGCAGAATCTGACGGCTGATCGCCGATTGCGACACGTGCAGCTTCTTTCCGGAAGCCGTGAACGATCCCGTTTCGGCGATGGCCTGCAGAATTTCCAGCTGTCTCAAGTCCATGTCGATGACCGTAACCCTAAGCCCTTCCTAATCCCTGAGCCCTAAGCCCTGAGCCCTTCTTCCTGAGGGCCTCTGCGAAACGACACGCCGCGCGCTTCGGGGCCCATCACCGTGACGACGAACGCGATGATGAACACCGCGGTCATGAGCCCGCCCATCGCCTGCGTGTAACTGAAGCTCTCGCCAAGCTTGGCTTCGAGCGTCGGAATGCTGGACGCGCACAGCACGCCAAGCTGATAGGCGAAGCCGGGGAAAAATCCGCGAAGGTGATTCGGAGACAGCTCGTTGATATGCGCCGGAATGACACCCCAGGCGCCCTGCACGAAGAACTGCATCAGGAACACGCCGAACAGAATCCTGATCGGGCTGTGCCCCGCGATCCAGAACGGTACGACCACGAGACTGCAGACGATCGCGATGAGCATCGAGCGGCGGCGCCCCGCCTTGTCGGAGTAGAAGCCGAACGCGAGTCCGCCGAGAACGGCGCCGATGCCCGACAGGACCGTGACGTCCGCGATCCGCGCGCGATCGTACCCGAGCGTGCCAAGCAGCGTCGGATACATGTCCTGCGTCCCATGCGACATGAAATTCATCATCGTCATCAGCAGCACGAGGTAGGCGAAGCGTTTCCAGTACTGCGGCAGCGACCGTCGATAACTTGCCCAATCGGTCTTGTGCTCGTGCCAGGCGGCAGATTCCTTGACCCGAGAACGGATGAAGAGCGAGAGCAGCGCGGGCAGTCCGCCGAGGAAGAACATCATCCGCCAGCCGTTGCCCGGGTACATCGAATTGAACGTCGGATACAGGAAGCGGAAGGCGACCGCCGACAGGATGTTGCCGATCGCGTAGCCTTCCTGAAGGAGCCCGGACAGCAGGCCGCGCAGGCGCGGCGACGCCGACTCGAGCGCGAGCGACGCACCGACTCCCCATTCCCCGCCCATGCAGACGCCGAACAGCATTCGCAGGAGCAGAAACAGCTGATAGCTCGGCGCGAGCCCGGACAACACGGACAGGAACGCATAGAAAATGACGTTCAGCATCAGCGGCAGACGCCGGCCCAGCCGGTCCGCCATGATGCCGAAGACCACGGCGCCGACCGGCCGCATCGCGAGCGTCGCCGTCAGCGCGAATGCCACCTCGGGACGCGTTCGCCCGAATGCTTTCGCGACGTCGTCGATGATGAGCGTGAGGATGAAGAAGTCGAATGCGTCGAGCGTCCAGCCGAGAAACCCGGCGAGGACGGCATTGCGCTGGTTGACGCGCTCCTCGCGCGTCATCGCGGGAGAGATCGCTGCGGCGGTCGGCATGCTCGCGAAGAATAGCGTACTGGCGTGAGCGCCTCGATCGGCCGCGGGACGTCAGCCGAGCGAGACCGCGTCAGCTGACAGTCGGCCTCATCCGAGCGATGAGCATGTAAATCGCGCCCGCCGAGAAAAATCCGACGAACCACGCGTAGTCGTAGAGCGGCTTCAACGCGGGCACCACGAAGCCTCCCCACGCCAGCGCACAGCCGAACGCGGTGGCGCCGATGGCGCCGAGATTCCAGCCGCTGTACGCGCCGTCAGCGCGATACAGATCCTCGAGGCGCAGCTCGCAGCGGCGGACGAACCAGTAGTCGGCAATCAGGACGCCGGCGATCGATCCGAGACCGCCGGAATAGCCGAGCAGCCACGTATAGATGTAGCCCGACGGGTCGGCAAGCAGGCGCCACGGCTGGATGACGATGCCGATGACGCCAGCAATGAGCCCACCTGTTTTGAAGCTGACGAAGCGCGGGAACGCGTTCGCGAAGTCGTTGGCGGGCGAGACGACGTTCGCCGCGATGTTCACCGCGATCGTCGCGACGACGACGGTGAACATCGATACGGCGACGATGATCGGCGACGAGAACTTGCCGACCAGCTGCACGGGATCCCAGATAGCCTGCCCGTACAACAGCGCCGTCGCGCTCGTGATGATCACGCCCATCGCCGCGAACAGCGACATCGTCGTCGGCAGCGCGACGACCTGGCCGAGAATCTGTTCACGCTGGCTGCGGCCGAATCGCGTGAAGTCCGGCATGTTGAGCGACAGCGTCGCCCAGAAGCCGATCATCGCGGTGAGCGACGGCACGAAGATCGGCCAGAACGCGGAGAACGTTTGAAACTTTCCAGGCTGCGACAAGAGCGGGCCCAGTCCGTTCGCGCTGTTCACCGCCCACCAGAGCAGCACCGCGGTCATCAGGAGGACGAACGGCGCGGCCCAGTTTTCGACCTCGCGTACGAGATCCATGCCGCGGTAGATGATGTAGACGTTCAAGCCCCAGAACAGCATGAACGACAGCCACTGCGTCGTCGTATGCCCGCCCCACCCGCTGCCGAGAAGCGTCGGCCACCCTGGAACGATGGACGTGAAGAACGTCTGCAGCGCTTCGCCGCCAATCCATGCCTGGATGCCGAACCATCCGCAGGCGACGAGCGCGCGCATCAGCGCGGGCACATTCGATCCAAACGTGCCGTACGCCGCACGTGCGAACACCGGGAACGGGATGCCGTACTTCGTTCCCGGATGCGAATTCAGCAGGATCGGCACGAGCACGATCGTGTTGCCGAGGAGGATGGTGACGAGCGCCTGCGCCCAGCTCATGCCGGACGCCATCAGTCCCGACGCAAGCATGTAGGTCGGGATGCAATGCGCCATGCTCACCCACAGCGCCGCGAAGTTGTACGTCGTCCAGTTCCGCCGCGCGATGGGAACAGGCGCCAGGTCGTCGTTGTACAGCGGACTGGAAAGAATCCTGGTTCGATCCAGAAGTTCGACGCGACCATCGGGAAGCGCGCGTTCGTTGACGATCATTTTCGGAAGTCGCTGTCGCGCAGCGTCGGGTTGACGAGAATGTCGTCGAACATCAGCGTCTCGAGCACGCGTTCGGACGTCTGGGTCGTGATGCGGAACGGCAGGTCGAAGCCGCCGACGGTCCGCCGATTCGAGAACGAGACGACCGTGGAGCCGCGGCGGAGGTCGCCCGAAGAAACTACCCTGAGCGGAAGGTACGACGGCAGGTCCACGACCAGGCGTCCCGCCAGCGATGGCCCCGTGACGTCGATGGCAGCGGTGTCCGCGAACGCTTCGTCGGTGCTCACGCGGGCCGTCACCTTGTCGCCGACGAAGGACGCCGCCATCCCGAGCATGAGACGTGCGAGCTTGAGGCGCTCGACTCGAAGATCGCCGCCAGCGGTCAGCAGCGTGCCACCGGCGAATCCTGAGCGCCGTTCCGATCCGTCCGAGGTCTCACGACGAAGGTAGCGGTCGGGCAGGAGGATTTTGATTTCCACCATGCTGTCGACCGGCGAGCCCGTGTCGTCGGGCACGCGCACGCGCCCCTGCATCGACAGCGCATGCAGATCGGACAGCGGCCGGCCCTGCGCAATCGCCGCCTGAACACGACGCACGAGCTCCTCGGCCCGCGCGTCGGCAAACTGCACCGGCTGTTGCACCTCCGCAATCGAGGACAACGCCGCCACGACGATCAAAGCGAGCCGTTCGATCATGACGTCGAAACGATGACGGCCGAATTATACTGACGCCGCTCGACACACGAGGAGGTCGCGGTGAAATCGGTGGCGCAGTCCCCTGGACTCGTTGTTCTCGTCGCTCTCGTCGCGGTCGGCCTCCCCGCGGGCGAACCAGCTCAGTCGAAAACCTCCGGTAAACCGTGGACCCGATCGGTCTTCGTCAGCGTCGTGGATCCATCCGGCGCGCCGGTCCTCGGACTCGGGCCCGCCGACTTCGAAGTCAGCGAAGGCGGCATCAAGCGTGAGGTCGTCAAAGCCGGGCTCGCGACGACCCCGATGCGGATTGCGGTGTTCGCAGATACGAGCGACGGCGCCTCGAACGCCGTCAATCCGCTGCGTGCCGCGCTGACGGCATTCGCGGATGCGATCCCGGCTCCGCACGAGCTGATGCTCATCAGCACCGGACGGCAGATGCGCGTGCGCGTTCAGCCCACGACCGACCGGAAAAAATTCAAGGATGCGGCATCCAGCCTCTTCTCCGACGGCGGCGCGACGCCGCTGATGGATGCGCTCATCGAAGCGGACGATCGCTTCCTGAAGAAGGCCGACGACCGCTGGCCGGTGCTCGTCATCGTCTCTTCCGACGGCACCGAGGGGAGCGCGGGCGTCAGCGAAAACCGGTTCAACGACTGGGTCAAGGGGCTGCCCGCGCGCGGCATCGCCGCCCACGCCATCGTCCTGAAGTACAAAGGCGGCAGCATGGCGGAAGTCGTCGCGAACCACGTCGCCGTAACGCTCAACGGGTCGTACGACGCGATCAACACGAGCAATTCGCTGGCCGACAAGCTGAAGACGATCGCCGATCGGCTGATGCAGGACTACCAGGTCGCGAGCGCGAAGTACGAGGTCGCGTTCGCCACGCCGTCGACGAGCGGACCGGTCATGATTGGCGTCGCCCGCGAGGGTGTCCGCGTCAGCACGACGATCGGCCGCCTGCGCTGAACGCGGATCGCGCGCGTATACTTCCGCGCATGAGCGAGACGACGATTCCCGACAACGCGCTCGGATCGTTTCTGGACGCGCTCGACAAGGCCAACGTCCGGACCGCGGCGCAGTTCCCCGGCGATTCGCCCGCGCGGCAGCCGGTGCACACCGTCTACGGCGGCGCGCACCTGTTCAAGGCAGACGCCGCGCAGAAGCTGGGGGCCCTCGCGCTGAAGTCGCTCCAGGATCACGCGCCGGACGCCGCCACCCTGGCCGCGGCGCTCGACATGGACCGCCAGCTCGCGGATCGCGTCCACCTGAGGATCATCGACAAGCTGACGAGCGAGCCGGTCGAGGATTTTCGCATCGACTTCGAGGATGGGTTCGGCAATCGCCCGGACGACGAAGAGGACCGCTTCGCGAAATCAGCCGCCGACGAAGTGGCGGCGGGACACGCGGCGCACACGCTGCCGCCGTCGATCGGCATCAGGATCAAGCCGCTCAACGAGGAGCTCAAGCGGCGCAGCCTGCGCACGTTCGATCTCTTCCTCACGCGGCTGCTCGAGAAAACCGGCGGCGTCCTCCCGCAGAACTTCGTCGTCACGCTGCCCAAGATCACGACGCATCAGCAGGTGGCCGCGATGGCGTCCGCCTGCGATGCCTTCGAGTACTGGCGCGACATCTCGAAAGACCAGCTGCGCGTCGAGCTGATGATCGAGACGACGCAGTCGATCTTCGCGCCGGACGGCACCGTCGCGCTTCCGCGGCTCGTCGCGGAGGGCAACGGACGCATCGTCGCCGCGCACTTCGGCACGTACGACTACACCGCAGCGTGCAGCATCACCGCGGCCGAGCAGCACATGCTGCACCCAGTCTGCGACTTCGCAAAGCATGTGATGCAGGTGGCGCTGGCAGGTACTGGAATCTGGCTGTCGGACGGCGCGACGAATATCCTTCCCGTCGGTTCGCGCGACGCCGTGCATCGCGCGTGGCGCCTTCACGCGACGCACATCCGCCATTCCTTGTCGAGCGGCTTCTATCAAGGCTGGGACCTGCATCCCGCGCAGCTGCCGTCCCGATACGCGACCGTGTACGCGTTTTTCCTCGAGGGACTCGACGCCGCATCCGAGCGGCTCCGGCACTTCGTCGACAAAGCCGCACAGGCGACGCTCGTCGGCGACGTCTTCGACGACGCCGCAACCGGTCAGGGATTGCTGAATTACTTCCTGCGGGCGTGGAACTGTGGCGCGATTACCGAAGACGAGGCCTGCCGCCTGAGCGGGCTGAGCGCCGTGGAGTTGCGCAGCCGGTCGTTCGTGCGGATTCTGAACGCGCGGCTCGGCCGCGCGTGACATCGCGTCCGCCTATTTCTGCGTTCCCGCCTGCTTCTCCTGATAGCGCGCGCCCTTGAGCACGCCCTCGAGGGCGTAGTTCGCTTCGTGACACGCGTACTCGAACATCGGCTGGTCCGTGCGCGCCATCGGAACCGACGCACTCCAGGGGCGCGTCCACGTCTGCGGATCGTCGACGGTGAAGTCGTAGCGCAGCGTTTCGCGGTCAACCCTCGTGAAGCGCTCGACGAGATGCATGCCGGTGCTGGATCCTCTGAAGACGTTTTCCCTCGCGAAGTTCGTCGTGTCGACGACGAGCGTGTCGCCATCCCAGCGTCCGATCGAATCGCCGGTGAGAAAGCGCATGTCCGTCGGCCAGTGCGGACGCCCGCTCAGGTCCACGATGCGCGCGCTGTGAATCATCTCGTTGACGATGACGACGCGACCCGGCGTCTGCACGATCCGCACGTTGTTGTTGTAGGCGCTCGGCACCATCGGCGGGCCCGAGTTGAACCCGAGGATGCAGCGCTCGGGCAGCGGCCGCTCTTCGGGATTGTCGTACTTGTTCCTGCGCTGGGCGGCGCGCTCCTGCGCCGCGGCGGTCGTCGGCGGCAGGCGGCCGTCTGCCGGATCGACGACGAGCGACGACTGCTTCGAGACGCGCGTGCCGAAGTCCCACCAGAAATCGTTGTAGGCGCGCTCGACGTCCGCGGCCGCGCCGCCGTCGCGTCGATCCTTGTTCGTCGTCTCGACGCGCTTCTGTGCGAATTCTTCGGCTTCCTCCTCGCTGACCGACTCGCGGCCGGCGAAGTCGCCTGGCCGTTCGAACGGCGTCAACTGCGCGAAGTCCCACGTGGCCTGCAGGTCGGGATGGCCGTCCGGCATCCGCGGCGTCTGGTTCTTTGCGGCGACGGGGCGGCGCGGCTTCGCCGCCGGCGACGACTGCGCCTCGAGCGACGCGGCGATGACGACGACCGCGAGCGGGATGAACAGAAGACGCATCGATTCCCTCCTCTGCCCGATAACCGGCGACGTGGCGGCCAGTGTAGAGCAGCCGGGACCAACTTGCTACTCGTGATTGCGAGGAACGGCGGCGCGCAGGCGCCTACTTCGGAGCGGCGAACGGCAGTTCGATCGAGTACGGCTCGTGGGCGATCGTGAACCTCACCTGAACGGTGGTCTTGTCCGGATGCGCCACGGCCCGCCCGCTTCCAATCCAGCTTTCGCCGGTGCCGTCGATCTGAAGCGGCACGGGCTCGTCCGCTTCACCGGGACGGTGGATCGTCAACGCCACCTCTGATGCCAATGCAGCCGGCAGATCTTCGCGAACCGCGTCCGTGAAGTACAGCTGATGGCGGTGGCCGGTCGCGTCGAACACGACCTCGTAGTGAAGGTCGCCCTTCATCATGACGATGCCACCATGGTGCGGGTTGTGATCGCCGTGGGGAATGGCGCCGCCAGACGGAGCCTCCACCGCGGTCGTCGGCGTGGCGCCGCCGCTTGCCGCGGGCGGACTCGACGCGGTCTTGCCGCAGCCCGCGGCAGCGCCAAATCCGAACGCGATGGCCCAGACCACCGCGCGTCTATTCATGACGGAGGGCGTCGATCGGCGTGAGCGTCGATGCGCGCTGCGCGGGATAGAACCCGAAGAAGACGCCGACCGCGGCCGCGATGCCGAACGCGAGCGCAACCGACGCTAAAGAGAACGCCGTCGGCCACTCGAGCACCCAGGTGAGAAGGCCCGACGCCGCGAGGCCGACGAACAAACCGACCACGCCACCGGCCATCGCCAGCGTGACGGCTTCGACGAGGAACTGGAGCCGCACGTCGCGGGCCCGCGCACCGACCGCGCGGCGGATACCGATCTCGCGCGTACGTTCGGTCACCGACACCAGCATGATGTTCATGATGCCGATGCCGCCGACCACGAGCGAGATCGCGGCGATGCCGGCGAGCAGCGCGGTCATCGTGCTGCCGGCGCGCTGAAGCGTGCTGGCCATCTCCTGCATGTTCACTTCGTCGAGCTTCGGCATGTTCGCGAGGACGAACGCCGCAACCGACGTGTAGAGGCCCTTCGTCAGCGCTTCGGATGCCTGCGTCCGCACGGTGAAGTCGTCCGGCGACGTCGCCGCCGCTCCGCCCTGCGGCATCTGGTTGCCCATGATGCCGGCCTGCCGCAGCTTCGCGACCGCCGCGCCCGCCGCCTCGATGTGCGCCGCATGACGCTCGCGCAGAAGCGTGGTGACGTCTGAAGCGATTCTCGTCGCGTCGCCGGACTGCGCCGCCTCGACGACGATGCCGTGGAGATACTGGATGCTGAGGAGATCCTGCAGCGCGGTGTACGGAACGAACACCGATTCCACCAGCTCCTCGTCAGCCGTCCGCGCGACGCCGACGACCGTGAACGGCTTATCGCGAATCGTGATGGTCTGGCCGATGGCATTGGCGTCGCCGAAGAGGCGTTCGCGAACGGCTGGACCGAGGATGGCGACGTTCGCGCGTGAAGCGACCGCCTGCGCGTCGAACGAGCGGCCGCTCGAGAACGGCCATCGATAGATGAGCGGAAACGAGGCGTCGGTGCCGACGATCTGGCCGTAGACGCGCTGGCCGTTGCCCGCCGTCCACGCACGCAGGCGCACGACCGGCGCCGCGTGGCTGACGCCAGCCACACCGCGCACCGCGTCGGCGTCGGCGACGATCAACGTGGTTGCGGCGCCCAGTCCGCTCGGAATGTTCGACGATTCGCCGCCGCGCGTGAAGTTGCCGGCGCGGACCTGAATGAGATTGGTGCCAGCCGATCGGACGTCCTGCTCGACGCTCTGCTGCGCGCCGCGCCCGAGCGCCGCCATGGTAATCACCGCGCCGACGCCAATCGTCATGCCGAGCATCGTCAGCGCCGTGCGCAGCGGGTGGCGTCCGAGCGCACGAACCGCGAGCCGAAGGCTCGTCATCAGCAGCGGCATAGTCCCACCCGACCCACCTGCCCTACCCGACCGACCTGCCCCACCAGACCCACCAGACCCACCAGACCTACTCGTATCTCAGCGACTGGATCGGATCGAGCTGCGCCGCCTGGCGCGCCGGATACCAGCCGAAGAACACGCCGACGCACGCGGCGATGCCGAACGAGAGGATTACCGCCGCCGGAGAGATGGAGGTCGACCATTGCAGCACGCGCGAGATCCCCATCGAGACCGCGAAGCCCATGACGACGCCGACCGCGCCGCCGACGAGGCTCAGCGTGACCGCCTCGGCGACGAACTGCCGACGGACATCGCGCGCGCGGGCGCCGACCGCGCGGCGCAGTCCGATCTCGCGCGTGCGCTCGGTCACCGACAGCAGCATGATGTTCATGATCCCGATGCCGCCGACGAGCAGCGACACGCCGGCGATGCTCGCCAGGAGCGCGGTCATCGTCCGGCTCGCGCGCTCGAGTGTCTTCGCGAGCTGCTCCAGCGTCACTTTCTCCAGGCCCGCCACGTTGCCGACGACCGCGCGGGCCACGTCCGGCCGCATTCCGCCGTTTGCGAGCGCCTGCCGCGCCTGCGTCGCGACGGTGAAGTCGTCCGGAGCATTGGGACCGATCTTGTGCCGCGCGCGCAGCAGTTCCGTCAGGTCCTTCGACAAACGCGTCACGTCGCCGGTCGACGCCGCGGTGATGGTGATGTCGTTCAGCTTCGAGACGTTCAGCAGGCGGTGGACGGTCGTGAACGGAACGTAGACGGCATCGAACTGTCCGTCTCCAGCCGACGGTGCGACGACCCAGCTCGTACTCGTCACGACGCCGACCACGTTGAACG
Source organism: Vicinamibacterales bacterium (assembly GCA_036557365.1). GTDB lineage: Bacteria > Acidobacteriota > Vicinamibacteria > Vicinamibacterales > CAVVIG01 > DATKHR01. The sequence goes on from DATBHR010000077.1 coordinate 83,486, forward strand.
GCTGGTTCCAGATCGTGACGTCCTGCCCGACAGGATTGCCCCGGCCGAACAGCTTCTGCGCGACGACGCTGCCGAGCACGATCGACTGCGCGGTACTTCGCTGCTCGCGCGCGGTGAAGAAGCGGCCCGACGGGAACGTCCAGGCACGCCGGATCAGCGGCAGCTGCACGTCTGCGCCGTTCAGCCGCGTGAACCATCGCCGATCACCGGCCACGACGTGCGCATTCTGGTGCACGCCCTCGGCGACGTACTGCACGCCCGGCATGTTCCGAATCGCGTCCGCGTCGGCTGACGTGAGCGTAGCCGCGGCACCCAGACCCGCTTCGAGATCGCCGAGGCGCTGGCGCGCCGTCGGGTGATCGTGCTTCTCCATCGGATCGTCTTCGGGATGGAACGCGGCAAGCACGACACGCGGCCGCGCAAACCCGACGGGCTCGTCGGACGGCTCGTCGTCCCGATCGAGCCGACCCTGGTGATCGACGACGCCGCCGAAGTCCTCTTCCGTTTTCTGCTTGTAGTTGCCCGCGGTCACGACGATGAGGTTCATGCCGGCGGCGCGGACCTGCTGCTCGATCGCGTCTTCGGCGCCGCTGCCGAGCGCAATCATCGTGAGCACTGCCGCGACGCCGATCGTCATGCCGAGCATGGTGAGCGCCGTCTGCAGCTTGTGACGACGCAGCGCCTTCACCGCGATAGCCAGACTGGAACGAAATGACATCAGACTCTCCGCGCCGGGCGACGACCTGACATCGCGACGAATCGCTCACTCATCGTCGGCGGCTGCTCCCAGAGTGGCGAGCTCCCTCGACGCTGAGGTCTGCGACACGTTCGGACGATCGTCGACGATCCGGCCGTCCTTGAAACGAATGATCCGCGAGCCGTACTCGGCGACCTGCTGCTCGTGCGTGATCAACACGATCGTAATGCCGCGCTCGTCTTTCAGGCGCTGGAAGATTTCCATCACCTCGACGCTGGTGCGGCTGTCGAGGTTACCGGTCGGCTCGTCCGCGAGCAGGATGGACGGATCGTTCAGGAGCGCGCGCGCAATCGCGACGCGCTGCTGCTGTCCGCCGGAGAGCTGGTTCGGGTGATGCTCCGCGCGGTCGGCGAGCCCGACGGCGTCGAGCGCGCGGAGCGCACGCTGCCTTCTCGAACTCGGCGACACGCGTCCGCCGTCGGAGTACAGCAACGGCAGCTCGACATTTTCGACCGCGGACGTGCGCGCGAGCAGATTGAACCCCTGGAACACGAAGCCGATCTGCTTGTTGCGGATGAGCGACAGCGCATCGTCGGACAGGCGCGACACGTCCTGTCCGTTCAGGAGATAGCTCCCGGACGTCGGCTGATCCAGGCACCCGAGGATGTGCATGAACGTGCTCTTCCCCGAGCCGGACGGGCCGACGACCGAGACGAATTCACCGGCGTTGATGTCGAGCGAGAGGTGACGGAGCGCGTGCACCGTCACATCGCCGACGCGGTAGTCCTTTGTCAGATCCCGGACCGAAATGACACCCACGATCAGTTGGACTGGGTCGGCTTCGCTTTCGCACCGATGTTCGCGAAGTTGTAGAAGATGGCCGCCTGCGCCTTTTCGGCGCCGGCCATGCCGTACACCTTGCCCGCGCCCTCGATCACGAAGTACTCGTTCGCCGCGTGCGCGTTGCCGCCGTGACCCGCGCCGCCCATGCCGATCGGCATCGACACCGGCGCGACCTTCTCGCCGACCTCTTCATTGCTGAAGAGATACGCCGGCCAGTAGCCGCCGAGAATCGACGCGTAGTGCGCCGGCTGGCCGTGCGGGATGTTCATCTGCTCGTACATCTGCGTCATCGCTTTCGCGATGTCGGTGTCGTAGGACATCTTCGACCACGGCACGTCGCCGACGACTTTCAGCTCGACGTCCTTGTAGCCGTTGCGATCCAGCTGCTCGCGGATCCGCTTCACGATGTCGAGTCCCTTCATCTTCGGCACGTAGCGGATGTTGTGCTTCGACGTGATCTTGTTCGGCAGGATCGCGCCAGCGCCGCCGGCGTACATGTTGCCGCCCCAGATGCCGTCGAGGTTGAACGAGATCCCGTATCGCGCCATCTTCAGCATCGTGAACGGATCGTCGGAGATGAAGCGCTCCACGCCGAGATTCTCCGCCGCGACCTTGAGATCCGTCTTCGATGCCGCCTGCTTCAGCTGATCGGTCTCCTGCTGCGACAGCGGCTCGATGCCGTCGGTGAATCCCTTCACCAGCGGCGTATTTCCGTCGTCGGACACGAGCGACGCGAGCATCTTCATGTGCCGCCACGCCGGGCTGTCGACCGCACGCTTGTTGCTGCCGTGGATGTCGGACTGCACCGGTCCGCGTCCCCACGACTTGCCGCTCGTCGTGAGCTCGAAGTAGACGCAGCCTTCCGAGCCGCCGCCGACGCCCGCGCTGCCGCTCGGCGCCTGCGAACCCGATTCGCCGATCAACGCGTCCACGTTGCGGAACAGATCCGGATGGTCCTTGACGAACTTCCGCACTCCGACGTCCATCCGCTCCTCGTCGCCTTCCGCCACGAAGATGATGTTGACCGGCAGCTTGCCGGTGACGGCCTTGATCGCCATCAGCGCGTTCAGCTGCGACATCTCCGGTCCCTTGGAGTTGGTGGCGCCGCGGCCGATGAGGACCTTCTTGTACGGCGGCTGCTCGATGATTCGCGCCTCGAACGGCGGCGCGATCCACACGTCGGGCTGCGTGATCGGCATGGTGTCGTACTGCCAATAGATGGCAATCGTCCGCGGCGCGCCTTCGTCGCACTTCGCGTAGACGACCGGGTTGCCCGGCGCGCCCCACTCGGTGATGCCGACGTCGTACACGCGGGATTCCTGGCAGCCAAGCTCTTCGAAGAAACCCTTCACCATCTCCGCGGACTCGGGAATCCCCTCGCCGCTGTTGGAGATGCTCGGCTGGCGAATCCATTTCTGCAGCCGCTCGACGTGATCGTCGATGTGGTCGTCGATGTAGGAGAAGACTTTCTTCAGATCGTCGTTGTCGATTTTGGTGAGATCCGGCTTGATCTCGGTGTCGCCGTTCGGACGGATGCCGAGCTTCGACGCCACCGGCTTCGACACGGCCGCCGCTTCGGGCTGAGCCTTGCTCGAGCATGCGGTCATCAACGCAGGGATGCAGAGCATCGTCACCAACCAGCGCATGTCCATCCTCCTCAAAGGTCGTCCGCCGAGATTATGGCTTGATCCATCGTTCGTACGCGCGCCACTTTTGTCCGCGATCGTCTCCGGCGTCCACTGCGGCGGCGGCACGGTCGCGGCCCACAGTGTAGGTGACTGCGTAGGTCCGGTACTGGTTGAAGAACTTCAGCGTCGCCTCGGCGGCGCTGTCGGGCATGAGCGCCTCGTTTTCGAGGACGCTGGCGGCGCGCTCGAACTCGAGCCGTCCATCCAGATACCGGCGGGCGACGTCCACCTGGATCCAGCGCAGTTCGTCCACGAGACGCTCGATCCGCAGATATCCGTCGACGTCTGAAGGAGATAGTCCGGCCTGCGTGAACAGATCCCGGTCGGCATCGGCGCGGCGCCCGCCCGGAAACGCCAGGTCCACGGCGAACGTCGCAGCGCCTTCGGTCCGGAGCGCTGAGGGCGAGAACATCAGCTGAACGGGCGCGTCCCGGATCACGTTGATCGCGTGGTGGCCCGGATACGTTTCGTGACAGGCGAGCTCGAGGAGGCGATCGACCGTCAACGCGAAATCGAGGTTCACCTCGGTGCGGCTGCGGCCGTGCCCTTCGTAGCGCGTGAACGCACTCCAGGGCGTGTCGTGGACGTACGCAATCTCCACCTGTTCGCCGGGCGGGAGCGGCAGATGCTCGACCGTGATCCGGCGACAGGCGTCAACGGCGCGGCTCATGAGGCTGCGCACCTGATCGGGCCGCACGATGAAGCGCCGCTCGAACGCGACGTAGCGCGAGGCCAGCGTCCCTGGGCCCGGCAGCAGCGTGTCCAGCTGCCGGCGGACCTGTTCAAAGTGCGACGGATCGCGCTCGCCGGCGTCGACGCCGAACAGGCGCCGGCTTTCCTCGTCGAACGTCAGCCTGGCGCCGCCGAGGACATCCACGCGCGCGACAACCGCGCGGAGTTCTCCAACGAGGAACGTGCGGCGGGTTTCGGCGGCATACGCGTGATACGGCCGTCCGAGCTCTGCGGCAAGCGCTTCCGCGGAACGCCGGATTTCGGCGAGCGGGATGTACGCGCGCCGCGCGTCGCGCAGCCAATCGTCCGGACCGGCGTAGAAGTCGAGTGAGTCCGGGTCGCGCTGACCGAGCGCCAGCGCAAGACGCACGAACCTGTCGTATTGACGATCAAGGACGTCGCGGTCGCGGCGTTCGCCGATCGCGCTGCACGATGAAACGGCCACGAGCGCGATGGCGACCGCCAACAGATGAGCGGCCCGACGAAGCCGTCCTCGGCTCACGTCGACGCGGGCTCGGCGTAGCCTTCGGCGTCGTAGCCGCCGCGGTAGTCGCGTTCGTCCGGCCGCCTGATCTTCGACTGCGCGACGACGCGATCGCGACGGAGGCCGACGAAGTCCGCCATCGACTTCCAGCCTTTGTCCGCGTGTTTTTCCAGGAACGCTTCGAGACCGTCGTTCAACGCACGGATGACGTTCGGGCCGACCGCGTGATCGAGCATGGCCGCCGTGCAGACCTGCACCGTCCCGCACCCGAGGAGAAAGTAGTTCAGCGCGTGCTCGAACGTCGAGACGCCGCCGATGCCGGAGAAACTGTTGTCGGGGAACGCCTGCGTCAGCTGCGACATTTTCGCCAGCGACAGCGGAAGGATCGCAGGACCTCCGAGTCCGCCCGTCGACACGAGCCCATCGACCTGGATCTCGAAGTCCAGCGTGTCGGGATCGATCAACGGCAGCGACGTGAACGTGTTCGACGAGGAAATCGCGTCCGCGCCGCCGAGGAACGCGCCGCGCGCCTCGATGACGATGTCGGTGGTGGACGGCGTGAGCTTGGCCCACACGGGGACGGTGGCGACCTCTTTTACGACCCTCGTCACAATCGAGACCTGCTCCGTGTCCTTGCCGACGTTCGATCCCATGTCGGGCCGGTCCATGTGCGGGCACGAGAGGTTGAGCTCGAGCGCGTCACAGCCCTGCTCCTGACACGCCTTCGCGAGCTCCTGCCAGTGCCGAAGCTCCGTGTCGTTGCCGGATCCGGCCATGATCGACGCAACGAGAACGCGATCCGGAAACGCGTGCTTGATGCGGCCGAGTCGCGGCACCCACCAGTCGAGCGTCTTGTCGGAGATGAGTTCCCAGTTCCACGACGAGTGCAGCGCCGCGCCGGCGCGCTTCTTCATTGACAGGTGCGACGAATCGACGTCGGCGCGGAGAAACTTCGTTTTCGGTCCGACAACGTTGACGACCGGGTGCAGGCCGATCGTCTTCGTGACCACGCCGCCCCATCCGGCTTCGAACGCACGGAGGATATTCGATTCCGACTCGGTCGGCGGTGCCGACGACAGCAGGAACGGATTTGCCAATCGCAGCCCCGTGAACGTCGTCGAAAGATCAATCATGGTGTGTCTCCGCCCGGCTGAACGGTCGGCCGTCAGGCGAGCGATTCAACGTCGAATCGTCGCTTCGATCAGGCCGTACGGCTGATCCGTCGCGACGAACACTTCCTGCGGATTGTCGAGCCCGAACGGCGCGAGGTCGACCAGCAGGTGATGACGATTAGGCAACGTCAGCGTGATGGTGTCGATGTCGCCGCACGCCTGGAGCGCGGCCTCGCCCATCGCGGCCAGCGTGTGCTGGACGGACCGGCTGTCGTGCTCCGCGAAAGTTTCAACAAGCGCCGCGCGAATCCGGTCGCGCGACGAGAAATCGACGTCGCGGCCGCGGTACGTCCAGCTCGCGGTCATCGACGTGGCGAGGACGCGATCGCCGGCGTCCGGCAGCGTCGTGTATTCGTCTCTTGGAAATCCCACGAACGCGGAGTCGGTCGTCTTCAGCAGCACCACGTTCGTCACGCCGGCTGCAACGATCGTCGCCCGTCGATCGCGCGTGACGAGTGCCGTCCAGTCACCGGCGGCCCGCACGAACGCGTGGGGGTGCGGACGGCCACGTGCGTCCAGACGGTCCCATGGATGTTCGGTCGCGCTGATCGTGACCTTCTCGACCGCAGGCTTCTCGATGAAATGATCCGCCAGGCGGATGGCGAACGCCTCCGCATGCCGGATCGGAGCGCGTCTCGCGAGCGCGTAGACCGTATTCTTCATCGTATCGGTGGCCACGCACGCGCTGTTGTCACCTGCGTACACGGCTTCGAACGCACCTTCCAGCTGCACGTCGATCGTCAGGTCGTGCAGCTCGTGCGCATCGGCGCCGCGATCGATTCGAACGAGGCGCACGCGCGACTTGCCGTGACGGTTCCAGCCGATCATGTTCCTGGAGGGAACTGAGGAAACGAAGGAAGCGGTAAATCACACAGAGAAACGGAGCAACGGAGACAGGCGATTCGACGGGTCGACCCGCCACGCGGGTCGACGGGCCGCGCCGGATCGGATCGGTAGACGAGCGGCGTGGCTCCAGATCGGGCGCCGTTCGTCCACCGATCCGTTCCGGCGCGATGCGTCGCTTCGCGACGCCCGTCGAATCGCACGCCTCTGTTCCTCTGTTCCTCTGTGTGACTTGCCGCTGGCTCCGTCATCTCCGTTCTCGTTCTACGTCCCGCGATACGTCGAATAGCCGAAGGGGCTCACCACAAGCGGGATGTGATAGTGCTCGGATCCGTCGCGCACGGTGAACGTGACGTTCGCCTCCGGAAAGAACGGCTCGACCACGCCCTGACTTCGGTGATAGTCGCCCAGATCGAAGACCAGCTGGTAGGTGCCCGGATCGATCGCGCGGCCTTCGGTGAGGCTGGCCAGTCGTCCGTTGGCGTCGGTCGTGCCCCGCGCGACGGGCACCCAGTCGTGCGTGCCGCGCATCTCGAGAATCACATCGATGCCCGCCGCCGGCGTGCCTCGCGCGATGTCCAGGACGTGTGTCGTGATCATGTCAACAGCTTCGCCAGCCTCAACCGCGTAATCTTACGCTGCTCCGTCGCCGCCGCCTTCAGCTCCGCGTCGCGATTATTGACCATCCTGCGCTCCATCATCGCGAGCATCTCGTCGCCCGTCAGGCCGGTCGCACAGACGATGAAGATGTGACCGAACCGTTCCTCGTATTCGCGATTGCGCTCCTCGAGCGCGGCACGTGTGGCCGCCGCAACGCCGGCCTGCTCGTCCGCCGACCAGCCTGACGACGAAGACGCGGCGACGCTCGTCGTGGCGTGCGACACCATGGCGCCGATTCGTGGATGCGCGGAGAACGCCTCCAGCCAGTCCGCGCGCCCGAGCAGGCTGCATGCGCAATCGGACGCCGCAATGACGTCCTCGAGGTTCGCAAATGGACGCGCGTCTGCGACCGTCTCCGCCCAGCGTGACGAGCCGCAGCAGTCGAGCAGCGCCCGCATGGCGCGATCCCGGGACGCGTCATTCAGCTCCGCTAGTCGCACGCGCGTCCGTACAGCCGCAGCCGTCCGACCCCGCCATCAGGAAAAATATTGAACCGCACGTACGCCACCTCGCCAATCGCGCGCACGCCGTCTTCGAACGACTGCTGACGATGCGGCTCGAGCGGCGTTCGCTCGAGCAACGCGATCCAATCAGCAGCGTCGGGGCCGGTACGCGAACCTTCGAGACTGCACGCGCCGGGCGCGTTGCCCTTGAAATGTCGCGTGTCGACCTCGATCCGACGGACAGCGCCGGGCCTCGCAAGCTTGACGACGGTCCAGTCGTGACCGACACCGCGACGCCGCCTGGTTTCCCAGCCGTCGCCCATGTGCGTCGCATCGCCGGGCATGATCAGATTGTGGCGCGAGCCGTAGAACATGTCGCTGCACGCGACCACCAGGCCGCCGTGTTCGGCCGCTGCGAGATCGACGTCGCCGCGCCGCTTCAGACGCGTCCAGTCGGCTGCCACTTCGCCGTAGATCCGCAAACGCGCGACGCCGCCGTCAGGATAAATGCGCAGGCGCACGTGCGACGCGGGTGACTCGGACGACGCGCTGAACTGGTTGTGACTATGACCTTTCAGCGGCGACCGCGGAATCAGCTCGGACCACGCCGATCCGTCGCCGACGTCCACCGCGCACGACTCCGGATAGTTGCCGGTGAAATGCGTCGTTTCAACGTCCACACCGCGCACGATGCCGGGCACGCCGAGGCGGACGACGCACCAGTCATGACTCTCGGCGGTGACGTCGCGGCGGCGCCGCGTTTCCCAGCCGTCCATCCATTTGCCGCGCTCCGTGTAGACGCCCTCGCGCCACTCAGGGGCAGCGGACTTCAGCATGTTGTCCTTGGCGGCGAAGAACTCGTCGTTCGCGTCGATGGCCGCGCTTCCGAAGCGCTCGGACGCGAGGTCGATGAGATCCAGAAACGTCGGTGTCATAGCAGCCGCCCGCGCGGCTCACCCGCAACTGCGTTGTTGTCCCACACGCGCTCGCCGCGCAGGAACGTCGTCTGCACGAGACCGCGGAGACGTCGTCCTGCATAGGGCGTCACCTTGTGCCGCTGCTGGAGCGCCGCCGCGTCGACGACGTCGTCGGCGTCATCTCGCCAGAGGACGAGGTCGGCGTCGAAGCCGCGCGCGATGCGGCCCTTTCGTGTGCCGAGCCCGGCAAGCGCCGCCGGCGCCTCGCTCATCCACCGCGCGAGGTCGATGGTCCGCGCCGATCGCGCATGTGCGAGCGCGGCAGTCCAGACGGCCCGGAGCGACAGCTCGAGCGACGCGATCCCGCCCCACGATTCGACGAAGTTTCCGGCGCGCTTCATCGCCGGCGGCGACGGCGAATGATCGGTGGCCACGAGATCCAGCGAGCCGCCTTCAAGGCTTCGCCAGAGCGCCGCGCGATGGCTCGCCTGCCGGATGGGCGGCGCACATTTGAATTCGGTCGCGCCTTCAGGAACGTCGTCACTGCAGAATGTCAGATAGTGCGGGCAGGTCTCACCGGAGATCTGCGCGCCAGAAGCCCGCGCGCGCTGAATGGCATCCACTCCTTCGGCGGAGCTGACGTGTACGATGTGGACGCGGGCCTCGTACTCGCGCGACAGACGTCCCGTCAGATCGATGGCATCGGACTCGGACTCCGGCGGCCGGCTGGCGAGGTACGCGCTGTACGCGGTCGTGGCTGGACGACTGAGCCGTGCCGGCAGCTCCGCATGCACGAGGAGCGGCAAACGCAGGCGCGCCAGCAGTGGCAGCGCGCGGCGCAGGTGCGCTTCGTCAACGGATTGAAAGTCGTCGACGCCAGACGGAACGAGGAAACACTTGAAGCCCCGGACGCCGGCGTCGGCGAGCGCATTCAGATGCGCTTCGTTGCCGGGAACGACGCCGCCCCAGAACGCGACGTCAACGAACACGCGCCGTTCAGCGGCGCGCCGTTTCAGCTCGAATGCCTCGAGCGTCGTCGTCGCCGGCGTGCTGTTCAGCGGCATGTCGACAATGGTCGTGACGCCGCCTGCTGCGGCGGCGCGCGTGGCGGTGTCAAAGCCTTCCCAGTCAGTGCGTCCAGGCTCGTTGACGTGGACGTGCGAGTCCACGAGGCCGGGACTCACGACCAGGTTCCGCGCTTCGACGATGTCAGCGCCTGCGGGAACGTCGTGAAACTCGCCGACGCTGGTGATTTGTCCGTCCTCGATGACGATGGAGGCCGCGCGTTCGCCGGTCGGGAGAACGACGCGCTCGCCGCGGACGACCAGCACGGCGTCAGGACCGCGTGGCCCGCTTGAGGAACGATCCCGCGCCGGCGCGGCCGACGAACTTGCCGTTGTCGATGACCAGCCGTCCACGTGACAGAACGGTGTCCGCCGCTCCGGTCACCTTCCGTCCCTCGTACGGGTTGTAGTCGACCTTCATGTGAAGCGTCCGCGCCGACAGCGTGACGGTACGGTTGGGATCGAAGACGACAATGTCCGCGTCCGATCCCGGCGCGATCGTTCCCTTTCGCGGGAAGAGGCCGAAAATCCTGGCGGGCGACGTCGACGTCAGCTCGACGAAGCGATTCAGCGAAATCCGTTTCTCGCGCACGCCGCCGTCGTAGACGAGGCTCATGCGCGTTTCGATTCCCGGCGCGCCGTTCGGGATCTTCGAGAAGTCGCTGCGGCCGAGCTCTTTCTGCTCCTTCATGCAGAACGGACAGTGATCCGTCGAGATGCACTGCAGATCGTTGAACGCGAGGCCGCGCCACAGCTGCGCCTGCTTCGCGCGATCGCGCAGCGGCGGGCTCATGACGTACTTCGCACCTTCGAAGTCCGGTTCCTCGTAGTTGTCGTACGACAGGAAGAGATACTGCGGGCACGTTTCCGCGTACGCGGGCAGGCCGCGATCGCGCGCTTCCGTCACCATCTCAAGCGCTTCGGCCGAAGACAGGTGGACGATGTAAACGGGTACGTCGGCGATCTCGGCGAGCGCGATCGCGCGGTGCGTCGCCTCGGCTTCCGCGCGCGCGGGCCGGGTCAGCGCGTGATATTTCGGCGCCGTCTTGCCTTCCGCAAGCGCGCGCTGGACGAGCACGTCGATGACGTCCCCGTTTTCGGCGTGCATGCAGATCGTTCCGCCGTTCTTCCCCGTCCGGAGCAGCGCCTTGAAAATGCTTCCGTCGTCCAGCATGAAGACGCCGCGATAGGCCATGAACAGCTTGAACGAGGTGATGCCCTGCGACACGAGCGCGTCCATTTCCTGCTCGGTCTGATCGTTCAGGTCCGTCATGATCATGTGGAAGCCGTAGTCGATGGCGGCCTTGCCTTCCGCCTTCTTCAGCCACGTTTCCCACGCGTGATGGAGCGTCTGGCCCTTGTACTGGATGGCGAAGTCGACGACCGACGTCGTCCCGCCGAAGGCCGCCGCGATGGTGCCGGATTCGAAGTCGTCGGCCGACGTCGTGCCGCCGAAGGGCATGTCGAGGTGCGTGTGCACGTCGATGCCGCCGGGCAGCACGTATTTGCCGGACGCGTCGATCACGCGGTCGGCGTGAATGTCGGCGAGCGACGCGCCGATGAGCGCGATCTTCTCACCCTCGATCAGGACGTCGCCGCGATACTGGTCGACGGCCGTGACCACTGTGCCGTTCTTGATCAGCGTTCTAGGCATTGTGTAGATCGCCGCAGACGCTACCTTTTTCTACTGGCGGCGGGGCCCCACCCCCGCCCACCGGGCCCACCGTCGCTACCCGGCCTACCTGACCTAATCAGAACCATCGCGCGATGGTGACCTTCTTGTCCGTGTAGAACTCGAAGCCGTCGCGACCGTGCGCCTTGAGGTCGCCGAAGAAGCTGTCCTTCGCGCCGCCGAACGGAAAGTACGCCATCGGCGCCGCGACGCCGATGTTGACGCCGACCATCGATGCCGTCGCGTACTTCGCGAACTCGCGCGCCGACTTGCCGCTCGACGTGAAAATGGACGTCGCGTTCGCGTTCGGATGCGACTGCATCAGCGCGATCGCCTCCTGGAGCGTCTTCACGGGAGCGATCGACGCCACCGGTCCAAAGATTTCGTCGTTCCCGATCGTCATCCGCATGGACACATCGTCGAACACCGTCGGGCCGACCCAGTAACCGTCCGGGCGATCCGCGATCTTCGTGGCCCTGCCGTCGAGCAGCAGCTTCGCGCCTTCGGCTACGCCCTTGTCGATGTACCCGACGACGCGATCGCGATGCCCGGAGCTGATTACCGGACCCATCGTCACGCCCGGCTGCTGACCATCGCCAACTTTGAGCGCGCGCGCCGCTTCGACGATCCGATCGCGCGTCTCGCGGTGAACGTCGCCGACGGGAACCAGCAGGCTGCCGGCGAGGCAGCGCTCGCCCGCGCATCCGTAGAACGACTCGGAAATCGCGGCGATCGATCGCTCCAGGTTGGCGTCAGGCATGACGACGACGAAGTTCTTCGCGCCGCCGAGCGCCTGCACGCGCTTGCCCGCGTGAGACGCGCGCTGATACACGGCCTTCGCAACCGGCGTCGAGCCGACGAACGACACGGCACGGATGCCCGGATGATCGCAAATGGCTTCGACGACCTCGCGGCCGCCGTTGACGAGGTTGACCACGCCCGGCGGGAGATCGCATTGCTGCAGCAGCTCCGCGACTCGACGCTGCGAGAGCGGCACCTGCTCGGACGGCTTCAACACGAACGTATTGCCCGTCACGATCGCGAACGGCAGGAACCACATCGGCACCATCGCCGGGAAGTTGAACGGCGCGATCGCGGCGCACACGCCGAGCGGCTGTCGCACGACGTGGCAGTCGATTCCGGCGGAAATGTCCTCCAGCCCGGTCCCCTGCATCAGCGAGGGCGCGCCGCACGCGACCTCGACGCATTCGATCCCGCGCCGTACGCTTCCCCGCGCTTCGTCGAGCGTCTTGCCGTGCTCGGTCGTGACGATCCGCGCCAGCTCTTCGAAGTGCTCTTCCATCTTCGCCTTCAGCTTGAAGAGCACCTGCGCCCGCGCGTTCACTGGCATTTCGCGCCACGATGGAAACGCGCGCGCGGCGGCTTCAACCGCATCGTTGACGTCGCTGGCAGTGGACAGCGGCGTGCGGCCGATGATGCTGCCGGTCGCGGGATTGTGGACGTCGAAGACGTTGGTCGTGCGCGACGCCACCCAGCGTCCGCCGATGAAATTCTCGAGGGTTGAGACGTCCGTGCGCGCGGCGACGTCAGGCATGCCGGTCTCCTTGGGAAAGCGCCATTATAGGCCGCGCGTTGGCGTCAATTCCCGCTGAGCAGGAGCGGCTTCGCTTCGCGTGACCATCCTTCTTCCCACGTCGGCTTGGCAGCCCGGCGCGATCCGGTTCGCAGCCGCTCGAGCAGCGACGACCCGTCGGGGAAGGTTTCGAACAGATCGAACAGGACGTCGGCCAGCTGACGCGCGGTCGAAAACAGCAGTCCGTTTTCGCCGTGGCGGACGCGCTCAGCGAGTGACGCGCCGTAATCGAGCGCGCACACCGGAACGCCGGCGCCGAACAAATCGACGACTTTCATCGGAATGTCCAGGCCGGACGACGAACGATGCAGGCACAACCCGAGGTCGGCGCTGCCGACGATGCGCGGGTAGTCTTCGGGATCGAGCCAGCGCGTCCGCAGCTGAATGCGCCGCGCCGGCAGGCCGGCAAACCGCCGCTCGAACTCCGCCCGGCGCTGACCATCCCCCGTCACGAGGATGACGAGATGCGGGAACCGGCGCGACGGCCCGCCCGCTTCCCAGCCGCGAATCCGGTCCTCGATCTGTACGACGGCGTCGATGACGACGTCGAAGTCCTCGTCGGCGGTCCAGCCGGTCGGACTGACGATGAAGCCGACGGGACCTGAGCCGCGAATCCCGAGCCGGGAGAACAGCGCCTGCCGGATCTGCTCGCGCTCGGTGCGCTCGACGGGCACGAACGCCGACGCCGGCCGGTCGTAGAGCACGCACACGTTCCGCAGCTTGAAGCGGTCCACGAGAAACTTGGCGAAGCCGCGGGACACACAAAGGTTGGCGTCGGCCCGCCTGCCCGCCATCTTCTCGAGCCACCGCGCCATCCGGACGCCGGGATGCCGTCGTCCGAGTCGAAGCGCGAGCATCGAATAGCCGAGATTGTGCCAGTCGACGATCAGCCGGGCACGCCTCAGCCGTGCGCACACCCAGGTAATCGGCAGTGTCGGCAGCGCCGGCGGACTCTGCACGAGCAGCACGTCGAACGACGGCGTCCGCATGAGCGCGGTGAAGAGAGAAATGCTCGTGCGGAAACCATCGATGAACGCCGCGCATGCGAAGAGAATGGCCGACCGGCCGACGCGCTGCCGCAGACGTGCTTCCGAAAGATGGCGAACGGTAATGTGCGGATCGCCGGCCAGCCGTTTGGGTAACGGCGCACCGGCATATCCGATGAAGTCGACGTCGACGCCGCTCGCGGCGAGCGCCTGGGCGTGATACTGCATGCGGGGACTCCGCCCGAGATCCCCAATGACAACGACAGCGGCGCGCATCTTCGGTGGCGGGACGCTGTTAGCATAACCCAGCGAACTCGCGGATCGACTGCGCTCGCGGCCTGTCAGATCGCACAGCCGCGACCCGCTCGCGTCGAAACGGCCGCGGTCTGCTCACGGCTGCATCGTTCGACCTGCTCAGCGGCCGGCCAGCGCGCGCGCCAGGATGTTCGCCGCGACGCGGCGACGATAGTCGGCCGTCGATCGCATGTCGTCGATCGGCGCGATCTCCTCCAGCAGGACGCGCTGCACATCGGCGAGGGGCGCGTGGGCCGCGACCGCGGATTCAGTCCTCGGCAGTCGCACCACCGTCGGCGCGACCGACCCGATCGCAATCCGCGGTTCTGGTCCGAAGACGCCAGCCATCACGACTTTCGAGATCGACTGCGCCGCCCGTGTGCCGACTTTCCGAAACCACTGGCGTCCGCTGGCGGGCGGAATTTCGAATCCGGCGATCAATTCGTCCGGACGCCGCACGGTGGCGCGATACCCTGCGTAAAACGACGTGAACGGCACCGTGCGCCTGGCCCGCGCGCTCTCGAGCACCACGAGCGCGTCGAGCGCCGCCAGCACGGGCAGCGTGTCGCCCGCGGGCGAGGCGTTGGCGACGTTCCCGCCAATCGTTCCGCGATTCTGAATCTGCACGCCGCCGACCTCGCGCGCGGCGGCGGCCAGCATCGGCGCGCGCCGCCGGACCAGCGGCGATCGAATCAGATCCGTATGCGTCGTCAGCGCGCCAATCCACAGCCACCCGTGCCGGACCTGGATCGATCGCAGCGCATCGAGCGTCCACAGGTTCAGGAAGCGCGTGTCCTTCAGCGTACCGAAGTTGAGCGCGACATAGAGGTCGGTGCAGCCGGCCATCGGCGTCAGGCCCGCTTCGTCTCGCAGCATGGCGAGTGCCTCGGCCACGTTGCGCGGGTGCAGAAGCACGCGCCGCTCGATCGACGTCCGCATCATGCCTTCCTGATCGATCGGTAAATCGCCGAGTAGCCGGTGCATCGGCACAGGTTTCCGGCGAGCCCGGTGCGAACGGCGGCCATCGACGGCTTCCGGCCAATTGCCACGGCGGCCATGATCATTCCGGGCGTACAGATTCCGCACTGCGCGCCGCCATGCTCCACGAACGCACGCTGCAGGCGATGCCGACCGCCGAGCCCTTCGATCGTCGTCACGTGCGTTCGATCGACGTGGGCTGCGGGCACGAGGCACGAATTGACCGGCTCGCCGTCGACGAGGACGGTGCATGCGCCGCATTCGCCTTCGCCGCAGCCCTCTTTCGTCCCCGTCAGGCCGCAGTCCTCGCGCAGGACATCGAGAAGGCGCTTGAGCGGATGGACGTCCAGCTTCCGGCGGCGGCCGTTAAGCGTGAGACGCATGGGAGCGGCCTTCGCGACCGAGGGCCGGCGCGTTCATGATCCGCTCGGGTGTCGCCGGAATCGCGCGAACGTCGAAACCGGCGTGGCGCAGCGCGTTGACCGCCGCGGGTGCGGGCCCATCGATCGGCATCTCGCCCACGCCTTTCGCGCCGAACGGCCCGTGCGGGTACGGATTCTCCAGGATCACGACATCAATCGCCGGCGTATCGAGCGTCGTCGGAATGATGTAGTTCGTCAGCTGCGAGTTCGCCATCCGCCCGTCGCGCATGACGACCTCTTCGAGCAGTGCGTAGCCGAGGCCCTGCGCGCTGCCGCCTTCGATCTGTCCAATGGCCAGTGTCGGATGAATTGCCTTTCCGATCTCGTGCACGCTGGTCAGCGCGATCGGCCGGACTTCGCACGTCTCGCGATCGACGGCGACTTCGACGACGTCGCAGGCCCATCCGTAGCTGCCGTACGCGTCACCCTGATAGGTGTCGTCGCTCCAGACCATCCCCTCCGGCCGCTCGTAGGCCTTCGTGACGACGAGCGCGCCGTGCTTCCTGAAATATTCGCCGGGCGACTGCGCGCCGATGGTCGCGCGCATTTCCTCGGCGCACCGCTGCAGAATGCGGCCGACGATCATGCACGTGCGAGAGGCGACGGTTGGTCCGCTGTCTGGCACAACGCTGGTGTCGGCGGCGCTCACCTCGACCGCATCGTATGGAATGCCGAGCGCGTCGGCCACGATTTGCGCGTGCATCGTCCGCGTGCCCTGCCCGATCTCGGTACTCGCCACGAGAATCCGGACGCCGTCGGGCGTCAGCTCGAGCGACGCCTTCGATGCGAGCTTCACCTCGCCTCCGCCGGTGAAACCCGACCCGTGAAAGAAGAGCGCGAGGCCGATGCCTCGGCCTGTTCCCGTAAGCGTTCGACGGCGACGCGTGAAATCTGTTCGACGGACTGCGGTACGCAGGACGTCGAGCGCGCTGCAGTCGCGGCCGAGCCGCTGCCCGGTCGCGGTTGTATCGCCGGGACGAAGCGCGTTGACCTCGCGCACGCGAACGGGATCGAGACCGAGTGCCGACGCGATGCGATCCATGTGGACTTCGACCGCAAACTGCGTCTGCGGCGCACCGAATCCCCTGAACGCGCCGTTGGGCGGCGTGTTGGTCATCGCCGCGCGCCCGCGGATGCGGACGTGATCGCAGCGATACGGTCCGCTTGCGTGGATGAGCCCGCGCGACAGCACGACCGCGCTGAGCGTCGCGTACGCGCCGCCATCGAGCACCACGTCGATGTCCATCGCGGTCAGCCGGCCGCTCCGCGTCACGCCGGTCCGGTGGCGCACGATCGACGGATGGCGCTTGGTCGTCGCGAGCATGTCTTCGACGCGGTCGTAGACCAGCTTCACCGGTCGGCCGCTCTTCCGCGCGAGGATCGCCGCGTGACCGGCAATCATCGACGGGTATTCTTCCTTCCCGCCGAATCCTCCACCGGTTTCCGTCTGCACGACGCGGACTTTGTCGTTCGGAAGTCCAAGCAGCACGCTCAACGCACGATGCACGTAGTAGGGACACTGCAGCGACCCGTAGAGCGTGATGCTGCCGTCCGGTTCAGGCACGGCGATGACGCCGTTGGGCTCGATGTACAGCTGCTCCTGATGCCCGGTGCGGTACTCGCCCTCGATGATGTGATCGGCCGCGGAGAAGCCGGCGTCGAGGCTGCCCTTGTCGATCGCAATCGACTTGAAGAGGTGCGTCGAGGCTTCAGGATCGTAGTTGGGCGGCGTTTCGCGATACGTGACGTGGACATCGGCTGCCAGCAACCGGTCGCGCTGCTCATGCGCAATCAACAGGATCGGCTCTGCCACATGGCGGATCACGCGTTCGGCGAGGCACGGCTGGTCGTCGTCAATCAGCGCAACGATGTTGCGGCCGGGAATGTCGCGGTAGTCCGCGATCGTGAATCCGGCCGGATCGAATCTCAGCTTGATGTCGAGAATCTCGGCGGACGGAATCGTCGAGCGGATCGTGCGCGCGTGCAGCATTCCCGGAAATCGAAGATCGTCGATGTAGCGGGCTTCGCCGGTGACCTTTGCGTGCCCTTCCTTGCGGAGCACGCTGCGGCCGACGACGGGACGTGCCCGATGCATGTTTTTGTTCGGACGACGCGCGGTGCGTCCGGGCCGGGGCATCGCCGGATTATAAGGGCTGGCGCGACCGCGCACGGGCGCTGACGCGGTAACATGTCCGCGCATGCGCCGGTTCATCTTCGCCATCGCGTGGCTGACGTTTGCAGTTTCCGTCACAACGCAGCCATCACGCTACGACGTCCTGATCCGGAACGGCCGCGTCGTCGACGGGACCGGAAATCCATGGCGGGCCGCCGACATCGGCATACGCGGTGGCCGCATCGTGGACATCGGCCGATTGACGAACGCGCAGGCGGCGCGCGTCATCGACGCGTCCGGCCTGACCGTGTCGCCCGGCTTCATCGACGTGCATTCGCATTCGGCCGACGGCCTCGCAGGCGGCCTGAAGGACGCGCGGCAGCTCGTCGCCCAGGGCATCACCACCGTCGCCATCAATCCGGACGGCGGCGGTCCCGTTGATTTGCGGACCCAGCGCGCGGGTTACGAGCAGCGCGGCGTCGGCGTGAACGTCGCGCTGTACGTGCCGCACGGATCGATTCGACGCGAAGTCCTCGGCATGGCCGATCGCGCACCGACCGCCGCAGAGCTCGATCGCATGGCGACGATTGCTCGCCGCGGGATGGAAGCCGGCGGCATCGGGCTGTCGTCCGGCCTGTATTACGCCCCGGGCAGCTACGCCAGGACCGAGGAGGTCATCGCGCTCGCGAAGATCGTCGCCGAGATGGGCGGCGTCTACGAAAGCCACATCCGCGACGAGGCCGACTACAACATCGGCGTCGTCGCCGCGGTGGACGAGGTGATCCGGATTGCCGAGGAAGGTCACATTCCGGCCGTCGTCGGCCACATGAAGGCGCTAGGCCCTGCGAGCTGGGGTCTGTCGATGGCCCTCGTCGAGCACATCAATCAGGCGCGCGATCGCGGCGTCGAGGTCTACGCGGATCAATATCCGTACGACGCGAGTGGAACCGGCATCGTCGGCGCGCTCATCCCGCGATGGGCGGAAGTCGGCGGACGCGACGAACTGCTGAAGCGAATCGCCGGCGCCGACCACGAGCGGCTCGCGGCGGACATGCGGAGGAATCTCGTGCGCCGCGGCGGCGCCGACAAGCTGATGTTCTCGCAGTACCGGCCGGATCCGTCGATTGAAGGCAAGACACTCGCGGCGGTCGCCGAGGCGATGCATCAGCCGCCGGAGGAAGCCGCGATGTCGCTGCTGCAGAAAGGCGACGCCGGCCTCGTGTCCTTCAACATGTCCGAGCGCGATATCGATCTGATCATGCGCCAGCCGTTCACGATGACCTGCACTGACGGCGACCTCGTGCCGTTCGGACAGGGAAAGCCGCATCCGCGCGGCAACGGCGCGTTCGCACGGAAGCTGCACGTGTACGTGGACGAGCGGCACGTCATCGATCTGCCGTTCGCGATCCGCTCGATGACGAACCTTCCGGCGTCGGTCTACGGCATGAAGGATCGCGGCGTCCTGCGGCCTGGAGCCTGGGCCGACATCCTGATCTTCGACCTCGCGAAGGTTCGCGATGCCGCGACGTACCAGAATCCGCATCAGCTCGCGGAGGGCATGTCGTACGTCCTCGTGAACGGTGTCGTCGAGAAAGACGCCGACGCGTTCACCGGAAAGCTCGGTGGAAAGGTGGTCTCACCTGAACGCAACTGAGATCCGCGCGCTGGCGGACGACTGCGTCCACTGCGGATTCTGCCTTCCCGCGTGTCCCACGTATCTCCTGTGGGGCCGCGAGGCCGATTCGCCGCGCGGACGCATCTACCTGATGAAGGCGCGGCTGGAAGGCCGCGCGGATCTCTCGGGGAGCTTCGAGCAGCACATCGACGCGTGCCTCGGCTGCATGGCGTGCGTGACCGCGTGTCCGTCCGGCGTGCGCTACGACCGTCTCATCGAATACACGCGGCCTGAAGTGGAACGCACGGTGAAGCGTTCGTCAGGCGAGCGACTCTACCGGCGTCTCCTGTTCGCGCTCTTCCCTTATCCGTCGAGGCTGCGTCCGCTCGCGGCAGCGCTGCGGATCGCGCAACGCAGCGGCATCCAGCGGTTGCTGCGATCGATGGGATGTACACGCCTCCTGTCACCGCGTCTCGCCGCGCTCGAACGCCTGGCGCCACCTCCGTCGGCGCGCGCGGATCGCGAACCGATTCCGCCGGTCGTACCCGCGATCGGCGCGTCACGCCAGCGCGTCGGCATGCTGCTCGGCTGCGTGCAGCGCGTATTTTTCCCGGGCGTGAATCACGCCACCGCTCGCGTGCTCTCGCACGAAGGCTGCGACGTCGTCGTTCCGCCCGAGCAGGGATGCTGCGGCGCGTTGATGCTGCACGCGGGACAAATCGAGGATGCGAGGGCGTGCGCGCGACGGCTGATCGATGTCTTCGAGCGCGCAGGACTCGACTCGACAGCGCGCGCCGGAGCTGCGAGGATCGCCTCGCTCGATCGCATCGTCATCAACGCCGCCGGCTGCGGTTCCGCGATGAAGGAGTACGGTACGCTCCTCGCCGACGACCCTGCGTACGCCGAGCGGGCTCGCGCATTCGCCAGCCGCTGCGTGGATATCTCCGAGCTGCTCGCGGAACTGCCGGCGCAGGCGACACGCCACCCGCTGAATGTGCGCGTGATCTATCAGGATGCCTGCCATCTCAATCACGCGCAGGGCGTGAAGCAGGCGCCGCGCACGGTCCTGCGCAGCATTCCGGAGCTGACGCTGCAGGAGATTGCCGAGGCCGACACCTGCTGCGGATCCGCCGGCGTGTACAACCTGCTGCAGCCCGACGCGGCCTCGGACCTGCGCGATCGGAAAGTCGGCAACGTGCTGCGCGCCGAATGCGATCTGCTCGTCTCGTCCAATCCCGGGTGCCTGCTGCAGATTGCGTCGGGACTCGAAGCGGCAGGCCGCAGAATACCGACCGCGCACGTCGTCGAAGTGATCGACGCATCCATTCGCGGCGAGTCTTCGTGGCGGCTTTGAGTTGCGGGTCACGCACAGCGCTCAATTGGTCGCGCGCGCCAGACTTTCCCACACTGACTGGTTCAGCGTCCCCTGCGGATCGAGCGACTGGCGCACCGATCGCATGACGCGCATCGCGCTTCCCACGTTTCCCCAGATGCCAACCGCGTTCGCGAGATCGCGCGACGCTCGGCGCAGCACGACGCTGCCGCGATCCGGTGGCACGCGGCTCCGAAGAGTTTCGATGGCGAGTCGCTGCTTCTCCTGAGGCAGATCGATCCGAACGAGGAGCGCGCCGATCGCCGCTCGACCGATCGCGTCGAATCGTCCGCCGGTCGCATGGTCAATCGCCTCGAGCGTAGCTCCAAGATCCGCGGGCAGACAGCTGACGCTGGCGACGACGCTTGTCCCGCCCCACGGACGCGCCGCGTGCGTGTCCCACTCGCGTGCTTCGTCCGCGCCATCGAGGACGTCTGCGCGCAACCCGAGCGAGGCCGCAATGTCGCTGACGCCGGCGCTCTGCTGCGCGACTGACGCATCGATCGATTCGAATCGGACCAGCGCACGAAGCGGCGGAACCTGCACTTCCACGGCGGTCGGCGTCAGCTGCGCGCGATCGATGGCCGCCGCCAGTTCCTGCACGACCTTGAACGACGGCACGTCGATCCGGATCGTGCGCGACGCCTGCGGACGCGGATACAGCTTGAAGCTGGCCGCAGTGATGACGCCAAGACAGCCGAACGATCCCGTGAGCAGCCGCGACACATCGTAGCCCGCGACGTTCTTGACGACGATGCCGCCTGCTTTTGCGCGGACGCCATCGGCGCGGACCATCTCGACGCCGATGATGAGGTCCCGCGGCGCGCCGTACCGATGCCGCCGCGGACCGCTCGCGTTGGTCGCTACGATCCCGCCGATCGTGAGCTCGTCAGCCCACGGCGGATCGAGCGGAATCCATTGATTGTGGCGCGCGAGCTCGCGATTCACGTCTCCGAGACGTGCGCCCGCTTCAACGGTCGCCGTGAGATCGCCGTGGCGATGCGCAATCAGCCGATTCAGTCGCCGCGACGAAAGAAGGACATCGGCATCCGCCGGGAACGGCCAATCGTCCGGCTTTCCGGATCCGCAGATGATGATCCGTTCCCGCTGGGCTGCGGCCTCACGGACGACATCTGCAACTTCGTCAGCGGTCGCAGGCTCGACGACGCGCACTCAGAATCGCTCCGCGAGTCCTGCGCGCTCCGCCGGATGCTGACGGTATGGCCCTGGAACTTCACCGCAGAGCCTCGGCGTCGGAAAGACCTTGCCCGGATTGCAGAGTCCCGATGCGTCGAACGCGCACCGTACGAGCTGCATCGTCTCGAGATCGGCCTCGCTGAACATCTTCGGCATCTGGGCCGCTTTGTCGGCGCCGACGCCGTGCTCGCCGGTAATCGATCCGCCGGCGTCGAGGCAGAATGTCAGAATTTCTGACGCAACGTGCTCGGCAAGCTCGCCCTGTCCCGGCACGCTTTCGTCGTAGCAGACGAGCGGATGAAGATTGCCGTCGCCGGCGTGGAAGACGTTGCCGATGCGGAGGCCGGAGCGCTTCTCGAGATCACGAATCCGGCGCAGGACGTCGGGCAGCGTCGTCCGCGGAATCACACCGTCCTGCACGTAGTAGTTCGGCGACACGCGGCCCATCGCGGCGAACGCCGCTTTGCGTCCTTTCCAGATGCGCGCACGTTCGTCGTTGGACTTCGCGATGATGAAATCCGTCGCTTCGTGTTCGCGGCAGACGCGTTCGACCTGATGAAAGAGCGCTTCGACTTCGACCGAAGGACCGTCGAGCTCCACGATGAGAACGGCGTCGGCCTGCGGAAATCCCGGGTGAACGGCCGCTTCGGCGGCCTCGAGCGTCAGGCGATCCATCATCTCCACCGCGGCAGGCACGATGCCCTGCCCGATGATCGCGGACACGGCATCGCCCGCGCGATCCGTGGACGAAAACGCCGCGAGCAGCGTCCGAACGGACTCGGGAGTGCGCAGCAGGCGCAGCGTGGCTTTCGTCACGACGCCGAGCGTGCCTTCGGATCCGACGATGACGCCGAGGAGATCGAATCCGGGGCTGTCGCCGCCCATGCCGCCGATGTGAACCATCTCACCGTCGGGCAGTACGACCTCCGCGCCGAGCACGTGATGCACGGTGAAGCCGTACTTCAGGCAGTGCGCACCGCCCGAGTTCTCGGCGATGTTGCCGCCGATCGAGCAGATCAACTGGCTGGACGGATCCGGTGCGTAGTAGTAGCCCTCGGGCTGGACGCGGCGGGTCACATCCAGGTTGATGACGCCAGGCTCGACCGTGATCCGATGATTCGGCAAATCGACGTCGACGATTCGATTGAGCTTCGTCAGCACGATGAGCACGCCGTCACTGACCGGCAGCGCGCCGCCCGAAAGACCCGTACCGTGTCCCCGCGCGACGAACGGCACGCCGTGCCGGTGACAGGCGCGCACGACCATCTGCACTTCGGCGGCCGACTCGGGAAACACCACGAGTCCCGGCCGCTGCCGCAGGCGGGCGAGGCCGTCGGACTCGAACGGCAGCAGCTCGGGCTCGTCCCGGAGAACATCGGCCGGACCGAGCGCGTCGACGAGCTCGCGAATCAATTCTGCGTTCACGTCGCTATTTCACCACGCGTCGAGCGACCGCTCGAACAGCTGCGCGAGATCGTCCGGACCGGCAGGACGAGGCGCGAGCTTCGTCACGCGCTGCTGCGGCAGCGTTCCTTCGACGAGCGACGGGATGTCGGACGTCGAATAGCCGATGGCGCGAAGTCCGTTCGGCAGCTCGAGACGCTGCATGAACCACGTGATCCGATCCGCCAGCACGCGGCCGGCGTCGTCGGAACGGACTCCGGCAACGCTCGCGCCCAGCGCTTCTGCGGCTTGCAGGTGTCGATCCGGATTCGCCGATGCGGTGTAGCGGAAGACGGCGGGTGCGTTGAGCACCACGGACACGCCGTGCGGCACGAGCGGATGATCGACGTCGTAGCCGGCTGCTCGATAACTGCGGACATGTCCCGACACCGGGTACGACATGCCGTGCGGAAGATGGACGCCGGCGTTCCCGAACCCGACGCCCGCGTAAGATGCGGCGAGCAGCATGTTGGCGCGCGCGTCGTCATCCGAAGGGTCTTCGACGGCACGGACGAGATACTGGTTCACCATCCGCAGCGCCTGAAGCGACCAGATATCGCTGATCGGATTCGATCCCTGGTACGCCGGACGGAGCGCCGGTCGATCGGGTTTCGCACGATCGCTGAACGGCAACGCGGTGAACGACTCGATCGCATGGCTGAGGATGTCGAGTCCGGTGGATGCGGCGACTGCCGACGGCATCGTGCGGGTGTTGTCAGGATCGAGGAGGCCGAGCGTCGGCTTCAACCGGCGGTTGGCGATGCCCGTCTTCGCGTGAAGTCGTGTGAGGTCGAAGATGCTGACGCCCGTCGTCTCGCTGCCCGTTCCCGCCGTCGTCGGAATCGCGATGAGCGGTCTGAGCGGACCCGGAATGGGCAGGCCTTTACCGATCGGCGGGTTGACGTAGTCCAGGAAATCGGCGGGCGGGTACGTCGAGTAGAGATTCGCGGCTTTCGCGGTGTCGATCGTCGACCCGCCGCCGACGGCGACGAATCCATCGAACGGTTCCGACGATGCGAACGCGATGGCGTCGCGAAACGATTCGTCGGTCGGTTCGACCCTGACGCGCTCGAACAACGTGGCTGTGATGCCGGCCGCTTCCAGCGATTCCAGCACCACGCGTGCGGGTGGCAATTTCGCGATCGTCGGGTCGGTGACGACGAGTGCGCGCCGAACGCCCAGGTCGACG
Organism: Vicinamibacterales bacterium; assembly: GCA_036557365.1. Classification (GTDB taxonomy): domain Bacteria; phylum Acidobacteriota; class Vicinamibacteria; order Vicinamibacterales; family CAVVIG01; genus DATKHR01. Next base: position 107,904 of record DATBHR010000077.1, read on the forward strand.
AGGTCGTCGCCGCATTCCCGCGTGACGCCCTGGCCGAAGCGGACGTTCGACACCGCCATTTCGAACGCAGATTCGCGGCCCATGGCCGCCGATTCTACGTTACTTCTTCTTGATCTCGAGGGCGTTCGCGACGTTCTTCACGCCAGGCGCTTCGCGCGCGATTTCGGAGACGCGGGTCTTTTCGGCAGCCGTCCGAACGTCACCCTTGATCGTCACGACGCCGTTGTTGACGTCGAAGTTGATGTCGCGCTGGCTGAGCATCTTGTCCTTGTCGACGGAATCCTTCAGGAACTTCTTGATGCCCGAGTCGAGATCGTCAGCCGTGCGCTCGTTGACGTTCTTGACGGTCACTTCGTTCAGCACGCGGCCGCTCGTTCCAACCGCCGCCTGCGCGACGTCTTCCGCGCGCTGACGATCGGTCGCCTGATCGACGGTGCCCTTCAAGTGCGCGATGCGTGCGTCCTTGTCCCAATCCACTTTCACATTGTCGAGGCTCGCGTTCTTCAGCGCTTTCGACACCTGGTCAGACGGATCCGGAGCACGGTTGCACGCGCCAACCACGCCGAGCGCCAGCGTGAGACAGCAAGCTGAGCCGAGCTTCGTGATGAATCGCATACATACCTCCGCTCATCACGTAGCAAGATCGGTGACCTCAGCTCAGGAGCTCGGCCATAACTTTCCGCCGGTAATCAGGCGGACGCGGCGCTGCAGCGTGAAGAACGACCACGCCCACTCGCTGAGCACGACGACGCGGTTGCGGAAACCGATCAGCATGAAGATGTGCAGGAAGATCCAGAAGATCCACCCGAAGAAGCCGGAGAGCTTCACGCCGTGGATATCGCCGATGGCGGAACCGCGGCCGATCGTGGCCATCGTGCCGTAGTCGCGATAGTGAAACGGCTGGAGCGGCTGGCCTTCGATCGCGCGCAGAACGTTTCTGGCGGCGTGAGTGCCCTCCTGCATCGCCACCTGCGCCACACCGGCGAGCGGCTTGCCATCCTGGACGAACGCGCAGAGATCGCCCGCGACGAACACCTCGGGATGCTCGACGAGCGCCAGCGTCGGCTGCGGCGTCACACGCCCGGCGCGGTCGAGCGGCACATTCAGCGACTTCGCCAGCGGCGACGCGGCCACACCCGCGGCCCACACGACCGTCTGCGCGGCGATCGACTGTGTCGTCGCCTCTGCCGTTGCGGTCGCCGCTTTCGATACGACGACGCCGTTTTCGTCGACCTGAGTGACGACCGCACGGGTGTGCACCTCCACGCCGAGCCGCTCGAGCGCGGTCCGGGCCGCTTCGCGCAGCGATTCGGGAAACGTGCTGAGAATCCAGGGACCGCCCTCGAGCAGGATGATGCGCGACGAGCGAGGATTGATGCTTCGGAAGTCGTGCGGCAGCGACATGCGCGCGATCTCGGCAAGCGCACCGGCCAGCTCGACGCCGGTCGGGCCGCCGCCGACGATCACGAACGTCAGCAATCGCGTCCGCTCCGCGGGATTCTCCTCACGCTCTGCCGCTTCGAATGCCAGCAGCACCTGCCGACGGATCTCGAGCGCGTCGTCGAGCGACTTCAAGCCCGGAGCGCGATGGGCCCACTCCGAATGGCCGAAGTAGGAATGCGACGCGCCGGGCGTGAGGATCAGGTAATCGTAAGAGAGCTCGTCGCGATCGAGTTCCAGACGCTTCGCGCCCGTGTCGACGGCGCGCACATCGGCGAGCAGCACCTGGACGTTCTTCTGGTGGCGCAGCACCCACCGGATCGGCGACGCGATGTCGCCGGGCGACAGCGACGCGGTCGCAACTTGATAGAGCAGCGGTTGAAACAGATGGTAGTTGTGGCGATCGACGAGCGTGACCCTGACGCGCGCGTGCGACAGCGCACGCGCCGCATGGAGCCCGCCGAACCCGCCGCCGACGATGACTACGTGTGGGAGATCGGTCATGGGATGACGTCGCTGTTCTAGGAGGACGGACGCCGGGATGCTATCGTACTGAAATGGCGAGTCCTTCAAAACCTGAACCGGTGCTCGGAGGCCCCGCGTCGGTGGTCGAGACGGCATGTCCGCTCGACTGTCCGGACGCCTGCAGCCTCGCGGTCACGGTTCAGCGCGGAAAAGTCGTCACGATCGACGGCGGACACAAGAACCCCGTGACCGACGGCTACATCTGCGCGAAGGTCAGGAAGTTCGGCGACCGGATGTACGGGCCGGACCGCCTGCTCCATCCGGCGGTCCGCGTCGGCCGGAAGGGCGAAGGCCGTTTCAAGCGCGTTACATGGGACGAAGCGCTTCAGCTGGTCGCCGACAAGTTCGTGGAAGCGAAGCGCGACTTCGGCGGCGCCTCTATCCTCCCGTATTCGTACGGGGGATCGAATGGACTTCTCACGCAGGACAATCTCGACGCGCAGCTCTGGCGGCGGTTCGGAACGTCGCGGCTCGCGCGCACCGTGTGCGCCGCGCCGACGGGCGCCGCGAACGCAGCCCTCTACGGCAAGATGACGTCGGTCACCTACCAGGACTACCCGTCCGCCGGCCTGATCATTCTCTGGGGCGTCAATCCATCCGCCTCGGGCATTCATATCGTCCCCTATCTGCGCGAGGCGAAAAAAGCCGGGGCGAAGATCGTCGTGATTGATCCGCGATCGACGCAGCACGCGCGCTCGGCCGACATTCATCTCGCCGTTCGCGCCGGAACCGACGTCGTCGTCGCGCTGGCGATCCATCGGTACCTCTTCGAGAACGGACTTGCGGACGAGGCGTTCCTGCGCGATCACACGCGCAACGCCGACCGACTCCGCGAACGCGCCGAGCCGTGGACGTTCGCGCGCGCGGCAGAAGTCGCGGGCATCGATGCAGGCGCGCTCGAGCAGGTCGCGCAGTGGTACGCCGCCACGTCGCCTGCGCTGATTCGCTGCGGCTGGGGACTCGAGCGCAATCGAAACGGCGGGAATGCGGCGATGGCCATCCTGTCGCTGCCGGCCGTTGGCGGCAAGTTCGGCGTCCGCGGCGGGGGTTACTCGATGAGCAACTCGGCGTCGTGGAACATCGAGCGCACCTGGATCGCCAGCGACGAGCCGGATACCCGCGTCGTCAACATGAACGAGCTGGGCAAGGCGCTCACCGAGTACACGAGCCCCGCGGTCAAGGTGCTGTTCGTCTACAACAGCAACCCGGCCGCAACCGTCCCGAATCAGCGTCTCGTCCTGAAAGGGCTCGAGCGCACCGATCTGTTCACCGTCGTCTTCGAACAGGTCATGACCGATACGGCGCTCTACGCGGACGTGGTCCTGCCCAATACGACGTTCCTCGAGGGATACGACGTCGCAAAGGCGTACGGGCCGCTGCATCTCGAACTCGGACGCCCCGTCGTCGACGCCGTTGGCGAGTCGCGATCGAATCCGGACGTCTTCGGTGATTTGTGCGGACGGCTCGGGCTACTCAACGAGAGCGAGCCGAGCGGCGAGCTCGACCTGATGCTGAGCGTCATCGATCAGCTGCCGGACACGATCGGTCCGAAGCTGCGCGCCGGCGACGCGGGCACACCGCCGAACGGTCCAGCACCCATCCAGTTCGTGGACGTCTTTCCGAATACGCCGGATCGCAAGATCGATCTCTTCCCGGCCGCACTCGAAGCGAGCGCGCCGATGGGACTGTATCGTTTTCAGCCCGATCCCGCGACCGATCGCCATCCGCTCGCGCTCATCTCACCGGCAAGCGAACGCACGATCAGCTCGACGCTCGGTGAGCAGCCGCGCCCCGACGTCAAACTCACCATGCACCCGGACGACGCTCATGAGCGCGGGCTCTCGGACGGCGATCTCGTCAGAGTGTTCAACGATCTTGGTGAGGTGCATTGTCCGCTGTCCGTCGTGCCGATCATCCGCCGCGGCGTCGTGAGCCTTCCGAAGGGCATCTGGCGCCGCAGCACACGGAACAACGCGTGCGGCACCGCGCTCGTGCCCGACACGCTCACCGATATTGGCGGCGGCGCCTGCTTCAACGACGCGCGCGTGCAGGTGACGTCGCTGGCCACGGCGTAATTTCGTGGCCGCTTTGCTCCTTCGCGGTGTCGTCTAGTAACTGAAGAAAAACAACAAATCCGCGCCGCTGCCCTGCATCGGTTGGAACGGCTGCGCCTGGACCACGGCGCCCTGCAGGACGTTCGCGCGGAAGCGAAGCCACCGGGTCAGCTCGTACTCGAAGATGAAATTCGTTTCCGCGTCGTTGCCCAGGCCTCGTTGCACCTTGACGTACAGGTTCTGCCCGACCTGCTGACCGATCGTCACGTCTCCCTGCGAACCGGCGTCCGACGCGAGGTTCACCTCGAACGTGTCGAGGTGGAGCGCGTTGCCGATCGACCCGGCCAGCTGTCCCGCGGCCGCGCCGAGCGCCACCGACTGTGCGCGCGCGGCGAGCGACGCCTGTTCGCCTGAACCGAGCTGATTGATCGGCTGGTTAAACACAATCAGCGCGAGGATGTCGGACGCTTCGAGCGGCGGCGTGCTCGAGAGCGCAAGCTCCGGCTTCTTCAGGCGCCCGCGGACGTTGACGGTCGCGGTGACGGCCTGGATGACGCGCTCGGCCTTGATGTCGAGCGCGGCGTCGAAATCGTCCAGCCCCTCGAAGCGGACGGTGCCGTCCCGGAGAATCGCGAAGCGGCGGCCCTGGAAATCGTACGACCCGCGCACGGTGTTGACCGTGCCGAGCAGCCGAATCTGATCCCACGGCGACTTGCTGATATAGAGATCGCTCCCGAGCGTCACGTTGACGGCGCCGAGGCTGATCGGCGAGTCGGGCGTGCGGATGCCGCTCGATTTCAGCACGAGATCGTTGGGAGCCGTGACGTGGACATACATCTGCAGCGCATCGAACGGGTTCGATGCCACCTGCCCCACGTCGTTCGAATTGATCGACGTTTCCTCGGTCGAGTACGCCGAATTGCCGACGGTTGCGAGGATCGGATCGAGGTTGATCGTGCCGGTCGACACGCCGAGCTCGCCGTCGATCCGCGGCGCCGTCAGCTCGCCGGCAATCCGCAGATCGGAGTTGATGCGGACGTTGCCCATGGCGTTGTCCACGACCTTGAAGTCGCGCGACGTGATCTGGAGCGACACGCCGCCGAGCTGCTGCTCGTGGATCGCCAGATCGCCGGTGATGCTGAGCGGCTGCTGATGGTTGTCGAGCACGTCCAGCTTCGCGATGTGAACCTTGTCCTGCTGAAGGTCGAGCTGACCGTCGAGCTTTGAGTACGCGACGCCGGTCGACACGACCTTGAATGCGGCGTTCTCGATGCCGACCGTTCCGACCGGATGCGGATCGCCGACCTCGCCCTGAATCTCGACGTTCGCCTGCAGGACTCCCGTGACGTCGGTCAGCGCCGTGGTGAAGCCCTGGACCAGGCCGATGTCGATCGCGCTGCTGTCCACGCGGAGCGCGTACGCACGCCGCCTGGCGTCGTTCGTCACCGGCACGTATCCCTTCGCCACCAGCCATGACGTCGGACTCTCTTCGAGCCACGCGTCCACGTCCGCGCCGCCGTCCGCGTACACTGCGGTTCCGCTGAGCGTCTGGTACTTGAACCGCCTGAAGCCGCCCGCGTCGATCGCGAACTTGCCGTCGACGCGCGGGTTCTCTTTCGTGCCCGAGATCTTCGCGGAAGCGTTCAAGCGGCCGGCGAGCTGAGGCTCGCGAAGCAGCAGCGCGTCGACGGTCGCGACATCCACGTTGTCCAGCGTGACGGTCAGCGCGTCCTCCGGCTGGCCGAAGGTTCCGGACGCCTCGATTCGCTGGCCGTCGTTCGTCAGGCGGAAGTTCTCGACGCTCACCGTGCCGCCGCCGTACTGAATCGCCGGCTCCGTTCCGGCTTCGGTCTGCCAGCGCACGCCCTGCGACTGGAAATCGAGACTCTTCAGGTGGACTTCCTGGTGCTCGGGGTGCAGCACGAGGGCGCCAGCCGCCGAGAGCGATCGCTTCGGCTCTCGAGCGCTCAGATCGAAGTCGAGGTTCTTGTGGGCGTACGTCGTCGTCGCCGTGAGCTCGTTGATTTCCTGTCCCGCCAGCGTCACGAAGGTGCCGTTGGTCGTTGCCGTCAACCGGGCGCCTGCCAGGTCGAGCTGTTTGACGCTGGCGGTGAAGTCGCTCGACGCCGCCAACGCGCCGTTGTTACCGTACTTCGCGCCGTCGGCGACGAGCGTTCCCGATGCCTGCAGTTCGGACTTGTTGCCGGTAATCGTGGCGTCCACCTTCGCGATGCCGGTGACGGGCTGATCGAACAGCTTCGCAATGGTCTGAAGATTCGGGCTGTCGGCGTGGAGCGTGAAGTTCGACGATCCGGTGTCGTTCAGCGCGAGCGTCCCGTCGGCGTGGACGTTGACGTCGTGGCCGGCGATCTGCAGCCATCGAATGTCGCCGGTCGAATCGCGGTAGCTGCCGTCGAGCAGCGCGTAGTCGATATCGAGGCCGTTGATTTTCGAGGCGTCGAGATCCACGTGTGCATCCGCCTCGACGTTGTCGGGCGTGATACCTCCGGAGACGCGGGCGACGGTGGCGTTTGCGCTGAAGTCGCCGCCGACGGTTCCCTTGAGCGACGCGCGGCCGCTCGCCACGGACGGATCGAAACCCTCGAAGCGTCCGTCGGTGTTGAGCTTCAGAAGGTCGTCCGACAGCGTGGCGTCGAACGCCAGTTGAGGAACGTGTCCACCGAGGATGGTCGTATTGTCGAGCGTGCCGTTCGCCGTCAGCTCGATTTCAGAGATCGTCGTTCCACGACCTTCGGCGCGCACGTGGCCGTTGATCGAGCTTCGATAGCGATCGTCCGCGAGGGCCGGCACCATGAATTCCTCGCCGACGTCCTGAAGATCGAGTCCCTGGACGGTCGCGTCCGCTCGGTACGAAATGGCTCTGCCGCGCAGATCGACGCCGGCCGTGCTCCCGTCGACGACGCGGGCCTTGCCGATCCGGGAGGATCGAAACGAAAGATCGGCGGTCACGTCCGCGGGTGACGGCGTTCGCCCGCCAAACGCCACTTTCCCGGCGACTCGATAACGCGCGTTGACGTCCGTGTCCGCCGCGGGGATTCCAAGGTTGCGCGGCAGCTTGCGAAGGTCCACACGGCTCGCGTCGCCGCCGACGTCATACGAAACCTCGCGCGCTTGACCGCTTGCCGCGGTGAGATCGGGCAGCGTGACGCGGCCGTCCGCGGTAGCGTGCGCGCCATAAGCCTCGACGTTTCCCGCAACCTGGACCTGCCGTCCCGCGAGCCGCCCCTTCACATCGAGCGGTCCGACCTGGTATCCGGCGGCCGAAATCTGCGGCGCTTTCGCCGACACGGTGCCGTGCAGCGACGATTGATCCGCGAACCGCTCGCCGGCGACGTTCACGGCGAGGTCCGCGGTGATGTCGCTCCGCTGACGAGGGTCGTTCAGCAGCGGCGCAAGATCGACGTGACGAAGCGACATCGTCCCGTTCACCGACTGGCCCGGCTCCTCGACGTCGGCCACCAGCTTGGCGACCGCATCGCCTGCTGACGATCGAACGTTCGCATCGAGACCGAGTCGATCGACCGGGCCGCTGACGGACAGTTCGAAGGCGGGCTGGAGCGCGATGCTCGAGACCGCCGGCACGATCCGTCCAATTTCCGGCAGCGACACCTTCTCCGAGCTCGCGCGGAGGTTCAACACCGGCGTCGTCAGATACTGATCGACCTTGCCGTCGACGGCGAGCGCCGACTCGCTCGTCCTGAGCGCCAGCTTGTTCACGAAGACGGTGTCGTTCTGGACCGCGATGCCGCCCGACAACGCATCCAGGTCGAACTCCGGCTCGGATCCGCGAAACGCGATCTGATGGATCTCGAGCGAGTAGCGAACGGGCTCGTACCTGAACGCCAGCGACGCGTCGAAGTGATCGATCTGTCTTGGGACTTCCACGCCCTGGGCAACCGGATCGCCTTCGAGCGTGATCGATCCATCGGTGATTCGAATGTCGTCGAACTGCAGCGGCCGGCCCGGTCCGCTTCTATCCGCCTCCGACTGCTGCTTCTTGACGATGCGGCTGATCGACCAGGTATCGCCGCTATGCGAGAGGTGAATGACCGGATGATTCAGGCGGATGTGGTCCACAGTGACGCCGTGTGCCACGATCTGAAGGAGGTTGTACTTGACGCCGATGTCCTTGACGGACGCGACCGGCTGGCCGTCCATCGAAACCGCGACGTCCTCGATCTCGACGCCGGTGAACAGATTGCCGCCCAACCGGCCGATCGACAACGTGCCGTTCAAGTACTGATTCGCCTCGCGAACGATGAATCCTCGCAGCCAGTCTTTGAACCAGACCGTCTGCGTGGCCGCAACGGCCGCCGCCGTCGTCGCCACGAGAATCGTGAAGACGATGACCAGTACGTGGACGAGCTTGCGAGGATGGCGCACTGCACGCGGACGAAAGCAATCAACGAGCCAGTGAAACGCCGTTCTTCGACTATTTGCGCCGTTGTTCTGTACCTGCTGCGCAAGCCAACGTTTGAACAGCGGCCGAGCGATCAGTGCCCAGAGTGGTGAGCCTCGCTTGAGGAAGAGCTGATGTGGACTTCCTATTTTGGCGCCTGACGAAGGCGAACAGCCTCTGCCAGGAAGTCTGCCACGTCTTGTCCTTTGTAGGCCTCGTGTTCGCCGCGGCGATGGCTCAGAGGGATAAGCAGCCTTGTTGCGCTAACAGCAAAGATTCCTGTTTCCGCCGCAATCCAATACCGTTGGCGGTCAGAGCGCAAGAACGCGATGACTTCAGTTCCCGAATTCATGGTGGGCGTGTCATCTCGACCGACCGTCACTTTGAATCCTTCAACGATTGTTGTCCCACCGTGAACCGAAATCGCGAGCGGTTGCACCTGGGGACCGGGCGTACTATAAGGCTTGTAGTTGGAGGGGAAGACAACGCGCGGCGAAATCAACGGATATGTTGTTACGACGTCGGTTTCGTCATCGCTGAGCACAGCCACGCCACTGCCGAGCGTGCCTCGGACGATCAAGTCAGTTTGCTTCAAGACCCATGAGAACGGAACGAAGGGCTTCTCAACATTGACAGTGATTATCTGGTCTCGATGGCTTTCTCGAACTAATTCGCGCAAAGTTTGACCAATGGCCGGTCCTGTTGACACTACGATACAACCAATTATGAGCAGCAATCCGCGGATCATGGAAATCTCCTCGCTAGTATCCGCATGTCTGCCTCGGACCAGACGTATACACGGTATTGGCAATAGGCATGCCGTCGCTGATCGTTGGAGCGAACCCCGTTGTGGCACCGTTGCATGTAGTCACGGCATCAAGCATGACGGCATCTGTGGGTGCGCTGCAGCCTGTTATGTTCGCCGGATGGCTTAGACCAAGGGCATGCCCTAATTCATGAGACAACGTTCGTGTCAAAGCGCTGGGATCAGTCGAAGGATCGTCCCAACTCGGAATCATTCCGTCGCCCGTCGTCATGTTCAGTTGAACAGTGCCAGTCGCTACTCCGCCAGATCCCCCCGATGTAGGAATCGAGGTCGCAGCGCAGAGTCCGCTGAGAGAGGCTTGCCCGATACTGATGCAATGCGACCCTGCGCAGGGCGTCGTTGTACGGGTCAGTGTAAGCCCGATACCACTTGCTGTGTACGCGTTCCAGAAACCTATTGCATCTTCCACTGGCTGCTAGAGCGCACTCATGGTCGCGGGCACATATACGTAAACGCTACCGGTCGGAATGTGTGCAATGTCAATGGTCTGTCCAGTGACATAGTTCCAGTTAGGTGCGCACCGCTGCACCTTGAGATGTCTGGTCAAATCTCCAGAATCTGTGGGGGTCTCCATACATGATGTCTGAAATGACCTGGCGAACTCCCTAAGCGTCCAGTCGCCCTCGCTACCGAGCGTTGTATTGACCGGACCCGAGCCGTATTTCCAACCACCGGAGAACCCCACAGAAGTGTCGATCTCCTGTCTCTGGTACGATGCCGATGTGCTTCCAACCTGCGATTCGAGAAGGCCCTGAGGAGTCTGAAAGTACAAGAGAGTGGCCATGTACCGCGTCTGCGTGAAAACAAGGGTCGATCCTAAGTAAGCGTCACACAACCCTGTCTCGGAAGCTGCGCCTCCAATCTGCAGTGTTGTCCAGCCACCGTTCCCTCCTCGAATGTAGGCATTCTCGACCGGAACTTGCGTACCGTCGCTGCATGTTGCAAAGGGAATGGTGAAAAACATCTTGGACGGGGCCGGCGTGTTTACGTCTCGCGACACGTACGTTACGGCCAGTAACATCGCTTCGGTCGCGACGAGAAGAAACACCGTCGCCGCCAAGGACCGACCTTTAAATTGCAACCGCCGATGTCTACTTTCTTTTCGACGCCACGACCGCACATTCACCTCCAGTCAAGGGCGCTTCTCAAGGCGCCCGCGTGACGAGGTCATGACTGGCTCAGCCACGTCGCGTGGGAGGCGACACTATAGCTGACCGGATTGTGAAGTTGCACGAAGAACCTGCGCGGCATGCGGCTTAGCGAGTTCGAGGGATTGTGGCCAGATAATCTAAAATGCCTGGCCGATGGAAAAATGGACGCGCCAACGCCGCGTTTGCGGGCTGCCGTCCACGAGCAGGCCGGGAATCGGGTTGAGCTGGTAGCCGTAGTCGAAGCGGACAGGACCGATCGGTGTCTGGTAACGCAGGCCCGCCCCGATCGCGTACCGCAGATCGGCGAAGTCGATGCTCCACGATGTCAGCCACACGTTGCCGCCGTCCACAAAGACGACGCCGCCGAGCTTGCCTTTCAAACGGGCGCGTGCTTCCTCGCTGAACGCGAACATGCTGGCGCCGCCGAGCGGCGTGCCGTCGCCGCTGAGCGGGCTGACTTCGTACCGGCCCCAGCCGCGGATGCTCGTCGCGCCGCCGAGGAAGTAGCGCTTGGAAAATGGAACGTTCGACTGAAGGTTGCCGTACGGGCGGATGTTGCCGAACTGCGCGCGGCTCGCGAGGACGAGGTTCGTTCCGATCGGCAGGTAGTGGCGGCCCTCACCGGAGACGGAACTGTACTGGAACGAGCCGGGGAGGATGCGTCCGGCCTGCTCCGCGTGCAGCGCGATTTGGTAGCCGTGCCGCGCGTCCAGCACATTGTCCGCGGTGGTCCGCTGCAGGTCGAAGCCGAGCGAGTTCAGCGTGCCGTTCTGTTCGCCGGTGATCGGATTGAGACCGAGCGCGATCAGATCCTTGATCAACGTCGGATCGTTCAGCGCTTCTTCGGAGACCGAGCTGCTGTCATGCTCGCCGGTGATTGAAAACGACCATGAGAACCGCTGGCTCACCCGGTGCGTTAACGTGGCCTTGCCGCCCTGGATCAACGAGTTGTACGCCGGCGTGACCGTCTGCCAGAACTGCCCCTCGGCGCCGAGCGACAGCTTCGGCGCGAAGAAGTACGGCTGGTTGAAGTCGAGGCGGATGCCTTTGTCGAGCGCGGAGTAGCGCGCATGCACGCCCGCCGAACGCGCGCCGCCGAGAAAATTCAGGTGGTGGTACTCGATCTCGCCGCGCGCTTTCTCTTCCGTGCCGTAGCCGACGCCGAAGTTCACGCGCTGATGGTTTCCTTCGGCGACGGTCACCTTCGTCGGCACGTCTTCGGGCTGCGAGTCGTCGCTCTGCGGCTCGATGTTGACGAACTGAAACAGCTCCATCGCATAGAGCCGCCGCTGCGAGTCCTGGATCAGGCTGCGCTGGAACAGCTCCCCGGGCTTGAACGTCAGCTGCCGCTCGATGATGTGTTCGTCGACCGACTTGTTGCCGATGATGTTGACCTTCCCGAAGTGCGCGAGCGTCCCCGGATCGGCGACGAAGGTGAGCTCCGATTTCTTCGGATCGTCGTTGGGGTTCGTTTCGTTGGTCGTGACCTTGGCGTACGGATAGCCGTGATCCTTGAGCTCGTTCAACGCGGCGTCGTGGGCGGTGATCACCAGCTGTCGATCGCGCGGCTGGCCGACCTTGATCGGCGAGGTCGATTGGATCTCCGCCAGGTGCTCGGGCGGAACGTTGTCGAACCCCTGATAGTTGATCGCGGTCACGATGACGGGCGCGCCTTCTTCGATCGTGACGGTCAGATCGACGGCGTCCTGCTTGTCGTTGAGCTTCACGTCGAACCCGGTCACGCGCGCGTCCGGATAGCCGCGGTCCGAATAGAACGCCTGGATACGCTTGAGATCGGCGTCGAAGCGGGACCGGTCGAAATACGCCTTCTTGCCCCACGGAATCTTCGTGCTCTGACGCGTCGCCAGCGCATCGCGCAGCCGACCCTCGTCGACTGATTTCACGCCGTTCAGGACGAGACGATGGACGGTGATGGTGCCATCGGTGTCTTTGCACGCGAGCGTCATCACCGACGCAATCAACGCAAGGGCAGCCAACCGGAAGAGGCGCACGACTCCCACCGCAGAACCATAACCTATGCCAGTGGTCGCGTTGCGGTCGGGTCGGGTTCGGGGTTCGATCGATTCGTCGCTGGAAAAGAAAAAGGCCGGGAGCAGCGGACTGCTCCCGGCCTTGAACACGTGACCCTGCCTGGCTACTGGAGCCTGACGGTCAGCGCGGCGCGGCGGTTCAGACGACGCGTCTCTTCGCGAGAGTTGTCGTACTTCGGCCGCTCTTCGCCATAGCTCACCGTGTTCAGCCGATCGGTCGTGATGCCGCGGCTGACCAGGTAGTCGCGGACGGCGTTCGCGCGGCGGTTGCCGAGCGCGAGGTTGTACTCCGCCGTGCCGATGTTGCAGGTGTGGCCTTCGATCGTCAGGCGCAGCGTGCTGTCCTGACGCATCGCGCTCACCGCCTCGTCGAGGATGCGCGTGGCTTCCGGACGCAGCGAGTAGCGGTCGAAGTCGAAGTACACATCCTCGAACGTGTAGGTCTTGACCGGCGCACGCGTCACCTGGATGTTGACCGTGTCCGTGGCGGTCTTGCCGTCGCTCGGGCAGGTGACCGTCACCGTGACCGGAACCGTGCCTTCCTGGTTGCCGGCGGTCCACAGCGTCTGCCGATCGGACGGCTGTGCGAGCGTTCCACTGGGCGCCGCCCAGCGGTACGTCACCGTGCAGTTGATCGAATCCTGCACCGTTGCCGTGACCGTCGAGCTCTTGCCGACTTCCACCGTGCACGGATCGCACGCGGCGTGCACCGTCAGGTTATGCGCGGGCGCTGCCGGCGGCGGCGGTGGTGGCGGAGGCGGCGGTGGCGGCGGCGGGACGTAGATCCGCACGCCGGGGTGATAGCCAATCCGGAACTGCCAATCCCAGTAGTCGCCGCCCGGATCCTCTCCGGCTTCCGAGAACGCGACGTTGCGGCCCTGCGTCGGGAAGTTCCAGCTGAGGCCGCCGCCCAGGAAGAAGCCGCCCTTGGACTGATACGTCAGGCCGAAGGTCAGGCGCGAGAGCTTCTCGGTGTTGGACAGCACCGGCGACAGCGTCGAATCGATGGCAACGATCGGAAGACCGGTGAGCGTGGTCGTGCCGCTCGACGGCACGACGCCGTCCAGTTCACCGGTGAACCGGAGCGCGCCGCGCGACGGTACGCCGACGCCGCCGCCCCAGCGGAACTGCGAACCGGGCGCGTTGAAGCCATCAGGCGATCCGAGAAATCCGAAGCCGGCATAGCCCGATACTTCGAACATCTTCTGGATTTCTTTGCTGATGATTGCGTCGACCGAGAAATCGGTCTTGCCGGTGCTGACGCCGTTGTCGTGGCTTCCGGTCGGCAACTTCAGGATGGCGCGCACGGCGATGGCCGCCGGCTTCTGGTCGAACTCCGACATGAAGTTGTACTTCGCGCCGACGTAGAAGTCGCCGATGTTGTCACCGGTCCAGAAGCGGTTGACCTGCGGATAGCGGTCGATGACGCCGCCGAAGCTGGGATCGTTCAGGAAGACGGGGCGTACGTCGCGGTCGATACGCGTGTCGACCAGAAAGGACCCGAACACTTCGGCCTTTCCGCCGATGCCGTACCCGAACGTGCCCGCGAAGTCCGCGACGTTGGTGTAACCCTGAATGTAGTTCGTGCCGCGGCGGTAGCCGCTGACCGACCACTTGCCCTTAGGCAGCACCTCGCCGGTCGGCACAAACCACAGCCCAGTATCCCCGAAGAACGTCGTCGTCGCCGGACGGGTCTCTTCCGCAGCCGCTGTCGACGAGGAGGGTGTCTGGGTGCTCGTGGAACTCTGTCCCGTGGACGTCCCTGAAGAACCGCTCTGAGCTCCTGCGGTCGCAGCGACGGCGAGCAATGCCGCCCCTGCGATCCAACCCACGGCTACGCGTCTTGCCATTGTCGGTCGCCTCCAAAACGTATGCGCGCACGGATTACTCCGTGCGGAATGGCGTCGAACTCGCGTCGTTCGCCACGGGCGGCGTCCCGATGTTCTCCGGCTGCGGCGCTACGAGGCGCCCGCGTCCGCCGCGGCTGACCTGCCCTCCCTTGCGACCCGCATTGCGGGCCTCGTCCGCGGTCCACTCGTGGGCCGTGCCCTTCTCATGAGCCGCGCGCCCGCCCTTGCTGGCGATCTCGCGCTGCTTTTCGGGCGACATCGACGCAAAACCTCGACGTTCCTTGCGTTCACCAGTATGCACGACTAAACCTCCGTGTACATGGGAAATAACCAGAACTGACATTTTTTGCGACAGTGTGCGCAGTTCGATCCTGCTTTTTGGAACTGCGTTGATCGATCCGCACAACGCCCGACTCGCCCACGTTCGCGCGATCCGCCGGTCGTCGGGATTCGAATACGAACAACATCCACCCCAACGGTTTACAAAGACCGTGCCCCGGAAGCGTTCTGGAGGCCGATCGACAACCGGCACGGACTCAGCGAGTTAAAGAGACGCCTGTCAGAATTGACGTGCTTGGCGTGTGCAGCGGTTCGCTACAGAAGGGCTTGACGGCAGTAGCGAACTACTGCGCCGTCGAGCTGATGCGTATGGGGCGGAAATAATCACACCCCACGCAGTTACGCACATCGAATTGATAGCCGACGACGGGAAAGAGCATCGGATGCGCGCAGAAAAGAAGGAAACCGTCTTCGATCGTATGGAAACCGATATTGTCGGGAATCGTCGCGGTCCGGCGACTGTACCAGCACGCGCGGTGACGATCCTCGGGCGGCTCGACGTCCACGCTACTTGGTTTGCTGAGGGACGTATCCGGGCGGCAGCGCGGCGCCTTCGCCAAAGAAGAAATCTTCCATGTGCTTCGCGACGAGCTCCTGCGCTTCCTTCTGCCACGGCATCAGCCGGTACTCGTTGAGGATCATCTTCATCCGATCCTCCCAGAGCTTCCACGCCTGCGCCGAGATGTGCTCGTAGACGCGCTGGCCGAGCTCGCCGGGCCACGGCGGTGCGTCGAGTCCCGGCAGTTCCTTCTGAAACTTTTCGCAGAAGACCATCCGCCCGCTCTTGTTGCCGACAGGCGAGGAAGAATCGGCGGGTTCGCAGGCATCAGCCATGAGCCGGATTGTACTGCAGCGGCGTTGACGGCAGCATGCGGAATTCCGCGTCGATGCGGATGTCGAGTTGCGCGTGCGCCGTTCGCAGCGCCGACTCGACCTCCGCCGGCGTTTCGGCTCGCGCGAAGATGAAGCCGAGATAGCTGGCGCCCTCGGGGAGCGGCACGAGCAGCTGATCCGGCTTGGCGGTGATGCGGACGTCCGTGACGTGCGCCACGGCGTGCGCAGCCTCCACGCCCGCCACGGATCGAAACATCCCGCGGCGCGGAATCGGAATCATCATCACGCCGGACGCTGCACGCTCGCGCTCCCAGCGGTCGGGACGCTCGCCGAGCGCGCATCGAAGCAGGAGTTCCTCGAGCGAGCTCTCCGTGTCCGCGTCGGCCGCGTCAATGTCAACCGCGGCAGCCGCCGGCCGGAAGCGCAGCGCGCGGGCACACAGGCCGCCGATCGGCCTGGCCGCGACCTCGAGCACGTAGACGCCGTCCTCGTTCACGCGGCATTCGGCGTGGACCGGACCGTGCCACAGCCCGATGGCCGCGGTCGCGCGCGCGATCGCGTCCACGATGCGCTCTTCGATCGGGGCGCCGGCGCGCGACGGCGTGACATAGATCGTTTCTTCGAAGAACGGACCGTCGAGCGGATCCGGCTTGTCGAAGATGGCGAGGACCTGCAGCCGGCCGGCGTGCATCACGCCTTCGATCGCGTACTCCCGGCCCGGGATGAATTCCTCGATGAGGATCGCGTCGTGCGCGCGGTCGCGCTCGCCGCGCACGTCAGGCGACTGCAGCAGCGCGGACAGCCGCTCCACGGCCAGGCGGAATTCCTCAGGGTCATCCGCGCGCATCACGCCGCGGCTGCCGGACAGCGAGAGCGGCTTCACCACGCGAGGAAATTCCATTGCGGATTGCGGATTGCGGATTGCGGATTGATCGTCGAGCGATAAGGAAACGAACCGGGGAACCGGTAGTCCCGCATCGCGGAGCCGCTGACGCGTGCGCAGCTTGTGCTTCGCCGTCGCCGCCGCTTCGGGCGGATGTCCGTCGAAACCGAGCGCCTTCGCGACGTGCGCGCCGATCACCGTCGGCCTGTCGCCGACGACCAGCAGCCCGTCGATCGGTCGCACGCGCGCCGCTTCCACGATCGCTTCAACGGATCGTTCGACGTCGTGGAACCGGATCGCAATCGCGCCGTCCCGCCACGGATCGTCGATCTGATCGCACCGATCCGTCGCGAGCACGAGCTCGATACCCAATCGTTCGGCGGCCTCGCCAAACGCACGGGTCTGATATCCCGTCGTCGTCGCGAGAAGAAGAACGCGCGCGCTCACACCAGAGCCACCTGCTCTGCGCCCGGTTCCGCTCAACAGTACCAAGGTTCGTTCAGGTACGGGACGGTGGACCGGTCCCGCGCGGGCCGGGTTTCGGGCGGCGTGCGGCCGGCCGCCTCGTGCGCGAGCGTTGAAATCCGGGCGAACAGTTCACGACGATCGATGGTGGTCTGGCGGCCGACGAGCGCCATCACGCGACGCTGGAGATCGTCGACGCGCGGATCGGCATGCGACCAGCGATACGTCAGCGTCGACGGATCGAATCCATCCAGACGGTCCGCAACATCCGGCACGTCGAGCAGCAGCGATCCGCGTGGGACGAGCAATCGAATCGCGAGCTGAATGGGTGCAACTTCATCGACGAGATCGAGGCCCGCCAGCGTATTCAGCAAATCGCAATAGTCGTCGAGCGTGAGCCACGGGTGGAACGCGACGAATGTCGGCACGAGGACGAGGCCGGCGGCGCGCATCGCGTGCACCGCCTCGATGAAGTCGGCGCGCGTATGCCCTTTGTCGAGAATCGCCAGGACGTGGTCGTCAATCGATTCCACAGCGCTGGTGACGAAGGCACAGCCGGTGTCGGCGAGCCGCGGCAGCAGCTCACGATATTTGAGCAGATGCTCCACCTTGATCGTCACGTCGTAGGTGACCTCAGGGTGTGTCTCGTGCAGCGCTTCGACGATGCGCACCGCATGCGTCGGCCCGTTGAAGAAATCCGGATCGCCGAACGTGATGTGCCGCGCGCCGGCGGCAATCTGCGCGGACGCATCCGCGAGCACGACGTCCGGAGCGACGATGCGGAACTGGCCGCCGTAGACGGGCACGATCGGACAGTGCCGGCACAGATGCTTGCAGCCGCGCGACGCTTCGGTGGAACCCACGAGGCGGCGTTCACCGTCGGGCATGTGCAGGGTCGCGTAGCGGTCCAGCGGCGGCAGACCGCGGCGATCGGGCACGAGAAAGTGGATGCGGGGCACTCGCGTGTCCGGCGCCGTCCGCGCGTCGCCGTTCGCCCAGGCGGTCAACTCCTGCTCGAACTCGCCCGCGAACGTCCGGTCGACGCCGATCGATGTGAGCGCCTCGGCGTTCAGCGGCGCGTACAGCCCGTAGGCGCAGACCCGCGCCGACGGATTCAGCTGCCGGATCTTCTTGATGATCGGCATCGCCATCCGGGTCGCCGTGTGCATCGGCAGGTGAAAGCCGACGAGATCGGCGGACGCAACGAGGTCGTCGGACAACCGCTCCTTGGCCGTGTCGACGCAGACGACATCCCAGCCTGACGTGCGGAGCCACGCCGCGGGCGACGCGAGCCCGAACGGCTGACGACCGAGCTCGTACGTGCTGATGAGGACGGCTTTCATCCTGACTACCCTGATTGTATGCTGGCGCTCACGATGGACGACCGCGGCTTCTTCGGCCACCCGCGCGGGCTCTCGACGCTCTTCTTCACCGAGATGTGGGAGCGCTTCAGCTATTACGGCATGCGCGCGTTTCTGATCCTGTACATGACGGCGCCAGCGGCAGCCGGCGGGCTCGCATTCTCGGACGCAGACGCGGCGTCGATCTACGGCACCTACACCGGGAGCGCGTGGGGTGCGTCGATTCTCGGCGGCCTCGTCGCCGATCGTCTGCTCGGGCAGTACCGCAGCGTGCTGGTCGGCGCCACCATCATCGCGCTCGGGCACTTCACGCTCGCGTTCCGCGCGCTGCCCTTCTTCTATTCGGGCCTCGCGCTCATCGTGCTCGGCACGGGGCTGCTGAAACCGAATGTCAGCACGCTCGTCGGATCGCTCTACGAGCCGGGCGATACGCGTCGCGACGCCGGATTCTCGCTGTTCTACATGGGCATCAACCTCGGCGCGTTCATCGGCCCGTTGATCGCCGGATATCTCGCGCAGCGCGTCGACTGGCACGTCGGCTTCGCATCCGCAGGCGTCGGCATGGCCATCGGTGTCGTGCAGTACGTGATCGGCAAACGACGGCTGCAGCCGGCGCTCGACCGCCTCGAACGTGCGCCTCGTGAGTACGCAGCCGTGTCAGTTGGCGGAACGCCCGCCGCCGGCACTCCGCCCGCGGAAAGCGGGTCGAAGATGATGGGGTTCTCCGCGGCGGAATGGAAGCGCCTCGCCGCGATCGTCATCTTTTTCCTGGTCGCCATTCTTTTCTGGGGAGCTTACGAGCAGGCCGGCTCGACGCTGAACCTCTTCGCCGATCGCTACACGCGCCTCGAGATGTTCGGCGTGTCGTTCCCGTCGTCGTGGTTCCAGTCGGTCCAGCCGATTTTCGTCATCGCGCTCGCGCCGACCTTCGCCTGGTTCTGGCTGCGGCTCGGCAGCCGCGAGCCGTCGGTGCCCGCGAAGTTCGCGATCGGCGTCCTGTTCATGGGCCTGGCGTTTCTCCTGCTCGTGCCGGCCGGCGCGATCGCGCAGAGCGGCACCGGCGTGCGCGTCAGCCCGTGGTGGCTCATCGGCGCTTACGGCATCTCCGAGATCGGCGAGCTCTGTCTCAGCCCCGTCGGCCTCAGCGTCGTCACCAAGCTCGCGCCGGTACGGATCGTCGGGCTGATGATGGGCGTCTGGTTCCTGTCGAACGCGTTCGGCAACAAGCTCGCGGGCTGGGCCGCTGGCTTTTTCAGCACCGTCCCGCTGCACACACTCTTCGGCGAGGTGGCCATCGTGCTGTTCGTGTCATCGGCCGTGATGTTCATCCTCGTGAAACCGGTCCGACGACTGATGGGCGGAATCAGGTAGCGCCATGGCACTCGAGGAATACAAGCGCAAACGGAATTTCAAGAAGACGCCGGAGCCCGAAGGCAAGGTCGCCGAAACGAAGCGCGACGAGCGCTTCTTCTGCGTGCAGAAGCATCTCGCGAGCCATCTGCACTACGACTTTCGGCTCGAGCACAAGGGCGTGCTGCTGTCGTGGGCCGTGCCGAAAGGTCCGTCCCTGGATCCGAAGACGAAGCGGCTCGCAATGCACGTCGAAGATCATCCGCTCGACTACGGCGATTTCGAAGGCGTCATCCCCGAAGGTTACGGCGCTGGCATCGTGATGCTGTGGGATCGCGGCACGTGGACGCCCGAATCCGACGATGTCGACGCGGCGCTGAAGAAGGGCGACCTGAAGTTCACGCTGAACGGCTTCAAACTGAAAGGATCGTGGGTCCTCGTGCGCACCGGCGGACGCTACGCCGGTGCGCGCGGCGGCGATCCAAACCGGACGTGGCTGCTCATCAAGCATCGCGACGACTGGGCCGGCGATCTCGACATCGCGGAGTTCGCGCCGCGCAGCGTGAAGAGCAATGGTGACTTCGAGGACATTCTCGGCGAAGAGACACCCGCCGTCTGGAAATCGCATCGACCGGCCAGCGGCGCTGACGCCGGTGCGATGCTCGCGCAGATCATCGAGCGCGCTGCAAAGCTCAAAGCAAATCGCGCAAAGGCGGCCGATGCGCCGACCGCGACAAAGGGTCGCGCCGCCGCGCCGAAACCATCGCGCGCCGCCGCTCGCCGGCCGCGAACCGAAACGAAGTCGACGCCGAAGAGGAAATAGCACGTGCTCCGCGGCAGTGCGTTTCGCGCGCTCGCTCTCGCCGCCGCAGTCGCCGGCACCGCCGCGATTCAAGTCGGCCCGGTCATCCGACGCATCGACATCACGCTGACCGAAGGCACGTCGTTCTCCGCCGCCGTCTCACCGGACCGCCGCTGGATCGCCTTCGACCTCATCGGACGGCTGTGGGTGATGCCGGTGACTGGCGGCAGCGCAACGCCGATCACGGCGCCGCTGCTCGAAGCGCGCCAGCCCACATGGTCACCCGACAGCCGCACCATCGCATTCCAGGGATACGACGATGGCGTGTGGCACATCTATGTGATTGACCGCGAGGGCGGCGAGACGAAGGCGATCACGGAGGGAGAATTCGACGATCGCGAGCCAGCGTGGTCGCATCATGGGACGGCAATCGCATTCTCGTCCGATCGCTTCGGCGGCATCACGACG
Source organism: Vicinamibacterales bacterium (assembly GCA_036557365.1). Taxonomy (GTDB): domain Bacteria; phylum Acidobacteriota; class Vicinamibacteria; order Vicinamibacterales; family CAVVIG01; genus DATKHR01. Next base: position 128,723 of record DATBHR010000077.1, read on the forward strand.
CTGTGGGAAGTCGATGCGGCGAGCCGCGAGGTCCGTCAACTCTCGAAGCGTGATGCGGCCTATCCCACGTGGTCGCCGAACGACGAGGAAATCACCGTCGCATCTGCCGATCGCGTGAACGGCGCGGGCGAGCCGGTCCCCGAGTCGTCTCGACGGCCGGGTCTCTGGGGCGTGGCGGGCGGACGCGAACGGCTGCTCGCGCGTGCGGAACGAGGCGTACTGCCCGGCGCATCGGCATGGAGCCGCGACGGCACCGAGCTGGCTTTCACCACCGGCAGCGGAGAATTGTTCGTCAACGGCCGCTCGGTCGCGCACGGCGAAGATGTATTTCCGTTCCATCCGCAGTGGGTGACGCACGACGAGCTCGTGTACACGTCGAACGGCCACATCCGTCGATGGTCGCCGGTCGGATCGGCAGACATCCCGTTCTCCGCGCGCGTCACGCTTCAGCGCGATGTCTACCCCATCGCGCATCGGCCGCTCGAACTGTCGGGACCTCAGTCGGCCAAAGGGATTGTCACGCCCGTCCTGTCACCGGACGGACGTTCGATCGCGTTCGTCGCGCTGGGAGATCTGTGGGTGATGACGCCTGGTCAGGCGCCGGTTCGACTGACCGATGACTCGGCGGCGGAGCTCGATCCGACGTGGTCGCCCGACGGACGACAAATCGCGTTCTCGAGCGATCGGTCGGGCCACATGGATTTGTGGGTGCACGACCTGGCCGCCAACACCGACACGCAACTGACGAATAGTCGCGGCGCTGTCTCCGGCGCATCGTGGTCACCAGACGGCTCTCACATCGCGTACGTCGTCGATCGACGCAGCATCGCGACCGTTCGCGTGCGGGCAGGCGACGGCCTCGGCGGCGCGTTTCCGGGCAACGGCCAGGAAATCGGGCGGCCAACGTGGGGACCGCGGAGTCGAGCCGTCGCGTTCGGGAGTCTTTTCCCGTACTCGACCCGCTATCGCGAGGGACTCAATCAGCTGCTCGTGCAGCCGTTCGACGCCGGTGCGCCGACGCCGTCCATCCTGATGCCGGGCCACTCTGCCGGCAACCGGCAGGACAACGGCCCGGTGTGGTCGCCCGACGGCACGCAGATGCTGTTCACGTCGGAGGGCGTCCTCTGGAACGTCGGCGTGGACGAGCGCGCAACGCCGATGACCGTGCCGCTTCGCGTGGCCGACGATCAGCCGGAGTCGCCGAGCTGGGCGAGCGACTCGCGCCACATCTTGTATCAGACGCCCACGGGCCTGCGCCGCGCGCTGGCGGACGGCAGCGCCGCCGAGCCGGTCGCCGTCAATCTCGAATGGACACCGAGTCCCCCGCCCGATCGGATCGTCGTGCACGCGGGACGTATGTTCGACGGCACGATCGACGGTCTGCGCGGCGAGACGGATATCGTCATCGAACGCGGCGTCATCCGCCTCGTGGACTCCCACCGCGACGCGCTGCACACCGGCACGGTCGTCGACGCATCGAACGAGGTCGTGATGCCGGGCCTCGTCGAGATGCACGCGCACCTCGATCCGGACTACGGCTCACGCTTCGGACGAATCTGGCTGGCGTACGGCATCACGAGCGTCCGCATTCCGGCGATCAATCCGTACGCGGGGCTCGAGCTGAGCGAAGCCATCGAATCGGGGCGACGCGAAGGCCCGCGTATTTTTTCGGCGGGCGATCCGTTCGATGGCGTGCGTGCGTACTATCCCGGCGGCGTCGCGGTCACCTCCGAGGCGCAGCTGGATCGCGAGCTCGATCGCGCGCGGCTGCTCGACGTCGACTTCTTCAAGACCTACGTCCGTCTCCCCGATCGACTGCAGAAACACGTCGTCGAATTCGCGCACGCGCTCGGACGGCCCGTCACGTCGCACGAGCTTTTTGCCGGCGTGGCGTTCGGCGTGGACGGCGTGGAGCATCTTCGCGGCACCAGCCGGCGCGGCTACTCGCCGAAGGCGAGCGACACGAACCGCGCCTATCAGGACGTCGTCGACGTCCTCGCGAAGTCCGGCATGACGCTGACGCCGACCATCGGCATCGTCGGCGGCTTCCGCGCGCGGACGACGGGAGACCGCACGCTGCTGTTCGACTCGCGTCTGGGATTGTTCCCGCTCGACGTCGTTTCCCGGCTGACGGATCTCGCCGGCGCGAAGCGCGATCCGGCGCTCGATGAGCGCATCGCCGCCTACGAGCGAACGGTGAAAGCGGTGTCGGCCGCCGGCGGAAAAATCATCGCCGGCACCGACGCGCCGATCGATCCGTATGGCCTCGGGCTCCACGTCGAGCTCGAGTCGTACGTGCACGCCGGCTTGACGCCGTTCCAGGCGCTGCAGACCGCGACCACAGCGGCTGCCGAAGCGCTGGGCCTCGACCGCGAGCTCGGGACCATCGAAGCCGGCAAACTGGCCGACCTGACCTTTCTTGGAGCCAGTCCGCTCGACGACATCAGGAACACGCGCGATGTGAAGCGCGTGATGAAGGGCGGCCGCCTCTACACGACACAGGGGCTCGTCAAAGAACACTAAACAACGAACAACGAACAACGAACAACGAACAACGAACAACAAGGTTCAACCGCTCTTGTTCGTTGAGCGTTGTTCGTTGAGCGTTGAGCGTTGTTAGTTGAGCAGCCTTTTCGACAGCACGCTCCATACGGCGTACGCGAGCCGGAGACGGTTGTGCCGCGCGATTTCGCGCGTCCAGAACGATCCGCCGACGAGCTCGCAGTGTGCTGGAAGCTCGCCAGGTGGCAGCGGCTCCTTGTGCTCGACCGCATAGCGTGCGAGCACCTGCGGCGACGGCCATTGCGTGTTGAGGATGACGACGTCCACTTTGCGATGGATCGCGTCCTCGATGCGCGTCACGGCGTTGGCCGCGGTGAAGCCGAGCATCCCGCGTCCTTCGGTCAGCAGGTTGGCGATGAGGATGATCGGACCCTTGACCTTCGCGAGCGCGTCCGCGACGCCCTTCACCAGGAAGATCGGCATCAGGCTCGTGTAGAAGCTGCCGGGCCCGATGATCGCCGCGTCGAAGCCGCTGATGGCGTGCGCGACCGCAGGATGAATGGAAACCTGCGGCTCGAGCCAGATCTTGTGGACGAACCGCCCCGACAACTGCCCCGCATCCACTTCGACTTCGCCGCGCGTCGCCGAACCGTCGCCGTACTCGGCGCAGACGGACGCCGCCTGCACGCTGACGGGCCAGACCCTGCCGCGGCAGCCGAGCAGCGCGCTCAGGCCGTCGACCGCGGCCAGGAAGTCGCCGCTGTAGCGCTGCATCATCGACAGCAGCAGGTTCCCGCCGGTGTGTCCGCCGAGTCGGGCGTGCTCCAGCGTCGGCAGCCGCGCAAGCAGTACCCGTCGCGCTTCGCGCGCGTTCCGCGAGAGCGCCAGCGCGCACTTCAGGATGTCGCCGGGCGGCAGCACGCCCAGCTCGTCGCGCAACTGCCCCGAACTGCCGCCGCTGTCGAACATCGTCACCACGGCGTTGGCCTGCACCCAGGGATTGCTCTTCAGCCCGCCGAGCAGGCTCGGAAGTCCCGTGCCGCCCCCGAAGCACCCGACATTGATCGTCCGCAGATTCATGGGCGAGACATTGTAGTCCGTGCCCGTCTACGCCGCGCCCGTCGGCGTCCGACCTGGAACCGCGGACGTTGACAGCGCGTCACAACGGCAGGGCCCGCAAACACGACGAGCGGGCGACGGTAGAATGAGCGCATGTCATCTGAACACGGCGGAAGCCGCGACGAGGCGATACACGTGCTCGAGCACGATCTGCGCGCCGTGTTCGGCGATCGGCTGCAGTCGCTCGTGGCGTACGGCCTCCGCAACGCCGCGGGACCGGCGCGGACGATGGCCCTTGTGACGTCGCTGACGGAATCCGATCTGCGGGCCTGTGCGGCGCGCGTCGAATCGTGGCATGAGAGCGGTCTCTCGACGCCGCTCATCCTGCCGGTTCACGATCTCGAACGCGCGCTGGACGTTTTTCCGCTCGAATTCGACGCCATCGCCGCCGACCATGTGCTCGTCGCAGGCGCCAGCCCGTTCGCTCGAGCGATCGTCGAGCCGTCCGATGTCCGCCGCGCCTGCGAAGTCCGCGCACGCAGCCATCTGCTGCACCTGCGCGAAGGATTCATGGAAGCGCGCGGCAACGCCCACGCGCTCGCGGTCCTCATCGTCGAATCGGCCGCCGCGATGCGGGCGCTGACGTCGAGCGTCGCGCGGCTCGAAGGACGCAGCGACGGCGACGCCGCGGGCGCCGGCCGACACCTCGAACGCGCGCTCGGCATTCCCGCCGGCGCGATCACCGAGGTCGTCGCGCTCGCAGGCGTCCACGAAATCTCCGCGCCCGACGCCGAACGCCTGTTCCCTCCCTACCTGCGCGCGATGGAGCGCCTCGTCGAATACGTCGACGGCTGGAGCAGCACCTCAAACCGATGAGCATCGCGATTCGATCGATGACTGCGCGTGTGTGCGTCGTCGCCGCGATCGGCGTGTGTCTGTGCGGTCTCGCACCGACAGCCGACGCACGTCAGCAGTCGAGCGATCTTCCGTCGCTTAACCAGCCCGTCAACGATTTCGCCCACGTCATCGATCGCGCGAGCGCTGCGGAGATGGACCGGATGATCCGCGCCCTGCAGGCGGCGTCGGGCGACGTCGTGGTCGTCGCCACCGTGCCGACGATCGATCCGTATGGAGACATCACCGAGTACACGGTGAAGTTGTTCGAGAACGGCGGCCGCGGCATCGGCGCGAAGGGCAAGGACAACGGGCTGCTGATCGTGCTCGCGCTGAAGGAACGACGCGTGCGCGTCGAGGTCGGCTACGACCTCGAGAGCATCATCACCGACGGCTACGCCGGCGAGACGAGCCGCGAGTTCATGACGCCGCTGTTCAGGCAGGGACAGTACGGTCCCGGTCTGCTCGCCGGCACCGAGCGCATCGTCGGCCGGATCGCTCAGGCGCGCGGCGTCACCCTGCAAGGCGTTCGTGCGCCGGTTCCCGAACGCCGGCGCTCGGGTTCGGGCCTTCCGCTCTGGGCGATCGTGCTCATCTTCATCATCTTCTGGATTCTCGGCCGATCGGGACGCGGCGGTCCGCGATCGCGCTACTGGGGCGGCGGACCGTGGAGCGGCTGGTCGAGCGGCGTGGGACCGTTCGGCGGCGGCGGGTGGAGCTCGGGCGGCGGATTTGGAGGCGGTTTCGGCGGCGGATTTGGCGGATTTGGCGGCGGCCGCAGCGGCGGCGGGGGCGGCGGCGCCAGCTGGTAACCAACCCGCGAGGGTAAACTAATGCGCATGCGAAGAAGAAGTGCCGTTCAGCTCCTCATTGTTTCGCTGGCGGTGCTCCCGTTGGCCGGGTGTTCGTACAACACGTTCGTCAGCCAGGAAGAAACGATCAAGACGCAGTGGGCACAGGTCGAGAACCAGCTGCAGCGCCGCAACGATCTGATCCCGAACCTCGTCGAGACGACGAAAGGCTACGCGACGCACGAGGAAAGCGTGTTCAAGGACATCGCTGACGCGCGCTCGCGTCTGCTCGCCGCGAAGTCGCCCGAAGAAACGATGTCGGCTGCCAATCAGCAGACCTCCGCGCTCGGCCGGCTGCTCGCCGTTTCCGAGAGCTATCCTCAACTGAAAGCGAACGAGCAGTTCAACCGCCTGATGGACGAGTTGAGCGGCACCGAGAATCGACTCGCGGTCGAACGGATGCGCTACAACGAGGCGGTCCAGAAATACAACACGTCGCGGCGCCAGTTCCCGGCGAACATGACCGCGAAACTCTTCGGGTTCAAGGAGTACCCCTTGTTCCAGGCCCCGGCCGAAGCGAAGCAGGTCCCGAAAGTGAATTTTGGCAAGCCGTGAATCCTCTCCTGCCCTGGGAACGGCTGTTGTGGGACAGCCGTCCCCTGCGGTTTCGCGCACGACTTTCAGGTGAACGGTATTTCCTGACCGATTTCCGGCTCGTGCGCGACGCCGCGTGCTGCCCCGACGAAATCGCGCTCGACGATGTCGGCGAGATCAGCCGGACGGAGTCGAGGCTCGACCGCGCGCTCGGAACGTCAACCGTCATCGTCCACCCGAAAGACGATCGGCGTCCGCCGTTCGTCGTCGCCGACATTCGCAAGGGCGCTCAGCTCGCGGCCGCGCTGGAGCTGATCGCCACGGATCGACACGCCGCGCACGAAGGTGACGCGCTGCGCGCGGCGCTCGCCTGGGAGCCGCATGCGCCCGCCGCGTATCGCGAGGCGCTCGGCGCATTCGGTGCCGTCGTGCTCTCGATGACCGCAGTCGCCGCCGGATTGCACAGCCACACGCAGGCGGTCGCGTTCGGACCGGACGATCCGATTCGTCCGAACGGCGTGCAACGTCCGACGGCGGAGATCGTTCGATACATGCAGACCGACGTCATGCCGTGGGCGCGCGTCGTCCTCGGACGGATCGTCGGCAACGGCAATGTCACCTGCGAAACGTGCCACGGCGAGCTCGCGGAGGCGCGCCGCTGGGCGATGCCGGCCGTCGCCGCTCTCCCGGAGCCGCTCGTGCGCGACCGTGGATTCGAGATCTATTCCGCGGGGATGGATTCGCAGATGCGCAACGCGATCTACGGCTACAGCGCCGAGCCGGACAAGTCGGCAAAAGCGGCGTACATGCGTGAGGTCGTGCTGCCAGGAATGGCTGCGCTCCTTCACCGACCCGCGTACGACTTCACGCAGAGCTACGAGCACAATCGTTCAGAGAACGCGCTCGGCTGCTATCACTGTCACCAAGTCCGATGAACCGGCGAGGCGCAGCGCGCCTGATCGCAGGGCTGCTCTGCGCCGCCGCGATCCTGGCCGGCGTTCCGGCCAGCGTTCCAGCCGGGGCCGACGCGCGGTCGCCGATTCTGATTCTGCTGTCCTTTGACGGCTGGCGCTGGGACTACGTCGACCGCTTGCGCGTCCCCAACCTTCGCGCGCTCGCCACGCGCGGTGTGCGGGTGCGGGAGCTCGTGCCGTCATTTCCAGTGCTCACTTTTCCCAATCACTTCACGCTGGTGACCGGCCGTTACCCGGAACACCACGGCATCGTCGCCAACGTGATGAACGACCCGAAGATCGGCGAGCACTTCACGATGTCGGCGGCGACGGCGCACGACAGCCGCTGGTGGGAAGCCGAACCCATCTGGATCACGCTTGAGCGCCGGGGCTGCCGCACGGCGCCACTCTTCTGGCCTGGATCGGAAGTGGACTTTCACGGAACGCGCCCAACCTACTGGAAGCCTTTCGACGGCGCGATGACGAGCGAGGCGCGCGTTGCGCAGGTCCTCGACTGGCTGGCGCTTCCCGAAGAACAGCGGCCCTGCTTCCTCACGCTCTATCAGGACATCGTCGATCACGCCGGCCACGATTTCGGGCCTGACTCGCCCGAACTCGCCAGAGCCGCCGAACAACTCGACCACGATCTCGGTACGCTGACCGAGGGCATCAGGAAGCTGGGGCTGGAGGATCGCACGACGATTGTCGTCGTCTCCGATCACGGCATGACGACGCTGTCGCCGAATCGCATCATCTGGGTGGACGACTACATCTCGATGGACGAAGTCGACGGCACTGAGTTCGACGGTATCCTCGAGCTCGCGCCGCGACCCAACAGCAGTACCACGGTCGGCTCGCTGTACGACTCGCTCGTCCAGGCGAATCCTCACCTTCGCGTGTTCACGCGCGCGACGATGCCGGATCGGCTGCATTACTCGGAGCATCGGCGCATTCCGCCAGTCATCGGGATTCCCGAGCTCGGCTGGGTCGCGACGACGCACGCGCGCCGGGCCCACCGTCTGGACGAAGGGCTGAAGCCGCAGAAAGGCACGCACGGCTTCGACCCGCGGAACCGCGACATGCATGCGGTCTTCATCGCTGCCGGACCGCGCGTCGCGCACGGACTGGTGGCGCCGATGATGGCGAACGTGGACGTGTACGACTTCCTCTGCGCCGTGCTTGGCGTTCCGCCGTTGTCGAACGACGGCAACGCGTCGGCGACGCGGCGGTTCCTACGGTGAGCGGCGCGCGCCCGCAGGCAGCAGCATCAGCGTCGTATCGGCGGCGGCCTGCACGGCCGACTCGCTGAAGGCAAGCGGGAACATCTCCCCTGCCGACCACAACCGCGCGAGATCCGCGAAATGTGCGCTGTCCGGCGTCTCGGACTGGCCGGGCGCGTTGACCACGTGCGAATCGTCCCAGGCGCGTGGATCGAAGCCGGCTTGAAACGGCTGATCGCGATCCGGACGCGCGATCGGGCCGACATCGAACCGGCGTCTGGCAGCATCCGTGATCCCGAGGGGGCTCGCGAACAGCGCACGGGACGGTCCGCGCGCCGAGCTTTCGCGAGGACGTCCATGGTCGTCGCCCATCGATTGACTGGACACGGCGTCTGACACGCTGAAGCGGACCGGCGGCATCCGCCACGTCGCGACGGCCGCCCGCATCTGATCGAACGTGCCGGCGCGATCGAGCGTCAGCGCCGCCAGTTCCGGCGCGCAGCCCGCGGCGGCGCCCGCCCATCTCAGCGTGAACACGCGTCCCCGATTCGCATCCGTCGCGATCACGATGCCATGCGGCGTCACCTGCGTTTCGAATGTGAACGGTTCGGCGCGTCCGCGCACGTTGACGCGATCGGTGAATGGCGTTCCCGTCACCGCGTCGATCGGCTCCTCGAGGATGTCGATGGCGTCGGCGCTGGCTGTGGGAACGGTGCCCCACGCCAGTCGATCGTTGTGACCCACTGCCACGCCGGGACGCCACGGAGCGGTCGCGCCGATCACGTTCCAGCCCGGCGCGACGAGATGCACGAGATACCTGCGCGACGGCGCCTCGAGACGCGGCCACGTTTCGGCCGTCGTGAGGACGCCGTTGCGGACGACGGCCTCAGGTGATGCAAACACCTGCACCGCGTCCGCAGCGATCAGTTCGCGGTCGCCGGGCGGCTGACCGTCATCACGCGCCTGCGTCGCGAGCAGGCTGAAGAACGGCGGCGCGCCGACGCGGCCGATCACGTCGGCCACCACGCCGTTGTCCACGCGCTGCAGGATCGCCGCTGCGTCGCGAACTGCGAGAAACGCGTCGGTTCTGTTGAGGACGTCGGTCGCGGTCCAGTAGTCCGGAATCCAGCCGGCCGCGCGGAACGGTTCCGGCGGTCGTTCGCGCGCCAGCGCAACCCACGCGTTGACACCGCGCGTGAACGCGTCGGCGATCCGCTCCGCGTCTGTGCCGTAGCTGCTCCACTCGCGCCGCAGATCGCCGCGGTACTGCACACGTCGTGTCGCCGCATCGCGTTCGATGAAGTTTGCGCCGAGAACTTCTGCGAGCCGTCCCTGCGCGGACCGGCGCCACAGGTCCATCTGGAACAGGCGGTCCTGCGCCTGCACGACGCCCTGCGCGACGAACAGATCGTCCTGCGACTGCGCGTAGATGTGCGGGACGCCCCACCGGTCGCGGACGACGCGCACCGGCGCCTTCAACGCGTCGATCGTCATCGTTCCGGAAACCTGCGCGACGAGCGGTGCTGGTTCGGGCGCACGACGACAGCCCGCGACTGCGATTGCGCAGCACGCGGCCAGGCGAACGATTAGACTAGCCGGATGCCGATGAAGGACGGACTGCTGGCCGAGTTCGACCACGAGACGGGCACGACGCGCAAGCTGCTGGATCGATTGCCGGACGACAAGCTGGCGTGGAAGCCTCACGACAAGTCGATGTCTCTGGTCGGCCTGGCGACGCACCTCACGAACATCCCACGATGGGGCGCGCTGATCATGAACCAGGGGATGTTCGACCTGGCGACGTCGCCGCCGCCGACCGACGTGCGGACGTCGCGCGCCGACGTGCTGAGCGTCTTCGACGCGACCGTCGGCCACGCGCGCGCGTCACTCGACAAGACCGACGCCGAGCTGATGGCGCCGTGGACGCTCAAGCGCGGCGATCAGGAGCTGTTCACGATGCCGCGCATCGCGGCGTTCCGGACCTTCGTGCTCTATCACTCCGTGCACCACCGCGGTCAGCTGAGCGTCTATCTGCGGCTGAACGGCATTCCGGTGCCGGCGATCTACGGGCCCTCAGCTGACGAAGGCTGACGTGCGCGTTATCGCTGCTGCAGCGGCACGTCCATGACCGTGCCCCAGAATCCGATCATCATCTCTTCCCACGTCTGATCGCCCCAGCGAACGTCCTTGGTCGGATCCGGGTTGTACTTGTTGGCGGTCGAGTTGTCGTAATGCGCGATGACCTCGACCTTCGTGCCCGCCGGCAGCACCTTCGGCTTCGCGAGCTCGTACGTGATCTGCCAGTTGAAGTCGTAGCGGGGCACTGAGAGCAGCGTCTCCGTCGTCCCGTCCGGATAGTGCGCGATGTAGGTCATGTCCTTCCCGCGCACGTGCATGTGCGGCGTCAGCGTCGTCAGCATCGTGTCGCGCTGGACGTTCTGCACCGCGCGCACTTCGTAGTTGCCGTCGTTGGCCGGGATCACGAAGCGCGGGTTGAGCGCCATGCCGCCGGCGGCGATCTTCTCCGGCGGCTCCTTTGCGAAGATGATCCCGACCTCGGTGCGATCGATCGCTTCCTTGCCGTTGGTCGTGTAGTGCATCTGCAGGATGATGTCCTGCTTGCCGCGAAGCAGGCGCGCCACGCCCGGCGGGAAGACGACGCCGGGTTTGTTCGGTGTCACACCACCGATGTTCGTCGGTCCGAGCGCGCCGCCCGGCCTGATCTCTTCGCCCGACGGCTGGGTAAACGCGATGACGTGATGGACGTGCGCGCGCGCGCCCGGATTGATCTCGATCGCCTGCATCCAGCGGTCTTCCGGCAGGTTCACCGGAATCCGGATGTACTGATAGTCGATCGTCCCCGTCGCCGGAATCCGGTAGTCCTCTGCCATGCGGAAGACCATGTCGGGCTTGCCGATGGTCCAGCCGTCCGCGAACTGCGGGCGCGCCGGCAGATCCTTGTCGTCACCTTTCGGAGCGCCGCCGTCGATCCACGCCACGACCGTCGAGAGTTCGTCGTCGGTCAGCCGCGGGTCGTTCTTGAAGACGCCGCGCGGCTGGTCCGATCCCCACGGCGGCATCGTCCTGGACGTCACGCGTTCTTTGATCGCGCGCAGCCAGGGCCGCGCCTCCTCGTAAGACATCAGCGACATCGGCGCGAACATCGTCGGCCGATGACATTCGACGCAGCGCGAGTAGAAGATCGGCGCCACGTCTTTCGAGAATGTGGGGACCGCGCGGTCAGCCGCCCGCGCGGAACCGGAGAGTCCGAACAGCAGCAGCAGGGCCACGCCGAGCGTTGTCCGTCGCATTGCCGAACTCCTCATTGAATTCTCGAAGACGTGACGCGATTCACGTTCGCTACTGCTGCGGCTTGCCCGTTGATGACGCCGGCTTGACGATGGTCGGGTACTTGATGCCGAGCTGATCGAGGTACGACTTGTACTTCGTGGGGTCGTAGTAGTACTTCTTCATCTCGGGCCGGTACTTCGCCATCCGCTCCTCGTTCAGCCAGATCGCCGGCTTGTCCTCGGGACGCATGAGCGGAGTGTATTTCCGGTCCTTTGTCTGGACGTTGCGGAAATAGTCCCACGCCTGATCGACCAGCTCGGGCCGCATCAGGAGATCGAGCACCGTGAGCGCGATGACGCGCGCGCCGTACTGGATGCCCTTGTGCGCGATCGGCGTCGCCATCGGGATCGCGTTCGCCCAGTTGTGACCCGGTCCGGCCTGCATGTTCGCCGGATAGCTGAGCGTGACCGTGGGCACGTTCCACGAGATGTCGCCGATGTCGTCGGAGCCGCCGCCGCGCTTCTCTTCGTCCGGAATCGTCTCGCGGCCGCGCAGCGGCTGAATCTTCGTCGCCAGTCCGATCTCCGGCACCTTCAGCTCGTGCTGCACGGCCTTGGCGAGCGCGACGTCCGCTTCGCTCCACTCCGGCAGGCCGACCTTCTCGATGTTGGCGTACATCGTCTCGGCGACGGTCTTGTTCATGTGCGCCGGCCACGCGGACCCGAGCACGCGCATCGAGTACTCGGTGTCGGTCATGAGCGTCGCGGCTTTCGCCATGTTGTTGCCGATGTCCCAGAGCTTCTTGATCTGGTCGTAGTCGGTCTCGCGGAAGTAGTACCAGACCGCGGCGTTCGGCGGGACGACGTTCGGCTGGTCGCCGCCGTTGGGGATCACGTAGTGCGAGCGCTGCTGCAGCCGCAGATGCTCACGCCGGAAGTTCCAGCCGACGTCCATCAGTTCGACCGCGTCGAGCGCCGAGCGGCCGCGCCACGGCGCGCCGGCGGCGTGCGCGCTCTCGCCCTTGAAGCTGTACTCGACCGACACGAGGCCGTTGCTCATCGAGTCGCCCCAGCTGACGCCCATGTTGGCGCCGACGTGCGCGAAGAGGCAGACGTCCACGTTCTTGAAGACGCCGGCGCGCACGTAGTACGCCTTGGCGCCGAGGAGCTCCTCGGCAACGCCGGGCCACAGCATCAGCGTGCCCTGCAGATGCTGCTGCTCCATGATTTTCTTGACGGCGATCGCCGCCGCGATCTGCATCGGCATGCCGGAGTTGTGGCCTTCGCCGTGGCCGGGCGCGCCCTCGATGATCGGTTCGTGCCACGCGACGCCCGGCTTCTGCGATGCCTGCGGGATGTCGTCGATGTCCGATCCGAGCGCGATGACCGGCTTTCCGGTGCCCCACGTCGCCGTCCACGCCGTCGGAATGCCGGCGACGTTGCGTTCGATCTTGAAGCCGTTGTGCTCGAGGATGCCGGTCAGGTACTTCGACGTCTCGAACTCCTGGAAGCCCGGTTCCGCGAAGCTGAAGACCGTGTCGTTCATCCGCTGCAGGTCTTCTTTCTGGCCGTCGACTTCGAGCACCACGTCCTTCTTGCTCTGATCGAGCTTCGGATTCGGGGCGGGCGCCGGCTTCGCGGCAGCGCTCGGCGGTGTGCCGGTCTGCGACTGCGCCGTCAGCGAGACGGTGGCGAGCAGGGCGAGGAGCAACGTATGAAAGCGGAAAGAATGCATGCGGCCTCCGATTCCCTCTGGGTTTCGAAAATTGTAGCCCATGTATGATCGAGTGGATGGACCGTTTCGAGCCGAGGGCGTCCCTGCGCAACGGGCACTGGATGACGCTGTACGGCTGGGGAAATCCGCGATATTTCCCGAACCTGCCCCCGCCCACGCGGCGCTACTTCGACGTGGCGCGGGCCACCCGGGTGGCAGCGGCCTGCCACTGGCAGCCGCGCCGCTGGGAACATCCGACGCTCATCGCACTTCACGGCCTCAACGGGTCGAGCGACGCCCATTACATGCGCGGTCTGGCCGCCAAGGCCTTCGCCCGCGGCATGAACGTGGTCCGGCTCAACCAGCGCAACTGCGGGGGAACCGAGCGCCTCGCCGCCGGGCTGTTCCATTCAGGGCTGACGGCCGACGCCGCTCGCGTGATTCACGAACTGACCCGCGTTGACGGCCTGACGTCGATCGCCGTCGCGGGCTACTCGCTCGGCGGCAACCTCGCCTTGAAGCTGGCCGGCGAATACGGCGCGCACGCGCCGGACGCGCTCGTCGCCGTGGCGGCCGTGTCGCCAATCATCGAAATCGAAGAGTGCACGCGGGCGCTCGAGCGGCCCGAAAACTTCCTGTACGAATGGAACTTCGTCCGCGACCTGAAGCATCGGATGCGCCTCAAGGCGCGCCTGCGGCCGGATTCGTTCACGCGGCAGGGCCTGAACGACATCAAAACGGTCCGCGAATTCGATCAGCGGATTACCGCGCCGCATTTTGGCTTCAGGAGTGCGTCGGACTACTACCATCGCGCGAGCGCGATGCGTGTCATCGATCGCATCCGTGTCCCGTCGCTCATCATCACCGCGGAGGACGATCCGTTCGTGCCCGCGGCGGCCTTCCGCGATCCGAAGGTCGCGCGTAATCGACACATCACGCTTTTACTCAGTGAGCACGGCGGACACTGCGGCTTCATCGCCAATCGCGACGGCGCCGACGATGGCTATTGGGCGGAGACACGGATTGTGGACTTCGTCCTGGAGCACGCGCGCCAGGCGTCCCGCGACAGCCGGACCGCCGCGCCAGCCGCGCATCGCGACACGCTGCCGCCTCTCCGGCAGGCCTCAGCGTCGTCTCGTTGACGAACCGCCGAGAATCGACCCGAGCGCGCCGCGCAGGATTTCGCGTCCCACTCCCGATCCAAGCGATCGCGCGGCGCTCTTCGCTGCTGACTGCACCAGACCGTCGTGATGTGCGCCGCGAGGGCCCGTGGTGCCGAACAGAATCTGGCTGAGCGCGTCCCCGACGCTGGGTCCCGATGCCGTCTGGCTTCCCGCCGGCGCCGGTCCCGGCACTGGTGCGGCCTGGCCAGCGACCGGCGGCGCGTTGGACGCCGACGTCTTCGCCGCGGTCCGGTTCGTCAGCTTCTCGTAGGCCGACTCGCGATCGATCGGCTGATCGTAGTGCCCGTAGATTGACGCGTTCTGCTGGCGCGACGCCTCGCGCTCCGCGTCGGTGATCGGACCAATCTGCGATCCTGGCGGCGCAACCCACACCCGTTCCGTAATCGTCGGGCTGCCTTTGTCGTCGAGCATCGACACGAGCGCCTCGCCGACGCCAAGCTCGGTGATCGCTGCGTCGATGTCGATCTTCGGGTTGGGCCGCAGCGTCTGCGCCGCCACCTTCACGGCTTTCTGATCGAGCGGCGTGAACGCTCGCAGCGCGTGCTGCACGCGGTTCCCGAGCTGACCCAGAATCGTCTGCGGAACGTCCGACGGGCTTTGCGTCGCGAAGTACACGCCGACGCCTTTCGATCGAATGAGGCGCACGACCTGCTCGATCTTCTCGACGAGCGCGCCCGGCGCGTCGTTGAACAGCAGGTGTGCTTCGTCGAAAAAGAACACCAGCTTCGGCTTCTCCGCGTCGCCGACCTCGGGCAGATGCTCGTACAGCTCAGACAGCATCCACAGGAGAAACGTCGCGTACAGCTTGGGGAATCGAACCAGCTCGTCCGCCGCCAGCACGTTGACGATGCCGTGACCGTTCCGGTCGGTCTGGAGCAGATCGTCCACGTCGAGCATCGGTTCGCCGAAGAATTTCTGCCCGCCCTGCTCGTCGACCTCGAGCACCGCCCGCTGAATCGCGCCGATCGAGGCGGTGGACACGTTGCCGTACTGCGTCTTGAACTGCGCAGCGTTGTCGCCGACGTACTGCAGCACCGCGCGCAGATCCTTCAGGTCCAGAATCAACAGGCCGTTGTCGTCGGCGATCTTGAAAACGATGGCGAGGACGCCCTGCTGTGTGGGATTGAGGTTGAACAACCGGCCGAGCATCAGCGGACCCAGATCCGAGATCGTCGCGCGGACGGCAAACCCATGCTTCGCGAGCACGTCCCAGAAAACGACCGGATTGGCTCGCCACGGCGGCTCCGCGTTCCCGGTCGATTTCAGCCGCGCCTTCATCTTGTCGGACGAGGCGCCCGCCTTGGCGAGTCCCGAGAGGTCGCCTTTCACGTCCGCGAGAAAGACCGGGACGCCGATGCTCGAGAAGTGATCGGTCAGCATCTGGAGCGTGACCGTTTTTCCGGTACCGGTTGCGCCGGTGATGAGGCCGTGGCGATTGGCCATCTGCGGGAGGAGGACGACGTCTCCACCCGCGGCCGATTTTCCGACGATGAACGGTTCGCTCATGTTGGCAGTCCCAGGTTGGTCATGAGGAGACGGGCGAACTCCGGGCCCTTCCCGTGCTCCTCATGCTTGAAGTACACGAACACCTCGCGCAGCGACTCCGTGCTGCGCGCGATGGTCTCGGCCCAGCGCTTGATATCGTCGGCCGTGTAGCCTTCGTCGCGCAACCGGAAGTACGCGTAGTCCGCGGTGATGCGCACGGGCGTGGACTGCACGACGTCCGCCGCCGCTCGCCGCCCGGGCTTCGCCGGCGCGGATTCACCGCCTTTCGCGCCCTTGTCGGCGACGCAGAGCGCGAGGTTACGCGCAGCCAGGCGCGAGTAGACGTCCTCATCCAGCCACGAGACGTTTCGAAACTCGAACGCGGCGCACAGCCGCGGCGGCAGTTCGGACAGAAACGCGTCGAGCAGCGCGAGATCCTTCTTCAGGTTTGGCGGCAGCTGAAAGAGCAGCGCGCCCAGCTTGTCGCCGAGCGAGTTTGCCGCCTGCGAGAAGGTTTCGACGAGCGCGGCGGTGTTCTTCAGTCGATTGTCGTGCGTGATGCGCCGCGGCGCCTTGAGCGTCAGCTTGTACGGCGACGGCGTCTGCGCGGCCCAGCCGACGACGAGCTTCTCCGTCGGCATCCGGTAGAACGTGTAGTTGATCTCAACGGTGGAAAATCGTGCCGCGTAGTACGGCAGCATCTTCGCGGCGGGCAGATCCGACGGATAGAAGCTGCCCTTCCATTCGGGATAGTTGTAGCCGGAGGTGCCTACCCAGATCATTGGTCGCCTGACGTCTCTCGAATCGACGCAGTAAACTATATCTGATGCGTCCTGTGGTCGCCGTTCTCGCCGTCGTGCTCCTGTCGGTCTCCTGCGCGAAGCGCAGCGACGAGCACAAGTATCCGCTCCATGGACAGGTCCTCGCGCTCGAGCCCGCACGCAAGCTGGTGACGCTCAAGCACGACGACATCAAGGGCTTCATGCCGGCGATGACCATGCCGTACGAGGTCCGCGACGCCAAGGTGCTGGACGGTCTGACGCCGGGCGACATCGTCGACGCGACGCTCGTGGTCGTGTCGAACGGCGCGTACCTCGTGGATTTCAAGAAAGTCGGAACGGCTCCGCTGGAGAAGCCGCCTGCCGAAGCGGCAGCCCCGTCAGCATCGTCCGGCTTCGAGCTGCTCAAGCCCGGCGAAGCCGTACCCGATGCGCCGTTCGTCGATCAGGACGGCAAGAAGCGACACTTCGCCGACTTCAAGGGCGAGCCGGTCGTAATGACGTTCATCTACACCAAGTGTCCCCTTCCCACGTTCTGTCCGCTCATGGATCGCCACTTCGCCGCGATGCAGAAGCCGCTCAAGGCGGATCCGGCGTTCAAGTCGGTGCACCTCGTCACCGTCAGCTTCGATCCGGTCACCGACACGCCGCCGGTGCTGAAGGCACACGCCAAGACCCTCGGAGCCGATCTCTCGCGCTGGACGTTCCTCACCGGCGACCGCGACGAGATCGATCGCTTCTCGGCGCACTTCGGCGTCCAGGTCTCGCGCGCGCTGAACGACCCGCGCGACATCACGCACAACCTGCGGACGGTCCTCGTCGGCGCCGACGGCAAGCTCGTCAAGGTCTACGTCGGGAACGAGTGGTCGCCCGAACAGGTGTTGACCGATCTGAAGGGCGTTGTCGGCGCCTCATAGTCCGCAGGACCCGCACACGCTCAGGTTCTCCGCCCGGGAACGTCGCCTGATCGATCGGCTGACGACGCCGGCGGAGGTCCAGCGGTTTCTCAATCGCCTGCCGTACAACCAGGAGCCGCACGGCCGCGCGACGCTCCGCAGCTTCCGAGGCGTCGTCCGTCACGGCTGCGCGCACTGTCTCGAAGCCGCGCTGTTCGCCGCGATCGTGATGGAGCAACACGGGTATCCGCCGCTCGTCATGAGCTTCGAATCGATCGACGAGCTCGATCACGTCCTGTTCGTTTTCCGCCATCGGGGACGCTGGGGATCGGTCGGACGCTCCCGCGATCCCGGCCTGCACGGACGCAAGGCGGCCTTCAGCACGCCGCGCGCGCTTGCGCTCAGCTACTTCGATCCGTACATCGACCTCACGGGACGGATCACCGGGTACGTCGTCGTCGACCTTGCAGCGATGATGGGCGATTACGATTGGCGGCTTGCGGAGACCAATGTGTGGAAGGTCGAACGGATGCTGCTGGAATATCCTCACCGGCGGATCACGTCGTCGGATCAGCGCGTCAATCGACTGCGCCAGCGCTATCGGGATTACTTGGCCAGATTCGGACGCAAGCCGATTTACTACCCGCGGCGCGATCGCTGGACCGAGCTGCCCGACGAGTTCGCCGACCGCTCGCGGCCGGCGGTACGTTGATCGACGCCCACTGATTTCACTACGCTCTCACCATCCGTGGCCGCCATTGTCTTCATCATCGTCCTGGTTGTGGGGGTATTTGCGTTCGACATCGGCCGCCGCTGGTGGGTGGAAAACGAGTGGCGCCGGCGCTGGAAGCGCGGCCCCGATGATGATTAGAGATAACGGAGGGGACGGAGGAAACGGAAAATCTCAACGGAGAAACTGAGGAACCGAGGGAAACGGAGAGGGCGATTCGACGGGCGTCGCGCAGCGACGCGCCGCATCCGGCTGGATCGATGGACGAACGACCACCAGAAACCGACGTCGTTCGTCCATCGATCCACCGGATGCTGCTAGCCGGCCTGCGGGCAGGCCGGCCCGTCGAATAACCCCCGTTCCCCTCCGTTCCTCTGTTCCTCCGTTGAATATTTCTCTTTCCGTTCCCTCCGTCCCCTCCGTTCCTCCGGTCAATCCAGATCGAAGTCGCGCATCGGTTTCTTGATCGGTTCCTTCTCAGCCTGACGCAGCGCCTCCTCGAAGCGCTTCGACAAGGCATCGCCCCGCGTCTTCTCCGCATTCACCGACTGCTCGAAGAGCGCTTCCCGCCGCGCCGCCTGCTCGGCGACGATGCGCTGCGCATCCGTGAGCTCGGGCTTGTCGCCGCGTTCGGGTTCCTGATGCGAGACGACGCGCCCGAGGTTGACGTCGATGACGAGCGTCGACTGACAGCACGGGCAGGTGACTTCGAGTTCCGACTTCAGTCTCGCCATCGTTCCTCCCGGATGATCACGACCGCGGCTTGAGCGCGCCGAGGCCGCTCGCGGCAAAATCCTTCTTGATCTCCATCGTGGTGCCGTCGGGCAGCGTCGCCGTCAACCGCAGATCCTTGATTTGCGCACCGCGGAAACTGAAGCGCTGTCCGAATCCTGCGACGAAGTTGTCGAGCGGCGTCTGAAAACGACTCTTCGCCGGAATCGAGGACGCCGTGACGCGGTAGTACGTGTTCAACCAGATCTCGACGTTCCGCCACTCCTGATCAGAACGATTGTCCACCGTGAGCACGTTGCGGTCGAGCTTCAGCGGCTCGGTGTCGCTCTTGGTGCACGACGTCGCAGCCGCCATGGCGATCGCAGCGACGACGACGATCGCAGAGGCGGGCCTGAACGTCACCACGAACTATCATAGCGTAGTGATTTCGGGCGCGCGCGCGTCGATCCGCATCGCCACGTACAACATTCATCGCTGCCGCGGTCTCGACGGACGCACGCGGCCCGATCGCGTCGCGGAGGTGATTCGCGCGATCGACGCGGACGTGGTGGCGCTGCAGGAAGTCGTCGGTGCCGGTCCGCGCGGCGGCGGGCACGCAGAGGAAATCGGCGCCGCGCTCGGCATGGGATGGGTGATGGCGCCGGCGCGTCAGCTCCGGGGCCACCAGTTCGGCAACGCGGTCCTCAGTCGATGGCCGATCACCGCGCACATCGAACACGACCTCTCATGGAAGACGTGCGAACCGCGTCGAATGCAGCGCGTCGACATCACCCTCGGCGCGCAAACGCTGCACATCTACAACGTGCATCTGGGGACGGCGATCCTCGAGCGCCGCCATCAGGCCGAGCGGCTCGCGGCGATCGTGTGCGATCGCCACGTGACTGGCCCGAAGCTCGTCCTCGGTGATTTCAACGAATGGATGCGCGGTCTGGTCACGCGGACGCTCAGCGAGCGGCTGAACAGCGTCGACTTGCGCAATCATCTGAAGCGGCAGCGAACCTATCCGGGCGTGTTCCCGGTGCTGCACCTCGATCACATCTACTACACGGGGCGGCTCGAGGTCGCCCACATCGAGCTGCCGCGCAGCCGCCTCGCGCTCGTCGCGTCGGATCACCTGCCGCTCGTCGCCGACGTTCGCGTCGGGTGAGCACGCGATAGTCGATCAGGGAGGGCGGACTACTCCGGCTCCTCGGCGAGCTCGAGCGACATCGACGACAACGGCAGCTCGACGATGCTGGGCACCGCCTGCGCGGCGCGGCGCTCGCGAGTCTGGCGCGCTTCCTTGTAGATGCGCGCCGGCACCGGCTGAAGATCCCACGCCAGCCCGCAGGCCGCCATCGCGCGGATGACGTACCAGGTCAGATCGAATTCCCACCAGTAGAAGCCGTTTCGCGCCGCACGCTGATAGCGATGGTGATTGTTGTGCCAGCCCTCGCCGACGGCGAAGAACGCGGTCAGCGGATTGTTGCGCGACTCGTCGACCGTATCGAAGCGACGCGATCCCCAGAGATGGTTGACCGTGTTGATGGCGAACGTCGCATGCGCGAGCGTCATCGTCGGCAGGCAGAAGCCCCAGACGAGCCACGGGAATCCGCCGGCGAGGAACAGCGCGAGGGCGAGCGCGGCCGGCGGCACGAAGAAGTATTTTTCGAGCCACTGGATTTCCGGCACGCGTCCGAAATCGCGAACGACCGGATTCGTTGCCTCGACGCGATCGTGCTTCGTGTCGTTCAGGAACCAGCCGATGTGGGCGTAGTACACGCCGCTGACCATCGGGCTGTGCGGGTCGCCATCGCGGTCCGCGTACTTGTGATGGTTCACGTGATGGCCCGCCCACCAGATCGGGCCTTTCTGCATCGCGGCCGTGCCGATGAACGCCCAGACGAACCGCGCGACGCGGTTCATCTTGAACGCGCGATGCGCAAAGTAGCGGTGAAACGCCAGCGTCAACCCGACTGCACGGAGAAAATGCGACGCGGCCCACAACGCGACGAACGCCCAGCGGAACGGAACGGCAAACACCAGGACCGCGCTCGCCTGCACGAGCCAGAAAATCGAGATCTGCACAATGTTTGGAAGCACGATATTAGACTTCTCTCAACGCACGGGCGACCGGGATACGAGCCGCGCGAACAGCCGGGAGCAGGCCGCCAAGTGCTCCCATGAGCGCGGAGAAGACGACGCCGGCCGCGACGAGCGACGGCGTGACACGAAATCGGAACGCAACCTCGCTGAAGCTCGAAAAATTCGTCGTGCCCGTCGACAGCCCGTTCACGGGCAGCGCCAGCACGCAGCCGACCACGCCGCCGATGACGGCCAACGCGATCGACTCGACGAGGAACGCCGAGACGATGCGCCAGCGCGCGAAGCCGAGCGCGCGCAGGGTGCCGATTTCGCGCGTGCGATACGCGACCGCCGCGTACATCGTATTCATCGCGCCGAACATCGCGCCGATCGACAGAATCAGCGTGACGAACGTGCCGAACACGCGGATGACGGTGGTCATCGCCTCCGACTGCGCGGCGTAGTAGTCCTGCTCACGCTGCGCCTGCAGGTAAAGCCGTGGATCGGCGTCCACCGCGGCCTTGAACGAATCGAACATCGAAGAATCGGCCAGCTTCACCGTCAGCGACTGATAGCCCTCGCGCTGAAACGCCGGCATCATCAGGTCGACGTCTCCCCACACTTCCGATTCGAACGACGCGTCGTCCGCGGTGAAGACGCCGACGACCTTCCACGTGGCCGCGCCGAACTTGACGTCGCTGCCGAGCGTCAGCCCCTTGAAGCGTCCCATCGCCTGACGGCCGACGTTGATTTCGCGCGTCCCCGGCGTGAAGCGCCGCCCTTCCACAAAGGCGAGCGAGTCGCGCACCTCGAACGCTCGCGGTCCGACACCTCGCGCCGGCACGTTGGCGGGCTGGTTGTCCGACTGTCGCGGAAGGGCAATGATGACCATGAGCTCGGGGGACGCCAGCGGACGGCCGTCCGCGCCCCGGGCGACTTGCGCCAGACTTTCGACAAGCGGGACGTCCTGGCGCAGCACGGCACTTACTGTTTCGGCCGTTGCGCCCTTTCTCAATACGATCGCGTTCCCCGGCGAGCCGCTCGCGACCAGCGTTGCCCGGAATCCCTGCGCAAGGGCCAGGGTCATGACGAAGACGGCCACGACCATGGCGAATCCGCCGGCGGTCATCGCCGCGGTCCCCTTGCGGGCAAGCATCGAGCGAAGGTTGTAATTGGAGATCAGTCCCATCGCCGCGCCTTCAGGCCACGCGCCTCAGCGCGTCGACGATCTTCAGCCGCGCCGCCATCGTTGCCGGAATCAAACCGGCGACGACGCCGATGAACGCGCCCAGCGCCAGGCCGGTCAACATGGTGCCGGTGCCGACGTGCAGTTCCGGAATGAACGCGCCCGCCTGCAACGTTGTCGGCGAAATGACGAAACGCGCCAGCAGGACGCCAAGGATACCGCCGACGGCGGCCATCAACAACGATTCCCCGGCAATGAGCATGAAAATCGTGCTCGAGGGAAATCCGAGGGTCCGCATCACGGCGACTTCCGTCGTCCGCTCGCGCACCGACATCGCCATCGTGTTGGCCGCGACGAACAGCGTCGTGATGACGACGGCGAGCGCGATGCTGCCGAGCAACAGGTTCAGGTTGCCGAACATCGACACGAACGAGCTCTGAAAGGCCTTCTCGGTGTCGGTCTTGGTCTCGTACGGCGAGTTCGCGAACTTGGAGTCGATCGCGAGCCCGACCTGCGTCGCCTGGTCGGGATTCGAAATCTGCGCGATGTACCAGCCGACCTGCCCCTTCTGGAGCGACCGTTCGTCCGCGTACTTCCAATGGAACAGCATCGACTGATTGTCGACGGCGGCGCCGTTCGACTTGTAGATGCCGCGGACGTTGAAATCGAAGTCCCGCGTGCCGTAGACGGGAATGCCGACCTGCAGCGTGATCTTCTCGCCGACCTTGAAACCGTAGCGCCGCGCGAGTCCCTCGCCGACGATGCAGCCGGTGCGATCGGCGAGAAAGGCCTGCTTGTCTTCGGGCGTCAGCGAAATTTCGGGGTACATGCGCAGATAGCTGTCGGGATCGACCGCGAACTGCGCGAAGAAGTTCCGCGGATCTTTGTAGATGCCGCCGAACCAGCTCGCCCAGGTAATGTCCTGGACGCCGGGCGTCGCCTTGATCGCTTCGCCGTGGCTCGTCGGCATCGAGAAGATGAGCGACGTGGATCGCAGCGTCACGATGCGGGTCGACGAGCTCGCCTCGGTGGCGGCGTTGAAGCCGTCGAGCACGGCGCGCAGCGACGAGAACAGGAACACCGCGATCGCGACGCTCATCACCGTGAGCAGCGTCCGCCGCTTGCTGCGCCGCGCGCTCTTCAAGACAAGGCCGGCGAATTTCATACGTGCGCCGGCTCCCCTGCCGTCAGCGAACCTTTCTCGAGGTGGACGACGCGCGTCGCGCGCTCGGCCGCGTGCGGATCGTGCGTCACCATGACGATCGTCTTCTTATAGTCCCCGTTCAGCCGCTGCAACAGCTGGAGGACGTCGGCCCCCGATTTCGCGTCGAGATCGCCGGTCGGCTCGTCGGCGAGGAGCACCGTCGGATCGGTCACGATGGCGCGCGCAATCGCAACGCGCTGCTCCTGTCCTCCGGAGAGCTGGCGCGGATAATGGCCCGCGCGATCGGTCAGACCGACGATGCCCAGCGCGGTCATGACGTGATCGCGCCGCTGGCTCTTCGACAAATTCGTGAGCAGCAGCGGCAGCTCGACGTTCTCGAAGGCCGTGAGCACCGGAATCAGGTTGTACAGCTGGAAGATGAAGCCGATGTGACGCGCGCGCCAGCCGGCAAGCGCGCGCTCCGAGAGCCGCGTGATGTCGGTGTCGCCGATGCGGATCGACCCGCGCGACGGCTGATCGATGCCGGCGAGCAGGTTGAGGAGCGTGGACTTGCCGGACCCCGACGGTCCCATCAGCCCGAGGAATTCGCCCTCGTCCACCGCGATCGAGACGCGCTCGAGCACCGTGATCTCGACCGTGTCGCGCTTGTAGACCTTCGTGACGTCGCGCACCTCGATCAGCGCCATCGCTACTTCCCCTTTACGCGCACGAGGCCGCGGTCCACGAGGCCAGCTGGCGGGTTGACGACGAGCGATTCGCCCGGCAGGACGCCGCTCTTCACCTCCACCTGATCGAGGCGCTCTGCCCCGAGCGTGACCGGCCGCCTGGACACGGTCGTCCCGTTCAGCACCCAGACGGTCGACTGCACGCCGTCGGAGAGCACGGTTCGCTTCGGAATCAACACGATCGGAGCCGCGGACGCCTGATTCGCGGAAGTCGCGGCCGACCCGTCACTCGCCGCGGCCGCTTCCTGGAACGTGACGCTCGCGCTCATCTCCGGCTTCACGTGCGCGTCCGCATCCAGGATGCTCACGCGCACCTCGACGATCGCTTTCGCGCGATCGGCTGACGGAAAGATCTGGCGCAGCCGGCCGCGGTACGTCTGGTCCTGGTACGCCTGGAGCTTCACCTCCGCCGGCATCGCGCTCTTCAACTTGGCGACGCTGTTCTCGCTGACTTCGGTCTGGACCTCGAGCTCCGCGAGATCGGCGATCGTGGCAATCGCGCCGCCTTCGCGGGTCGCCTGCCCGGCGACGCCGTACGGCGACACGGTCTCGCCCAGCTCCGCGCGCTTCTTGATGACGACGCCGTCGAACGGCGCGCGCACGTTGGTGTTCTCGAGCGCTTCGGCGGCGACGCGCACGCGCGCGCGCGCCGATTCGATGGCCGCTTCCGCGGACTTCACCTTTGCGGCCGATACCGCGAGCGCCGCTTCAGCCGCCGTCAGCGTTGCGGTCGTCGTGATGCCGTCCCTGGCGAGCGCACGCTGCCGCTCGACGTTGCGCGCGTCCTCGTCGCGCTGCGCGACGTTCTGCGCGAGCGCGGCTTCCGACTCCACCACCGCGCGCCGCGCCGCTTCGAGCTGCGCGTCGATGTCGGCGTGCTCGATCTCGGCGATCACGGCGCCCTTGCGGACGCGAGTGCCCTCTTCGAATTTCAGCACCGAGATGCGTCCGCCTGTCTTGACGCCCACGTCGCTGCTATGGCGCGCGACGACGTAACCGGTGGCGACGAGGACGGGCAGCGCGGTGGATCCGCCGGGCGAGGCGACGACCTGCATGGCGTGCGCGACGTCGACCTCCGGCGCGCGCCGCTCCGCGACGTACGCGCGCGCGGATGGATACGCCGCGGCGCCCGCCGCAACGGTCGCCAGCAGCAGCGTCCAGGGCAGCCATCGTCTGCGCGACGGCGCGTCGCGGTCGATGCGAAGGCGAGACAGGTCGCTCGTCGGCGAATCGGAATGGATTGTCACAGGAATCGAGCTGTTGATCGGCGTCACGCGGCGACCGTCGAGCTTACAAAAATCTTATCGCACTTCGAGGAACGCCAGCGAACGCCGGGCGAAGGCTACCCTTCTTCTTCGAACTCTTCTTCTTCAGGAGGACCGAGGCGGGTCGAGGGGCGCAGCGCCTCCCGATAATCGTAGAGCGGTAGATCGCGCACGTGCAGCGACAGCGTGCACGCCGGAGATTTCTCGTCGACGACAACGGTGACGGGACTGCCCTCGACGCCCTCGCGGAATGCGAGACGGCAGCCGCAGGCGAGTCGCGCGTGCGTGAATCCCTTCATTGCCCCGATGATACCACTTCGCGGTCAGCCTTCCGCCTTCAACCCGAGCAACCCGCGGATCATCGTTTCGAACGACGCTTTCGACGCCAGGCCCGCGTGCTTCATGCAGACCTTACCTTCGCGCGAGATGACGGCGGTCACCGGAATTCCGAACATCGGTCCGTACGCGTCCTGCACATCGTCGTGATCCAGTCCCTGGAGGACGACGTAGTTCATCTTCATGTCGCTGACGTACGGCTTCAGCTTCGCGAGCGTATCGTCGACGGAGATGCCGACGACCTGCAGGCCGGCCTTCGCGTACTTGTTCTGGAACTCGATGAACCACGGAATCTCGATCTTGCAGGGGCCGCACCACGTCGCCCAGAAGTCGAGCAGGATGACCTTGCCTTTGAATGAGGACAGCTTCACGTCGGCGTTCGAAACATCCTTCAGCGTGAAGTTCAGATTGGCGGGCTTCGCGTCGGCGGGACACGAGGCCGCACCGGCGCCGGCTTCGAATCCCGATGCGGACGCACCGAACGGCGGCCACGGGAGATCGGCGTTCAGCGTCAGCAGTGCCAGCGCGAGCGCGCTGATCGTCGCCAGGCCCCAGCGGATGGTCGTCGTCATGCAGCCCTCTCCGAAACGTGCATAGTCAAACTGTAACGCATTGCCAGACTCATCTGAGCGATGTTCTGACCAGCGAGACCATACGCTCGACGTCCTCGAGCGGTTCGCGCGCGACGAGCACGTAGGTCCGGTCGCGATCGCACCAGATCGCGGCCTTCTGGCCGAGGACATCCACGACCTCGTTGGTGCGTGTCTCGCCCGGCAGCATGAAGAGCGAGACCGGCTCGCCGTTGCGGCGATACATGATGTGCGCGATCTTGCCGTTGGCGTACATGCACGGCCGCGATCCGACGAGCTCGAGGCCCGCGGCCGCCGCGTTCTGCGGAAGATGCATGCGCCAGCCGAAGCCGCTCCACATCGAACTCTCGACAGCGGCCGATGTGTCGTGCGTGTGCAACACGCCGTTCAACGCGAAGCACTTGATGTGATCGGCGGCGAGCTCGGCGGCCATCACGTGCGACGAAGCGGTGGTGAGTTGATACAGGAAGGCGCCGCCAACGAGGACGGCGAGCGAAGCGGCCAGCGTCATCGGCACCATGCGCGCGCGCCACGACGCGGGTGCGGCAGGCGCTGTCGGCCACATCGGCACGACGCGCGCGCCCGCACGCGGAGCGTCTGGCGCCGGCACGGTCGACATCTGCGGCACGTCGTGCGCGAACGCGGAGCAGGCCGTGTGCAGCGTCTTCGGCGCGCAGCAGGCCTGCAGATCGGTTTTGCGTCGCGACATCAATTGCTGGACGGTGCACTCGGCGGTGACGCGCGAATGGCATGGCGGACAGGCGCGAATGTGCTGCTCGACGAGCGCGCGGTCCGTCTCCGAAAGCTGGCCGTCCACGTACGGCGTGACGAGTGGGTCGATGACCTGGCAGTTAGACATTGGCTGGTCGCAGATGGGTCAAGTGCTCGAACAGGAGCTGGCGGCCCCGCGAGATGCGGGACATCACCGTGCCGACAGGAATCGATAACATTTCCGCGATTTCCGCGTACGAAAACTCTTCCACGTCCCGTAACCACACCGCCTGGCGGAAAGCTGGCGGGAGCGCGTCGATGGCGGCCTGGAGTTCCGGGGCCATCGTGCTTCGGACGAGTTGCGCTTCGGGTGTGTCGGCCGGCGACGACATGAAGCTTTGCGCCGCGTGCTCGACGGCCTCGCTGTCGACAGCGACGGTGTCGCGCGCGCGGTCGCGCAGCCGGTTTCGAGCGGTATTGTGGAGAATCGTGAACAACCACGCCCTCAGGTTCGTGCCCGGTTTAAAGCTGTCGGCCGACCGGAACGCCTTGAGATACGTCTCTTGGACAAGATCCTCCGCGTCGGCCGGGACACGCGTCAACCGCAGCGCCGTGCGATAGAGGCTGTCGAGCCACGCCAGCGCCTCGGTCTCGAACGTCGACGATGTTTTGTGTAAACCCTGAGAGCGCGACATTTATTCCGGCCTGGCCCTCCGGATCAGGCGGACCCGGTCGCCTTGAGGAAAGGCACTCTCGAACTGCATCAGCTGGGGCGCGGACGCAGTGCGACAGAGGCAGTATAACGGGTGTCGCCGGTGTCGCCCACAGGGGTCGCCGAAACGCGGTCCGAATAGGACAGACATGCTCAAAATCCCTGTCATCGTCGAGCACAGCGTTTGCAGGCGCCACGCGTCAACAGTAAGATCGCAGCGAGTCAATCCGTCAAGCAGACAATCAGCCGTCGGACGCGTGCTCCGCGTGGAGCGCGTCGGCTGGATCAGAGGACCGCTTATGCACCCCCGCGTGCTGACCTCGTTTCGTTCGTGCGCCCGCCCCGTCCTGCTCGCTGCGGCGCTCGTGGCGATGCACGCTGCCGCCGCTCTCGCCCAGACGCCCTACATTCCTTATTGGGGCAAGAACAACATTCATTACGACACCTTCAAGTGGTCCATCTACACGACCGATCACTTTGAGATTTATTTCTATCCCGAGGTCGAACCCCATCTCGAACGGATTGCCAGCTATGCGGAGAGCGCCTATCAGCAGGTCAGCGCCGACCTGAAACACGACCTCTCGTTCAAGGTGCAGCTGATCATCTTCAAGACGCACAGCGAATTCGAACAGGAGAACATCGATCCGGGCGGCGCGCAAGAAGGCGTTGGCGCGTTCGCCGAGCCCTTCCGGCAGCGGATCGTCGCGCCGATCGACGACCCGCCGGACCGCCTGTACGGACTCATCGTGCACGAGCTGACCCACCAGTTCGAGTTCGACATCATCCCGCAGACGCTCATCCGCCGCAGCGTGCCGCTCTGGGTCAACGAAGGTTTGTCGGACTACGAGCGCGGACAGTGGGAGCCGCTCGACCTGATGGTCGTCCGCGATGCCGCCATCGCCGACATCGTCCCGAAGATGAGCCAGCTCGAAGGCTACGGCACCGCCGGACCGTCGCGCCTCATCTACAACCTCGGACACGCGGTGTTCGAGTTCATCGAGGCGAAGTACGGGAAGGAAGGGATCCGGCAGTTCCTGTTCGCGCTGCGCAAGAGCGTCATCGGCGGCGGCGAAGACGCGTACGAAGAAGCGCTCAAGCTGAAGAAGGAAGAATTCGACGAGGCGTTCGAGCGCTACCTGAAAGATCGATTCAAGCCGTTCCGCGACAAGGAACGGCCCGCCGACTACGGGCGTGACCTCTCGCCGAACCCCGAGAAGACGAACTACACGCAGGCGCTGTCGATTGCGCCGTCGCCCTCGGGCGATCTCATCGCGGCGGTGACGGCAAACCGCAAGGATCAGGAATTCGACATCATCCTGCTATCGGCGAAAGACGGCTCGGTCGTGCGCAACCTGACGAGCGGCTTCGACAAGGACATGGGATTCGACCATCTGATCCTCATGGGTGTGGATCAGGCCGCGAATCCGTGGATGGGATGGTCGCCGAAAGGCGATCGCCTCGCCTACTTCGTCCGCACCGAGAAAGAGCGCACGCTCATCATCCAGAACGTGCTGACGCGCAAGATCGAGGTCAGGATTCCGTTGAAGTCGGTCGACGAACCTGAGTCGCCGGCGTTCTCGCCCGACGGCAAGTTCATCGCGTTCGACGCGCTGCGCGGCGCAGTCGGCGACATCTTCACGGTCAACGTCGACTCGAAAGAAGTCGTCAACCTCACCAACGATCCCTTCGGCGATCGCGCGCCCACCTACTCGCCCGACGGCAAGTTCATCGTCTACACGGCGCGCGTCAGCGGGAACGACAAGCTGTTCCGCCTCGATCTCGACACGAAGAAGAAGACGCAGATCACGTTCGGCACCCACGATGAGACCGGCGCACAGTTCATCGACGACCACACGCTCATCTTCGGCTCCACCGCGACCGACCCCGCCGTGCCGCTCGAGCCCGAAGTCGCACGGAACGGCAACATCCTGAACATCTGGACGCTGGACATCAACACGGGCGAGCTGCGTCAGTACACCGACGCCGTCGGCGGCAACTGGTCGCCCATCGTGTTGAACGACAGCAAGGGCAACCGGATCGCGTTCATCAGCTACTTCAAGAACGACTACACCATCCGCACGCTCGAGCGGAAAGAACCGCTGCACACCGCGTCCACGTCCGACTTCGGCGCGCCCGGCCCGATCATCGACTTCCAGCCGCCGCTGCAGCACACGCTGGTGCAGTCGAACGTCCGGCAGAAGGGCGCGTTCGAGAAGATGTTTCTCGAGGGCCGTCCGCCGATCAACGTCGGCGTGACGAGCAACGGCGACATCTTCGGCGGCACGGCCGTCACCTTCGGCGACGTCCTCGGCGATAAACAGGTCAACCTGTTTGCCGCGTCGATTTCGCAATACCGCACGCTCGCCGTCTCCTACGTGAATCTCGGCCGGCGCTTCCAGTACGCACTGCAGGGCTTCTCGCAGACGCAGTTCTTCTATGGACAGCTCGGCGGCGTCTTCTACGATCCGTCGTACGCGCCGTTCATCGACCGAAGCCTGGCGACCGCGACGCGCACGGTCCGAGGGGGCAGCGCGCTCGGCATCTACCCGCTCGATCGCTATCGTCGTCTGCAGGTGTCGGGCGGCGTCGTCTACTTGAACGAGGAGTACAACGACCCGCAGCTGCAGCAGATTGCCGAGCAGTATCAGCAGGAGACCTACGGTCAGCCGGTCTTCCACAACGGGACCATGATTCCGTTGGGCGTCGAGTTCATCCAGGAGACGACGATCTTCCGCGAGTTCGGTCCGCTCGCCGGAAATACGATGCGGCTCGCCTACACTGCGGCGCCGAAGATCGGCAGTCTCTTGTCGCGCCAAACGATGGACGCCGAGCTGCGGCACTACCTCCGTCTCGGCGGAACGGGCCTGCTCGCGACGCGCATCCGCGGCTTCAAGAGCATGGGCGATTCGCCCGACTTCCTGTACTTCGGCGGCAACGGCGACCTGCGCGGCTACGATTACCTGCAGTTCGCCGGACAGAACGTCGTCTACGCCAACGCCGAGCTGCGCTTCCCGATCATCGAAGCCGCGCTGACGCCGATCGGCGTCGTCGGCGGCGTGCGCGGCGTGTTCTTCGCCGGCATCGGCGGTGCGTGGTTCGACAACCAGCCTTCGTCCGACAGCTGCACCGGCGGCGGCTACACGTTCGCGACGAACCGCACGGAAGTCTGCCGGCCGGTCACCGGCTACGTCGCCGACGCGGCGGGCAACGTGATTCCCGGGCCCGACAATCAGCCGCAGCTGATTTACGGCGCGCCGCAGGTCATCAGCGGATTCCGCCTCAAGGACGGACGCGCCTCCTATGGACTCGGCCTCGAAACCTTCGCGCTCGGCTTCCCCATCCACTTCGACTGGTCATGGCGCACGACGTTCAGCAAGGACTGGGAGAACATCGTCTTCGCCGCAGACGGCGCGGCGGAAGGCATGTCGGGTAGCGCCTGGTTCCGCAAGCCGCGCTTCGCTGTCTGGATCGGATACGACTTCTAAATTGCGGAATGCGGATTGCGGAATGCGGATTCATTGACGGATTGCGGATTGGGGATTGCGGATTAGATTGATTGAATCCGCAATCCTCAATCCGCGATCCGCAATCACCAATTAATCCGCAATCCACATTCCGCAATCCGTCAATCAATCCGCATTCCGCAATCCTCAATCCGCAATGACCGATTTCTCTCCCAAGCCTTCGTCAGCGTCCGCGACCGAGATGGTTCAGGTGGTGTTGCCGAACGACGCCAACCCGCTCGGCTTCATCCTCGGCGGGACGGTGATGCACCTCATCGACATCGCCGGCGCGATTGCCTGCCATCGCCACACGCGTACGCTGCTCGTGACCGCGGCCGTGGACGATCTTCAGTTCCTGCATTCGATCAAAGTGGGCGACCTGATCATCCTCAACTCGCGCGTGACGTGCGTGTTCAACACGTCGCTCGAGGTGCAGGTCGACGTGCACTCCGAGGAAACGCTCACCGGCAAGCGGCAGCTGACCAGCCGCGCGTTTCTGACGTTCGTTGCCATCGACAGGGACGGAACAAGAATCCAGGTGTCGCCGCTCCTGATCGAGACGGACGAAGAACGACGAGTGTGCGAGGAAGCGCGTGCGCGGCGCGCCGCGCGGCTGCAACGGCGGTCGGCGGCCAAGCATGCAGCAACTCCAGCAACCGACGGTGCACCGCCTGCTCCCACGTCGCGTGCGTGATGAAATACTGGAACGCTTGAGAGTGCCCCGGATCGACGACACGAGGGGTAGCGACTTGTTACGTGGACTGACGTTGGTCCGTTTGGGAACAGTCCTCAACTAGAAATCTTGCCGCGCGCGCGTTCCGTTCAGCCTGCCGGGAGTCCCTAGCAGCGGCTTCACAGGCGCAGTATCGACGGCGACCGCCTACCTATTGTTCTACCACTTCGGCTACATTTGGAGATGTCACGGGCTTGGTGCAAGCATTGACTTCTTACTTCTCCGGGAAGGCTGAATGGAGCGCTCAGTCACTAGGACAATTTACGGATTTGCGGTTGTGGCTGTTCTTGTCTTGAGCCGCGAAAGCCTTTTCCGTGTGACTGCGTCATATGCGGTTGCCGATGGCGTCGTCGCTTTGCTTGCGGGCGGACTACTGCTGCCATTGCGGCCGACCGTGAGCTGGTATTTGTGGCTCGTCGTGCCAGCAATTGGCGTCTTGGGTGGCGTCGCCCAGGATTTTCTTCGCATTCCGGGGTCAGTGCAGGACTTCTTTGCTAGTGATCCGGTGTTCTACTCGCTGATCGTCGTGGCTGTTCTTGGGATGCTATGGCGGTACAGAGCGGTTCGCCACACTTCAGAGATGTAGATCTCGCGACCCGGAGAGGTGTCGAGAGAACCCGTCTCAGTTCCGGAGGTGGTCAGGAAACGACTCGGGGAACTGGCGCAACCAAAGGAAAGGCCTTCAGGCTCCGGTGGCAACTGAGGGCGTTGCTGTTGGTGCTCCGGCCGTGATTTCGGCTGGGATGCGCGGGCCCCTGCCCCTTACGCCGATCTATTCGGCCAGCGCGATTTGCGTCACGCGCAAATCGCGCTCTGCAGCATCAGGCTTGCCTGTTTAGAGCTCCAACCAGTCTCAGCATGGTCTGTCTGCTGGGACAGCGTTGACGTTCCGCCTGACGTGACGGGCGGGACTAAAGAGCGTCCGAGGCCTTCGGCGCGGAGAGCGGCGGTCAACCGGGACTGATCGGAAGTCTACGAAGCCTTGAGCCGCAGCACCGATCGATCGAGATCGATCGAGACGCGGTACTTGCTCAGGAATTTGTGGCCGACGATGCCGCCGAGCTGGAATCCGAGCAGCGCGCTCGGCGCGTTGAGGTTGAGCACGACGACCGGGAAGTTCTTGTACTGGATGCGGTCGAACGCGAGATCGACGCCCGGCATCAGGAACGCGTCCTCATCCCAGCCCGACGTCCCGTACACCTTGAGGGCGATGCGGCGTCCCGACATCGGCTTGTTGAGCGCCGACGCCGTCGCCTGGCTGATCGAAATCACCTCGCCGCCCGTATCGATCACGAAGTTCGCCTTGTAACCGCCGTCGATCATTCCACTCACCGTCGCGAGACGATGCACGCGAAGCGGCAGCTCGAAGTCCTTCGCCTCTTCGGGCAGCTGCTTGCCGAACGTCAGCTTGTGCGTCTTGTAGTCGATGATCATCGAGTAGCCGAGGGCCAGCGGCGACAGCGCCTCGGTCTCTTTCGCCGGCAGATCGCGGAGCGGCGGGTTCTTGATGAGGCACGGCACGTTCCGCAGCTTGAGCGACCCGAGCTCGAGCGAGTCCATGCGCGCCAGCTGAAGACCGCGAAGCCCGACGCGGCCGACGCCCGCGCTGAGCGTGTAGGTGATCGGCGTGATGCCCAGCCGCTGCGCGGTCTGACGCGTGATGACGGTGTTCTCCGAGCCGGTGTCGATGACGAAGTCCTGCGCGGCGCCGTCGTTGACCTTGGCGCGCACGACGACCTTCTCGTTGACGAGGCGGAAATCCACCGTATAGAGGCGATCGTCCGCGCCCGCTTCCGACTCGAACGGCACGCGCTGGCCGAACGAACGCAGGAAGCGGATCTCCGCGCGCGACCAGTCGGCCTTCTCGCTGTGGTCCTTGTTGGGCAGCAGGTTGACGTAGTTCGAGTAGGCGACCGCCGCCTCCTCGTACTTGTGCATGCGCTCGTAGATCGACCCGACCGTATGGTGAATTTCCAGATCGCGCGGCGACAGCTTCAATGCGAGCTGGGCCTCGTCCATCGCCTCGTCGAGTCGGTTGCGCGCGGCGAGCGCCTTGGCCATCCCGTGATGCCCGCGCGCGAGGTTGGGCGATCGGGTGAGCGAGTCCTTGTACTCTGCCTCGGCGTCCTGGAAGAGGCCGGAGGCCCACAGCGCGTCGCCGTAGAGCGCCGCGGTTTCCGGTCCCGTCGGATCGGATTTGTGGAGCAGCTCGGCCTCGGTCCGCGCAAGGTCGAACTCGGCGACGCGAAGCGCCGACGCGATGACGCCGACGCGCGGCCGCTGCCGGCTGTCGGCGGGCGACTCTTTCAGCGCGTTTTGATACGCGTCGAGCGAATCGCCGTATCGTCCTTCCGAGTACAGGAGATCGGCGAGCTGCAGCTGGATTTCGGAGGCCTGTGAGACCGGCGGAGCGTCAGCGCGGATGGCGAAGCTTGCGGCCACGACGATGGCCGAGATGGCGACGACCCGCAGGGTACTCCGCATTGAAGCCTCCAGCTTGCGTTGCAATCCGACCGCTCGAAGGGCGGCACACCAGCATCGAGGAGTCGGAACTACTTACAAGAAGCGCGCCGTGAGAATTTCAGCGATCGTCGGTTCTTCCGCCGGGTCGTCGACGACGAGTCGATTACGAAAAAAGAAAAATCAGTGCGTGTATTGTTCGATCGGGACGCCGTCGTACATCTGATCGACGCGCAGGATCTGCGTCTCCCGGCTGTAGCTGCCAAGCTCGTAATCCTCGCTCATGATGAGCGCCTTGATCGGCTTGGTCGGACAGACTTCCGCGCACAAGCCGCAGAAGCTGCAGCGCGACAGGTTGAAGTCGAAGTAATCGAGGACTTTGATCTTCGTCCCGGGTTCCCGGTGTCCGCCGAGCGCAATCAGATCGTCCGGGCAGGCCTTGGCGCACTGGTCGCAGACGATGCAGGTCTGCGCGCCGGTGCCGGGCTCGGTCTGCAGTCGAAGGACGCCGCGGAACCGCGGCGCGGTCGGACGCCGCTCCGCGGGATACTGGAACGTGAAGGCGGGCTGCGGCGTGTAGCGCAGCGTCACCCACAGTCCCTTCAGCAGGTCGATGAGGAAGAGCGATTTCAGGAAGCCGATGATCTTCTGCATGATGTCGATGTGCTGCCCCGCAGCCTAGGATCGTTCGCCGATGACGATGGGCTCGGACTGGCCGAGCGGGATAATCCGATCTTTCCGGAGCACGGTTCCTTCTTTTCGAATCTTGTCCTGCAGCCGCATCAGCCCGTACAGCAGCGCTTCCGGCCGCGGCGGGCAGCCCGACACGTAGACGTCGACCGGCACGACCTTGTCCACTCCCTGCAGCACGCTGTAGGTCGGGAACGGGCCGCCGGCGTTCGAGCAGCTGCCCATCGAGATGACCCACTTCGGCTCGGGCATCTGATCGTAGAGCCGACGCAGCACGGGCGCCATTTTCTTCGTCACCGTGCCGGCGACGATCATGAGGTCGGACTGCCGCGGCGAGGCGCGGAAAACCTCGGCGCCGAAGCGCGCGATGTCGTAGCGCGACGCCGACGCCGCCATCATCTCGATCGCGCAGCACGCCAGCCCGAAGCCCATCGGCCAGATAGATGACTCACGCGCCCAGTTGAGGACGCGGTCGATGCTCGTCGTGATGAAGTTGTCCTCGAAGCGATGGTCGATCAGACCCATTCAGTCGTCTCCGCAGGGCGTCCGCGAACCGCGCGCGATGTGCGCGCAGGCGCCCGTCAAATTACATCTGATCCCGATAGTAGTCCGCGTTCTGGCGAATGAAATCCGTCCACTTGTGCGGCGTTTCATCGAGCGCAAAGATCGCCTCGACAGGGCACGCCGGCACGCACGCCCCGCAGTCGATGCATTCGTCGGGGTGAATATAAAGCATTTGGACCGCTTCGTAGCCAGGCTCGTCCTTGCGGGGGTGGATGCAGTCGACCGGGCATACGTCCACGCAGGCCGAATCCTTGGTGCCGATACAGGGCTCGCAGATGATATAGGCCAATGGGGTTCCGCTGATCCAATGATATTAGAGTTTCTGCTGTCGGTCGCCATGACGTGCGACCCGCAGCTGGCAGGGCTCTTCACGCCTCCCCGCCCGACGCTCGGAAGTTACGAAGTTTGCACGACAGCCGCGTCCATCGACGAGAGCGTGTCGGCGGATGTGCAGGCCGCACCCGCCGAACAGCTCGAATCGCTGGACGCCTTCGGGTCGGCCGGCGCCTACGATCGAACCGCCCTTGCTCAGCTCTACGGCGGACGCCGCGTCACGGTTGTCCGCGGCTGGCGGGTGGTCGGCGACCGGTTCGAGTCGATGACGTTTCTGTCACCCTATCCCGACCCGACGCTCTCGCGCCTGGAATCCGGGACCTTGATCATCCGGTTCGAAATTCCGACCGAGAAACGCTGAATCGGCTCAGCGGCGGTCGACGCTGATCGCGATGTCTCCCTTGACCGCGTCAATCGAGACGACCGGGTCGCCCGTTCCGATGGTCGTCTCGCCGAACCGGGGACCGAATGTGTCGCGCAACGACAACGGGATGTCCGAGGTGATGACGCCGTTGAAGGTGAGCGCCAGGATACGTGCGTTGTCGGGTGGACGCGCAAACTGGAGGCGCACCGGGCCGTTGAAGGTGCGGAGGCGCAGCATGCCGCCCGCGACGAGCGCGGCGTCCGTGAGCGCGACGCTGCCGACGCCGCTTTCGAGCCGCACGCGACCCGAGAGCGCGTTGGCTTCGATATTCCCGCGCTGAATGTCGACGTCGCACGCGGCGGTCAGGTCCGACAGCCGGACGCGCCCCTCGAACACGCGAACCGCGTCCAGCCGCGCGGCCGACGGCGCGCGGATGACCATCTCCGTCTTCAGGCGCGCGTCGCGTCCGTCGTTGGTCTGGACCGCCGCGATGCGCACGACGTCGTCGCTCGAGTCGATCACCACCGGGTATCGGGCGAGATCCGACGAGGTTGGCGCGCGACGCATGATTTCGACCGCGAGGTCGGGCCGATCCGATCCGACGATCGTGACGTCCGCGATGGTGGCCTCGACGCGTACGGCGCGGCCTGGCGGGAGTGGGAGCGTGCGGGCCACGCGATCGCTGGCGTCCGCGGCGTGGACAATCGTCGGCGCGCAGAGCAGCGCGACGGCCAGCCGTCGCCCGGGGAGCGTCACCCCGCGGATTATAATTTGATTCGACGCCATGCCGATCAGGCGCGCCGTCCGCCCAGCGCTGTTCTTTCGCGTCGCGATGATCTGTGCGCTGCTGCTCGTGCGAACGCCGGCGGCCCGCGCGCAGTCCGAATCGTCGTGGACGGACTGGACTGCGTCGCCGATCGAGTTCGCCGACGGCCACGTGACGCTCGGCGGCGACGTGTCGGCGTCGTTCGGCTCGCACGACGCGGGCTTCTTCAACTACACCGACTACGATCACTCGGCGCTCCGGCTGCTGCGGGTCAACCTGGCCGCGGTGGTCAAGGCGACGGACCATCTCGCCATCCTCGGCGATCTCGAAACCGAGAACCTCGACAGCGTGCGGCCGTACGCGCTCTATGCGCGCATCCGGCCCTGGACCGCGCGGGACATCGACATCCAGGTCGGCCGCATTCCGCCGACCTTCGGCGCGTTCTCGCGTCGTCCGTACGTGTCCGACAATCCGCTGATCGGTTACCCGCTGGCGTATCAGTACCTCACGTCACTCCGCTCCGACGCACTGCCGGCCACGGCAACCGAACTGTTGTCGAGGAAAGGCAATGGCTGGCTCGTCGGCTATTCGGTCGGGAGTCCGACGTTCGATCACGGCGTGCCGCTCGTCAGCGCGTTCCGGTGGGACACCGGCGTCCAGGCGCATGCCTCGATGCTGAAGGACCGGATGTTGAGCGCGACGGTGTCGGTGACCAACGGCACCGTGTCGAACCCGCTCTTCAAGGACGACAACGGCGGCAAGCAGGTCGCCGGTCGGCTGGAGTGGAAGCCGATCGCGGGCCTGGCGATTGGCGGGTCGGCGGCGCAAGGCGAATTCGTCGGCGACAGCGCGGCGACTGCGGCGCTGGGGCCGGCGGCCGACGGCCGACGCTTCGTGCAGACCGCGTGGGGCGTCGACGCGGAGTATTCGCGCGGCTACTATCTCTTCCGCACTGAAACGATCTTTTCGTCGTGGCAGATTCCGTTCGCCGCGGAGCCGAATCGCCGCGATCCGCTGACGGCTTTCTCCACGTTCGTCGAAGGCAAATACAAGATCAGGCCGGGGCTGTACGCCGCGGCGCGATACGACTATCTCGGGTTCGGCACGATCTCCACGCCGACGGTGACGACGACGTGGGATGCGCCGGTGACGCGCATCGAGTTCGGCGCCGGATATTCGATTCTGAGAAATGTGCTGCTCAAGGGAACGTATCAGCACGACAGGCGCGATGGCGGACGCCTGACGCCCGTCGAACATCTCCTCTCGACGCAGGTGGTGTTTTGGTTTTGAACGTCGCGCGCCGATTCGGCGTGCTTGCCTTCGCGCGCGTCGTCGTCGCGGGCATCGCCGCGTTCGTCTGGCTCGTGCCGCAGTCGTCCGTCCAGGTTGCCGCCGCGCGTCCCGGCGCGATTCGCGGGCGCGTCAGCCTGCGGAGCGTGCCGCAGCCGACCGAACGACGACCGGGCGTCGCCGAGCTCGGTTCGCCGACGCCGCGCGATTTGCCGGATCTCCTGCGCTCCGTCGTCTATCTCGAGTCGGCGCCGCGCGGAGCGTTTGAATCCACCGAAGGCGGACGCGTGGTGATGGATCAGCGAAACGAAACGTTCGTGCCGCACGTGCTCGCCATCATGATCGGGACGACGGTGGAGTTTCCGAACTCGGATGCGTTCTACCACAACGTCTTTTCGCTCTCGAAGCCCGCGCGCTTCGATCTGGGCCGTTACGCGGCGGGAAAATCGCGCTCCGTGCGGTTCGACAAACCGGGCATCGTGCGCGTGTTCTGCGACATCCACTCGCACATGAACGCCTTCATCCTCGTCTTCGGTCATCCGTTCTTTGCGCTGACCAACGCCGAAGGGCGCTACGGCATCGAGAACGTGCCGCCCGGGACGTACAACGTCATCGCCTGGAACGAAGGCACGGCGTCCGAACCGAAGGGCGTCACCGTCCCTGACGGCGGGACCGCGGAACTGGACTTCTCGCTGCGATGACGCTGCTCTCTTCGCTGCGGAACCGGATCTTCCTCGCGAGCGCCCTGCTCGCCATGCTCTGCATCGGCGTCGCCATCTACCTGGTGAGCCAGCGCGTCACCGAGGAAGCGGAGCGGACGCTCGAGCGTGAGATCGTGACGACGGCCGCGCAGGTGGATCAGCTGCGCGCCGAGCGCACGCAGACGTTCACGCTGATGGCGCGTCTGATCGCCGACCTTCCGAAGCTCAAGGCGGGCATCGACACGAACGATCCGCCGACGCTCAAGGACATCGCCGGCGGCTACCAGGCGCAGCTCAACGCGAATCTCGTCCTCGTCACCAACAAGAGCGGCGAGGTCTTGTACGCGGCGGGCGGCTCCCCGCGCGCCGCGGTTATCGCCGCGCACCAGCCCGCCATTCGCGAGGCGCTCGCCGGACACGACAGCGTCAGCCTGCTGCCGCAGCCGAACGGCATCCTGCAGATCATCACGGTGCCCGTCGCGCTCGAACTCCCCCGCCACGAAATCCTCGGAACGCTCAGCGCGGGCTTCCTGCTCGACGACAATCTCGCGCAGCAGTTGAAGCGCATCACCGGCAGCGACATCGCGTTCGGGATGGACGGGCAGGTGCTGGCAGCGACGCTGCCGCGCGAGCATTTCGAAGCGCTCGCGAGCCGACTCCGCACCACCGCCATTTCGCGCGTCGATATCGGAGACGACGAGTACGTGGCGCTGCCGCGTCCGCTGTCGATGACGAAGGAGCTGGACGGCGCCGCGGCGGGTCCGGTCGCATTGATCCTGCGATCGCGGACCGAACAGCTTCGATCGCTCCAGGCGATCCACACCGGCCTCTTCGTCACGGCCGTCGTCGCGGTGCTGCTCGCCACGGGCCTCAGCTTCGGCGTCGCGCGCACCATTGCGCGTCCGCTGGCCGCCATCACCGACGTGATGCGCGAGGTCGCCGCGACCGGCGACCTGACGCGCAAGATCGCCCTGCGTCACCGCAACCGGTGGGACGACGAGGACGCGCGTTTGCTCGCGAACACGTTCAACACGCTGACCGATTCGATCGCGCGCTTCCAACGTGAGATGACGCAGCGCGAGCGTCTCGCGTCGCTCGGACGGCTGTCGACCGTCATCGCGCACGAAGTGCGCAACCCGCTGATGATCATCAAGGCGTCGCTCCACGCGCTGCGGCAGCCGGACATCGATCCGATGCGTGTGCGCGAGGCGGTTCACGACATCGATGGCGAGGTCGAGCGCCTCAACCGGATCGTCAACGAGGTCCTCGATTTCGCGCGGCCGATCCGGTTCGATTACGGTCAAGCGGACGTGAACGCGCTCTGCCGCGACGCGGCGACGGCGGCGCGCGCGTCCGGACCGGGCCCGGAAATCTCGCTGAAGCTCGATCCGGCTGTCGGCGTCGTGACGACCGACGCCGAGCGCCTGCGGATGGCGCTGGTGAACATGCTGGTCAACGCACGGCATGCGGTGAACGGCATCGAGAGCGCCACCGTCGAGTGCGCGACCGGCATCGCCGGCGACCGCGTCACCATCGGCATCACCGATCGCGGCCCAGGCATCTCGCCCGATACGCTGGCGCACATCTTCGACCCCTATTTCACGACCAAAGCCGGCGGCACTGGACTCGGCCTGCCCATTGCGAAGAACATCATCGAAGGCCTCGGCGGGACGATTGCCGTCTCGAGCGCTGTCGGGCAGGGGACCGAAGTCCGGATCGACCTGCCCTCGGCGACGCTGAGCGCCCACGCCTCCACATGACGCACCGCGGCTCGATTCTGCTCGTTGACGACGAAGAGAAGATTCTCAAGACCCTGGGCCGTGCGCTGCGCGACGCGGGGCACAGCGTGACCGAGACGACATCCGCGCGCCAGGCGCAGCGGCTGATCGCAGAGCGGCCGTTCGACGTGATGCTCGTCGACAACGTGATGCCCGAGGTCCACGGCCTCGATCTGATTCGCGAGATCGCCGGCTCGACGCAGGAGCAGGATCGCCCGCAGATCCTGATGATGACGGCGCATGCCACCGTCGAGAGCGCGATCGAAGCGATGAAGCTGGGCGCGCTCGACTACCTCCAGAAGCCGTTCGAGATTGACGAACTGCTGGTCGTCGTCCGGCGCGCGCTCGAGCATCAGCGGCTCCGCACCGACTATCGCTATCTGGTCAGCGAGCGCGACGAGCAGTTCGACCACTACGGCATCATCGGCCGCAGCCGCGCGATGCAGGAAGTCATTCGGCGCGCCGAGCTGGTCGCCGAGACCAAGAGCACCGTGCTCATCACGGGCGAGACCGGCACGGGCAAAGAGCTCGTCGCGCGCGCCATCCACGATCGAAGCGCGCAGCGCGACATGCCGCTCATCAAGGTCAACTGCGCGGCCATCCCGGAGACGCTGCTCGAATCGGAGCTGTTCGGCCACGTCCGCGGCGCTTTCACGGGCGCGACAACAACGAAAAAGGGAAAATTCGCCCTCGCGGACGGCGGCACGATCTTCCTGGACGAAATCGGAACCATGAATCCGACGCTCCAGTCGAAGCTGCTGCGCGTCCTCCAGGAGCGCGAGATCGAGCCGCTCGGGTCCGAGCGCACCGAGAAGATCGACGTCCGCGTCATCGCCGCCACGAACCGCGACCTCCGCCAGATGGTCGCGGACGGAAAATTCCAGGAAGATCTTTTCTACCGCCTCAACGTGATCCCGATCGACATCCCGCCGCTGCGCGAGCGGCGCGACGACATCCCGGCGCTCGTCGAGCACTTCGTGACCAAGCACGCGCAGCGCACGGGACGCCGCATCGACAAGATGGACGATGGCGTGCTCGCCGGTCTTCAGCAGTACGACTGGCCCGGAAACGTCCGCGAGCTCGAGAACACCATCGAGCGCGCGGTCGTGCTCGCCGCCGGCCCCGCGATCACCGCCCGCGCGATTTCCGTGCTGGGCGCCGCGACGCAGCAGTCCACCGGCCTGCCATCGCTGCGCCTGCGTCAGAACATCGAGTGGGTGGAACGGGAAACGATCCGCCGTGCGCTCGAGCACGCGGGCGGCGTGAAGAAGGACGCCGCCGAGCTGATGGGCATCAGCCAGCGGGCGCTGTCGTACTATCTGGCGAAATATCGACTGGAGTCATGAGGTGAAGCGGACCGTGTTCGCCGCGCTGACGGCCGCGATCGTCGCGGCGGCGTGGGCGTGCGGCAGCTCGAGCAGCAATTCGACGGCGCCGACGCCGCCGCAAGGCTGCGATTCGTCCGCCACGTCGACGACCATCATCATCATGAACAACGCGGTCTGTCCCAGCAGCCTGACCGTGCCGCAGGGAACCCAGGTGACTTTCTTCAACCAGGACAGCGTGTCGCACCAGATGTATTCCGATCCCCATCCGGAACACACCGACTGCCCCGAGCTCAATCAGGTCGGCAATCTCGAGCCAGGCCAGAGCCGCCAGTCCGGCAACCTGAACACCGTACGCACCTGCGGCTTTCACGATCACATCCGGCCCGACGTCGCGGCGCTGAAGGGATCAATCAAGATCACCGCTCGGTGAGAGCCGGCCGTTCGATCGGCCGGCTCCTCAGACCATCGACCTACTTGATTTCCGAGCTGCCGTCCGGCAGCCGCTCGCGATGCGCGGTGTGGCAGCCGAGGCAGGTGCCGTTCAACGCGCGCGCCGCGGTCGCGACGCCCTCTTCACTCTTCGCCTTCGCCGCCGACTCGAGGTCCGCGGCGGCCTTGCTCCCCGTCTTCGAAAACCCGACGGCATCGTCGACCTTGCGTGCCGACCAGAACGCTTCGGTCTCGTCGAACAGCTTCTTGAGGGACGCGGCGTCCGTCG
Source organism: Vicinamibacterales bacterium (assembly GCA_036557365.1). Classification (GTDB taxonomy): domain Bacteria; phylum Acidobacteriota; class Vicinamibacteria; order Vicinamibacterales; family CAVVIG01; genus DATKHR01. Next base: position 171,528 of record DATBHR010000077.1, read on the forward strand.
CGATCGCGTCGTAGTCCTTCGCCTGCACGTGGCCGCGCAGCGCCTGCGCGGACGTGTTCGTGTCCTTCATCAACTTCACGTACGACTCCGGCGGTTTTTCGCCGGCCATGATGACGCTGGCGCCGGCCACGACGAGGGCCAGTCCTGAGAGATACACGCGCATTCGGTCGCCTCCTGCGGCGGCATTGTAGTTGAGGTCCGGAATGCGGGAGCGGAGGTCAGCGCGCAGACGCGAGGCGAAGGAGACGCAGCGCCCGGAAGTAGTGGTAGCCGAGATCGATCTCGCCCTGCTTCATCGCGAAGCACGGAGCGTTCTGAATGTGATGATGGTTGTTGTGCAGGCTTTCGCCGCAGGTCACGATCGCCCACCCGTTGCCGGGAAGATTGCGGGAGTGATCGGGCGTCGTGAAGTTGCGGTAGCCCCACCAGTGGCCGAGGCCGTTGATGACGCCCGCGGCGAAGAACGGAATCCACGCCATCTCGATGAGCCACATCAGGACGCCGGCAGCGCCGAAGATCATCAGGTTCGTCACGAGCGTGACGGTCGGCCCGAGCAGGCTGTACGGCTGGTACAGGTGATGCTCGATCCAGTCGTCAGGCGTGCCCTTGCCGTACTGGTCGCAGATTGCCTCGTCGTGTGCCGCCGTGTGATAGAGGTGCGTGCCGAGAAACACCACGCGCCAGATGCCGTAGAAGATGGGACTGTGCGGATCCTGATCGGTATCCACGTGCGCGTGATGGCATCGGTGAACCGCCACCCATTCCTTCGTCGGCATCGCCGTCCGTAGCCAGAGCCACGCGCGCATGAAATGCGCCACGATCGGGTGAAACGCGATCGAGCGGTGCGTCTGGGAGCGATGGAGATACAGCGTGACGCAGGCGGTCGTGATGTGCGTGTCGAGCAGCGCCACGAGCGCGTAAAAAAGGACGGGCGCATGGCCCAGGAGCGCGTGATCGTTCAGCCAGGCAATCATCGGCTGCCGATTCCTGCCGGCGCGGCGACACGCGGATCCAGTCGTTCATCGAACATGCGGCTGTGACCCACCGTCGAGCCGGCGGGACCCTCGTGATGCGGAAATCCGTAACGCGCTGTCACCATATGACAGAAGCAGCGGCGGTATCAAGATTACAGTTCGGCCCAGCGGCGGAGCAGGTTGTGGTAGACACCCGTCAGCTGCACCGCGGATGGATGATCGGGCGCGTCGTGGCTGATCCGCTGAATCGCCGTGTCGAGATCGAACAGCAGCGTCCGCTCCCCATCGTCACGCACGAGGCTCTGGATCCAGAAAAAGGCCGCGACGCGCGTGCCGCGCGTGACGGGCTGCACGTGATGCAGGCTCGTGGAGGGGTAGAGCACCATGTGTCCTGCAGGCAGCTTCACGCTGTGGACGCCGTACGTGTCCTCGATGATGAGCTCGCCGCCGTCGTACTCGCCCGGCTCGCTGAAGAAGAGCGTGGCTGAGAGGTCGGTCCGAATCCGGTGCCGTGTGCCCCGAACCTGCCGAATCGCGTTGTCGACGTGATTGCCGAACGCGTGTCCGCCCTGATAGCGGTTGAAGAGCGGCGGGAACACGCGAAGCGGAAGCGCAGCCGACGTAAACAGCGCGTTTCCATCCAGCGCACGAACGATGAGATCGCCGAGTTCGACGGCTATCGGGTGCTGCTCGGGGAGCTGAAGGTTTTCTTTGACGCGGGTCGACTGATGACCCGCGGTAACGCGCCCGTCGACCCAGGATGCCTGATCAAGTTTCTGTCTCGCCCTGGTCGCCTGCTCGAGCGACAACACAGCGGGAATGTGAACTAACACGCGAAGCCTCTCTCGGACGCACGCGGACGAATCGTCACGGTACTAATAAATGATAAACAATCATATGAGACTGAGTCTCAATTTCAATTAGTCAGGATAGTTCGACTGGATTGGTCGGTCAAGGAAAAATCGCCGGACGCCCTACGGCTTCGATGCGCCGGGCCGCGCCACGATCGCAATCCCCCACGGGCCCTGCCCGACCGGGATGCGCTGACGGATCTGCATCGAGGCGAGATCGACGACTGAAACGTCGTTGCTCGGCCCGTTGGCGCTGAACAACGTCGCGCCGTCCTTCGAGATGGCAATGCCCCACGGACGCTGACCCGCTTCGACCGATCCGACGATCGTGTCGGTCGCCGTGTTGAGCGCCAGGACCATCTTGCTGCGGCCGGTGGACACGTACACGTGTTTCCCGTCGGGCGCGGCCGCGGTGCCCATCGGTCGCATTCCCGTGTCGAGCGTAATCGTCTTGAGGACGTGCATCTTCGGCACGTCGATAACCGTCAGCGTGCCGCCGGTCTCCGACGGCACATACGCCTTGGATCCATCCGGAAGAAACGCGACGGAGCGTGGACGCGGTCCGACCTTGATCGAACGCGGCGTATGCCGCGTCTTGAGATCGATAACGTACACGGCGCCATCTTCTTCAGAAGTCACCCACACGCGGCCATTGGCCGGCTCGACGCTCACGCCTTCAGGTTCCGCGCCGATCTTGAACGTGTCGACTACTTTCCCGCTCTCCACGTCGACGACGCTCGCGCGAGCAGCGTCTTCGTTGGCCACATAGACGTGCTGGCCGTCGGGACTGACTGCGACCTGCTCCGGATCAGTGCCGCTCGGCAACACCTTGAGCAGTTTGCCCTCGGCGAGATCGACGACGCCGATGCCGTCAGCGCTGCGGTCCGGCGGCGGCAGCGTCTTCTCGTCGACGCCGGGCGGCGCAGCGGGCGATCCGCTCAACGCGACATACAGCCGCGTGCCGTCCGGGCTTGCCGCGATGCCTCGCGGCCGCTTCCCGAGCGAGATCGTCGTCACCGGCTTCAACGTCGCAGCGTCGATGACGGTCAGGTCGCCCGACGTCTCGTTCGTGACGTAAAGCCCGACGTCCGGCATCCTGGGCGGACCCGGCGGAGGCGCCGGCGCCGTGGCGGCCGGCGGCGGTTCGGTGCGCCCGCATGCGATGACAACGACACCCAACGAAATGGCGACGGCAAGGCCGGTCCAGCGTTTCATGGCGTCAACTCCGACAACAGTAGCCGTGAGGGTCGTGCCGATGATAACGGATAGCCGTGCCTGGTGTGTTGATGTCGATTCCCTGCTGTTGTACAGTCGAAAAGCGGCACGGGATGGCATGAGCTTCATTCGCCGACGCCTCATCGCGTATTCGACGGTCTGGCTGCTGCTGCAGCTGACGGCGCTGGCGGCGTTCGTCCCGAGCGACTGCTGCGAGACGCATCGGCCCCGCGCCGCCGAGGATTGTCACAAGGCGGCCGCGACAGCGTGCCCCATGCACGCCGCCGACGGCGCTGAGTGTCCGATGCACGCGGACGAGACCGCGCCGGACAAGCACTGTTCGATGCGCGGTCTCTGCAATGCTCCTGCGGTCGCGTTGGCCAGCCTCTTCTCGCAGCCCGGCGTGCTCTCACACGTTACGACGGCCGCTCCCGTCGAACAGATCTCTCCGCTCCAGTCGACGTCGGTGCAACTGTCGACCGTCCTCGTTCGTCACGACACTCCGCCTCCTCGTTCCTAGCGCTTTCGTCACAACCCCAGCTCGTACGTTCGTGTGCGCGTCGCGAGCGCGCCACGGCCGACCGCTTTCCCGCCGCTCGTGCCTTCGGGCCGATCGCCCGGGACGTTGCGTTGACACATCGAGCTGCGTAGACGGCTGCAGGGCCAGCGTGAATCAAGGGATCAGGAGTTATGCGATCGCGAGTTGTTGTCAGATTGATCGTTGCCGGCTGCGTGCTGTGGATCGCTGCGGCCGCGAACGCACAGGAGACCGTCAATACCGCGACGGTGAGCGGCCGGGTGACCGACCCGCAAGGCGCCGTCGTGCCCGGCGCGGACGTCACGGCGCGGCAGACGGACACGAACGTCGTTCGTGACACGGTCACCGATGCGGACGGACGTTTCAGATTTCCCTATCTTCAGGTCGGACCGTACGAAGTCAAGGTCCACCTCGACGGGTTTCGTGAGGCGACGCGCGCGCTCACGCTGACCGCCGGCTCCGCCTTCGAGATTCCAGTCGCGTTGACCGTCGGCTCGGTGGACACGAGCATCACCGTCACCGGCGACGCGACGATGCTCGAGACTGCACGCAGCCAGATCGCCGGCACCGTAACGCAGCACGAAGTCCAGAACCTGCCGATGAACGGGCGAAATTTCCTCGACGTCGCGCTTCTCGTGCCTGGCGTCGCACCGACCAACGTCGGCACCACGCAGCTGTTCGCCGAAACATCCGCGGTCCCAGGCAGCGGCCTCTCCATCGGCAGCCAGCGCAACTTCTCGAACAACTTCATCGTCGACGGACTCTCGGCCAACGACGATGCAGCTGGCCTGAGCGGCATGCCGTACGGCGTGGACGCGATCGATCAATTCCAGGTCGTCACGTCCGGCGGCCAGGCGGAGCTCGGACGCGCGCTCGGCGGATACGTGAACGTCGTCACGAAGAGCGGCACGAACAGCACGCGTGGCGACGTCTACGGATACTTCCGCGACGACGCGTTCAACAAGCCGAATGCGTTGACGGGAACGACGCTGCCGATGCATCAGAATCAATACGGTGCGAGCCTCGGCGGGCCAATCGTCAAGGATCGGTCGTTCTTCTTCGCCAACGTCGAGCAGCGGCAGCTGGATCAATCGGGACTCACCACCATCCTGTCGCCGAACGTCGCGATCATCAACGCGAAGCTCGCCGCGGTCGCCTATCCAGGCTCACCGGTGTCGACGGGCGTCTATTCGAATCCGGTGGACAGCCTGAACGTGCTCGGCAAGATCGATCATCAGGTGAGCGGCCGCGATCAACTGGCGGTTCGCTACGGACTGTACTCGGTGACGTCCGACAACTCGCGCGGGGCCGGGGCGCTGAATGCGCCCAGCGCGTCGGCCGGCCTCGACAACGTCGATCAGGCAATCGGCATCAGCAACACGCTGATCCTGTCGACGAGAACCGTGAACGAGACCCGCGCCCAAATCGCGTACGGCAATTTGAAGGCTCCGCCGACGGATCCCGTGGGACCGGCGGTCAGCATCTCCGGCATTGCGGCGTTCGGAACGCTGTCAGGCAGCCCCACGCAACGGACGAACACGCTCTACCAGATCGTCGACAACCTGTCGCATCAGCGCGGCGCGCACGCGCTTCGCGCCGGAATCGACTTTCAGTTGAACGACGACACGATCACGTACCCGCGTTCGATTCGCGGCAGCTATTCGTTCTCAACGCTGGCCGCCTTTCTCGCGGGCGTCTACAACAACGCCGGCTTCACGCAGACGTTCGGGCCGTCGACGATTTCGCAGTCGAATCCCAACGTCGGCATCTACGGACAGGACGAGTGGAAAATCGGCCCCCACCTGACGATCAACGCGGGCGTCCGCTACGACCTGCAGTTCCTCGACACGATTACCACCGACAAGAACAATGTCTCGCCGCGAGCGGGAATCGTCTGGTCGCCGTCCGACGGTGGACGTACGATCGTGCGCGCCAACGGCGGGCTCTTCTACGATCGCGTGCCGCTGCGCGCGCTCGCCAACGCGCTGCTCTCAGCGAACAACACGACCGACATCGCAAACCTCCAGCAGGTGAACGTCAGCCTGTCGCCGGGCCAGGCTGCGGCGCCGGCATTTCCGAACATCTTGAGCGCCGTCGTGCCTTCGGTGACGCTGCCGAACCTCACGACCATGATGCGCGACATGCAGAACGCGTACTCGAAACAGGCGAGCGTCGAGGTCGAGCGGCAAGTGGGGCCGCATCACACGTTGAGCGTCGGCTACCAGTACGTGCGCGGTTCCGATCTCATCATCTCGATCAACCAGAACGTACCGTCGTGCGTCGCGACCGGCACCAACAACGGCTGCCGGCCGAACCCGGCTTACGGCAACAACAACCAGTACTCCCCGAACGCCGAGTCGAGCTACCACGGCATGCACGTCTCATTCGTTCAGCGGCCGATGCCGTGGGGCTACTATCGCGTCAGCTACACGCTGTCGAAGTCCATGGACAACGTGGGCGAGTTCTTCTTCAGCTCGCCGATCGATCCGTTCGATCTCTCGAAGGACTGGGGACGATCGGACGACGACCAGCGTCATCGCCTCGTGGTGAACGCGGCCGTCAACACGCCAACCGCGCCCGCGCAAACGACGTGGGAGCATCTGTGGCACGGATTTCAGGTGAGCGGGTTGCTTCAGGCGTACTCCGCGCTGCCGCTGAACATCACCTCCGGTATCACGACGATTCAAGGCACGGCGGGACGACCGATCGTGAACGGCGAGTACATCCCGCGCAACTCCGGCGAAGGCCCGGACTTCTTCAGCCTCGGGCTTCGGTTGAGCCGCACGTTTGCATTCGGCGACCGTACTCGCGTCGAGGGTATCGTCGAGGGATTCAACCTCACGAACCACACGAACGTCGTGACACTGAACGGGAACTTCGGCACCGGAAGCTATCCCGCGAATCCGTCGCCGACCTTCGGCCAGGTGACGGCCGTCGGCGATCCGCAGACGTTTCAGTTCGCGGTGCGTGTGCGCTTCTAGAACGCGCCGTTGGTTCGCGCGTCGCTCGCGCCCAGCGTCTGCACGCGGATGGACGACTCGGCCGAGCCGCCGCTCGTCCACGCGAGCACGACGCTCCGTCCCGCAGCCGCCAGCGTGGGATACACGCCTGGCCCGGTGACTGGCAGCGCCGGCAGTCGGTGGAACTGCGGCTGCCCCGTCGAGCCGACTGTCGCCGTTGCGACCGCGATGCGCCGCGCGCCTCCGGTCGACTCGTCCCACGCGGCGACGAGCGTGCCATCGGCTGTCATGACGAGCCGCGGGTGATGCGGCACGCCTTCGGTTGGCAGGCGCTGGCGCGGCGTGAATCGGTTCCCGTCGTCGGACATCGCGTAAAAGATGCCGATCGTCGGCTCGCCGCTCTTCTCTCCGGCGACCAGCGTCGGCCACGCGAGGTGCACACGCTTCTTGCCGTCCACCGCCATGCTCGGCCCATCGTCCGGGCAGCCTTCGAGCATCCAGCGATCTTCGCTGACGCGTAGCGGCGCGCTGAACGTCCGGCCGTCGTCGCGCGACATCGAGAACGCCATGTCCCGGAGATTTCCGGGATACACATGTCGCCAGGCCGCAAAGATCGTGTTGCCGCTGCTGGCGAGCGCCGTTTTGCAGCAGTAGCACACGCCGCCGGTAATCGCCTTCGGCGCAACGGACGCATCGAGCGTCGCGAAGAACAGCTTCGATTTCTGCGCCATCGCCACGCCGTCAGGCTTGTCCGCGCTTGCGTGCTGGTGATGCGACGCGGCCATGCCAGGGTCGCTCGCGAGCTCGCGGTGATCGAGCCACACGACGGCGACGCGGCCGGAGGACTCGACGTTGGCCGCTTCCCATCCGCGGTTGCCCGCGGCATCTGAACCGGGCACGAGCGTCGACGCCGAAAACGATCGTCCGCCGTCGGTGGACGAAGCTTGCCGAAGCTCCGTTCCTTGCGCGCCTTTGAGCGTCCAGACGACGACGATGCCCGGCTCGCCGTTCGGTCGCCGCACGAGACCGATCTGCGGAGGCTGTTCGCCGTTCAACCGGGCGGTGCCGACCGCGTCGTTGACACGAACGGGCGATCCGAACGTCTTGCCGCCATCCCGGCTCGTGGCGACGAACACGTCCGTCGCGCCGTCGGGAAGCGCTCCGCTCCACGCGATCGCGACGAACGATCCGTCCGCGGCAATCGACGGCGTCGCGTTGGCGCGGCCCTGAACACCAAGCGTCAGGCCGGCGTGAGTCGGACCGAGGAGGCCTGCGGACAACGTCGCACTGAGACTGAGAACCATCACACCTGCAAACGTGCCGGGACGACGGATGATGAGATCGACGAGATCGACGAGACGCTTCATATGAAAACCTCGCGCTGCATGATCAATTCCCGACGCGGCTCCTCGAGCACGCGCGGCGCAGCGAATGCGCAGCAACTTCCCGATGGATCGACGCGTCGACTTCGAAACCGATTAGCGGCGAGGCGGGGGCAGATCAGGACGAGCAGTCGCGTCGATGGGAGTCACGACGACACGCTCGTGGAGTTCACGAGGCGCGAAAGGTATTACCAGCTTTGTCGCGGATGGCTGGATGCCCTTCCCTTCCGCTATCGACAGGAGCACGAAATCCGCACGGGGACAGGCGTTCCGCATCTTGCATGTACCATGGTCCGCGCTCGGATGATGCAATGGACAGCTCTGTCCCTGGTCGGCGCAACAGTCGTCGAAGAGGCCGAAAGCGGCAAGGGTCGCGCCGCCGCCAAGTCCCGCGACGCGGGCGGCGAACCATAGCATGACGAGCCACGAGAGCCTCTGGCGGACGATCCGCATGCGTATCTTCAGCTTAGCATGCGTCATCGCGGCGTTCGGCCTGTGCCTGGCGCCCGCCGGCGCGTTCGCACAGGACACGCCCTCGCCGACGTGGGCGTGGTCGGCCGATGGCAACCTGTTCGTCGGCTACAACTATCAGCTGCGGAAATTCACCGACATCGACGCGTGGGAGTCGCAGAACTGGCTGATGGGCAGCGGCGAACGCCTCCTGGGCTCCGGCCGCCTCATCGTGAGCACGATGATTTCCCTCGAGCCGTTCACGATGCCGAAAGAGGGATCGCCGGAGCTGTTTCAGACGGGCGAATCGTACCAGCGGATTCCGCTCGTCAATTTCCAGCATCCGCACGATCTCGTGATGGAGCTCGGCGCGACGTATCGATTCGTCAAGCCGCGCATCACGTACATCTTCGGCGCGGACGTCGTCGGTCCCGCGACGCTCGGACCGCCCGTCTTCATGCACCGCGAGTCCGCCCGCAACAACCCGCAGGTACCGATCACGCATCACTTCATGGATTCGACCCACGTCTCGAACGGCGTGGTGCGCGGCGGCGTGGACACGCATGGGTTCACGATCGAAGCGTCAGCGTTTCGCGGCGAGGAGCCCGACGAGAACCGGTTGAACATCGAGCGGCCTACGCTTGATTCGTGGGCGGCGCGTATCGGTTACAGGCGGGGCCCGTGGTCTGCGCAATTCTCGGGCGGGCGATTGAAGACGCCAGAATGGTTCGAACCCTACGACGAGACCCGCCTGACGGCGTCGATCGGCTACAACGGCACCATCGGCTCGAAGCGCCTCGACGCGACGCTCGCGTGGGGTGAGAACCGCGAGGACATCGTCATCAACGGCGTCTCCGACGGGTATCTGCTCGAGTGGAATCTCCAGGCGACGCCGCGGCTGGCGCTGTACGGCCGTTCCGAGATCGCACTGAAGGAGTTGTTCGGACTGGGACTGCATCCGTTCGGATTTCAGCATCCGCACATCTATTCCCATTTCGACACGCTCACGCTCGGCCTCGTTCGCGACTTCGTGACGCACCGCTGGGCGCGCATCGGCGTCGGCGGCGACGTCACGCTGTACCACATGTCGCCCGACATGTTGCAGTACTACGAAGGCTCCCGCTCCTTTCACGCCTTCGTCCGGTGGCGTCCGAACAGCACTGAGGGCTCGCACATTCACTGACGGCGTCGGCGCAATCGCAACGCCTCGCGCACGCGTCCCCATTCGGATCACATTTGCTGATCGCTTATGCCTTCGGCCGCATCTGCGCGCTACAATGGGATGTTTGAGATGACGGCACCTGGCGACCAACGCCCATGTCTCTTGTCGCTCTGTCCGAGCTGCTCGGCGCAACCGTGCGCGACGCCACCGGCGCCGTCCGTGGACGCGTCCGTGAAATCGCCGTCGCGCCGCAGGACCATCCGACCCGCGTCGCATACCTGATCGTCCACACTCCGGAAGGCGAACGAGCGCTCGCGACCGACGCCGTCCGGGCCGCCGCCGGCTCCTCGGTCCGCTCGGCCACCGACGTAGCTTCGTGGGCGCCGCATACCTCGTCTGACGGCGTCCTCCTGCTCAAGCGCGATCTGCTCGACCAGCAGATCATCGACGTCCACGGCCGCAAGGTGGTTCGCGTCAACGACGTCGAAATCGAATGCACGCCCGTGAACGGGCACGTGCTGCTCGATGTGGTCGCTGTGGACGTCGGGGCGCGTGGCGCTATTCGACGTCTCTCCAAGGGCGTCGTCCCGTCGTTCACGCTGCGCGCGCTGCTCGAACGGATTCCGCCCCGCGTCATCCCGTGGCAATTCGTCGATCTCATCGAGACGGATCCGGCGCGACGCGTCAAGCTCAAGATCGCCTACGAAGGCCTGTCGAAGCTGCACCCGGCCGACATCGCGGACATCGTCGAGGACCTGCCGCCGGCAGAGCGCGAGGCCGTCTTCGAAACGATCGACGAAGAAGTCGCCGCTGAAACGCTCGAAGAGCTGGAGCCGGACGTCCAGGTTTCCGTCGTCGAATCGCTCGACGCCGAACGCGCGGCCGACATCGTCGAGGAGATGGATCCGGACGCGGCCGCCGACCTGCTCGGCGACCTCCCCGAGGAGCACTCGGGCCAGATCCTGAAGGAAATGGCGCCCGAGGAGCGGCAGGAGGTCACGCAGCTCCTCGAGTTCGGCGAGCACACCGCCGCCGGACGCATGACGACGGAGTTCGTCGCGATGGACGAGATCGCCACGGTCGACGCGGCGATCGACGCGCTGAAGGCGTTCGAAGGCAGCCGCGAAGCGCTGTCGACGATCTATCTCAAGGGACCGGGACAGAAGCTGGTGGGCGCGGTGCCGCTCGTGAAGATTGCGATCTCACAGCCGACCGTTCCGCTTTCGTCGCTGAGCGAACCGTACATCGCGTGCGCATCCGACACGCCACAGAGCGAGGTCGCCGCGCTGTTCGACAAATACAACCTCCTCACCCTCGCCGTCGTCGACGAGCACGGGCGGCTCTCCGGCATCATCACGGCGGACGACGTGATTTCGATGCTTCGGCGCGGAGACTGAACCGTGGCGTCATTCTTCCGCAAAGGCTGGAGCACGCGGCTCCTCGCCGTCCTCGCCGTCATCGGACCCGGATTCATCACCGCCAGCGTGGACAACGACGCGGGCGGCATCGCGACGTACTCGGTCGCGGGCGCGCAGTTCGGCTACTCGCTGCTCTGGATCATGATTCCGACGACGGTCGCGCTCGTCGTGATCCAGGAGATGTCCGCGCGCATGGGCGCGGTGACCGGCAAGGGCCTGAGCGATTTGATCCGCGAGGAGTTCGGCTTCCGCGTCACCTTCTTCCTGATGATTGCGCTCATCGTCACGAACTTCGGCAACATCATGGCGGAGTTCGCGGGCGTCGCGAGCAGCCTCGAGCTCTTCAACGTCTCGAAGTACATCGTGATCCCGCTCTCGGCATTCCTGGTCTGGGCGCTCGTCGTCCACGGCACCTACAGCAGCGTCGAGAAGATCTTTCTGACCGCGTCGGCGTTTTACGTCGCGTACGTGCTCTCAGGCGTGCTGGCGCATCCGGACTGGAAGGCCGCGGCACTGTCCACCGTGACGCGTCCGGACAGTCTCGGATTCCGCAACTACGGCTACCTGTCGATGGTCATCGGCCTGATCGGCACGACCATCACGCCGTGGATGCAGTTCTACCTGCAGGCGTCCATCGTCGAGAAGGGCGTGACGATGCGGCAGTACAAGGCGTCTCGGCTGGACGTGATCATCGGCTGCCTGATGTCGAACATCGTCGCGTGGTTCATCATCGTCGCCTGCGCGGCGACGCTGCATTCCGCTGGGAAGTTCAGCATCGAGAGCGGCGCCGACGCGGCACAAGCGCTTCGTCCGCTTGCAGGCGAGTACGCCTACCTGCTGTTCGCGGCCGGGCTGTTCAACGCGTCGCTGTTCGCGGCATCGATTCTGCCGATCTCGACGGCGTACGCCGTCTGCGAAGGTCTCGGCTTCGAATCAGGGCTGGACAAGCGCTTCGACGAAGCGCCCGTTTTCTACTGGCTCTATACGGCGCTGATCGTGATTGGCGCGGGCGTCCTGCTGGTTCCCAGATTTCCGCTGTTCCGCGTGATGGTGTTGTCGCAGGTCGTCAACGGCGTCCTGCTGCCGTTCGTGCTCGTCTTCATGTTGTTCCTCACGAACGACCGCGAGCTCATGGGCGAGCACGTGAACTCGCGGTGGTACAACATCGTGTCGTGGGTCACCGCAGGATCGATGATCGCGCTGTCGATCGCGCTCGTGATCGCACAAATGCGCGGTTGATCGTCCGTGTCACCGAACCGACCACCACAGCGCGCCAATCCAGAACAGCTGCAGCGGCAGGCGAATCGCGAGCGGCATGGCCGGACGGCCGCCGAGAGCGCGGTGAAGACGAACATCACCGCCAGGCCATAACGCACTGCGGACGGACTTCCGGCGAGCGCGAAGCCGAGCCACGCGATCGCCATCACGACGAGCGGAATCATCTACGCACGGATTGGATGCGCCTTCAGCCAGTCGATGACGGCCTGCGCGTGCGTGTCAGGCGGAAACACCGGATAGAACACGTGCTGGATTTTGCCGGCGGACGCGACGAGCGTCAGTCGCTTGAGGAGCGTCATGCCTTCGACGGTGAACGTCGGCAGGCGGAGCGCACGGGCGAACGCCATGTGCTCGTCGCTCAACACCTCGAAGGGCACTTCGAGGCGCTTGACCATTTCCTGCTGGTACGGCGTGTCCTGCACGCTCAGGCCAAAGACGTCCGTGTGGAGTTTCGCGAGGTCCTTGTGATGATCGCGGAAGCCGCAGGTTTCCGGCGTGCATCCACGCGCGCCCGGAATATCGTCCCATCCCTGCGGCAGCTGTCGATCCGGCCGCCCGGTCATCGGGTAGATGTAGACGACCGTTCGCGGCGCGGTGGACTTCGACAGGTTGACGAGATGATTCGACGTGGACGGCAGCGCGATATCCGGGAGCGCCATTCCAGGCAAATGACGCGCTCCGCCGTCATCCTTCGGCCGCGGCAGATTCTTCGGCAATTCGAGGTTCGTCACCTGCTGCATCGCGAGACCCAGTGGAACGCCGAGAAATGTCCGACGGTCGATCATGTTCGTCCTCGGGTCGATTCCAATTCCTAATCCCTAATCCCTAATCCCTAATCACTAATTCTCAACTACTGATTGAGGTCTACCCACACGCTCTTCACCTGCGTGTAGTGCTCGAGCGCGTGCATGCTCATCTCGCGGCCGAACCCGCTCTGCTTGTAGCCGCCGAACGGCGCCGCGGTGTCGTAGACGTTGTAGGTGTTGATCCACACCGTTCCCGCCTGCAGGCGCCGCGCGACATGATGCGCCTTCTTGATGTCCTTCGTCCAGACGGCGGCGGCGAGGCCGTACGAGCTGTCGTTGGCGCGGGCGATGGCTTCGTCCACGTCCGCGAACTCGATGGTCGCCAGCACCGGGCCGAAGATCTCCTCGCGCGCAATCGTCATCGTCGGCGACACGCCATCGAAGATGGTTGGCTGCAGGAAGTAGCCCTTGCCGGTCCCGATGTCCGCGCGCTGGCCGCCAGCGACGAGCTGTGCGCCTTCTTTCTTCGCGATCTCGATGTAGCGAAGATCGGTCTCGAGCTGCTTCTTGGACGCGACGGCGCCGAGCCGCGTCTTCGGATCCATCGGATCGCCAGGCGCCATCTTCTTCGCGCGGGCAGCCACCTTGTCGATGAACTCGTGCTTGATCGATTTGTCGACGAGCAGGCGTGAGCCCGCCGCGCACACCTCGCCCTTGCCGTAGAAGATGCCGGTCGTCGCGCCGCGCACCGCGGCATCGAGGTCGGCGTCCGGGAACACGATGTTCGGCGACTTGCCACCGAGCTCCAGCGTGATCTTCTTCAGCGTGTCGGCGGCGCCGCGCATGATGCCGCGGCCCGTTGACGTGTCGCCGGTGAAGGCGATTTTGTCGATTCCCGGATGTTCGACGAGCATCTGTCCAACCCGCGACCCGGGACCGGTGATCACGTTGAGAACGCCTGGCGGCAAGCCGACCTCCGCGGCGATCTCTGCCAGCGCGATCGCCGTCAGCGGTGTCTGGCTCGCCGGCTTGATGATGACGGTGTTTCCGCACGCCAGCGCCGGCGCGACCTTCCACGCGGTGAGCAGGAGCGGAAAATTCCACGGTACGATCGCCGCGATGACGCCGACCGGCTCGCGCAGCGTGTAGGTCAGAAAGCTGCCGCGCACCGGAATGGTCTCGCCGTGGATCTTGTCGGCCCAGCCCGCGTAGTACTGAAAGCACTCGGCCGCCGCCGGAATCTCGATCTGCCGCGCTTCGAAGATCGGCTTGCCGTTGTGCAGCGTCTCGAGCCGCGCGATCTCGTCCGCGCGTTCCATCATCCGCTCGCCGATCTTCCAGACGAGGCGTCCGCGATCGCGCGCCGACATCTTGCCCCACGGGCCGTCCAGCGCACGACGCGCCGCGTCCACCGCGGCATCGATGTCCGCCCGCTCGGCGGACGCGACTTCTGCGATGACATCCTCGGTCGCAGGGTTGATGACCTCGAGCGTGGCGCCGCCGGAAGCGTCGCGCCATTCGTTGTTGATGAACAGTTGCTTGCGCAGAACGGCCGTCGTCGCCATGTGTACTCCGAACGTGATGGTGACTGTTATACGCTCGTGGTCTCGCCCGGCTTCAGTTCGAGAACCTTGACGCCCTTCGGTTCGACGAGAGCCCTGAACGCCGCGGGCGTTCCCGTCAGCGCCGGAAACGTTCCGTAGTGCATCGGCACGACGCTCTTCACGTTCAGAAGCTCGCATGCTTTCGCGGCCTGCCGTGGTCCCATCGTGTAGAGGTCGCCGATCGGGAGGAACGCGAGGCTTGGCGTGTACATCTCACCGATGAGACGCATGTCGCCGAAGACATCGGTGTCGCCCGCGAAGTAGATGGTCTTCCCGTCCTCGAACTTGACGATGTAGCCCGTGGCGACGCCGGTGTAGAACGTCTGCCCGCCGTCGTCGACCGAACTGCTGTGGGCGGCTGAGACCATCGTCATCGAGAGCCCCATCGCCTCGAGCGTGCCGCCGGGATTCATCGCGGTGACCTTCTGCAGTCCTTTTTTCTGGAGCCACTCGCCGAGCTCGAACGGTGCCACGACCTGCGCGCCGCTCGACCGTCCGACTGCCACAGCATCGGTCGTGTGATCGTTGTGCCCGTGTGTCAGGAGCATCAGATCGAGCTCGCCGATCTTCTTCGCCGATTCGGGCGACGAAGGGTTGCCCGTGATCCACGGATCGAAGAGGATGCGCTTGCCTTGCGGCGACTTCAGCAGGAACGTCGCGTGACCGAGCCAGGTGATGGAAAGAGACATAACGAATTTTTCTACTGCTCTGTCCGTACGTATTGAAAGTCGACCGGCTGCTGGTTGATTCCGCGCCGCGGCGGCGCGATGTAATTGGCAAACCGACCTGGTTCGTAAATCGGCTCGGCCATGATGCTGAGCAGGTACTCCGAGTCCGCCGCCGAAGGCAGCCATTCGTACTTCCGCCGCTCGAATTCTTCAGCCGACAGCGGCACACCGTTCGGATCGAAATGGAATCCGGCGTACATGCCGATGTGGCGATTGAACTTCCGATCCGGCAGTCGAAGCCGATCGGAGATCCCGTAGTGCTCGAGGACGCGGTTCCATCGCGTCACGCCGGCTGCGCAGTCGCCGACGTACCAATCGCGAAGCACCTCGTTCATCGCGTTCCGCATCAGGACGTCCTTCGCCACCGGCTTGCCCTGCTCGAAGAATTCCATCGAGTAGTACGAGTCCTTGACGACGTGTTCGTCGAACGTCTCCTCTTTCGCGCGGCCCTTCAGGCCGTTGGCGAAGTACGACGCCGCGTTGCTCGAGACCTCGCTGCCGTGCAGGTCGAGGCTGAGGCTGAACCACTGGTTCAGGTGCTTCTGAATTGTCGGAATGTCGATGCCGCCAATCTTCCGCACGTCCTCGGAGAAGCCCGCCTCCTTCATCAGCTGACAGGTCCGCTCGAGGATCCTCGCGATGCCCGTTTCGCCGACGAACATGTGATGCGCTTCCTCGGTCAGCATGAATCGCGTCGTCCGCGACAGCGGATCGAGCGAGCTCTCCGACAGCGACATGAGCTGCGACTTGCCGTCGCGATCGGTGAACATCGTGAACATGAAGAAGTCGAGCCAGTTGTCGATCGGCTCGTTGAACGCTTCGAGGATGCGCGGCTTGTCGCGGTTGCCGCTCTGGCGCTCGAGCAGTTCCTCCGCCTCGTCTCTCCCGTCGCGCCCGAAATACGAATGCAGAAGGTAAACCATCGCCCAGAGGTGACGGCCTTCTTCGACGTTCACCTGAAAAAGGTTGCGGAGATCGTAGAGGCTCGGACACCGCTGGCCGAGCCAGCGCTGCTGCTCGACGCTCGCGGGTTCCGTGTCGCCTTGCGTGACGATGAGCCGCCGCAGCTGGTTGCGGAATTCTCCGGGGACCTCCTGCCAGACCGGCTGCCCGAAGAAATCGCCGAAACCGATCCGGCGATCGTGAACAGGATCAGCGAGGAAGATGCCCCAGCGATAATCCGGCAGCTTGACGTACTCGAAGTGCGCCCAACCTTCGGGATCGACGCTGATCGCTGTTCGCACGTACACCTGGTGGTAATCCTGAAAGCCCTGCGGCCCCATGTCGCGCCACCACTGGATGTATTTCGGCTGCCAGTGCTCGAGCGCCCGCTGCAGCCGCTTGTTGCCCGACAGGTTGACGTTGTTCGGAATTTTTTCCGCTGAGATCACGTCCGCCCCCTCACCAGCATTCGCCAATTCGCCACCGCGAATTCGCGAACAGGGAATTCGTTTTACGTTCGTTTCCAGTCGAACTCCGGGCGCCCCTGCTGCCCGTACACTTTCAAGGCGCCCTTCTCACCGACGGCGTTTGGTCGCTGGAAGATCCAGTTCTGCCACGCGGTGAGCCGTCCGAAGATCTTCGTTTCCATGGTCTCGGGCCCAGCGAAGCGGAGATTCGCTTCGAGCCCCGTCATCGCGTCCGGCGAAAACGCCGCGCGCGCCTCGACCGCCACGCGGACTTCGTCGTCCCAGTCGATTTCGTCCGGCGCGAAGGTGACGAGTCCCGCCTCGTCCGCCTCGGCGGCATTGAACGGGCCGTCGTGCGCGAACAGTTTCTCGAGTACAGCGGGATCGTTCAGGAACCTCGTCTGCAAGCGCGTCAGACCATTGCTCATCGTCAGCGGGCCGGCGTTCATCGGCGAAAGCGCGATGACGTTCTCTTCGTTGTCGTCGTGGAGCATGTAGATGCGATCCGACGCGAACGCAAGCTCCAGAAGCGATCCCGCAAACGCCGACCCCGGTTCGATGAGCGTGAAGAACGTGCGCGACGTCAAATCGACGCGCTTCAAGGTCCGCTTCATCATCAGGACGATTTCTCGAACCAGCCAGTGATTCTGGTGTGCTGTCAGAGTCTTATCGATGTCGAGCACGGCGCTCTGGTCGCCTTCGGTCCGGATGATGACCGTCCCGGTTTCCGGCTCGTTGATGCGAAGCCGCAACAGCGCATCGTCCAGTTCGCGGAACGCGCGCAGCGGCCAGAACTGGTCGCCTGCCGCAACGATCTGGTCCGGCGTCGACGGCTGAGGACCGCTCGGCGCGTGGACCGTGAGCTCCGCCGTGCGCCGATCGCGATGCAGTGTCAGCGTCACCGCCGAGTACGTCATCTCGTTCTCGGTCACGGTGGGATTCAAGGCGTTCAGCACGATTCCGGGACCGGACGACGGTCGATCGGACATCGCCGCGAGCTCCCGCGCGCGCTTGGCGACTGCTTCCTTGAATTGGCTCGTCGGGAACACCTTGTCGACGAGTTTCCATTCGACCGCGCGCTTTCCTTTGATGCCCTCGACGAGCGTGCTGAAGAAATCGGCGAGGTCGCGACGCACACGACGCTTGTCGACGACCCTCGTCAATCCGCCGGTGCCTGGCAGCACACCGAGGAGCGGGGCCTCAGGCAGGCTCACCGCCGAATTCCCGTCGTCGACGAGAAAGATTTCGTCGCACGCCAGCGCGAGCTCGTAGCCGCCGCCCGCGCAGATGCCGTTCAGCGCGGCCAGGAACTTCAAGCCCGAATGTTCACTGGCGTCCTCGATAGCGAGCCGCGTCTCGTTCGTGAACTTGCAGAAGTTGACCTTCCAGCCGTGCGACGATTCGCGCAGCATCATGATGTTGGCGCCGGCGCAGAAGATCCGCTCCTTGAGCGAGGTGATCACGACGGCGTGGACTTCCGGATGCTCGAACCGGATCCGCTGAATCGCATCCGCCAGCTCGATATCGACGCCGAGGTCGTACGAGTTGAGCTTGAGCTTGTAGTCCGGCTTGATGCCGGCGTCCTCGCGCACGTCCATCGAGAGCGTGGCGACGGGGCCGTCGCAGGTGAGGTGCCAGTGCTGGTAACGGTCGGGGCGGGTATCAAAAGTGATCATTGAAATTGAACGCTCGTTCAAACTACTTTAGAGCGTGGCCATGACCGAGTCAACAGGGCATGCGCGTCCGCGCCCTCTGAAGAGCCGCCGGCGGACGGGCCGCCCGCGCAACGTCGACCCCAACGCGTCGACCCGTGTCGACATCCTGAAGAGCGCCGCGAAAGCCTTTCGAAAGCTCGGCTACCACGGCGCGACCGTCGAGCAGATCGCCGCCGCCCTTCATATGAAGAAGGGTAACCTCTATTACTACTTCAAGAACAAGGAAGAGATTCTTTTCGCCTGCCATCAGTACTCACTCGACCAGCTCATGCAGCTGTTCGAGCAGATCCAGGCGGTCGATTCGAGCGCGGACCTCAAGCTGCGCCAGCTGATCGTCGCGTTCGTCCACACGATCCTCGACGAACTGCACGGCACGGCACTGTTCCTCGATCTCGAAGCGCTGAGTCCTGCGCATCTGAAGACTGTCATCGCCCGCCGCGATCGCTTCGAGCACGGTGTTCGCGGTCTGCTGAAGGACGGCATGGACAGCGGCGCGTTCGCGCCCGGCGATCCGAAGCTGCTGGCGTTCGCGCTGTTCGGCGCGGTCAACTGGATTCCGCGCTGGTTCAATCCGA
This sequence comes from Vicinamibacterales bacterium, assembly GCA_036557365.1. Classification (GTDB taxonomy): domain Bacteria; phylum Acidobacteriota; class Vicinamibacteria; order Vicinamibacterales; family CAVVIG01; genus DATKHR01. Next base: position 190,533 of record DATBHR010000077.1, read on the forward strand.
ACGGCGCGTCGACGTCGCAGGAAATCGCCGAGCGGTTTGCGGATTATCTCGTGGCCGGCCTGCGATCTGGCGCGCTCGAGTAGGCGCGCTCAGCCGGCGCGCAGCGCGCGCACCGGGTTCGTGTGGACGACGCGCAGCGCAGGCACGAGCGCCGCGACGACGGCCACGACGAGAACCGCCCCTCCGGCGATCGCGAACGTCAACGGATCGCCGACGCCAATTCCCCAGACGAGCAATTGAAGCGTCGCGGCAGTCCAGCGCGCGGCGATCAATCCGAAGACGACGCCCGTCAGCGAGAGCACGGCCGCCGGCAGCACCGCAGTCACCACGACCCGCCACGCGGACGCGCCAAGCGCCATGCGGATGCCGAGCTCGCGCGTACGTTCGGCAATCGAGTTGGCCACAAGACCGTAGATCCCGAGCGCGGAAAGCAACAGCGCAAGGCCAGCGAGCGCCGCAAGCAGCGTCGCCTGCGCACGCGGTGTGGCTACGGCTTCATCGCGCACATCGTCGAGCGTCCTGAACTTCGCAAACGGCAGCAGCGGATCGACGGCCTGAACGGCGCGCTGCATCTCCGAAGCCGCCGCACGCGGCGTTCCAGCGGTTCGCACGAAGAAACTCGGTGAAAACCAGGTGTGCACGAGTTGGAACAACGCGGTCGATGTCTGCGCCGCCGGCACATAGGCGGACGGCACAGCGGCCACCGGTCCGAAATTTCCGAACGCCGTCTTCACCTGAATATCGCCGACGATGCCGACGATCGTGCGCGAGCCGCTGGCGACGATGGTGCGTCCGAGCGGCTCCCGATCTGGCGAGTAGCGCTTCGCGAACGCCTCGTTGACGACCACGACTGGCGCTGCCGCGTCGGCATCAGCGCTCGAGAACGTCCGTCCGCGAAGCACTGGGACTCGGAGCGTATCGAAATAGGCCGGCGTCACATAGGTCAGGTTGATCAGGTGACTCTCGTCGCCCGGCCTCCAGCGAAACCCGATGTTCAACCCGCGTTCGTACGGCAGGGTCAACGCTGCAGCCGCGTGCTCGACGCCGGGAACGGCCTGCATCCGCTGGACCGCCTGCGCGAAGAGCTGGTTGATGCGATCCGCGTCCTGATATCGCGCGTCCTGGAGCGACAGCGTTGCGGTCATCACGTGCGTGCCGTCGAACCCGGCGCGCTGGTTGATGAGAAAAGCAAACGACCGGATGAGCAAGCCGGCGCCGACGAGGAGCACGACCCCGAGCGCCACTTCGGTCGCCACCATCACCCGTCGCGTCCAGGTGCGCGACGCGCCAGCGATCGTTGGACTGCCCGACGCAACGAGCGTTTCACGCAGGTTGACGCGGCTCGCGTGCAGCGCTGGAACGAGGCCGAAGACGACGCTGGTGCCGAGCGCCACGGCGCCCGTGATCGCGAGCACACGGAGGTCGAGCACCGCTTCGCCGCCATCGGCGCCAACAGCCTGCTCGAGCAGCGTCGTGAACGCGCGCGATCCGGCCCATCCGATGACGACACCGAGAAGGCCGCCACACGCGGACAGCACCAGGCTTTCGACGAGCAGTTGACGCACGATGACGCGGCGTCCGCCGCCAAGCGCGATGCGCGTCGCGATTTCCGGCGCCCGGGTGACGCCGCGCGCCATCAAGAGTCCCGCGATGTTGACGCATCCGATCAGCAACACGGCCGCAACCGCCGCCCACAGGATCAGGATCGGCCGGCGGACCTGCTGCGTCTCGCCCTGCTGCAGCGGCACGATATGGATCCGCGCGCGATTTTCTGCGGCCGCGTCCGCACGATAGAGATCGTCCATCGCAGCCTGTCCCGCAGACGCGAGTTCCGCGTCGGCCTGCGCCCAAGTCGCGCCACGCGAGAGACGCGCGACGATGGCGTAGTTCTGCCCACCGCCTTCCCCTCGCGATGACGGCTGCAGCGGCGTCCAGACGTCGACCGGCGCACCGGTCGTGAATCGCGCCGGCATGACGCCGACGACGGTGTGCGGCGCGCCGCGCAGCATCACTCGCTGGCCGACGAGCGACGGATCCGCGCCGAGCCGCGTCCACAGCGCGTGACTCAGGATGACGAGCGGCGGGCCGCCGGGGCGATCCTCGTCGCGCGTGAACTCGCGGCCGAGCGCCGGCGCGACACCGAGCACGCGGAAGAAGCCGGCCGACACGCGCTCCTGCTGCACATATTGCGGCTGGTTCCCCGCCACGAGGTTCACGCCCATCCCCATGCCGGACGTCACCGCCATATCTGCCGTTGTCACATGATCGCGAAGCGCTTCCCATGTCGCGCCGGTCTGCCCGATTTCGTCGTTACCGGTGCGATCGAAATGAGTGACGACCTGCGCGAGCCGATCGGGATCAGGAAATGGCAGCGACCGCACGAGGACTCGGTCGACGACCGAGTAGATGGCGGTGTTCGCACCGATGCAGAACGCCAGCGTCAGGATGGACGTGACGGCGAACGCGGGATTTCTGGCGAGGAGGCGGACAGCGTACCGAACGTCGCGCATCTCGGCACCTTAGACGGCATGGCCGCCGAAAGCGTTCGCCGGCTCAGCTCTTCTGACCCGCGGCGATCTGCCGCAGCCGGTATCGCTGGATCTTGCCGGTCGCCGTCTTCGGCAGCTCGGTCACGAATTCCACCCAGCGCGGGCGCTTGTAGTCCGCGAGACGATCGCGCACGAACTGCTGCAGCGCGCTCGCGAGGTCCACAGATGCGTCGTGGCCCTCGCGAAGGACCACGAACGCCATCGGTTTGACGAGACGATCGTGATCTTCACGGCCGATCACACCGCATTCCAGGATCGCGGCGTGCGCCATCAACGCGTTCTCGACCTCGATAGGACTGACCCAGAGGCCGCCGACCTTCAGCATGTCGTCCGCGCGGCCCGCATACCAGTAGTACCCGTCTGCGTCGCGGCTGTACTTGTCGCCGGTCCGGATCCAGTGCCCCTCGATCGTGTCTTTTGTTTTTTCGTGCTGATTCCAGTAGCCGGCGCAAACGGAGTCGCCCTTGATCCACAGGTTGCCGATCTCGCCATCGGCGACGTCTCCACCGTCATCGTCTGCGATCCGCGCGTCGTATCCGGGCACGATCTGGCCGCTCGACCCGGGCCGAATCGCGCCGGGTCGATTGGAGATGAACATGTGAAGCACTTCCGTGGAGCCGATGCCGTCGATGATGTCGACGCCGAAACGATGTTTGAATCGCTCGTACAACGCTTCGGGCAGCGCCTCGCCTGCCGACACGGCCAGCCGCACGGACGACAGATCGAAATCGCGGGCCGCTCCTGCTGCGTCGTGCGGCGGCGCCTGAGCGAGCATCATGCCGAAACCCGTCGGCACTGAATAAAACAAGGTCGGCCGATGATGCGCGATCGTTTCGTAGACGTGCGCAGCTGTCGGCTGTCCGGGCGTCAGGATCGTCGTCGCGCCGACGGCGAACGGAAAATAGAGCGCGTTGCCGAGGCCGTACGCGAAGAACAGCTTCGCGACGCTGAACGTGCGGTCGTTCTCGGCGATGCCGAGGACGCTTTTGCCGAACAGTTCCGCGCACACGACCATGTCGTGCTGAAGATGGACGCATGCCTTCGGTTTTCCCGTACTGCCGGACGAATAGAGCCAGAAAGCGGGTGCATCGCGCCTCGTCGCTTCGGCAGCGAGTTCAGCGGTGCCCGACGCGAGCAGCGCGTCGAACGGGCGTCCGGTGACGATGACCTGCCGCAGCCGGGATCGAACCTGTGGGCTCACCCGCTCGATCTGCGGCAGCAGTTCCTCGCTGACGATCAGCACGGTCGCGCGCGAATCGAGCAGGACGTACTCGTAGTCGGCGGGCTTCCAGAGCGTGTTCAGCGGAACGGGGACCGCGCCGATCTTGATCGCGCCCCAGAACGCGTAGACGAATGCGGGTCCGTCGAGCAGCAGCAGGAGGACGCGTTCCTCGGGCCGAACGCCGACACTGTCGCGAAGCGCGCTCCCGCAACGATTGACGCCGTGCAGGACGTCGGCATACGTCAGCCGATCGGCGCCGCACTCGACGGCGACCTTCGATGCCCTGCCGCCCGTCACGTTGCGGTCGACGAAATGCTCGGCGGCATTGAAGACATCGGGCACGCCAAGCGCTTCGGCCGTGACGCTCATCGCGGCGTCCCGGAATGCGGCACAGCCGCCACCGATTGCGCGCCGTCCGTGAGCAACGCCGAGCCGAGCAGCGCGACGAGGTCAGCTGGAAAATCTCGCGGCGCGAACGTGGACGCGTCGACGCACGCCACGCGGTAGGACGTTTCGCAGATCAGCCGATCCGTGTCGCGCTCACGGACGTCGAAGGCATATTCGATCCGCCGCGGCAGTATCGCGCGCACGCCGACGCCGACGGAAATCTCGTCGCCGAGCCTGGCGGGCGATCGGAACTGCGACTGGAGCGACGTGCGCGGCATGAAGATGCCGAGCGTCCGCAGAAGCGCGGTGCGATCGGCGCCGAGCCGCCGAAACAGGTCTTCCTCCGCGTGCTCGAAGTACCGGTAGAACACGCCGAACCAGACGATGCCCGCCGGATCGGTGTCCGCCCAGAGTACGCGGAGCGGGACGTGATGGAAGAGGGACACGGCCGATATAATAGTTGGTCGTGAGCCGCATCATTCAATTGACAGCCGTTCAAGGGCGCGAGCCTCGCCAGCCGAAGCCGGACTGGCTGAAGGTCCGTGCGCCGGGCTCGCCGAGCTATCTGCGGCTCAAGGGCCTGATGCGTGAGCTGAACCTGCACACGGTGTGCGAAGAGGCGCAGTGCCCGAACATCGGCGAATGCTGGAATCACGGCACCGCGACCTTCATGATTCTCGGCGACGTGTGCACGCGCGCGTGTTCGTACTGCGCGGTGGCGCATGGACGGCCCGACGCGGTGGATGCACGCGAACCCGCACGCGTCGCTGATGCGATCAAGACGCTGGATCTCAACTACGTCGTCATCACGTCGGTCGATCGGGACGATCTCGAGGACGGCGGCGCGTCGATCTTCGCCGATACGATCCGCGAAACCCGCGCGCGGCTGCCCGAGTGCCGGATCGAAGTACTGATTCCCGACTTCCAGGGCAACGAGGCCGCGCTCCACGCGGTGCTCGACGCGCGTCCGGACGTGCTCAACCACAACACCGAAACCGTCCCGCGCCTCTATCGGATGGCGCGTTCGGGCGGCCGCTATTCCCGAACGCTCGAACTGCTCGAGCGATCGCGACGGTACGCGCCGGACATCCCGACGAAAACGGGGTTGATGGTGGGGTTGGGCGAGGAACAGGACGAGATCGTCGAGACGCTGCGCGACCTGCGCGGCGTCGATTGCCAGGTGCTGACCATCGGACAGTACCTGCGGCCTTCACCAGCGCACGCGCCGATGGTCCGCTACTACCATCCGGATGAATTCGCGGAGCTGAAACAGATCGCGCTGGATCTCGGCTTCGTACACGTCGAGTCCGGCCCGCTCGTGCGGAGCTCCTATCACGCGCACGAAACAGCGGATGCGTACGAACGCGCCGCCGGCGCGCGCTGACCCGCTCGACCGACTAGACCCACTCGACCGACTAGACCTACCCGACCCACCAGACCTACCATCTGGCGCTAGCCCCTCTTCGGCCGAAAGACGTGCGTCGCCTGCCCGAAGAACACCTCCGCCGATTCCATCATCGTCTCGGTGAGCGTCGGGTGCGGGTGGATCGAGAGCTTCAGATCGGTTGCGTTCGCGCCCATCTCGATCGCGAGCACGCCTTCGGCGATCAGCTCGCCGGCGCCTGGTCCGACGAGGCCGACGCCGAGAATCCGTTCGGTTTCTGGCTCGATGACGAGTTTGGTGAGGCCGTCCATCCGATCGAGGGTGATGGCGCGGCCCGACGCGCCCCACGGGAACTTCGCGACGGTCACCGCCTTTCCTTTGGCCTTCGCCTGCGCCTCGGTCAAGCCGGCCCACGCCAGTTCGGGATCGGTGAACACGACGGCAGGAATGGCGCGCGGCGCAAATGCGACGTTTTCTCCCGCCATGACTTCGACGGCGACGCGCCCCTCGTGCGACGCCTTGTGCGCCAGCATCGGCTCGCCGACCACGTCGCCGATCGCGAAGATCGACGGCTCGTGCGTGCGCCGCTGCTCGTCGACCATGATGAAGCCGCGCTCGTCCACCTGCACGTGCGTCTTCTCGAGCCCGGGAATCTTCGAGTTCGGCCGGCGGCCCACTGACACGAGCACGCGGTCGAAGACCTGCTCGCCGGGATCGGCCTTGCCTTCGAATTTCACGCGGACGCCCTTCGACTCCGGCGTAACCTTCACGACCTTCGTCTCGAGCAGCACGCTCTTCATCGTCTGCACGACGCGTTTGGCGAGGACGTCCACCAGATCGCGGTCGGCACCCGGCAGCAGGCCCGGAGTCATTTCGACGACCGTGACGGCGCTGCCGAGGCGCGCGTACACCGTCCCCAGCTCGAGGCCGATGTAACCGCCGCCCACGACGAGCAGGCTCTTCGGGATATCGGGCAGATCGAGCGCGCCGGTCGAATCCATCACACGCGGGTCGTCCACCTTCAACATCGGCGGAATGGCCGGCATCGACCCGGTCGCGAGAATCGCGTGCTCGAACTGCAGATCTTCCTGCCGTCCGTCGGACAGCTTCACGCGCAGGTGATGCGCGTCGACGATCTCGGCGTAGCCCTGCAGGTAATTCACCTTGCGGAACTTCACGAGCTGCCCGGTGCCGGTCGTCAGACGCTGGACCACCCTGTTCTTGAAGTCGCGCAGCTTGGTCAGGTCGATCTTCGGCTCGCCGAATGAGACGCCCCAGTCCTTCGCGTGCCGCGACTCGTCGATGAGATCGGCGACGTGCAGGAGCGCTTTCGACGGGATGCAGCCGCGGTAGACGCAGACGCCGCCCGGGTTCGCTTCGGGATCGATCAGTGCGGTGGACAGACCGAGGTCGGCTGCGAGAAATGCGGCGGCGTAGCCTCCGGGCCCGCCGCCGATGATGGCCACTTGAACAGAAATCATAGGATTGGTCGTGGCCCCGGAATGTCAGCCCTGGAGCGACAAGAGAAACGGCTGTTCGAACGCCTCGGCGACCCACCGCAGGAACCGGATGCCGTCGGCGCCGTCGATCACGCGATGATCGTAGGACAGTGAGAGCGGCAGCATCAGCCGCGGCGCGAACGCGCCGTTCTCGAACTTCGGCTGGAGTGACGCGCGCGAAATGCCGAGGATCGCGACTTCCGGAACGTTGACGATCGGCGTGAAGTACGTGCCGCCGATCCCGCCCAGGTTCGAAATGCTGAAGCAGCCGCCCTGCATCTCGTCGAGGGTGATTTTCCGGCTCCGTGCTTTTTCTGACAGCTGCACCAGCTCCACGGAGATGTCGACGATGTTCTTCTGATCCGCGTTGCGAATGACGGGCACGAGCAGGCCGCGGTCGGTGTCCACGGCGACGCCGACGTGCACGTACTTCTTGGCGATGATCTCGCCGGCTTCCATGTCGAGCGACGCGTTGAACTGCGGAAACTTGCGCAGGGCCGCCGCTACGACCTTGACCGCGACCGCAGTGACCGTGAGGTTCCCGCCTGCGGCTTCGACCGACTTCGCGAATTTCTTGCGGAGCTCCTCGAGCGCCGTGATGTCCGCGAGATCGCACTGCGTGACGTGCGGCACCGTCGTCCAGGCTTCGCTCACGTGCTCGGCGGTCTTGCGGCGCACGGCGCGCATCGGCTGACGCTCGATGTCGCCCCAGCGCGAGAAATCCGGCAGCGGTCCGCCCGCAGCGGTCGCCCCGCCGCGCAGCGCGCCCATCACGAGCCGCTTCGCGTGCGCTTTGACGTCCTCGACGGAGATGCGGCCCTGCTCGCCTGTCCCCGTGACAGAGTTGATGTCGACGCCGAGCTCGCGCGCCATCCGGCGCACCGACGGCGCGGCGGGGGCGGCCGGCAAGTCCGCTGACGGCGCGGCAGGCTCTGCATTCGCTCTCGCGCCGCGATTGATGTCGACGACGTTGGTCGCGGTCGCGCCGCGCGTCGGCGCCGGTGCGGCCTGCTCGGCGACTTCCGCGGACGATTGCTCGCTGCTGGTCTGTTTGGTGCCAGCTTTGTCGGCGGCCGCGTCGCGCTTTGCGCCCTCGACGTGCTGCTCGAGCCCGCCATCGTCTGCCGGTAATTTCGCAGCGGTGTTCGCACCGACCGCCGCGGGCTTGGCGCCGCTGCCATTGGCCGGCTCGGACTTCGGCGCCGCGCTCTTCGCCGGAGGCGCCGCCGCTGCCGCTCCGCCCTCCACGGTGAGGATGGTCTGACCGACCTTGACCTTCTCGCCGGTCTTCACCTTGATGTCCTTCACCTGGCCGGCAACCGACGAAGGCACTTCGATGGTGGCCTTGTCGGTCTCGAGCTCGAGGACCGGCTGTTCTTTCGCGAGCATGTCGCCGGGCTTGACCAGGATGCGGAGCACGTCGCCAGCGGTGACGTTCTCGCCGAGCTCAGGCAGATTGAAGTCAGTAGGCACGCAGGGTCTCCGCCCCCGCGCGGCGCGGCGCGCTGCACGAGGGCCGACAGATGACGATTACGACACGGCCGGGTTCGGCTTCTCCGGGTTGATGCTGTGCGCCTTGATCGCCTGCTCGACGACCGACGCCTCGATCTTGCCGTCGCGCGCCAGGGCCGCGAGCGTCGCGACGATGACGTAGCGATAGTCGACCTCGAAGAACTCGCGCAGTCCCGCGCGGCTCTCGCTCCGGCCGAAGCCGTCGGTGCCGAGCGTCGTGAGCGGACGCGGCAGCCAGCGATCGATCGAATCCGGGAGCGCTTTCACGTAGTCGGACGCGGCGACGAACACTCCGGGCGCGCTGCGCAGGCATTCGGTCACGTACGGCACCTTCGGCGTTGCGCCGGGGTTCAGCATGTTCCAGCGCTCGCACGCGTGTCCGTCGCGATAGAGCTCGCCGTAGCTCGTGACGCTCCAGACGTCGGCGCCGACGTTGTACTTCGATTCGAGAATCTCCTGCGCCTTGATCACTTCCGGCAGGATGGCGCCGCTGCCAAACAGCTGCGCGCGGAGCTTCGCGTCGGGCTTGGTCGCCGCGCGGAAGCGATACATCCCCTTCAGGATGCCCTCGCGGCTGCCGTCCGGCATCGCGGACATCGCGTACTGCTCGTTCATCACCGTGAGGTAATAGAAGATGCTTTCCTGATCGACGTACATCCGCTTGATGCCGTCCTCGATGATGACGGCGATCTCGTAGGCGTACGCCGGATCGTAGGCGACGAGGTTCGGGACCGGATAGGCGAGCAGCTGGCTGTTGCCGTCCTGGTGCTGGAGGCCTTCGCCGGCGAGCGTCGTGCGTCCGGACGTGCCGCCCAGCATGAAGCCGCGCGTGCGCGAGTCGGCCGCCGCCCAAATCAGGTCGCCGATACGCTGGAAGCCGAACATCGAATAGAAGATGAAGAAGGGGATCGTGTTGACGGCGTGCGTGGCGTACGCGGTGCCGGCCGCGATGAACGAGGACAGCGATCCGGCCTCGTTGATGCCTTCCTCGAGAATCTGTCCGTCGGACGCTTCCTTGTAGTACAGGAGCGTGTCCATGTCCACCGGCTCGTACACCTGCCCGGCGTGCGAGTAGATGCCGACCTGGCGGAAGAGCGCCTCCATCCCGAACGTGCGCGCCTCGTCCGGAACGATCGGCACGACGAGCGATCCGATCTCTTTGTCGCGCAGCAACTTCGACAGCAGCCGCACGAACACCATCGTCGTCGACGCCTTGCGGCCGTCGGTGCCCTTGAAGAATTCCTCGAAGAGCTCCGGAGAAACCGATGTGAGCGCCTGGCTGCGGTTCTTGCGCGCGGGGACGTAGCCGCCGAGCGCCTTGCGGCGCTCGCGCATGTACTTGATTTCGAGGCTGTCCTCCGCCGGGCGGTAGAACGGCGTCTTGGCGACGTCCTCGTCGGAGACCGGAATCCCGAAGCGGGTGCGGAACGCCCGCAGTTCCTCTTCGTTCATCTTCTTCTGCTGGTGGGTGATGTTCTTGCCTTCGCCGGCCTCCCCGAGTCCGTACCCTTTAATAGTACGTGCGAGGATGACGGTAGGCGCGCCCTTGTGCTCGACCGCGGCCTTGTACGCGTTGTAGACCTTGATCGGATCGTGCCCGCCGAGCGACATCTTCTTCAGCTGATCGTCGGAGAGGTGCTTGACCATGTCGAGCAGCTTGGGATCGACGCCCCAGAAATGCTCGCGCACGTAAGCGCCGGATTCGACCGCGTACTTCTGATACTGGCCGTCGACGATTTCGCCCATCCGCTTGACGAGCAACCCGTCGCGGTCCTTTGCGAGCAGCGGATCCCACTCGCGTCCCCACAGGACTTTGATCACGTTCCAGCCCGCGCCGCGGAATGCGGCTTCGAGCTCCTGGATGATCTGGCCGTTGCCGCGAACCGGACCGTCGAGACGCTGGAGGTTGCAGTTGATCACGAAGACCAGGTTGTCCAGCTTCTCGCGCGCCGGCAGCGTGATGGCGCCGAGCGCTTCGGGCTCGTCGGTCTCGCCGTCGCCGAGGAACGCCCACACCTTCGAATCGGACTTCGGCTTCAGCCCGCGGTCCTCGAGATAGCGCATGAAGCGCGCCTGGTAGATCGCCATGATGGGCCCGAGGCCCATCGACACCGTGGGGAATTCCCAGAAGTCGGGCATCAGCCACGGATGCGGATAGGACGAGAGGCCGCCGCCCGCACGAGTCTCGCGGCGGAAATTCTCGAGGTGCGTCTCGTCGATGCGTCCTTCGAGGTACGCGCGCGCGTAGATGCCGGGCGCCGCGTGTCCCTGGAAGAAGATGATGTCGCCGGACGCGTTCTCGTCGTTGCGGCCGCGGAAGAAATGGTTGAACCCGACTTCGTACAGCGTCGCGGCTGAGGCGTAGGTCGAGATGTGTCCGCCGATGCCCTCCTCGGCCTTGTTCGCGCGCACGACCATCGCCGCCGCGTTCCAGCGCACGAAGCTCTTGATGCGGCGTTCGAGATCGGGACTGCCGGGCATCAACACCTGGTCGTCGGCCGAGATCGTGTTGATGTAGGGGGTGTTCGCGGTGAACGGCAGCTTGACGCCGTTCTGCCGGGCATGAATCGTCAGCTCGCGAAGCAGGCGCGCGACCTTTGCGGGACCGCCGCTTTGAAGCACATAATCAAGCGACTCGAGCCACTCGCGGGCTTCGGTCGCGTCGAGATCCGCCTGGTCTTTCGGGGAGATATATCGCAAGACGAGATCCTTTCAATTCGTCGGAATTGTCGGCTGACCAGCCTCGGTGCTGTAGGCCAATCATCGATTGTACACCTGGGACGTCAACGAAGGGGAACCCATGCGGCGCTCGTCATCCGTGCTGATTGTGGTCGTTTTCGGCAGCCTGCAGCTTTCGTCCGCGTTTGTCACGGCTCAAGCGCGCGGCCCGGCGGCGTCGGCGGGCGTCGACCTCTCGGCGCTCGATCGCAAGGTCGATCCGTGCACGGACTTCTACCAGTTCGCATGCGGCGGATGGATTGCCAGCAATCCGCTGCCGCCCGATCGCCGCGCGTACGGTCGCTTCACCGAACTGCAGGAGCACAACTTCGAAGTACTGCGGCATCTCCTCGAATCGCCGCCGGCGAGTGCCAGCGCCGACGCGCGCAAGGCGTCGGACTTCTACGCAGCCTGCATGAACGAGCCGGCGATCGAACAGAAAGGCATCACGCCGATTGCGGGCGATCTCACGATGCTCGATGCGTCGCGCAATCCGGACGACCTGCCGGTCGTCCTCGCGCACCTGCACGACGTCGGCATCACGGCGTTCTTCCGTTTCGGTGCGCAGACCGACGCGCAGGACGCGACGCACGAGATCGCGGTTGCAGATCAAGGCGGACTGACGCTGCCCGACCGCGACTACTACCTCAAGGACGATGCGCGGTCGCGCGAGATCCGGACGCAGTACGTGGCGCACATCGAGAAAATGTTCACGCTCGCCGAAGAGCCGGCGGCGGACGCGGCCAGCCATGCGCAGGCCGTCCTCGATCTCGAAACCGAACTGGCGCGCGCGTCGCTCGATCGCGTCAAGCGACGTGAGCCCGCGAATCTCCAGCACCGCATGACCGTCACCGATTTCCAGCAGCTGATGCCGAGATTCGACTGGCGGAAGTACAACGGCGCGATCGGCGCGCCGAAGTTCCAGGTCCTGAACGTCGCGACGCCCGACTTCTTCAAGGCGATGAACGGCCTGCTCGACTCGACGCCCGTGGACGACATCAAGGCATACCTGCGCTGGCAGGTCATCCACGCCGCTGCCCCGATGCTGCCGAAGGCGTTCGCAGACGCCAATTTCGATTTCTTCAGCCGCACGCTCGCCGGTCAGCAGGCGCCCGAACCGCGCTGGCGTCGATGCGTGACCGAAACGGACGCGCGGCTCGGCGAGGCGCTCGGGCGGGCGTTCGTCGAGGAAACCTTCAGTCCGCAAGCGAAGGCCGACACGCTCAAAATGGTCGACGACATCAAGAACGCGATGCGCCAGGACATCGACAGCCTTCCGTGGATGGGCGGCACGACGAAGAAAGCCGCGATGGCGAAGCTCGAAAAAGTGGAGGACCGGATCGGCTACCCGGAAACCTGGCGCGACTATTCGTCGGTCCGCATCGCGAAAGACGATGCGCTCGGCAACCGCCAGCGCGCGCTGGCGTTCGATCGCGCGCGCAACCTCGCGAAGATCGGCGAGGCGGTCGATCGCTCCGAATGGAGCATGACGCCGCCGACGGTCAACGCGTACTACCGGCCCGATCGCAACAGCATCAACTTCCCCGCCGGCATCCTCCAATGGCCGTTCTATCGCGCGGGCCGCGACGCGGCTGTGAACTACGGCGCCGCCGGCGCGGTCATCGGCCACGAACTGACGCACGGCTTCGACGATCAGGGCCGTAAGTACGACCCGGAGGGCAACCTCCGCGACTGGTGGAGCGCGGCGGACGCGAGCGCATTCGAAACGCGCGCGACTTGCGTCGCGGATCAATATTCCGGCTACACGGTCGCCGACGATGCCCACGTCAACGGCCGATTGACGCTCGGCGAGAACACCGCCGACAACGGCGGCCTGCGGCTCGCGCTCTCGGCCTATCTCAATGGTCCCGGCGCCAAGTCTGCGAAGGACAAGCTCGATGGATTCACCGGCGAGCAGCGTGTGTTCCTCGGCTGGGCACAGGTGTGGTGCGAGAATGCGCGTTCCGAAGCCGAACGGCTGAAGGCGCAGACCAATCCGCACTCGTCGAACAAATACCGCGTCAACGGTCCGCTCTCGAACATGCCCGAATTTCAGAAAGCGTTTGCGTGCAAACCTAGTTCGCCGATGATCAGACAGAACGCGTGTCGCGTATGGTGACGACCATGATCAGACGCCTTTTCGTCGCGCTCGGCCTCGCGGCGCTGCCGCTCGCCTCCGTCATCTCGCACGCCCAATCGGCCGCGGCAAAGCCGTCCGAGTCAGGGCTGGACCTGACGATCCTCGATCGCACAGCCGATCCCTGCGTGGACTTCTACGCGTTCGCGTGCGGCGGCTGGACGAAGAACCAGCCGATTCCTCCGGATCGATCCGCATGGGGAGTCGCCGAGCGGCTCCAGGAGGAGAACGAAGCGCGTCTCCACCAGATTCTCGAGAGCGCCGCCAGGAGTGGCGACGCTGACACAAAGAAGATCGGCGACTACTATGCGAGTTGCATGGACGAATCCGCCATCGACGGCAAGGGCGCTGCGGCGCTCGATCCGACGCTGAAGAAAATCGCCGCGCTCGCTTCGGTAAGCGATCTGCCGGCGCTCCTCGGCGGCCTGCACTCGATTGGCGTCAACGCCTTCTTTGCTTTCGGCGCCGAAGCGGACTTCAAGGAGGCGAGCGTCGTCCGCGCCATCACGGATCAGGGCGGGCTCGGCCTCCCCGACCGCGACTATTACTTCCGCGACGACGCGCGATCGGTCGACCTGCGGAAGCAATACGTCGAGCACGTCCGCAAGATGATGGCGATGGCCGGCGGCGGCGACGCCGACACGGTGCTGCGCGTCGAGACGGCGCTGGCCAAGCCGGCGCTCGACGCAGTCCATCGCCGCGACCCCTCGGCGCTGTATCACAAGATGACGCCGGCGGATTTGCAGAAGCTCACGCCGGCATTCGACTGGAGCACGTACCTGAAAACCGTGGGCGCGCCGCCGATCGACGCGATCAACGTCACCGAACCGGACTTCTTCGAGGGCTTGAACCAGCTGCTCGCATCCACGCCGGTCGACGACGTGCGCACGTATCTCCGCTGGCAGACCATTCACGCGTCGGCCACCGTGCTCTCTGCTCCGTTCGTCGAGGAGAACTTCAAGTTCTACGGCACGGCGCTCACGGGCACCCGCGAGCTGCGGGCGCGCTGGAAGCGGTGCGTCCAGTACACCGATTCCGATCTCGGTGAAGCGCTCGGCAAGGCTTACGTTCGAGACGCATTTCCGCCGTCGGCGAAAGAGGACACGCAGAAGATGGTGCGCGAGCTCGAAGGGTCGCTCGCAACCGACGTCAAAGGCCTCGACTGGATGACCGATACAACGAAGACGCAGGCACTCGCCAAGCTCCAGGCGGTCGAGAACAAGATCGGCTATCCGGACAAGTGGCGCGACTACAGCGCGCTCTCGATCGTGCGCGGCGATGCGCTCGGCAACTCGCAGCGATCGAACGCCTTCGAATTCAAGCGCCAGATGAACCGCATCGGCAAGCCGCTCGACAAGAGCGAGTGGTCGATGACGCCGTCGACCGTCAACGCGTACTACAACCCGCTGCAGAACAACATCAACTTCCCGGCGGGCATTCTTCAACCGCCCTTTTACCGGCGGAACGCCGATCCAGCCGTCAACTACGGCGCCGCCGGCGCCATCATCGGCCACGAGCTCACACACGGGTTCGACGACGAAGGGCGTCAGTTCGACGCGCAGGGCAACCTGAAAGACTGGTGGACCGACAAGGACGCGCAAGCCTTCGACACTCGCGCGCAGTGTATCGTCGACGAGTATTCGAACTTCACGGCGGTCGACGACGTGAAGGTGAACGGCAAGCTGACGTTGGGAGAGAACACCGCGGACAGCGGCGGCCTGCGCATTGCGCTGATGGCGTATCTGTCGGGCCCTGGTGCGCATGCGCCCGCGACGCTCGACGGCTTCTCGCCGGAGCAGCGGTTTTTCGTCAGCTACGGTCAGAGCTGGTGCGAGAACACGCGGCCGGAGCGCGAGCGGCTGCTGGCGCAGACCAACCCGCACGCCCCGGCGCGCTACCGCACGAACGGCGTCCTGTCGAACATGCCGGAGTTCGCAAAGGCGTTTCAGTGCAAGGCGGGGACGCCGATGGTCCGCACCAACGCGTGCCGCGTTTGGTGAGGATTAGGTCGGGTGGGCCAGATGGGTCGGGTGGGCCAGGCGGGTCGGGTGGGCCAGGCGGGTCGGCACTGATCCCCGTTCAAGACGCGATTGTTTCCTGCGATCGCTGTCCGCGCCTGCGCGACTACTGCCTGCGCATCGCACGCGAAAAGAAGCGCGCGTTCCGTGATGACGTGTACTGGGCGAAGCCCGTACCGGGCTTCGGCGATCCGCGCGCGCGCATGCTCATCGTCGGCCTTGCGCCTGCCGCGCACGGCGCCAACCGCACCGGCCGCGTGTTCACCGGCGACGGCGTCGGCGCGTCCGGCGATTTCCTCATGGCCTCGCTGCACCGCCACGGGTTTGCGAACATCTCGACGTCGCAGCGTGTCGACGATGGCCTGCGGTTGACGGACGTTTACATCGCCGCAGCGGTTCGGTGCGCGCCGCCCGACAACAAGCCGACACCCGAAGAGATCGCGCGCTGTCTTTCACATCTCGACGCGGAGATCGGCGCGCTGCCGCGCGTGCGTGTCGTGGTCGCGCTCGGCAAGATCGCGTTCGACGCGTACCTGCAGCTGCTCAGAACGCACGGTGCGAAGATGACGCCGCGTCCGGTCTTTGGACACGGTGAAGCCTTCTCGCTTCCGAGCGGACAGACTCTCTTCGGCTGCTACCACCCGAGCCGCCAGAACACGAACACCGGAACGCTCACCGCGCGGATGATGGATGACGTGTTCCGACGTGCGCGACGCGCGATCGATCAGTAGACCTACCAACCGCGCTCGATTTGCTGGCCACGAAGTCGCGATGACACGAAGGAACTATCTTCACCAAGTGGAGTGACCCCAAGCGCCAATCCGCCAATCCACCAATCAATCCGCAATCCGCAATCCGCAATCCTCAATCGCCAATCAATCCGCAATCCTCAATCCGCACTCCGCAATTCTGCCCGAGTCCGCCTCATCGGTCTCGCCGTGCTCGCCGAATCCGGCGGGCCGAAAACCGCGCCGCCGCTCGAACTCTTACGCGGCGCGCCGGTTCTGCTGGTTCGATACATCGCTCCCGGAAGGAGCGGCACCGAGGGGGTCATCCATCGCCGTCGACGGCCCACCAGACCGGCGCGACCGTCTCGCGGCGACGCGGTTTTCACGCGATCGCGCAGGCCCGCCTCCACGGCGATCATGTCGAGCCCGATGACCCGGACTCTCGACCGCCAGCGCTGCGGATGACTGTGGACCGCCAATCTCCGTATTCCGCAATCCGCAATCTGCCAATCGTCAATCAATCCGCAATCCGCAATCCGCACTCCGCAATGCTCGACCGTCCGCATCACCGGACTCGCCCTGCTGAAGGAACCCCAATCGATTCGCGGTGTCCAACGAAGTGCAGGAGGCGCCCATGCGCACCTTCACGTTCGTCTCCGTCGTGATTCACGGCGCCGTGCTGGGCACGGTGCTGCTGCTGCAAGCGTTCCATGTCGGACCGCTGCCCGCGCTGCACGATGCGCTCGCCTTCAACGACGTCACGCCCGTGGTGATCAAGGACATCCCTCTTGCACCACCTCAGCGATCGGCGGTTCACACGGACTCGGTCACGTCGGCGAACGCTGCGCCCATCGAAGCGCCGGCGCGAATCACACCAGAAACCGAACATCCGAACGACGTCCGGCCGTTGGGTGGCGTGGAAGGAGCGCTTCCCGGAGGCGCCAACAGCTTCCCGGAAATCGGCGGCGTGTCCGGCGCGACGCTTCCGCCGCCGCCCCCGCCAGCGCCAAAGACCGGCGCGCCGCTCCGGCTTCACACGGGGATTCTGCCGCCGCAGAAAATCGTCGACGTGGCGCCCGTCTATCCTCCGCTCGCGCGAGCGTCACGGCAGGAGGGCATCGTGATTCTGGAAACCGTAATCACCGCGAACGGAAGCGTCGAGTCCGTCCGGGTGCTCAAGGGCTATCCGCTGCTGGATGGCGCAGCCATCGAGGCCGTTCGTCAGTGGCGATTCACGCCCGCGCGGCTGAACGGCGAGCCGGTGCCCGTGGTCATGACCGTCACCGTCAACTTCACGCTGAAGTGAGAATCCGCTTCAGCGTCGCCTGGTCGATATTGCCGCCGCTCATCACGCAGACGACGTTCTTCCCCGCGAGCTGATCGCGGATCTTGAGGGCGGCGATCAGCGACGCGGCGCCGGCGCCTTCGGCGAGATTGTGCGTGGTGCGCAGCGCGAGCCGTACGCCTTCGGCCAGTTCGTCCTCGCTGAGCGAGACGATGTCGTCGAGTTCTTTTTTCAGGATGTCGAACGTGAGATCGAACGTGACGCGCGTGGCCATGCCTTCCGCGAACGTCTCGGCTTTCTCGGCGGTGACGCGCGACGGTCCTCTCCACGATCGTGCAAACGCGTCGGCACGCGCGGCTTGAACGCCGATCACTTTCGCTTTGCTGCCGAGTCCCGTGCGCGCGATCGCACAGCCGCATGCGCCGCTGCCGCCGCCGATCGGAACGAGGATCACGTCGGCGTCCGGCATCGCCTCGAAGATTTCGAGGCCGTACGTGCCGACGCCCGCGAGCAGCAACGGTTCGTTCGCGGAGTGCACGTACCGAAGGCCGCGCGCGTGTTGCAGTCGCTCGACTTCCACGCGCGCCTCGTCGAAGTCCTTGCCGAATTCGATCAGCTCGGCGCCGAGCGCCCGCATCGCCGCGTTCTTCTCGGGGTTGTTGCCAACGGGCACGACGATCGTGCACGGCACGCCTTCCCGCTGACATGCCAGCGCGATCGACTGGCCGTGATTGCCCGTCGTCGCCGTGACGACGCCCCGGCGATCCTCCCCGCACAAGCTCGCGATCAGGTTGAGGCCGCCGCGCACTTTGAACGCGCCCGTCGGGTTGTGATTCTCGTGCTTGACGGAGATATTCAGGCCGCTTTCCTGGACGAGCAGCGGATGACGCAGGAGCGGCGTGGGTCGGACCACGCGATACACACGCTCGCGCGCGGCGTAGATGTCATTCAGCGTGGGTGCAGTCATCGGGACAGCGATCCTCCAGCGCGAACCAGCGGCACGATGATGTCCGGCCGATCCGTGATGAGCGCGTCAACGCCCCATCCGAGGAGGCGCATCGCGTCCTCGACGGCGTCGACGGTCCACACCTGCACGCCGAGACCGGCGGCATGCGAATGTCGGACGAACCGGCTCGACACCACACGCGTCGTGCCGGCGCACTCGGGAATCTGATAACCAGTGTAGCCGACGCGCCGGACGGGCCAGCCAAGCTTCGATCGATACAGCGCCCAGCGCACTTCCTCACGGGCGGCGCTCGTCGCCATCTCTGGCGCGATCTGCCGTACGGCGCGCAACACGCGGTAGCCGAACGATCCGAGACACACGCGCTCGGCCGCGCCGGCGCTCCGGATCACGTCGACGACCGACGCAGCAAACACCGCGTCGTTGACCTTCAGCTCGACGATGATGCGGCAGGTACGGTGCTCGCGAAAGACGTCGGCGAGCGCGGGCACCCGCACGGCGTGCAGTTCGCTTGCGGTCCGCTCCGCGATCGGTCCGCGCAACGTGGTCGTACGGTCCAGGCTGCGATCGTGGTGAACGACGACCACGCCGTCGCGCGACGCATGGACATCGAGCTCGAGGCCGTCGGCGCCGAGCGCCATGCCGTTGGCGAACGCGTCCATCGTGTTCTCAGGCGCGAGCGCGCTCCCGCCGCGATGCGCGAAGACGAGCGGCCGGTCGGATGCGAAAAATGGGTGCAGCATCTGCTATAGAATCGAATTCATGGCGGCCATCCACACCCTCGGCGATCTGCGGCGCTCCGGATACCGCTCACGGTCGGTCAAGCAGGAGATCCGCGACAACCTGGTCTGCAAGCTCCGGTCAGGAGAGGCGCTCTTTCCCGGCATCGTCGGGTACGACGAGACGGTCATCCCCCAGCTCGTCAACGCGATCCTTTCGCGGCACAACTTCATTCTCCTCGGCCTCCGCGGCCAGGCGAAGAGCCGCATCCTGCGCGGACTGACGGACCTGCTCGACGAACGTTCGCCGGTAGTGCCCGGATGTGAAATCCACGACGACCCGACGGCGCCCCTGTGCGCCGCCTGCCGCGCCCGCGTTGCGCGCGAAGGCGACGATCTGCCGATTGCGTGGCTCTCCCGCGACGACCGCTACGTCGAGAAGCTGGCGACGCCCGACGTGACCATCGCCGACATGGTCGGCGACATCGACCCGATCAAGGCCGCTCAGTCCGGCCTCGACCTCGCGGACGAGCTGACGATGCATTACGGCCTGCTGCCGCGTGCGAACCGCGGCATCTTCGCGATCAACGAACTGCCGGACCTCGCCGGCAAGATTCAGGTCGGCCTCTTCAATATTCTCCAGGAAGGCGACGTCCAGATTAAGGGATATCCGATCCGCCTCAGGCTCGATGTGCTCCTGGTGTTCACGGCCAACCCCGAGGACTACACGGCGCGCGGCAAAATCATCACGCCTCTGAAAGATCGCATCGGGTCCGAAATCCGCACGCACTACCCGTCCACGCGCGGCCACGCGCTCGCCATCACCCGCCAGGAAGCGTGGACCGAACGCACGGGCGCGATGAAGGTCGAGATCCCGGCCTACGTCCGTGAGGCGGTCGAGGAAGTCGCGTTTCAAGCGCGGGCGGACCGAAAAATCGACAAGCGATCGGGCGTCAGCCAGCGCCTTCCGATTTCGACGCTCGAACTGGTCGTGTCGAACGCCGAGCGCCGGGCGTTGGCGTCGAACGAAGGCGTCGCCGTCCCGCGCGTCACCGACATCTATTCGGCATTGCCATCGATCACGGGCAAGTTCGAGCTCGAGTACGAGGGCGAGCTTCGCGGCGCGGAGGTCATCGCGCGCGATCTCATCCGGTCCTCTGTCGGCAACGTCTTCAGCGGGATGTTCGATGGCGTCGACACCCGCACGGTCGTCGAATGGTTCGACCTTGGCGGCTCGCTGCCGCTCAGCGACACGATGCCGGCCGACGAGGTCGTGGAAAAAGCGAAGAGCGTTCAGGGACTGCTCGACCTCGCACAGCACGCTGGACTTCCCGCCGGCGCGTCCGCACCGCAGCTGGCATCGGCCGTCGATTTCATTCTCGAAGGTTTGTACGCGCAGAAGAAGATCAGCCGGAGCGACGAGCGCGGCTATGCCGCCGCCGACGGCGCGCCGCGACGACCCTCGCGGCGCGAAGAGCCGTCGCTCGACGAAGAGATTCGCATGCCGGGCACGAAGAAGAAGTACTACAACTGAATTAGGGATTAGGGATTAGGGATTAGGGATTAGGGATCAACTGGGACTGCACGGGTGAAATACCGGTACACGAAGTTCACCGGCGACGATCTCGACGATCTGGATCTCGAGGATCTGGTGTCGAAGCTGTCCGATCTGCTGCTGTCGAGCGGCTTCGGAAACCCGTACGGCGGCATGAACGACGACGACCGCACGATGCAGGCGCTGCACGATGCGATTCTGGACGCGCTGTTCAACGGCGGCGTGCTGCCCGAGGAAACGATCGAGCGGCTCCTCGGCGATCCGGCGGACGGCGACCAGTCGGACGCGCGGTCGAAGCTCGAGGAACTGATCCAGCAGATCATCGAGCGGATGACCCAGGAGGGCTACATCTCGATGCCGCCGGATCTCGACGCGGAGCGCGAGCGCCGGCAGGGGCGCGGCGGGATGGGCGGCCACGACGAGCACGCGCCCGTCACATTCGAGGTCACCGACAAGGCACTCGACTTTCTCGGCTACCGCGCGCTCCGCGATCTGCTCGGTTCGCTCGGCAAGAGCAGCTTCGGGCGGCACGACACGCGCGAGCAGGCGACCGGCGTCGAGACGACCGGCGCCACGAAGCCGTACGAGTTCGGCGACACGCTCAACCTGGACGCGGCCGGGACGCTGTTGAACGCGGCGTCGCGCGAGGCGCGCGATCGATCGGCATCGCCGGAGCGCCGCGGCGGACCCGTCAAGCTCCACGTCACCTACGAAGACCTCGTCGTCACGCAGGGCGAATATCAGAGCTCGTGCGCGACCGTCCTGATGCTCGATTGCAGCCACTCGATGATCCTCTACGGCGAGGATCGCTTCACCCCTGCCAAGCGCGTGGCGCTAGCGCTGGCGCAGTTGATCAAGACGCAGTACCCGGGCGACGCGCTGAAGTGCGTCCTCTTCCACGACTCCGCCGAGGAGATTCCGCTCGCCGAGCTCGGTCGCGTCCGCGTTGGCCCGTACTACACCAACACGCGCGAAGGGCTGCGGCTTGCGCGGCGCATCCTCGATCGCCAGCGCAAGGACATGCGTCAGATCATCATGATCACGGACGGCAAACCGTCCGCGCTGACGCAGCCCGACGGCCGCATCTACAAGAACGCGTTCGGCCTCGACCCGTTCATCGTCGCCGAGACGTGCGCGGAGGTCGCGGCGTGCCGGCGCAGCGGGATCATGATCAACACGTTCATGCTCGCGCGCGATTACGATCTCGTCAGCTTCGTGCGACGCGTCGCCGCCATCTGCAAGGGCAAGGCGTACTTCACGACGCCGTACACGCTCGGGCAGTACGTGCTGATGGATTACATGGACAAGAAAACAAAGACGATCCACTAGGGCGTTCCATTGCAGATGTCAGACCTCCTTCCGTTGTTTCCGCTGCCGACCGTCGTCCTCTTCCCCAACGTTTTTCTACCGCTGCACATCTTCGAGCCGCGCTACCGTGAAATGATCGCGGACGCGTTGTCCACCGATCGGCTGATCGGCATGGTCCTGCTGAAGCCCGGCTGGGAACGTGACTACGAGGGACGGCCGGCGATCTACCCTGTGGGTTGCAGCGGCGTCATCACGCACGCCGAGCGCCTGTCGGACGGCCGCTACAACATCGTGCTCCGCGGCGTGGAACGGTTCCGCGTCGTCGAGGAAGATGGCGCGCGCAGTTATCGTCGCGCCGTCACCGAATCGGTTCTCGAGTGCCCGCTCGACGGCGCCGCGCGGTCGGAGATTCAGCGGCACCGCGTCAAGCTGGAATCGATGCTGGCGCCGACAGGCGAAAAGGCCGGGGCCGAATCGAAGATGCCGACCGCGATGTCGGACGAGGATCTGATCAACGCGCTCGCGCAGTACCTCGATCTCGAGCCGCTCGAGAAGCAGGCGCTCCTCGAACGGCCGTGCGTGCGCACGCGCGCGGCGTCTCTCGTCGAGTTGCTCGAGATGAAGATGATGGCCGCGCGGTTTCCCGGCCTGTCGCACGTCGCGAACTGACGCGCATCGCGCGCGGCCGCTCCTGATTCTTCAGGTCAGCCGCTGCGCGATCACCTCGACGATGCGCTCGCCGTGGAAGCGGCCGTTCTCGATGAAGATCGTGCCCGTGTCCTGGCCTGCGATCGCACCACCGGCCACAAACAGTCCCGGCACGTTGGTCTCGAACGTCTCGGGATCGTGGATCGGCGCGCGCCGCTCGTTCAGCGCGACGCCGGCGCGCGCCATCAAGTCGGCGTCGGCACGATAACCGGTCAGCAGGAAGACGACGTCGGCTGGAATCTCCTCCTCGCCCTGCTGAAGAGAGGAGGCGTTGACGTCGGCCCTCGGCTCGCTCCCCGCAACCGCCGCGAAGGAATCGGCGGGCGCAGGAATCCCCGCATCGGAATCGGTCGTCACGTCGATTCCGGCGCCCCCGGGTCCGACGACGACTGAGGTCGGACGAATTTCCCTCACGAAGCTCCCGAACCGCGCAGCAATCGATCCTTCCTTGATGCGATTCTCGATGTCGGGCCGCACCCAGTACTTGATCGTCCGCTTCAGCTCGGAGCGTCGGTGCACGAGCGTGACGATCGCGCCCGCACGGAACAGCTCCAGCGCAGACTCCGCCGCCGAGTTGCCGCCGCCGACCACGACGACGCGTTTGCGATAGTAGGCGTGCGCTTCACGGTAGTAGTGGCTGACGTGAGGGAGATCCTCGCCGGGGACGCCGACCGCTACAGGATGGTCATAGTAGCCAATGGCCAGCACGACCGTCCGCGCGTGACGGACACGACGCGCGCCCCGCGCCGACCGCGTCTCCACCGCGAACACGCGTTCGTCCCGCTCGACCTCGACGGCGATCGATGCGACCTTCTCGTCGAAGGCGATCTGCAGATCGTACGTGTCCACGACCTTGCGGTAGTAGCGCAGCGCTTCGAGCCTGGTCGGCTTCTCGTACGGCGAGACGAACGGCAGTCCGCCAATCTCGAGCAGCTCTGGCGTCGTGAAGAAGACCATCTGCGGCGGAAACCGGTAAATCGAATTGACGAGAACGCCCTGTTCGAGCACCTGGTAGTCGAGTCCGTGTTTCTTGGCGGCGATGGCGGCGGCCAGGCCGGACGGGCCGCCGCCGATGATGATGAGATCTCGGATAGACACTCTTCCATTTTAGATTGAGGATTGCGGATTGCGGATTGATTGGCGGATTGCGGATTGTAGATTGCGGATTTATTGGAGATTGGTCATTGGTGATTCGATCTTCATCCGCAGTGCTGGCGGTGGAGAGTCCGGGTCATCGGGCTCGACGTGATCGCCGTGGAGGCGGGCCTTCGCGATCGCGTGAAAATCGCGGCGCCGCGAGACGGTCGCGGCGGCGAGGGGACTCGGCAGAATTGCGGATTGCGGATTGCGGATTGCGGATTCATTGACAATTTGCAGATTGCGGATTGCGGAATACGGAGATTGGCGGTCCACAGTCATCCGCAGCGCTGGCGGTCGAGAGTCCCGGTCATCGGGCCCGACGTGATCGCCGTGGAGGCGGGCCTTCGCGATCGCGTGAAAACGCGGCGCCGCGAGACGGTCGCGCCGGTCTGACGGACCGTCGACGGCGATGGATGACCCCTTGGTGCCGCTCCTTGCCGGAGCGATGCGTCGAACCAGCAGGACCGGCGCGCGCGGAGCATTGCGGATTGAGGATTGCGGATCGCGGATTGATTGACCATCGCGGATTGCGGGATGCGCATTGCGGAACGCACACACTCGCGCGTTCGACACGCATCCGCAGCGCTGGCGGTCGAGAGTCCGCGTCGTCGGGCTCGACGTGATTGCCGTGGAGGCGGGCCTTCGCGATCGCGTGAAAACCGCGGCGCCGCGAGACGGTCGCGCCGGTCTGACGGGCCGTCGACGGCGATGAATGACCCCCTTGGTGCCGCTCCTTGCCGGAGCGATGTGTCGAACCAGCAGGACCGGCGCGCTGCGTAAGAGTTCGAGCGGCGGCGCGGTTTTCGGACCGCCGGATTCGGCGAGCACGGCGAGACCGATGAAGCGGACTCGGCAGAATTGCGGATTGAGGATCGCGGATTGCGGATTGATTGGCGGATTGCGGATTGTAGATTGCGGATTTATTGGGGATTGGTCATTGGTGATTCGATCTTCATCCGCAGCGCTGGCGGTCGAGAGTCCGCGTCGTCGGACTCGTCGTGCGCGCCGTGGAGGCGGGCCTTCGCGAGCGCGTGAAAACCACGTCGCCGCGAGACGGTCGCGCCGGTCTGACGGGCCGTCGACGGCGATGGATGACCCCCTTGGTGCCGCTCCTTCCGGGAGCGATGCGTCGAACCAGCAGGACCGGCGCGCGGCGTAAGAGTTCGAGCGGCGGCGCGGTTTTCGGACCGCCGGATTCGGCGAGCACGGCGAGACCGATGAGGCGGACTCGGCAGAATTGCGGATTGAGGATCGCGGATTGCGGATTGATTGGCGATTGCGGATTGCGGATTTGCGACCGCCGATCCAACGCACTACGATGAAGCGAACGTCCTGGGAAGGAGCCTGCAATGATGCGCCGCACCTTGCTCGCCGCGCTCGCCTGCGTCGTGGTCCTGTCCGTCAGGCCCGATGCGCAGAGCAAGCGATTCATCACCGAAAAAGATCTCTTCAAGTTCACCTGGATCGCCGACCCGCAGATCGCGCCGGACGGCGCGTCCATCGCGTACGTCGAGGTGACGGTCAACGAGAAAGAGAACCGCTACGAGACGTCGCTGTACACCGTGCCGACGAGCGGCGGCGAACCGCGGCGGCTCACATCGGGCATCCGCGACACGGCGCCGCGATGGTCGCCTGACGGCAAGCACCTCGCCTTCGTGCGCGCCGCCAACGCGCCGACCGGCGGCGAGAACGCGCGGCCGCAGCCGGCGCAGGTCTATCTCCTCGACATGGACGGCGGCGAAGCGCAGCCCATCACAAGCCTGCCGCGCGGCGCAGGAAGTCCGGCGTGGTCGCCCGACGGCAAGACCATCGCCTTTTCGGCATCGACGGGACCGGAGCCCGCAAAGTCCGACGCGCATCAGAGCGACGTCAAGGTGATCACCAAGGCGGTCTACCGCGCCAACGGCAATCCGACGTGGGTGGACACCGAACATCACTCGCACCTCTTCACGATGCGCGTTCCCGGACCTGGGGAGAAGCCCGCGGCGCTCAAGCAATTGACCGACGGCGAATTCGACGAGAACGGACTGACGTGGTCGAGCGACGGATCGGCGATCTATTTCGTGTCGATCCGCGTGCCCGAGCCGTACTACCAGGAATCGGGACCCGAGCTGTACAGCGTTCCGGCGGCGGGTGGCAGCATCACCAAGCTCGCGAGCATTGATGGCAGCATCGGAAACATCTCGCCCTCGCCCGACGGCAAACGGATCGCGTTCATCGGCACGCTGCGTGGGAAACCGATCCGCTCCTACAGCCAGCCGGATCTCTGGGTGATGGACGCAGCCGCCGGCAGCACGCCGAAGAACCTGACCGCGGCGTACGACTACGACATCGGCGGCGGCATCGGTGGCGATCAGGCCGCGCCGCGCGGACAGAACCGCAAGCCGGTCGTCTGGTCGAAGGACGGCGCATCGTTGATCGTCGTGTCCGCCGAGAAAGGATCCGCGAACCTCAAGCGCGTCACGATCGCGACGGGCAAGGTCGACGCGATCACGCAAGGGCCGCAGGACATCGGCGCCTTCAGCACGACGCCCGACGCGTCGAAAATCGCGGCGCTCGTCTCGACGCAGACGAACATCGGCGATCTCGCGATGGTGGACACCAGCACGCGCGTCGCCGACGGTGCCGCCGGCTTGAGAACCATCACGCACGTCAACGACGCGCTCTTCAAGGAGATCACGCAGAGCGAGCCGGAAGAGATTTGGTACAAGAGCTTCGACGGCAAGCAGATTCAGGCGTGGATCCTGAAGCCGCCGGACTTCGACGCGTCGAAGAAGTACCCGATGATCCTGGAGATCCACGGCGGACCGCACTCGGCGTACGGAAACGTCTACACCCACGAATTCCAGTGGATGGCGGCGAAGGGCTATGTCGTGCTGTTCACGAACCCGCGCGGCAGCACGTCGTACGGGCAGGACTTCGGCAACATCATCCAGTATCACTACCCGGGCGACGACTATAAAGACCTGATGGCCGGCGTCGACGAAGTGGTGAAGCGCGGCTACGTGGATGCAAACCGCCTCGGCGTCACCGGCGGAAGCGGCGGCGGCCTCCTGACAGACTGGACGGTCACGCAGACGCAGCGCTTCAAGGCCGCGGTCGCTCAGCGCGACATCGCCGACTGGTACGGCTTCTGGTTCACGGCGGACTTCACGCTCTTCCAGCCGACCTGGTTCCGCAAGGCGCCGTGGGAAGATCCGCAGGACTTCGCCGCGCGCTCACCCATCACGCACGTCGCGAACGTGACGACGCCGCTGATGCTGGTGCTCGGCGATCAGGACTACCGCACGCCACCTGCCGATGGCGGCGAGATGATGTTCCGCGCGCTGAAGTACCGGAAGATCCC
Source organism: Vicinamibacterales bacterium (assembly GCA_036557365.1). Lineage (GTDB taxonomy): Bacteria > Acidobacteriota > Vicinamibacteria > Vicinamibacterales > CAVVIG01 > DATKHR01. Next base: position 217,712 of record DATBHR010000077.1, read on the forward strand.
GACGGTGATGGTCCGCTTCCCGCGCGAGAACCACGAACTCTCCCGCTCCGGCGAGCCCTGGCACCGCATCGAACGCCTCGAGCACATCGTCGGCTGGATGGATCAGTGGCTTCAGGGGAAGCCGAACGCGGCGTACACGACTCAATAGGGAGAACGCGGAGCGCTGCCCGGCGTCTTCCCGAAGTTGAGGCGATCGAGGCCGATCCGCCCGTTGCTCACGACCAGCAGCGGATCCTGAAGCGTGACGATGTTCTCGAGCGGATTGAGCTCGACGGCAACCAGGTCCGCTTCGAAGCCCGTCTCGACCGACCCGACGGATCGGTCGAGGCGGAGCAGCTCCGCGTTCACGAGCGTCGCCGACTGCAACGCCTCGAGCGGCGTGAATCCCATCTCGACGAAGTGCGCAGCCTCCTGCGCCACGCGTGTCACGCTCTTCGGACCGTAGCTCGTATCGGTGCCGGTCACGATCTTGATGCCGAGTTTGTGCGCGCGGGCGATGACGTCGCGCAGCCGCGGCAGCATGTGAGCGCCGCGGATTTGCAGCGCGGGGTCGTCATAGTCGCCGCCGGGTTCTGAGAGATCGATAACGGTCGTGAACGTCGGATCGAAGTACGTCCCGCGCTCTTTCATCAGCTGAAGCGTCGCGTCGGACAGATACGTGCCGTGCTCGATGCTCCGGACGCCGGCGCGCACCGCCGCCATGGCTCCTTCATCTCCGTGCGCGTGCGCAAGAACCGGCGCGTTTCTGGTCGCCGCTTCCTGGACCACCGCCCGGAGCTCGTCCTCGGTGTAGAGCTGCTTCCGTGGGTCGGTGTCTGCCGTCCCCGCGCGGTCCGTCGCCAGCACCTTGATCCAATCGACGCTGTGCGACAGGTTCAGCTGAACCGCACGCCGCAGCCGTTCGATCGTGGTCACGCCGGCCATCAGATCCGCGTACTTCGGATCGCCGAGAAACGCTTCCCTCGCCATTTGCGGACGCACGTGATAGCCGGCGGCGACGACGTCCGGGCCGGCGACGACGCCGTCGCGGACGAGCTGACGGAATCCGACGTCAGCAAAGTTGGAGACGCCGGCGCTGCGGACGGTCGTCACGCCTGATTCGAGCGCGCGCTTGAATTCCGCGAAGTCGGCGGCATGCGTGTGGGCGTCGATGAGACCGGGCACGACGTACTTGCCCATCAGATCCAACACGCGGGCGCCGTCCGCATTCGATCCACCGGCGGCGATCGACGTGATCTTGCCGCCGCTGATGCTGATGGTGACGCCGCGCTGCACGCGACCATCGCGCACGTTCACGACGTTCGCGTTGATGAGCCGCAGCGGCGGCGCGACGGCAGTCGATTGCCCGAGAAGAAACGGTGCCGAGAGAACGATCGCGGACGCGAATGCCAGCGTCATGACGAGGGTCTTATGTGTCACAGAAGTCTCCTTCAATCGCCGACTAATCTAGTCCGATTTTGCCCATACGCCCTACCTACCTGCCCGCTCGATGCGCACATTCGCCCGTTCGCAAAAACGTAAGTTTTATAAGGCGCTTGTCCTCTATTATTTAGCGCATGCACAAGCCGATTAAGTACGTCGAGAAGGGTTTGTCGGTCGCGGCGAACGGCGCCTGGGTCGTGTTCAGCAATCTGAACAAGATCAATCAGCGTCCCTCGTTCACGCCGAAGTGGTCCGACAAGCCGCTGCTGAAGTCTTACGAAAAGACAAAGCCGCCGCTCGGTTGGCCCCGCGAGACCGATTCGCTGTGCCCGACGTGCACGCGTGAGGCGCGCCAGGCCATTCTCGACGGTAAAAAAGATGTGAGCGTCCTCCTGAACGAGAAGGTCGGCGAGATCAAGGCGACGATTCTCGAACGGGACGGCAAGATTCTGATGGTGAAGGATTGTCCCATTCACGGTCACTTCGAAGACGTGATGGCCATCGACACCGAGTTCTTCAAGCACCTCGAGGAAGTCTTCCCGGGTCGCGACATCCGCGCCCATAACGACTCGAAGCTTCACAACCACGGCAGCAGCACGATTCAGCACGGCCGCGGGTCGGTGCTGACGGTCGACCTGACGAACCGTTGCAACATGATGTGCGACCCGTGCTTCATGGACGCGAATCAGGTCGGCTTCGTCCACGAGCTGACGTGGGACGACATCAAGACAGTCCTCGACAACGCGATCACGATCAAGCCGCGGCGTCAGATGTCGGTTCAGTTCTCCGGCGGCGAGCCGACGATTTCGCCGCACTTCCTCGACGCGGTCCGCTACGCGCGCAAGGTCGGCTATAACAGCGTCCAGGCGGCGACCAACGGCATCGAGTTCGCCAAGAGTCCCGAATTCGCCAAGCAGGCCGCCGACGCGGGCCTGCGGTACGCGTACCTGCAGTTCGACGGCATCGGCAATGCGGCCAACTCTCACCGCCGGGTCGGCAACCTGTTCGACGTCAAGCTCCGCGCGATCGAGAACCTGTACAACGCCGGCGTCGATATCGTTCCGGTCGTCACGATCGTCAACGGCGTGAACAACGAGCAGGTCGGCCGCATCATCGAATTCGCGCTCGACAACCCGAAGAAGATCAACTTCCTGTCGTTCCAGCCGGTCAGCTTCACCGGACGCGACGAGGAAGTGACGCCGGAGCGCCGCGCGGCGCAGCGCTACACGCTGTCGCACCTGGCGCACGACGTGAAGAGCCAGACCGGCATCGGCGAACCGGTCCGCGACTGGTTCCCGATCTCGTTCATGGGCAGCTTCACGGACTGGGCCGATGTCACCCATGGCGCCGAGAAGGAATTCGGCCAGCTCACGTGCGGCTGCCACCCGAACTGCGGCGTCGGCATGGCGATCATGATCGACAAGGAGACCAAGGAAGCCGTGCCGGTCACGAAGTTCCTCAAGGCCGAACAGCTGGCCAAGGACATCGCCCAGGTCACCGACGCCGGCCGGGGCCGGTTCCTGTCGGTGTTCGGCATGGCGCTCTCGCTCGTCCGCAACTACGACTCGTTCAACTCGCCGACGCACTTCAAGCTGACCGACCTCTTGAAGAAGTTCGACAAGACGTTCGGCGCGACGAAGTCTGCGGAAAAGGGTAAGTACGGCCGCGTCGAAGGCGACCGGACGATGAACGACATCGCCAAGCGCCGCGCCGACCGCTGGAACTTCCTGTTCATCGCCGGGATGTGGTTCCAGGATCTCTTCAACTACGACTTCCGCCGCACCGAGATGTGCATCATCCCGTATGCGACGCAGCAGGGCGAGATTTCCTTCTGCGCCTACAACACGGGCATCGGCTGGCGCAACATCATCGAGAAGATGCACATGACGGCGACGCTCACGAAATGGTACGACGAGCACGGCCGCCACGAAATCTTCGCGGGCAACAAGGCGGTGCCGCTGAATTCGATCGACCATTCGCTGGTGCTGAACGAAGAAGCGGTTCGTGCGGGCGCGCAGACCGACCTCGACGAACTCGGCATCGCGAAAAACTCGCGTGAGGAAAAGCTAAGGGCGCGCGCGCACAAGACGCCCGAAGAAATCTCTCGCGAAGCGGCACATAACGAAGAAATGGCAAAGCTCTATCGCCAGCACGTGCTGAAGGAGCAGCCGACGCTCAAGATTCAGGGCCTCGGCGGCAAGAAGAAGGCGTCCGAACCCGCAGAAGTGCTTCACAAGCCGATCGTCTAGATCCAAACTTCTAGATTCCTGCGCGCTTTTCCGAAGGGGCCGGCAGAATATGCCGGCCCCTTCTGTTTTTCTTTGTCACGACGACCTGACCAACCCTTTACAATCCCCTGCCACTTTCAGACGGTGTTCGCAATTTGGAACAGGAGGATGGGTGCATGAAGCTCGTCTGCCTCGCCCTGGCGTTTGCTCTCCTCGCGGCTCCCGTCGGCGCACAGTCCACATCAACCCTCGAAGGCACCATCACCGATAGTCAGAACGCCGTCATACCGGGCGTCACGGTGACCATCAAGAACACGGCAACCGGCATCGAGCGCCAAGCCGTCACCGACGCGGCAGGTAAGTATGTCGCGGCCTCCTTGAATCCCGGGCCGTATTCCATCGTCGCGCACCTCGAAGGCTTCCAGGATCAGACTCGCGACGTCGTCCTCGCCGTCGCCCAGACGACCGTCGTCGATCTCAAGCTGGGCGTCGGCGCGCTCGCGGAGAACCTGACGGTCACCGGCGCCGCGCCGCTCATCGAGACAGCGACCGTTTCGGTCGGCCAGGTCATGCCCGAGAAGACGGTGCAGGAAATTCCGCTGAACGGACGCCACTTCGTGGATCTCGGTCCGCTGATGCCCGGCGGCTCGACGTCGCCGCAGAACGCGGGACTGAGCGCGCCGCTGCGCGGCCAGGGCGCGTTCTCGTTCATGTCGGCCGGCAACCGCGAGACCGCCGTCAACATGATGGTGAACGGCATCAACCTGAACGACCTGTCGAACAGCCAGGTCACGTTCCAGCCGTCGATCAACACCGTGTCGGAGTTCAAGGTCGACAACTCGACGTTCAGCGCCGAGTACGGCCGCAACTCGGGCGCCATCGTCAACGTCGCCACGCGCTCGGGCACCAACTCGTTCCACGGCGAGGCGTTCGAGTTCTACCGCGACGACAGCTTCGACTCGCGCAACTACTTCAACCCCCCGAGCATTCAGGCGGACGGCAGCATCACGCCGCAGTCGCTGTTCAACCGCAAGCAGTTCGGCGCGAACCTCGGCGGACCGATCGCCAAGAACCGATCCTTCTTCTTCTTCAGCTACGAAGGCCTGCGGCACGAACAGGGCGTGGATCTCAACTCGGGAACGCTGACGAACGCGCAGCGCGCGGCGGTCACCGATCCGGTCGCGAAAAATCTCCTTCAGTACATTCCCGTCGCGAACGACCTCACCGGCACGCGCGCGATCAGCTCGCCGCTTGCGCCGGTGACCAACGACCAGTACACGATCGACTCGCACAACAACCTCCGGCAGGGCGACGACCTGCACATCTACTACGCGTTCCAGAAGGACTCCCGGCTCGAGTCGAACGCGCAGGGTCAGACCGTCGAGGGCTATCCGGACAGGCGCGGCGGCCACCGCCAGATCATGACGATCAACGAGACGCACATCTTCAGCCCGGCGCTCGTCAACGAAGTGCGCGGCGGGTTCAACCGCATCAAAATCGACTTCATCCCGCAAACCCTCGTCGACACGAACGCGATCGGCATCAACGTCGGATTGACGGGAGCGACGATGCCGATCCCGCTGCCGTCGATCACGATCTCAGGCCCTGGACTGAACTTGGGCGGGCCGGCGGGATTCCCGAGCGGCCGTGAAGTCACGACGTTCGCGGTGGGCGATACGGCGACCTACCTCAAAGGCAACCACATCCTCAAATTCGGCGGCGAGGTCCGGCACGTCAAGCATCACAACGCGAACCAGGATCCTGGCAGCTTTACGTACCCGAGCGTCGCGGCGTTCCAGCAGGGATTCGGCAGCTCGTTCGGCATCACCCTGCAGCCGCGCGTCTACGACGCGCTCGTGAACGCGGTCGGAGCGTTCCTGCAGGACTCGATCACCGTCGGCGCGAACCTCAAGCTGGATGTCGGTCTTCGCTACGACTACCTACCGTCGCCGACCGAAGGGTCGGATAATCTCGTCACGTTCGATCCCGCCACGGCGTCCTTGATTCAGATCGGCACGCACGGCTTCGACCAGGTGACGAAGAACGGGAGCGATTTCCAGCCGCGCCTCGGCGTCATTTGGAACCCGAAGGCCGACGGCAAGACGGTCGTTCGTGGCGCCTACGCGGTCATGGTGAACCAGACCAACACGGGATACTTCACAGGTGAGACTGGCAATCCGCCGATCGTCAATCCCCTCTCGGCTCAGGCGTCAGGCACGGCAGCCAGCAACATCAAGATCGACAACGCCACTTCTTCGGCCGGCGCCGCGGCGCTCGCGCCGTCGTTCACCGATCCGAACTTCCTGCCGTCACGGATGCAGTCCTGGAACGTGAACGTCGAACGCGAGTTCGGCGGCACGGGCGTGATGGTCGGCTACTTCGGTTCCCACGGCGATCGGCAGCGCATTCCGATCAACCTCAATCAGTTCGTGACGCCGGGCGGAACCGTGCGGCCGTATCCCGCGCTGTCGGCCGCGAGCCCGATCCTTCCCGGCGCCGTCCTCGGCAACATCACCGAACAGACGAGCCTCGGCTGGTCCGACTACAAGGGCCTCTGGATTACCGCGAATCGGCGCCTGTCGCACGGGTTGTCGCTGCAAGGCTCGTACACGCTGTCGAAGTCGACCGACACGAACTCGTACGACGGGACCGGCGCGCAGAACAACGGGTCGCTTCAGGACAGCACCAACATCGCCAACAGCGTCGGCCCTTCAGACTTCGACGTGCGGCATCGCTTCTCGGTCAACGCCAGCTACAACTTGCCGTTCTCCGGCAACCGCTGGAAGGACGGGTGGCAGATCGTCCTCGTCGAGCAGCTGCAGTCGGGCAATCCCGTCAACATCATCACGAACATCACGACGATCACCGGCGTGTCGTCGGTGCGGCCTGACCTGATCGGCCAGCTGCCGTCCATCGTCGCGACGCCGAATCTCGACAAGAACGGCTTCCCGGTCAGCTATCAGTGGTTCAACGGATCCACGGTCTGCGATCCGCGCGTCGCGGCCGGCGGCGCCGGCGCGTGTACAGCGTCGTCGGTCTTCGCGCTTCCCTACAACGCCGCGGGCGTCGCGCACTTCGGAAACCTGGGGCGCAACGTGATGTACGGGCCCGGCTTCGGCAACACCGACCTGTCGTTCATCAAGAACCTGGACCTGTTCAACGGCACGCGCGCGCAGTTCCGCGTGGAAGCGTTCAACCTGTTCAACCAGGCGAACTTCGGACAGCCGGGCAGGACCGCCACGGTGGGAAGCACGTCGTTCGGCGTGATCTCCAACACGCGTTTCCCGACGGGCGATTCGGGATCTGCGCGGCAGATTCAGTTCGCGATCAAGTTCCTGTTCTAGTCGATCGGCAGGAGTGGCCGTTGGACACCAGCATCATGCTGGTGTCCAACGGTCTTTTTGATCTGCGGAGTATGTGCCGACTTGGAGTCCAAGATGACCCAACCAGCATCAGAGCTCGAGGGCGATCATCAACGGCAGTTCTACATCTTGCAGATACTGGTCGGCGGAACGGCATTTGGTTTGTGCGCGGCGCTCATTCCCAATCGTATAGCCGGCGAATCAGCGGGCTTCTTCGCCATGTGCATGGCGGGATTTCCGTTCGCCCGCCGAACGTGGGCTCGGCACCTGACATTTACGCGCTATGTGAGCATGGCGGCATTCGGCACGATCCTGGGCGCCGCCATCCGCATGGCGATCCGAGTAGTCGTCGGCAGTTAGTCCTTCGTCGCCGGCACGACGCGCGTCCCCTCGCGCACCGCGGCGATCACCTCGATCTCGAGCATCAGTTCCGGTCGCGCAAGCCCCTTGACCTCGACGAACGTGCTGGCCGGCAGCACGTTGCTGAAGTATCGCGTGCGGACCTCGCGGACCGCCTGGGCCTTGCTCATGTCGACGATGTAGCTGTTCATCTTGACCACATCGGCGAACGTGGCGCCTGCCGTTTTCAGCGCGGCGTCGAGGTTCTTGAACACCTGCTCGGCCTGCGCCTTCATGTCGCCGGGTCCGACGAGGTTACCGGCGGGATCGAGCGCGACCTGGCCGGAGATGTAGACGGTCTTGACAGGTCCGATGGTCTCGACCACGTGCGTGTAGCCGGTCGGACTGGAGAGCGTGGTGGGATTCGTGCGCTTGATGTGCGGCGACCCGGATTGCGCGAGCACCAGAACAGGGATGAGGAACAGCATCGAGACGAACACGTAGGAGCGCATGTGACCTCACTTTTGTGACTGACGCGCTTATCCGGTCTTCTTCGGTTTGCTCGGCGCCGGCTTCACCGGTGCCGGCCGATACTCGATCATCAGGTTGCTGACGACGGCGATCGGACGTCCGGCTTGTGTAAAGGTCGTCGGAGGCGTGCCGACGGCCTCGACCGTCACTTTCTCGCCGAGGAGGCTCACCTGCTCCTCGCTTTCAGGAATCATGACGACGATCGACTCCGTGCCGGTGGGCGCGACCGCCTTCACGCCGGCGGGACCGGCGCCGCCGCTGATGCGATCGATCAAGTCTGCCGCCGTCCGGAACTCGCTCTGGACGACCGCCCGCGTAATCAGCGTATTGTCCATCGTCATGACGCCGATGCTGGCGGTGTACCTCGCGTAGGCGCGCTTCGCCTTGACCTGCTCTTCGGAATACAGCTGAAGGTTGTGCAGGTCGAAGGTGAGCGTGAGCGCACCGCGATGCGGCGGCAGCTTGATGAGCACGCCGCCCTCAGGATCGCGCCCGGCGAGGACCTCGCAGAAGGCGAGCTTCGTCTTCACGCCGATGCCGAGCGGCGCCGGACAGGTGATCTGCGGCGTCATCTTCGTGAGGTTGGCCGGCGGCGGAGGCGCCGCCGGCTTGCGAGCCGGCGGGCGCGACTGCGCGTGAGCGCCGGCGCCAAACGGGATCGTCGTCAGCGCCAGCGCCGCAACCGCCCAGAGCCACCGGGAGCGAACGCCGTCGTTCATCCTAGTGGCTCGTCGACGGGCCGCTCTTGAGCTCCCCGCCGAAGAATTCATCGACGCGCGACCACGCGTCGCGCAGCACGTGCTCGCGTGTGAAGTAGTGGAACTCGCCCGGGTATGTCATGAACGTGAGCAGATGGCTCTTGTTTTTCTTCATCAGCTCATCGATCAGCCGCACCGAATGCAGATACGGCACGTTCACGTCCGCGGTGCCGTGCAGCACCAGAAGCGGCGTCTCCAGACGATCGACATGCGAGATGGGCGACGCATTCGCGTAGACGTCCGGATGCTGGTCCGGCGTGCCGATGCGGCTGGCCGTCCACCCGCCGTGGTACGGATCTTCGTAATACATCGCGTAGTCAACGACACCAGCGACATCGACAGCCGCGCGAAACAGCTTCGGCTGATCGGTCACCGCGATGAGCGTGAAGAAGCCGCCGTAGCTGAGCCCCCACACCCCCATCCGCGTCGAATCGACGTATGGGAGCGTCTTCAGGTAGTTGGCCGCCATCCACGCGTCCTTCGCGTCCTTGCCGCCGACGTCCATATAGACGCCCTCGCGCCAGTCGCGGCCGTAGCCGATGCTGCCGCGATAATCCGGCGCAATCACGATATAGCCCTGCTGCAGCAGGTACTGATGGAAGCTGTAGTAGACGGCGTAGTTCCGCTGCACATGCCAGCCGTCGTAATTCTGATTCACGCCGTCGCCGTGGATCCAGACGACCGCCGGATGCTTCTTCGATCGATCGAGATTCTTCGGCACGAAGAGCCACGCCGGCACCTGCTGTCCGTCCGGTCCCGCGTAGTGAATGACTTCCGGCGCGACGAGCTGCGACTTGTCGATGGATGACGGCATCGAGTCGGACAGACGCGTGACCTGCTTGGATGCCGGATCGATGACATAGAGGTCAGCGGAATTCTGCGGATCGGTGTGCTGATACACGATCCGCTTGCCGTCCGGCGACCAGATGGCCGAGATGTTCGTGCCGCGGCCGCTCGTCAGCTGCGTGATCGTCGCCTTCGACGGGTCGCCCGCGATCTCCGCGACGTACAAATGCCGCGTGCCGTAGTGATCGGCCTCGTTGGCGTCGAAGACGATCCGTTTGCTGTCCGGCGACCACATCGGCCGCCACGCCTCGAACTTGCCTTTCGTGATCTGGACGGGCTCGGACGCCTTCGCCGCGTCGCTGCCTGGCGCCGGCATCACGTAGAGATGATCCCAACCGTCGCGGTCGCTCAGGAACGCCAGCCACTTTCCATCAGGCGAGGGCTGCGCGTTGGCGTTCGCGTCGCCGGTGATGCTCCAGAACTTCTCCTTGACGTCCTCGTGCACGACCTTCGGCTCGCCGCCGGCGATGTCCACGAGCATCGTCGTTCGCTTCTTGAAGTCGGGCGAGGTGCGGTCCATCACGAAATGATGTGCGTCGACCCATCGTCGCGCGCCGAATCCGCCGAAGCCGCCGCCGCCGGAAACTGCAAGCGTCCGGGCAGAGCCGCCGGTTGCCGGAACGACCGTCGTGGCGCCCGGGACGTTTTCGTTGATCGTGTAGATGATCTTCGCGCCCGAGTACGCCGGCGTCTGCTCGTGACGGATGGTGTGCGGCGCGTCGCTCACGACGAGCGACAGACCGTCGGGCGACCAACTGATCGCGCCAAGCATGCGATCGGGCGCGTGCAGCACGATCTGATCACGGCTGTCGGCGAGCGTCCGCACCACGAGATCGCTGCCGCCGGCCGGTCGATTGGCGCGCCCGCCGGCCGCCACCGGCGCTGGCGCCGCCGATTCATTCAGCGGCCGTACGAACGCGACCTTCTTTCCGTCAGGGGACGGCGTCATGCCCATTTCGATCGGCGCGGTGGTCCAGACGGCGGACGCGGCACTTCCGTCGAGGGGCACGCGCCACAGATCGCCGCTCTTCGGAACCATCAGCGCGGCGCCGTCGGCGCTCCAGAACGCTCCCGTGAGTGACGAACCGGCGCCCGCGAGCTCCCGCGGCTGCGAACCGCCGCTTGCGCTCGCAATGAAAACCTTAGATATGCCCGCGCGATCCCAGACGAAGACGACGGATCGTCCGTCGGGGCTCCACATTGGATTCGAAGGATGACGGATGTCGATGAGCTGGTCGATCGTCAGGTGGTTCGCATCGGTGCGGGGCTGGACCGCCTGGGCGCTGCAGGAGGCCGTCACAACAGCAAGGAACAGTAATGAATACGCTTTCATGTCGAACCCTCCACGTGGGTACCGCCGGAGTATAGCGAGAAACGCCCGCGCTGCCCGATCCGGCGATCGCTGTCATCGGGATCGGCTGAGCCAACGAGCGCCTTTGTCTGAAATCGTTCCCGAACAATTCAAGTTTCCGTACGCCTTTCGTAGAAGATCGCATTTCGTCGTCAATGTCCGTTCGTGTTCGTTGTATCACCGAACGGAAACTGCTAAAAGATTTCCTTCCGATATTGAGAGTTCCAGCGGACCGTCTCATTCAGACCCGTCCAGCCAACATTCTCCCGCAGGAGGACATTTCATGAAGTTCGTCATCAGGTTCCTGAGCGTGCTCGCTGTCGCGAGTGTCGCCGCAACGGCGTACGCGCAGGTGCAGACGGGCAGCATTCTCGTCAAGACTACGGACGAGCAGGGCGCCGTCACCCCGGGCGTGACCGTCACGATCAGCAGCCCGGTTCTCGTTTCGGGTTCCATGACTGCCGTCACGGACGTCAGCGGCACCTACCGATTCCCTTCGCTCGTGCCCGGCACCTACTCGGTCAAGATCGAGCTCTCGGGTTTCCAAACGGTCGTCCGTGAAGGCATCGTTGTCCTCGTCGGGCAGACCACGCCGCTCGACATGACGATGAAAGTCGCAACGCTGGCCGAGACGGTCACCGTGAGCGGCGATTCACCGGTCGTCGATACCACGAGCGCGAACGTCGCGGTGAACCTGAGTGAGCAGCTGCTCCAGGGCACACCTGGCGGCCGCGACATCTGGGCCCTTGTCGAATACAAAGTGCCGAGCTTGACGATCACGCGTCCTGACGTGGGCGGCACGTCCGGCGGCCTGCAGGGCACCTACAGCGCGCGCGGCACGACGAGCGGACAGAATTCCCAGTACCTGAACGGCATCAACGTCGGCGACCCGAGCGCCATCGGCGCTGCGGGCTACTACTACGACTTCGATGCGTTCGACGACATCCAGGTCTCGACCGGCGCGCATGACATCACCGTGCCGACGGGCGGCGTTTTCCTGAACATGGTCACCAAGAGCGGCGGCAACACCTGGCAGGGGCGGACGACCTTCGCATGGGAAGGCAGCGGCACGCAGAGCTCGAACATCGACGACAACCTGCTCAAGTACGGCTTTATCTCGAGCACGAACAAGGTCGACTTCGTGTCCGACGTCAACTTCAGCATCGGCGGTCCGCTGATCAAGAACAAGCTGCGCGCCTTCGGATCGATCCGCGACTGGCGCGTCCACGTCAACGTCCCGGCGGCATTTTCGACGACCGTTCTCGACCAGACGAATATCGACTCGGGTCTCGTCAACATCACCTACTCGCTGAACGACAAGAACCGGCTGACCGGTTTTTACTCGAAGCAGCGCTACAACAAACCGAACCGATTCCTCAATTCGCCGACCACCACGCTGGTTGCCGACTCGACGAGCAACGAAGAGGACAAGTTCAGCGTGTATCAGGCATTGTGGAACAGCGTCGTGACGTCGAACTTCTTCATCGACGCCCGGCTCGGCTACAACACGATTCTCTTCCCAACCTATCTGAACGGCTCCGCGCAGTCGCTGACCGACAACGCCACCGGCATCATCACCGGGAACTACACGGCGAACACCGTCCGCCATCGTCCGCGTCTACAGACCAACGTCACGGGCAACTACTACGTCGATCAGGCGCTCGGCGGCCGCCACGAGTTCAAGTTCGGCATCGACGTCACTCACGCAGCGGGCAGCGTCGAAACGACGCGCTTCGACGACCTGACGGCCAACTGGAACAGTCAAACCAACCAGTCGGTCGCCGTGACGCTGTATGCCACGCCGTTCGACACGGCCACGACGCTCAACAACACCGCCCTGTTCGCGCAGGACAGCTACTCGGTGAAGCGGCTGACGGTGACCGGCGGCCTCCGGTACGAGCATCTCGACGGCTACCTGCCGGATCAGTCGAGTCCTGCCACGAAGTGGACGGCGCTGGGAGTGCCGGCATTCCAGAACGTGCCGCGCTCGCTCTCGGAGACGAACGTGGTCACCTGGAACACGACCGGACCGCGTCTGAGCGCCGCTTACGATCTCGCTGGCGACGGCCGGACGGCCCTCAAGGGATCAGCCGCCCGCTACTACTACATCATCGCGACGACGGGCACGCCGCTCGACTCGCTGAACCCGAACTCGACGTACCAGGCCACTTATGGCTGGAACGACCTCAATCACGATCTGATCTTCCAGCCTGGCGAGCAGACTGGAGCGCCGGTCATCACGTCGGGAACGACGACATCCGTCTCGTCGGACTATCGACGTCCATACACTGACGAGTACACACTCGGCGTCGACCGCGACCTCGGTCAGTCGTTGAAGGTGAGCGCGGTGTACTCGTACAGGCGCGAGAAATATCAGCAGGGCACGCTGAACGTCAGCAACGCGTTCGCCACGACGCCGTCCACGCGGACCGATACCGGCCCCGACGGCCGCGCCGGCACGGCGGACGACACGACGTACCAGTACTTCGATCGAATCGGCACCGGAAACCTGGTGTCGGTGACCAACGATCCGAACGCGACGCAAACCTACAAGGGCATCGAGCTCACCGCCACCAAACGCCTGTCGAACCACTGGCAGGTCCTGGCGGGCTACACGTACGCGCACACGAGCTGGGTGAACTTCACGGTGCCGAACCTGACGACGCCGAATCCGAACAGCGCGATCGACATGAACGGTCCGGTGGTCACCAACGCGTACAGCTCGACGGCCGGGCAAACCGGTGACCGTCCGCAGCAGTTCAAGCTGACCGGGTCGTACACGCTGCCGTGGTACGACATCGATCTCGCGGCGAACTTCCGCTCGCAGAGCGGCATCGCGCTGACTCGCTACATCAGCACGCCGGCAACGGTGGGCGGCGCCTTCAACGTCAACGTGGGTCCGGTCGGCGCGCTGCGTCTCGATCCGGTGACGACGCTCGATCTCCGCGTCGGCAAGGTGTTCAAGTTCGGCCCGCGTGCGCTCGAGACGGCAATGGATCTCTACAACCTGTTCAACGCCAACACCGCGTGGGACGCGCGTGCCGGCAGCGGCACGCTCAACTTCCTCTACGGCGGTGTCGCCGGCGGACCGGTGAACACGCTGCCGCAGTTCGGATCGCCGGCGCAGGTGCTCGCGCCGCGCATCATCCGCTTCTCGGCGGCCTTCAGGTTCTAAATTGGTCGGGTAGGTTGGATAGGTCAGGTGGGTCGGGTGGGGAGCATCCCCACCCGACCTACTCGACCCACCTGCCCTAAGCGAGCCACCACGCGCCCATCACGAGCGTTGTGATCGTCAGCGGAATTCCTACCCTCGCGTAGTCCCAGAATCCGATCGTCACGCCTCGTCGACGCGCGCCTTCGACGACGATCAGGTTCGCGATCGAGCCGACGATCGTCAGGTTCCCGGCAAACGTGCTTGCCATCGCCAGGACCAGCCACGCGCGTCCAGGATCCGGCAGCGTCGGCACGAGGTGCGACAACAGCATCACGGCGGGAACGTTGCTCACCGCGTTCGACAGCACCGCGACCGTTGCGGTCAGGCCGCCGAGCGTCCGCACGCCGAGCGGCGCGAGAAGCTGGAAAATCCGCCGGTCGATCCCCGCCTGTTCTGCTCCGGCGACGACGACGAAGAGGCCGGCGAAGAGCATGAGCAGATCCCAGTCGATGGCCGCGTAGATCTTGCGCGGCGACACGCGGCGCGTCACGAGCAGCGCCGCGGCGCCTGCCGCGGACACGAGCGCCGTGTCGTAGCCCGCAAGAAATCCGGCCAGCATCGCCAGCGCGACGACGATCGTCTTGACGAGCACCGGCCCGTGCGGCGTCACCGGTTCCATCGCGACGACGTCCGTGGACACCGAGGTCAGCTGGCGACGGAAGAACAGCCAGATGACGAGGGCATCGACGATCAGGCCGAGAATCGCAATCGGCATGAGCGACGACGAAAACGCGCGAAACGAGATGCGCGACACGGTGCTGATCAGCATGTTCTGCGGGTTGCCGGTCACCGTTGCCGCGCTGCCGATGTTCGAGGCCGTCGCCAGCGCGAGCAGGTACGGCAGCGGACGATGACGCCGTGCTTCCGCGACGTCGATCACGATCGGCGTGAAGACGAGGCAGATGGTGTCGTTGACGAAGAGCGCCGACAGGAACCCGGCCGTGAACACGAGCGCGAGCACGAGCAGCACCGGGTGCGTCACGCGTTCGGTCACGACACGAACGAGCGCCGCGAGCCCGCCGGACAGACGCAGGTGCGCGACCAACACCATCATGCCGAAGAGCAGCACCAGTGTCCGAAAGTCCACGGCCCGCACCGCATCGTCGAATCCGATGGCGCCGGTGACGACCATGAGAATCGCGCCGACGAGCGCGGCGCCGGTGCGGTCAACGGCGAGGCCTGGTGCGCGGCCGAGGGCGACGACCGCGTATGTGGCGAGAAAGATGAGGAACGTGATCACAAGAGGATCGAGCCGGACGCGGCCGCCGAGCCGGCTTCGATGCTCAGGCAGGCTGAACGGAACGCGACGGTCGAAGCGGACGGACGGATCGGTTCGATCGCGTGAGGACTAGTCGTCACCGACACAGGCAAGGCCCGTGGCGCTCTCGCGCATGCCACCCGTCGCGCTGCGCAGCTTGATCAGTTCGAGGAACTCCATACGCGTCCGCGAATGATCTCTGAAGGCTCCAAGCATCGCGCTCGTGACCGCAAACGAATTCTGTTTCTCGACGCCGCGCATCGACATGCAGAGGTGCGTGGCCTCGACGACCACGGCGACGCCGAGCGGGTTGATCGTTTCGCGAATCGTGTTCGCGATCTGCTGAGTCAGCCGCTCCTGCACCTGGAGACGCCGCGCGAACACATCGACGAGTCTCGGAATCTTGCTGAGTCCGATCACACGGTTGCTGGGAATGTAGGCGACGTGGCACTTTCCGAAGAACGGCAGCAGGTGATGTTCGCAGAGGCTGTAGAAGTCGATGTCCTTGACGATCACCATCTCGCTATAATCGACGGTGAACAGCGCGTTGTTCAGCACCTTCTCGATATCCGCTCTGTACCCGCTCGTGAGGAATTCGTACGCCTTCGCCACGCGCTTCGGCGTGTTGACCAGGCCCTCGCGGTCAGGATCCTCGCCGAGTTCCTTCAGCAGCGTCCTGATGAGCTCTTGCATCCTCCTATTTTATATCCCGGTTCTTCTTGCCGGGCTGCAGTCGCCTGACGCGCTCTACGCGGACCGCGCCAACATCGCGAGCGCGAAACAGGCCGCGGACATCTGGGCGGCGGAGCTCGCACAGCATCCGCAGGCGCCCGACGCTTTCGAGGTCGCATGGAAACTGGCGCGCGCGGACTACTGGCTCGGCGGGCATGCGCCTGAGAACGAGCGTCGCAAGTACCTCGAGCAGGGAATGGAGGCGTCGAAGAAAGCGATCGAGCTGCAGTCGAATCGGCCCGAGGGTCACTTCTGGCTGGCCGCCACTATGGGAACGCTCGCAGAGTCGTTCGGCATGCGGCAGGGACTGAAGTATCGGAAGCCGATCAAGGAAGAGCTCGAGACGGTCCTGAAAATGGATCCCGCCTTCATGCAGGGCTCGGCGGATCGCGCGCTGGGCCGCTGGTACTTCAAGGTGCCGGGAATGTTCGGGGGCAGCAACAAGGAAGCTGAGGCGCATCTCCGCACCTCGTTGAAATACAACCCCGTGAGTTCAGCGTCGCTCTTTTTTCTCGCCGAAGTACTGCTGGACGAGAACAAGAAGGACGAGGCGCGCGCGGAACTCCAGAAGGTCCTCGATGCGCCACTCGATCCCGAGTGGACGCCGGAAGACAAAGAGTTCAAGGAGAAAGCGCGCGCGCTCCTCGCGAAGCGCTAGATCTCGGCAACGACGGGCGCTGTACCGAATGCCCGGCGGACCGCCGAGTACGACAGCCACCCAACAGGCCCGAACATAAACGTCAGCAACAGGCATGGCACGACCGCCAGATGCGGTACGCCTCGCTCGTGCGCATCCATGACTTCCCACCGGCCGACCAGCAGATCGAATGCGAGGTAGTGAATCCACCCGGCCAGGAGGAGCCACGGATTGGCGAACAGCGCCGCGACCCCGGCGAGCGATGAGAAGCTTCCCGAACTCGATGCCCACTGTGTGAGCAGGATCGCAAGATAGACGGCCGCGAAGATCGCCGGCATCGCGAGGCCGGCGACAGAGTGCACGGCCCAGCGCCGGCGCGGAAAGAAGATCAGCGCGAGCCAGCCGACGAGCGCGAGCGGGTTGACGATCGAGAAGACCTGGGCTGGCGTCATCGAAGCCTCCGATCAGGAAATCAGCACACGCCGACGCAAGGGCGAGTCGGCAACCAGCATCCACATCGCCGCTGTCGTCACGATGGCCCATGCGGCCATGATGGCTTGTGTCGCCGCTTCGGGATGAATCGCCGGTTCGCCGCGAAGCGCCTGCGACAGGAGAATCGCAAAGAGGACCGCGTAGCTCGCCGCGGCCAGCATGATAGCGCGCACGCCGCGCGAGTCGCTCATATGCCGGCGTCGAATCACGAGCGCGACGATGGCGAGCGCCTGGATGGCGTGGAGCCCGACGAAATGGGGGACGCGAAGATCGCCGTGCTCGGTGCTCCACCCGGTGCCCGGCAGCCCAGGTCCGCCGTCTGCGGCGCCGACGGTATGAGCGCCCGCAACCGGCAGGTTGTGCGTGACCCGCGCTTCGGCGATCTGTCCGGCCGTCGGCCGCGTCATCAGGCCGCCCGTCGACGCACCAATCAGCGTCATCGTCATTCCGAGACGGAACGCCCATCCGATCACCGGATCCGTGAACGTCTGCCGCCAGAGCGCAATCGCGACGAAGAGGCTCGCCAGCGTCTGCAGGAAAATTCCCACGCCCATGATGGTGTAGAGCGCGCCATCCAGCACCGTTGCGGTATTGAAGTGGCTGGTCGTTCCCCGCCATACCTGGACGTCGATGATGCCGACTTCGATGACGAAGATGGCCGCGGTGATGAATCCTGCCACCCGGCGCGTCGAACGCCACTCGGGCAGGTAGCTGAAGATCCAGACGAACGTGAAGCTGTAGATCGCCGTGGACAGCGCGAACTTCAGCGGCTTGAGCCACGCTGGAACTCCCAAGATGGTTCTCGCATCGAGCACGAGGCCGGCGGCGGACGCCACGGCGGCCACGGTCATGAGGAGGCCGACTGCCGTCAAAGGCTTGTTGATTCGCCAGGCGTCGTGGACGAGCGTGCGGAGACGATTGGTCGACATGTTCATGGCCTTTCCCTCTAGCTCCGGCGGGACGGTTCGAACGCCAGATGTTAACGATGTCAACATGACGCCGCCAAGCATACCCGGCTTATGTTGACAATGTCAACACCTCACGATACGCTGGGGAAAATGCCGGAATTGCACCGCCGGACGCCCCGGCCACGCCGAAAGCCGACGAACCGCTACCACCACGGCGACCTGCGCCACGCGCTGCTGCAGGAGGCGGTGCGGACGATTGGCGCCGACGGCGTCGAGGCCCTCACCCTCCGCGAGGTCGGGGAACACCTGGGCGTTTCGAGGACGGCGCTCTATCGACACTTCAGGAACAAAGGCGCGCTGCTCGCGGCGGTTGCGCGCGAAGGCTTTCAGCGCTTTCGGCAGGATCTGCTCACCGCGTGGACCGAGGCGGGCGAAGGACGAGACGGCCTGGCGGCGATGGGTGTCGCGTACGTCCGCTTCGCGCTCGACAACCCGTCACACTACCGCGTGATGTTCGGCCGATTTCGCGATCTCTGCGGCGACGACCCGGGCCTCATCGCCGACGGTAACGCCGCGTTCGACGTCCTCGTCGCCGCTTTGACGTCGATCCTCACAACCGAGTCGAAGGAACCACCCGATGTGACGGTCCTCGCGCCGTTCGTGTGGGCGACGGTCCACGGCGTCGCGATGCTCGGCATCGACGGACAGCTCGGGCCCGATCGGGCGACGGTCGAGGCGCTCTCGCGCTTCACGGTCGATCGGCTGCGCACGATGCGCTTCTAGGAGACGCGACCGCCGCTCAGCGGCAACGATCAGTACTTGTAGAAGCCATGTCCGCTCTTACGGCCCATTCGACCGGCCAGGACCATGCGCTTCAGGAGCGGAGGCGGCGCGTACGCCGGCTCGCGGAACTCCTCGAACATGATGTTCGCGATGTAGTACGTCGTGTCGAGCCCGACGAAGTCGAGCAGCGTGAACGGTCCCATCGGGTAGCCGCACCCGAGCTTCATCCCCTTGTCGATATCTTCCAGCGTGCCGAGCCCGTTCTCGTACGCACGAATGGCATCGAGGAGGTACGGCACGAGCAGGCGATTGACGATGAAACCCGGGCGATCGGGCGCCGTAATCGGTTCCTTGCCGAGCGAGGCGGCGAAGGCGAACGCCGATTGATACGTCCCGTCGCTCGTCGCCAGCGATCGGATCACCTCGACGAGCTTCATCAGCGGAACCGGATTGAAGAAGTGCAGGCCGATGAACCGGTCCGGCCGCTTCGTCCCCGCCGCAAGCTCCGTGATGCAGAGCGACGACGTGTTCGACGCGAAGATCGTGTGCTCCTTCACGAGAGGCTCGAGGCTCGTGTAGGTCTTGTGCTTTTCCTCGAGGTTTTCGACGATGGCTTCGACGATGATGTCGCACTCTGCCAGCGCGTCGAAGCTGGTCGTGCCGGAGAGGTTGGCCAGCGTGGCGTCCCGTGCGGCCGCCGCCACCTTGCCTTTCGCGACGCCGTCATCGAGAAACTTCTGAATTCGCCCGAGCCCCTTGTTCAGGAACGCCGGGTCCACTTCGCGCACGATCGTCCGGTATCCGGCGGACGCGCTCACCTGCGCGATGCCGGATCCCATCAGACCGCAACCGACAACGCCGACTGTCTTGATGTTCATGGTCATGGATGATTGAGTGTGCATGCGTCAGTTCCCGTGATCGATGGCTTCGACGATGGCGGCGATGCCCTGGCCTCCGCCGATGCAGGCCGTCGCGAGACCTCGCGTCAGCTTGCGGCGGCGCAGCTCGAGCAGCAGGGTCAACAGCAGGCGCGTTCCGCTCATCCCGAGCGGATGGCCGAGTGCAATCGCGCCGCCGTTCACGTTGACCCGCTCGCGATCGAGCTGCAGTTCTTTCTCGACGGCTAGATACTGGCCGGCGAACGCTTCGTTCACCTCGATGAGATCGATCCGGTCCAGCGTCAGGCCTGCGATCTCCAGGACGCGCCGCGTAGCGGGCGCAGGCCCCATTCCCATCAGCGAAGGCTCGACGCTGGTTGATGCCCACGCCACCAGGCGGCCGATCGGCTTCAGCTTGTGACTGGCGACGGCATCCGCGGAAGCCAGCACGAGTGCTGCGCCGCCGTCGACGATGCCGCTGGCGTTGCCTGCGGTGACGGTCCCATCCTTCTTGAACGCCGGCGGAAGCTTGGCCAGGATCTCCAGCGTCGTGTCCGGACGCATGTGGTCGTCGCGATCGACGATCTGCTTGCCTTTGCGCGTCACGATCTCGACCGGCACAATCTCTTCGGCGAAGCGGCCTTCGCTCCACGCCTTCGCCGCGAGCCGTTGGCTCCGAAGCGCGAAACAATCCTGCTCCTGGCGGGTGATCCCGTACTTCGCCGCGCAGTTCTCGGCGGTCATCGCCATCGTGCAGCCCGAGTACGAATCGAGGAGCGCTTCCCAGAGTGAATCCTCGAGCTGTCCCTGCCCGAGCTTGAGACCGCTGCGAAGACCGCGAATGACGTGCGGCGCCTGACTCATGTTCTCGACGCCGCCGGCGAGCACGATGCCCGCTTCGCCGAGCTGAATCATCTGCGCGCCGCTCACGGCTGACTGGATGCCCGAGCCGCAGAGACGATTGACGGTGAGCGCCGGTACCGCGACGGGTACGCCCGCCTTCAACGCCACGTGACGCGCGCCGTAGATCGCGTCGCTGCTCGTCTGCAGCACGTTGCCGACGACCACGTGATCGATCCATTCCGGCTTCACGCCGGTTCTTTCGAAGGCGCCGCGGGCGGCAATGGCGCCGAGTTCGAGCGCCGAGACATCTCTCAGCGCGCCGACATAGTCGGTCATCGGAGTGCGCGCGCCGCCGACGATGAACACGTCCGTCCTGGTCATACCCTGATTGCCTTCGTGATGTAGTCGCCGGTTTCGCGTGTTCCCAGCGTCCCGCCAATTTCCTTCGTTCCCTGCCCATTCGCCACGGCCTCTTTCACCGCAGCTTCGACCACCGCGCCTTCGAGCGTCAGGCCGAGCCACTGGAGCATGAGCGCCGTCGAGAGGATGGCGCCCATCGGGTTCGCAACGTTGCGGCCGGCCAACGGCGGCGCGGAGCCGTGGACCGGCTCGAACATCGACGTTCGTCCCGGGTGGATGTTGCCGGATGCCGCGACGCCGAGCCCGCCCTGGAGCGCCGCGCCGAGGTCCGTGATGATGTCGCCGAACAGGTTGTTCGTCACGATCACGTCGAACTGCGACGGATCCTGGACCATCAGCAGCGCGAGGGCGTCGATGTAAAGATGCCGCGATTCGATCTCGGGATATTCCGGCGCCATCGCCTTGAAGACGCGCTGCCACAGCGCGTGGCCGTCGGTCATCGCGTTGCTCTTGTCCGCCATGCAGACGCGGCGTCGGCCGTTGGCGCGCGCGAACTCGAAGGCGTGACGTACGATTCGGTGCACCCCTTTAAAGGTGTTCACCTCCTCCTGAATCGCCACCTCATCGTCGGTCCCCGCCTTGAAGCGACCGCCGATGCCGACGTACACGCCTTCGGTGTTCTCGCGGAAGACGACGAAGTCGACGTCGGCCGTGCTGCGCGATTTCAACGGGCACAGCCGCTCGTGCAGGAGCTTGACCGGACGATAGTTGACGTAGAGGTCCAGCACGAAACGCGTCCCGAGCAGGATGTCGCGCGCATGCTTGTTGTCGGGCACCCGGGGATCGCCGAGCGCGCCGATGAAGATCGCGTCGAACTCGTCGCGGAGCATATCGTAGCCGTTGGGCGGCAGCGTGACGCCCGTTTTCAAATAATGATCGGCGCTCCACGGCAGGACTTCGAGGTCGAACTGGCGGCCGAAGACGTCCGCGACTCGATTGAGGACTTTGGTCGCTTCGGCGGTGACGTCCACGCCGATGCCGTCGCCGGGAATGATGGCTATGCGCATCGCTCGATCGCGAGCGCCATGCCCATGCCGCCGCTGACGCACAGCGTCGCGAGACCGCGCCGTGCCTCACGACGCTCGAGCTCGTGGAGGAGCGTCACGACGAGACGTGTGCCGGTGCAACCGATGGGATGTCCCAGCGCGATGGCGCCGCCGTTGACGTTGAGCCGATCGCTCGAGATGGGAACGTCCCTCAGCACGGCGAGCACCTGTGGTGCAAACGCTTCGTTCAACTCGACCAGATCGAAGTCGTCCGGCTTCAAGCCAATCCGATCCGTCAGCTTGCGAATCGCGGGAACCGGTCCGATCCCCATAATCCGCGGATCGACACCGGCTGTCGCCCAACCGAGGATTCTGGCGCGCGGTCGCAGTCCGCGGGCACGGGCGATATCGGCGGACGTCAGGACGAGCGCGGCGCCGCCGTCGGTGACGCCCGACGCGGAGCCTGCGGTGATGATGCCGCTTTTGCCATCGACTTCCTTGAACGCCAGCGGCAGCTTGCGCAGGCTCTCGAGCGTCGTTTCGGGACGCGGGTGCTCGTCCTGCGAAACCGTCAGGCTCTTCCCCTTCACGGTCAGGGTGACGGGCGCGATCTCGCGCGTGAAATGGCCGGATGCGATGGCCGCAGCCGCTTTTCGCTGGCTGTCCAGCGCGAAGCAGTCCGACTCCTCGCGCGTGACGCCGTACTGCTGCGCCAGCACCTCTGCCGTCTGGCCCATGATCAGATTAGAGAGCGGACACTCGAAGCCGTCGCGGTACATCGCGTCCACGAGCGTGAAGTTGCCCATCCGATGTCCCCACCGCGCATCGATCGAGTCGATGAGGTACGGCATTCGGCTCATCGATTCGATGCCGCCGGCGAGCACGATTTCGGATTCGCCCTGCGCAATCGATCGCGCCGCGGATGCGATTGCCAGGAGTCCCGACGCGCATGCCTGATTGACCGTGTACGCCGGTGCCGCGTCAGGCACGCCGGCGCGGCGGCCGGTCTGCCGTCCGGGATTTGGACCCGATCCCGCCTGGCGCGCGTGACCAACGACCACCTCGTCGATGTCAGCAGGCTTGACGCCGCACTCCTCCATCGCGGCGCGCGCGGCTACCGCTCCGAGCTCCGCGGGATGCACGTCGCGAAACGAGCCGCCGTACTTCCCGATGGGCGTGCGCCGTGCGCCAAGGATGACGATGTCGGCGGGCATAAACGATCAATTCTAGTGGCTAGAGCTCCTGCGTGTCGATCTGTGCGCGCTGCAGCTTGCCGCTGAAGTCGATGTAGATCGACTTCCACTCCGAGAAGACATCGAGCGCAGCCGTGCCCGCTTCCCGATGGCCGTTGCCGGTGGCTTTCGTGCCGCCGAACGGCAGATGCACCTCGGCGCCGATCGTCGGCGCGTTCACGTAGAAGATGCCCGTGTACAGATCGCGCATCGCCGTGAACGCGCGATTGATGTCCTGCGTATAGATGGACGCGGACAGCCCGTACTGGACGCCGTTGCCGATCTCGACCGCTTCCTCGAGCGATCGGCACGGCAGAACCGATACAACGGGACCGAAGATCTCCTCCTGCGCAATCCGCATCGTCGGGCTGACGTCGGCGAAGATGGTCGGCTCGTGAAAGAACCCTTTCGCGTGTGCGCCGCTCT
Organism: Vicinamibacterales bacterium; assembly: GCA_036557365.1. Classification (GTDB taxonomy): domain Bacteria; phylum Acidobacteriota; class Vicinamibacteria; order Vicinamibacterales; family CAVVIG01; genus DATKHR01. Next base: position 241,358 of record DATBHR010000077.1, read on the forward strand.
TCAGCGGATGACCGCCACAGGCGAGCTTCGCGCCTTCGCGCTGACCGACATCCACGTAGCGCTCCACGGTTTCGAGCTGACCCGCGCTGACCGAAGGCCCCATTTGCACGGCCGGATCGAGTCCGTCGCCGACTCGCAGGGTCCTTGCGCGAGCCACGAACTGATCGATGAAGTGCGCATAGACGCGCTCGTGAACGACGACGCGGCTCGCAGCCGTGCAGCGCTGACCGGTCGTGCCGAACCCGCCCCACAGGCAACCGTCGACCGCGAGCTCCAGGTTCGCGTCGTCCATGATCATGATGACGTTCTTGCCGCCCATCTCGAGGTGGACCTTCTTGAACGACGGCGCTGACCGTTCCGAGACCGTCCGCCCCACCTCGGTGGATCCGGTGAACGAGACGACGCGAACGTCGGCGTGAGCGGAAAGCGCGTCGCCGACCTCGGCGCCGCCGCCGGTCACGAGGTTGACGACGCCGGACGGGATGCCCGCTTCCTCGAGAATCCTGACGAAGTTCAGCGCCGACAGCGGCGTCAGCGTGGCGGGCTTGAAGACGACCGTGTTCCCGCACACCAGCGCGGGAATGATCTTCCACGACGGAATCGCCATCGGGAAGTTCCAGGGCGTGATGATCGCGCAGACGCCGAGCGGCTGGCGGACCGACATGGCGAACTTGTCGCGGAGCTCGGACGGCACGGTCTGGCCGTACTGACGCCGTCCCTCGCCGGCGATGAAGAACGTCATGTCGATCGCTTCCTGGACGTCGCCGCGCGTCTCGTCGAGGACCTTGCCCATCTCGCGCGTCATGTCGCGCGCCAGCGCTTCTTTCCGTTCGGCGAGCAGTTGCGCGGCGCGGAACAGGAGTTCCGCGCGACGCGGCGCCGGCACGAGCCGCCATGACGCGTACGCACGGCGCGCCGCATCGATCGCACGTTCCGCGTCCACGCGCGTGGATTGCTGGAACCATCCAATGAGATCGTCGTGGTTGGCCGGGTTACGGTTTTCGAAGACGTGTCCCGAAACCGAAGGACTCCAGGCACCGTCAATAAAGTTGTGATAGGTCGTGGCTTTCGCCGTACTGCTCATCATGGCGCTGAGAGTGCCGTACAGTGGACGCCGGCTGCAACATGCGCGACGAACTGCCGCGCGGACTACCAGTTAAGTGTCCCATCCGTGCGGACTGCAAAGGCCCATTTTCTGAGACAAGCCGGATTTTCCGAATGCCGAGCCGCAGCAAACAGGCGAAATTGCTGTCATTTACACAAACCGGCTGTGGCACGGATCCTGAATTTAGAACGGGCGTCCGTGGAGTCGGACACAGATGACCAACGTCACCGCTGAGAGCGGCCGATATAACGAGAATCCGGCAACGCCGGCACATATGACGCAGAAAGTTGTCATCATCAACGGCAACGCTGAGATTCTCGAACAACTGGAAACAGTGCTGGACGCCGGTCACTACGACGTCGTCTTCGTGGAGTCGACCACGCACGCGTATTCCCAGATCCGTCGCGTGCAGCCCGACCTCGCGATTCTGTGTCTCACCGTTGACGATGCCGAAGGGCTGCGCGTGCTGTCCATGCTGAAGCTCGATGCGGAGACCCGCGACATCCCGGTCCTCACGTACACAACGGAGCAGGAAACCGAAGTCTCCGAAGCCGAGGCCGCGGAACCGGCCGAACTGGAACTGCCCACCGCGAAGCCCGCGGTGTGGATGAACTAAGTGTTATAGTCGCGCCCGGTGTATCGTCAGCATCGAGACACGGAGCGCATACAAATACTGGGAGACCTTCAGGGCGAAGTGATGGTCTTCCAGCCAATGGCTATCAAGGAAATCAGCCGCGGCGGCGTCCAGGTTGAGACGGCATTCCCGCTTCACCTGGACTCGCTGCACGAATGCCGGCTGACGCTCGGCGACCGCTCGGTCGTCGTCAAGGGCCGCGTCGTTCACTGCACCATCAGCGACGTCAATCAGGAAACGGTCGTCTACCGATCAGGGATCGAGTTCATCGAGGCGCCCGACCGCGTCGACGACGTCGTCGCCGACTTCATCCAGGCCATCACGGACGGACGCCGGGCGCTGTAAGCGCGCGGCTATTTCACTTTCAGGTGCTGGAGATAGTCTCCGGACTCGATGCGCTGCGCGCGCCCGAGCGGCGCGTTGTAGAAGTACGTCCACACGCGCGCTTTCCGGCCATCCTCGAAGGTGACGGTCGTTTCTTCGCGGCGGTACAAACTCGCGTCGGGCTCGCCCGGCCGATAGCCCTCAATCTCGTCGAGCGTCGTCAGTACCGCGTCGATGTCAAGCATGCGGTGGACTTCGCCCCAGACGTGGCTCTCGGCTGTAGGAATCGCGGCAGGATAAATGCCGAGATCGAAGAGCGCCGCGTCGATGGAGCCGCGGCCCTGGTGTTGGAGCATCGCGTCGAGACGCGCACGCCCTTCACGCTTGAAGCCGCTCATCAGCGTGCCGTAGAAGAACACGAGATCGGTCAACGCGTGGGAGTGTAGGGGCGGAATCCGGAGGCGTCAAGCAACTGCGCCTCCGGATGACAAACGTTTACGTTACTGGACGGGAGGTTTCTTCAACGAGTGGCCCGACGCTGCAGCAACGGCGTCGAACACACCGGCCGGAACGTTGAAGGACAGCGCGACCGTCTTGCCAGTGCCGCCCAGCTCGAGCGAGTCCATCATCGTTTGAATCTCGGGACGCGAGCCGGCCTGCATCTTTCCGAGCGCCAGGAAACCGCGAACGACGTCGCGCAGGTTGTTTGCGGCTTCCTCGTCGCGCGTCTCGGCGCGGAGGACACCGCGCAGGCCGCCGTTGACGTGGCCGCTGACCGCAAACCAGGTAATCGCCGGAATTCGCGTCGACACTTCCTGCGGCAGATGGGCCTGCGCCTGCAGCGCGTCGAATCGGCCGACTGCCCAGAAATTGCCGGACTCGAGCGAACGCACGAGATTCATCAGCTCTTCGTTCCCCGTGACGCTCTGCAGACCAGCCTGCGGGTTGTCGCCAGACTGGTGGAGGTCGATCGCGGAGCGCACGAGCGGCGCGCTGCCGAGCGCGAGCAGTCCGGGCTCGATGAACGCGGCTGAAAGCTGGCGAGGCTTTCCGTCGTCCATCCGCGGTCCCACGAGCAGCCGTTTGCCGTGATAGTCCTGGACCTCGGCGCCGTGCTCGCGCATCAGCGCTTCAATTTTCGTTTCGTTGAAGCGGCCGCGCGCCAGCACCATCCCGTTGTTCGGCTTGCCGCCATCCTGGAGGTTCGGGTCGAGGCAGGCAACGATGCGGTCGATGTCGGTTTCGATGTTGATGCCGGTCTTGTCTTCGAACTCGCGCTGGCCCTCGCCGGGGACCGGAAGCGCGCTGTGAAGCTTCTGCCGAAGCTCCGAGGTCATCACCTCGTGGACATCGGCGTATGCCACCAGGGTGGCGTCGCGGGGCACGAACTGGAGCTCGTCGGGGCCACCCGCACGGGCGAACGCACCGGCCGGGAAGCCGACGTAGTAGGCCACCAGTCCGGTACCGAGACCAACGCCGAGCACCAGGAGCGAAACAATCACGAAGTACCGGGTCTTCGCGGTCATGGGTTACGCCTCAAATTCTTATACGGTCCGGCCTTGCGCGTCGTTCCCGATTTTCGCCCGTCGCCGCCGATTATCGCGCATCGCGAGGATTATTGATCCAGCACGTATTCACGCTGCTCGACGGTTTTTCCCGCCAGCCACAGCGTGACCCCGATGATGACGGCCAGCGATATCAGACTTGTTAGTACACCCGGCACATCGTGGAACAGCTGAAGCAAAAGACTGACCGCGGAATCCTGCGGCATCTCGTGCGTGACGAGCGCCTGAAGGTAATAGGCGACGGTCAGGCGCTTCAGATATCCCGGGAACAGCAGCACACCTGGCTCCCACCCGAAGGCGAAGACCAGCCCGACGATGAGCGGCCGCTTCAGTCGTGTTCCGACCAGCGCGAATACCGCCCCGTAGGCCGCCAGGCCGACGACGAGCATCACGAGGTCCTTCACGAGCGAGGGAAACGATCCGCCGATGCTGCCGCCACTGATGGGAACCACGAGAAAGTAGACGAGCACAACGGACGGCATGATGAGGAGCGCGGTGCATGCGAGGTAGGCGAGGTATTTCCCGACGAGGACCGCGCTCCGCGGGATCGGTCGAGTAAAAAGGTAGGTGATCGTCTTGTCATCGACCTCGTCCGCGATCAGCGCCGTTCCATAGAACACGCCGAGCACCGGGACGATGAAGCGGATGTAGAGGAGCCAGATCATCATCCCGAAAATCGTCCCGCCACCCGCCATCGCCCCGTTGATGCGGAAGCCGGACGTGAACAGCCCGGAGATGATACGGAGCGTGATCGCCAGGACCACCGGTCCGCCGAGCAGGACGGCGAGAAACACCGAGCGGCGCGACCAGAGCATCTGACCGAGCGACAGGTCGAAGATCTTCAGCGCGGAGGGCGCCAGCGTCGGCGTCATGCGTGGCTGACGACCGCTGGCTCGCGCGACCGGAGTGGTGACGACTTCGTCGGGCGCCTGCATCATGACTTCACGAGATACTGAAAGACCGCCTGGAGGTTGTCGTCGGGAGACGTGACCTCGTGAATCGTGCCGGCCGCGCCCGAAGCCGCCAGGTCGGTCAGCCTCGCGTAAAACGCATCGGGACGTCCCGTCTGGACGACGACAGCGTTCTCCTCGAATTTCAAACTGAGCACATCGTCGAAGGCGAGGAACTCGCGTGCGAGCTGGCGCGTCTGATCGGCCTTCACGTACACGGTATGCGGGTGCTCGTCGATCAGATCGCGAATCTGGTGGACGTTGCCTTCTGCGAGGATGCGGCCCTGGTTGATGAGCAGGATGTTCGCCGTCATCGACTCGATCTCGTGGAGGATGTGGCTGGACACGATGATGCTGCGGCCGGCCTTCCCCCAGTCCTTGATCAAGCGGATCGTCTTGCGCCGCATGATCGGATCCATGCCCGAGAGCGGCTCGTCGAGGATCAGCAATTCAGGATCGTGCGCAAGTGCCTGCGCCATTTTGATCCGCTGCCGCATCCCCTTGCTGTATGCGCCGATCTTCTTGTCGGCGGCTTCGGACAGGTCCACCATCTCGATCGCGCGCCTCGCTGCGGCAGCTGCCTCGTCGTCCGCTAATCCGTTCAGGCGGACGAGTGCAGTCACCCACTCCAGGCCGGTCATCCGCTCGTAGAACGCGTCCTGTTCGGGACAGAACCCGATGCGGAAGTACAACGACGGGTTGTCCCAGATTGGCTCGCCGAGGACCGCGATCGATCCTTTGCTCGGCTTGAGCTGACCCGTCATCAGCTTCATGAACGTGGACTTCCCTGCGCCGTTCGGGCCGAGCAGTCCCGTGATGCCTGGCGGGACGCTGACCGACACGTCATTCAGCCCAATGACCTGTCCGTACCACTTCGACAGGTGATCCGCCGAAACGATGCCCACCGGATCGGTCGTCACGTGATCACCTCGACGCCGCGAACGCGTCGCTCGAGGATGGCGGCCGATCCGCCGACGAGCACGAGGATGACGACGGCGGACACGATCCACGGCGTGTCGTACTTCGGCGGCAGGCGGAAGATGACGTCGCCGATCTGCGTCAGGTTCGCCGACGGCGAGATCCACGACATGGCAGTGCTTCGTGTGACCGCATAGACCACGCCGTAGATGGCCTGCGTGAAGAACAGGACCGCCGTATACATGATGCCGACGTAGCGGCTGCTGTTCGACAGCGACGACAGCGCCAGCATCGTCGCGGCGACCATGATCACCTGGACGAAAGCGAAGAGCGTGATGGCCGGAAACAGGAAAAAGTTGTTGACCAGAAACGTCAGGTTGCCGGCGAGCGCCATCTGGACGAATAGGAGCAGAAGCGCCGGAATCCACGTAACCAGCAGCAGAAACGCCATCAGGATCGCGAGCTTGCCGAAGACGTACTCGCCGCGCGTCAGCGGCTTCGACAGGTAAATCTGGAGCGCGTTCGCCCGCCGATCGTTCGCGATGAGCCCCGCGCCGACGTACACGGTTACGAAGAAGACGAAGACCTCCTGCTGGTCCAGGAACTGACGGAAGGTTTCCGGACGCGGCGCGAGGAACGCGGCCTGCGGCAGGCTCGCGGCTGCGTAGAACTGAACGGCGCGGACGATGAACGGCGCCCACGAGAGGAGCAGCAGACCGAGGAACGCCTTCTTTCCGAAAAATCCGCGAAGGCCGGCCGTTGCGATGACGGTCCACCCGCGCCCGCGCGCCTTGCCGCCGCCGTAGCGTCGATAGCCCTGATCGTGAATCGGCATGGGCGGTTGCGCTACTCCTCGCCGACCGCTTTGGCGAACACGTCTTCGAGCGTCGGAATGCTGGGACGCAGATGGCGAACCTGGACGTGGTCGGCCGCCGCCAGCGCGAAAATTTCCTTCGCGCCGCCGTCGCCGGGCACGAAGACGCGCATGACGTCCTCGTCGGTGGCATGGCAGTCGAGGCCGGCCGCAGCGAGACGCTGCAGGAATGGGTCGAGACTGCCGTTCTGCGTCTTCACGCGCAGCTCGTAGACACGGCCGCGCGGCTGCTTCAGCGCGTCAATCGGTCCCGAGGCCGCGACGCGGCCCTTGTCCATGACGACCACGTGATCGCACGTGTACTCGACGTCAGGAAGCAGGTGCGACGACAGAATCAGGTTGACGCCTTTGTTGTGCGCGAGGTCGCGAACGAGCTCGAGCATCTCGTCGCGGCCTTTCGGGTCCATGCCGTTCGTCGGTTCGTCGAGGAACAGAAGGTCGGGATCGTGAACGAGCGCCTGCGCGAGCTTGATTCGCTGCTTCATGCCGGTCGAATAGGTTTCGACGTTGCGGTATCGCGCCTCGCCGAGGCCGACGTAGAACAGCACCTCGTGCGCCCGCTGCATCGCGTCCACGCGCGGCAGTCCCGACAGCTCGCCGCAGTACGCGACGAACGAGACGGCGTTCATGCCGGGGATGTGGCCATCGCTCTCCGGCATGTAGCCGACGCGCGAACGAATCTCGAGCGGTGATTCGGCGACGTCGAGGCCGAGCACCCGCATCCGGCCGCGCTCCGGCACGAGAAAGCCGAGCAGCGACTTGATGAGCGTGCTTTTGCCAGCGCCGTTTGGTCCGAGGAGCCCGACGGCGCCAGAGATGAACGACGTCGTGACGTCGCGCAATGCGGCATTCCTGCCGTATGCGACCGTCACGCTCTCGAGCGTCACGGTCGCGGCTGCCGGCGGCGCGCTCGCGATCTCAGCCATGCCTTTCAGATATACGTCCGCACATGTGGAAAAGGTCCATCACAACGTCCCGCGAAGTCCGAGCTCGTCGGCGCGCAACCTGATGAATCCGATGACGTTGGTGATGTGCTCGTCGAGCGGCAGACCGAGGAGCTCGGCGCCGGCCACGAGATCCTCGCGCTTCACGCCGCGCGCGAATGCCTTGTCCTTCATCCGCTTCTTGACCGAGCTCGCTTCGAGATCGAGCACGCTCTTGCTCGGCCGCACGAGCGCCGCGGCGGTAATGAATCCGGAGAGCTCGTCGCACGCGAACAGCGTTTTCTCGAGGCGGCTGTCGCGCGTGACGCCGGTAATCTCCATCGCGTGAGAAAGGATGGCGCGGATCATCCAGTCGGGATACCCCTTCTCGCGCAGGATCTCGCTGCCTTTGTTCGGATGATCGCCGAGCGTCGGCCAGCGCTCGTAGTCGAAGTCGTGCAGCAGCGCCGTGACGCCCCAGTCGTCCTCGTCCTCGTTGAACGTGCGCGCGTAACCGCGGACGGAAGCCTCGACGGCCAACGCATGTTTGATGAGGCTTTCGCTCTTCGTGTACTCGTTCAGCAGCTGCCAGGCGGCGTCGCGATTCAGGCCCATATGTTCAGACACACCGTGATGATGACCGCGTTCACGAAATCGATGAAGAAGGCGCCGACCATCGGCACGACGAGAAACGCTCTCGGCGCCGGACCGTAGCGATCGACCAGCGCTTCCATGTTGGCCATCGCATTGGCAGTCGTCCCGAGCATGAAGCCGCACAGCCCGCCGCCCATGACCGCCGAATCGTAGTCGCGTCCCATGAGTTGAAACACGGGCCAGAAGCACACGGCGGCGATTAACGCGACCTGGACGACGAGGATGGCCACCATCGGGAGCGCGAGGCCGGCCAGCTCCCAGAGACGCAGCGTCATCAGCGCGAGCACCAGAAACAGCGAGAGCGCGACGCTGCCGATGTCGTCGATGACCGATTGCGACAACCCGATGAGCCCCGTCACGTCGTCGACATTCCTGATGATCGCCGCGACGATCATCGCCCCGATATAGGCGGGCAACGTGATGTGCATCGACGACATCCACCCGCTCACGATCGATCCGAGCCACATGGCGATCAGGATGACGACGAGGCCCTTGAGGAGCCCGTACGATTCTTTGTCCTCACCAGGTGGCGCCGGCTGCGGTGCGCTCTCGTGCAGCTGATCCTCGACGATCTGTGCCGCAATCGGCGGCGTTTGATCCGCCGGCGATCCCTTCAGCGTTCTCAGTCGGCCGCGCTCGATGAGCAGCGTCCCCACCGGGCCACCGATCAGCCCTCCGGACACGATGCCGACCATCGCGGCTGCCACCGCAACGGTCGATGCGCCGCTCACGCCCGCGCGTTCGAACGCCGGTGCGAACGCGAGTCCGGTCGCCGGCCCTCCAGTCAGCGTGACCGAGCCGTTCAGGACCCCGAAAAGCGGGTGCATGCCCATCGGAATCGCAATCAGAATTCCGACGACGTTCTGCGCGACCGCCAGAACCGTCGAGACGACGAGAAACAGCAGCACCTGCGGACCGCCGACCTTCAGGAGCGCGAAACTGGCGCCAAACCCGACGGTCGTGAAGAACGCAATCATGAACGGCGTCTGCAGGCGGGTGTCGAACGTGACGAGCTCGACACCGCGCGAACGGGCGACGAGCGTCACGACCGACACGAGCAGACCGCCGATGACCGGCGCCGGAACGTTGTATCGCGACAGAACCGGAAACACGCGTCGGACGCCGTAGCCGGCGAACAGCACGGCACCGCCGAAGGCAACCGTGTTGATCAGATCCAGCGAGAGCATGTTAACGTTCGGAATCTTAGTTCAGGAGCGTCGGATGACCAATTCCGCCGTGCGGGCGACAGGCGACCACCTCGGAGCAACCACGCTGGACACCGAGTTCCACCGTGGGCTCGGTCTTTACGACTCGACGATGGTCGTCGTCGGTTCGATGATCGGATCCGGCATTTTCATCGTCTCGGCGGACATGGGCCGGAACATCGGCAGTCCAGGCTGGCTGTTGGGCGCCTGGGTGCTCACCGGACTGCTGACGGTGGTCGGCGCGCTATCGTACGGCGAGCTCGCCGCGATGATGCCGCGTGCCGGCGGACAGTACGTCTACCTGCGCGAGGCGTTCTCCCCGATGTGGGGATTCCTGTACGGCTGGACGCTGTTCCTCGTGATCCAGACCGGTACGATCGCGGCGGTCGGCGTCGGTTTCGCGCGCTACTTCGGCGCACTCGTGCCGTGGATTCGCGACGACAACTACATCGTGCCGCCGGTGCACATCTCGACCGGCTACGCGCTGTCGCTCTCGACGACGCAGCTCGTGGGCATTCTGATGGTTGTGCTGCTGACGTGGACGAACACGCGCGGCCTTCAGTATGGAAAGATCATCCAGAACATCTTCACCACGGCAAAGACCGGGGCGCTGGCCGTGCTGATTCTCGTCGGGCTGTTCCTCGGCTGGAATGCGCCGGCGGTGGCCGACAATTTCGGTCATCTGTGGGACGTGCGCGGCGCCGTCGAGATAGCCCCCGGCCTCACCGCCGTGACGACGTTCGGTGTGTTCATCGCCGTCTGCGTGTCTCAGACGGGCTCGCTGTTTTCTTCCGACGCCTGGAACAACATCACGTTCACCGCCGGTGAGGTGAAGGATCCGCGCCGGAGCATCCCGCTCTCCCTCGCCTTCGGCACGAGCATCGTGATCGGCCTGTACCTGCTGGCGAACATCGCGTATCTCGTGACGCTCCCGTTCGATCAGATTCAGCATGCGGCGGGCGATCGCGTGGCGACCGCGACGCTCAACGCCATCTTCCCCGGCCTGGGCCCGACGATCATGGCGATCGGCATCATGATCTCGACGTTCGGCTGCGCGAACGGCCTCGTGCTGGCCGGCGCGCGCGCCTATTACGCGATGGCGCGCGACAGACTGTTCTTCCGGTCGGCGGGCGTGTTGAACGAAGCAAAGGTGCCTGCGTGGGGCCTGCTGCTCCAGGGTATCTGGGCGGTGTTTCTCATCCTGCCGCGCACCTACGACCCTGTGGCGCACGCGTACGGCAACCTGTACAACAACCTGCTCGAGTACGTGATTTCGGCGGCGCTCATCTTCTATATCCTGACGATCGCGGGCATCTTCCGCCTGCGGCAGACGCGTCCCGACGTCGATCGTCCGTACCGCGCGTTCGGCTATCCGGTGGTACCGGCGCTGTACATCGTCGGTGCAGCGTCCATCCTCACGGTGCTGTTCGTCTATCGCACGGCCACGACCTGGCCCGGACTCATCATCGTCCTGCTCGGCGTACCGGTGTATTTCCTGTGGAAGCCGAAATAGGAATCAGTGGATATCAGCCGCGCTCGCGCCGTACGCGGACATGTAAGCCTTTGCGCGCGACTTTGACCTCCACCTCATGCAGCTCGCGGCCTGGTCCGGAGGGCCAGTACCCGAGCAGGTAGTAGTCGGTCGCCTCACGCCAGACGCTCTTCACGAATTCTTCGAACTTGCCGTTGTTGTAGAACGCGGCGCCGCCGGTGAAGTCGATGAGGCCGCCGCCGATCATCACGCCGCTGCCGGGACGGACCGGCATCGCGGCGTACACGGCGACGTTTGCGCGGGCAGCCGCCGACAGCGCATCAACCCACGGCTTCCAGACCAGGCTGTAGCCGCGCGGCTGGGGCTCGAGGACGTTGCACACGTTCGGGCCGCCGATGCACACCACCAGCTTGCGCTGATGTTCGACCGCCTCGAGCTGTCTCGAGATGCGCGACAGCACGTTCAGCATCCGGATGCCGGTTCCCATGCGGTCGAGCGGTACTGCGCCGGCGCGATAATGCGAAATCCGCTCGAGCGCGGTGTCCGCATCGCCGTACGGTTCGTCTCGATCGTTGTTGAGCCGCACGACGGTTACGTCGTCGCCCGGACGTTTGCTGAAGAGAACGGCCTGCGCCATCGCCTGAATGATCGCCGTGCCTCCGACCGGCGCCGTGTCGTCGAGGAGAAGCACGAGCTGACGGCTGTCTGGATCCGTATCGTGCTCGTCGGACGATGCCGCAACGAACGTCTTCAGCTCGACCTGATGTCCGTCTTCTTTGATCTGAAAATCGTTTCGACCGAGATCGTGGACGGGACGTCCGTCGTGATCGATGACGACGACGTCGAGCTCGACGAGGTCGCCCTGCGCCGTTCCCACTGCGGCTGCGAGAAGCACGGCCGCCAGCATGCGCATCGTTACTCCAGGCGTGCGTAACCGCCGCGCGGCGCCCAGTCGCCTGCCCGGTGGCGCGCGAAGGCTTTTTGGATCACGGACACTGTACCTGCAGCAACATCGTGCGCCGCGAGCGCATCGACGTCGACCCACGACGCCGCGTCTGCATCAGACCCGGCGGTCACGCGGCCCGATTTCAGCCTGCAGAGGAAATCCACGAGCACGTAGTGAAATCTGGCGCGGCCATCCGTATCGAGCCGAATCCGGTCGAGGACTTCAACAACGGGACCGACGTCGATCTCGATGCCGGCTTCTTCGCGCACCTCACGTGCGATCGCCGCATCGAGCGTCTCGCCGACTTCCACGGCGCCGCCTGGCAGGCTCCACTGTCCTTTCAGCGGTTCGTGCAGTCGGCGAACGAGGAGGACGGCATCTCCATCGACGATGATGGCACCGACGCCGACGATGGGGCGCGACGGAAACTCGCGATCGCTCGGCGCCGGCACGCGCGTATTATGTCCCGGCCTGCCCCATCACCTTGACGATGACGCGCTTTTTGCGCTGACCGTCGAATTCGGCGTAGAAGAGCTGTTCCCACGGACCCAGGTCGAGCCGGCCTCCTGTAATCGGGACGACGACCTGGTGGCCCATGATCGTGCGCTTCAGGTGAGCGTCGGCGTTGTCTTCACCCGTTTGATGGTGCCTGTAGTCGAGACCTGACGACGCCAGCTTCTCGAGCCAGACCTGGAAGTCGTGAATCAGCCCGTCTTCCCAGTCGTTGACGAAGACGCCCGACGTGATGTGCATCGCAGACACGAGCGCGACGCCCTCGACAACGCCGCTCTTCTCGACGATGGCGGCAACTTCGTCGGTGATGCGGACGAACTCCTGCCGTTTCTTCGTGTTGAACCACAAGTAGTCAGTGGTGACTTTCACGGGCTGCCCCAACGGAAGAATCACAGCGCCAGCGCTGCGTCGGCGTTCAAATCGGGTGGTGCGGTGACGCCCTGGCGAAAGCGCCGCAGACCGGCGGCGGCGATCATGGCCGCGTTGTCGGTCGAGAGCTGCAGGCTCGGAAGAAACGTCGGCATCTCTCTCGCGGTACCGCGCGCGATCAACTCGGCCCGAAGCCGGCTGTTGGCAGATACTCCGCCGGCGATGCCGACGCTCTTCGCCTGGAACCGGCGAGCGGCGTCGAACAAGCGGTCCGTCAGCACCGCGACGACGATTCGCTGAAAGCTCGCGCACAGATCGGCGATTTCGCGATCGCTCAGCTTCCCGCGATCGCGCACGTAGCGAAGAACGGCCGTCTTGAGCCCGCTGAAACTGAAGTCGAGATCGCCGCGCTGCTCAGGCGCATTGCGATCGGGGTGCGTCAGCCTGGTCGTCGGCAGCGACACGGCCCTGTCGTCGCCGGACTTCGCCAGTCGATCGATGATCGGTCCTCCCGGATAGCCAAGGCCAAGCAACTTGGCTACCTTGTCGTACGCCTCGCCCGCGGCATCGTCGCGCGTCCGGCTGACGAGCGCATACCGTCCGGGCGCATCGACGTGGTAGAGGCTCGTATGCCCACCAGAAACGACGAGGACGACTGAGGGAAGCGGAATCTCGCCGTTCTGCAGGACGAGCGACTCGATGTGGCCAGCCAGATGGTGGACGGGCACGAGCGGCAGTCCCGCCGCTTCGGCCGCGGCCTTGGCGAAGGAGACACCAACGAGCAGCGATCCGACAAGACCAGGGCCCTGCGTCACTGCCACCGCGCCGAGATCCGACCAGGTCGTCTTCGCATCGTCGAGCGCGCGTTCGACGACGCCACAGATGTCGCGGATGTGCTGACGCGACGCGAGCTCGGGAACGACGCCGCCCCATTCGCGGTGGATGGACGCCTGCGACGCCACGACGTTCGACCGCATCGCCCACGGCCGGCCGACGTCACCGGTCTCCTCGACGACCGCAGCGGACGTCTCGTCGCAGGAGGTCTCGATTCCGAGAATCTGCATGCTGACCTGTCTAAACGCGTCGGGCTCCGGCCGCCTCGACGTGATCCTCGAATGCGCGTCGGAGCGAGTCGATGTACGGCGGACGGAAGATGCCGCGCTCCGTGATGATGCCCGCAATCAGTTGATGCGGCGTCACGTCGAACGCCGGATTCCACACGAGCGCGCCGGTCGGCGCGAGCTGATTGCCGGCCACGTGCGTGACCTCTTTCGGGCTGCGCTCCTCAATCGGGATGTGGCTGCCATCAGGCGTCTTGAGATCGATGGTCGACAGCGGTGCGGCGACATAGAACGGAATCTTGTGCTCGCGGGCGAGCACCGCCACGCTGTAGGTGCCGATCTTGTTCGCCGTATCGCCATTCGCGGCAATCCGGTCGGCGCCGACGACCACGACGTCTACCCGCCCCTGCCGCATGAGCGCGCCCGTCATATTGTCGGTAATCACCGTCGTCTCGATGCCGTCGCGCACGAGCTCCCACGCGGTGAGCCGCGCGCCTTGGAGAAACGGACGCGTTTCGTCGGCAAATACCGCGACGCGCTTGCCCTGCTCGACGGCGCCGCGGATGACGCCCAGCGCGGTACCGTAGCCCGCCGTCGCGAGCGCACCGGCATTGCAATGGGTCAGGACGTGCGCGTCCGCGGGCACGACCTCCGCACCAAACGCGCCCATGGCGCGACAGCTGGCGACATCCTCGTCGTGGATGGCGGCCGCTTCCCGATCCAGGCGATCCTTGATTTGATCGACAGACTCGCCGGCCTGTACGACATCGGCGAACGTCCGCTTCATCCGCTCGATCGCCCAGAAGAGATTGACCGCGGTCGGACGGGTCGCGGCCATCATGTCGCAGGTCTTCTGAAACTCGGCCGCGAACTTCTGCGTCCCGGTCGCCTTGCTCTTGCGCATGCCGAGGGCGATGCCCATCGCTGCCGCGACGCCAATCGCCGGCGCGCCGCGAATCACCATCGCCTTGATCGCACGAGCGACTTCGGCGGCCGTCTTCAGGCGAACGTAAATCTCCTGCGCCGGCAGCTTTCGCTGATCGATCATCACGACGACGTCGTCTTCACGGGCAATCGTAGGAAGCATCACCGGCGATTGTACAGCGCCTTCACGCGGTGCACGGGTTCACGGGTACATGGGTGCACGGGTGCATTTGCGAGGTGCACCGGTTCATTGGTACACGGTACCCGTGAACTGGTGCACCTTGTTTTTCTAAAGCAACCTCGCGTCGAAGGGCATGGGAAGGAGATCTCTCAACTGCAGCGTCTTGGTGGACGTCTCGAGGTTGGCCAGCTGGATTTCGAGATCGCCGCCGAATTCCCAGAGAATCTGGCGGCATGCGCCGCACGGCGGCGTCGGCTCGCCGGTGTCGGCGACGATCGCAATGCGTCGGAAGTCGCGATGTCCCTCCGAGAGCGCCTTGAACATCGCGACGCGCTCGGCGCAGATCGTCAGCCCGTATGTCGCGTTCTCGACGTTGCAGCCGGTTACAACGACGCCGTTCGCGGTTTCGAGCGCCGCACCGACCTTGAATCTTGAAAACGTCGCCACTGCATATTCGCGCGCGCTGCGCGCGGCCGCGACCAGATCCAGCGCCTGGCGATCGCGGGCGCGGCGTGACGTCTGACGCCGATCGCCGCCGCGCCGCCTCTCTGAACCCTTGACACCGTCACCCTGGCGCTGCAGGCGCCGCTCGAAGCCGGCGCGACGATCTCCGGTCAAGCCAGCACGGCGGTCGCTCGACGCCGATCGGACGTCCTCGCGGCGGACGCCGTTGACGATGTGCGTCACGCGCGCAAGCTGATAGATCTGTGCAGTGATCGCCTGGACGTCAGGATCCGCATGGCAGCGAACCGCTGACGACGCGTCGGTCCAGCGCCGCACGGCGTAAAAGCGCGACGGGTTCGACTCGTCCTGAATGGTGTCCGCCCGTCCGTAATATTTCTGCTGCAGAACGTGCTCGAACATCGCCGCGAGACGCCGGAACTCGTCCAGACGGCCGGGCGCGACGTCGACGAGCGCCACGGACAGTCGGCTGTTCTCAGAGCTGCTCAAGAATCCCCTCCAGCAGCGAGACGAACTGACCCCGAACCTTCCGCGCCGTGGCCATCACCTCTTCGTGATCGAGCGGCGCCGGCAGCACGCCGGCGGCCATGTTCGTGATGCACGAGATGCCGAGCACCTGCATGCCCATGTGCCGCGCCGCGATCGCTTCGTGAACGGTCGACATGCCGACCGCGTCGGCGCCGATCTTCCGGAGATACCGGATCTCGGCCGGCGTCTCGTAGCTCGGACCGAGCAGCGCGGCGTAGATGCCGTGCGGCAGCACGAGATCGATCGACTTGCCGGCGCGATCCGCGATGGAGCGAAGCCGGCTGGCATAGACCTCGCTCATGTCGGGAAAGCGGGGACCGAATCGGGTGTCGTTGGGTCCGACGAGCGGGTTCGCACCGGTCAGATTGATGTGATCGTCGATCACCATCAAGGCGCCCTGCGCGAACCCCGTATTCACACCGCCGGCTGCGTTCGTCAGCAGGATCGTCTCGACGCCCAGCAGGCGCAGCGCCCGGACCGCAAAGACGACGGTGCTGACGTCGTGGCCCTCGTAGAGGTGACATCGGCCGGCGAGTGCCGCGACCGTTTTGCCGCGCGATCGACCCACCACCAGCCGGCCTTCGTGGCCGACGACGCGCGACGCCGGCCAGTGCGGCAGCGTGTCGTACGGCATCGACACGGACTGCTCGAGGCTGTTTGCAAAATCGCCAAGTCCCGACCCGAGCACGATGCCGACATTCGGAACATCGGCGATCTTCGAGTGGACCGCGTCGGCGGCTTCCTTTACGCGATCGTACTGGTCCATGTCAGCCCATCAACCTACGAGCACAGCGACGACGCGCGAAGGACGGGACGACAAGGTGTCTCACAAGAGAAATCCTGCGATCGTTGCCGTCATGAAGTTGGCGAGCGTTCCGGCGAACATCGCGCGCAGACCAAGGCGGGCGAGATCGTGCCGCCGATTGGGCGCGAGCGCGCCGATGCCGCCGATCTGGATCCCGATCGAGCTGAAGTTGGCGAATCCGCAGAGGGCAAACGTGGCGATGGTGAAGGACTTCGGATCCAGCGACGGCTTGAGCGGGCCGAGCTTCGAGTACGCGACGAACTCGTTCAGCGCCATGCGCGTGCCGAGCAGGTTGCCGATCTGCGGGGCGTCCCGCCACGGCACGCCCATCGCCCACGCCACGGGCGCGAAGACCCATCCGAAGATTTGCTCGAGGCTGAGGTGGACGAGGCCGAGCAGCGCGTTCACGAGCGCAATCAGCGCGAGAAAAGAAATGAGCATCGCGCCGACGTTGAGCGCCAGATGGAGTCCTTCGCCCGTTCCCCGTCCTGCGGCGTCGATGACGTTCACGTCCGTGCGCTCCACCTCCAGCCGCACCGATCCCATCGTCTTCGGCACGTCGGTCTCCGGCACGAGCATCTTCGCCATCATGATCGTGCCCGGCGCCGTCATGATGACGGCCGTCAGCAGGTGCTTCGCCTCGATGCCGAACAGGATGTAGGCCGCCATGATGCCGCCCGAGATGTGCGCCATCCCCGACGTCATGACCGTCATCAACTCGGACTGCGTCATCTCCGGCAGGTAGGGACGGATCGTCAGCGGCGCCTCGGTCTGGCCCATGAAGATGCTGGCGGCGACGTTCAAAGACTCCGCACCGCTCGCCCGCATCACGCGGTGCATCATCATCGCGAAGAAGCGAACGACGAGCTGCATGACGCCGAAGTAATAAAGGATGGCGAAGAGCGCCGCGATGAAGATGATTGTCGGGAGCACCTGGAAGGCGAAGATGACGGCGTACTGCGCGCCGTCGGGTCCGAGCGCGCCCGTCATCACGCGCGACCAGACGCTGCCGTTGCCAAGCGGACCGAAGACGAACGCCGCACCGACGCCGGCAAATCCCAGGAGCCGCGTGATCAGGTCGCCGAGCGTCGTGAACACGCGCTGGCCGATGCTCGTCTTGAGGACGATGATCGCGAACACGACCTGGAGGCTGATGCCCCACGCGACCGTCGTCCAGTTGATGGCGCGACGGTTCGTCGAAAAGGCGTACGCGATGCCGAGAATGACCGCGGCCCCGAACACGGGCTGCAGGATGCCGAGGACCGTCATCAGCTGACTTCTCCTACGATGAGGCGACGAACCGGCGGCTGTTCCTCGACGATTGTCGCCGCTGCGTCGAGCAGCTTCAGCGCGGCGTCGAGGCCAGTCGATTGCCGATGATGCAGTTCGAACAGCGGGTCGCCAGCGGTAATCCGAGCGCCCGGCTTCGCGCGAAGCAGGATCCCGACCGCCGGATCGACCGGATCCTCCACGCGATTGCGGCCTGCGCCGAGCACGTTCGATGCGCGGCCGATCAATTCGGCGTTCAGCTCGCCGACGAAACCGCCGCGCGGCGCGGTCACGACATGGCGACCGTCGACGTGCGGCAGGCGGTGATGGTCGTCGACGACTTTCGGATCGCCTCCCTGCTCTTCCACGATGCGACGGAAGCGTTCGAGGCCGGCGCCCGACGCGATCGCGTCCGCGACACGCCGCTTCGCCTCGTCACGGCCGGAGGCGACGCCGCCGAGGACGAGCATGTGGGCGGTCAATTCAACGGACACGTCAATCAGATCGCGCGGCCCGTCACCCTTGAGGACATCGAGGCATTCCACGACTTCGAGCGCGTTCCCGACGGCGAGTCCGAGCGGCGCGTCCATGTCGGTGATGACGGCCTCGGTCCGGACGCCCGATGCGTTCCCGATCGAGACGAGCGATTCCGCGAGCTGGCGGGACGCCGCTTCGGTTTTCATGAAGGCGCCGCGCCCCGCCTTCACGTCCAGCACGAGCGCGTCGATGCCTTCGGCGATTTTCTTGCTCATGATCGACGCGCTGATCAGCGGAATGCTCTCGACCGTACCGGTGACGTCACGCAGCGCGTAGAGTTTTTTGTCGGCAGGCGCGATCTGCGCGGTTTGGCCGAGCATGGCGCAGCCCGTTCGCGCGAGCGCCGATTTCATCTCCTCGATCGAGAGGCGGACGCGGAATCCCGGGATCGATTCGAGCTTATCGAGTGTGCCGCCGGTGTGGCCAAGGCCTCGTCCCGACATCATCGGGACCGGCACGCCGCAGGCGGCTGCCAGCGGCGCAACGATCAGTGAGGTCTTGTCGCCGACGCCGCCGGTGCTGTGCTTATCAACTTTGACGCCCGGGATGTCGCTCAAGTCGACGCGTACACCCGAGTGCACCATCGCGTCCGTCAGCCACGCCGTCTCCTCGGTCGTCATCCCTCGGATCAGCGTGGCCATGAGCAGCGCGGACGCCTGATAGTCCGGCCAGCTCCCGTCGGTGACGCCGGACACGAAGTTTCGTATTTCATCACGCGACAGCGCATGGCCATCGCGTTTGCGCATGATGACGTCTACAGCTCGCACCGGCGTGGGCAGTATACTTTGCTCGCGCTGTTCGTCCACTAACCCGATGGCCGTTGAGACCCCGAGCCCGCTGTCAGCGGAAGACACCGCGCGGTTGATCGAATTTGCGCGCGCCTGCAAAGCCGCGGCCCGCGCCGTACTGCTCTACCCCGCCGGGCATCCGGCGATCGCGGCGACCCTCGGACGCATCGCGCAGGTGACGTCCACGACAACGCTCCCGAATCCGCTGGTGCTCACGGTCCTGTCGAATGGTCTCCTGCTCGACGATCGTCCGCCCGCGCGAACCGACGGCGCCATCAGCGAGCTCGCCGCCATCCTGCACGGGCACGTCATCGGGCGGATGGTCGTCATCCCGGGCGGCGACGTCGAAGCGTGGCGCTCGTTCCTGCTCCTGATCGGCCGTACTGCGGAAGCGGTCCGCGCCGAGGGCGGCATCTCGCGCGTCTGGACCACCACGGGCGGCCGCCACGTGGAGCTGACGGAAATCGACTACGCGGAGGTTCTGCGCGAGCGCAGCGCCGGACGTCCCGCGACGTGGGATCGCGTCATCGCCTCGTGCCTGCAGGGGGCGGCGCTCGACGAAGAAGCGGTCACGGAGCTGCTCAGCACCGCCGCGGATCCGGATCGCCTCGCCGAGCTGATGGAAGCCGTCGAGACCGAGGCAGGCGGCGACACGAGCCTGTCCGTCAAGACCGCCGCGCTCATGCGGCTGCTGCGCGGCATCATCGAGGCGGTGTCCGCGCGCGAGCCCGACGCACTCGAAGGCACGCTGCACAACATCGCGAAGGCCGTTGGCCGTTTGAAACCCGAAGCCTTGATGGGACTGCTGGAGCAGCGGGCCGAACGCGAAGAGGGGCCGGGGCTGATGCACGCGGTCGTGCAGCGCATGTCCGACGGCACGATCGCCGAGTTCGTCTCGAGAAACGTCATCGCCGATCACACAGCCACCGACCGCGTCGTCCAGGCGTTTCAATCGCTCGTGCCGGACGAAGCGCAGCGGTCGCGTCTGCTCGACCTCGCGCGCGAGGATGTTGCGGCGTCGCCGTTCGGAAGCACCGAAGGATTCGAAACGACCTGGAACGAGACGGCGGCGAAGCTGATGACGTCGTACTCGGACGAGTCGTACGTGTCGCAGACCTACGGCCGCGAGCTGTCGGGCGCGCGCGTGCAGGCCGTGACCGTCGAACAGGTCAACGACGATCCGCCCGAACGCATCGGTGAGTGGCTCGGCACCGTGGCCACGAGCGCATTGCGCACGCTGGATCTGACGCTGGTGCTCGACATCCTGCGGATCGAAATGAACGCCGATCAGTGGGGCCGGATGATGACGCCCGTCATCAAGCTCGTCGAAGATCAACTGCTGGTCGGAGATTTCGACTCCTCCGTCCAACTCATCGACGTGCTCGTCTGGGAATCGGCCAACAGCGGGCTGCCGGGACGGCAGGCGCACGCGCGCGCCGCCATCGACGCGCTGCTCGCGGGTTCGATGATGCGCCACGTCAGCGTGCACCTGGCAACGGTCGACGAGGCGCAGTTCGAGCGCGTGAAGGCCATGTGCCTGTCGCTCGGCGAAGTGCTCGTGCGGCCGCTCGCCGAATCGCTGTCGATCGAAGAGCGGCCGCGGACCCGCGAGCGCCTGACGGCGATTCTCCTGGCGTTCGGCGCGGTGGGCCAGCAGACCGTCGAGCGGCTCAAGCACTCGCCGAACGCCGCGGTGCGGCGGACGGCCATCCACCTGCTGCGCGAATTCGGCGGCAGCGACGCGCTCCCCGAGCTGACCGAGCTCCTGAACGACAACGAGTCGCAGGTGCAGCGGGAAGCCGTCCGCGCCATTCTGAACATCGGAACCGATTCCGCGTTCGACATTCTGCGGAAAGCGCTGACGACCGGCACGGAGGAGTCGCGCGACGCGATCATGCGGTCGGTCACCTCGGTGCGGGACGAACGCGCCGCACCGCTCTTCACGTACATCCTGAAGAACGTCGATCACCGCGGCCCGCTGGCGGCGCTGTATCTGCGCGCCGTCGAATCGCTCGGCGTGCTCAAGGATCCCGACAGCATCGGTCCGCTCAAGGACACGTTGTTCAAGGGCGAGTGGTGGGCGCCGCGGCGCACGGCCGCGCTGCGGGCAGCCGCCGCCGGCGCGCTGGCACGCATCGGCACTCCCGAAGCCGTCGCCGCGCTCGACGAAGCGGCCACCTCGGGTCCTCGCGGCGTCCGTGCGGCGGTCAAGCCGCATCTGCCGCGGACACGGCCGCATGCGCGCGAGGGAGGACCGGCATGAGCACCTCTCGCGCGCAACTTGGCGAAGAGCTGCTGCGCCGCCTGGCGGCCGCGTTGCGCTCGTGTCAGCTGTACTCGAAGGGGCATCCGATCATCGGACGCAACCTCGAGTCGCTGTGCGCGGCGCTCGCCACGCTCCACGCGCTCACGCCGTCCATCGTCATCGGCCTCCTCGGCGATCAGATCGTCGTGGACGACGCGCCCATCGCAAAGGCGGAAGCGCTCGGACCGCTCGCGCGGCGGCTTCAGCAGATCGGCGTCGAACGGATCACGTTCGATCGCGGCGTGACGCAGGACGAGGTTCGCGAGCTGATCGACTGGATCACCTCGGCGGACGCATCCGGAGACGTCGCGGCTTTCTCGACCGCGCACGTCCGCATCGGCCGCGTGAGCGTGGAGCAGCGCGTCGAAGGCAGCTCCGCCGACATGGCGACGATGAAGCGCCTGTACAACGATGCCGTGTCGGCGGCGGGATCGGTCTGGGAAGCGGCCACGACCGAAGGGCAGCCAGATGTCGCTGTCGCGAAAACGATGATCGACGGGCTGGCACAGGCCGTCGCGCAGAATCGAACGGCGCTCCTGGCGCTGACGACGGTGAAGAACTACGACAACTATACGTTCACGCACATGGTGAACGTGTCGATCCTCACGATGGGCCAGGCGCGTGGGCTCACCGACAATGGCGCGCTGCTGCGTGAGCTCGGCATGGCCGCGTTGATGCACGACATCGGCAAGGTGAAGACGCCGCTCGAGATCTTGAACAACCCCGAGAAGCTGACCGACGAGGAATTCGCGATCATGCGGCGCCATACGGTGGACGGCGCCGAGATTCTGCGCGGCACGCCAGAGGTTCCGACGCTCGCGCCGGTCATCGCGTTCGAGCACCATCTCCGCACCGACGGTACGGGCTATCCATCGGGCATCGCGCGTTCCGCGCTGAACATCGGGACGATGCTGTGCAGCATCGCCGACGTGTACGACGCGATGCGTTCGAACCGCGTCTACCAGAAAGCGCTTCCGGCCGAACGCGTGCTCGAAGTCCTGAAGCGCAGCGACGGCAAACAGTTCGATCAGCATCTCGTGCGCCGGTTCGCGCAGCTCGTCGGCATCTACCCGGCGGGCACGCTCGTCCGCCTGAATACCAACGAGCTGGCGGTCGTAAAGATGGTGCACGCGCCGGATCCCCGGCGTCCGCAGGTCCGCGTTGCGACCGATCGCCGCGGCAAGCGAATCGAGGCCACCTACGACGTGAATCTCTGGGAGGCCAACCTCGAGTCCGATGGTCCGTCGTCCGTCGTCGCGCCGGTCGATCCCGACACATGCGACTTCGATCCGCTGAGCCTGATGTGAGGCGGGCCGGCTGATAGACTGTCGCGATGCGCGGATCGTCCGAGGCCTTCACCCGCCGCGTTTTGACCGTCGTGCGGCAGATTCCGCCCGGACGCGTCGCCACCTACGGTGACGTCGCCAGAATGGCGGGTCGTCCGCGCGCGGCCCGCGCCGTGGGCAACATCATGAAAGGCTGCGGTCAGCGCGACGTGCCCTGCCACCGCGTGATTGCGGCCGGTGGGCGCCTCGGCGGCTACGGCGGCAGCGAATCGCTCAAGCGCGCGCTGCTGGTAGCTGAGGGGCTGACGGTCGCCGGCACCAAAGTGCGCGACCTCGACCACGTCCGGTGGCTCGCCAGGCGCCGGCAGGGCCGGTGAACCTTTGCGCGCGTTTTGCTCGTATTTCCAAGCGTGAGCCAGGCCAAGCAACGCGGTCCGATCCCCTTCCCGTCTAACAACGTGACGGCCGGACACGACCGGTCGTCCGGATTGGATGTGCCGTTCGAGGAGATGTACCGCCAGCATGCGCCCCGAATCTACTCGCTGGCCTGCCGTATGGCCGGCTCGCCGGAAGACGGCGAAGACCTCCTGCAGGAGATCTTCCTGCAGGCGTACCGGAAGCTCGATAGCTTCAAGGGCGATTCGGCGGTCGGCACGTGGCTGTATCGGCTGGCGTTGAACCACTGCCTCGACTACGTGAGAAGCCGTCAGGCGAAGATGAAGAAAGCAACCGAATCGCTCGATGCGACCCAGACGTGGGAGCCGTCCGCGCGCCGCGACACGCCGATTGCGCGCCTCGATCTGGATCGCGCGCTCGAGAAGCTCCCGGACGGCTGCCGCGAGGCATTCGTGCTGCACGACATCGAAGGTTTCGATCACAAGGAAGTGGCGAAGCTGCTGGATATCGCCGAAGGTACGTCGAAGTCGCAGGTGTTCAAGGCGCGCCTCAAGCTGCGCGCGTTGCTGAAGTGAACGTGATGCATCCCGAAGACGCCGTCCTGAACGATTTCGTCGACGAGACGCTCGGCGCGTCCGAGCGTCAGGACGTCGCGCGTCACCTCGAGACGTGTGCGGCGTGCCGGCAGATGGTCGACGACCTGTCGGAAATCCGACGGGTCGCCAGCTCGCTCGACGAGCGTCAGCCGCCGGCGCGCGCCTGGTCACGGATCGAGCGGGCGATCGAACTCGACCAGCAGGCAGGCGTCACCGCGGCGGTGCCGACGACCACATCGTCTGCGGCGCGCCGCTGGGGATGGCTCGCCGCAGCCGCGGTGCTCGCGCTCGCGACGCTCGTCGGCATCCGGTACGGCGTCAACGGTCTTCGAACGCCGGCCGCGCCGGCCAACGCGTCGCAGTCAGCGGCCGCGGGCGAGATTTCGGCGCAGGACGTCGAAGCGGAGCTTCGCGCCGCCGAGTCGCACTACGACAAGGCCATCAAGGGACTGGAACAGATTGCGAATTCCGAGCGCGGGTCGCTGGATCCCGCGACGGCGGCGACGCTCCAGAAGAACCTCGCCGTCATCGATCAGGCGATCAGCGAGAGCCGTGCGGCCGTCCGTGAGCAGCCGACGAGCGAGCCGGCTGCACAGAGCCTGATGGAGAACTTCAAAACCAAGCTCGCGCTGCTGCAGGACACGGTGGCGCTCATCAACGAAATGCGCAAAGGCAACGAGGCCGGAACGGCACGCGTCGTTTCGGGTCTCAAGCAAAAAGGCGACTGACATGCGAGCGAGATCCCTGGTTTTCACGATAATGATGGCCGCGGCGCTGCCGGCGGCCGCGCAGACGCCCGACGCAATGCGGGAGACGCTGCGGACCGTGGTGCGGACGGCGCTTGCCGACGGATCGGCTCAACGCGTCGAGCGGGTCCGCGCGTATCAGGGACGCAACAACGGTCCCGAGCAGAGCGAGCGCTTCTCGCGCAAGGTCCGGCTGGCACGCGACGGCCGCGTCACCGTGTCCAACATCTCAGGCGACATCATCGTCACGACCGGATCGGGCGACGAGGTCGCGATCGACGCGGTCAAGCGGGCACGCGGCGATGCCGGACAGCTGGCCAGCGTGCAGATTGACGTTCAGGAGCGCGGCGGCAGCGTCTTCGTGCAGACCAATCACCGCGGCGGGAACGACCACGTGTCCGTCGACTACACGATTACCGTCCCGGCGGCGGCGGCGCTCGACGTGCACTCCGTGTCCGGCAACGTAAAGGTGACGGGCGCGCGCGGCTCGGTGCGGGTCGAGTCAGTGAGCGGCAACGTCGCCGCGAACGATACGCCGAAGCTCGAGACCGCGAAGAGCGTATCGGGCGATGTCTCGGTGAGCGGCGTGTCGACCGACGGCGACCTGTCGGCGAACAGCGTCAGCGGAGGCGTGACCGCGAAGTCGATCAAAGTGCGGACGCTCGAGCTGAGCTCGGTCAGCGGCGATCTGCGCGCCACCGACGTCTCGTGCGAACGACTGACCGCGAAGTCCGTCAGCGGCGAGGTCGAATACGGAGGCACGATTGCACGCGGCGGAACATACGACATCAATGCGCACTCCGGCGACGTCCGGCTGACTCTGGCCGACCCGCCAGGCTTCGTGCTGAACGCGAGCAGCTTCAGCGGAACGATCCGGTCCGACCTGCCGCTCACGGTGGGCGGCGACGCCAGCACAGCCGCAAACCGCGGCAGGAATCGGGGCACGCATTCGATGCGCGCGACGTTCGGCGACGGCAGTGCAACGCTGACGATTCGGACGTTTTCGGGCGATATCGTGATCTCCAAACGCTGAGGTTGGTCGGCGTCCGCTCCTGAACTCTGTATAATCGAAGGAAGGAGCTCGACCGTCTCGAGCCTGGAGGCAAGCATGAAGCGATTGGTTCTCGTTGGAGCCCTAGTCGGCGCGTTCGCCGCTACCAGCATTCACGCCCAAGGCACGATGTCGGGAACGACGGCGCTCGGCACCGTAAACCTGGCGAAGAAGGTGATGGCCGATGGCAAGCCGCTCGCGGCGGGCACATACCAGGTCCGGCTCACGACCGATGCGCCGAAGCCGGGCGCGGGCCAGACTCCCGACTCCGAAAAGTACGTGGAGTTCGTGAAGGGCGGAAAGGTGATGGGACGCGAGGTCGCAACCATCGTGTCGGCGGACGAAATCGGCAAGATCGCCAAGGGCAAGAAGCCCGCGCGCGGTGGATCGTCGGTGGAGCTGCTGAAGGGTGGCGACTACTACCGCGTCTGGATCAACAAGGGCGGCACGAACTACATCATCAACATGCCCCCGGCGGCGTAGGTAACGGTAAAGAGAAAAGTTAGAAGGTAAAAGTTAGAAGGTAAAGGACTACGCAGCGGGCGCTTTCGGACATCCGGAAGCGCCCGCTTCGCATGTACGCTACACCGCCATCACGTCGAACTGCTCGTGATGCAGCTGGATGTCGCTCCGGACCGTCACGTCCTTGCCGATTGAATTGCGCAGGTCCTTCAGCACGGCGCTCTCCTCTTCTTTGAGGGCGCGGGCGATGTCGGGATTGACGCGCAGCAGTAGACGGTGGCCGTTCAGGTCGGGCGAAACCTTCTTCACCTCGGACAGGATCTCGTAGCAGATCGTCGAACTGGACTTGATCACGCCGGTCCCCGAACAGTACGGGCACGGTTCGGTCAGCACGCGTTCGAGGCTCTGCTTGACGCGCTTCCGCGTGATGATGATCAGGCCGAAGTCCGACACCTGGAGCGCCTTCGACGGCGAGCGGTCCTTTTTCAGCTCCTGCTCGATCGCCTGGAAGACCTTCTGGCGGTTCTTCTTCTCCTCCATGTCGATGAAGTCCAGCACGATGATGCCGCCGAGGTCGCGCAGGCGGATCTGGCGGACGATCTCCTTCACCGCTTCGAGGTTCGTCTTGACGATCGTGTCTTCGAGCCGGCCTGAGGATTTCTTCCCGACGTAGCGGCCGGTGTTGACGTCGATCGCCACCAGCGCTTCCGTCTGGTTGATGACGATCGACCCGCCCGACTTGAGCCACACCTTGCTCTTGAGGGCCTTGTCGATCTCGGCCTGGACGCCGTACTCGTCGAAGATCGGGAACGGCTTGGTGTAGAGCTTCACCTTCGGCGCGAGGCTCGGCATGATCCGCTCGACGAGCTCGATGACGCGCCGGTGTTCCTGCTCGTTGTCGATGCGGATCGACTGATATTCCTCGGTCAGCAGATCGCGCAGGAGCTTCGAGACGAGGCTCGCCTCGCGGTACACGACCGCCGGCGCCCGCTGCGACTCGGTCTTCTGCCGGATCTCCGTCCAGATCTTGTGGAAGGCTTCGAGGTCCGCGACGATGTCTTCTTTCGGACGGCCGGCGGCGGCCGTGCGGATGATCACGCCGCCCGTGAAGCCGTGCGCTTCGCGGAATTCGCGGACGATGCCGCGCAGGCGGCTCCGCTCCTCGCGCGACTCGATCTTCCTCGACACGCCGACGTGGTCCACCGTCGGCATGAACACCAGGAACCGTCCGGCCATCGTCACATGCGACGTCAGGCGCGCGCCCTTCGTGCCGAGCGGCTCCTTGACGACCTGGACGAGAATCTCCTTGCCTTCCTTGAGAAGGTCCTCGATTTTCTGCTGCGTCCGCTCCCGCGCAGTCTTCCTCGCGTCCTCGCGCGAGCGTCCGCCGCTGCCGGCGTCCTCGTCGGACTCGAGCTTCTCGAATTCCTGCAGTGTGTCGATGACTTCGGCGACGTAGAGAAAGCCGTCGCGCTCGAGGCCGATGTCGATGAAGGAGGACTGCATGCCGGGCAGCACCTTCGACACGCGTCCCTTGTAGACGTTGCCGACGACGCCACGCTGCCGCTCCCGTTCGACGAAGATCTCGGCGACGAGATCTTCTTCGAGAATCGCCACCATGGTCTCGTGACCGTTGGTGGAGACGATCATCTCTTTGTTCATCACGAACCCCTTGGAGAGTTGGGGAGTTGGGGAGCCAACTCTCCAATTTCGCAATCAGTTCGTGAATCTGCGCATGCGGACGTTGAGCACGAGCCCGAACGCTGCGAGGGTCGCGATCATCGACGACCCTCCGTAGCTCATGAACGGGAGCGTGATGCCCTTCACCGGCGCCAGTCCTGCCGACATGGTGATGTTGTAGATCACCTGGAAGGTGAAGCTGGCGAGCACGCCGAGCACGAGATACGCGCCGATGCGGTCCTTCGCTAATCGCGCGGCTTCGAGCGTGCGCAGAATCACGAACAAATACAACCCGAGCGCCACGAGGACGCCCGCGAACCCCTGCTCCTCGGCCAGCACCGAGAAGATGAAATCGTTGTGTGCGACGGGGAGGAACCGCAGCTGACCCTGCGTCCCCTGCCGAAAACCCTTGCCCGACAAACCGCCCGATCCGACAGTCACCTTCGCCTGGATTTGCTGGTATCCGGCGCCCTTGGCGTCCTGTGACGGATCGATGAACGTCGAAATGCGTGTCTTCTGATAATCCTTGAGCGCGAACTTCCAGACGACCGGCGCCGCGAGTAGCCCGCAGAGCGCCAGCACGCCGAGAATCCGCATCTCCATCCCGGCGAGATAGGCGATGCCCAGGAACACCGGCAGCAGCGTGACGGCGGTGCCGAGGTCCGGTTCCTTCACGATCAGCAGGAACGGAATCGCCATGAGCAGGCCGCCGATGGCGAGATCGGGCCAGCCGGGCGCGCCGCGATTTTCGCCGAAGAACTTCGCGAGCACCAGCGCCACGGCGACTTTCGCGAATTCCGACGGCTGGAGGTTCACGACGCGCAGCGGGATCCACCGGCGCGCGCCCATTTGGACGGTGCCGAAGAACATCACGTAAATGAGAAGCGCAAGCAGGCCGATGTAGATGAGATGCGACTTGTCCGCGTACGTGCGGTAGTCGAGCCCGAGCGTGACGAGCATCGCGCACAGCCCGATCATGATCGCGTAAATCTGCGTCATGAACAGCTTCGACGTCCCGCGCGTCGGATCGAACGTCGTGCTGTAGATCATCACGACGCCGATCGTGCACAGCACGAGGATCGCGGCGAGCAGCGCCCAGTCGATGTGATAGTAAAGGCGGCGTTCGAACATCGGCCTATCGTTCCACCGCCTCAGACCCCTGGCGGCGCGCCATCGGGTCCGACATATCCAGTTTTAGATCGGCCGGTGGCGGCGGCAGCGGCAGGCCATCCTGCTTGGCGAAAAAGGTATCGAGCACGTGGTGGGCAATGCGCGCGGCGTTGCCGCCGTGGATGCCGTGCTCCGCGAAGATGACGCCGGCAATTTTCGGGTTGTCGCGCGGTGCAAAGAACACGAACCAGCCGTGATCGCGCAGGTTCTTCGTCGTCCGTGCAGCGGCGCGACCGGTATTGGAAATGACCTGCGCGCTGCCCGTTTTTCCCGAAACGTCATGGCCGAGAATGCGCGCTGTGCCACCCGTGCCCGCGCCGTTGACGACCATCCAGAGTCCGTCTCGGATCGCCTGCAGCTTTTCAGCTCCCATGTCGACCGTCGACTGCGGCGCCGGCGCCGGCACCGGCTTCCATCCGCTTCCATCGTCGACCGCTTTGAGCAGGTGCGGGGTGACGCGCGTACCGCCGTTCGCGAGCGTCGCCATGTAGACGGCGAGCGAGACCGGCGTCACCGAGACCTGGCCCTGACCGATCGCGACTGAGATGGTTTCGCCCGCGTACCACTTCTCGTGCATCTTGTCGCGCTTCCACTCGGTCGAGGGCACGAGTCCCTGGACTTCGTTCGGCAGGTCGATGCCGCTCTTCACGCCGAGACCAAGAAGGGTCGCCCACTTGTTGATCTTGTCGACGCCGAGCATGTTGCCGACCGTGTAGAAGTAAACGTCACAGGACTGCTCGATCGCGTGACGCAGATCGATTGATCCGTGGCCGCCTTTCTTCCAGCACTTGAAGTCGCGGCCGTAGAAATTGGCATGGCCCGCACAGGAGACGCGGAATTCCGGCGTGATGATCCCCTCTTCGAGACCCGCCAGCGCGACGGCCATCTTGAACGTCGATCCCGGCGAGTAGCGCCCCTGAATCGCGCGATCGTTCAGCGGCCGCAGTTCGTCGGTGTTGAGCGACGCCCACGTGGCGCGGTCGATGCCGGCCGCGAACGCGTTGGGATCGTATGCCGGCAGGCTCGCGAACGCGAGCACCGCGCCGTCCTTGGGATCGAGCACGACGGCCGCGCCGTTGAACGGCGTCGCCTTGAACGCGTCCTCGACGGACTTCTGGATGTCCAAGTCGAGCGTCAGCTGGAGGCGCTTGCCTTCGGTCGGCTCGTCTTCCTCGAGCGTCCGAATCTCACGACCGGTGCTGTTGACGACGACGCGCTTCGCGCCGTCCTCACCCATCAGCAGCGCGTTGTAAATCTTTTCGATGCCCGCCTGACCGACGATGTCGCCGCTCTTCAGGCTGTCGGTTTCCGAAACTTCCTTGTCGCTGGCTTCGCCGACGTACCCGAACAGGTGCGCCGCGAGCGTCTCCGGGTACCGACGCGTCGGCACCTGCTCCACGACGACGTCGGGCAGTTCGAAGTCGAGGCGCCGCGCGGTGACGGCAGCGACCTGCGCGAGCGAGGCATCCTGGACGACGGTGATCGGCCGGTAACTGGGTTCGCGCCGGTGACGCTCGACGATGGCCCGCACACCCGACTCCTCGAGTCCGAGCACGGATGACAGCACCTCGATGGTGCGGTTGAGATCCTTGGAATGCTCGCGAACGATCGAAATGCTGTACGAGTGGCGATTGACGACGAGCACGCGGCCATCGCGATCGAAGACGAGCCCGCGCGGCGCACGCAGCGACAGGGTCCGCTGATGGTTGTTCTCAGCGAGCTCCTCGTATTTCGCGTGCTCCACGACCTGGAGGACCCAGAAGCTGACGGCCAGGAGCGAGAACGCCCCGATGATCAGATACTGGAAAACGTCGAGTCGGACTCCGGCACGGCGTCGATCTTCTATCGCCATACTTCCTCAGATTCTAGCGACGGTCCCCCGCTGCGGCCAGAGGCAAAACGGATGGCCCGCTCTACCGCCGCAGCCTGGTCCGCGTGGCCCGACGCCGCTCCACGGCGCCAGGCAGCAGCTCGACAATCTGAAACACCACGATGCCGACCACCGCGTTCCCCAGCGCCTGACCGGCGATGGCGGCGTACGGCGCCTCGAAGTGCCTCAGATCGAGGAGCGTATACAACCCCATGAACACCGCCGCATGCACGAACGTCGACGCGAAGAACACGACGAATCGCGGCAGCGAGTTCGCGACGATGAACTGTGTGCCGATCACGCCGGCGAGAAATCCCACGACGGTGTCGGCCAGGCCGCCGATCCCGATGACGCCGCTCGCGAGCGCGTCCTGCACCAGCCCTGCGAACGTGCCGGCGAGCAGCCCCGTCACCGGACCGCTGGTCAGCGCGACGTACACGACGGCCACGAGCACCAGATCGACCGCGACGGTCCCTCTCACGAGGAACCGCGACATCGTGGTCTGGAGCGCAAGTGCCAGCGTGAGCGCCAGCACGGTTCCGAGAGCCTTCACTCATTGCTCCCGGTCCCAGCGCCAGCTTCACGCGCCGCCGACGGCGTGCGGACCACGAGCACTTCCTCGAGCGCGGCGAAGTTCACGGCAGGCTTGACGCTGATGCGCCTGTACGCGTTGCCGCTCTTCTCGACGGCGTCCACCTTGCCGATCGCAAAACCCTTCGGATAGATCCCTTCGATGCCCGACGTCACCACATCGTCGCCGACGACGACGTCGAAGGCCTCGGACATGTATTCGAGCAGCAGCTTGCCGTCGCCGGAGCCGACGACGACGCCCTGCGCGCGCGATCGCTCGATGAGCGCGGCCGCGGCCGCGTTGCGATCGATGAGCAGCTGGACTTTCGACGCACGCGGACTCGTCACGACGACGCGCCCGACGACGCCGGCAGGCGCGATGACGGCCATGTCGGTCCGCAGGCCCGACGAACTGCCCTGATCGATCGTCACCGTCCGGAAGTCAGGCTCGGCGGCCGCGCCGATGATCTCCGCCGCGAGTGTCTGGACGTTGGATCGATCGCGCAGCTCGAGGAGCTGCTCGAGCCCGCGCGCGCGATCGGCGAGCGCCCGCTGCTGCTGCAGCGCGATCTGCGCATCCGACAATTGCTGTTTGAGGCTGTCGTTTTCGAGCTTCACGCGGCGGAGGCCGACGTAGTTGTCCCAGACGTGACGGACGCCGCCGGTGCCGTTCGAAATGAGCCGCTGGATCTCGGAGAACACGCCGAAGGTGACCGATTCGAGCACCGGAACGCCGCTGCGCGAGCTCACCTGCGCAGAGATCAACAGCACGTGTCCCAGGACGACACCGAGGAAGAGATAACCGGTCCGTGTGCGTATGTCGACGAGAGCCATACCGATCAGCGCAAGGTGCGTCGGCCCGGTGACGCGATGCGCGCACCGTTGGCGGCCGCGTCCTGGCTAGTCAATCGAGATCTTCCGCAACAGATTGAAGTCCGACAGCATCTTGCCGGCGCCGAGCACGACCGACGACAGCGGATCCTCCGCCATCGCAAGCGGGAGGCCGGTCTCTTCGCGCAGACGCTTGTCGAGATTCTTGAGCATCGATCCGCCGCCGGTGAGCACGATGCCGCGGTCCACGATGTCCGCCGACAACTCGGGCGGCGTGCGCTCGAGCGCGACGCGGACGGCGTCGACGATGACGTTGACGGTCTCGGCGAGCGCTTCGCGGATCTCCTCGTCCGTGATCGTGATGGTCTTCGGCACGCCCTCGATCAAATGGCGTCCCTTGATCTCCATCGTCATGCGGTCTTCGAGCGGGAACGCGGAGCCGATTTCGATCTTGATTTGCTCGGCCGTCCGCTCGCCGATGAGGAGGTTGTACTGCTTCTTGATGTACTGGATGATCGCTTCGTCCATCTCGTTGCCGGCGACGCGCACGGCCTTGCTGTAGACGATGCCGGCGAGCGAGATGACGGCGATGTCGGTCGTCCCGCCGCCGATGTCGACGATCATGTTGCCGGACGGCTCGGTGATCGGCATCCCCGCGCCGATGGCCGCGGCCATCGCTTCCTCGACGAGATGCACTTCGCTGGCCTTCGCGCGGTACGCGCTGTCCTTCACAGCCCGCTTCTCGACCTGCGTAATCTCCGACGGTACGCCGATGACGATGCGCGGGCGGACCCAGACGTTGCGATTGTGGGCCTTCTTGATGAAGTAGGTCAGCATCTTCTCGGTGACCTCGAAGTCGGCGATGACACCGTCCTTCATCGGCTTGATGGCCACGATGTTCCCGGGCGTGCGGCCGAGCATGTCTTTCGCGTCGCGGCCGACAGCCTCGACGCGGCCGTTGACCTTGTTGATCGCGACGATCGACGGTTCGTTGACGACGATTCCTTTGCCGCGGGCGTAAACGCAGGTGTTGGCGGTCCCGAGATCGATCGCGAGATCACTCGAGAAAAGCGAGAGCATCGAACGAAGACTCAAATAACGACTCCTAGCGCGTGACGGTCAGGTAATTGATGGGGTTCGCGGCTACCACTAACGACTAATTATCGGCAGGTCCGGCGGCCTGAATACCATTCTTGCCCGAGGCCTTGACGGCGTACATGGCCCGATCGGCCGCCTGGATGATCTCGTCGGCCGAGCTGGCAGAATCGGGCAGCGTGGCCACCCCGACCGAGCAGGTCAACCGTGTTCCCAGGCCCTCGGCGTCGAGGAAGATGTGCGCCGCAATTCGCTCCCGGATACGTTCCCCGACGGCGAACGCGCCCTCACCGCCCGTATCGGGCAGGATCAGGGCGAATTCGTCGCCCCCGAACCGCGCGACGACGTCGGTTTCTCGCGCGCTGCCGCGGATGACCGCCGCCGCCTCGACCAGCGCGCGGCTGCCGCAGAGGTGGCCGTGCGCGTCGTTGACGCCCTTGAACCCGTCGAGGTCGATGAAAAGCAGCGAGAGCGGACGTCCGTTACGGGACGCCCGCTTCGTTTCGCGGTGCAGAACCGAGTTCAAGTAGCGCGAATTGTACAGGCGCGTGAGGTCGTCCGTGACCGATAACGCCTCGACGCGTTTGAAGAGCTGCGCATTGTCGAGCGCCGCGGCGACCGGCTCGAAGAGCAGGCGGAGCGCGCTCAACAGCGACGGCGACAGCCGAGGCGCGCGCGTCGCCGACAGACGATCCAGCGCGACGATCGCACCCACACGGCGTCCGCGGCAGGTCAGCGGGAACGCGACGACCGCACCGATGGACGGATCATGGAGCCGGCTGTCGTCCCGGAAGCTCGGTGAGAAAAACTCCTGGTCGCGATCCATCACCCACGAAGCGATGGCTGTCGCAGCCGGCCCCATCTCCTGCGTCAGTCCGCGGTTGGCGAGCGTCGAGATCGCTCCGGAGAGATCAGAACAGACGACTGCCCAGATCTGCGCGGGAATCCACGCCGCCGCGCGATCGATGACGAGCTCGGCGATTCTGTCGGGGTCGAGCGTGCTGTTGACGGCGCGGACGATGTCGAGCAGCGCGTCGCGGCTCTCCGCGCGCGCACGAAGCTCGCGTTGAAACACCCGGAGCTTGGTCGACAGATCGACGCCCGGAGAGGTCAGCGAAACGGTGTTCGCCGACCGCAATCTCGATCCACTTCTTCCCCGGGAACCGATGGCCGGAACCAGCGCGACCGGGCCCCTCGACACTCGACTGGCTGGAGGCATCCGTAAGTGATTCTGTGCTCTGCAAATATATCACACGGTCGCCGGTAAATGCTTGCCACATCGTCACTTCATGGCATACCATCGAAGTTTCCCACGCATGGAGACCGTCGTAACCGGGCGAACCCGGCGGCCGGCGGAGAAGAGTTGAGAAGGTTTTTATGACGATGCTGGATCGGATGCGGCGGCATATGAGCTGGCTGAAATGGAGCCTGGGTCTCGTCTGCCTCGCTTTCATCATTTTCTATATTCCGGACTTCCTCCGTACGAACAATGCGGATGCGTCCGGCGAAACGATCGCGCGCGTCGCAGGCCAGGACATCACCGCCAACGAATTCCGTCGCACGTATCAGGCGCAGCTGCAGGCGTATCGGTCCGCGTACGGCGGCCAGATGAACGAGCAGTTGCTGAAGCAGCTCGGCGTCGAGCAGCAGATTCTGCAGCAGATGGTCGACGAACGGGCCGCGCTCGCAGAAGCACGTCGACTCAACATCAACGTCAGCGATTCGGAAGTTCGCCAGCGCATTCTGTCGATTCCCGCATTCCAGGAAAACGGCGTGTTCATCGGTGAGCAGCGCTATCAGCAGCTGCTCCGCATGCAGCGGCCGCCGATGAGCGCTTCCGAGTTCGAAGACAACGTGCGGCGTCAGCTGACGATCCAGAAACTTCGCGCGTCGCTCACCGATTGGCTCTCCGTCGCGGACAAAGATCTCGAGCAGGAATATCGCCGCCGCAACGACAAGGTCAAGCTCGCCGTCGTCAGCCTGACGGCGGACAAGTTCCGCAAGGACGTCTCGGCGACGGACGCCGAGATCACGTCGTACTTCGACGGGCACAAGGACGATTTCAAGATTCCCGAGAAGCGCAAGATCCGGTACCTGCTGATCGACATCGAGGCGCTGCGCGCGAAGGTCGTCGTTCCGCCGGCGGACGTCGAGCAGGCGTACAACAGCAACATCGAGCAGTATTCGACGCCCGAACAGGTGCGCGCCAGCCACATCCTGCTCAAGACCGAAGGCAAAGACGATGCGGTCGTGAAGGCGCGGGCGGAAGAAATCCTGAAGCAGGCGCGTGCGGGCGCGGACTTCGCGGAGCTCGCGAAGAAGTATTCGGAGGACGAAGCGAGCCAGAAGAACGGCGGCGATCTCGACTACTTCGGCCGCGGCCGCATGGTGCCCGAGTTCGATCAGGCGGCGTTCTCGCTCGAGCCGGGCCAGATCAGCGACCTGGTGAAGACGCAGTACGGCTACCACATCATCAAGGTCGTGGACAAAAAGCCGGCGACCACGCGTCCGCTTTCCGACGTGCGCCAGCAGATTCAAGATCAGCTGACGTACGAACGCGCGCAGGCACAGGCCAACGATCTCGCGCAGTCGCTCGAGAAAGAAGTGACGAAACCGGCGGATCTGGATCGCGTGGCGAAAGAGAAGGGCCTCACGGTCCAGGAATCCGGCTTCTTCGCGCGCGACGAACCGATCCTCGGCCTCGGCCCGTCGCCCGAAGCGGCGAGCCGCGCCTTCGAGATGAAGACCGGTGACGTGGCGGGCCCGCTCCGCGCTTCTCGCGGTTTCGTGTTCGAGACGCTGGTCGCGAAGCAGGATCCGTACGTGCCGAAGCTCGACGAAGTGAAGGAGCGCGTCCGCGAAGAGGTCATCAAGCAGAAAGCCCGCGATCTGAGCAAGCAGCGCGCGGCTGAAATCGATGCGAAGCTCAAGTCGTCGCCGGACTTCGACAAGGCCGCGAAAGCCGCCGGCCTCGAACCGAAGACGACGGAGCTGATCGCGCGCGATTCACCGATTCCCGATGTCGGCGTCTCGAAGAGCATCGAGGACGCGGCGTTCAAGCTGCCCGTCGGCAGCGTCAGCGACGCGATCCCGACCGACAACGGGACGGCGATCGTCAAGGTCCTCGAGAAGCAGGAAGTCAGCGCCGCCGACTGGGCCAACGCCAAGGATCGATTCCGCGAAGAGTTGCTGGCCGATCGGCGCAACCGATTCTTCGGCGCCTACATGGTGAAGGCGAAGCAGAAGATGAAGATCGAGGTCAACCGCGAGTCACTGCAGCGCGCCACTTCGTAAATCCTGCCATTGCAGGATTGCAGAATCGTAGGATTGCAGGAGGTGCAATCCTGCAGTTCCTCTCACACTTCTCGTTCCTTCAATCCTTCCTGCAATTCTTCAATTCTGCAATTCTGCAATTCTCCAATTCCCCGGCGAGCGTCAGCGCACGTACGCGAACGGCATCAACGCGAGCACTTCGCCGCGCCGGAAGAGTGACAACGGCCCTCGCATGACCCTCAGCGCCTCGATCTCTCCGGGCGAGAGGTTCGCGGCCAGCCACTCGCTCATCATCGACGACTCACCGGCTCCGCTCAGCTGATCCGTCAGCAGTTCGTAGAAACTCTTGCGCGCCGGATAGACGACAACTTCCACTTCGGACTCCGCCGGAATC
Organism: Vicinamibacterales bacterium; assembly: GCA_036557365.1. Lineage (GTDB taxonomy): Bacteria > Acidobacteriota > Vicinamibacteria > Vicinamibacterales > CAVVIG01 > DATKHR01. The sequence goes on from DATBHR010000077.1 coordinate 278,110, forward strand.
TTCGCGCGCTCCTTGGCGATGGTGATCGCGCGATCGAGGCCGCCGAGCTCGTCCACCAGCTGATTCTGCTTCGCCTGGCGCCCGGTCCAGACGTGTCCCTGCGCGATCGCATCGATCTTCTCGGGTGTCGTGTGGCGAGCGTCGGCGACTTTCTCGACGAACTGATCGTAGAACGCGTGCAGCTGCTCATTGAGCTTCTTCAGCTCGCTGGCGTTGTACGGACGCGCGGGCGAGTTGATTTCCGCATTCTTCCCGATGCTCGTCGAGTCGATGCGCGCGCCCAGCTTTTCGTACACGCCGCCGGTGACGACCTTCCCGCCGAAGATGCCGATCGATCCGGTCAGCGTCGACGGCTGCGCGACGATCACCTGCCCCGGCATCGCGATGTAGTAGCCGCCTGACGCGGCCAGATCCGCCATGGACACGATGAGCGGCCGATCCGCGCGCTCGTTCTTGGTGATCATCAGCTCGCGCCAGACCGCATCGGATGCGCTGGCCGAGCCGCCCGGGCTGTCGACCCTGAGCACGATCGCGCGGACCGACGCATCGCGCCGCGCCTGGCGGATGTGCTCGATGAGCGTGTCCGATCCGACGGTCGGGCCGTTGACGGGATCGTACCCGCTGCGTCCGCTCGTGATCGCGCCCGATGCGTAGATGACCGCGATGCGCGGGCCGCGGTTCATGCCGAGCGAGCTGAGCGACACGCGCGCGTAGTCGTCCGATTCGATCCGGTTGCGCCGCTCGCCGGCGCGCAGCTTCTCGTCAACCTGATCTTCGTACGCGACATCGTCCACCAGGCCGGCCGTGACAGCGTCCTCCGGCAGGAACGGCCCGTTGTCGAACTGCTGCCGGATGTCGGCGTCGTTCTTCTTGCGGCCGTCCGCGATCCCTCTCACGATCTGCTCGTACAGATCCTGGTTGAGCGATTCGTCCATCTCCTTGTGCGCCGGCGTGTAGCCTTTTTCGGTGAACGTATTGATCGCCGTCTTGTAGTCGCCGACATGATGGAGATCCGGGTACGCGCCGATCTTGTCCAGCGTACCGCGCAGGAACAACTCGTAGGTCGCCACGCCCGTCAGGTCGAGCGACGCTGACGGCATGAGGAACACCTTGTCTGCGGCGGTCGCGAGGTAGTACTCGCGATCGCCCGCATATTCGAGATACGCGTACACCGGCTTCCCCGACTTGCGGAAGTCGAGAACCGCGTCCCTGATCTCCTGCACCTTCGCCCAGAACGGCGAGTTGAAGCCGGTCGGCTCGAGCAGGACTCCACGGATTCGCGAGTCCACCTTCGCCTTTCGCAGGTTGTCGACGATGGAGCGAACCGTCGGCGTCCGCGAGCCGCGCAGGTAGCCGACGACGTCGGCGGGAACGATCTCCGACAAGTCGCCGCCGACCGGCAGCACGAGCGTGGAGTTCGTGTTGACCGAGGGTTCGCGACCCACGAGGAGATACAGCAGCACGAAGGCGGCGATCGATACGAATACCGCCATGCCGAGCACGGTGAACAGGATGGTGATACCCCGGCGAGCCATGGTCAGACCTCTCGAAAAAAGTATAGTCTCACTGCATGGAGACCCTGCTCAGGGATGTCCGGTACGCGCTCGCGATGATGCGGCGCAACAAGGGATTCGCCGCGGCCGCGCTGGCGACGCTGGCGCTCGGGATCGGGGCGACGGCTGCGGTGTTTTCCGTCGTGTACGGCGTGCTGCTGCGTCCGCTGCCCTACCCTGACGCGGCGCGTCTCGTCCGGCTGTCCGAAGAGCACCCCGGCGCGATCTCGCCGCTTCCCCAGCCGATGCTCAGCAACCTGACGTACCACGCATGGTCCGCGTCTCCGCGGACTATCGACGGGCTGGCGGCGTACCGATCGCAGGAGCAGGTCGTCTCGCTTCCGGGAGGCTCTGTTCGTTTGATGGCGTCGGCGGTGACGCCGTCGCTGTTCGGCCTGCTCGGCGAATCCGCCGCCATTGGACGCATGTTCCGCGCGGATGAAGACAAGCCTGGTAACGATGGCCTCGCGCTGCTCTCCGATCGCGCGTGGCGTCAATACTTCAGCGGCGACCCCGCCGTCGTCGGCCGCGGTTACGTCATCGACGGCAAGCCGTACATCATCGTCGGCGTGATGCGTTCCGGTTTCTACTTCCCCGATCGCACGACGCAACTGTGGACCCCGACGTCCGTCCTCGACCCGCTTCCGGATGCCGTCGAAGGCGGGCGCGGTCGTGTGACGGTGGTGAACGCGCTGGCGCGCCTGAAGCCTGGCGTCACGCCGGAGCAGGCAGAAGCCGAAGGCACCGCGGCGGCCCGCACGATGGTCCAGCCGATGGCGGCCAACCTGCTCTTCGGCGTCGGCGGACCTCCGGTCGTGCACGCGCGCGCGGTCGTCAGCGAAATGACCTCGCGCGTTCGACCGGCGCTGCTCGTCCTCGCCGCCGGTGTCCTGTGCGTGCTCCTCATCGCATGCGCGAACGTCGCGAACCTGTTTCTGTCGCGCGGCGTCGCCCGGCAGCGTGAGGTGACCGTCCGCGCGGCGATCGGCGCGAGCCGGGGACGCCTCGTCCGGCAACTGATGACGGAGAGCCTCGTGTTCTCGATCGTTGGCGGAGGACTCGGGCTGCTGCTCTCGTCAGCCCTGGTGCGCCTGGCGCCGCTGCTGGCCTCGCGCAGTTTTCCGCGCCTCGACGACATCGTCGTCGACGGTCCGACGATCGCCTTCACGGCGGTGGCGGCGCTCGTCACGACGCTGATCGCGGGGCTGGCGCCAGCTCTTCGCAGCGCCCGCGTGGACCTCGTTGAATCGCTGCGCGGCGGCGACGGCGCGACCGCGGATGGCTTCCGCGGCCGGGCGAGCGCGCATCTCCGCGACGGCCTGCTCATCGCCGAAGCGGCGTTCGCCGTTCTGCTGCTCGTCGCCGCGACCCTGCTGGCTCGAAGCTTCGTCCGGCTGACGCATGTCGATCCCGGTTACTCGGCGGATCACGTGTTGATTGCCGAGGTCATGCTGCCTCGTCGTGCCTCGCCGGACGGAGACGCGTCCGCGAGCAACGTCGTCAGCGCGATTGTCGAACGGGCGCGCAGCACGCCCGGCGTGATCGCCGCGGGCGCCGGCAACATGGTGCCGCTCGACAAATCGACGATGCTGTCGGCGTTTCCGTCGCCGTGGACGCCTGCCGGCGCGGAGCGAAAGCCGGCCCGCTCCGTGACGTACATCGTCACGACGGGTTACGCAGAGTCGCTCGGACTGCGAGTGAAGAAGGGCCGGTTGTTCACCGACGCGGATCTCGCGACCGGCATCGACTCGTGGATCGTCAACGAAGAGTTCGCACGGCAGTACCTGCCCGCCGATCCGATCGGCTACCAGTGGGAAACGTCCGGCGCGACGCCCTCCGACAATCGTACGAATGTCGTCGTCGGGATCGTGGCCAACGTGCTGAAGAACGGGAACGATTCGGCGCCTCAAGCCGAAACCTACCATCCGTTCCCGGTGCCGAGAAATCAGACGCAGCTCTCCGGACGGTTCCAGGTTGCGGTGCGAACCGCTGGCGATCCGTCGGCGCTGGCGCCCGTTCTTCGCGACATCGTTCGAACAGCGGCGCCAGACGCCGCGGTCGAAACGGTCGCGCTCACGAAACGACTCGCGGAGTCCGTCGACGAACCGCGATTCGCGATGACTGTGCTGGTGACGTTCGCCGCGCTCGCGCTGGCGCTCGCGTCGGTCGGACTCTATGGCGTGCTGTCGTACAGCGTGTCGCAGCGCCGGCGCGAGCTCGGAGTCCGCGCGGCGCTCGGCGCGAGCCGACGTGACCTGATTGCGCTCGTCCTTCGCGGCGGCCTCGCGGTCACCGCAATCGGCCTGACGCTTGGCATCGTCGCCGCCGCGGTGCTGACCCGCCTGATGCAGGCTGCGCTCTTTGGCGTGACGCCGCTCGACCCGGTGTCATTCATCGCCGCGCCGTTGATGCTCCTGCCCGTCGCGTTCGCGGCGTGCTGGCTGCCGGCGGCGCGCGCGGCGTCGGTGGATCCGGCCGATGCGCTGCGCAACGAATAGCCAGATTGCATTCTCATCGTGTGGATGGTTCAACCCACACGTCGGAAGCCGGCAGACTGACAGGAGGACGACAATGTCACCTCTCGCGACGATGCTGGTTTTCACTTTGTTGAGCGGCGGCGCATGTCCATTCGCTGGCACACTGTTTCAAACGCCGCCGCGATTGACGACGCTGCCCGACGATCCGTGCGCGGTTCTCAGTCAGGAGCAGATGGCGGCGATAACCAACCTCGCAGTGACCGCCGTCCGCAGAGTGCCGACCATCGCCAAGGTCGTAGACGCTGAGAGAGAAAATCGCGAGCCACGTCCCGGCACCATCTGTGTCTACGAAACCGACAGCGCGTTTGGCGGGATCAGCATCGTCGTGCCGGACCGCGCGACTCGAACCACCGGAGCATACTGGGCTGCGCGGTCAAGTTACTTTGAGACCTACCGTGGATCCGCGCGGCCGATACCTGACGTGGCGTTGGACGCGTGGCTCGCGGGCGGCGCGGACCTGCACGTCCTGGTTCGTGACAACGAGTATTTCACCGTGTCGGCGCAGATGTGGTCGCGGACGCATCCGATACCCTCAGGGCAAGGTCACGAATTCTTCACCCGCGCTGGCGAACTGCTCACCACGATCGCGAGGGCGATCGTAGCCCGGCTCTAGTCTCGCAGTCTTTCGCAGGCATGAGCGTGAGCGCGTTGTGCGTTGGATCGCCGCATTTACGGTCACACTTTTCGCGCGCGACGCAGACGGCAGGTTTCGATGTTCTCGGTTGTCGGCTGGCGGCGCAGCCTGATTTCAATTACACTGGAGTGCTCGTCGGCGGCATGACGGGAGCCGCCGTGGTCCACTTGCGGAAGTGGCGGAACGGCAGACGCGCTAGCCTCAGGAGCTAGTCCGGGCAACCGGGTGGAGGTTCGAATCCTCTCTTCCGCACCAACTCTTGGTCCTCATTTCACCGCGAAGCGCTGCTCGTGCAGGAGCGCGTCGGCACCATCCCTGACCTCCACTCGCCACTCTCCCGGATCGACCACCTCTCGACTGAACGTGCGATAGCCTTCGTTGGCGTTCGCGCCGACCTTCAACTGCGCCGTCTTGCGCAGCGCATCGCCTCGATACCAGCGATGGACGATGACGGCGTCGCGCGGAGAGCGGACGCGAGTGTAGAGGACGACCGTCCCCGGCGGCACTGAATCGCCGGCGGCCACGCAGCGCCAGTCGCTCGCAGAAAACGTCCGGCACAGTTGCACGGTCGCGAGTGTGATCGCCGTCGCGGGTGCGAGCGCCCGGTCCGCCTTCGGCACCGGCTTCGGATCGACTGGCGCGCGCGTGTCGGCTGGTGGTCGTGCAGCCTCGGCTGATGGTCGTGCAGGCTCGGCCGCCGGAACAGGCTGTGATACCGCCGCAGGCGCGGCGATCGATTCCTCGCGCGGTGACCGCGGCCGCGCGATCAGGAACACGACGATCGCGAGCGCCGCGATCCCCACGCCGATCGCGACTGGCGCGCGCGACGGTTTCCCCGAAATCGCGGGCGGCTGCTCCTTCGCCGCCGGCGGCGTTGGCGACGCAAGCACGGCTGGAGGTGCAGCCTGTAACGCCACCTCCGAAGCTGCCGGTTTGACGACGGCCGCGTGCGCCGCGGCCGTTTCGACGACGGCAGGTATCTCGAACGGCCGTCCCTGCGCCCGGCAGAAATCCTCGAGATTTTGCCGGCTCGCGACGACCATCGGGTCGTCTGCCGGACGCGATGCCACCGCAATCTCCACCGCCCGCCGATAGCACGTCTCGGCATCGTCGAGCCGCCCGCGTTTTTCGGCGACGACGGCGAGGTTGTTGAGCGTGTTGGCGAGATCGGGATGAAGAGGACCGAGCTCGAATTCCTGGACCTGCGCGATCTCCCTCAGGAGCTCTTCAGCCGACGCGAGATCGCCCGCGCGCGCCGCGCGCTCGGCCTCCGCGAGCATGTGTGAAACGTTCCGGGTTTCCGGCATCGCATCCCTGACGCCGCGGCGCAGCAGCCGCCGCCATCGGCGGACGCATTGTAAGGCCAGGACGCGGCAGGCCGTCGAGCTCGGCCGTCAAAGTGCGGCCGCCGATATTCACGCGGACGCGCGTTCGCGGTGGTCAGCGAGCGAGACGCCGTGTGACGGAGGTTGAACCGGGCGGAGGATGTCGCGAGTGGCCTGAGCGCACGTCCACAGGCGTCCCTTGTCCTGATAGGACAGCGAACCCATGGCGCGCGTGATGGTCGCGGCCGAGAGGCCGTGCAAGAGGGCCACGCGCTCGCCGAGCAGATCGACCACCTCGACGTTGAAGCGATTGTGATCGAGCGCCACGATGACACGATCCCCGGGCTTGAGAAAATACATTGGCTCGCCTCGCTCGCGGAATCGTACCGAAGCGGTGTGACTCTCCTGTAACGCGGCCGCGCGGCCGGTTGCCGCGCCCGCCCGTTCGTTGTATTCGTATCGACGACGAAACGCGCGAGGAGGACGCACGCGAATGGCAGAGGCGGATCGGCCGATCGTGTTTGCCGCCAGAGGATCCTGGCTCTGAGGCTCGCGCTCTCGATTGCCGTCATCGGCGTCTTCACCGCCTGCGCCGGTAAACAGGCGCCGGGCGCGCTGACGTTCGCCGGCAGCGCGCTCGGCAAGGAAGCCGAGATTCTCCATCGACAGCTGGCCAGCTTCGAGCAGCAGCATCCCGGCGTTCACGTCGAGCTCCGATCGGTGCCCGACGCCGCCGACCAGCAGCATCAGCTCTACGTCCAGTGGCTCAACGCGCACGCGTCCGAGCCCGACGTCCTGCAGCTCGACGTTGTCGCGACACCGGAGTTCGCAGCCGCCGGCTGGATTCTGCCGCTCGATCGTTTTCATCCGCCCGCCGGCGCATTCTTTCAAGCGACGATCGAGGCGAACCGGTGGAACGGCTCGCTGTACGCCCTTCCATGGTTCGTGGACGTGGGCCTGCTCTACTGGCGCACCGATCTGCTCGGTGCGGCGCCCGCAACTTTCGACGAGCTGGCGACGAGCGTCGCGCGCGCTCAACGCGAGCACAGCATCCCGTTCGGATTCGTCTGGCCGGGAGCGCGGTACGAAGGCCTGGTGACGGTGTTCCAGGAATACCTCTACGGCTTCGGCGGACGTTTCCTGGATGACAGCGGCCATGCGATCGTCGACAGCGACGCCGGCGTCCGCGCGCTCACCTGGATGCGCGATTCGATCTACCAGATGCATATCGTGCCGGCCGACGTGCTCGCGTGGCAGGAGGAGCAGACGCGACTCGCCTTCCAGAACGGCCGCGCCGTCGCGATGCGCAACTGGCCGTACGCCGCATCGCTGCTCGAGGATCGTGCGGCGTCGCGCGTCGCCGGACAATTTGGCATTTCGCTGATGCCGCACGCGCCTGGTGGAACCTCGGTCGCGACGCTCGGCGGCCAGCAGCTCGCCATCAACGCGCGGACGCGGCGTCCTGACATCGCGTATGCGCTCGTCGCGCACCTGACCTCACCCGACCAGATGCTCGAACGGGCGCGGATCGCTGGCGAATACCCGTCGCGTCCCGCGCTGTACGACAATCGCGCGCTCGCCGGCGCCATCCACGCCGCGCCGAACGACGTGCGGCGCATCATCGATCACGCGGTCCCGCGTCCTGTCACGCCGGTCTACGCCGAGCTCTCCGAGCTGCTGCAGGTAGAGCTGCATCGCGCCTTGACGCGCCAGGCCGAACCTGGCGCAGCGCTGCACGACGCGGCCACGAAGATGAACGCGCTCCTGCAACGCGCGAAGCTGGTGGAACCGTGACGACCGAGCGGCGCAGGCAGCCATCAGTTGTCATCGATGCCGGCGACGCACGCCTCGCGCGACGGCTCCTGATGCCGTCCGTCAGCGTGATGGCGCTGGTCATTGGATTCCCGCTGTGCTGGACGATCTGGGAGTCGCTGCACGCACACGATCTGCGGATGCCGTGGCTCGGCCGTCCCTTCGTGGGCCTCGCAAATTACGTCGCGGCCGCCGCCGATCCGCGATTTCTCGCGGCCATCCTCCACACGCTTTTCTTCACGAGCGTCACCGTCACCCTCGAACTCACCGTCGGGCTCGTCGTCGCCTGGAGCATGCATCGCGCGATTCGCGGCCGCGCCGTTCTGCGCGTGCTCGTCCTGCTGCCGTGGGCGATCCCGACCGCGGTCAGCGGACTCGTGTGGCGCTTCCTGTTCGACGGACAGGCCGGCTTCGTCAACACGCTGCTCGTGAACGCGCACGTTCTCGCCGCCCCGCGCGTCTGGCTGGTGGACCCTCACTGGGTCTGGGTGCCAATCATCGCGGCTGACGTGTGGAAGACGACGCCGTTCGCCGCGCTCCTGCTGCTCGGCGGACTCCAGGGCATCGACGAGTCGCTGTACGACGCGGCCCGTATCGACGGCGCCTCGCCCTGGCGCCAGTTCAGGGAAATCACGCTGCCGCTGGTCAAACCCGCCATCGTCGTAGCCGCGGCGTTTCGTGCGCTCGACGCGTTCCGCGTCTTCGATCTGGTGTACGTGTTGACCGGTGGCGGGCCCGGTACCGCCACCGAGTCAGTGTCGATCTACGCATTCACCGTGCTGCTGCAGAACCTGCGCTTCGGTTATGCGTCGGCGCTCTCCGTCATCGTCTTCGCGGTGACGTTCGGCCTCGGACTTCTGTACATCCGGTTTGCCGGTCGCAGCCTGCTGAGGGCGGACTCGTGAAACGAGCGCTCCGACCGGCATCGGTCATTCGATTCGTGCTGATTGCAGGCTTCGTGTTTCCCGTCTACTGGACGCTCGTCTCGTCGCTGTCGCCGGAGGCTGCGCTCTTCGAGCCGCGCTCGATCGTGCCGACACAGCTCACGCTCGACCACTACCGCGCGGTCATCGACGAGCGCGAGTTCTGGAAGCCGATGCGCAACTCGCTCGTCGTCGCCGGAAGCACGACGGTGCTCGCCATTTTTCTGGGCACGCTCGCGGCGTACGCATTGTCGCGACTCAGATTCCGCGGACGAACGCTCATCCTCGCCGCGGTCCTGGCCGTGTCGATGCTGCCTCAGGTTTCGCTGGTACCGCCGCTTTACCTCGTACTTCGCGCGACGGGACTCATCGACACCTACGCGGGCCTCGTGCTCCCGTATCTGAGCTTCGCGCTGCCGCTCAGCATCTGGCTGCTGGTCGGCTACTTTCGACAACTGCCGACGGAAATCGAGGACGCCGCGCTCGTCGACGGCGCGAGCCGTGCGCAAACGCTGTGGCACATCGCGCTGCCCCTCGCGTGGCCGGGCGTCGCGACGGCCGCCATCCTGACGTTCCTGTACTGCTGGAACGAATTCCTCTTCGCGCTCTCCTTCACGCTCGGTCCCGAGCGCTACACCGCACCGGTCGCCATCGCACTCTTCCGCGGGCGCTACCAGATCCCCTGGGGACAGATTCTCGCGGCGGCCATCCTCACCACGCTGCCGGTCATCGCCATCGTCGTCGCCTTCGAACGCCGAATCGTCGAAGGTTTGACCGCGGGCGCGACGAAGGGGTGACGCTGGTGTCGATCACGCTCGAGAACGTGACCAAAGTGTTCCCGAACGGCCGCACCGCCGTCCGGGCCCTGACGATGGACGTGGCGGATGGAGAGTTGATGGTTCTGGTCGGTCCCTCGGGCTGCGGCAAGAGCACCGTGCTTCGATTGATCGCAGGCCTCGAAGCGCCGACGAGCGGCCGGATTCTCATCGACGGACGCGACGTGACGCACGTTCCGCCTCAGGATCGCGACGTCGCGATGGTCTTCCAGTCGTACGCGCTCTACCCGCACAAGACCGTCGCGGAAAACCTGGGGTTCGGCCTGAAAATGCGCGGCGCGGATCGCGGGGCGATTGACGCACAGGTCAGGGTCGTCGCCGAAGCGCTGCAGCTCGTGCCCTTCCTCGATCAGAAACCGGCGCAGCTGTCCGGCGGTCAGCGTCAGCGCGTCGCGCTCGGACGCGCCATCGTGCGCAAACCGAAAGCCTTCCTCCTCGACGAGCCGCTGTCGAATCTCGACCCGCAGCTCAGGTTCGACACGCGGGCAGAGATCGGACGGCTGCATCATCGTCTTCCGTCCGCGATGGTGCACGTGACGCACGATCAGGAAGAGGCGATGACGCTCGGCGATCGGCTCGCGGTGATGCGCGACGGCATGGCGGAACAGATCGCGCCGCCGTTGGACGTCTACGAGCGGCCCGCCAACGCGTTCGTCGCAGCGTTCGTCGGATCACCGAGCATGAACCTCCTTCCCGTCGTGCGCCAGGACGCGGACGGCGCCAGCGCGCTGGCCGGCGACGGATTCGTCCTCGAGCATCAGTCGCCGAAGGTCAACTCCGGGATGTCTCTCCTGCTCGGGATCCGACCGCGCGACATCGCCGTCGTCGCCACCAACGACGCGGACGCCGTCGCGCGCGTCGATCTCGTCGAACCGCTCGGCCACGAGGCCGTCGTCCGCACGCGCATCGACGAAGGCCGCGGGCCCGAAGTCACCATCGTCGTGAGCGCCGACAGGATTCCGGCACACGGCTCGATCGTCGGCCTGCGGTTTCGACGCGATCGCGTGCACATGTTCCGCAAAGACGATGGACGTCGCGTGGACTGAGCGGGAACGCGCGAACGCCGGCGACGCTTAATCGCGTACACTGTGCGGCATGCTGAAGACCCTGGCGCTGTGTCTCACGCTCGGCGCGGTCGTCGCCGCGCAGGAAGCTGAATGGACGAAACCGTTTCCGGCGTTCAAGATCGTCGGGAACGTCTACTGGGTGGGCAGCTACGATCTCTCGACGTACCTGATCACGACGCCGGCCGGCAACATCCTCATCAACACGGGCGTCGGGGACACGGCGAACCAGATCAAGAAAAGCGTGGAGCAGCTCGGCTTCAAGCTGTCGGACACGAAAATCCTCACGGCGACGCACGGCCACTGGGATCACGCCTCCGGACTGGCGGCGCTCAAACGGATGACCGGTGCGACGGTGATGATCGCCGAGCCTGACAAGGACCTGCTCGAGACCGGCGGCAAAGCCGATTTCCGCTTCGGCAACGATCCGCAGGCGCGATTCGAGCCGGTCAAGGTCGATCGCACGTTCAAGGACAACGACACGATTTCGCTCGGCGGCACGGTGCTGACGACGCACATCCATGCCGGGCACACGAAAGGCGCGACCAGTTTTACGCTGAACGTGCCGGATGGCGGGAAAACATACCGCGTGATCATCGCGAACATGGGGTCGATCAATCCGGGCGTCAAGCTGACCGGCATGCCGGGGTTTCCCGACATCGCGCAGGCGTACGAGCAGACGTTCCGCGCGCAGAAGGACATGAAGATCGACGTGTGGCTCGCGTCGCATGCGAGCCAGTTCCATCTGCACGAGAAGTACACGCCCGGAAGTCCTTACAATCCGGATCGCTTCGTGGATCCCGACGGCTTCCTGAAATCTGTTCAGGAGCTCGAAAAAACGTATCGCGAGCAGCTCGCGCGCGATCGCGCGGCTCGATGAGCGGGCTGCGATAGAAATGTGACCACACCTGCGCTCGAGACGCGGCGACTCCTCCTTCGGCCGCTGGCCATCGAGGACGCTCCGCAAATCCAGGAGCAATTTCCGCACTGGGACGTCGTTCGGTATCTGGCGAAGGTCGTTCCCTGGCCGTATCCGGCCGACGGCGCGCTCGTCTTTCTCCGCGACACCGCACTTCCGGCGATGGCGCGCGGCGACGCCTGGACCTGGACGATCCGTCTGAAAACGAATCCAGCGCAGGTGATCGGCTCGATCAGCCTGCAGAAATCGGAGAACAAGAACCGCGGCTTCTGGCTGGGCCTGCCCTGGCATCGACAAGGACTGATGACCGAGGCGAGCGACGCGGTCACCGACTACTGGTTCGATGTCCTCGGATTTCCGGTCCTGCGCATCCCGAAGGCGATCGCCAACGTCGGGTCGCGCCGTATTTCCGAGAAGGCGGGCATGCGCGTGGTCGCCACTTTCGACCGCGACTTCGTCTCCGGTCGTCTGCCGGCCGAATTGTGGGAAATCACCGCGGAGGAATGGCGCGAAAAAAAATCCCGGCGGCTTGCGCCGCCGGGGTAGTGAGCAGTCAATGCCGAAGGTGATCAGCGCCAGTGGCCGTTCACCCAGTAGTAGCCGCGATGCTCATGCGCCCAGTGACCCGAGACCCACGCGTGGTGTCCGTGCGGCGGCGCCACCCACGCGCCCGGGACCCACTGATAGTGATGGTGGTAGTAACGGTGGTAACCGGGTCGCCAGACCCATCCATGATGCGGTGCCGGCGGCCTCGTCTCCACGACCGCGGCCGGCGGTCCGACTCGAACGAACACCTGAGTAGCGGCCAGCGCCGGCGTGACCTGCAGAGTAAGAGCAAGAAGAAGTAGTCCGGAAAGCCGAGCAATGTTCTTTGGCATTTTCAGCCTCCTGCTCCCGATAGAGCGAGACGAATGCCATCGAATTTCCTGAGGAACTCATTACGATCGTCCTCTGACCAGGACGATTGAGCGGCTCGTCAGCGGAGAATCCGACGACCAAGCCCGACAGTTTCAAGGCGCGAGAAGAGAACGCTCGGGATGGTGTGTGTAGCGAGGGGTGTGAATCAGGCGGCGCGGTGCGTCTTCCGCGGCTGAGATTCGGCGGGCATTCTCGACGCGCGCTCGTGCGCGGCGATCATCTTGCCCAGACCGATGCCCAGTCCGAGGGCGGCGACGAACCATGCTCCGAGACCAATGAGCACTTGGGTCACCATACAAACCTATAGGCAAAGACCGTGCTCAACCGTCGGTGGTCTGGAACCCAGCAATTTCCGCGGTTTCTTACAGACGACGGACGGAAACGCGTCGAGATAGGTACGGTTGCGAAAACTTTACACGTTGGGGCCGAGAGGCAGCCGTGCAGTTGCGTGCGCGGCCGCCTCACTGTAGATTCTGCCAGCACACCCGGAGGTCCTCATGAACGGCAGTCGCTCCATCCTGGTCGCACTTGCGGTCGCGTGCCTCGCGGCGCCCGCGGCGGCACAGAGCAAAGCCAAGGCGCAGAACGTCCCGGAGATCGCGTACGACTCCGTGGCCAACTTCTTCAAGATGCCGCCCAACATCTATTTCGGCGAGGGAATCGGCGTCGCCACCAATTCGAAGGGCCACGTGTTCGTCTACACGCGGACCGGCGAGACACGCCTCTTCGAGTTCGATCAGAACGGCAACTACGTCAAGGAGTGGGGCCAGGGACTCTACGGCCTCGTCTTCGCGCACGCGGTGCGCGTCGACAAGGACGACAACGTCTGGGTCGTCGACGAAGGCTCGAACATGGTGATCAAGTTCAATCCGGCCGGCCGCGTCGTCATGACGCTCGGCCGTCGTCCGGAAGCCGTCGAGGAGCTGACGAACTTCACCGGTCAAGGCTCCGCGCCGAACTCGAACAAGCCGTACTCGTTCAATCGTCCGACCGACGTCGGCTGGGACGCGCAGGGCAACATCTTCGTCACCGACGGCTACGGCGACAACCGCGTGGTCAAGTACGACAAGAACGGGCGCTTCATCAAGTCCGCCGGCACGCAGGGGAACGGTCCGGGCCAGCTCCGGCTGCCGCACACGATGGCGATGGACGCGCAGGGCAACGTCTACATCGGCGACCGCAGCAACGCGCGCGTGCAGGTGTGGGACAACGACCTCAACCCGAAAGCGATCTACGACCAGGTCGGGAGTCCGTGGGCGATCTGCATTTCGCCGGGTCCGCACCAGTACCTGTTCGTCTCGAACTCAGTGCCCGACAACGGTGATTCGCGTGCGGCCGCGCAGACGGGTGAGATCTACAAGATGGAGCTCGACGGCACCATCCTCGGCAAATTCGGCAAGGCCGGCAAGGCGCCCAAGGAGTTCAGCACCGTCCACGAGATCGATTGCCGCAACCCGAACGAGCTGTTCGTTTCCGAAATCACCGCGTGGCGCGTCCAGAAGATCCTTCTGCGGCCGCAGACCGGCAAACCTTCCAACGGCCAGTAGAGGCGATCACATGATGGCGAACGGCATATCAACTCGAACGATGCGCCTGCGGATGTTCGGCGGCGCGGCGATGGCGGCGATGCTCGCCTGCGGCAGCGCGCTCGTCGCGCAGTCGATTCCCGAAATCGCGTTCGACGGCAACGTCGATCCCGTGAAGCTGCCCGACAACCTCCATCTGGGTGAGGTTGCCGGCGTGGCGACGAATTCGAAGGGCCACCTGTTCGTGTACACGCGGACCGGAGCTTCAAACGCGACGGTCGGATCGTCGCGCACGTTCTACAAGAGCGGCTCCAAGCTGCTCGAGTTCGATCAGACCGGAAAGTTCGTGCGCGAAATCGGCCAGGGCCTCTACGGCCTCAACTTCGCGCAATCGGCGCGCGTCGATCCGCAGGACAACATCTGGATCGTCGATGAAGGCTCGAGCAACGTGATGAAGTTCGACGCCGAAGGACGGCTGCTGCTCGTCTTGAGCCGGAAGCCGGAAGCGATCAGCGTCCGGCCGTTTGCTCGCGGTGGACCTGGCGGCGCAGCGCAGGGACGTGGCGAGGCGGCGGGCGGTCGCGGCGCGGCGCCCGCAACACCCGCAACACCTGCGGCTGCCGCGGCGCCGGGCGCGCCCGGTGCTGCTGCCGCTGCGGCTCCGGCCGGTGCACGTCTCGGACCTCCTGGACCTCCCGGCTCCGGCATTCCCGGTGACAGCTTCAACCGCACGGCCGACGTCACGTGGGACAAGGCGGGCAACATCTACGTCGCCGACGGCGCGAGCCCGACGACCGGCAACGCGCGCGTCGCCAAGTTCGACAAGGACGGCCACTTCATCAAGTCGTGGGGATCCCGCGGCGCGGAGCCCGGCCAGTTCAACGAGATTCGCGGAATCGTGATCGACGCGCAGGGCAACCTCTACGTCGCCGACGCGGGCAACAAGCGCATCCAGGTCTTCGACGGTGACGGCAACGTCAAAGCCGAAATCAAGAACGTCGGCGTGCCGGCGGCGATCTGCATCACGCCGGGCGCGCATCAGTACTTGTACAGCTCGAATTCCAACGACCCCGAAACGCTGGACAACGGCGAGATCTACAAACTCGAACTCGACGGCCGCATCGTCGGCAAGTTCGGCCGCGCGGGCAAGCTCCCGAAGGAATTCGGGATGGTGAACTCGATCGACTGCCGCAGCGAGAACGAGCTCTTCGTCGGCGAGCTGACGAACTGGCGAGTGCAGAAGATTACGTTGAAGAAATAACTGACCAGGGCTTAGTTAGGGATTAGGGATTAGGGATAAGGGGTTAGTGAAGGTGAGGAGGGTTGAGGGCTTAAGCCCTCGTTGCCTAAGCCCTTCCTCATCCCTAACCCCTAACCCCTAATCCCTGTTCCTACCAAATCCCCACGCTTCCCTTCACCGAATCCACCAGCTTCTGCGGGTCGTAGCCAACGCCGGCCTTGAACACGGCTTCCACGCGGCGGACGTCGCCGATCGTCTTCGACGGATCGCCGAGTACGACGACGAGGTCGGCCTGTTTACCGTTAGCGATGGATCCGATTCGGCTGTCGCGGCCGAGGTACTTCGCGGCGTTCAGCGTGCCGATCGAAATCGCTTCGGCTGGCGTGAACCCGGCTTCGACGAGCAGTTCGAGCTGCCGCTGATCGGCATAACCGGGAATGACACCGCCGGCGGCGGTCGGATCAGTACCGGCCATCAGCACGCCGCCGGCTTTCACGAACGCACGCTCGAGCGCCATGTCCTTGTGAAACAGCGTGCGCATCACGGACTGCGAATTCTGCTGCGCGCGATCGTATGCGCGCATGTAGGCATCGCGCAGTTGCGGCGTCAGCACGTC
Organism: Vicinamibacterales bacterium; assembly: GCA_036557365.1. Classification (GTDB taxonomy): domain Bacteria; phylum Acidobacteriota; class Vicinamibacteria; order Vicinamibacterales; family CAVVIG01; genus DATKHR01. The sequence continues at coordinate 294,013 of DATBHR010000077.1, forward strand.
GAGGCCGGGCGGCGTCGGACGTCCGGGCGTGAGCGTCTCGAACACCGTCAGCGTGGATGTCAAGGCGACATGCTTCGAAACCAGCTTTTCGACGAGCGCGCGGAATGGCGCGCTGTTTTCGTCGATCGCCGCGAGCGCCTGCTGTCCCTGCGCCTGACCGGGACAGGTGTCGGGCTGCTTGTTGCTCACGAAGTCCGTCGCGGCAAAGAAACCGTGCTCGAGGTTGTCGATGCCGAGGTCGGCGGCCTCGCCGTACGTGACGGAGCACAGGTGACCGGTCACCTTCAGGCTTCGTCGATGCGCCTCGTCTATGCCAGCCTTCAGCGCCGCGCGGGAGATCTGCATGTACGCCTTCACGGACGTTGCGCCCTCTTCCGCCCAGTACGCGACGTGGCGCCGCGCAGCCTCCGGCGTGGTCACGGCGTCCATCTGCAGGAACGTATTCGGTCCGTTCAGGTACGGCATCGTCGCATCGATCGCCGGTCCGGCCAGTTCACCGTCGGCGATGCGGCGCGCCAGGTTGATGTCCATGATGCCGTTCGTGTTGCCGGCGGTGCGCATCGTGGTGACGCCGCCCGCCAGATATAGTCGCGAGAAGCTGAGACCAAGCTGCCCGTATACGCCAGGTCCGGTCGTGTAGTACAGGTGCTCGTGCATCATCACGAGGCCGGGAATGACCGTCCGGCCGGTGAGATCGATGGTCGTCGCGCCCGCCGGCACCGTAATGGCCGCCGCATCGCCAACCGCACTGATATTCCCGTTGCGAATGACCACGGTCTGGTTCTCGCGCCCGGGAGCGCCGGTGCCGTCGACGACGCGGACGTGCCCGAGCACGATGATCGGTGCGTCGTACTTGACGAAATTCGCGCGCGCGTTCGGATTCGGCGGCTGTGCCGTGAGCGTCGCAACACAGAGCAGTGCTACCGCGGCGGCGCGCATTACACGACCTCCGCAGCGATCACCGCGAGATCCTCGGCGCCGTGCCCGTTCGCGATCGCGTCGTCCATCCGTGCGGCGATCGAGGTGAGCACGGCCAGCGGCTGTCTGCCCGCGGCTTCGATCATCAGCCGCATGTCCTTACGCGCCATCGTCAATTCGAAGGTCGCGCTGAAATCGCGCCTTGCGATCTTTTCGCCGCGCGCCTTGATCACGCCGCCCGGCTGGAACTTCGAGAACACCTTCAACGCATCCTCCGGCGAAATCCCGAGGCCCTTCGCCATCGCGAAGACGTCCGCGACGCCGGCGGTGACGACGAAGATCATCGAGTTGCCGAAAATCTTGTAGGCCGCGGCGCGCTGCGGATCGTCGCCGAGATACCAGGCCTCGCCGGACATCTTCTGGAGCGGTTCACGCACCGCTTCGAACAGCGGCTCGGGGCACGACGTCATCAGGATGCCGACCGCGTCCCTCGCCATCTGCGGCGACATGAACACCGGTGCGTGCACGAACCGGACGCCGGCCTTGTGCATCGCCTGATACCGCGCCCGCGTTCCGCTCGGCGCGGTCGTGGTGTGATCGACGACGATCGCGTCCTTCGACAGTCGCGTAACGATCTCCTGCAGAACGCGATCGACGACCGCATCGTCCGAGAGCGTCATGTGAACGCGTTCGGCTCCGACAACGGCCTCGCCCGCCGAACGTGCGACCTTCGCGCCGAGCGGTTCGAGCGTGCGCGCCTTCGACTCCGTTCTGTTCCAGACCGTCAACGCATCGCCGCGCCGAAGCATGCCTTCGGCGATGGCGCTGCCAAGCAATCCTGTTCCGAGAAACGCGACCTTCGCCATTCGTGGCCTCCCGCTACAATCTACCGCGATGCGACTCCTGACGCGCACGCGTCGTCGCCGGCGCCAACCCGGCGTTCGCGGGCGCGTGTGTCTCGCGATGTGCGCCGCATTCATCGCCGCGCGGTCGATCGCCGCCGTTGCCGCCGACGCACCGCGCGTCCTGGCCTGGATCGGCGACCCGGAGGGCGGCGCACCGTTCGTCGAGGCCGATCCGCAGCATCCGGACACGATGGTCGGCCTGGACGTCGATCTCGTCGGTCTGCTGGCCCGGAGCATCGGCCGCGAGCCGCAGTTCATCAACGTGACGTTTACGCTCATCGACCAGTCGATCGCGAGGGGCGACGCCGACATCGGCCTCAGCGGGATCGAGGACACGCCGGCGCGGCGCTCGGCACTGGCGGTCACGCTTCCCTACTACGAGTTTCGTGAAGTGCTGAGCGTCCGCGATGCTGACGCCGGCCGTTTTCGTTCCCTGGCGGACCTGCGCGGAAAGACGGTCGGCACGCTGGGCGGCACGATCGCCTACGAGATCCTGCTTCAAGCCGAGCGCGACCACGGCATCCACGCAGTTTCCTATGACGATGACGTGCATCCGTTCAGCGATCTGGTCCTCGGACGCCTGGATGCGGTGCTGCTCGACGACGTGCTCGCGAACCATCGTCGGCGCGAGATGGACGGCTTCATCGTCCAGCCGGCAACCGTTGCGGTCGGCCACTACGTCGGCGTCCTTGCACCCAAAAACATGCCGCTGCGCGACACGCTGAACGAAACGATTCGGCGGGCGATGCGCGACGGATCGCTCGAAGCCATTCTGCGGAAATGGGACGTCTGGAACGACGACCAGCCGAAGCTCTTCGCACGCGTGCTCGCAGGTGAACCGATCGAACCAGTCGGGGGACCGAGCGCTCCGTCGGTCGTGTCGATTGGGAAATGGGACGCGGCGATGCGCTATTTGCCGTCGCTCTTTCGCGCCTCCGGCGTAACCATCGTGCTCTCGTGCCTGTCGATGGCGCTGGCGATCGGGATTGGCGTCCTCATTGCCATCGGCCGCGTGTACGGCGGACGCGGGATCCGCGTCGCGCTGATCGGGTACGTCGAGCTGATTCGAGGGACGCCGATCCTCCTGCAGCTCTTCGTCCTCTATTACGGCCTCGCCGCTGCCGTGCGCCTGCCGGCGTTCCTCGCAGCCCTGCTAGGTCTCGCGTTGAACTACGCCGCTTACGAGAGCGAGATCTACCGCTCCGCGCTGGAGGCAATTCCCACGGGACAGCTCGAAGCGGCGCGCACACTCGGCCTGAGCGAACGGCAGGTGCTGACGCTGGTGCGCGCGCCGCAGGCGTTTCGACTGGCACTCGCCCCGATGACCAACGATTTCGTCGCGATGCTGAAGGACTCGTCGCTCGTGTCCGTGCTGACGGTCCTGGAGCTCACGAAGCAGACGCAGATCTTCGCGACCAATCTCGGAAGCTGGGTCATTCCTGGCGCGCTGTGCGCGGCGCTGTACCTCGCGATGTCGCTGCCGCTTGCGGCGCTCGCGCGGCAGCTCGAAGCGCGGTGGCGGAGACCGGCAGAATGACGACGACGCGATCGAACGCACCGGTTCTCGAAATTCGTGACCTCACCTTGAATCGAGGTCAGCGTCCCATCCTGAAAGGCGTCACGCTGGACGTCGTCGCCGGCGAGTTCGTCGCGGTGATGGGACCATCCGGATCGGGCAAGACGACCATCCTGCGCGCGGTCGCCGGACTCGAAGCGTTTCAGGCAGGCGTTATCACGGTGGACGGTGTCTCACTCAGCGCGGGCGCGCAATCGGACAAACGGGTGTTGCAGCAGCTGCGCCGAAAGGTCGGCATGGTGTTCCAGTTTCACTGCCTGTTCGAACACCTCAGCGCGCTTCAGAATGTCTGCCTCGCGCCCGTGCACGCGCACGCTGTCGCGCCGGACGAGGCGGAGCGTCGCGCGCACGCGCTTCTTGCGTCGTTCGGCGTCGACCATCGCGCCGCAGCGCTTCCGCGTCAGCTGTCAGGCGGCGAAGCGCAGCGCGTCGCCATCGCGCGCGCGCTCGCCGTGGAACCGCCGGTCCTGCTGCTCGACGAGCCGACCGCATCGCTGGATCCGCTTCGGAGGGACGAGCTCGGCGCGCTGCTGCGCGGCCTGCTCGGACAAGGCCGCACGCTCGTCGCCGCCACGCACGACGAGGACTTCGCCGCCGAATTTGCCACACGGATCGTTCGCATGAAAGACGGCATTATCGAGGTGCACTAGTGCACGGTACACGGGTACACAGGTGCATTCGCGAGGTACCTGGGTACTCGGTACACGGGTGCACCGGTGTACCAGAGCACCTCGTACGCACTGATGCACCGTGTACTCATGTACACATGTACCGGCGTGATCTTTTCTACGCGAACCTGTGCCCGATGAAAAAATCGTAGGCCCATCCGCCGAGGATGCCGCCAACGAGCGGACCGAGAATCGGTACCCACCACCAGCTGTTGCCGGCGCGGAAGACTTCCATTCCCCAGCCGGCAGTCAGCGTGAACAGCCGCGGACCGAAGTCGCGCGCGGGATTGATCGCGTATCCGGAGTTGAAACCGAACGTCGCGCCGATCAGCACGACGAGCAGGCCGACGACGACCGGCGTCACGCCGGCAGGAGCCGGGGAGTTGCGCGTGTCGGTGATGCCGAAGATGCCGGCGACGAGCAGCGCCGTGCCGACGACCTGATCGATGAACCCGCCCGGAAACGTGCTCAGAAACGGCTGCGGATAGGTCGCCCAGATGCCGGCGGTCCCTTGCGGGCCGAGCACCTGCCGAATCCCGCCGTCAAACGCGTTCAGCGCTTCGCGGTAGGTGATGAACACGATCGCCGACGCCACGAACGCACCGGCGACCTGTGCGATCGAGTACGGCACCACCTTCGTCCAGGGGAACCCGCGACGCGCGGCGAGCGCCACGGTCACGGCCGGGTTCAGGTGAGCGCCCGTCACCCCGGCAGATACGTAACAGCCCAGCGCGACGGCAAGGCCCCACGCGATATTGATCGACAGGTACGATCCGGCGGTGTTCCGGCTCAGGACCACCTGAGCCACAACCCCGACGCCGAAAATGATGAGGATGAACGTCCCGAAGAACTCCGCGAGGAGCTCGCGCGTCAAGGCTCGTGGCATGCCGGTATTCTAAACTCAGCCGTCCACGCGTCCGGCCCGCGGCATATTCCCGGTTGTTGATGTTAGCGTCGGGCCGTCGAGTCGGCAGGGAGGCCGTCCAGCGATCGGCCGTACCCGGCAATAATCAAAACTGCACCAACCTGCACCGGTAGTTCGTACACCTCGCCGATCCGGAACCGGCGACGCAGGTCGAGCTCGTCGACTTCGTCCAGACCGGGCAAGGCCACGATGCGAACCTTGAGGGTCAGGGAGGTTGTATCGTTTTCGTTCAATTCAGTCGGCGTGTTGACTGTTAAAAGTACGTGGGGAGCCGCCAGTTGCCATTGGTGCTAGCAACTAAGCAAGTCGGCTGCCCATACGGCGGCCGACTGGGATTGGGCGAGGAAGCTCGGGCGATCAGCCGATCGCCCGAGCTATTGTCCTACTTCCGTTCCGGAACCTTCAGTTCTCCGAGATGCGTGACGATGTCCTGCCCGGACGAGACGGGACGCACCTGCTTGTCGATGAGCGCAATCTTTCCGGTGGGATCGATGTAGAAGGTCCACCGCTTCGCGAACTGCCGATCGGCGGGTGTGTCCGGAGAGATGACGCCGTACGCGAACGCCACGTTCTTCTCGGGGTTCGCGAGCATCGGAAAGTCGGCGTGCTCCTTCTCGGCGAACGCCTTGTTTTCCTGCAGCGTGTCGACGCTGATCATGAAGTAGGCAGTGTCGTATTTCTTAATCAGTCCCCCGCTCTCACGGAGCGAGTTGCATTCCGCGGTTCAACCCGCGGTGAACGCCTTCGGGAACCACGCCAGCACGACCCATCGCCCGCGCAGATCCTTGCTGAGCGAGTACGTCTTGCCGTCGGTGGCCTGAAGGGTGAAATCCGGCGCCATATCGCCGATCTTCAAGTCGGCGGCCGGCACGGCCGGTGCGCTCTGGGCAGCGGCTGAGCCCGCGAGCCCGCACGCTATCGCCGCAATCCACGAAAGACGGCTGAAAGCCTTCTTCATTCGACCTCCCTGCCGATAACAATAGCGCAGCTGACAGTACCAGGGGAACGGACTTACCCTGCTGAAGGGCGTTTTCGGCCAGATGTCATCCTTTCGCTTCACCACTCCCATTGCCGCCGTGGTCGTGTGCCTCGTCACCGGTGCCGAGATCGCGGGCACCGCGTCGCCGCGGCGCCAGGGCCCGATCGAACGGCTGCCGGTCAACAGCGACACGAAACTGCTCGTCCTTGCGCCGCATCCCGACGATGAAACGCTGAGCGCCGGCGGGTTCATGCAGCAGGTCCGCGCGGCGGGCGGCCAGATCCGCGTCATGTACCTCACCGACGGCGACGGCTATCCCGAAGGCGTGCGCGTCGAAGACCACGTCGAGACGCCGACGCCGCGCGACTACCGCGGCTACGGTCGGCAGCGGAAGCGGGAGGCGCGTTCGGCGCTCACCGAGCTCGGGCTCGACAGCACCACCACCACGTTTCTCAGCTTTCCGGACGGCGGGCTCGCGCAGCTGATGCACCGGTACTGGTCCGTGCACCGCGCCGCCTTCCGTTCGCCGTACACGCGCCTCGATCGTCCACCGAAGTCCGACGTCATCGTGGCCGCGACCGAGTATCGAGGCGAAGACCTGACGCAGGAGCTGGCCAAAGCGATCGGCGCGTACCAGCCGACGATGGTCCTCGTGCCGCGGAAGGAAGACCAGCATCCCGACCACTGCGCCACGTGGTTCTTTCTGATGGACGCGCTCGGCGACGTCGAACGCGTGCACCGCGGCTACGCGCCGACGGTCGTGAACTACATCGTGCACTGGTATTCGTGGCCCTTCGAGGACGAAGCGGCGGAGCTCACGCCGCCGCCGGGCCTGCGCGGCGGCGCCTCAGGATGGATTCGCGTCCCGCTGACGCGGCCGCAGCAGCGGACCAAGCGGACCGCGCTGAGGCGCTACGAATCGCAGGTGCACGTCATGGAATGGTTTCTCGACGGCTTCGCGCGCGCCAACGAAGTCTTCTCGCGGCCGGCGCCGACGAGGGTCGTGCTCCCGCTGCGCCGCCGCAATCCCTGCGGCGAATAGTCAACCGCGCGACGTGCGCGCCGTCGCCATCCGAAGACCCATGCTCATCGGCGTCTGAGGATATGATGGCGCGACATGCTCGAAACGTCTCCTGCCGCGCAACCCGCGCGTCCCTGGTATTCCGAAGTCACCTCGGCGCAGTGGCGCGCGTTCACTGCGGCGTATCTCGGATGGGTGCTCGACGCGTTCGATTTCACGATCGTCACCTTCCTGCTCGCCGACATCCAGCGCAGCTTCACCGTGGACAAGGCGCTCGCGGGCGCGCTCGGCAGCGTGACGCTCCTCTGCCGCGTCGCCGGCGGAATGGCCGCCGGCACCGCAGCGGATCGGTGGGGACGTAAGGCTCCGCTGCTCTTTTCGATCCTCTGGTACTCGGTGTTCGCGTTCCTCAGCGGATTCTCGACGTCCTACGGCATGCTCTTCACGCTCAGGGCGCTCTTCGGCATCGGCATGGGCGGCGTGTGGGCGGCCGGTATGCCGCTCGCGCTCGAGAACTGGCCGTCGCATCTGCGCGGCATCGCGTCGGGCCTGATGCAGAGCGGATACTCGATGGGGTTCCTCCTCTCCTCCATCGTCTTCCAGTTCGCGTACCCGCATGTCAACCACACGGGCGTCGGCTGGCGCGTGATGTTGTGGGTGGGCGTCCTGCCTGCCTTCCTCGTGCTCTACGTGATCCGCGGCGTTCCCGAGAGTCCCGTGTGGCTCGAACGCCAGCGGCACCTGCGCGACCGCCGCGAGCGGGATCCGCTGTCGATCGGGCGCCTGTTCTGGCGCGACGTGCTGCCGACGACGCTGCACACGTGCGTCGTGATGACGGCGTTCCTTGTGATGTATCACTCCATCACGTTCTGGTATCCGACGTTGCTCGGCCAGATGCACAAAGCAACGCTGCCGTTTCTCGCGGCGCTGAACGTCGGCGCGATCACCGGTGCGCTCTTCTTCGGCCGAATCTCCGAAGGACGCCTTGGCCGCAAGGGATCGGCGGCCCTCGCGACGTTCATCGGCATCCTGTCCATCCCGATTTACGTCTGGACGACGAATGATCTGGTGCTCGGCGCAGGCGCGCTGGCGATGGGATTCTTCGGCGCGGGCAACTTCGGCGTCGTGCCCGGCTACCTGACCGAACGATTCCCCACCATCGTCCGCGGCGCGGGACCCGGCTTTGCGTACCATCTGGGCGCCGGCGTCGGCTCGTTCGCGCCGACGCTCATCGGCAATCTGCAGGATCGCGGGTTCGCGCTGCCGGCGGTCATGTCCGGCTGCATCGCGGTCTCCGGCTTCGTGCTGATTGCGCTGATCCTGCTCGGCCCCGAAACGCGCGGGACGGAATTCCGCGCGGTCGACTCACACTGATTCCGCGCGTCTGAGCGTTTCGAACTGGAGGAGCCGTGGCGTATCCAGTGACCGTGACGGTCGAACCCGTCCTGACCAACCGCAACCGCCTGACGACGGCGCTTCGCCTCATCCTGGCGATTCCGCACGCCATCCTCGTCGGCGGGCTCGGCTTCGGCATCCTCGGCGGCGTGACGACGACATCCGCGGGCGGCGTCACGAGCTACAGCTGGGAAACGGGACTGCTCGGTGCAGTCGCTGCCTTTCTCGCGATCGTGAGCTGGTTCACGCTCGTGTTCAGCGGACTGCACATTCCCGGCATCCGGCAGTTCACGCTCGTGTACCTGCGGTGGCGCGTGCGCGTGCTCGCGTACATGATGCTGCTGGAAGATCGATATCCGCCGTTCGGCGACGCGGATTACCCGGCGTCGGTGACGGTGGACGATCCAAAGCTGCCGCGCGACCGCGTCACGATCGCGCTCCGGCTGCTCGTCGCCATCCCGCACTTCATCGTGCTTTTCTTCCTGTGCATCGGCTGGTGGATCACGGCAATCATCGCGTGGGTGTTGATTCTGGCGACGGGCGCGTATCCGCCGGGACTCTACGACTTCGGCGTCGGCATCCTGCGATGGTTCACGCGGGTCGAAGCGTACGTGCTGCTGCTCGTGGACGAGTACCCGCCGTTCGCGCTCAGCTGACGGACCGAACGATCACGGCAGGAAGCGAACGCTGCGCCAGAGCGCCGCGGCGTCATACACGCGGCCGCCGCTGATCGTCCAGCGGGTGCGCCGGACGTTCTGAATCCGCTCGAGCGGGTTGGCGTCGAGGACGACGAGATCCGCGCGCTTCCCTTTCTCGATCGTTCCCAGTTCGTTCTGGAGCTTCATCACGCGCGCCGGCACCATCGTCGCCGCCTGCAGCGCCTCGATGGGCGTCAGGCCCGCTTCGACATACAACTCGATCTCGCGGTGCAGGCTGTATCCAGGGACGCCTTCGTCGGTGCCCGCGACGATCGGCACACCCGCGTCGTGAAGAGCGCGAACGATCCGCAGTCCTCGCTCGAGCCGCGAGCGCGCTGTCGCGGCATCGATTCCCGCGGTCCCGGCGTTCGAAAACAGGCGATTGAGCGGCGGCGGCACCTTTTCGATTCCGGGCTGGAATGCGGAAATCGGTGCGCCCGCCGCGTGGCCGAGCAATTCGTTCCACGACTGCGTCGGGTCCATCACGGTGTGATGCTCGCGGAGGAAGGCAATCGTGTTCACCACCTCAGGCGATCCGGCTTCGCCGCGAATCGCCAGGTGGGCGATGTTATCCATGCCGGCCGTCACCGCCTGCTCGATCGTCATCCCGGTCGGCACGTGGCCAGTCACCGTCATCCCGAGACGATGCGCCTCGGCGCAGATCGCTTCGACGACGGGCGGCGTGACGAGGTTGTAGATCTTGATCTGCTGGAATCCGGCGTCGTGATACTTCGCGACCTCCCGCTTCGCCTCATCCGGCGTCGTCGCGTAGTAGACGCCGAACGCGTTCGGGCCACCACCGTCGATCAATCCAGCGGCGAGCATGCGCGGACCCGGCGCCTTGCCTGACTCGATGGCCGATCGGAGCGCGGTGATGAACTCGAACTCGTTGCCCATGTCGCGAACCGTCGTGACGCCCGCCGCAAGGTAGACGGGCGCCCACTCGATCTGCGTCACGTGCGTGTGCATGTCCCAGAGACCGGGAATCAGGAACGCACCGTCGACGGCAACCGTCGGCGTGCCGGCGGGAATCGTCACGGCGCCGCGTGCGCCGACGTCGGCGATTCGGCCGTCATGGACGAGAACGGTGGCGTCGGGAATCGGCGGACGTCCCGTGCCATCGATGACGGTGCCGCCAACGAGCGCGTAGTCCCCCGAGCGGAGCGGTGGCACCTGGCTGCCGATCGCGCGGAGATCGTCGAGGCGATCGTCCGTCCCGCGGCGGACGAAATCCACGAGCGACGACTCGAGATCGTCCCGCACCGCCTCGAAACTGAGGCCGCCGGCGCGCGTGATGGCGGCCGCCAGTACGCCCTTCGCGTCCAGCCACAGCGTTTCGCGTCCCCAGACGACGCCGTCGACGGAATAGCGATCGAGGACCAGCGGTGCGCCGCCGATGCGGAAGGTATCCTGCCCCCTGCGCTCGATGATGACGTCGTTCAGATCGCCGAGTCCCGGAACGGTCTGGAGCACGCGCGTGCGTCCGTGCTGCAGCCAGTAGCGCAGCATCAGCATCTGCGCAGAAAACGGCGCGTAGCCGTCGACGGTGTAGAAAGAGCCGGGTAGGCGGACGCGGTGTTCCGCGCCGTCCGCGCGGACGACGGCGGTAGTGCCGTCGATCGCGATGTCCGAGTCGACGTTCACGAACCGGTAGGTTTTTCCCTTCGCGGCGAAGTGAATCGGCGTGTAGTCCGATTTCGTCGAGAGGCTGGCGGCGAGCTGCACGCGACCGCCTCGATCGGTGAAATCGAACTCGGACGTCAGGCGGAGCGATGTGCCATCCGAGTCGATGGTGTATCGCTCGTACCCAATCGGTTTCTGGACGTAGTGAAGACGAAGGGTCCCGCGCTCGGCAGGCGCAGGACCCGATTGACCATGGCCGGCGATCGCTGCGGCCAGAAGAACGGTGACGAGCGTACGCACGGTCGAGATGATCGCACGAACGTCAGCAGCGGATCACCTGTCTATCGAGTCGTCATGGACTCGCAGAGCGGACCCGGGCACACCGTGTAGGCGACGCCGCCGTTGGCCGAGCAGGCGTCCGCACGCGTCGCTGCCCAGCTCCACGTGCCGTCGTTGCATCGCGCGGTCGCGCTCTTGCCCGACGCGTCCTGAGGCGGCGTCGGATACATGAGCACCTGGAGATCGCGATCGTGATCGAGCGCCAGGTTCGTCAGGCGCCACACGAGGTAGCCGTCCTTCGTACCTTCGATGCCGATCTCGCCCGCGTGCAGCGGCGGGAACAGAAAATGTCCGCTCGCGTCGGTCGTCGTCATCTGACCAGTGTCGGGCCCCGCCACGAGACGAAGCGTGACACCTGCCAACGGTTTGGCTCCGGGCGGCGTTTCGGTCGCGGTCCCCGACAGCGCGAGCGTCGCGGGACCGGTCGGCTGCGGCGCGGTCAGCGACAGACCAACGGTGCCGGTCATGTTCTGGAACGTCGCACGCACGTCCACGTGTCCCGACCGCAACACGGTCAGCAGACCGGTTGACGAGATCGTCGCCAGCGTGGTGTCCGACGACTCCCAGCGAGAAATTGTGGTCACGTCCTGCGTGGAACCGTCGCTCATCTCGGCTCGCGCCGTCATCTGATAGGTGGTCGCCGACGCGGGCGCGCCCGAAACATCCACGGCCTTGAGGCTCACGCCGGGATTCGGCGTGGTTGGTGTCGTCGGCGCGGTCGGCGCCGTCGGATTGTCTTTCGAACTGCACCCGGCCACGACCGGAAGCAACGATAGTGCGGCTACGATGCACCAGCGCTTCATCTTCCGTCTCCTCCTCCCGAATGCGGCATGCGGCCGCACTCGAACTGACGAGGCGATTCGAGCAAGCGAGGTGCCACGCGGCCAACTGTCGTGCTGACAACGTTTAGTGAAGTTGACTCGTCTAAGTGCCGTTGAGGTGTGGTTTTGACTACCGTTCTTCAGGACCTGCGCTACTCATGGCGCGCGCTCGTCAAGCAGCCGGGGTTCGCCCTCGTTGCGCTGCTGACGCTGGCGCTGGGCATCGGTGCCAACACCGCGATCTTCGGGATCGTCAACGGCGTCCTGCTGCGTCCGCTGCCCTACGACAATCCCGATCGCGTCGTGGTGATGTGGAGTCACTGGAAGAACTGGAACAAGACCTGGCTGTCAGAACCCGAGCTCGCGGACTATCAGCAGCAGTCGCGAACGCTCGAACACGTCGCGGGCTTTCAAACCGAGTCGTTCAATTTGACCGGGAACGGCGATCCGCTCCGCGTGCGCGCCGTACAGGCGCAAGCGGGCATTTTTGCCGCGCTTGGCGTGAAGCCGATCGCCGGCCGCGTGTTTTCGGAGAGCGAAGATCGTCCGGGCGCGGCCAACGTCGTGCTGCTCAGCGAAGGGCTCTGGCGATCGAGCTTCGGCGCCGACCCGTCGATCGTCGGACAAACGATTCAGCTCGACGCGACGCCGTATCAGGTCATCGGCATCCTGCCTCGCGCGCTTCGACTGCCGACGGACTATGCAACGCGGGTGACGAGCGATCTCTGGATGCCGCTTGCGCTCGGTCCGGCGGATCCGCAGAGCCGCGGCAGTCACGGACTCAACGCGCTCGCGCGCCTGAAAGCGGGCGTGCCTCTCGCTCAGGCGCAGGCCGACATCGACACGATCACCCGGAATTTTCGGCGCGACTATTCGACTCAGTACGACCCTGAGTTCGGACTGACGCTGGTTCCCGCGGCCACGGAAGTGTTCGGCGACGTGCGGCCCGCTCTCCTGCTGTTGCTGCTCGCGGTCGGCGCGGTGCTGCTCATCGCGTGTGCCAACGTCGCCAACCTGCTCCTCGCACGATCGGAAGCGCGGCAGAAGGAGCTCGCCATCCGCGCGGTGCTCGGCGCGGGACGGCATCGGATCGTGCGGCAGCTGCTGACGGAGTCGATGCTGTTGGCGACGCTCGGCGCGGTGCTCGGCGTCGGGCTCGCCTACGCGCTCCTGCACATGCTCGTCGCGCTCGATCCACTGCGGATTCCTCGCGTGCAGGACGTCGCGATCGATGTCCGCGTGCTCGGCTTCACCGCCGCGCTCGCGTGCGCGACCGGCGTATTGTTCGGCATCCTGCCGGCTATGCACGCGGCACGCGCCGATCTGCAGCCGGCGCTCAAGGAAGGCGGACGCGATTCGCACGCATCGACCGGCTGGTTGCGCCACGCCTTCGTCGTCGGCGAGGTCGCCGCAGCGGTGGCTCTCGTCGTCGCTGCCCTGCTGCTGACGCAGAGCTTCGCGCGCCTGCTCGCCGTCGATGCGGGGTTCAACGCGACGCACGTGCTCACGTTCCGCACGTCGCTGCCGTCGACGACGTATCGCGATGGTGCGTCGATGGTGAAGACGTACGTCGAGATTGGGCGCCGGCTGCGCCAAACGCCGGGCGTCGAAGCCGCCGGCGCGGTCACCGGTCTGCCGCTGAGCACGGTGCGTGGTGACTGGGGCATCCGGATCGAAGGCGACACCTCGACCGACCGGCACCGCGCCGCGGACTGGCAGGTCGTCACGCCAGGCTACTTCGAAGCGCTCGGGATCCCGCTGCGATCGGGTCGTCTATTCACCGACGCCGACACCGCCGACACGATGCCGGTGATCGTGATCAACGAGCGCATGGCGGCGACGTTCTGGCCGGGCACCAATCCGATCGGCCGCCGACTGATGATGGGCGGCCGCGGACCGTGGATCACGGTCGTCGGCATCGTCGCCGACGTCAAGCATCGAGGGCTCGACGCGCCGGTGCGCACGGAGATGTACCGCCCGCACACGCAGTTCCGATACGGCGCCGCCGACGCGCCCGCCGTGTCGAGCATGACGTGGACGGTGCGGACGACGTCGGATCCGACGACGATCGTCGGCTTCGCACGCGCGGCGGTGCGCGCGGCCGATCCAACGCTCGGCGTGTCGGAGGTCGCGAGCATGGAGCAGGTACTGAGCGACTCGACGTCGGCGCGGCGCCTCGACATGCTGCTCTTCGCGCTGCTCGGCGGACTCGCCGTCGCGCTCGCGTCGGTCGGCGTCTACGGCGTCGTCGCGTTCTCGGTCACCGAGCGGACGCACGAGATCGGCGTGAGGATGGCCATCGGCGCACAGCCCGGCGAGATTCTCCGCATGGTGGTCGGCCAGGGCGCGCGCCTCGCGCTCGGCGGCGTCGTGCTGGGGCTCGGCGTCGCGTTCGCCGCCGCTCGACTCGTGCGCGGGATGCTGTTCGAGGTGAGCGCCACCGATCCGATGACCTTCGTCGGCGTCGCGATCGCGCTGTCGATCGTCGCCGTCGCCGCCAGCTACATTCCGGCGCGCCGCGCGACCGCCGTCGATCCGATGATCGCGCTCCGCGGCGAATGAACTACTTGAACGACGCGCCCGCGCCGATGACGAGCAGCGTCGTGTGCGGGCTGCCCGGGTTGCCAAGATACGGAGGACCCTGGCTGATCGCGTAGAAGCGGACGTCGAAGCTGAATGCGAGGTGCGGCCTGGCGAACCACCTCGCGCCGCCGCCGTAATTCAGCGTCTTCAGGCGTTCGGTGTCGGACGCAAATGGTTCGTCGCGGCCGGCAGGAATGATCGACCACTGCGAGACGCCCAGGCCGCCGCTGATGTAGCTCCAGCCGTGCGCCGAACCGAAGTTGAATGACAGCTGTGGCGACGCGGTCAGGAATTTCTCGTGCACCGGCCGCAGCGTGTCGTTGCCTTCGGGCGGCGTACTGTTCGCGCGGCTGGCCGCGAGCTCACCGCCGATGCCGAACGTGATCGCCCGCCACCGCAGCGGATACACGTGCACGGCCGCCTGAAATCCCAGTCCGCGTCCGGGAAGTTCGGCGAGCTCGAGCTGACGGCTGTCGGCGAGCGCCTGCGTGCTCGGGAAGCCCGGGAACGTCGCGTGAAGATCAAAGGCGAGCAGCGGAATGAGCGGCGGCGGCTCCTGCGCGTGCAACGGTGCCGAAAGAATCAACAGCAGCGTGATCGAGAGGCAGGACGTCCGCCGAGCGAAGCGCATCGCGTGCGGCCATTGTACTCGTCATTTGCGATCCTCCGGCGTCGCCGCCAGGCGCGCGCGCAGTTCGAGCTGCAAATCCGAACGGACGACCAGCGACGAGATCTCGCGCAGGCGACTCGCCTCGCGATCCCCTTCGACGCACGCCGCCGGATCGGCCTCGCTGCCGTCGGCCGCGTAGCAGGAGCGTGCACTGCCGTCTGTGATGAACAGATGATGGTCGTCGATCCACTCGCCGTACGGACGAAGGACCGGTCCCTCGAGATCCGGTGCGAGCAGATTGCGACCGACATACGGGAGATCGGCGGCATCGATGCCGAGAATTGAGAGGAGCGTCGGCGCCATGTCGGTCTGCCCCGCCGCGCGGACCACGTCGCCGGTCAGCCTGCGGTCTCCTGCGCGCGCGGATGCGGGCACGCGGACGAACAACGGAATTCGATCGTTCATCGTCCACGCGATGCGTCCGAGCGGAATCCCGATCGTCCTCGCCAGGCTGTCGCTCCGGGTGAAACCGGCGTCGTGATCGCCGAACACCACGACGACGCTCTTGTCGAGGAGACCGTTCGCGTCGAGCGACCGGACGAACGCGTCGAGCGCTTCGTCGAAGAAATGCATCGTGTGCAGGTAGTTGCCGATCGGCGTCTCCTCGAGCGGCCCGAGCTTGAGCACCTTGTACGCGGCGGGAAAATCGTCGAACGGATGATGGAGCGACAACGTGATCAGCCACGCCGCAAACGGTTGGTGGAGCGTGTCGAGCGCGGGAACGGTCTGCTGGAGAAAATCGCGATCGTTCAGCCCCCAGCCGATCTGTTCGGTCATCGTGAAATCCTGCTCGAAGAGGCTTTTCCGGAATCCGTAGGCCGGGTGCATGACCTGGCGATTCCAGAATCCGGGCTCAAATGCGACCGCCGACAGCGTCGAGTACCCGTTTTCGGCGAGCACCCTCGGCAGAGCCGCGTAATGGTTGCCTGGATAGCGAAACGCGACCGCGCCGTGATCGAGCGGCAGGAGTGACGTCATCGCCGTGAACTCGGCATCCGACGTGCGCCCTTCGTTGGTTTCGTCCGTCACATTCCGGAAGCGCAGCGCGTCGCCGCTCCACGTACGCAGATGCGGCATGACGTCCTGTCCTTCGATCCGAAGGTCGACGACGAAGTCCTGCAGCGATTCCACCTGGACGACGATCAGGTTCAAGCCGCGGGCGACACCGAATGACGGCGCCGCCGGACCGGCGCGCAGCGCGGCCCTATCGTGGAACCACGCCTCGGCCACACGGATCTCCGCGTCGGTCGCCGAGCGGCGGAGCCACGTGGATCGCGCGTAGTTCCAGGCATCGAACGCGTGGAATCCGAACAGGCCGAGCTGCTCGACGACCGCGCGATCGCGAAACGTCTGTGCGAAGGACGTCGACGCGAGCACGCGCGGCGCCGACAGCGGCACGCCGGCCAGCGACAGCGCAGCGATGACAGACGCGGCGGCCGCAACGCGGTGGCCGAGCGCCGGTATCGGCTGCGTGCTCCTCGACAAGCGGACGGCGAGCCAGATCGCCAGCGGCCAGTCGGCGACGATCCAGATGAGGATCGGCGACAGCAGGCTGCGGATGGAGCCCCACACATGACCCGTCTGTCGCGCGGCGAGCATCGCCGGCGCGGAAAGTACGTCACCGAAAAACCGGTAGTAGACGACGTCGCCGAGCACGAGCAGCGATCCGAAGATGCCAACGCCGACGAGCGACCAGACGCGGACGCGGCGCGGCAGCAGCAGCAAGCCGAGGATGGACGGCAGCAGCGCGGCAACCGCAATCAGCCAGTACGCGACGGCGGTCGGCTCGAGCAGCGCTTCGTGAATCACGATGAACGGCTTGCACGCGAGACACGCCGTGCACCACGCGGCATCGGCGATCGTCGCGTAGCGCCACCGCTGTTGCCTTGCGGCGATGAGACCGACGAGCGCGACGACAAACGGGATAGGCGCGGCGATCCAGGCGGGCGGCGGCAGCACCACGACGAGCGTCCTCTCGGCGCGAGGTGAGCTCTGCGAGAACCATTCGACGCCCTCGTCGACCATGTCCCACTGGATCCAGTACAGGCCGGGCGAAGGCGGCGGCAGCAGACGCGCTTCGAGCTTGACGCTGGAGCCGGGCGGAATCGTCGTGCCCAGCTCCGTCCTGATGCCGTTCTGGTACGGCACGTCCCACCGCGAGCGCGACGCGATCTCGCGCGGGATACACCACAGCCAGTGATACGAGACGTGGATTTGCTCGGGCTGCCACGTGCGGGAGCCCGTATTGACGAACCCGAGCGGAACGGTCGTTTCGCGCGTCGCCACGAGCAGTCGCGGCGACGATCCCTCGAGCGCGAACGCGAAAGTGTAGGGCGGTGGCGGAACGCGACGGCAGCCCGCCAGAAGCAACGCAGCGGCCGCGGCAGCCACGGAGAGAAACACGCGTCCCGCGGCCCGGGGACGAAGTCGGGTGGTACGTGTGGTCAATCGAACGATTGACCCCAGAGTACCAGATTACGGTTGCACGCTGAGACTCGTCGCGTTCGACGGTCGAGGTGGCCTCAGCGCTCCGTGTCTTCGTTTGTGTTCAACGGCCGAACGAAGACGCTGCGGCGCGGGGGCGGCATCGGCGATCCCGCGCCCTTCACCGACCGCCAGATGATCTCGTTCAGCAGAACCTCCGGCGTCCGGTCCTCCTCGACGAAGTTCATCGCTAACGATTCCTTTGCGCCGAACGCGGACGCGAGGTTCTTCTCGTCCATCGGCACACGCGGCATCTGGCGCTGATACGCGCCGAGGTTCGGCGTGCCGGCGAACGCGTTGAACAGCGGCAGCGCCGACGCGTCGTACTGGCTCATCGGCTCGAGGCCGAGGATCAGTTCCATCGTGCGCAGCACGCCGGACGTCGTATAAAAACTGTGGTCGACGAAATTCCGCCGCGCAAACGGGCTCGCCACATAGAGCAGCGAGCGATGCGAATCCACATGGTCCGGCCCGCTCTGCGCATCGTCTTCGACGACGAAGATGGCGGAATCCTTCCAGTACGCGCTGTTCGACACCGTCTCGACGATGCGTCCGAGCGCCAGATCGTTGTCCGCGATCATGGCGCGAGGCGTCGGCGAGCCAGCGACCGTTCCCTTCGTGTGATCGTTCGGCAGATGGATGACCGACAACTGCGGCAGATTTCCGTTGCGCTCGAAACCGTGGAACTCGGCGACCCAGTTGTCCACGCGCTGCGAATCAGAGATGTCGAGATCGAAGCCCGCGAAACCGGGCGCGACGAGTCCCGCCAGTCCCGGAACGCTCGCCACGGCAAGGAAGTCGCCCGATGCGGTTTTGGTGTTGTCGACGTATTCGCCGTAGCTGCGGACGCTCACGTGCGCGCGGAGTGCGTAGTCCCAGATGTAGCCGTTCTCGGGCGCGGACAGGTTGCCGAACGGATTCCGCATGAAGCCGTCGCCCTCGCCGAGATACGGACCCCCGCGGTTGCCGTACATCGTCTGCCACAACTTCTGGATGACATCGGTGGCGTACGCGGCCGTGGAGAACGCGTGACCGTCGTAGCTGACATCTGCGTCGACGTAGAAGTTGTCGAAGAGGACGAAGTTCTGCGACAGCGCATGCGCGTTGGGCGTCACGTCCTTGCCGAACAGCGTCAGCTTCGGATCGCCGTTGCCCTGGGCGACGTCGCCGAGGACCTGATCGTAGGTCCGGTTCTCCTTGATGATGTAGAAGACGTGCTTGATCGGCGAGCTGCCGCCGACCGTTTGCGGAATCGGCGATCCGATGGGGATGTTCGGCGGCGCGAGGCGCGTCTCGTCGCTGTACGGCGTGAGGCTGTACGTCTGACGCGTCAGCTCCGCGAGCGACGTGCGATCCGGCGGCGCGAGAATCGAGACGAGACCCGCCAGACGCGATTCCATCCCGCCCGTGAGCGGATTGGCGGCCGGCGTCATCCCCTTGCCGCTCAGGACCATCAGCTGACGTCCGTCGCGCGAATACGCGAGCCCCGTCGGATACCACGCCGTCGGGAAAAATCCTTCGACAAAGCTGTGCGCGATGTTGCTGACGTTCACGACGGCCACCGCGTTCATGTCGGCGGCCGCGACGGTCAACGTGTTGCCGTCCGGCGTCAGCGCCAGCGCATTCGGCGTCGTCGTCCGCGGCATCTCCGGGAACAGGTTCGTCGAAATCTGCTCGAGCGCGATCCCCGAAAACGTGCTGAACACGTCGACAACGCCGCTGTTCGCGCAGGCGATGAACAGCCGTTTTCCGTCGAGCGACAGGATCATCGCGCTCGGATGCTCGTCGGTGTCGAAACTCGACGTCATCCTCAGCGTGTCGGTGGTGAAGGCCTGCACCTGACGTCCGCCCCAGAGCGAGACGTAGACGGTGCGCCCGTCTTGCGACACGACGCACGTGTACGGCTCCGCGGACAACGGCACCGTGTTCTTCACGCTGCCGGACGCAACGTCGATGGACGACAGCGTCATCGCGAACACGCGCGTGACGAACAGCGTTCGGCCGTCCGGCGAAATCGACAGGCCGCCGGCAAACGTATCGCCGGTATCGGACGAGGGCAGCCCGAAGCTGCGCGCGCGCGTCAGCGCGCCGTCGGCGTAGGTGAATTCCTGGACGTTGTTCTGGCCGGCACCGGCGACGTAGAGTCGCGAGCCGTCAGGATGCCAGACCATGCCGAGCCAGGCGTTGTCCAGCATGAGCGTGCTCTTCACGCTCCACTTCGCAATATCGATCACCGTCAGCGACGGTTGCGCGATACCGTTGCTGCTGACGACCGCGTACTTTCCGTCTGGTGAGATCAGGATGTTGAGCGGCAGCGGCCCGACCGGCAGGTTTCGTCCTGTCGGCGCCACTTTCCATCCGTTGGGCAGGAGCATCGTCCCGTCGGGCTGGGTGCCTGGTATGACCGTCGCTGGAGTGGGGTCGGTTTCCGCTGCCCGCGGGACAACCCAGAACGAGCCGAGTACGATGACGACGACCGCCGCGCACCCAAGGGTTAACCTGCGGATCGTTGCTGAGCTAACGATCCTCTGGTCCATGAAGGGACTCTTTCAATTGTCGAGTTAGCGAGCCGCGACGGTATCAAAGAGTCATATTCTTTTCAATGAATATTCTCGAGCTGGTCAAAATATGAAGCGCTCTTACGCACTTCTGATGACATTTTTGTACGCTGTGGCGATGCTGACCGCTCAGGGCCGTCCGCGAGCCCGGGACCTCGGGATCAGCCCGGGCGTGCTTCCACCTGGGCCGTTGAACGCCATCACGGATGTCGACGGCGTCCGCGTCGGGCACACGACCGTCATCGAAGGCGACCGCGTTCGAACGGGCGTCACCGCGATCGTGCCGCACGGCGGAAACGTGTTTCAGGACAAGGTGGCGGGCGCCGTCTTCGTCGGCAATGCGTTCGGCAAACTCGCCGGCTCGACGCAGATTGCCGAGCTCGGGACGATCGAAACGCCGATCGTCCTGACCAACACGCTCAGCGTCGGGACCGCGATGGACGCGCTCGTGCGGTACACGATCGCGCAACCCGGGAACGAGCAGGTGCGGTCCGTCAACGCGATCGTCGGCGAAACGAATGACGGCGGGCTGAACGACATTCGCGGTCTGCACGTGACGACCGATCACGTCCTGAACGCGATTCGCACCGCCCGGAGCGGCGCGGTCGCCGAAGGCACGGTCGGCGCCGGCACCGGCACGATGTGCTACGGCTGGAAAGGCGGCATGGGCACCTCGTCGCGCCGCGTGGAGTTGAATGGTTCCGGCGAGCGGCGCACGTTCACGGTCGGCGTGCTCGCGCAGACGAACTTTGGCGGCAACCTCGTCGTGGACGGTGTGCCGGTCTTCAGAACGCTGCAGCCGCCGCGGCGGCGCACGGCCGATGCAAGCGGGCCGTCAACGGTCGTCCCGCAACGAGATGCGTCGAACGATCCCCACGCGGCGGACGGATCGTGCATGCTCGTCGTCGCCACCGACGCTCCGCTCGATGCGCGCGATCTGCGCCGCCTCGCGGCGCGCGCCGTGTTCGGCCTGGGACGCACCGGTTCCGCGTACAGCAACGGCAGCGGCGACTTCGCCGTCGCGTTTTCGACGTCGGCCGAGATGCGCAGTCGTTTCAACGACGAAGCGTCGCGCGCGCGGCGCGTGCTGCCGCCGGACGCCGCGTCACCGTTCTTCGAAGCGGCACTCGAAGCGACGGAGGAAGCGGTCTACAACTCGCTCCTGCAGGCCACGTCCGTGCAGTCCGCCGTCGGCAGCGCCGAAGCGATTCCCGTCGATCGACTGCGCGCGTTGTTGAAGCGCTGACACCGTTCGGAGCGGCTGCCATCGCTCGCCGCACTCGACGCCGCCCGGCGTTGGCGCGCGGAAGATCGCGCGCGCCATTTGACGATCGCCAACTGAGGCGGCTACCATCCGGATCGTCTTGCCAACAACGGTTCCCAGCCGGCAGATTCCCCTCGAATCCGTCCGGGACGCGGCGCGCTCGGTGTACGCCGCGGCGGTCAGGACGCCGCTCGTCCGCGTCCACATCGATGCGCCTACGCCTGAGCTGTACCTGAAGCTCGAAGTCCTCCAGCCGATCGGATCGTTCAAGATTCGCGGTGCCTACAACGCCGTTCGCCAGCTCAGCGCCGACGAGCTTCGGCAGGGCGTGTGGACGGTCAGCGCGGGAAACGCCGCGCAGGGCGTCGCGTTCGCCGCCCGCCTTGCAGGCGCCCGCTGCTCGGTCATGGTCATGGACACGGCGCCCGAGACAAAAATCCGCGCCATCGAGCGCCTCGGCGCCGCGATCGTCCGCGCGAGCTACGACGAATGCTGGCGGACGGTGGAGTCGCACCGCTCCGATCGCATGACGGGACATTTCGTCCATCCGTTCGACGACGATCAGTTCATCGCCGGCAACGGCACGGCGGCGCTCGAAATTTTCGAAGACCTTCCCGACGTCGACGCCATCGTCGCGCCGCTCGGCGGCGGAGGCCTGTTGTCGGGAATCGCGGCCGTCGCGAGCGCGATGAAGCCGTCGGTCCGCGTGTTCGCCGCCGAACCGGAGACCGCGGCGCCGTTGTCGGCGTCGATGGCCGCCGGCAAGCCGATGTACTTCGACAACTGGACCGCGTCCTTCGTCGACGGCGCCGGCGGGAAATCGGTACTGACCACGATGTGGCCGCTGCTCTCCCGCCTGTCCGGATCGATCGTCGTGAGCCTCGACGAGGTCGCGCGTGCGATGCGCGTCGTCGCCGAGCGCACGCACGTCATCGCAGAAGGCGCAGCCGGCTGCGCGATCGCCGCTGCGCTGAGCGGCCGCGCCGGCTCCGGCAAGGTCGTCGCGGTCGTGTCGGGCGGCAACATCGACCTCTCGAAATTCGCTTCGCTCGTGGGCGCCTGTACTTGATGCGCACTTCTCCCGGCCTTTTCCATGAACCGGTACGCTGACCGTCCGTCCATGCCGCCGCGCATCGCGCGGCTCGACGAGATCGCGCTCGACCTCTGGTGGAGCTGGCATCACGAAGCGCGGACGGTCTTCCGGCAACTCGACTACTCGCTCTGGAGATCGACCGCGCACAATCCGGTGCGCATGCTGAACCTGATCGCGGTCGAGCGGCTGCAGACCGTCGCCGACGATCCGGGATTCCTCGCCGCGTACGACCAGGCCATCCAGGCGCTCGACGATGCGCGCGCGGCGCGCAATACGTGGTGGTCCGAGCGGTTTCCGCAGCTCGGTGGCCGATCGGTCGCGTACTTCTCCGCCGAATTTGCGCTGCACCAGTCACTGCCGATCTACGCCGGCGGTCTTGGCGTCCTCGCCGGCGATCACTGCAAGGAAGCGGGCGACCTCGGCGTGCCGCTCATCGGCGTCGGGTTCATGTACCCGCAGGGCTACTTCCATCAGCATCTGTCCGCTGACGGCTGGCAGGAAGAGAGCTACGAGCGTCTGAACTGGACGGACGCGCCGATCGAGCAGGCGACGACGGCGGACGGCAAGCCGTGCATCACCGCCGTGCCGCTCGGCGATCGGTCGGTGCTCGTTGCCGTCTGGCGCGTGCGCATGGGCCGCGTGAAGCTGTATCTCCTCGACACCGACCTCGAGGAAAACGCGCCGTGGGATCGCGACCTGTCCGCGCGCCTCTACGGCGGCGATCGCGAAACGCGGATTCAGCAGGAGATCATCCTCGGCATTGGCGGCGTACGCGCGCTGAAGGCGCTCGGGTCTGATCCGGGCGTATTCCACTTGAACGAAGGCCACGCCGGCTTCGTCGTGCTGCAACGCATCCGCGATCTCATCGAGCAGGGATCGTCGTTCGACGATGCGCTGCAGGAAATTCGCGAAACGACCATCTTCACGACGCACACGCCCGTCGCCGCGGGACACGACGCGTTTCCGTTCCACCTCGTCGAGAAACACCTCGCCGGCGCGTGGGGTACGCTCGGCTCGAACCGCGAGCGCTTCCTCGCGCTCGGTGCGTACGACAACGGCAGCGGCTCGCAATTCAACATGACCGCGCTCGCGCTGCGGTCGGCCGGCGCGACCAACGGCGTCAGCAAACTGCACGGCAGCGTCACGCGCGTGATGTTCGCGCCGATGTGGCCCGGCGTTCCCGAACCGGAGCGTCCCGTCGGTTCCGTCACCAACGGCGTGCACATGGCGACGTGGATCGCGAGCGATCTCTCGGATCTGTTCTGCCGCCATCTCGGCGCCGACTGGATCGAACGGCACGACGATCCCGCGATGTGGAACGGCGTCCTCTCCATTCCGGACGACGAAGTGTGGGCGGCGCGCCAGTCGCTCCGCCGGTATCTGTTCGCGTTCGCGCGCGAGCGTGCACGCCAGCGCTGGACCGAAGAACGCGTCGGCACGCCCCGGGTCGTCGCGGCCGGCACGCTGCTCGATCCCGACGCGCTGACGATCGGCTTCGCGCGGCGGTTCACCGGCTACAAGCGCGCGGAGCTGATCTTCCGCGACGCCGAACGGCTGTCGCGCATCCTGAACGCGCGCGGACGCCCGGTGCAGATCGTCTTCGCGGGCAAGGCGCATCCCGCCGACGAGATCGGCAAGCACAACCTGCAGCGCGTGTACAAGCGCGCGCTCGACCCGCTGTTCGGCGGCCGCGTCGCGTTCGTCGACGACTACGATCTGCACGTCGCGCACTTCCTCGTGCAGGGCTGCGACGTGTGGCTGAACAATCCACGCAAGCCGATGGAGGCATCGGGCACGAGCGGCATGAAGGCCGCGATCAACGGCGTGCCGCACCTGAGCATCGGCGACGGCTGGTGGGCGGAAGGATTCACCGGATCCAACGGCTGGACGATCGACGCCGGCCCGTCGACAGGGTCAGACGACGAGACGGACACGATTGATTCGAACGCGCTCTATCGCCTGCTCGAAGAAGACGTCGTCCCGGCGTTCTACGATCGCGACGAGCGCAACGTGCCGCATCGCTGGGTCGCCATCATCAAAGAATCCATCCGCAGCGTGGCGCCGCAGTTCTGCGCGCGCCGCATGGTGAAGGAGTACGTCGAGCGCCTCTACACGCCGGCGCTCTCCCGCAACCGAGCCGTCGAGCACCGCTAGGCCCGCACGCGGGCCGGGACGCCGTGGCGTAGTGTTAGACTCAGAGGCATGTCACGCAAGTCGGTCGCAAAGTCCCGCTGCGCGCTCTGCGGCGCCAAGGAAGTCTCCGAACCGCGGGGCGAGGAGAAGTACTGCCGCGACTGCTGGGACAAGAAGATTGCGGTCGAAGAGATCGTCGCGCGCGAGTTCGCGCTCAAACGCTACATCCGCGCGCACAGCGCCGAGAAGTACCTCATTTATCACTCCACGCTGAAGCGGCCGTGCGGCCAGTTGATCGTCGTCGACGATGGATACGATCTGTTTCTCACGCTGATGCTGTATCCGAACTTCGCGTGGGACGACCCGGCGTATCACCTGGAAGGCGATCCCGAGGGCCGGTTGTTCTCGGAAATCCTCGTCGACGTCGTCGCGGCCGAGGTCATCGAGCCGTGGGGCGGCGGCAAGTGGCACATGGAGATTTTCCGGTCCGTGAACCCCGAGCCCGAGGACTGGAACGGCGAAATGTAGTCTCGGGGCGGGTGATATACTCTGTCACGAACTCATTCGTTCGCTTCAGCTCGTCAATTCCTGGGAGGAAACTATGAAAGTCCGTGTCGCAGCGGCCGCGGCGTTCGTGAGCGCGAGCCTCTTTGCCGCAGGTGTGTCTGCCCAGACGCCCGCAGCTCCCCCGATGCAGCCGCTGCTCGCCGGCAAGAAAATCGTCCCGCCGTTCAAAGGCCAGGCCGACGTCGACTTCCTGCAGCCGGTCAGCAAGAAGGTCGGCAGCGACGTCGTCACCACGATCAAGGTGAAGAACATGTCGAACGCGCCGATCGCGCGCTTGAAGGTCATCGAGACGTGGTTCGACAAGAGCAACGGCACCGTGCCCGGCGGCGAAGGCGTCATCAACGGCCTGCTGCAGCCCGGTGAAGTCGGGACGGTCGAAATTCACACGCCGTACAGCGACAAGTTGAAGAGCAACAGCTGGAATTTCCTGCACGCCAACGGCACGGTGAAGCCGCACAAGGTCAATTCGTTCGATCCGGCAGCGGCGAAGGAGCCGGCGGCGAAGACGGCAGCGGCGAAGAAGAAGTAAGACCTGTCGGCCGTTCAGTTCTGATCGTTCCGCTCGAACACGACCTCGCCGGCGTACTTCGGCACGGCGACGAGGTGGTAAGGAAAGGTCAGAATCTGAACGGTCATCGCGCCGGGCTTCGGTCTCGTTTCCCGGTATCCCACCACGAGCTTCCCGTCACGCTCCGCCACCGACACGATCTGGATTGAATAGCCGCCGGTCGGCCGGCTTCCCATGAAGACGCCGATCACCATCTCGCGATTGAAGTCCACCGGCGGCGACGGCTTGTCGTAGTTGTGGTTGTGCCACAGCGCCGCCCATTCGGCCGGCGTGCGGACGACGACCTGCCGGGCGCTGTCGATGCTGCTCTGCGATCCGCGCTCGATCGTCCGGAACGTCGACGAATCGCGCTGCGCGGTCACGAACGCGGACGAGGCGAGGAAGATGCACGCCGCAACCGCGACGCAACCGGGCCGCCGATGCATGAACGCCATCGAAGTCGTGGCCGCATCCATCTGTCAGCGCGTCGGCACGAGCGGCGGCGTCACCGTGACACGAACCTGGCGCTCGACGGCCGGCGCCTTCTCCAGTCGCGACTTCGCCGTCACCGTCAGCACGTAGTTGCCCGGCGCGATGTCCTTCAGCGGCACACGCGCGCTGAAGCCGTAGCCGCCCTTCTTGCCGCCAAGATCCGCGGAATCGCGCGGCTCCTCCGTCTTGAAGAGGACGCGGCCGTCGTCGGTCGTGATCGTCGTGGTGATGTCCACCTTGTGCGGCGTGCTGCCTGAGTTGTCGTAGACCTCGGCGAAGAGCGCGACCTCCTCGTTCTGCGCGAACGAGCGCTTGGCGACCGGCGGACCCGGAAGCACCTGCTTCAACTGCTCGTCGGGTTTCGCGGTCGGCAGCGCCGCGGCGGTCGACGACGTCATGACGAGCCCGCTGATCGAGAACGGCGCCTTGCCGTAATCGGGGATTTCGAGATCGTAGAGCACCGAGCCGACGTTGCCGCCGCCCGAGTCGTGCGCGGCCACGCGCAGCTGATAGCGGCCCGGCGGCAGCTCGAGACGGTTGAGGAGCCGCAGTCCCGTCTCCTCGATGCGCTCCTTCGTCGCCGCTTTCAGGTTCGTCATCGTCAACGCGTCGGTCGTGCCGCCTTTGATCTTGCCGTTCGAATCGACCGCGACGTAGGACAACTGGATGTTGTCGTTCGGGGCGAGCCTCAGATCTTTGCCGCGCAGCTCGACGCCCAGGAGCACCGACGCATTCGGCGCCGTGCCTTTGAACGGCGACGCGAACACGTGCATCGTCAAGCCGCTGACCGGAAGCGGACTGTCGATGGCCTCGCGGATTTCCGGCGAGCGCGTGTCCTTCGCGTTCACCTTTCCGGGATCGGTCTTCTTCGGCGTGATGTAGCCCTTGCGCGCGCGGACGGTGAGGCCGGGCCTCGAGACCCGGACGTCGATCTTGTGAACGCGTCCCGGCTTGGAATCAGGCGGATAGTACGCAAGCACGTAGTACGCGCTGTTGTCGCGGACGATGCGGTCGAAGGCTGTTGCGAAGTCGTTCTGATTGACGACGGCGAAGCCGCCGGTCTCGTCGGAGAGGACGCGCAGGCTGTCCTGCGACAGCCGGATCTCGTTGTAGATCGATCCGATGCCGACGCCGAGCGACGTGTCGTCGGGGAACGACCCGACCTCGATCGTCTCGTCGCCGAGATCGGTGAGGCCGCGCGGGTCGATGCCGTAGATCGCGACGTTCGACCGCGTCGCCGCCGCGATCGTGTCGCGCGTGTCCTCGAGAATCGTCGTCGCGCTCTGGTGATTCGATCCGGCCTGCGGGATGAGATCGTTGATGTCGTAGTCAATGCCTTCGCTGACGAAGAGGATGGCCTTGCGCCGGCCGCGGACCGACGAGAACCAGTCGGCGACGTTGCGCAGCGTCCGCAGAGCGTTCTGCGCGTTGAAGGCGCGCTCGGCGTCGTCCGGGTCGTTCAGCGGGTCGCCCTGCTGACGAATGCCGCGCGTGTTGTTGTACTCGTTGGTCTTCGAAACCGTCGGCGAGGCGAGCTTGCGGCCCTGCGTCTTGTCG
Organism: Vicinamibacterales bacterium; assembly: GCA_036557365.1. Classification (GTDB taxonomy): domain Bacteria; phylum Acidobacteriota; class Vicinamibacteria; order Vicinamibacterales; family CAVVIG01; genus DATKHR01. Next base: position 321,829 of record DATBHR010000077.1, read on the forward strand.
ACCGCGGCCATGAGCAGCCGTTTGTTGCTGGTGAACTCCTGGCTCGCGTCGTTGGCGCCCGCCGTGTGCACGATGGCCATCAGGTCGTTGGCGCCGAGACGCTGCTGGATGAACTGCTTCGCGGCCGTCTTCGTCCGGATCGAGCGGCCGAAATTCGTATGGAGATCATCAATGACCATCACGTAGACGCGGCCGTCGAACACCGCCTCGTTGGTCCGGACGTCCGGTTCGAGCGCGACGTTCGAGTAGAGCGGCCGGTCGGCCCGCTCGATCGGAATGTCGACCTGCGTAAAGGCCGTGACGCTCTGGGCCTTCCCGTCCTCGAGCACCTGGAAGTCGTCCTTGGTCAGATCCTTGACGAGATTTCCCTGGCGGTCGGTCACGTTGACGTCGACCTCCACGTAGTCCACCCGCAACTTGAACGTCGGCGGCGGCTGCGACGCGCCCGCCTGCGGCGAGGTCCCGCTGGCCGGCGGCGCAGGTGGAGGATTCTGGTCCGCGCCGAGCCCGACTGCGGCAGCGGCAACAAACGCCACGAGCGCCGTAATTTGTGCGGGTTTTTTCATAGGTTCACTCTCGAAGCGATTATATCGTCCCGGCTATACTTGGAGGATGGCGGTTTCCGGCACCGCGACGGCTCGGCAGGTGGGCACGAACACCGACTGGCCCTCGTTTGTCTCAGACGTCCAGCGCGCCCTCGTGGCCGACGGCCTCGACGCGTGGCTGCTTTACGATTTTCGCGGCCTGAATCGGATTGCCGCCGATATCACGGCGGTGAATCGGCAGGGCGGTCACCTGGCCACGCGCCGCTGGTATTACCTCATTCCATCGGGCGGACAACCGCGCGCGCTCGTCCATTCCATCGAGCGCGACTCGCTCGCGCATCTGCCAGGCACGACCACGCGCTACGCCGGACGCGACCAATTGCGCGCCGGTCTGAGCGCGCTCCTGTCCGGCACGAAGCGAGTGGCGATGGAGTACTCGCCGGAGTGCGCCATCCCGTACGTGTCGCGCGTGGACGGCGGCACGATCGAACTCGTCCGAAGCTTCGGCGTGGACGTCGTCTCGTCGGGCGATCTGGTCCAGCGCTTCCTGACGGTGTGGGACGACGCGACCATCGAGACGCATCGCCAGGCATCCGAGAAGCTCTATCGCGTGAAGGATCGCGCGTTCGCGCTCGCCGGGCAGCGCCTCCGCGACGGCGTGCCGACGACCGAGTACGAAATCCAGCAGCACATGGCCGGCTGGTTCCGTGAGGAAGGCCTGATGAGCGACGCCGACCCGATGGTGTCGTTCGCGGCGAACGCCGGCAATCCGCACTACCTGCCGACCGCGTCGGCGCACCGCACGATCGAACGCGACCACATCCTGCTGCTCGACCTCTGGGGCAAGCTGCCGACGCCCGGCGCCGTCTTCGCCGACATCACGTGGATGGGGTTCACCGGACCGCAGGTCCCGGAGCGTTTCGCCAAGGCGTTCTCTGCCATTCGTGACGGGCGGGATGCTGCAGTTGCGCTCGTGGTACAGGCGGCGCGGGCGGGCCGCGAGCTTCGCGGCTGGGAGGTCGACCGTGCAGCCTCGGACGTCATCCGCGGCGCCGGTTACGGGGACCACATCTTGCACCGCACAGGACACAGCCTGGGCGAATCGGTCCATGGGAATGGCGTCAACATGGACGACTACGAAACGCATGACGACCGGCGGCTGCTGCCTGGCGCCGGCTTCACGATCGAGCCGGGCGTCTATTTCGATGACTTCGGCGTCCGAACGGAAATCAACATGATCGTCGCCGCGCGCGACGCGCACGTCACCGGTCCGCTCCAGACGGAGATTCTGAGCCTGTTGTAGGCGGGTCCGAGGCCCGCCGGAGGTCGCTAACGATGTCCACCCGCAAGACCACCATCTTCTACGTTCTGCTCGCGATGACCGCGTCCCTGTTCGTCGGGATGGTTATCGCGTCGCGCCTCGACCTGGCGCCCGCTTCGTCAGCGCAGACCATCGCGGTGCCGGCGATGAACAGCGCGCCGCTGACCGGGGCGCTGACGGTCGACACCTTCCGGACGATTGCCAAATCGGCGTCGCCGACGGTCGTCAACATCCGCACCGAGATGAAGGCGAAGACGCAGGACCTGACGGAGTTCTTCGGCGGCGGCTCGCCGGACGACCTCCTCCACCGCTTCTTCGGCAATCCCAACCAGCAGCAGGACGACGACCATCAGGGACAAGGCCGCGGCAACCGGCGGCAGCGTCAGCCGAAGGCGCAGGCGTCAGGCACCGGCTTCATCATCAGCAAGGACGGCTTCATCCTCACGAACAACCACGTCGTGGACGAAGCGACGAAGATTGAAGTGGGTCTCTACGGCGACGAGCCCGATGTCACCTATCAGGCAAAGGTGATCGGCGCCGATCCGCTGACCGACAGCGCGCTCATTCAGCTCATCGAGATGCCGAAAGCGCCGCTGCCGGAAGCCAAGTTCGGCGATTCCTCGCAGATGGCGGCCGGCGACTGGGTCATGGCCATCGGCAACCCGTTCAACTACGCGCACACGGTCACCGTCGGCGTCATCAGCGCGCCGAAGCGCGCGTTTCCGGTCACCGACGGCCGGACCAACGACGTGATGCAGACCGACGCCGCGATCAATCCGGGCAACTCGGGCGGCCCGCTGCTGAACGCGCGCGGCGAGGTCATCGGCATCAACACCGCCATCATCACGAACGCGCGCAGCGAGGGAAACATCGGCATCGGCTTCGCCGTGCCGATCAATACCGTCCGCGACCTGCTCCCGCAGCTGCGGCAGGGCAAGGTGATTCGCGGCCGCATCGGCGTGACCGTGACGCAAGTCCCGCGTGAAGGCTACGAGGACCTCGGCCTCAAGGCGCGCGGCGGCGCCATCGTCGCGTCCGTGCTGTCGGGCGGAGCGGCGGCGAAGGGCGGCATGGAACCCGGCGACGTCATCGTCCAGTACAACGGACGGCCGGTCGGCAACAACGACGAGCTCGTGAAGATGGTCGTCTCGACCAAGCCGGGCACGACCGTGCCGGTGAAGGTCCTGCGCGATCGGCAGGAGAAGACGCTGAACGTGACCGTCGAGGAGCTCGATCTCGAGGCCGAGCAGAACGGGAACCGGCGTGCGCCGACCCGCGAGAACGAGCCGCCTGAGGAACAGGGTGCAAGCGGCTTCGGCCTGACGCTCGAGAACGTCACGCCGTCGATGGCGCGCCGGCTGCAGATGCAGTCGGGCCAGACGGGCGCGGTCGTTACGGATGTCGATCCGGATGGACCGGCCGCCGCGGCGCTCCGGCCGGGCGACGTGATTCTCTCGGTCAACCGGAAGGCCGTCGGCTCCGCCGTCGAGGCGCAGCGCGAACTGCAGAAGGTGCAGTCCGGCCACCTCGCGCAGCTGATCGTCTGGCGCGGCGGCAGCGAGACGTTCGTCACCGTCAAGAAGGACTGAGCGGATTCCGGCACCTGACGACCGCTCGAGCAGACTGTTTCGCCTGATCCAGGAACGCGGCCCGCTGACCGTGGCCGCGTTCATGGAGCTGGCGCTTTACGATCCCGAGTCGGGCTACTACGCCCGCGCCGCCCAGCGATCGGGCCGCGCGGGCGATTTTTTTACCAGCGTCGACGTCGGGCCGCTGTTCGGCGAGCTGCTCGAAGCGCAGATCGCGCAGATGTGGGACATCCTCCGTCAGGACTCGCCCTCAGGATCTCCCGTTCCCCCAGCGTTCGATCTCGTCGAAGCAGGAGCCGGCAACGGACGGCTGTCGGCCGACATCCTGCGCGCCGCGCGCGACCAGCATCCGGCGTTCTTCGACACGATCGCATTGCACCTCGTCGAGGCGAGCGCGCGCGCGCGGGCGGCGCAGGCCGGCACGCTCGGCGACCTGGCAAGCCGTCTCGCCACATCAAAGCCGGACCTGCCCGAATCGTTCGAAGGCGTCCTGGTCGCCAACGAGCTGCTCGACGCCCTGCCCGTGCATCAGGTCGTCATGAGGGACGAAGGACTGCGTGAGGTGTACGTCGCGGCGCCATCGCCGCGCGGATCCGGTGATTCGGTTGCCGGACCGTTGACGCTGGTCGAAGGTCCACCGTCTACGCCCGCGCTGCAGGAATACCTGGATCGCCTCGACGTCCGTCTCGAACCCGGCTGGCGTGTCGAGATCAACCTGCGCGCCGTGGAGTGGCTGCGCGACGCGGCCCGACGGCTGCGCCGCGGATTCTTCATCCTCATCGATTACGGCCACGAGGCGCGCGAGCTGTATTCAGCGACGCACTCCGCAGGGACGCTCACCAGCTTCAGCGGTCACACGAGCGCCGGTCCGGACGCAGTCGGCCCCGCCTGGCTCGAACAGCCCGGCGAACGAGACATCACGGCGCACGTGGACTTCACGAGCGTCCGCCGCGCCGCCGAAGACGCGGGCCTCACGACCATCGGCTTTCTCGATCAGACGTACTTCCTGCTGGGGCTCATCTCATCGGACGCAAATCGGCAATCCTCTTCGTTTGTTCCACAATCGTCTTCGTCTTCCAATCCGCCGTCTTCGTCTTCCAATTCGCCGTCTTCGTCGTCCAATCCGCTGTCTTTGTCTTCCAATCCGCAATCCGCAATCCGCAATCCGCAATTGAAGACTCTGCTTCTTCCGGGCGGTCTCGGCAGCACGATGAAAGTGCTGATTCTGGGCAAGAACGTCGGTACGCCGGCGCTGCGGGGATGCTCGTTCAGCGTGCGCGCGACATGATCGCGGTCGGGCTCGCGATCATGATCGTCAGCCAGGCGGCGACGTGGGCGGGCATCGAACCGTTCGCGTCGTGGAACACGCCGATCGCCTGGACCGGATTCATCCTCTTTGCGGACGGCGTAGTCTATCGAGCGCGCGGCAGCTCATGGATGCGATCGTCGCCGCGCGAACTCGTCTGCCTTGCGATTGTTTCCGTGCCGCTGTGGATCGTCTTCGAAGGCTTCAACCTTCTCATCCGCAACTGGTACTACGTGGGGCTGCCGCAGAACTTCTGGCTGCGCCAGTTCGGATTCGTGTGGGCGTTCGGAACGATCTGGCCGGCCATTTTCGAGGCATCAGAGCTCGTCGCGGTCCTGCGCGGACCCAAGGCTTCACCTCCTGCACCGACCCGAACCGCACCATTCGGCGCCGCGGACTGGTCATCCATCGTCGCGGGACTCATCATGCTGCTGCTGCCATTTGTGGTCTCGGCGGACGCGGCGACGTATCTGGCGGCGCCCGTGTTTCTCGGCTTCGTCTTCGTGCTCGACCCGGTCAATCGCCGGCTCGGCGAGGAATCGCTCTCGCGCGATCGACTGATCAATTTGTTGGGCGGCGGACTGCTCTGCGGCGTGCTGTGGGAGTTCTGGAATTTCTGGGCGCACGCGAAATGGATTTACACCGTGCCCATTGTCGGCCACATCAAGCTCTTCGAGATGCCGGTTCTCGGCTACTTTGGTTTCCCGCCGTTTGCCGTCGAGTGCTTCACGATGTACGTCTGTGTCCGCGCGGCGCTCAGCCGGATGCCATCGACCGCGCCGATCGTGCGACCAGGCCGCACGATCGCGTTGTAATTCGAACGCGGCCGGCTTTAAATAGGACTTCTGATCACCAGCGCACTCGTCCTGACCGCCGGACTCGGGACCCGGCTGCTCCCCCTGACCAACGCACGGGCCAAGCCGGCGATGCCGGTCGCCGGCGAACCGATGATTCGCCGCATCATCGGCTGGCTGTCGGCGCAGGGCGTCACCGACGTCGTGCTCAACCTGCATCACCGGCCGGAGACGCTCACGCGAGTCGTCGGCGACGGCGTCGATCTCGGCGTGCGTGCGCGCTATTCGTGGGAGCATCCGAAGGTACTTGGAAGCGCCGGCGGCCCGCGGAAAGCGCTGACGCTGCTGCCCGACACGTTCCTGCTGATCAATGGGGACACCTTGACCGACATGGATCTCGCAGGCGTCGCGGCCGCGCATGCGGAATCGGGCGCCGTCGTCACGCTCGCGGTGGTGCCGAATCGCGAGCCCGACCACTACGGTGGCGTGATCGCCGATGCCGACGGACGCGTGACCGGCTTCTCGCGGCGCGGTCCCGCGTCACGCGACAGCTGGCACTTCGTCGGCGTGCAGGTGGTGAACCGGGACGCGTTTGCCAGCCTGCCCGAGAACGAACCGTCGAGTTCTGTTGGCGGCGCGTACGATGCGCTCATCGCACGCCAGCCGGGATCGGTCCGCGCGTTTCCGTGCGAGGCGCAATTCTGGGACGTGGGAACCGCTGACGACTATCTCCGGACGTCGCTCGCGTTCGCGCCGGAAGGCTCGGTGGGCCGCGGCGCGCGCATTCACCCGACGGCAACGCTCGCCGGCTCCGTTCTGTGGGACGATGTGGCGGTCGGCGCAAACGCGTCGGTGTCCGACTGTATCGTGGCCGACGGCGTCGTGGTGCCCGCCGGCTCGACGTATCGCCGTTCCATCCTGATGGCGGACGGCGACACCGTTCACGTCACGCCGTTCTGATTCGTTGATCATGCCCGAACACGACACGACGGACACCCTCGAACTGCGGGAGCGCATCGACCGCTTCCTCGCGGGCAGCGCGCTCGCCGCTCCTCACTCACGCATCGTGCCGCTGACCGGCGATGCGTCGGACCGGAAGTACTTCCGCGTGCTGCCGCCGGATCGTGGGCCGGTGGTGCTCGCGCTGCACGCCGGTCCCATCGACGTCGCGACGCTGCCGTTCGTCAACGTCGCCGAACTCATGCACCAGGTGCCGTTGCCGGTACCGAAAATTCTCGGACACTCGAACGAACTCGGAGTGTTGGCGCTGCAGGATCTCGGCGACGTGACGCTGCAGGCCTATCTCGGCGGCGCCACGGCTGACGCTCAGCTCGCGCAATATCGCCGGAGCGTGGAGCTGATCGAGCTCATGCAGCGGCGCGGCGCGGAGCTCGCGTCGAACCGCTACGTGCCGTACTCGATCGCGTTCGACGTGGACAAGCTCACGTGGGAGCTCGAGTTCTTCACGAAGCACTTCATGGAAGGCTATCGCGGCGTGCGCTTCTCGACGGCGGACCGCGCGGTACTGACGGAGGCATGGTCCGCCATCGCGCGCGAGCTGGCGGGCGAAACGCGTGTCCTCTGCCACCGCGATTACCACAGCAGGAACCTGATGGTTCGAGATGACGAGCTCTTCGTCATCGATTTTCAGGACGCGCGCATGGGACCGGACACCTACGACCTCGTGTCGCTGCTGCGAGACTCGTACGTCGACATCAGCGACGAAGACAGCGAGGCGCTGATGGCGCTGTTCCTGACGCTCAAGACACGCCACGCGCCGGTCGAGGTCGGCGATTTCAAGCGACGCTTCGATCTGATGGCGCTGCAGCGCAACCTCAAGGCGCTCGGCACCTTCGGCTATCAGACGACCACGCGCCAGAATCCCGTCTACATCAAGTACGTGCCACGCACGCTGCGGTACGTCCGTACGAACCTCGCGCGCCAGCCCCGCTTCGCGCGGCTGCGCGCCGTTCTCTCGGCGCATATCGACGAACTCCGTTGACGCACGTCCGTAAGGACGACGCGCTATCCTGCTGATCGTGTCCGCGAAACGACCGTTTGGAGTCTCGACGAACCTGTTTCAGGGCCGCCGCCTGCAGCGCGATCATCTGATCGACATCGCGGCGCACGGCTTCGAGACGGTCGAGGTCGCCGCAGCGATCGGTCACTTCGATGCGGAGAATCCAGCAGCCGTCGCCGATCTGCAGCAATGGCTCGCGGAAGCGCGCCTGACGCTGCACGCGATCGCCGCGCCCGCGCCCGACGGTCCGCAGCCCTGGAACGCCGGCGCGCTCGGACCCGTCGAGCATGCGCTGTACATCGCTCGTCGAATTCCCGTCAGCCTGCTCGTGCTCCCGGTGGGATCGCCGAAGAGCGCCGCGCGTGCGGTCGAGCGGCTGGCCGAACTGGCGGAGCCGCTCGGCGTCGCGATCGCGATCGACTCGCGGTCGCCGTCCATGAAGCCTGTTCAAACGCTCGTCAGCTTCGTCGAACGGTGCGACGTGCGCGTCGGCATCGCGCTCGACTTCGAGACCGCTGCCCAGAGCACTGCGCTCGTGGACGCGATCGAAACCGCGTCCGAGCATCTCCTCGTCGCGCGCGTCCCCGCCGACCGCGGCTGGATCACGCCGGAGGTGATGACCACGCTGCAGAAAGTCGGGTACGATGGCCCGTTCATCATCGAGGCCAGGGGCCCCTCGGCGTTGACCCGCGCGAAAGAGGCGCGCGAACAGATCGAACGCGCGTCGCGCGGCAGAGCGTCGTAACGGTCTCCGCGGCAACGACGATTCGGCACCGATGCGCATGCCTATGTCCAACGACGCGCCGGTAGAGATCGTTCCCTACGACGTGGATTGGCCGGGCCAGTTTGAGACTGAACGTCGGCTTCTCGTTGATGCCATCGGCCGATGGCTGGTCGACGGCTCGGTTGAACACATCGGGAGCACGGCTGTACCCGGCCTGGATGCCAAGCCGGTGATCGACATCATGGCTGGCGTCGAAAGCCTCGACGGATCGCGCGCGGCTCTCTCAGTCCTCGAGCGCCATCAGTACTGCTACGCGCAGTACCGGACCGATGTCATGCACTGGCTGTGCAAACCGTCGCCGGCTCATCGGACGCATCACCTGCATCTGGTTCCGCGTGGAAGCCACCTATGGATCGAGCAGCTGGCGTTTCGCGATTACCTGCGAGCGCATGACGACGTGGCTCGGGAATACGCTGAATTGAAGCGTCGGCTCGCCGATGCTCACCGGCTCGACCGTGAGGCGTACACGAGCGCGAAGGCGCCGTTTGTGCAGCGGGTACTACGTGACGCACTGCGACCGCGTTCGTGCACTGACCGAATCTGTTAAAAGGCCGCGCTTCCCGGCGTCCGTGGAAACGGAATCACGTCGCGGATGTTGGCCATCCCGGTCGCATAAATGATCGTCCGCTCGAGGCCGAGGCCGAAGCCGGCGTGCGGGACGGTACCGTACCGGCGCAGGTCGCGGTACCAGCCGTAGTGGCTGACGTCGAGGTTCATCTCTCGCAGCCGGCTGTCGAGGCACTCGAGCCGCTCCTCGCGCTGCGATCCGCCGATGATCTCGCCGATGCCGGGCGCGAGGACATCCATCGCCGCCACCGTCTTTCCATCGTCGTTCATCCTCATGTAGAACGCCTTGATCTCTTTTGGATAGTTCATGACGACGATCGGCGCTTTGACGTGCGCTTCGGTCAGCCAGCGTTCGTGCTCGGATTGCAAATCGATGCCCCAGCGGACAGGGAACTCGAATTTCTTCCCGCTCTTCTCGAGCGCGGCGACCGCCTCGGTGTAAGTCATGCGCTCGAACGGCGACGCCACGAAACGCTCGAGCCGTGAGATGCAGTCCTTGTCGATACGGTCCGCGAAGAACTTCAGATCGTCGCCCCGCTCGGACAGCAGCGCCGAGAAGATGTACTTCAGGAACGATTCGGCGAGGTCGGCGTTGGCGCTCAGGTCGGCGAACGCGATCTCCGGCTCGATCATCCAGAACTCGGCGAGGTGCCGGCTCGTGTTGCTGTTCTCGGCGCGGAACGTCGGCCCGAACGTGTAGACCTTCGAGAGCGCGCAGCAGTAGGTCTCGACGTTCAACTGACCGCTGACGGTGAGAAACGCTTCCCTGCCGAAGAAGTCCTGCGTGAAATCGGTGCGGCCGTCGCCGGTCCGCGGGATGGCGTCGCGGTTGGCGAGGTCGAGCGTGCTGACGCGGAACATCTCGCCGGCACCTTCGGCGTCGCTCGCCGTGATGATCGGCGTGTGGACCCAGTAGAACCCGCGCTCGTGGTAGTAGCGGTGGATCGCCATGCTGAGCGCATGCCGCACGCGGGCGACCGCCCCGATCGTGTTGGTGCGCGGACGGAGGTGCGCGACCTCGCGCAAGTACTCCAGCGACGTTTTCTTCGGCTGAATCGGATAGGTATCGGGATCGTCGACCCAGCCGACGACTTCGACCGACTCCGCCTGCAGTTCGACCGTCTGGCCCTGCCCCTGGCTCGCCGTCACCGTGCCGACCGCGATCAGCGAACAGCCCGAGGTGAGCCGCTTGATCTCGCTGTCGTAGTTCGAGAGCGCAGCCGGCGCGACCACCTGCAGCGGATCGAAGGCCGAACCATCGTGCACGTGAATGAAGGAGAGACCCGCCTTCGAGTCTCTCCGCGTGCGAACCCACCCGCAGACGGTGACAACGGCGCCAACTGGGACGGCGCCGCTCAGGATCGACCGGACATCGACGCGATCGGGGCTGGACATGACCGGGCCATTATCCGTCGAGTATCCTTGCAAGTGTGAAGGTTGGACTGATCTCCCTCGGCTGCCCGAAGAACCTCGTCGACTCCGAGGTGATGCTCGGACTCGCACAGCAGGCGGGGCACGAGCTGACGCGCGACCCGTCTGAAGCCAACGTGCTGGTCGTGAATACGTGCGCGTTCATCGACGCCGCGAAGCAGGAGTCGATCGACACGATTCTCGAGATGGCGCAGTACAAGAAGGACGGGAACTGCCGCCGCCTCGTCGTGACCGGCTGCATGGCGGAGCGCTACCGCGAGGAGTTGGCGAAAGAGATTCCGGAGATCGACGCCGTGCTCGGCACGGGCGAAGTCCCCGAGATCGTGAATGCGATCGGCGCAGGGCCCGAACAGGCTCGTACAGCCCACGCGGCGCCGCTCACCTTCCATCGATCCGGATCAGTTCAATCTTCGTCCACGACCTTTCCGACGACTCGTATCTCTCCCATCTCTCCCATCTCTCGTGTCGCTCCGATTGCTCCCGTCAGCCCTGTCCGTCCCACCTACATCTACGACGCCGACACGCCGCGCCTGATGGCCACGCCGCGCCACTATGCGTACATCAAGATTGCCGAAGGCTGCGACTACAAGTGCGCGTTCTGCATCATCCCGACGCTCCGCGGCGCCTATCGGAGCCGCACGCGCGAGTCGATCGTCCGCGAAGCGCGGGCGCTGGCCGCGCAGGGCGTCCGCGAGCTGCTGCTCATCTCGCAGGACACCACGTTCTACGGCATCGACCGCGGTGAACGCGGCGGCCTGGCCGCGCTGCTCCGCGAGCTGAACGACGTCGACGGCCTGACGTGGATCCGGCTCCTCTACCTGTATCCAACGACGATCGACGAGGCGACGCTGACGGCGATGGCGGACTGCGAGAAGGTCTGCAAGTACATCGACCTGCCGCTCCAGCACGCGTCGAACCCAGTGCTCAAGCGGATGAAGCGGCCCGGGACGCGGCAGGGTTACGACACCCTCCTCTCCCGCATCCGCGACCGCGTGCCCGGCGTCTCCCTCCGCACCACCTTCATCGTCGGCTTCCCGGGAGAGACGGACGCGGACGTGGACGAACTATGCGCGTTCGTGGAGGACCACGCGTTCGATCACGTGGGCGTCTTCACCTACTCCCACGAGGAAGGCACCTCCGCGTTCGAACTGGCTGACGATGTCCCGGCGGCGGTGAAGGCGGCGCGGCGATCGCGCGTCATGAGCCTGCAGCAACGGCTCGTCGAGGCCCGCCTGCACGCGAGAATCGGCGAACGGACGACCATTGTCGTCGACGGACCGGCGTCCGACCACGATCTCGTCCTGCGCGGACGGCTGATGACCCAGGCGCCTGACATCGATGCCGGCGTCTACCTGACCGAATGCGACCCGTCGAGCTTTCGAGCCGGCGACTTCACCGACGTCGAGATCGTGGACGCCCGCGGATACGATTTCGTCGCCCGTCCCCTGCCCTGAGCCTGCCGGACGGACGTGCTATAATTTTGGATTCGGAGCCTGAGTGTAGGACCGAGTGGGCGTGTGCCCACTTTTTTCGTTTAAGGCCCCGGAAAAACATGGCCGATGTCGTCGAGCAGGTCCGGGAGATCTCGACCCGCGTCGCGGCGGGCTATGGCCTGGAAGTCTTCGACGTGCAGTTTCGTCGTGAGGCACCGGGCATGGTGCTCCGGGTCCAGATCGATCGGCCCGGACCGGCGGCGAGCGCCGAGGAAAGCGTCAGCGTCGAGGACTGCGCGAACGTGAGCCGTGACCTGAGCGCGATTCTCGACGTCGAGGATGTGCTGCCGGGGGCGTACACGCTGGAAGTCTCGTCGCCGGGGCTCGATCGACCGCTGCGCGGCGCGGCGGACTACGAACGATTCGTCGGACGCCGCGCGAAGATCGTGACGAGCGAGCAGGTGGACGGCCAGACGTTCCTGCGGGGCACGCTGGCGGGCGTCGACGGCAACGCGGCACTCGTGGACGGCGACGATCACAAGCGGCACCGGGTGCCGATGGATGTCATTCGGCGGGCAAATCTGGAAGTGGACTTCTGAGGACCGGGGCACTGGGTACCCCGGAGTGAAAAATGGCGAATCCGCTGCAACAGACGATTGAAGCGCTGGCGAAGGAAAAAGGCATCGAGCCGGATGTTGTCATCAGCGCCATCGAGGAGGCGGTCGCCACCGCGTCCCGCAAGTACTACAAGACGGGCGAAAACCTGAAGACGCGGTTCAACATGGAAACCGGCCAGGTCGATCTCTTCGCGCTCAAGACCGTGGTCGAAGACGTCACCAACTCCGCGACGGAAATCTCGCTCACCGAAGCGCGCGAAATGTACAGGCCGCTCTACGGCGACGATGTTGCCAACAGCATCGAGCTCGGCGACGAGATGGAATTTCCGAAGCCGACCGAAGTGCTCGGACGCATCGCCGCACAGACGGCCAAGCAAGTCATCTTCCAGAAGGTCCGCGAGGCCGAGCGCGAGAACGTCTACGCCGAGTTCAGCCAGCGCGTCGGCGAGGTCCAGAACGCGACGATCAAGCGCTTCGAGAACGGCGACATCGTGGTCGAGATCGGCCGGAACGAAGCGGTCATCCCGCGCAAGGAGCAGTCGCGCGCCGAAAGCTACAATCCGGGCGATCGCGTGCGCGCGGTGATCAAGGGCGTCAACCGCGGCGCGAAGGGTCCGCAGATCATGCTGTCGCGCACCGACCCCGCGCTGCTGATCAAGCTGTTCGAGCAGGAAGTGCCGGAAATCTACGACGGCACCGTCATGATCCGCGGCGCCGTGCGCGAAGCCGGCGACCGCGCGAAAGTCGCCGTCTACTCGCGCGAGCGCGACGTGGATCCGGTCGGTGCGTGCGTCGGCATGAAGGGCACGCGCGTCCAGTCAATCATCCGCGAGCTGCGCGGCGAGAAAATCGACATCGTCGAGTGGTCAGAAGATCCGATCGCGTTCGTGACCAACGCGCTCTCGCCCGCCAAGGTGCAGCGCGTGTCGATCGTCGACGACAAGGAACGCGTGATGGAGGTCGTCGTCGAGGACAAGCAGCTGTCCCTGGCGATTGGCAAGAAAGGCCAGAACGTCCGGCTGGCGGCCAAGCTGACCGGCTGGCGCATCGACATCAAGAGCGAAGAAGAAAAGCGCCGCGAGGTCGAAGCGCAGTTCGGCGAGCTCGAGGCCGGCGCCGGCGAGACGTCGGACGAAGCGGTCGAAGCGACAGACGCCGACGTCGATGCCGAAGGCGCGGCGCAGCCGGAAGAGACAGAAGCGCCGCCGCCCTTCAACCTGGCCGGTATCGGAGAGAAGACGGTCCGCAAGCTGGTCGAGGCCGGCTTTGCCAGCGAGAGCGCCGTCGCTGAAGCGACGGTCGAGCAACTGTCCGCCATCCCGGGTATCGGGGAGAAGACGGCGGAGAAAATCCTCGCGGCTGCGCGCGGGGAATCGGTCGAGTGACGTGAGAGTGGAAATGCAGAAATGCTTGAATGCCGGAATGCAGGAATGCGGAACGATTTCCGCGTTCGTGCATTGGTGCATTCCTGCATTGGTGCATTCCCGTGTTCGTGCATCTGTTGGTTTTCAACCGAAGTACTGAGGACATAGCTTGTCAACAGTTCGGATCTATAAAGTCGCGGAGCTGCTCGGGACGACGAGCCAGGAAGTGACCGCGCTGCTCAAGCGCGATCACGGCATCGAGGTGAAGAGCGCCTCGAGCACGATCGAAGAGGTCGTTGCGCGCCAGTTCGTGGATCGGCTCGCGAAGCAGCGGAACATCCAGCTGCCGACGGGCGACATCTTCGCCGAGACGCCTGTCGTCAAGAGCAAGAAGAGTACGGCGCCTGCGAAGAAAGCACCGGAGCCACCGAAGCCGGTTGCTCCCGCGCTGCCGCCGCCGCGCCTCGTCAAGACGGTGAAGCCGGCCGCGGCGCCTGCCGCAGCGACGGCTGAGGCCGAACCGGAGCCGACGCACGAGGCGGCCGCACCGGTCGAGGCCGAACCAGCGCCGGCACCCGCAGTCGTCGAGCCGCCGCCGGCGCCGGAACCCCCCGCGCCGATCGCGGCCGAGCCTGCGGCGCCCGTCGCCGAAACGCGGGAAGAAAAAGCGCCGCCCGTTGAACCGGAGGCGCCCGCGAAGCCCGAGCCCGCGGTCGCCGCTGCGCCGCCGCGCGCACCGGCACCGCCGGTCGTGAAGCCGGGCCGCATCGTGCCGCCGACGCTCCGCCTCCGCATCGAGGAGCAGCGGCCGACGACGCCAACGCCGCCGCTGCCGACGACGCCGGCGCCGCGCGTGGTGCCGCGAACGGCGCCACGCGTCGAACGTCCGGCAACAGCAGCGCCGCGACCCGCGGCCGCAGCCGGTCAGGCTGGTGCTGCGGCGCCGCGTGCCGCACAACCGGCGGCGCGTCCAGGCATGGCGCCGGGACAGCGTCCGTCGTACGCGCCGCGGCCGCAGATGCCGGTCGGCGGACCGCGTCCGCTCCCGTCGCAGCCCGTGCGGACGCAGTCGCCGGGCGGCGCGCCGCGCCCGGGACAACCGTATCCGCAGCGACCCGGCATGCCGCCGCGTCCGTCGTATCCGGGTCAGCGCCCGGGCGGCCATTCCGGTTCCCGTCCCTCGACCGGCGCGCGCAGGGACCAGACGCCGAGAACGTCGTCGGCGCCGCAAATGCCCGCAGCGCCGCCGCCGGTCAGCCGGACGATCACGCTCGCCGAAGGCATGACCGTCAAGGATCTGGCCGACAAGCTGAGCGTCCGCCCGAACGACGTTCTCGGGAAAGTGTTGATGAAGGGGCTCGTCCTGCGCATCAACAGCACGCTCGACGCCGAGACCGCGATCATGCTCGCGCGGGAATTCGGCGCCGACGTCCAGATGCGCAGCTTCGAAGAAGAGCTCCTGCAGGTGGACACGACCGAGTCCAAGCCGGAAGACGTGGTGACACGTGCTCCCGTCGTCACGGTCATGGGCCACGTCGACCATGGCAAGACGAGCCTGCTCGATGCCATCCGCGAGGCGCGCGTCGCCGAGCGTGAAGCCGGCGGCATCACGCAGCACATCGGCGCGTACCACGTCACGATCAACAAGCGCGACATCGTGTTCCTCGACACGCCGGGTCACGAAGCGTTCACCCTGATGCGCGCCCGCGGCGCCAAGGTGACCGACATCGTCGTCCTCGTCGTCGCGGCAGACGATGGAGTGATGCCGCAGACGCGTGAAGCGATCGATCACGCGCGCGCGGCGAACGTGCCGATCATCGTCGCGATCAACAAGATCGACAAGCCGAACGCCAGCCCGGAGCGCGTCAAGCGCGAGCTGACCGAACTCGACCTGATGCCGGAAGAATGGGGCGGCAAGACGGTCACGGTCGAAGTCTCGGCCAAGAAGAAGCAGAACCTCGACCTGCTGCTCGAGATGATCCTGCTCGTGTCGGAAATCGGCGAGCTCAAGGCGAACCCGAAGCGCAGCGCGACGGGAACGGTGCTCGAAGCGAAACTCGACAAGGGACGCGGCGCGGTCGCGACCGTGCTCGTCCAGGACGGCACGCTGAACGTCGGCGACACCTTCATCGCCGGCCCGATCGTCGGTCGCGTTCGTGCGCTCATCGACGACCGCGGCCGATCGACGAAGTCCGCCGGACCGTCGACGCCTGTCGAAGTCCTCGGCCTCGGCGGCCTGCCGCAGCCGGGAGACGTCTTCCAGGTGGCCGATGCGGCGCGCGCCCGGCAAATCGCGACGTTCCGCGAGGAACAGGCAAAGACGCGGGCACTGGGCACGAAAGGCGGTCGCCTAACGCTCGAGACGCTGCAGGCACAGATCTCCGAGGGCAACGTCAAGGAACTGCCGATCATCATCAAGGCCGACGTGCAGGGCTCGGCGGAAGTGCTCGCCGACACGCTCGCCAAGCTGTCGGACGAGAAGGTGAAGCTGCGCATCATCCACACCGGCGTCGGCGCGGTGAACGAATCGGACGTGCTCCTGGCGTCCGCCTCGAACGCGATCATCATCGCCTTCAACGTCCGGCCCGATCGCAACGCCGAGGAGATCGCCTCGCGCGAGCACGTCGACGTCCGCCAGCACTCCGTGATCTACAACGTGACGGACGAGATGAAGAAGGCGATGGCGGGCATGCTCGATCCGACGTTCAAGGAAGTCCGCGTCGGCATCGCGGCCGTTCGCGAGATCTTCAAGGTCCCGAAGTTCGGCACGATTGCCGGCTGCATGGTGACCGAAGGCCGCATCACGCGCTCGGGCGACACGCAGGCGCGGCTCGTCCGCGACCACGCGATCATCTACCAGGGCAAGATCGGTTCGCTGCGCCGCTTCAAGGACGACGTCAGCGAGGTCAAATCGGGCTTCGAATGCGGAATCGGCTTCGAGAAGTACAACGACATCAAGGTCGGAGACGTCATCGAGGTCTTCAGCATGGAGCGCGCAGCGTAGGTTGCTTCCACAGTCATGGCGCAAGGCTCACGACCGGACCGTGTGGCCGACCAGATACGGGCGGAACTCGGCCAGCTGCTCGCGCGGGACGTCCACGATCCGGGAATCGGCTTCGTGACCATCACGCGCGTGCAGGTCAGCGCGGACATCCAGCGGGCCCGCGTCTTCTTCACGGTGCTCGGCGACGACAAGGCGCGCCAGAACTCCACCCGCGCGCTGGAGCGCGCCGCCCCGTTTCTCCGCCGCCAGATTGGATCGCGGCTGCGGCTGAAGCGGGTGCCGGAGCTCAAGTTCCAGTACGACGATTCGATCGCGGGACAGGATCGCATCGAGCAGCTGCTCAACGAAATTCACGCCGCATCGTCCGCGCCGCCGGACGCCGACCCGACTCCCGACGATGATGAGCGCTGAGATCGACCGAATAGCAGAAGCCATCCGGGCGCGGCAGCGTTTCGTCATCTCGTCGCACGAGCGGCCCGACGGCGATTCGATTGGATCGTCGCTGGCGATGGCGTTCGCGCTCCGCGCGATGGGCAAACGGGCGCACGTCGTCCACCGGGATCCGCCGCCGACGCCGCTCCTGCAGTTTCCAGGCGTCGCCGACATCACGATCGCGTCCAGCATTCCCGACGATCTCAGCGACGCGGACGCCGTCATCGTCATCGACTGCGAGCCGGCGCGGACCGGCATCGCCGGCCTGGACCGCTACTTCCAGATCAACATCGATCACCATCGCGACAATGCCGGCACCAGCCAGCTGCGCTGGATTGATCCGCTCGCGGCGGCCAGCGGCGAGATGGTGTATGACGTGATCCGCGCGCTCGGCGCGCCCTTCACGGTCGAGGCTGCGACGCACGTGTATGTGGCAATCCACATGGACACCGGCAGCTTCCATTACGGCAACATCACGCCAAAGACCTTCGCCATCTGCCAGGCGGCGCTCGAAGCCGGCGTCGATCCGGTGAGCGTGGCGCGCGGTCTCTACGACAGCAACAACATGGGACGGTTGAAGCTGTTCGGTGGCGTGCTCAGCGCGATGCAGCTGGATCCGAGCGGGCGCGTCGCGATCGTCTACCTCGATCACGACATGGCGCGCGCGGCCGGCGGCACCTACGAGGACACGGAAGGCCTCATCAACCTGCCGCTCACCGTGAAGGAAATCCTCGCCGTCGTGTTCTTCAAGCAGATCGAGGGCGAGTCGTACCGCGTCAGCATGCGCTCGAAGGGCGAGATCGACGTCGGCGCCATCGCCAAGGAATTCGAAGGCGGCGGCCACAGGAACGCGGCGGGATGCACCGTCGACGGCGCCATCGACGCGCTGCAGAAACTGTTCGTCGAAAAGATCGAGGCCGCCATCAATGGACGGTCTGCTGGTCCTCGATAAGCCGAAAGGACCGACTTCGCACGACGTGGTCGCGCGCATGAGGCGCGTGCTGCGCGAGCGCCGCATCGGCCACACCGGCACGCTCGATCCCGCCGCGACGGGCATTCTCGTCCTTGTGGTGGGGCGCGCAACGCGGCTGGCGCAGTTTCTGAGCGCCAGCGACAAGACATACGAAGCCGTCGTCGCACTCGGCGTGCGCACCGACAGCGCCGACGCCGACGGCGAGCCGCTCGAAGCGCCGTACGCCGGACCGATGCCGTCGCGAGACGCGATCGCCGACGCACTCGCGAGCTTTCAGGGACGCGTTCTGCAGCAGCCGCCGGCGTTCTCGGCGAAAAAAATCGACGGTCGGCGCAGCTACGCTGTCGCGCGTGCCGCTCGACACGGCCGCGCGGAACCGGCTGCGCCGCCGGCGGCAGTGCCGGTGACGCTGCACGCGGTCCATCTGGTGTCCGTCGCTGACAACATGGTGACTTTGACGCTCGACTGCTCCGCCGGCTTCTACGTTCGCGCGCTCGCGCGCGATCTTGGTGACCGTCTCGGAACGGGCGGCCACCTCGCGGCGCTCAGGCGGACTCGCGTCGGAGCAATCGCGCTGGACCAGGCGATCGGTCTGGACGCGGCGGAGCGCGACCCGGCCGCCGCGCTATCTGCCGTCGTGCCGCTGGGACGGGCGCTCCCGCACCTGCCGCACGTCACGCTCTCGAGCGAAGGCGTTAGAAAGACCGTCCACGGGCGCGAGGTGAACCTCTCCGACGCGTCCGCCGGCGGATCGTGGCCCGCACGCGATGCCGCTCACGTGTGCCTGCTCGACGCGGACGGCGAACTCGTCGCGATTGCGGTGCCCGGCAGCGCGCCGGGCCTTTTGCATCCGTCCGTTGTTCTGAGGTAACATGTTGAGCTTGTTCGAGTAACGATTATCACGGCAGTACGGCGTTCTGGTGGCCGGATGGTGACTGGGACGTTCGTGGAGGACAGGAACCACGTGGCACTGAGCAAAGATCGCAAGACTGAACTCATCGGCAGCTACCGCACCCACGACGGCGACACAGGATCCCCGGAAGTTCAGGTCGCAATCCTGAGCGAGCGGATCAATTACCTCACCGAGCACTTCAAATCCCACGCGAAAGACCATCACTCGCGGCGAGGTCTGCTGATGCTCGTCGGCAAGCGCCGCCGGCTGCTGGACTACCTGAAGGGGAAAGACGCCCAGCGCTATTCCGACCTGATTCGACGACTGAATATCAGAAAGTAAGAATGGCCGGCGCTCTCTGCCGCGCCAGCCTGTCGGGCCTCTGACTTTTCACTTTTGCCGCAGCACAGCCATGCATACACGCGAAGTCTCCGTTGGTCAGCACACCATCCGTTTCGAAACCGGCAAGCTCGCCAAGCAGGCGGGCGGCGCGGTCGTCGTTCGCCAGGGCGATTCGGTCGTCCTCGTCACGGCCTGCCGATCGGCGTCGGCTCGTGAAGGGATCGATTTCCTCCCGCTCACGGTCGACTACCGCGAATACACGTACGCGTCCGGCCGCATCCCGGGCGGCTTCTTCAAGCGCGAAGGCAAGCCGGCCGAGAAGGAAGTGCTGACGAGCCGCGTCATCGATCGACCGATCCGTCCGCTGTTCGCATCGGGCTGGCGGTACGAATCGCAGATCATCGCGCTGGTGCTGTCGGCGGACCAGGAAAACGACACCGACGTGCTCGCGATCACCGGCGCGTCCGCGGCGCTGGCGCTGTCAGACATCCCGTTCGAAAAAACGATCGCGGGCGTCCGCATCGGTCTCGTCGACGGCCAGTACATCGTCAACCCGACGTTCGAGCAGCGGAAGCAGAGCGCACTTGATCTCGTCGTCGCCGGCAGCCGAGACGGCATCGTGATGGTCGAAGCCGGCGCGAAAGAAGTGTCCGAAGCCGACGTCGTCCAAGCGCTGGAGACGGCTCACACCGCGATCAAACAAATCGTCGGCGCAATCGACGAGCTCGCGCGCGAAACCGGCAAGGCGAAGGTCACGGTTACCAAGAAGGAAATCGGCCACGACTTCTACCGCGAGGTCGAGGAGAAGGTGCTCGTCCCGCTCACAGAAGCGATGCGGATTCGCGGCAAGCTCGAGAACTACGACCGCGTCGATCAGCTGCTCAGCGAGCTCGTGGCGTCGTTCCCCGAAGACGAAGCGCAGCGGAAGGTCGAAGCGAAGCACATCTTCAAGGACCTGAAGGAGAAAGTGCTGCGCGACGAGGTGCTCGACCGCGGACTGCGCCTCGACGGCCGCAAGTTCGACGAGATCCGTCCCATCTGGATCGAAACCAGCGTCCTGCCGCGCACGCACGGATCGTCGGTGTTCACGCGCGGCGAAACGCAGGCGCTCGTGACGTGCACGCTCGGCACCGCCGAGGACGCGCAGAAGATCGAGAGCTTCGAAGGCGAGCAGTGGAAGAGCTTCATGCTCCACTACAACTTCCCGCCGTTCTCGGTTGGTGAGGTCGCGTTCCTGCGCGGTCCCGGACGACGCGAGGTCGGCCACGGCGCGCTCGCGGAACGTGCGCTCGCGCCGATGATTCCCGGCGAGGACAAGTTCCCCTACACCGTCCGCGTCGTCTCCGACATTCTCGAGTCGAACGGATCGTCGTCGATGGCGTCGGTCTGCGGCGGAGCGCTGGCGATGATGGACGCGGGCGTGCCGCTCAAGGCGCCGGTGGCCGGCATCGCGATGGGCCTCGTCATGGACGAGAAGAGCGGCAAGTACGCAGTGCTTTCCGACATCGCGGGCGCCGAGGATCACTACGGCGACATGGACTTCAAGGTCGCCGGCACAGCCACCGGCATCACCGCGCTGCAGATGGACATCAAGGTGACCGGCATCACCACCGAGATCATGCAGAAGGCGCTCGAGCAGGCGCGGCAGGGCCGCATGCACATTCTCGGCAAGATGCGGGAAGCGCTCGAGGCTCCGCGTCAGTCCATTTCGGCGCACGCGCCGCGCATCGTGACCATCCGCATCCCGGTCGACAAGATTCGCGACGTGATCGGCCCCGGCGGCAAGATGATCCGCAGCATCATCGAGCGGACGGGCGTCAAGATCGACGTCGAGGACGATGGCCGCGTGAACGTGGCGTCGGCGGACGAAACGTCGGCGCAGAAGGCGATCTCGATCATCCAGGAACTGACCGCCACGCCGGAACTGAACAAGACGTATCTCGGCAAGGTCCAGCGCATCACCGACTTCGGTGCGTTCGTCGAGATCATGCCCGGCACCGACGGCCTGCTGCACGTCTCGGAAATCGCCACGCATCGCGTCAAGGACGTGCGCGACGAGCTGAAGGAAGGCGAGCAGCTGATGGTCAAGGTGATCAACATCGATCCGACAGGAAAGATTCGCCTGAGCCGCAAGGCGCTGCTCCAGGAAGAAGCGGCCGCCAAGCAGCAGTCCTAGTTCCATGGTCCGGGGAAAGGGCCCGGAGTGAAACAGAACGCCGCGCGCGTGTTCACACATGCGGCGGCGTTTTCGCTTTTCGCCGTTCTGACCATCGCCTGGACGTGGCCGCTGGCCGCGCATCTCACCCAGGCGATTCCCGGATTACCCGGCGACAACTACAGCTTCCTGTGGGACCTCTGGTGGATGCGCCGCGTGCGCGCGCTGCCCGCCCTCCAGTACTTCCAGACCAACTATCTCTTCTATCCGTTCGGCACGTCGCTGGTGAACCACCCGCACGTCGCGCTGCCGGCGTTCGTCTCGGCGACCGTGCTGCACTCGCTGACGATCGTGACGGCGCACAACGTGGTGCTGCTGACGTTCGTGTTCTCGAACATGGCGTGTGCGTACGCGCTTGCGTTCGATGTCACGCGGCACGTCCGCGCGTCGATTCTCGCGGCGCTCGTTTATGGCCTGTCGCCCTACTTTGCCGCACACATCCAGGGGCACTTCGATCTGATGGCCGGCTGGGTTCTTCCGGCGTACGTACTGCTCCTTCGGCGCGCGCTGTGGCGTCGATCCTGGGTCGCCGCCGCGAGCGCCGGTCTCGTCGCGATTGCCGCGGCGTACACGACTTACTACTACGTGGTTTACCTGGGTCTGCTCACGATTGTGTTCATCGCTGTCAGGCTGCGACCGGTAAAAGTCACGAGTCCACCGTCGACCATCGGAACTTCGCGACGGCTCGAGAAGGTCCTCCTTGCCGCGGCAATCGTTGCGGCTTCGCTCGCGGTCGCCGTCGCAATCGGCGGCGGAACATCCATCACGCTTGCCGGTCGCACCATTTCGATGCGGCAGCCTCAGAACATTTTGAGTGCGACGTGGATTCTGGCCGCGGCGTGGGCTCTTGCGCGGTGGCGTCCCCAGATCCGGTTCCGCCGGTTGCGACGCGAAACGCTGATCACCGTCGCCGTCGTCTCGGCGATCATCGGCGCCGTCTTTCTGGCTGGCGCGGCGCCACTGCTCGTGCGTGCGCGGCAGGTCGCTGCTCACGGAGACTACGCGAGCCAGACGTTCTTCTGGAGGAGCATTCCTCTCGGCGTCGATCTCGCGGCACCCCTTCTCGGTCCGCCACGTCACCCGCTCAGCGGAAACGTGAGCCGGCGCGCTTACGCCGCCCTTGGCCTCGACGCCATCGAAGCGGTCGGCTGGATTGGCGTCGTCACGCCGCTGTTGCTCGTCCTGACCCGTCGCGGCCGTGTGAACCGCCGCGAGCGACGCTGCTGGTGGTCGGTGGCAGTGGTTTTCGCGCTGCTCGCCCTCGGGCCACTGTTGAAGGTCGGCGGATTCGATACGGGTATGCGGCTTCCGTCGATCCTGCTTCGCTACGTGCCGCTAGTCGCCGACGCGCGGATGCCGGGCCGCGGCATGGTCGGCCTCTTTCTGGCACTCGGCATACTCATCGGCCTCGGACTTTCACGCGTGCGCGGGCCGCTTGCGCGACCCGGTGTCCAGTTCGCCGCCATCGGGCTCGTCGCGTTCGAGATGTGGGATGCGCCGATCCTCTTGACGCCGCTCGCCCCTCCGGCGGCGCTCCAGACGCTCGCGGCGGAATCGGACGGCGCCGTCTGCGCGGTGCCGTTCGGGATCGGCGATGGCCTCAGCACCGGTGTTGGATGGCAGGAACGGCGTGTCCTCTACGACGCGACCGTCCACGAGCACCCGCTCGTTGGCGGATTCATCGGCCGCCTGGCGCCGACAGTCGTCCAGCGCTACGAGGAGATGCCCGTCGTCGGCGCGCTCCTGCGGCTTTCAGATGGGCGTTCGGCTCCAACCGATCCGTCGCCAGCCGACGTCGCATCGTCTCCGTGCCGGTATTTGATCGTGGATCGGAAGGCCGTCACACCCGCGCTGAGGGAGTTCGTCCACCAGCTGCCTGTGGACATGATCGCCGCCTCGGACGACCGGGAGGTATACCGGCTGCGTGATAAGTAAGAGCACCAGCCACAAAGACACGGAGAACCGAAGGTCAGTCTATCCAGCCGATTCACGTTCGAGGCGTAGACAGATTTTCTTCGTGCCTTCGAGTCTTCGTGGCGCGAGTCCGTCGGCGCGCTACGGCTTGAACGCCTGCGCCGCCGAAATCCTCTCCCGCAGCGGCGGATGACTGTAGAACAGCCACTGCACGAGATGCGAGGGATTCTCCTCCGCGAGATTCTGCGCGCCGAGTCTCCGCATCGCGGAGATGAACGCGGCAGGATTGTGCGTCAGGTTCAACGCAAACAGGTCGGCGCGGCGCTCGAAAGCACGCGAGAGCGCGTGCGCGAACGGCATCATTGCGACCGAGACGCAGCCAGCGGCGAGCAGCAGCACCGGAAGGCCTGCGGCATCATCCACCCCTCGCAGACCAGCGACGGTGGCAACGGATCGCAGCACGACATTCGCGAGATAGAAGCCGGCGACGATGAGCGCGCTCTCGAGCGCGATGCCCTTCCAGATGTCGTTGTGCACGTGGTGGCCGAGTTCGTGCGCCAGCACCACCTCGATCTCGTCGTCCGAGTAGTCGGCCAGCATCGTGTCCGAGACGAGGATGCGCCTCGTCGTGCCGAGTCCGGCCAGCGCCGCGTTCGCTTTCCGCGTCTTCTCCCCAAGCCCGAGCTCGTAGGCGCCGAGGACGCGCGCTCCCGCTCTTCCCGCCAGCGCGACGAGGCGCGCGCGCAGCTGCTCGCGCTCGAGCGGCTTCACCGAATAGAACATCGGCAGCAGCACCACCGGCGCGAGATTGGTCATCCCCACGATGACGGCGGCGAAGACCAGACCGGCGGCAATCCACCATCGATCCGGCGACACTCGCATCAACCCGTAGACAACGCTCGCCGCGCCGATGCCGAGCACGAGGCCGATCGCAAAACCCTTGAGCTGATCGGCCGCCCATACGCCGAAGGTTTCGGTCGAGAGACCGTACCGGCGTTCGAGCACGAAGCCTCCGTAGAAATTGAGGGGAAGGCTGACCGCCTCGTGGAGGATGGACAACAGGACGACGGCGCCGACGATGGGCGCCCAGGGCGTTATGCGAACGGCGAGATCGCGGAGCCGGAGATGCTGACTCGACGCGACGAGACCGATAAGCAGCACCGCGCTCCACACCATTGACGCGATGCTGACGCGGCGCTTCAGCCGCTGATACTTGGCCGCCTTATCTTCGTTCACCGTCCGAACGATCGTCGGTCTTGGTCTCGACGGATTCGCCGTGATGGCGCAGGCGGATGCCGCCGTTCGTGGTCTGAAGTTCGATGGCGGTGCCGCCGCCATTCAGGCGGCCCTCGAATCGGCGTCGCGAACGCTCCGACACTTCCATCTTCATGTCGGCGACCGTGATGCCGCCGTTGGTCCACGACGCGCTCACGTCGGCCTTCGCATCGTCCGGCAGCGCGAGCGTCACGGCACCATTCGTCGTCCGCAGCGCGATGCGATCCGATCCGACGTGCGAGAGATCGACGTTGATGCTGCCATTGGTGGTTCTGGCGTCCACCGCGCCGGTGACATCCTTTGCGGTGACGGTCCCGTTGGTCGTATGAGCGCTGACTTTACCGGTCATGCCGTGGACGACGACCGATCCGTTGGTGTTGGTCACGTCGATCGCCGCGCTCTTGGGCGCGCGCACGTGGTAGCGCACCTCGAAGTTCGCGCCGATCATCACGCCGCTCATCCGTTCGGTCTCGATCGACACACGGTTGGGCTGAACGTCTTCCTTGATGGTGATTCTGGGGAGCAGCTCTTTCGCAGCTTCGTCCGTTGCGGCGCGGGCGATCCGTTCGGCTCGGACTTCGACGGTTGACCCGTCGGCCGCTTCGACTTCGATCCGGCCGTTCGTGTTTCCGATGCGGACTTCTCCGCCCGCCGCGAGGGGGTAGGAGCGCGTCCACTCGTCGGTGGCGCGGCCCATCAGGTTGCCGAGCGACACGTCGCAGGCGGCGAGCCCGACGATGAGAGGCAGCGCGAGCAGCGAGACGCAGGCTCTCTTCATGGTCAATCCTCTACGCGTACCATACGCGAGCGAGGATACCTCAGTTCAATTGGACCGAGATCAGCTTGGAAACGCCCGGCTCCTCCATGGTGACGCCATAGAGCCGGTCGGCAATCTCCATCGTCTTCCGGTTGTGGGTGATGACGATGAACTGGGTGTGCTGCTGCATCCCACGCAGCATCTCGACGAACCGGCCGATGTTCGCGTCGTCGAGCGGCGCGTCGATCTCGTCGAGGAGGCAGAACGGGCTCGGCTTGTACTTGAACATGCCGAACATCAGCGCGATCGCCGTCAGCGCCTTCTCACCGCCCGAAAGCAGCTGAACGCTCTGGAGCCGCTTGCCCGGCGGCTGCGCGATGATCTCGATGCCGCTTTCGAGCGGATCGTTCTCGTCGAGCAGCGTCAGACCGGCGCGGCCGCCACCGAATAAGGTGCTGAACATCTGCTGGAAGTTCTGGTTGATTGCGGCAAACGCCTCGGTGAAGCGCTGACGCGTCGTTTCGTCGATGCGCTTGATCGCTTCGGTGGTCATCGCGATCGACTCGACGAGGTCCTTGCGCTGCGTGGTCAGGAACGCGTGGCGCGACTCGAGCTCGTCGAATTGCTCAATCGCCATCATGTTGACCGGTCCGAGCCGCTCGATCTTGCGTCTGAGCTCGGCGATGGCCTCTTCGGCACTGAGCGTTCGCTGCTCCAGATCCGTTGCGGATTGAATATTGCCGCTTACGGACTGTGACTCTACGCCCTCGTCCGCGTCCTCGGACTCTTCGGCGCAGATAACCGCGGCGTCAGGAACGGTTTTGCCTTCCGCCTCGAGCTGCTCGACCTCGGCCAGCACCTGGTCGAGCGAGGCGTTGACGGCGTCCTCGCACGTGTGTGCGAGGTGTGAGAGGTCGGCTTCGGCCGTGGCTCGCGCGACGTCGAGCTCCGAGACGGCAACCCGAGCGACGTCATGCGCCGCCCGCGCCTCCTTGACCGACGCCTCGAATGCGTCCGCACCCGCACGCAACGCGGCGACCGCTTCGTCGGCGTCCGCAACTGCACGGCGAAGATCGTCGAGCGCCAGCACATCGGCGTCGAGCGCTGTCTGGCCTGATGCGATCGCTTCCGTGAGCTGATCGACTCGGCGCTTCGAGTCCTCGATCTCCCCAGCCAGCGCAGCGGCGCGCTGCTCCATCTCAGCGCCCAGCTCCTCCATCCGAACGATTTCGGCGCCGAGTGCTGACGCGCGCTCGACGAGCGCCGCGTGGGCCGCGCCGGCCTCGGCCGCGCGCCGGCTCAAGTCCTCGGCGGCTTCGCGAGCCTCGAACAGGCGACGCTGCGCACCGGTGAGCCGTTCGTCCGCGCCGCGCTGAGCCTGATCGAGCTGCGCGATCGAATGGCGTGCCTCTTCCTGGCGACGATCGAGAGCTTCGCGCTCTTCTTCGGCCTGCCGGCGTTCGCGACCGAGCTGCTCGCTCTTCTGCGCGAGCCGCGCTTCCTCGTCAATCGCGTGCTGGTGCTGCGCCTCGTGCGCGACGGCCGACTTCTCCAGCTTGTGATGTTCGGCGTGCAGCGCCGCGATTGCGGACGTCGCCTGCAGGATCGTGCCGTCGAGACGCTCGGTCTCCTCCGCCAGACGTGCGAGCGATTCGCGATCGGATCCGATACGCTCGCGGAGTTCCTTGATCTCGCGTTTGGTCTCGAGGATGCCGTGTGCGCTCGTCTGCGGGCCGCCCGACACGAGATGCCGGCCGTGGAACACGTCCCCGTCGAGTGTCGCGACTGCCGACGTCGTCCTCGTGCTCGATTCGGCCGCGTCGGCGTAGGTCGGTGCGATCCAGGCATGGCCCAGCGCGTGTCGAATCGCGCCGGCGTACTGACCGTTGACGCGAACGACTGACGACAGCGCGACGACGTCATGCCCGGGCGCTGCGGGAATCGCGTCCACATCGGACGACGGCGCAACCGAGGTCACGAGAAAGCCGCAGCGTCCTGCCGCCGCTTCGCGGACCAGACGGAATCCTGCTTCAGCGTGCTCGGGCTGTTCGACGACGACATGTTCGAGGAGGTCGCCGAGGCACGCTTCGACGGCGCGCTCGTAGCCGCGTTCGACTTCGAGGTAATCCGCGATGGCGCCCTGCTGGTTGACCTGCCCGTTCGCCTGCACGAGCACCGCGCGAGCGGCATCGCCGTATCCGGCGCGCGCGGCCTCCAGCTCCTCGAGCGATCGCAGCCGCGCCTCGAGCCCTGCCAACTCATGCTCACGCGATCGGACCGACCGTGCGCGCCACTCGTGCTCGATCCGCGCGCTCGCCAGCTCGGATTCGCGCGCGACCCTGGCCACACGCGTCGCCTCGATCGCATCGTGTGTGCGCCTGAGCGCATCGGCCGCGGCCGTCCGTTCCGTCGCGGCGCGTTCCGCTTCGACGCGGACGTCGTTGGTTTCGACATCGAGCTTCGACAGGGTGTCCGCGACCTTCTCGCGCGCCGTGGACGCGTGCTCGAGCGCGTGTCGAAGTGCCGTCGCCGAATTGATCGCCGAGAAGACCTCGCTTCGCGCGGCCTCGACGTCGGCCTCGAAGCCTTCGATTTCGCAGCGCGCGGTTTCGTACGCGCCCGACTCGGACGTCAGCGCCTCGGCGGCGCGATCCCGTTCGGTATTCGCGTCGACCGCGGCCGCACGCCGCGCAACAAGCGCCACGCGCGCCGGCTCGCGGCGGCCTTCGAGCGTCGACAGCTCCGCCGCCATCACGGTCAGGCGCTGATCAAGGCCGCCAATCTGCTCGCGGTTGAACGCGATCTGCTGTTCCTGGCTTCGAATCGACAGCTCGCGCGCGTGCGCCGACTCGCGCGCCGTCGTGGCCCGCGTTTCGGCCTCCACGAGCTCGATGCGCGTCCGTCCGAGATCGACTTCGATGGCCGACACGTGCGCCGCCGCGGCCGATTCGTGCTCGCGCGCCTCGCTCAGGCGCGCCTTCGCCGACGCGATCGTTTCTGACAGCTGGCGATACTTCCGCGCGAACAGCACCTTTTCCCACCGGCGCAGCTCGTCGCGCAGGCGCTGGTAGCGGCGCGCTTTTGCCGCCTGGCGCTTCAGCGTGCCGCGCTGCTTCTCGACCTCGAAGACGATGTCGTCGACGCGCGTGAGGTTCTGCTGCGCCGCTTCGAGCTTCAGTTCGGCGGCGCGGCGGCGCGCCTTGTACTTGGTGACGCCGGCCGCTTCCTCGATCAGCTGACGCCGATCCGTCGGCCGCGTGCTGAGGATCATGCCGATCTTGCCCTGCTCGATGATGGCGTAGGCCTTGGCGCCCAGGCCGGTGTCCATCAGCAGGTCGTGAATGTCCTTGAGCCGGCAGATGCGGCCGTCGATGAGGTATTCGCTTTCGCCGGAACGATAGAGGCGGCGCGTGACCTCAATCTCGCGGGCGACCGACTCGATGATCTCCTGCACGATTTCGGCGTGGTGGTCGGCGGCATGCCCGTTGCCGTTGCCATTCCCATGACCGTTGCCGTTGGCGTGGCCATTCCCGTTCGCGTGACCGTTGCCGTTCGCGCCGTGCGCGAGATGACCGTTGCCGCCCGCACCTGTTTCCGCGCCAAGGCCGGAGGCCTCAATCACGGCCGTGGATTTCAGGAATCCGCTGAACCGCAGCCGGACTTCGGCGGATGCCGTCGGCTTGCGCGCGTCGCTGCCGTTGAACAGCACGTCCTCCATGCGCTCGCCGCGCAGGCTCTTCGCGCTCTGCTCGCCCATCACCCAGGTGATGGCGTCGGCGACGTTGCTCTTGCCGCAGCCGTTGGGCCCGACAATCGCGGTGACGCCGCGGTCGAAGGCCAGCTCGGAGCGGTCAGAAAAGGACTTGAAACCGTTGATTTCGAGACGCTGCAGGCGCATGAATCAATCCAATGCGGATGGCGCAACGCGGATCGCGAATCGACATGGGTGATTGATCGGATCAATCCGCAATCCGCAATCCTCGATTCGCAACGTGAAGTTGGCTGGGAAGCAACTAGATACGACCGATCCGAACCCGCTCACCTGCCGAACCGTCGGCAGGAGGCCCCCGGGCTTGAAACGGCCGTCAGTGTAACAAGGCCTAGCTATAGGGACAAGTCGAAACTACAACCCACTATATGGGGCCTAAGACCTAACTGACCTCGACCGTCTGTTCCCGTCGAAGTCCCCCGTCCTCGAGCCCCTCGTCCGTCGCTCAGTTCGCCTTCGTGCGGGCGCCTTTGTTCATCTCCGTCAGTTTCAGCGCCTCGCCGAACAGGTTCATCGCGGCCACTGCCTGCGGATCGACCTGCACCAGGTGACGCCGCGCATCGGAGATGCCGAACACGGCGTTGTCGATTTCAAACCGGATCATCGCCTTGATGAAATCGAGGTCCTTCGCGAAGGCATCGTCGTCCATGCGGAAGTGATCGGTCTTCATCTGCTGCTTGAAATCCGCGACCATCCCATCGTCCACGACGAAGTTGCGCTTGACGACCTGCCGGCCGGTTGACTGCTGCGTGATGCGCGTGTCGCCTTCGGCGGCGAACTTCTGCGCGTAGTTCTGGAACTCGCCGCGTGCGTAGAGCGAGCGACCGTAGCGGCCGGGATTGAATCCTTCGATCGGCCCGGCGACGCGCTTGTCTGGCTCGATGCCGCCGCCGCTGTAGACCGCACGGCCGGCGTCGGTGTGCTTGAGATCCGACGGGTTGTGCGGCTTGTTCGCGTCCTGATCGCGGAGCGAGTAGCTCAGATATTCGTCGAAGCTCGCGTCCCACGGACGCTGAATCAGGCGGCCGCTCGGCGTGTAGTAGTGCGCGGTCGTCAGCGCGAGACCCGCGCCGGCGCTGATCCGGTAGACCGACTGCACGAGCGCTTTGCCGAACGTCGTCTCGCCGACGACGTACGCGCGGTCGTGATCCTGGAGCGCGCCGGTCACGATTTCCGCGGCGCTGGCGCTGTTGCGGTTCGCGAGCATCACGATCGGAATCTCCGTGAACTCGCTTTCTTCGGTTGCGCGATAGTCCTGGTCGGAGTTGGCGACGCGGCCTCGCGTGTAGACGATCATCTTCCCCTTGGGAAGGAATTCGTTCGACACCTTGATGGCCTGATCGAGCGGGCCGCCCGGATTGTTCCGGATGTCGAACAGCAGCCGCCGCATGCCTTTCGACGCGAGATCGTGCAGCGCGTGCTTGACGTCGCGATCCGTGTTCTCGCCGAAGTCCTGCATCCGGATGTAGCCGGTCGTCGAGTCGATCATGAAATACGCAGGAACGGTGGGAATGTAGACCTCGTCGCGCGCCAGCTCGAAGGGAATCGACTGCTCATACCCGCGGCGCTTCACGTCGATGTGGACGATCGTCCCCTTCGGCCCGCGCAGCTTCCGCTGCGCCTGGTCGACGGTCCAGCCCTTGGCGTCCTCGGACTCGACGCGCGAGAACACGTCGCCGCGTCGAATGCCCTTCTTGTACGCGGGCGATCCCTCGAACACGTTCATCGCGGTCACGTCGCCGTCGATCACCTGAATCGACACGCCGATGCCGTAGTACCGGCCTTCCTGACGCTCGCGCATCTGCGCGTACTCGCGCGGCGTGAAGTAGCTCGAATGCGGATCGAGCGTCGCGAGCATGCCGCGGATGGAACTGGTGACGAGCGCTTCGGAATCGACCGTGTCGATGTAGCTCGTCTCGATCGCGTTCAGCGCCGCGGTGAACGCCCGGTAGTGTTCCGGAATCTTGTCTTCGGTCGCCAGCGCATTGCGTCCGAACAACCCACCGACGAGTGCGGACACCACGATGGCGAAGACGACGGCGGGCAGGGGACGGTAGCGTCGCATACTCGGCATGGTAGCAGATAACTTCCTTACAAACAACGACTTCTGAGCATCCGGCGGTCCCGGTATTTCTTGACCCGAATGCGACCCGGTTCCTATAATGACGACACCGGCCCGCCGACGGTTTTGGAACAGGTCTGAGGAAAGCAGGACACTATGTTTGGTTCTATTGGCATGCCAGAGCTGATCATCATTTTCGTGATCGCTCTGATTATCTTCGGGCCTCGCAAGCTTCCTGAGCTCGGCCGTTCGCTCGGCAAGAGCCTCGCTGAATTCAAGAAGGCGTCGAACGAGCTCCGGAGCACGCTCGAAGAGGAAATCCGCATCGAGGAGCAGAAGGAAGCCACCAAACCGACGCCGGCCGCCACGACCGTCGTCAGTTCACCGGCCCCGCATCTGGACGAACCGGCGCGCCAGGATCACAGCGCGTAGCGCGCAGGCTTTCGCGGCAGATGGCCCTCGTTCCCTTCCCGGGCACGCAGACCGGCGCCTACAAGGCGCTTCCGCCAGACGATGATGATGATTCGCTGAGCGGAAAGATGTCGTTTCTGGAGCATCTCGACGAGCTCCGGAAACGCATCGTCAACGCGTGCATCGCCATCGGCGTCGGCATCATCATCAGCTTCTTCTTCATCGACAAGATTTTCAATTTCCTCCTCGCGCCGACGCGGAAGGTCCTCCCGCCAGGCGTGAAGATGATCTACACGCAGCCTGGCGAAGCGTTCGGGATGTACGTGACCGTCTCGCTGATCGCGGGCGCGGCCATCGCATCGCCGTTCGTGATGTATCAGGTCTGGCGGTTCATCGCGCCGGGTCTGTACTCGAACGAGAAGCGCATGGCGATTCCGTTCGTCCTGTTCACCACGCTCGGATTCCTCGCGGGCGCGGCGTTCAATCACTACGTCGCGTTCCCCTTCATGATGGCGTTCTTCGCCAGTTTCAACGGCATCGACCTCTCGTTCATGCCGCGCCTGGAAGATACGTTCGGGCTGTATACGAAAATGCTGCTCGGCATGGGCGTCGTCTTCCAGATGCCGACCGTCGTCTACTTCCTGGCGAAAATGCAGCTCGTGACCGCCGGCTTCCTCTGGAAGCACGGCAAGTACGCGATCCTCATCGCGTACGTCATCGCGGCGGTCATCACACCAACCGGCGATCCGATGAACCAGACGATTTTTGCCGCGCCGATGATCGTTCTGTATTTCCTCAGCATCATCGTGGCGTGGGTGGTCGGACCGAAGCGTTCCAGCCGCACAGACGACGAAGAAGCGTAAACTCGCGCTCTCTCTTCACACACCTGCAAGTCGTTGATTGACTTCGCGTACAGCTCGACCGTACGATAACGGACGAGCTTCTGGGGTTCCGTCCGGTCGACATCATGTCGCCTGCAGACGCTGTTACCGCGAGGGGTGCGGCTCGATGAGCAGATGGTGTCGATGCATCGCGTTGGTGGCCGTCTGCGCCTCGATCTCAGGCGTCGCTGCCGCCCAGACGCAACCCGCCAACGGACAACCACCGACGCCAGCTCCCGACGATCGACGTCCCGCGACCACCACGTTCATGGGCGACGCCGGTTTGTGGTTCGTGCCATCGGCCGACGTCCTGCCGGACGGCCAGTGGTCCGCGAGCGCGTATCGGCGCGGCACCAACTGGATGCAGGGATACACGAACGTCGCTGATTTTGCCGGCACGTTCGGCTACGGCTTCAAGGGCCGCACGGAATTTTTCGGATCGTTTCTCGTCGACACGCGGATCGATCGTGACGTCCGCCCGCTCTTCGTGAACGACCGGACGTTTGGCGGCGTGATCGATCGCTATCCCGGCGTGAAGCAGGGATGGACCGGCGACAACCTCGGCGACTTCTACATCGGCGCCAAGTACAACATCTGGTCGGAATCGAGGCTGAATCCCGCGGCGCTCGCCGTGCGCGCCATCCTCAAGCTCCCCACCGGCAGCGTCGACAATGGCACCGGCACCGGAAACGTCGATTTGGGCTTCGACGCGATCGTCAGCAAGGAATTTTCTGAGCTCGTTGACGCGTCGGGTTACGCGGGCTGGGAATTTCGCGGCCAGCCGGACGGCTTCGACGCGCCGTCAGGCGCGTTCCGCTGGGGCGCGGGCGCCGGCTTCCCGTCGCGCCGCGCGGGACGACTTTCCGCCGAGCTCGACGGAACTGTCCCGTCGAGCGGCACGATCACGTTCACCGGCCCGATCGCGTTGTGCGTGGACTGCGGGACGATTCCAGTCGTCGCGAACACCGAGAATCTGACGCGCGCCACGCTCGGCCTCACGTTTCAGTCGAAGAAGGGATTCTTCGGCGGCGTCGGCGTCAGCTGGAACTTCCCCACGACCGCGCGATCGTCGGCATTCAATCCCGAAGGCGGCGTGACCGGCGATTACGTCGACTGGCAATTCCGCATCGGATATCACCCGGGCACCCGCGTCTACGTCGCGCCCGCGCCGCCGCCGCAGCCGCCGCCGGAACTGCCGCCGGCGCAGAATCGTCCGCCCACCGTCATGGCGCGATGCGAGCCGTGCACGATCGAAGTTGGACGCAGCGTCGCCGTCAGCGGCGACGCCGCCGACCCTGACGCCGACTCGCTGACGTATCGCTGGACGGCGCCTGCCGGTGCCTTTCAGAACGCCGGCGACCGCCAGACGCTGTGGACTGCGCCGCAGCAGGAAGGACCAGTCCCGGCGACGATCACGGTCAGCGACGGGCACGGCGCCACCGCCTCCGATTCGGTCACGATCCAGGTCGTCCGGACGCAGCCGGTCGTCGAGCTCAACTTCGAAGACGTCTACTTCGACTTCGACCGCTCGACGCTGCGGCCGGAAGCGCTGCGTCTGCTCGACGACGCCGTCGTCAGGCTCCGCGCAAATCCCGACAAGAGCATCGTCATCGAAGGGCACACGTGCAACATCGGTACGGCCGAATACAATCTGGCGCTCGGCAGCCGACGCGCGAACAGCGTCCGTGACTATCTGCTGTCGCGCGGCGTGCCGGCGAACCGGATGGAAACGCGCAGCTACGGCGAAGAGCGCCCGAAGTTCGACAACGCGCGCGAGGAGACGCGCCGCCTGAATCGCCGCGCGGCGTTGGTCGTCAAAGTTCAATAGGGTGCACGAGTACTCGGGTACACCGGTGCACGGGCAAGTACGCGGTGCGCGGTGCATAGGCAAGTACGCGGTGCTCGGTGCCCGGTGCACAGGCAAGGTGCTCGAGTGCGGCCAATAGCTTCGCAGATGTAATTTCTGTTGCGCCCGTGCATTCCGGTTGCATTCCTGCGTTGGTGCAT
Source organism: Vicinamibacterales bacterium (assembly GCA_036557365.1). GTDB lineage: Bacteria > Acidobacteriota > Vicinamibacteria > Vicinamibacterales > CAVVIG01 > DATKHR01. Next base: position 356,534 of record DATBHR010000077.1, read on the forward strand.
TCGCGCATTGGTGCACTTATGCATTGGTGCATTTATGCATTGGTGCATTGACGCATCCCGCCATTTGACGCCGCGCCCGTCGTTTGTGCTTTGATCAGGCGATGACGATCAGGGCCTCGTCGGCGAAAGAAGTCGAGCAGCTGATTGCCGACCTCGCCGCGGCGAAACCGGTCGCCCGCGAAGCCGCGATCGCGAGGCTGACGATCATCGGGTCGCGCGCGGTCGCGCGCCTGATCGCGCTGGCGACGTCCGACGCCTCGTCCGACGCAAGAATCGCCGCCCTCCGCGCGCTCGAAGGCATCGGCGATCCGCGCGGCCTCTCACTGGGACTGAAAATATCGGTCGATCGGGACGACCGCGTGGGCGTGTCCGGGATCGCGCTTCTGCGGACGTTTATCCGCTCCGCGAACGGCGCAGCCGTGGTCGATCATCTGAGCGCTCTGGCGCTCGATCGCGGACGGAGGGTCGCTATCCGTCTTGCGGCCATCAACGCCATTCAGGATCTGGGTCCATCCGCCGCCGGGCCGCTCGTCGCCTCGCTCGCCGACGATCCCGATCTTGGGCCTCAGCTCGAAGGCGCGGTCGATAAAAAGGGCGCGAAGGCTGATCCCGTCGCGCTGCTGGATGAAGCCGTGGCCAACGGTTTGCCCGACGATCCCGCGGCGCTGCGAACGGCGATCGCAAGCGAGGGTCACGCTGTGCCACTGGCAGCGCTGCATCAGATCGTCGAGCGCGTGCGAGAACGTGAAGCCGTCGAAACAGGCGCGACGCGCGATAAATGGACAGCCGTTCGCGCCGCCGCACATCTGGCGCTGGCGAAGCGAGACAGCCGACTCGCGCTGTACGACCTGCGCGAGGCGCTCGAAAAAAGCACGCGTCCGCTGCCGGTGGACGTTCTCGCCGCGCTGGCACTTATCGGCGACGCGTCGTGCGTCGAGCCGATCGCGGCCTCGTACTCTAGGACGAACGACGAGTGGTGGCGGGATCGTCTGCGCGACACGTTTCACGCGATCGTGGAGCGTGAGGGCCTGACGCGCCGAAGCGCCGCCGTCAAGCGCGTGGAACAGAAGAGAAAAGGGGCGCTCGATCTGCTATGGACCGGCAACGGCACGAGCGCGTCCCGCCCGCGACGACAGCGCCGCGCGACCTGACTCACACGAACTGCCCACCTGACCGACCTGCCCTACCCGACCGACCCGGCGCTAGTACGCCTTCGCGAACCAGACCTCGAACTTCGCCGGGTTGTCGCAGCGGATGCACCGACCGTGCATCGCGGGCTGTTCGAGCGGCATGTTACGAATCGTCGCCTGCGTGTCGGTCTTGATCTGCGCTTCGCAGTCGGCGGCACCGCACCAGGGCGCGACGAGGAAACCGGGACGGCCTTCCATTTCCGCCGTGAACTCGGCGTAGGTCTCGACGCGCCTCGTGTGCTCGTCGCGGAATGTGCGCGCGCGCTCGAACAGGTTCTTCTGGACCTCGTCGAGGAGTTGTGCGAGTCGACCTGGCAGGCCGTCGATCGACAGATCCTGTTTCTCGCCGGTGTCGCGGCGCGCAACGCGGACGGTGCCCTTCTCGATGTCTTTCGGGCCGATCTCGACGCGCAGCGGTACGCCCCGCAGTTCCCATTCCGCAAATTTCCAGCCCGGACGCTCGTCGCGTTCGTCGAGCGTGACGCGCAGGCCGGCGGCCTCCAGCGCGTGGCGAAGCTCCGTGGCCTTGGGCAGCACGGTTTGGCGCCAGTCGTCGCGACCGATCGGGACGATGACCGCCTGATACGGAGCGAGCCGGGGCGGCAGCACCAGGCCGCTGTCATCACCGTGGGTCATGATGACGCCGCCGACCAGCCGCGTCGACACGCCCCACGACGTGCCCCAGACGTGTTGCACGGTCTTGTCGCGTCCCTGGAACGTGATGTCGAAGGCCTTGGCAAAGTTCTGCCCGAGGTTGTGTGACGTTCCCGCCTGCAGCGCGCGGCCGTCACCCATGAGCGCCTCTATCGAATAAGTCCGCAGCGCGCCGGCGAATTTTTCGCTCTCGCTCTTCTGCCCTTTGATGACCGGCATCGCGAGTACTTCCTCGGACACGCGCGCGTACGTATCGAGGATCATCAGCGTCTCCGCCTGCGCCTCGTCGTGCGTTTCGTGCGCCGTATGTCCTTCCTGCCACAGGAACTCGGTCGTGCGCAGGAACGGACGCGTCACTTTTTCCCAGCGGACGACGTTTGCCCACTGATTGATCAGGATGGGCAGGTCGCGCCACGACTGGATCCACTTCGCGTACATGTAGCCGATGATTGCTTCCGACGTCGGCCGCACGACCAGCTTCTCCTCGAGTTCCTCGCCGCCGCCGTGCGTCACGTAGGCGACCTGCGGCGCGAACCCTTCGACGTGCTCGGCTTCCTTGTGCAGGAAGCTCTCGGGGATGAAGAGCGGAAAGTACGCGTTCGTGTGCCCGGTCTTCTTGAACTCCTTGTCGAAGGCCTGCTGAATCTGCTCCCAGATGGCGAACCCGTACGGCCGGATGACCATGCAGCCTTTGACCGGCGAATAGTCGGCCAGCTCCGCGCGGCGCACCACGTCGAGGTACCACTGGGAAAAATCCTGCGACCGTGGAGTGATCTCGGTCACGAACGATTCCTTGTTCTTCGCCATCGGCAAACGGTTCCCTTCGGGTTGGCGAAGGCGGCGGGGACACCCCGGGCGCCCTCAGACGCGCTGAGTCTCAGCGAGTCAGGCAATCAGCGTAGTGGATTTTCCAGTGTATATCGTCGCGCGCCGGGAAGTCTTCGCGAAAGTGGCCGCCGCGGCTCTCTTCGCGGCGCAGCGCCGCACGCGTGATCAGCCGTGCGACCGTCGCGAGATTCCTCAGCCGCAGGCCGGCCGGATCCGCTGACGGCTCGCGTGCGGCCTCGCGATCCAGCCGCGCGGCCGCAGCCTCGAGATCCGCACGTGTGCGAAAGAGTCCCGCAGCATTCCACATCAGCGAACGCACAGCGTCGGTGGTCATTGGCTCGCCCGCGCGTAAATCCGAGGGAACATCGAGACGATGAGCTGCGGGCCCGACGACGCGATCGGCGCGGAGCGATGCAGATTCGGGAGCGCGAGTCATCGCAAGCGCCGCGCGCGCACCGAAGACGAGTCCTTCCAGCAGCGAGTTGCTCGCGAGCCGGTTCGCACCGTGAACGCCGGTGCACGCGACCTCGCCCGCCGTATACAGCCGCCGCAGCGACGTGCGGCCCCACTCGTCGCTGTCCACGCCGCCCATGATGTAGTGCGCGGCGGGGCCGACCGGAATCGGATCGCGCGCGAGATCGAGACCGACCTGGCGGCACATCGCGGCGATCGTCGGAAATCGGCGGACGACGAAACCGGGATCGAGGTGCGCCAGCGTGAGGAACACCGGACCGTTCGTCCGCGCGCCTTCGCGCACGATGCCGCGCGCCACGACATCACGCGGCGCCAGGTCCCCGTCGTCGTGATACTGGCGCATGAACGCCTCACCGTGGACGTTCACGAGCCGCGCGCCTTCGCCGCGAAGCGCCTCGGAGATCAGGAATCGCGGAGCGCCCGCCAGCTTGAGCGCCGTCGGGTGAAACTGAACGAACTCCAGATCGGCCACGCGAGCACCCGCGTGATACGCGAGCGCGATGCCGTCGCCCGTCGCAACGGCGGGATTCGTCGTCTCGGCAAACACCTGACCGGCGCCGCCGGTCGCCAGCAGCGTGGCATCGGCGCGGACTTCCTCGCGCCGCCCCTGCGCATCGAAGAAGGCGACGCCGCGAACGTCCGTGTCGCCGCTCGATGTGTCGACGAGGAGATCGGTGACGAGTGCGTGGTCGATCGTCGTCACCGACGGAAGCGAGCTGACCTGGTGCCACAGCACGCGGCCGATCTCGCGGCCGGTCGCGTCGCCGGCATGAAGGACCCGGCGCACTGAATGCGCGGCCTCACGCCCGAGCGCGAGACGCCCGTCAGCATCGCGCTCGAAAGCCGCACCCCACTCGATCAACTGACGGACGTCAGCAGCACCGTTCTCGACGAGGATGCGCACCGCGGCCTCGTCGCACAATCCGTCTCCGGCGCGAATCGTGTCCGCCGCGTGCAGCGCCGGCGAGTCATCGTCGCCGACCGCAGCCGCAATTCCACCCTGCGCATAACCGGTGTTGCTTTCGGTCGGCTCGGCCTTCGTGAGCACGAGGACCCGGCCGACCGACGCGAGGGTCACGGCCGCGCGCAGTCCCGCGATGCCGCCGCCGACGATCAGAAAATCGGTGGAACGCACGCGGATGCTATCCTACCATCCGAAAATTGCATGACTTCGGCCACTGCTCTTCGCATCGACGTGACGACGCCGTCGCGCGCGTACGTCGTCACCATTGCTGATGGCGCGATCAATGGAATCGGATCGCTGCTGGACGAGCTCAAGCTGCCGGCGCGCCGCATCGTCGTCTCGAGCCCGCTCGTGTGGCGGCTGCACGGCGAACGGTTCAGCCGCGCAAGCGGTCTCCAGGATCCGATCCTCATCCCCGACGGCGAGCGCTACAAAGTGCTCGCGACCGTGACGCGCGTCTACGACGCGCTCGTCCGCGTGTCGGCGGATCGCGCGACGACCATTGTGACACTCGGCGGCGGCGTGATCGGCGACATGGCGGGATTCGCAGCGGCGACGTATCTGCGCGGCGTCGCTCTCGTCCACGTGCCGACGACGCTGCTCGCGCAGGTGGACAGTGCGATTGGCGGCAAAGTGGGCGTCAACCATCCGCAGGGCAAGAACATGATCGGCGCGTTCTACCAGCCGCACGCGGTCGTGGTCGACCCGGCGTTTCTCGGGACGCTGCCGCGGCGAGAGTTCCGCGCCGGCCTGTACGAGGTGATCAAGTACGGAATGACGTCGAGCGTCACGCTTTTTGACCGCGTGACGAAGGAGCGAAAGGCGATCTTCGCGCGCGAACCCGAGACGCTCATCCCGATCATCGCCGAGTCGTGCCGCATCAAATCCGCGGTCGTGTCGGCAGACGAACGCGAATCCGGTCTTCGGCGCATTCTGAACTTCGGCCATACGGCGGGACACGCACTCGAGTCCGTCACGAAGTACCGGCGATTCCGTCACGGCGAAGCGGTCGCGTACGGAATGCTTGTCGCCGCCGAAGTGGCAGCCGCGCGCGGGGCCATCGCCGACCGCGATCGACAGGCGCTGTCCAGTCTGATTGCGGGTCTGGGGCCGCTGCCGCCGATTGCGGACATCTCGTCTGCGCAGATGCTCGAAGCCGTCCAGCACGACAAGAAGATCGTCAACGGCCGGCTGCACTACGTGCTGCCGACGACCGTCGGCGCGACGGCTATCGTCGATGATGTGACGACGAAAGAACTCGCGGCGGCGCTGATGCGGACGGGATTCGCCGCGTGATTGGATTCAGGAGGTCGTTGTCCGCACGCTGTGGCCGGCGCTCAGCCAAGTCCGTATTCTTTGATCTTCGACAGGATTGCCTTGTAGCTGATCTGGAGCAGTTCGGCGGCGCGACCCGCATTGCCACCACCCTCCTTCAGCGCCTGCTCAAGCTTTAGCCGTTCCACTTGCGCGGTCACGCGTCGGGTGGCATCGGCAAGCGACCCGCTCAAATCGATCTTCGACCACGGGCTCGGCGCGTCGGCCGCTTCGGCCTGCGCGGGGTCTCGAAACGACAGGTGCAGATGGTGCGGATGGATCGCGTCGCCTTCCGTCAGGATGACCGCGCGCTCGATGCAGTTCTGCAGCTCGCGCACGTTACCCGGCCACGGATACGTGCGCATTTCCTGTTCGGCGGCTGGCGAGAGCGCGAGCGGCTTCTTATTCAGATCGCGGCAGAATTTCTCGATGAAGTATCGCGCCAGCGTGGTGACGTCTCCGGTGCGCTCGCGCAGCGGCGGAATCGTGATCGGAAACACCGACAGACGGAAGTAGAGATCCTCGCGATACTGGCGTGCCGCGACCGCCGCCTTCAGATTCCGATTCGTCGCGGCCACGACGCGAACGTCGACTTGCAGCGGAGCGGTGCCGCCGACGCGTTCGAATCGTTTTTCCTCCAGCGCGCGAAGAATCTTCGCCTGCAATGAGAGCGGCAGGTCGCCAATCTCGTCGAGGAACAGCGTTCCGCGGTGCGCCAGCTCGAATTTGCCGGGCTTTCTGACCGCAGCGCCAGTGAACGCACCCTTCTCATGCCCGAAGAGCTCGGTTTCGAGGAGATTCTCGGGAATGGCGGCGCAGTTGATCGCAACGAACGGCCCGTCCGCGCGGTCGCTCAGCGCGTGGAGCGCGCGAGCGAAAAGCTCTTTGCCGGTGCCGCTCTCCCCTTCGAGCAGCACCGTCGTATCCGTCGCCGCCGCACGGTGCAGCGCGATCGACACCTGCTTCAGCTTCGCATCGTCGCCGACGATCTGCGGCGCACCGCGACGGCGGGCGAGCTCCTCCTTGAGGAGGATGTTTTCCGTCGCCATGCGGCGCTGGACGAGCGCACGCTCGACGAGCAGGAGCAGGTGTTCGGGGTCCACCGGCTTGGCGAGGAAATCGAGCGCGCCTTCTTTCATCGCCGCGACCGCGTCCTGGATGCTGCCGAACGCGGTCATGACGATGACGGGAATTTCCGGATCGAGTTCCTTGGCGGCGCGCAGCACGCCGAAGCCGTCACCGTCGGGCAAGCGCAGATCGGAGAGCACGACGTCTGGCGGCATCGCGCGCAGCGCGCTCACCGCTTCCGCCTGATCGCGCGCTTCGATGACGACGTGGCCCTGCGCTTCGAGCGCATGGCGCATCATCGCGCGCAGCGAGTCCTTGTCTTCGACGAGGAGAATGGGACGGTCGGCGGCCGACCGTGAGCGCGGGTTCAACGCAGCCAGCCGGGCGGAACGCCCGCGCGGCGTGCTTCTTCTTCGAGGTCGGTGAGGGCCTTGCGATCCTGGATGACCTGCGCCTTCAGGCGCTCGAGCTCGGAGACCGCTTTCTGGCGATCCTGCCCGATCGTCGCCCGCTGCGCCGGATCGTCACGATTGACGAAGTCGGTCGTCAGCGCGTTGATGCGCGACTGCAGCGCCTCGACGTAGGTGGAGTCGCGGTCGAGCGTATCCTGCAGCGTCTTGCGCCGGGACGACCAGTAGGCCTGTCCCTTCGTTTCGGTCTTTTCGTCCTTCTGCGCGTCCTTCGACCCTGCGGCAGGCGTGGCCTGCGCGCTGTCGGTCCCGCTGGCGCCCGGCGTTGCAGGCGGCGGGGTCGACGGCGGTGCGACCGGCTCGAGGTCCTTGTTCGTGTAGACCTTGGTCGGTTGCGGCTGGGTCTTGCGCCGCTCTTCTTCTTTTCGGGCAACGTCGGCCAGTGACTGGGCGCACAACTGGCTTGCCGAGGCAACCAGAATCAGGCCGGCGAGAACGGGAGTGACGTGGATCGCGCGCATATCTGTCGCGTACCTTATCGGCGTCTTCGAGATCGTACGTGAGGCCTGCGAATTCTTCAACAATCCGGCCGGATTCAGCGCAGTTCTTCCCATGAGTCCACGAGCACCATTCCGGGACGTCGCAGCAGGACAAGCTGGACGGTTCGCCGGGAGGCGCGCGTCCCGAACGCAATTGCACGCAATTTCAACTGCTCCGGTAGCGCCGCATCCTCGGAGACGAGGACGACCACGTAGCAGGGTGACGGCGAGCCGGGCGACGTCGACACCAGCTGAGCGAGACGACCGTAGGCGTAGATCCGCCAGCCCGCATTTGCCGCAGCGACCGCGGACAAGTCGACCGAAGAACCGTCGGCAAGACGCCGCACCTCGCCAAGCGGCGCCGGATCGATGAAGGCCGACGGCAGCGTGCCTTGAACGACGGCGTCCCATTGGGGCGCGAGCGGCGTGAGCTCGGCGAACGCCCATTCCGCGGCGGCATCCGCCGCATAGAACGTCTCCTGACTGCTGCGATAGCCGGCTGCAATCATCGCTTCCGTCGATCCCGTCAGGACGACGGCTCCGGCAAGCACCGAGACGAGCAGGATGGCCATCACCACGAGCATCAATGCGATTCCTCGCTCGCCGCGCGCGGCCACGATCAGCGATTCCCCGCCATGTTGCGCGGCGCGATTGTGAACGCGACGTCCAGGTCCGGCGCCCATCGTCGTCCACTTGCCGCGGTTCCGGGATGCGCGAAAAGAACAGCCGTCGGACCTCGAAGCGAAGCGGCGGCTGCCTGCACGCGCAAATGAACGATGACTTGACGCACGCGCAAGAGGTCCGCGTCCCATCGCGCGGGAGCACCTGCATCAGGACACCATGGTCCGTCGGTGAAGACGGCATCGGTCAAGGGAACGAGGCTGACCTCGGGAGCCGCCAGATCGGGCAGTCGTGGACTCGGGATGTCCGAGCCGTTGTCCACGAAAACGCAGTTCTCGCGCGGCGCGTAAGGCGGCACGGCGGCGATCGTGGGAGCCGGTCCGTAGGTCGTCCACGGCCCGTCTACTTCCGAAAGCGGCCGGACCATCGTTGGAGGCCGCGGATCGCCAAGGTATGAGAACGACAGACCGACGACGTTGTCGACGACCGGGACGTCCAGCGGAGAACCGCTGGTCGAGGACATGAGCTGATACACGCCGCCCGCATCGTCTGACTTCAACCAGTACGTAACGACCGTTCTTCCTATCGCGCTGATCGTGTCGGACTTGACGGTTCCCGGCGCATCGGGGGACGCGCCATCCGACCTGTAGGGCCGCACAGCGGACACATCGAGCAAATCTCTGAGAAGCGAGTCAACCGCGACGCGCAGCCGTTGATGCATGTCCGAGCGTTCGGTTTCGACGGCGACCGCGTCGGACGACAACACCGCGAAGATCGCACCGGTCACCACGATGCCGATGCCAAGCGCCAGCGTGAGCTCGATCGTCGTGAAGCCATCGACCCTTTTCACGACGGACTCCATGCCCTTCTGGTTTTCGCCGAGATCAGATGGGCATCGGCCGACGTGCGTCCCGCGAGTACGACGACGTGCAGCACCACGGCGTCGGCGGCGTGACCCGGCATCGCCACGATCGACCACCGCCGCCGGTAGCCGGGACTTGGTTGATCCCAATAGCCGTCGAGGTCCGTTTGCAGCGAATCGAGGCCAGGCGGCGCAAGTGCAGAATCGCCGAAGGCGCGCGCGCGCAGTTCCTCCATCTTCGACGCGGCGAGCAGCGCCGAGTACGTGACATCCCTGGCGCCCTGATTTCTCACCGCAGACGACGCCAGGACGTTCGCGAGCGGTACGAGCGCGGCCGCCAGCAGAGCGATGGCAAAGAGAACTTCGAGGAGCGTGAATCCTCTGGTCGTGGCGAGCGGCGTCGTCGAGTGGCGCATCGCCAAGGCGAATGAGCAACGGCCGATCCGCCGCGCGCGATTACGCCGAAGTCAGTTTCTGTTCGTCGGACGCGGATCGCTGGCGACTCGTTCGCCACCGCAGATTGCAGAATCTGCGATCGTCAGTCGGCGAGCGGCAGCGTCACCTGCAAACTGGCACCGCCGGCTGGCGACGCGCCGGCGGTGACGCGGCCGTTGTGGAAGACGACGATCTTCTGAACGAGAGCGAGACCGAGCCCGGTGCCGCTCCGCTTGGAGGTGAAGAACGGTTGGAATACGCGGTCGCGGAGTTCCATCGGAATGCCGGCGCCGTTGTCCGTGACGACAATCCGCGACTGCTTTTGCTGGGAGTCGACGTCGGACTGAATCGCAATCGCCGGCGCAACGGACGCGGCGACGCAGGCGTCGAGGGCGTTGCGGAGCAGGTTGCTGAACGCCTGGCGCAGAAGAACTTCGTCGCCATCGATGACGCCGAAGTCGCCGCGCGTCACCACTTCGCCGCCGAGCAGCTTCACGTCGGCGCGGATCTCCTCGGCCGCGCGTTCGCAGATCGTGCGCAGCTCGACGCGCGACAACGCGAGCTCGGCCGGCCGGGCAAACGCGAGAAAGTTCGTCACCACTTCCCCGAGCGATTCCGCTTCGGCACGAATCCCCTGCACATACGGACGGTACGACGAAGGGATGGCGGTCAGATCGAACAGCTTGCTGTAGCCGTGAATCGTGGCCAGTCCGTTCCTGAATTCGTGCGCGATACCCGCGGTCAGCTCGCCCACCGCCGCGAGGCTGTGCTTCAGCCGCAGCTGTTCTTCGAGGTCCTTGATCGCGGTGAGATCGGTGAACAGGCAGATCGCACCGTGGATCTCGTGACGCGCGTCCGACAGCGGAGAGACGGTGACGCCAAGGTGTGAGACACCGTGCTTGGGTTCGGGCAGCGAAACCGTGCGGCGCGTGATCGCGTTGCGCGTTCGGAGGCATTCCCGGATGACTTCCGTCAGCGACAGATCGTTCAACGTCCGGCGCACGTCATCGGCCGTTGAGTCGTCCGCGAGGCCGATCATCCGGCGTCCCGCGGGATTCAGGATGCGGATGTCACCGGTCAGGTCGGTGACGAGCAGGCCCGCCGTCAGGCTCGCGATGATTTCCTCGCTCAGCCGCTCGGACGCCTCCGCGCGCGCGGCCGTCGCGCGCTCCTGCGCCTTCAGCTTCGCGACCGCCTCCTGCAGCGCGGCGGACATCAGCGCGAGCTCGGTCCGATCGACGCGCGAATGGCGCTGCGCGTCGCGCGCCGCAAACGCGAACCGAAGGGTCGCGAACGTGACGACGGCGACCATCGCGCCAACGATCGACGTCAATCCGAGCAGTGCGTAGCCGGCGGGTGTCATCGGCGCCAATCACCACTGACCGAGGTACCACGCGAGGATCGCCGGGCCGACCGTCATCGCTGCGCCGGCGCCGACCGCGAGGAATGTGCCGAACGGCAACGCGTATTTCATGTTGCCGCGTCGCGTCGCGATGAGGAAGACGCCGAGAATCGATCCAGCGACCGACGCGAGCACCAGCGTGAGCAGCGTGAGCTGCCAGCCAATGAACGCGCCCACCATCGCGAGCATCTTCACGTCGCCCATTCCGAGGCCGTCCTCGTGACGAATGCGGTAGTAGGCTTCGGCGATTCCCCACAGAATCCCGCCGCCCGCGAGGATGCCGATCAGCGACGACAGCCATCCTGGCTCCGTGAACAGGCTGAATGCGAACCCGACGACGATTCCAGGCAGCGTGATTGCGTTGGGCAGCAGATGATGCTCGAGATCGATGGCGAAGAGCGCGATCAACGCTGCACCGAACACGGCGCGCGAGACGAACAGCAGCGTCGGTCCAAATCGCCAGTACAGGAACGCAAACAGGCAGCCCGTCAGCGCCTCGATGAGCGGATAGCGCCACGAGATCGACGTGCGGCACGATCGGCAGCGTCCGCCGAGAACGAGGAAGCTGACGATCGGCACGTTCTCGTAGAACGCGAGCGGCCGCTTGCACGCCGGGCACGCCGATGCGGGCCAGACGACGGAGCGTCCCAACGGCAGTCGATAGATGCAGACGTTCAGGAAGCTGCCAACGACCGCGCCGACGATCGTGGCTCCCAGGATCTGCATGACCAGAGGCAGATCGTTCATGACGGCGGCACGGCAGTCGGCTCGGCCGGCAGCGGGTTCAGCGACGAGGCCGTCGAGAGCGTGACGCGACCCTCGGGCGTCAGCTCATACGGCTGACGGGTCGGATCGAGCGGGATGCCGGGAATCGCGCGGGCGCGCACGAGCGCCTCCCAACCGGACGGCTTCTCACCTTCGCGCGCCGCGTACGCGTCCACGCGTTTTTGCAGCGCGTCGATCTCATCCAGCGCGCGGAGCTGCAGCAGGCGCTGCTCGGCGCTCCGGCGAAGCCAGTCCTGGTCGCTGCCCTGCAGAATGGCCGTCCACATCAGGCGCGATGAGTCACGGTCGCCGCCCTGCGCCAGCGTCGTCGCGGCGAGCGGCTGCAGCCAGTTCGGCGCGCCCGGCACGCGGCCCGCGCGTTCGAACCAGGACGCGGCGTCGCGGTAGTTGTGCTCGTACCAGTAATAAACGAACCCGACGTCTTCCATGTACTCCCACTTATCGGGCTGTTCGCGGATTCCCTTTTCGAGGAGCTTGACCGCCAGGTCTGGCCGGCCGTAGCCGGACGGATACGCCTCGGCGAGAAATATCGCGCCAAACCGGTAAGCCACCGCGAAGCGCGGGTCGAGCGTCGTCGCGATGTCGAGCAGCGGGTAGAGCTGATCGTAATCGGTCGAGGCCGCCAGGAGCGGGGGCGGAGGCGGCAGTCCATTGGACGCCTCGAGACGGCGCTTGGCGCCGCCGTAATACTGAAGCGCCCGAATCCAGTACAAGTCGGCGGCCAGCGTGTTGAACGACGTCGTCAAACGTCGGACCGCCGACGCCGACGTGATGTACACCACCGACTCGTCGATGTCGGCCGCGGGGAACGCACGCTCGCGCGCCGCTCCGAGCAGGTCCGCGCCGGTCAGCAGGACCACGGCCGCGACGACGACCGCGATCTTCTCCATCCACGAGCGCCGCGTGGACGGCGGCGCGGGCGATACCGGTTCACCCATCACTTGAAATCACGCCGCGAAAACACGTAGCAGGCAACGAGGAGCAGCATCATTACGTACAGCAGCGCGTAACCGGTGGAGAGCGCGAGATACGCGGCTGGTACGGTCTGCCCGTGGACGACCTGCGACTTGATGTCGAACTGGGCCAGGTTTGGCAGGAGCCAATACACGCCGCGCGCAACCATTTGCGCCGCCGGCGCGTCGATGACGTCCTGGAAGTTCCTCAAGTCCGCGCTGAAGTGCCCGACGATGACGACGCCAAAGGTGAGCGCGGCGGACAGGAGCGGCGTGGAGAACGACGAAAAGAACAGCGCGATGCCCGTTACGAACAGCAGCTCGACAAAGATCAGCGCGATGGCCTGCAGCAGCCGCGGATCGAGCGCCGGCGCGTCCCAGGCGCGTTCAATGACCGGGTCGATGCCCCATCGCATGTACGCCAGCACCAGATAGAGCGCGGCGGTCATGATCGCCAGGTTGACGGCGATTGTCAGCGAGAGCCCCGCGTACTTGCCGAGGATCAGCTGATAGCGGTGGATCGGTTTGGCGAGGAGGCCATAGACGCTGCGCCGCTCGACTTCCTTGGAGACGAGGCCGATGCCGATGAACACCGCGATGAACAGGCCGAAGACGAACATCGCGGCGAGGCCGAGGTCCTTGATGATCTTGACGTCCTGGCCGGCCGTCAGCTGACCGATCAAATACGACGCGCCCATCATGACGACCGCGAACAGCACGAGGTTGTAGAGGACCTTGTCGCGGACCGATTCACGAAACGCGTTGAGCGCGATCTGGCGGACCGCGTTCATCCCGACCTCGCTGTTTCGCTCGGCAGACCTCGATCGATCGCCTGCACGCCGGACGCCGTCACCTGCTCGACGAAAAAATCCTCGAGGGTCTCGCGCAGCGGATTGAGCGACACGAGCTGCGCGCCTGCCGCCGCGACCTTGCCGAGCTCGACGTCGAGGGACGAGTCGAGCGGCAGGTCGATCGAGTACCGTCCTTCGCCGATCTGCACGACGCGCCGCGCGCGCCTGCCAAGATCGACCACCAGCGCGTCCGGTGCGCTCGCGACGATCAGCTCCCATCCCTTGGCGCGGAACGCGAGCATCTCGCTCAGTCGTCCGCTGGCGACGAGCCGGCCCTTGGCGAGAATCGCAACGCGGCTGCACAGCGCCTCCGCATCGCTGAGGACGTGCGAGCTGAAAAAGACCGTGCATCCGCGATCGCGAAGCTCGAGGATGAGCGAACGGACCTCGCGTCGCCCCAGCGGATCCAGACCCGACATCGGCTCGTCGAAGATGACGAGCTCGGGGTCGTTGACGAGCGCCTGCGCGATGCCGACGCGCTGCAGCATCCCCTTCGAGAACTTTCGGAGCTGAAGCCGGCGTTCGGCGCCAATGCCGACCTGGTCGAGCAGCCGTGACGCGCGGGCTCTTTTGTCGGCGCCGCTGTACCCGAACAGTCCCGCGAAATACGTGAGGAGCTCTTCGGCGGTCAGGTAGTCGTAGAAGTACGGATTCTCCGGAAGGTAGCCGATGCGCCGCTTCGCTTCGAGATCACCGAGCGGGCGCCCGAGCAGCTGCGCGCGGCCGCTCGTCGGAAATACGAGCTGCATGAGCAGCTTCAGCGTTGTGGTTTTGCCGGCGCCGTTCGGTCCGAGAAATCCGAAGACCTCGCCCGCGGCGACGTCGATCGTCAGCCGATCGAGCGCGCGGTAGGGGCGCTTCCGCCAGAATCCGACCGCGTAGTCCTTGGTGAGCTCGTTGGTTTCGAGCGCAAGCGTCACGTCAGTTCTTGGCGTGCGTCAGCTCGTACTCGATCGCCTTGTCGAAATACTGCGGCGGCAGCGCGCCTTCGATTTTCACGCCGTTGATGAAGAAGGTCGGCGTGGACCTGACCCCGAGCTGCCGCCCCAGGTTGACGTCGCCCTTGATCAGCGCCATGGCGCCCGCGTACTTCGAGTCGAAGTCGGTGACCTGCGCCACGTCCTTTGCGGCCTGACGCACACTCGGCGGCGTCATCTCAGACTGGTGCGTGTACAGCCAGTCCTCGAGCGCGACGACGCGGTTCTTCGGCGCGAGGCGCACGGCGACCGCCGCCTCGCACGCCGCCGGGTGCATCGTCTGCGGCAGTGTGTCGTTGCAGTCGCGATTGAGCGGATAGTCCTTCAGGACGACTTTCACCGCGCCCGGACGCTCGGCATCGTATTTCGCCAGGACGGGCTTGTACTGAAGGTACGACTGACCGCACGCGGGGCACTGAAAGTCGTTGAACTTGACGATCACGACCTTCGCGCCGTCCGACGAGACGATGATCGGCACGCGCGGCTGCGACGAGTACCAGCGTTCGAACTCCGAGCGCTGATCCTGCGTCGGTTCGGGCGCAATCACCTCACCGGATGCGGAGGTCGTCTCGCGCGGGAAGAACGCGACGGTCGTCGCGGCGCCGGCGAAAAACAGAACGAGGAGCGCGATGGCAAGCGGACTGGCGGCGAGCACGCGAAGGTCGCGGGCGGCGCGCCGTGGCAAAGTGGTCATGGGAATCGAAGTGGCCGCCCCGGACACGAGAAACAGGCCGATCACGGCGGCATACGTGGTCAGGCACAACAGGCACACAGCCTTGATGATGAAAAAGGACGCGTAGCCGAGATACAGAATGACGGACAAGGCGAGCGTCGACAGCACGAAGAGGTAGCCGGGAATGCTTTCGCGCACGCTTTCGCGCGCCGTCAACCCGCCGAGGCTGAGCAGTCCTGCGACCGCGAAGAAAATGCCCCCGAAGATCGCCACCGGCACGCCTCGGACCGTGCTGAAGCGGCTGGCGTAGACCTGCGTGCAGCTGACCGTTGCAGAGACGTCGCAAAAGCTGCGGTAGGTCGGATCCTGCAGCAGGTGGTAGTGCGTCGACGCCGCCGACATCGAGGCGGCCAGGCCGACGACGGCGCAGGCGAGTGCGAACCCGGCGGCACGTCTGGACATGAACTGTACGGTTGTAACCGAGGTGGGCGGAGCCGTCAAGCGTGGATAGACTGATGCCACCGGGATCCGCGGCCGAAACAGAAGACGTTGTCCCCTTTGCAAACCGTAACGGCCCCGCGCAAGGGCGTCCCACACTGGGTCTGGCCGGCAGCCGCCGTGTCCGTCGCGTGCCTGCCATTCCTGCGCGGACTGAGCCTCGAGAGCGTGTTCTTCGTTCGCGATCTGGGCGTCTTTTTCTGGCCGAGGCACCTTTGGATCAGGCGGACGCTGCTTTCCGGACATTGGCCCTTGTGGGACCCGTACGCGGCGGCCGGTCAACCCGTTTCCGGCGACGCGCTCAACCAGCTGTTCCTTCCGCCGGTCGTGCTCCTGCGAACGCTGCTGCCGGCGGTGCCCGGCTTCAACCTGATCGTCGCGCTTCCGTTTCCGCTCGCCGCGTTCGGCGCGTGGCTGTTCCTGCGCGGGCGTTTTTCTGCGGCCGCTTCGACGTTTGGTGCGATCGCGTTCGTGGCGAGCGGCGCAGTCGCGTCGACCGCCAACTTCCCGAACCTGTCGTGGTCGGTGGCCTGGATTCCCTGGCTGCTGTGGTCAATCGATCGCGATCGGCAGCAGCCGTCCCTTCGCACTGCGGCGCTGACCGCAATCATCATCGCGCTGCAATGGCTGTCGGGCGAGCCCGTGACGATGGTCGGGACGCTCGGACTGGCGGTGGCCTACGCCGCGACGGCCGACGAGTGGAGGCGAACGGTTCCTCGAACCATCGGCGCAATTGCAGTCGGGACGATCGCCGCCGCCGCCCAGCTCGGACCGATGATGCAGGCGGCGCGCCTGTCGCCGCGCGGCCTCATGCCGGCCGATAACTTCTGGTCGCTGCATCCGCTCTGGCTCGTGGAGGCGCTGTTGCCCCACGTGTTCGGCAACTTCCTCGACTCCGTACCGCAGCGGATGCCGTGGATCGATCCGTTGAACAGCAGCCGGGATCCGTTCTTCTACTCGCTTTACATGGGACCGGCGGTGCTGCTCCTCAGCGCCATCGGCGCCTTCGTCGGAACGCGTCGGTGGCGCGTGTTCTGGCTGACCGTGGCGGGAATCAGTGTCGTGCTCGCGTTCGGCGACTACACACCTATCTATCCGTGGCTGCAGCAGGTCGTCCCCGGGGTTCGCACCTTCCGCTTCCCCGCCAAATTCTTCCTGTTCACCGCGCTCGCGCTCTCGATGCTTGCGGCAAGCGCGGCCGAACTGCTCGTGGAAACGGGCGGCCGGACGCTGCGGAGTCACGCGTCCGCGTCGAAAGCGGCGATCGCGTTCACGGCAGCGACCGGAATCGGCCTGATCATCCTGCTGTCGCTGGTCCGCGTCGTGCCATTCACCGGCGCGCGGATGTTCTTCACGATCGGCGCCAAGGTCGGCCTCGCAGATCCCGTGGACGGCGCAGCGTTCCTGTTTCGTACCGTTCCTCCGGTCACGATTCGCGTGCTGCTGGTGCTTCTTGCGGCGGCCGGCCTCACGTATCTCGGCTGGACAGATCGTCGTGAAGCGCGCCTCGCGCGGATGCTGCTCCTTGCG
Organism: Vicinamibacterales bacterium; assembly: GCA_036557365.1. Lineage (GTDB taxonomy): Bacteria > Acidobacteriota > Vicinamibacteria > Vicinamibacterales > CAVVIG01 > DATKHR01. Next base: position 373,563 of record DATBHR010000077.1, read on the forward strand.
CTCGCGGCATGCGACCTCGTCGCCGCCAACGCGAACCTGAATCCGGTGTTCGCCACGACCGAACTCGGTCCGCCGGCCTGGACGGAAGCGTTGCGCGCCCATCCTGCCGATCGCTTCTACTTCGGCGGCAAGTTCCGCGGCACGATGGTGCTCGAGGACAGAGATGTTCCGCGTCGTGAATGGCAACCGCCGAGCGGCCTCGATCCGACGGAAAGTCGCGCCTGGATGTCGTCAACGCTGGTGATGACACCGGCGGCGTGGTCGTCGCGCGAACTCCTGTCGTACGACCTGCCGCTGCTCTGGCCGGTCGAGCACGCCAACGCCGTGTATTTGTTTCGGCTGGCGGACCGCGACAGTCGTCAGCGATTTCTGGATCGAGGCGCGGTGCGCTACTGCGTACTCGGCGCTCCGCCGATCCAAGGCATGCGACCCGTGGGGGCCGTCAACCCGCAATTCGATCCGATGGCGGTTTACGAGTGCGGTCCGCACGCGCAGCGCGCGTACGTCGTACCGAGCGCGACGATCGTCCCGGTGCTCAACGATCAGCTGAAGCAGTTGTTCTCGGAATCGTTCGATGCCGCCGGAACAGTGATGCTGGAACACTCCGCGCCGGCTCCTGTCGGTGAAGCCCGTGCAGCGGCTGCCAGCGAGGCCACAATCGTTCGCGACACGGACACCGACGTCGTCGTCCAGGCGGCGACCGGCGCCGACGGCGGATACCTCGTGCTGCTCGACTCGTTCGATGCGTCGTGGTCAGCGACCGTTGACGGCGTCCAGTCCGCGATGTTTCGCGCGAACGCGCTCTATCGCGCCGTACGGCTGCCGGCCGGCCGACACGAAGTGCGGTTCACCTATCGCCCGAGGGTCGTGTACTGGAGCGTCGCGACGTCACTGATCTCTGCGCTGGCGCTGGCCTGGTTCGCGTGGCAGCCGATGCGCCGCCGTCGTTACTGAGCTGGCGTCGCGGTCGGCGGAATCGGATCCGGATCAGCCGTCGCGCTGTTGACCTTCTGGAAGATCGTCCCCCGCGGATCCGTCGAAAACGCACGAGTGCCCGTGGCGTTCAGCGCGGTCGGTTCGGCCTTCGCGTAATAGGAACTCGTCGGTTTCCACGAACCGTTGCACGCGTCGGTGGTGCTTGCCACGGTGGTCGTCGCGGCCGCCAGGTTCACGAGATAGCCGCTCTTCACGACACTGCTGGTGCTGAGATCAGGGCTGATGAATCCGGTGCTGCCCGTCGGCGCTGCAAAGAGATGTTCGAGCGTGTCCGCGTAGAAGCCGGCGCCGCAGCTCGCCGAGAATGCGGCCTGCCCGCTGTTGATGGCACGCAGCGAACCGATCGCGGACGCCTCGTTGCCCGACATACGGGCGCGTAGAAGCCCCGGAACCGCAATCGCGGCGATGATGCCAATGATCGCCACGACGATGAGCAGCTCGATGAGCGTAAATCCTCTGGAACTGGTTCGAATCTGCATTCCTCGATGCTCCCTCGAAAAGCTACGCAAAAGATACAGCTAAATCGTTTGGACCGGCGAAAGGCGCAGTTAGTCGGGCAGGTCGAGAGAGATGCTGATCAATCGTGTCCCGGAATGGGACTGACGGGCTGGCTGGGCCTCAGGTGCGGTTGAAGCCGGGAAAGGCAGCGCGTTCAAAAAAGAAAACGGGATGCCCTTGCGAGCATCCCGTTGGTCGAACTCGAACGAACCGGTGTTATTGAACCGGCGTCGCGGTCGTCGGAATCGGGTCGGCGTCGGCCGTCGCGCTGTTGACCTTCTGGAAGATCGTGCCGCGCGGATCCGTCGCGAACGAGCGCGTGCCCGTGCCGTTCAGCGCCGTCGGTTCCGCCTTCGCGTAATACGCGCTGGTCGGCTTCCACGCGCCGCTGCACGCATCCACCGTGCTCGCCGTCGTCGTCGTCGCCGCCGCCAGGTTCACCGTGAAGCCGCTCTTGACCACGCTGCTGGTGCTCAGGTCCGGGCTGATGAAGCCGGTGCCGCCGCTCGGCTGCGCGAAGAGGTGCTCCAGCGTGTCCGCGTAGAAGCCGCCGCCGCAGCTCGATGAAAACGCCGCCTGGCCGCTATTGATGGCGCGCAGCGAACCGATCGCCGACGCTTCGTTGCCCGACATACGGGCGCGGAGAAGTCCGGGAACTGCGATCGCCGCGATGATGCCGATGATCGCGACGACGATCAGCAGCTCGATGAGGGTGAAGCC
>DATBHR010000078.1:0-31582 GCA_036557365.1 Vicinamibacterales bacterium
GTCACGTGGATCCCGTGGATGAAACGGGCCGAGCGAATCGGGCTGGTCGTGCCCGAGCTCGTCGAAACCAGGCCGGATGATAGCACAGCCACTCTCGATGCGGCAGTGCGCGAGATTCTCGGCGATGAGCCTGCGCGCGCGCTGATCGCGATCCACGAAGACGACGAAGCGCGCACCGCGGCTGATCGCCTCGATGCCGAGGGCGCCGGTGCCCGCGTAGCCGTCGAGCACCCGCGCGCCAGGCACCCGCCGGGCGATCACGTTGAAGAGCGTCTCGCGCAGTTTGTCAGAAGTCGGCCGCAGCCCGGGCCATGACGGCGTCTGCAGCCGGCGTCCCTTCAGCGTGCCGGCTATGACGCGCATGAAGATGTCCGTGCGTCGCGCGCCAGGGACGCTGCGTGGCTAGCCGACATCGATCAGCCTGAATCGCTGCTCCCAGTTTGTCACCATGATGTCTACATCGCTCGCGGACGGGCGCGCGTCGGCGAACCAGGCGGCGACTTCCTGTCGTGCCGTTTCGATGAGCGCGTGGTCGCGGACGAGATCGATCAGGCGGAACGTCGGCAGACCTGCCTGTCGCGTCCCGAAGAAGTCGCCGGGACCGCGCTGCCGAAGATCGCGCTCAGCAATTTCGAAACCATCCGTCGTCTCGGTCATCGCGCGAAGTCGTTCGCGCGCCTCATCCGACAGCGGCGCCTGATACAGGAGAAAGCAGTACGACTGATTCGATCCGCGGCCGACTCGCCCGCGGAGCTGATGCAGCTGCGACAGCCCGAACCGTTCCGCGTGCTCGACGATCATCACGCTGGCGTTCGGCACATCGACGCCGACTTCGATGACGGTGGTCGAGACCAGAATGGACAGTTCCGCCGCGGCGAAGGCGTGCATCACGCGCTCCTTCGCATCGGCTTTCATCCGGCCGTGAAGGAGGCCCACGCGGTACTCGGGAAACACCTGCTGGCTGAGCGTGTCCGCCATCGCGGTCGCGGCCTTGAGATCGACTTTCTCCGATTCCTCGACGAGCGGATACACGACGTACATCTGCCGTCCGGCATCGAGTTCTGCTCGCACGAACCGGTAGATTTCGTCGCGCCGCGACTCGGGCTTCGCGGTCGTCTTGATCGGACGCCGTCCGGCGGGCAGCTCGCGGATCGTCGACACCTCGAGATCGCCGTAGACCGTCAACGCGAGCGTGCGCGGAATCGGCGTCGCGGTCATCACGAGCACGTCGGGGTGCAGGCTCTTGGTCCGCAGCGTCGCGCGCTGCATCACGCCGAACCGGTGCTGCTCGTCGATGATCACCAGTCCGAGCGCGTGAAACCGGACGTCGCCCTGGACCAGCGCGTGCGTGCCGACGACGAGGTGGATGCTGCCGGCTTCGATTTCAGCAAGGCGCTCACGCCGCGCCGCCGCGGATGTCGATCCAGTGAGCAGCGCGACGCGGAACGGCGACGCCTCCAGCAGACGCACGATGTTCGTGAAGTGCTGCTCCGCCAGAATTTCGGTGGGCGCCATGAACGCGACCTGCAGGCCGTTCTCCATCGCGACGAGCGCCGCGAGCAGCGCGACGATCGTCTTGCCCGACCCGACGTCGCCCTGCAGCAGCCGGTTCATCGGCGCCGGACGCTGCAGATCCTCGACGATCTCTTTCAACGCCTGTCGCTGCCCGCCGGTCAGGCGAAACGGCAGGACACGTCTCGCCGATTCGCGAATCCGATCGTCCACGACGATCGGACGCACCTTGCGCTCGGCGGACGCCGTCTGACGCCGCGCGTGAATGCCCATCTGAAAGAGGAACGCTTCCTCGAAGATGAGCCGCTGCTGCGCCGGTGTCTCATACCGGTTCAACGCATCCAGCGGGACGTCCTCCGACGGAAAATGCGTCGCGCGCAGTGCCGCGAGGCGGCTCGGCAGGCGCAGCCGCGCGCGGACTGACTCGGGAAGGTGCTCCGGCAGAACGTCCGGCAGCCGCTGCAGCGCTTCGAAGACGAGACGGCGCTGCATCTTCGGCGTCACGCCGCCCGTACGCTCATAAACGGGGACAATCCGACCCGTGTGCACCGTCTCGAGATCTTCGTCGTCGACGATCTCGTACTGCGGGTTCGTGATCTGCTGTCCGCCCGGCCCGCGCAACTCCACCTGGCCGTAGAACACGACATGCTGGCCGACTGCGAAGACGTCGCGCAGGAACGGCTGGTTCAGCCACGTCGCGCGGAGCGCGCCGCTCGCGTCGCCGACGAGCGCTTCGAAGATCTTGAAACCAGGACGTCTGGTGTTGCGGAGGCCGCAGCTGAGAATGCGCCCGACGAACGACGCGGTCATGCCGGGTTTCAACGATGCAATCGGCAGCAGGCGGCTGCGATCTTCGTAGCGGATGGGAAAACGGTACAGAAGATCTTCGACGGTGATGAGGCCGGCCCGCTGAAGATCCGCCGCGCGACGCGGCCCGACGCCTTTCAGAAACTGCAGCGGCGTCGACAGGACATCGTCGTTCGTGCCGGGCGTCTCGGGCCCGGCAGTGGACGTCATTGCACGATTATGGCCTGCCCCCGGTCCACCTGGATCTCACGGATGCGCGCAGGAAGTGCAAACGGATCGTCGAGGCCGATCCCCGATGGCTTGTCCGGAGTCCGCGAGTAATAGCTGACGATCTCCTGCAGCAGCAGCTTCGGCACGGGCACGCCGCCCACCGTCGCCGATTCGAGCTGGAACTGCCCCATGCCGTTCGTGGTCTTCAGCGTGCCGGTCGCGGTGACGGGCAGACGGCCGGTGAGATAGTTCGTCGGATCAAAGAGACTCGTCGTGGCGCGCGCCTTCCGGACGGCATCGAGATCGACGACCGCGCGGCCTGAAAGCCGGCCCGGTCCGAGGATCGTGACCGACGGTTCGACGACGCCGGCGGGCAGTTGATCGCCGGCGCTGTAGACGAGATACGAGTTGACCTCGTTTTCGGTGATGGTGGTCCGCCGCTGGCCGACACCGCGCTCGGCGTGTGCCGTGATCACGGACACCTTCTGCCGGAGATTTTCCGCGTCGCGACGTGTGTAGCGCGAATCGGCGGACACCGACATCGCGGCGGCCGCAGCGATCGCGCAGATGACCCCGTACTTCACAACCCGATTATAGCGTCTGGCTTATCGCTTGGGACGGTTGGCCTGTCGCGCGCGCGAGACGAGCTCGAGCTTGCGCCGTTCCATCAGCTCTTCGAAGACACGGAACTTGGCCTGCTGGCGCCAGTCGAGCACCTGGTCGATGGCGTCATAGCCTTTGCGGACGTCGGCCTGCGTGCGGCTGTCGATTTCTTCGAGCTTCTTGACCTGTTCGCGTACGGACGCTTCGTCGGGCTGCGGGCCGTTCAGGAGCCGCCGGATGTCGGCGATGGTCCTCGCCCGTTCCTGGAGACCGCGGCGCCGGGCGTCCTGGAGCGCCTTGAACCGCGTGAGGAATTGCGGAAACTGCTCGTCGCTGATCTGCAGCTGCTGTTGCGCCTGCATCAGCGCGTACGAGTCGAACATGCGCTGAATTTCCGCCGGCGAGACCGTCGCCTCATCCGGAGGCGCGGCCTGTCGGCCGCCCTGCGCAAAGGCAGGCATGGCGATCAGCACGCACACTATCGGCAGCCAGGCCTTCACGTTCCGATCTCCTGCTGCAGCAGACGCTGCAGCTCCTTCAGATCGGTGGCGCTCATGTGGGTGATGGCGTGCTCCGCGCTGCCGCGCGACGCGATGGTCGTCGCTTCGTCGGTCGTCCAGTCGACGTCGTTCGTCAGGTCCGCGATGAGCTGCAGCGACGGATCGTCGTCCATCGAATCGCTGAGCAGTTCGACGACGAGCGACGGCGACGGCGGGCGATCGATGGCCAGCGCAGGTGCCGGCGGCTCAGGCGAGCGCCACAACGACGGGACAGCGAAGAATGCGGCCAGCACGATCGCGGCAGCCGCGACGGGCACGACCACGCGCGGACGCACGAGGTCCCTGATCGTGCCGAGGTTCCACCAGCGCGGGCTGCCCGCTGTTTCGATCCGCTCGCGGAGTTGGGCGTCGAAGCGGGTCCAGAATGCCGGCGGCGGCTCGGGCACGTTCGCGGCGGCGCCGTCGAACATCGACATCGCGTCGCGGAGTCTGGCCAGTTCGTCCTGGCATATCTGGCACGTGTCGACATGCGCGAGCGACGCCGCGGAGCCGCGCGCGTCGAGGAGGTCGATCAGTTCCGCAGCCTTGAGATGCATTGATTGCTGTTTCGTCCGCACGCCTGCCCTACCTGTCCGCAAGAATCCGCCGCAGGTTTCCCATCGCGTGAAAGAAGTTCGCTTTCACCGCGCCGACCGAGCTTCCGAGAATGTCCGCGATCTCCTGGTGCGACATGTCGTGAAACACGCGCAGCACGACGGTCAGTCGCTGCTTGCGCGGAAGCTGCGCGACGGCACGGCGCACCGTCCGGACGCGTTCCGCGCGCAACAGACGATCGGTCGCCGATTCTTCCGTCTCGTCGGCGAACTGATGGTCGTCCACCGACTCGCTGGTCTGCAGGAGCGGCGCCTTCGAGCTGACGCGGTTCAGGCACACGTTCACGGCGATTCGGTAGAACCACGTGGACAGCGACGACTGTCCCCTGAAACTCCGAAGGCCGCGGTACGCGCGCAGGAACACGTCCTGCGACAGGTCGCTGGCGTCCTCGTGGTTGCCGACGAAACGGTAACAAATCTGATAGACGGCCCGCTTGTGGCGGTCGACGAGGAGATCGAACGCGCCCGGACGTCCCTTGACGCAGGCGTCAACGAGCGCGCGCTCGTCCAGCGTCGTCAGCTGGACATCAGCGGAAGCCATGACGGTCCACGGTGTCGGAATCGTCCACGTGAGCGATGGCGCCATCAGTCGGCCGTTCACATGAGTTGGACCGGTTCCGTGGCAAAAGGTTACATCGGCGACCGCGCGAGCAACTGGTCCACCTCGTCTTGCGTTGGCAGTCCGCCGCGGGCGCCGAGAGCCCGGCAGTTCAACGCCGCGACCGCGTTGGCATAGGCCAGGACGCCTTCGAGGTCGTCCGGCGGCTTCCGCATGCACGCCGCGGCGAACGCGCCGCGGAACGCGTCGCCGGCGCCGGTCGTGTCAACACAGTCCACGGGAAACCCTTTCGTCCGGATCTCGCGGCCATGGCAGACGGCCAGGCTTCCCTCGGACCCGAGCGTGACGCACACAAGAGGCGCGTCGAACTCGCGAGCGATGGCGCGCAACGAGTGTCCCAATTCCTCGTGGCCCGTGAGCGCGCCTGGAAACTCCTGCGCCATGATGATCGCGTCGAGGTTCTGCAGCAGATCGGAGATGCCGGGGCGCACCCGTTCGATGTCCGAGATCGTCGCCACGCCCGCTTCCCGCGCCCAACGCGCCGCCTGAGCGGCCGCCGTCGTCTCGTGGCAATCCACCAGCAGCATCCGTCCTGAGGTGATCAGTTCTCTCGGCAGCGTCGCGGGATCGGTCGCGAGCGCCGGGTCGCGATCCCACAGCACCGTCCGGTCACCGGAACGCGCGTCCACCAGGATCATCGCGAACTGATTGGTCGCGCCCGCAATCGTTCGCGCGCCCGCGACGTCCACGCCCGCTTCGACGAGGCTCGCCCGAGACAGCGTACCGAGTTCTTCCCCGCCGAAGCTGCCGACATAGGACGTCTTGAAGCCGAACCGCGCGCACGTGACCATCGCGGTGGCCACCTGGCCGCCGGGCAGCCGCGCGAAGCGCTGCAGTCGCTGCTTGCTGTTCGGCGACGGGTGCTCGGCCAGGACGGCGACGAGGTCCACGCTGTTCAGGCCGAACCCGACGATATCGAACGGTTTTGCGCCCGGAGCCGGAATGCTGAACGGAATGCGCACGCGTGCGGGATGGTAACATTCGCGATTGACCTTCGCCTTTCTTTTGCGTATAGTCCGTCGAGTCTCCGGCCCGAACGCCTGAGTCCAGCGAGGCACAGACATGCTTCCACTGACGAAACGGCAGCGCGAAATCCTCGATTACCTGAACGAGTTCATCAGTCAGCACGGCTACGCGCCGAGCCTCGAAGAAATTGGCCGGCGCTTCGGCCTCTCTTCGCTCGCCACGGTGCACAAGCACCTCACGAATCTTCAGGAAAAGGGCTTCATCAAGCGGGCGTGGAACCGCAGCCGTTCGGTCGAGATGATGCCGACGCGGACCGGCGGCCGCTCGGTCGAGCTTCCGCTGCTGGGCTACGTCGCGGCTGGACTACCCATCGAAGCCGTTGCGTCGAACGAAACCATCGCCGTTCCCGAGGATCTCGTCGGCAAGCGTGACACCTACGTGCTCCGCGTCCGCGGCGACTCGATGATCGACGAGCAGATTCGCGACGGCGACTTCGTCGTGGTCGAAGATCGCAAGTCCGCCGACAACGGCGAGATGGTCATCGCCCTCCTGCGCGGGTCGGACGTCACGCTGAAGAAGTTCTATCGCGACCCCGGCGGCAAGATCCGTCTGCAGCCTGCCAACGCGGCGATGCAGCCGATTTTTGCGGACCCCGATCAGGTGCAGATCCAGGGCGTCGTGGTTGGTGTCATGCGGAAGTATTAAACTCCCCGCATGGCCGATCAGCCCAAGCAGATCAACTTCACCATCGTGCCCGCGGATGAACCAGCCGATGGCGCGCCGCGGACGTACGCGAATTTCTGCTCCATCGCGCACACACCGTTCGATTTCACCCTGACCTTCTGCGAAGTGATGCCGCTGTCGGAACGGGAGATCAAGGAAGCCGAATCCGAGCACGTCGTCCGCGCCCCGGTCCGCGCGAAGGTCGTCGTTCCCGTGCAATTCGTCCCCAACTTGATCGCCGCCTTGCAGGAACACTGGCGCGTGTTCTCCGACTCCTACTCGAATGTCGGTTGGAACAAAGGTCCCGGCCCCATCCACTGATCCTTCTCGAAGCGCCGCAACGGACTGAGACCGAATCGTGAAGTCGCCCCGCGACGTCGCCGGGATTCTGGACAAGCTCGAAGCGCAGCACCCGGGCGCCGATACGGAGCTGCACCATTCGAACGCGTACGAGCTGCTCGTCGCGACCATCCTGTCGGCGCAATCGACCGATGCCGGCGTGAATCTCGTCACGCCGGCCCTGTTCAAGCGCTATCCCGACGCTCGCGCACTCGCGCGCGCGCGAACGCCGGCGCTCGAGAAGCAGATTCACGCGACGGGGTTCTTCCGCGCCAAATCGAAAGCGCTCATCGGTATGGCGAGGGCGCTCGTAGAACATCACAATGGCGAGGTGCCCGCGAGCATGGAAGCGCTCGTCGAGCTGCCCGGCGTCGGACGCAAGACGGCGAACGTGGTGCTCGGGCACGCGCTCGGCGTCCCCGGCTTGCCCGTGGATCGCCACGTCCTGCGCGTTGCCAACCGCATCGGCATCGCCGAGTCCGACGATCCGGTGGTCGTCGAACAGCAGCTCGGGAGTGCTCTGCCGCCGCAACGCTGGACGCGCACGTCCGACACGCTGATTCTTCACGGACGCCGCATCTGCAAACCGAAGCCGCTCTGCGACGTCTGCGCGGTGCGCGACGATTGCGAGTACTTCGCGACCGTCGTCTCCGACGCGCGTGCGGAACGCCCATCTCGTGCCCCGAAGCCGCGTTCGGTGAAGGCCCGCCGTGGAACGAAAGCAGTTCGAGCGCCACGTCGCTGAAGCGCTCGCCTCCATCCCGCGGCGCTTCCGCGATGCCATGCGCAACATCGCCATCGTCGTCGAGGACGAACCGGATCGGGAGCTTCTTCGCGAGATGGACGTCGAGCCTCCGGATACGCTCCTCGGCCTCTACCAGGGCACGCCGCTGACTGAGCGCGGCTGGGATCACGGCAATGCGCTGCCCGACCGCATTCTGATTTTCCAGGGACCGCACGAGCGCGAATCAGACGGCGAAGACGATCTCGTCGTCGCCATCGCCCAAACGCTGATTCACGAGATCGGCCACTACTTCGGCCTGAGCGAAGAAGAGATCGAGGACATCGAAGAGCGCTACTGGCACGCCAACGACCGCGAGCCGGCGCGAGACGACGAATGATGCGGCCGCATGCGCGGAGGCCGCCTGCCAAGAAGCGCTTCGGCCAGCATTTCCTCGAGCCCGTCTGGGTGAACAAACTCGTTCGAGCCATCGGTCCGCGCGCCGACGAGGACTTCATCGAGATCGGCGCGGGGCACGGGGCGTTGACGTGGCCCCTGGCCGAACGCACACGACGCGTAACGGCGTTCGAAATCGATGAGGACCTCGCGCCCGGGCTCCGCGCACGAGCACCCGGCAACGTCACCGTCGTCGCCGGCGACTTTCTCGAGCAGGTCTTCAGCGACTTGGATCTTCAGGAGTTCGGTCAGGTCCGCGTGGCTGCCAACTTGCCCTACAACGTCGCGGCGCCGATTCTGTTTCGTCTGCTCGATCTGGCGACACGCGGACTGCGCATCGGCGACGCTACGGTGATGCTCCAGCGCGAGGTCGCGGATCGGCTGATCGCTCCGCCGGGCAGTCGCGAATACGGGGTCCTGAGCGTGCTCGTTCAACATCAAGCCGACGTCGAGCGCCTCCTTGCCCTGCCTCCGGGCGCGTTCCGTCCGTCTCCGAAGGTGCAGTCGGCGGTCGTCCGGCTTCGATTCCACCCGCCGCAACCGCCCGTTAGCGACCGTCGCGTGTTCCGCGGCATCGTGCAATCCGTGTTCACGCGACGCCGCAAGACGATGAGCAATGCCATTCGCGCCTATGGTGAGAAGGCGACGCTGCCCGCCTGGCTCGACGGGAGCCGGAGGCCCGAGACGCTGTCGGTGGCGGAGTTCGCGCGGCTCGCCGACGATTTCGCTACGTAAAGCCTGAGCTATGCTATAGTTACGACCCGTACGAACGGTCATCCCGCCTTTAGAGTTTCAGGCGCACCCGGCAGCCTGATCGAGCCGCGATAGCGGTTCCCTTCGGATCGATCCGCTCCACCCCGGAGCGTGGCCGGCCAAGGTGTGTCTCCCTTTCGCGCGATGCTTGAAATCGTGGCCCTCGGCGGCGTGGGCGAGTTCGGCATGAACATGCTCGCCATTTCGTGGGGGCAGACGACGGTCGTGGTCGATGCGGGCGTGATGTTTCCGGATCCCGAGCTGCTTGGCGTGGACCGGATCATCCCCGACCTGTCGTACCTGCAGAACAAAGGCGGCGCCGCGGCGCTCATCCTGACGCACGGCCATGAAGATCACATCGGCGCCGTGCCGCACGTCGTGCCGCTCGTCGACGGCCCCGTGTACGGGACGCCGTTCACGCTCGCGCTCGTCGAGCCGAAGCTGCACGAGCACGGGCTCGACGGCCGCAATCCTCTCGTCGCGGTCAAGCCGCGTCAGCGCGTTCAGGTTGGTCCGCTCGAATTCGAATTCATCCGCGTCACGCACAGCATGCCCGACTGCGTGGCGCTCGCGATTCACACGCCCGTCGGCGTCATCGTCCACACCGGCGACTTCAAGATCGATCAGACGCCGATCGACGGCGAACACTTCGACGTCCACCGTTTCGCGGAGCTCGGCGCGACCGGCGTGCTGGCGCTTTTCGCCGACAGCACCAACATCGATCGCCGCGGCTTCACCGGATCGGAGCTGGACGTCGTGGAGGCGTTCGAGGAAACGCTGACAAGCGCGCCGGGCAAGGTCATCGTCGCCGCGTTCGCGTCGAGCATCTATCGCCTGCAGATCCTGGTGGACCTCGCCGCGCAGTTCGATCGCAAGGTGGCGTTCGTCGGGCGCGGCATGGTGCAGAACTCCGAGATCGCGCAGCGGCTCGGCTACCTGCGCATCCCGGCGGGGCTCCAGATTCGAGACGCAGAAGTCGGCGGATATCCGTCGCAGGACGTGCTCTGCCTGGTGACCGGATCGCAGGGCGAGCCGCTGGCGGCGCTGTCACGGATGGCCATCGACGATCACCGGCACGTGAAGGTGCAGACCGACGACACCGTCATCCTCTCGGCGCGCGCCATTCCCGGCAACGAGAAAGCGATTGGACGGGTCGTCAATCACCTCGCGCGTCGCGGCGCGACCGTGATTCACGAGGGCATCAAGCACGTCCACGTCTCCGGCCACGCGAGCGAGGAAGAGCTCAAGCTGATGCTGTCGCTCGTCAGGCCGCGCTACTTCGTGCCGGTCCACGGCGAATATCGCCAGCTTGCGCAGCACGCGCGCGTCGCGAAGCAGGTCTTCGCCGGACGCGATCCGCGGCCCGAGATTCTGCTCGTCGAGAACGGCGACATGCTGGTCTTCGACGAAGCGGGGGCGCGCATTGGCGACAAGGCGCCGGTCGGACGCGTGCTCATCGACGACACACATACCGGCGAGGTCGGCGACGAGGTGCTGCGCGACCGGCGCCACCTCGCGGAGGACGGCCTCGTCGTGCCCGTCGTCACCATCAACAAGCAGACCGGCGCCCTGGAGCGCGTGCCCGACATCATCACGCGCGGCGTCGTCATGGAACACAGCGAGGCGCTGCTGGCCGACGGCGCGCGCGTCCTGAGTGAGATCGTCGAGCAGGCCAGCATCGAGGAAAGGACGGATCACGGGTTGATCAAGGAAAAGCTTCGCGTCGAGCTGCGGCGCTTCTTTCGCAAGCGATCGGGCCGGCGGCCCTTCGTGCTGCCCGTCATCATGGAGATCTGACACGTGAAGCGATCGACCGTTTCGCGGCGCTTCAGCGAGATTGCCGGCGTCGCGTTGTTCGCCGCGGCGCTCATCTGGATTGTCGCGCTCGCCAGCTACGAGCCGACGGACCCGGCCTGGTTCTTCAGCACCGGACTCCACTCCGCGCCGGCCAACTTCGCCGGCCGCGTCGGCGCGTTTCTCGCCGAACTGTCGTTTCAGCTCGCCGGCTACGCGTCGTACGCCATTCCTGCGGCGCTCGTCATCGTCGGCTGGAACTATTTCTGGTGCCGGAGCTTCGACGCCGCGGGCACGAAGATCGTCGGCGGCGTGATGCTCGTCGCCTCGCTCAGCGCGTTCCTGAGCCTCGTCTTCGGCACCCTCGAGGTTTCGGGCAAGCCGTTCCGCGCGGGCGGGTTTCTCGGCGAGTTCCTCGCGAAAGAGTTGTCCGACTATCTCGCGCGCACGGGTTCGCTGATCGTGATCCTGGCGCTGATTTTCCTCGCCGTGATTCTGTCGACGCAGTTCTCCTTCGGCCGCTTCTTCGGCTCGCTGTTCTCGTCGCTGAAAGTCTGGGCGATTCGGACGGTCGACTCCTTCCATGGCTGGCGCGAAGAGCGCCGCCGGGAGAAGGAGCGTCAGGAAGTCATCGCGAAACACACCAAGAAAGGCGTGACACCGCCCGAGGTCAAGCGTCCGGCGCCGGCCATTGCCGGCAACGCACCGCCGGTAGAAGCCGAAGCGACCGGACGTGCCTCGAAACCCGCGCGAGGCGCCGCCGCAGGTCGTGACGCTGCGCCGTCACGCGATGCCGCAAAGGTGCCGCCTCGACCCGAGCCTGACGCCGACGCCGCACCGTCTGGATTCAGCGGATGGAAGTCGGCGCCGAAACCACCTCGCGTCACGCTGCCGCCGCCGCTTCCGCTCATCGACCCGGAGCCGACGACGAAGGCGCCGGCAGAACGACGGAAGGGCGACTACACGCTGCCGCCGATGGCGCTGCTCGATGCCGCGAAGACGGAGCGGAAGATCGACGAGCGCGAATTGATGGAAAGCGCGCGGCTGCTCGAAGAAAAATGCCGCGAGTTCTCCGTCGAGGGCGCCGTGGTCCAGATCCATCCAGGACCTGTGGTCACGACGTACGAGTTCAAGCCGGACGCGGGCGTGAAGTACGCCAAGATCACCGGCCTCGCTGACGACCTCTGCCTCGCGATGCAGGCCGAGTCGGTCCTGATCGACCGCATTCCTGGAAAATCCACCGTCGGCATCCAGATTCCAAACCGGAATCGCGAACAGATTTCGCTCCGCGAGCTTCTCGAATCGGAGACGTACCGCCGTTCGACGTCGAAGCTCACGCTCGCACTCGGCAAGACCATTCACGGTGAGCCGTTCATGGCCGATCTTTCGGCAATGCCGCACCTGCTCATCGCCGGTTCGACCGGTGCCGGCAAGTCGGTCGGCATCAACGGCATGTTGACGAGCATCCTCTACCGCGCCACCCCAGACGACGTGCGCCTGATCATGGTCGATCCGAAGCGGCTGGAGCTCGGGATGTACGACGACATCCCGCATCTGCTGACGCCGGTCGTCGTCGATCCCAAACAGGCGGCGAACGCGCTCCGATGGGCGGTGCGCGAGATGGAAGAACGCTACAAGCTGCTGGCGGCCGAGGGCGTCCGGAACATCGAGCAGTTCAACCGCAACATGGCGCAGGCGATCTCTGAGAAGCGCGAACCGAAAGAGGGCCAGGAATTCAAGAGCCTGCCGTTCATCGTCGTGGTGATCGACGAGCTCGCCGACCTGATGATGGTCGCCGGCAATGAAGTCGAGGAATCGATCGCGCGTCTCGCGCAGATGGCAAGAGCCGTCGGGATCCATTTGATTCTCGCGACGCAGCGCCCGTCCGTGGACGTGATTACCGGCCTCATCAAGGCCAACCTGCCGGCGCGCATCGCGTTCCGCGTGGCGTCGAAGATTGACTCCCGCACGATTCTCGACGGCAACGGCGCCGAACAGCTGCTGGGTCGCGGCGACATGCTCTTCCTGCCGCCCGCGTCGTCGCGCTACGTGCGCGTCCACGGACCGTACATCTCGGAGCAGGAATCGGCGCGCCTGGCCAGCTACCTCCGGAAGCAGGGCAAACCGACGTACGACGAAACGATCACGGCCGACGAGAAGTCGACGGCCGAAGGCGGCATCGAATTCGAGAAGGACGATCTCTACGACGAGGCGGCGCGAATCATCGTCTCGAGCGGACAGGCGTCGATCTCGTACCTCCAGCGGCGGCTCCGCATCGGGTTCAGCCGTGCGGCGCGGCTGGTCGACATGATGGAAATGGAAGGTCTCGTCTCCCCCGCTGCCGGCGGCAAGGCGCGCGAAGTTCTCGTCGACAAGAGCTACTTCGACGAAGTTGACGCACAACTGCGGTAAAGACCTATGGTGAAATCTCCAGCCCTTCTCGTGCTGCTCGCCGTCGTCGCTCTCGCGGCGACGCCACCGGTGCGCACGATGTACAACGACGCGCTGGTGCGCGAGCAAGCCGTCCGCACGTCTCTGACGGCCAACGATGCCGGGCCGAACGTGCTGAAGGACGCGCGGGCCGTGGTCGCGCGGTACGAGGCGGTCGTCCGGAAGTACCCGGCGAGCAGTTACAGCGACAACGCGCTGTGGCAGGCTGCGCACCTCGCCTTCGACGTGTTCGACAAGTTCGGCGACTCGCAGGACCGCGACACCGGCATGCGCCTCCTGAAACAGTTGTCGACGATGTTCCCGACGAGCAAGCTCGCGTCTAAGGTGCCCGACGAGATCGCGCGGCTCACAGAACCACCGATCCCGCGCATCGACGAACCGCCGGCACCAAAAGCGACGGATGCGCCGAAACTGACACTGCCCCCGCCGCCTCCGCCGGAGAAACTGCCGGCGAGTGCGCCGGTCGCGGTCGGCCAGCCCCCGCGAACGACCGATCGCCCGGCGGAGCGGGCACCTGAACGCACCGCGGAGCGACAGGCCGAGCGCACGCCAGAGCGGACCGCGACGGCCACCATCAAGAGCATCAAGCGATCCGTCCTGCCGGACGCGGTGCGCGTCGTGATCGAGCTCGATGGCGAAGTGGACTTCCATCAGGAGCGCATCGAGAACCCGTCGCGCGTGTTCGTCGACCTGTCGTCCACGCACGCCGCATCGACGCTCATCGACCGGACGCTGCGCTTCGAAAGCGACGCCGACGTCGTTCGCCAGGTTCGCATCGGCCGTCATCCGAACAACGTCACGCGCGTCGTGCTCGATGCGAACGGCGTATCCAGCTACAGCGTCTATCCGCTCTACGCGCCGTATCGCCTTGTCATCGACTGCGTCCGCACGACGGTGCCATCGGCGACGACGGGACAGATTGACGCGACGTCGTTCGCGCCGAACGCGGGCACGCTCGCGCATGCGTTGAAGCCCACGGCTCCGCCGATCGAAATGCCGAAGCCGCAGCCAGTGCCAGCAAAGCCGGTTCCTGTCCGGCGCGAAGCGCCGCTTCTCGCCGGCCATGCGCCGACGTCAGTCTGGCTCCGCGCCGCTCCGGGCAACGTGTCGCAGCACAGCCTGATCCTGGCCGAAATTCGCACGCCGGCGCCCGTGCCGGTACCGATCAAAACGATCACCGCCTCAGAAAAGCCTGTTCCGGCGCCTGAGAAGTCCGCGGACGCGACGCCAGCGGCCCCAGCGGCAAAGAATGGCAGCGGCGGCTTCTCCATCGCCCGCCAGCTCGGACTCGGCGTCTCGCGCATCGTCATCGACGCCGGCCATGGCGGTCACGATCCGGGCGCGCAGGGAAAAGGCGTCTCAGAGTCGGAGCTGGTGCTCGACGTCGCGCTGCGCGTCGAGAAGCTGCTGCAGAAAACGCCGGGCGTCGAGGTCATCCTGACGCGCCGCACCGACGACTTCATCGCGCTGCAGGAGCGAACGGCCCTCGCGAACCGCGAAGGCGCCGATTTGTTTCTGTCGATTCACGCGAACGCCAGCAACAGCGCGCAGGCGCACGGCATCGAGACCTATTTCCTCAACTTCGCCAGCAACCTGAGCGCGGCTGCTGTTGCCGCCCGCGAAAACGCCGCGTCCGGTCAGGCGATGAGCGAGCTGCCCGACATCGTCAAGGCCATCGCGCTCAACAACAAGCTCGACGAATCGCGCGATTTCGCGACGCAGATTCAGCAGTCGATGCTCGATCACCTGCGCGGATCGAATAAAACGTTGAAGGATCTCGGCGTCAAACAGGCGCCCTTCGTCGTGCTCATCGGCGCCGCCATGCCGAGCGTGCTCGCGGAAATTTCATTCGTGACGAATCCGCAGGAGGCGCGGCTGCTGAAGAGCAACGCGTATCGGCAGAAGATCGCGGAAGCGCTCTACGCCGCGATTCGGAAGTATCAGACGTCGCTCAAGAGCATCACGACCGTCGCGTCGCCGCCGCCGCTGCAGCGCTGACGCCTATCGCGAACGAATCCAGATGAGCACGCCCGCCAGGACGATGGCGAGCACGACGGAAGCGACAGTGATGACACCGGCCACGCCGAGCGCCCCGAAGAGGACTTCGTAGAGCGACTCGGACTTCGGCTCGACGATCTTGACGATGATCGGTTGCTGCAGCGCGTAGAGGAGCAACCTGAGCGCCTTCAGGCTTCCAGCGTCGGAACGCTTTCGAACGCCAGTTCCGCGAGCGTCCGTACCGCAACGCCGGTCGCGCCCTTGGGCATGAACGGCTTTGAATCCTCCGCCCAGGCCGTGCCGGCAATATCCATGTGCACCCACGGCACGCCGCCGGTGAACTCCTTCAGGAACAGCGCCGCCGTGATCGAACCGGCCGGACGTCCGCCGGTGTTCGAGAAGTCGGCGATCTCGCTCTTCAGCTGCTCGCGGTAGTCGTCGAAGACCGGCAGTGGCCACGAACGGTCGCCCGCGCGGTTCGCAACGCGACGCACGTGCTCGACCCAGCCGTCAGGAGTGCCGAACAGACCGCTCGTCGTTTTACCAAGCGCGACGACGACGGCGCCGGTCAGCGTGGCGACGTCGACGAGATGCGTCGCGCCGAGCTTCCGCGCGTACCAGAGGCCGTCGCCGAGAATCAGGCGTCCTTCGGCATCGGTGTTGATGACCTCGACCGTCTTGCCCTCGGCGCTCTTCAGGATGTCGCCGGGCTTGATCGCGCGGCCGCCGGGCATGTTCTCCGTCGCAGGCACGACGCCGATGACACGGATGGGCGCGCCGAGCAGCCCGATCGCGCGCATCGCGCACGCGACCGCTGCTCCGCCGGACATGTCGTCTTTCATCCGCTCCATGCCGTCGGCGGGCTTGATCGAGATGCCGCCGGTGTCGAACGTGATTCCCTTGCCGACGAGGCCGAGCACTGGTGCTGCGGGAGCGCCGGGAGGGTCGTGGAGGAACACCATGAGGCGCGGCGGTTCGCTGCTGCCGCGCGCGACGCCGAGCAGCAGTCCCATTCCGAGCGCCTCGATCTGACGTTCGTCGAGGATTTCGACCTTGACGCCGCCTTCCTCGGCGATCTTCGACGCACGTGTCGCGAATTCGCGCGGCGTCAGCAGATTGCCGGGCTCGTTGGCGAGCGCGCGCGCGAGATTAGTGCTCTCACCGAGCACGCGGCCGCGCTGGGCTGCCGTCGACACGCGCGCCGAGTCGGTGCCCTCGTCGAACACGAGCGTCCATTCATGAGTTGCGGCCGGCGCGGTGTCCGAGGTCTTGTAGGTGCCGCCGTCGAACTCGGACAGCGTCAGGCCCTCGGCTGCAGCCTGCGCGAGGCGAGCGACGTCGCTGTTGCCGCGAACGGCGAAGGCCAGTCGTCCGATGCGGCGCCGTCGGGCTTCGTGTGCCGCGGTCGACGCGAGCTTGCGGAGCACCTCGCCATCGGCCGCGCTTCGAGGTCCGCCGCCGATGAACGCAATCCGGCCGCAGCGCCAGCTTTTGTCGGTGACCGGCGTGATGAAGAGCTCGAACGGCTTCGACTGAAATTCCTTCTGGGAGACGGCACGTCGAAGCTCGCCGCCCGTTGCCGGATCGACGCCGGCCGTCGCCGCGGATGGCTCGTCTTCGAACCACGGAATCACGAGCAGTTCAGCCTCGACCGCCGAGAACGATCCCGAGAACGTGCCAATCCGTGAACGCGCGGAAGCAGTCGCCATCGGCCGTATTATCCCTGAAGGCGCTTGCCCGGGCTCAATGCGGCCGCTAGAATAGCGTGCAGGCCTTTCTCCCCGGTGAAGTCGATGACCACGAGCCTGATGCGGCGCAATTTCGCGATGGCTGGTGTGACGTGTGTCGCGCTCTTCGCGGTGCTCGTCGCCGCGCCGCTGCACGCGCAGAAGCAGGACAAAGACTCGAACGAGGTCAAGCCCAAGGTCACGCTGAAGGCGCAGCCCGTCATCGCGATGTCGCCCGCCCGGATCGTCCTGACCGCGGAAATCGTCGGCGGTCCCAACGACTACGAGGACTACTACTGCCCGACGGTCGAGTGGGATTGGGGCGACGGGACGCAGTCCGGCTCGTCCAGCGACTGCGCGCCGTACGAGCCCGGCAAGTCGGAAATCAAGCGCCGCTTCACCGTCGAACATATCTTTCACGCGGGGATGTACAGAATCAGCTTCCGCCTGAAGCGCCGCGATAAGGTCGTGGGCGCCGCCACCATTCAGGTCCAGGTTCGCCCTGGACTGCGCGATACGGGTCAGTAAACGTCCCACAAGCGGACAGCCTCGGCCGATCGGCGGCGCCAGCTGCGAAATTTCTCAGGAAACTTGACGCGTTAGCCGTGCCATCCTGGCACGATGTTGGCCTTCCGATGACGCATGCCGGTCCGACGACCGCTTGCCAGATTAACTGCGACGGCGTTCGCGTCGTGCCTCGCGCTTCTCACCGTGGGCCTGACCGCGAGCACCGACGGTCCGTTCTCGATTGTGATTCGGCCGGTCTTCCTGCGACTCGGCTTCGACGTGGACGTGACGCTCGGCTCGATCCATCTCCACGCGAACTGGTCGGCGCTTCCGGACGCGGAACCGGCGACGGCGTCGTCAACCAAAGAGCCCCAGTCGACCTTCTAAGCCCCTGATGGATCCGCTCATCCAGGATTTGCGGTACGCGCTGCGTCTTTGCCTGCGCGCGCCCGGCTTCACCGCGGTCGCCGTGCTCGCCCTGGCGCTCGGCATCGGCGCGAACACCGCCATCTTCACCATCGTCAACGCGGCGCTCATCGAACGCCTGCCCTTCCGCGATCCGGCGCGGCTCGTCGTCCTCTGGGAGGTGAACGCGCAGCGGCCTGGCCGATTGAACGTCGTCGGCCCGATGAATTTCCTGCGCTGGCAGGAGCGCGCCTCGAGCTTCGAGGCGATGGCCGGGTTCGTCGATACGCGGACGAATCTCACGGGCGATGGCAACCCTGAAGAGTTGACGGTCCAGAACGTCACCGCAGGCTTCTTCAACGTCGTCGGCATCGCGCCTGCGCTTGGCCGGACGTTCAGCGATGCAGAGGCGAACGATCCCGACGCGCCGGTCGTCGTACTGAGCCACGCGCTCTGGCAGCGCCGATTCGGCGGACGGCCGGATATCGTCGGCTCGACAATCCAGGTCAACGGCGCGGTACGGACGGTCATTGGCGTCATGCCGTCCGACGTGCGGCTGACCATGCGCAGCAATTCGCTCGTGGGCCGGCCCATCGATCTGTGGACGCCGTGGGTGCTCCCGCCGAACGCGAGGGACGCGCGCGGCCGCTACATGTCGGCGGTTGCGCGGCTGAAGCCGGGTGCGACGATCGCGACCGCACAAGCCGAGATGACCGCTATCGCATCGGCGATGGCAACGGAGCTTCCCGCGATCGACACCGGCTGGAGCGTTCGCGTCCTGTCGATCCGCGACGAGCTCGCGGGCGACATCCGGCCGGCGCTGTTGGTGCTCGCCGGCGCCGTCGCGTTCGTTCTGTTGATCGCGTGCGCGAATGTGGCGAACCTTCTCCTCGCGCGCGGAGCCGTCCGCCAGCGGGAGATCGCGATCCGCGGTGCTCTCGGCGCGCCTCGAGGCCGCGTGATTCGCCAGCTGCTCACCGAAACGCTGCTCTTGTGCCTCGGTGGTGGATTACTCGGACTGCTCGTCGCGAGGTGGGGACTCGACGCAATGCTCGCGCTGAGCCCGGTCGATCTCACGCGCTTCGGAGCCGTGACCCTGGATTATCGCGTCCTCGCCTTCACTGCGGTCGTTTCGATCGCGACCGCCGCGCTCTGCGGCTTCGCTCCTGCCTTCGAAGGCGGCCGCACGCAGGTGCAGGACTCCCTCAAAGATGGCGCGCGGCAGGTCGGGGTCGGCACGAGGCAGCGTCGAATTCGACAGGCGTTCGTCGTTGCCGAGGTCGCACTGGCCGTCGTCCTGCTGGTCGGCGCGGGATTGATGCTCCGCAGCTTCGACGCGTTGCAGTCCGTCGACAGCGGCCTCGAGACGCACGATGTTTTGACCGTGCGGACGTCGCTGCCGCTTCGGACCTACGACACGCCCGACAAGCGGCTGGCGTTCTACGATCGTGCGGTCAAGAGCATCGCTGCAATTCCAGGCGTGCAACAGGCCGGGATCATCAGCTTCCTTCCGTTCAGCGGCCTGGGCGCGGGCACGTCGTTCACGATCGTCGGGCAGCCGCCGCCTCCGCAGGGACAGGAGTTCGTCACCGACGTCAGCGTCTGCGACAACGGCTACTTCGAGACGATGCGGCTGCCGCTGGTGCGCGGACGGTTCTTTACCGAGCGGGAGCAGCACACGACGTCGAACGTCGTCATCGTCAACGAGACGCTGGCGCAGCGCTATTTCGCGAACACCGATCCGCTCGGCCAGAGCCTGGTCATCAGCATGACCAACCCGAACGTGCCCACCGAGATCATCGGCGTCGTCGCCGACGCGAAATTCAGCGACCTGCAGAGCGAGCTTCGTCCGCAGACCTACTGGCCGCATCCCCAACTCGCGTACGGCGCCATGACGTTCACCGTGCGAACCGCCGCGGATCCCGCTGGCTACGCCGCTGCGGTCGCGCGGGAGATCCACGCCATCGACAAGGATCAGCCGCTGTCCGACGTGCGAACCATGGATCAGTGGATCGCGCGCACGCTCTCGCAGGCGCGCTTCAGTTCGTTTCTGCTCGCGGTGTTCGCGGCGCTGGCGCTGATGCTCGCCGCGATCGGCATCTACGGCGTGATGTCGTACGCGGTGAGCCAGCGGACGTCGGAGATCGGCATCAGGTTGGCGCTCGGAGCTGAGCGGCGCGACATCCTCCGACTCGTTGTTGGCGACGGCGTGCGACTCACGACAATCGGACTCGGCCTCGGCGTCGCCCTGGCGCTCGGGTTGAGCCGGACCGTGTCGGCGCTGCTGTACGAAACACGCGGCACCGACCCGGCGACGTTCGCTGGCGTACTCGTGATGCTCGCGACAGTTGCGCTCGTCGCCTGCTACATTCCGGCGCGCCGTGCGGCGCGAATCGAGCCGACCGAGGCGCTGCGCGACCAGTAGCGCGCACGCACGGCGCCGCCGCTGCTACGGCGCCGTCTTGAGCAAATCCGCGCCGCTCACCTTGCGTGTCGTCTGCGCGGTAACGCTCTGCAGGTAGTCGCTGATCTGCAAGGCCGTCCGGAACACGAGGCGGCCGAGCGATCCGAGGCTGTTCGATTCGCCCTCACGACCGAACACCGCATCGCCGACGGTGTCCGCTTCGCGCTCGGCCAGCGTTCCCAGCGTCGCAAGGACGTGCAGGTAGTACTTGCCACTCGCCACGATGCGATCGGTCTTCCCGATGTCGAGCGTGACGGTGACCGGCGCAGTGGGAACGGTGTCGCGCGTCATGCGCACGACGCGCAGGGTCGCCGGATAGACCAGACGATCCCAGACGGGTCTGGTCTCCCAGAGCTCGACCTGCAGGCGCAGGTGCAGGACGCCGTTGTCGTCGAGGACGCGCTTGAACCGGTCCGGGACGAGATCGCGCAATTCAAGGCCGGCGCGCACGACCGACGCGCGCGTGCCGACATCCTTCACTTGGACCTCGAGCGCCATCGCGCGGACCTGCGCGAGCGCGACGATCAGGACCGCGGCGACGCACGCTCGACGACCCGCGCGCATCAGAACGTCCGGCCGAATCGCAGCAGCACCTGGAGCGAGCTGGGAATCGCGTCGGTCCGGTAGCCGAAGTCGAGGCGGATGTCCCACGCCGACACGCCGAAGCCGACACCTTTGAGCCAGCCGGAATCCGGCGCCACGCGTCCGGCATCGAAGAATCCAAGGACCTGGAAGGCATTCCGCCATCCGAGCGCGTACTCGAGGTTGACGAGCGCCAGCGACGTTCCGGTCGCCTCCTTGAACTCGTAGCCGTGGACCGAACCGATGCCGCCAATCGAGAACAGGCGCTGCGGCGGCACGATGCCCTCGGTCCATCCGCCCAGCGCGCGCACGCCGAAGTCCTGATGCTCCGACAACGGCGTCCGCATCCGCGCGCTGACGACGCTTCTCCGGAAGTCGAAGTCGCTGCTGAAGGCATCAGGGGGGGAGATTTCCGTGGACCAGTCGACTCGCCAGACCATCGTCGCGGCGTGTCGATCGGCTGCGTAATTGAGCCGCTCGCCGTAAAAGGTGTCGAGTTGATGACGACGGTAGGTCGCGTCGAGCGATTCGAGGTTGAAGCTGCCGCTGTCGACCGATGCGCCGACGATCAACGCGTTCAGGCGGCCGTCCTGCGCCACCACGTTCGGACGAAACGCGTCGTCGGAGTTCCACAGGCTGAAGTCGGTCGCGACCGGCAGCGGTTCCTCGCGCTGGCTTCTCCAGATCGCCAGCAGCTCGACATGCGGATTGGGACGGAAGGCGGTGCCGATCTGCACGCCGCGCCGGCGGTAATAGTCGCGGAAGCTCTCGCGCGGACCGAACGCGGCAAGGCTCGCTTCGAGGCTCGAGACCTGCCACTGATCGTCGCTGGCGGTCAGGTCGTGCAATTCGCCGCCGACGTACAGCTTCTTGTCGCCGAAGAATGGCCGCTCGAATCCCAGCGCGTAGCCGACGCGGTCGGGGGCGAATTTGTACGAAATGTGACCCGCGACGTAGGAGTGATTGAACGACGTGTGATCGAAGACGGCCGCGCCGAATCCCATCGACGGCACGAACCCGTCGACGGACGAGAACCAGTCCTCGCGATCGCCGGGATCAGGCACGAGCCTGAACCGGCCCGCGGGTTCCGAGAGCGTCACGACGAGCACGCGATCGCCGTTGCGATCCACGATGCTGAACGGACCCTCCGTATGCCGCCCACCCGGCGCGTCGTCTTCCTCGTCCGAGCTTCGCGACGGACGGACTGCGCCGCGCGTGGGACGCAGCAGCACTTCGAGGGCCTGCCGCGCGCGACGCCTGTTGAAGACGTCGCCCGCGCGAAGGGCAAACTCTTCGGAGAACTGCCGCTTCAGCTGGTCATCGACGCCGACGAACTCGACGCCGCCGATGATGCCTTCGTCGATGTCGAGCGACAGCGTGCCGCTCGCATCGTCGAACGCCGCGTGCACGCGCGCGAAGGTGTATCCCTCGTCCGCGTACGCGCTCCGGACGCGCCGCTCGAGATCCTCGAGGTGATCGGTCGCAACGGGCAGCGGATCGCCCACGCGAAGCCGTCCCGCCCGAATGACGGCCTCGGCCTGCAGTTCGTGGGCGCCTGTGATCCGGACGTCACGAAGCGTCGGCGGCAGCGGAGTTGCGGGCTGAACCTGGCCGGGTTCCTGTGGAGGAATCTGGGCGTACGCCGCGGCGGGGAGCAACCACACCACGAGCGCTGCGATCAGCAGGCTGCCGCGACGCATCATCCCGCGACTGTGACGAGCGGGACGCCGTGAAAGTTCCCGTCGCGAAAGCGATACAGCCTGAGCTCCGGCGGTTCCGCGCGCAGTCCGACGATCAGGAACAGGTGGTTTGGATAGGTCGCCTCTGCGAGGTCGGTTTCCGATGGCGCCGGCGCCGTTCGCGGATGCGAATGGTAGAAGCCGACGACCGCCAGGTTCCGCTGCCGCGCGTCGCGAAGCGCGTCGAGATGATCGCGCGGCTCGACCAGAAACCGGACCGTCGGACGCGGCGAGATGTTCCGCGCCGGTGTTGCGTCGACGATCTCGCTGGATTGTTCGTCGCTGCGGCCGATGAGGATGCCGCAGCACTCTTCGGGCGAGATCCGGCGCGCGTGGGCAACGATCGCGTCGAGCACACGCGCACGGATCTGGACTGCGTCCATCGCCACCGACGCCAGCACTAATCGGTCGAGCGTTCGACCACCATCGCGATTCCCATACCTCCGCCGATGCACAGCGCCGCCACGCCGTAGCGCAGCGTCCGCGCCCGCAGCGCATAAAGCAAGGTCGTCAGAATACGCGCGCCGCTCGCGCCGATTGGATGGCCGAGTGCGATGGCGCCGCCGTTGACGTTCACCTTCGCCGGGTCGACACCGAGGTCGCGGACGACAGCCAACGACTGCGACGCGAATGCTTCGTTGAGCTCGAAAAGATCGATCGCGTCGAGGCGGAGGCCTCCGCGATCGAGCGCCTTGCGGACGGCCGATATCGGACCGACGCCCATGATCGCCGGCTCGACGCCGGTCACGGCGTACGACACGATGCGCGCGAGCGGCCGGCTCCCCTTCTCCTTTGCCTTAGCCGTCGTCGTTACCACCATTGCCGCGGCACCGTCGTTGATACCCGATGCGTTGCCGGCGGTGACGGTGCCGTTCGCCCTCGTGAACGCCGGCTTCAGCGCGGCGAGCTTCTCCACCGTCGTGCCGGCGCGCGGGTACTCGTCGGTGCCCACGCGCAGCGGATCGCCTTTCTTCTGCGCGACCGGCACCGGGACGATCTCGTCGGCGAACGCGCCGCCTTTCATCGCGCGCTCCGCGCGCTGCTGACTCTCGGCGGCGAATCGATCCTGATCCTCGCGCGACACGCCGTACCGCTTCGCGACTTCCTCGGCCGTCAGGCCCATGTGGCCGCCGCCGATCGCGCACGTGAGGCCCTCGTTCAGCATCGAGTCGATGGTTTCCGTGTTGCCCATGCGGTAGCCCCATCGCGCGCCTTTCAGCAGGTACGGCGCGCTCGACATCGACTCGGTGCCGCCGGCCACGACGGTGTCGACGTAACCGCTACGAAGCGCCTCCACAGCGTGGACGACCGCCTGCAGTCCGGATCCGCACACACGGTTGACCGTTTCTGCCGGAACCTCGACGGGCAGTCCGGCCTTGAGTGCAACCTGGCGCGCGACATTCATCCCGGCGCCAGCCTGAAGGACGCACCCGAGCACGACGTCGCCCACTTCGGCAGGTTCGACGTGTGCTCGCGACAGCGCCTCGCGTACCGCGATGGCGCCGAGATCCACCGCAGATAGATCGCGGAACACGCCGCCGAAGGCACCAATCGGCGTGCGGCAGGCGCCCGTGATCACCGCCTCGAAGTCGTGGCTCATGATCTAATAATACCCAATGACTTTTCGTAACTTCCTGCGCAGCAGCGCCATCCTGGCCGTCCTCGCAGCGACGGCTGCGCTTCCGGCGACACAGACGCGCCGGGCGATGACGGTGGACGACACGATCAATCTCGTCCAGTTGTCCGCGCCGCGGATCTCGCCCGATGGCACGCGCGTGCTGTACGTCGTTTCCGAGCTGGGCAAGTGGAAGGACAACAAACGCGTGACGTCCGTCTGGCTGGCCAACGCGGACGGGAGCGGCGCGCGGAAGTTCCTGACGCAGGAGCGCGATCGCGACGCGACCTGGTCGCCCGACGGTCGCTACGTGGCCTTCCTCGCGTCACGCGGCGCCGCCGCTGACGCCGACAACAAAGGCGGCGGCGACAATCCACCCCAGATCTGGATCATCCGGTCCGACGGCGGCGAAGCGACGAAGCTCACGGATCACAAAGGCACCATTCGCGCGTTCGAATGGACCCGGGACAGTGCGTCGATCGTGTTCTCCGCCGAGCACGCCAGGTCGGATCACCAGAAGTCGCTCGAGAAATCCGGCGACGATGCGATTTTCGTGGATGAGGGAGCGAACGGCCAGGAGCGCGGCGATTTTTCGGGGCTCTGGCGAATCGGCCTCGACGACAAGACCGAGCACACGATCACCACCGACGAGACCCTGCTCATCGAAAACTTCAAGGTCTCCCCGGACGCGACGCGCATCGCCGTCGTCTTTCGCCGCGAGAACAGCCGCAACGGTCAGTACCACGCAGAAGTCGGCGTCGTGGACGCGGCCACCGGCGCGCTGACGACCATTACCCATAACAACGCGCCCGAGCAGAACGTCCAGTGGTCGCCCGACGGGAAGACGCTGTCGTTCCTGGCGCCGAGCGACACGTCGTGGGATCTCGCCGAGGAAAAACTGTGGCTCGTGCCGTCCGGCGGCGGGGCGCCGACGCGTCTCCTCAATAATTTCAGCGGCGCGCTGCGGCAGTACAGCTGGGCGCCGGACGGCCACTCGATCATCTTCGGCGCGCAGACGCGGGCTCGCGGCGCGGTCTATCGGGTCGCGGTGCCCGGCGGCGCGGTCAGCCGACTCGCGGGCGGCGACTGGTCCGGCATGATGGAGTCGGTGTCGAGCGATGCCAGCAAAGGCGCGGCAGTCGTCAGCTCTCCGGGAAACGCTGCCGAAGTCAACGTGGTCGATCTGACGTCGGGCACGCTCAAACCGGTGACGCATGCGAACAGCGCCTTCGACGCGCTCGCGTTGTCGCAGTTCAAAGCGGTGACATGGAAGAGCCGCGATGGCCTCGAGATCGAAGGCCTGCTCTGGCTGCCCGCGGACTACCGGCCGGGCACGAAGCTGCCGCTCATCCTCTCGGTACACGGAGGTCCGGCGGGCGCGTGGGACGTGTCGTTCCGCGCCATCAATCACGTGTTCACCGGTCTCGGATGGGCGGTCCTCGAACCGAACGTCCGCGGGAGCAGCAGCTACGGCGACGCGCTGCTTCGCGGCAACATGAAGGACATCGGCGGCGGCGACTACTTCGACCTGATGACGGGCGTCGACAAGCTCGTCGCTGACGGCATCGCGGACCCGGATCATCTCGCCATTCGCGGCTGGAGCTATGGCGGCATCCTCGGCGGCTGGACGATTACGCAGACGACGCGCTTCAAGGCGGCGTCGCTTGGAGCCATGGTCGCCGATTGGTCGTCTGAATATGCGATGGGCTTCAACCACGACGTGCGCCTCTGGTACATCGGCGGAACGCCGTGGGAAAGCGCCGAGCGCTACCGGCAGCAGTCGTCGTACTCCCACATCGCGTCCGTCACGACGCCGACTCTGCTGCTGCACGGCGAGCGGGATACGACCGACACCATCGGCCAGAGCATGATCTACTACCAGGGGCTCAAGGATCGCGGTGTGCCCGTCCGCTTCCTGCGCTTCCCGCGCGAGCCGCACGGCTTCCGCGAGCCGCACCACATCCGTATCCGCGACACCGAGGAAATCGCGTGGCTGATGAAGTACGGCCGCGGCATCGACTGGAAAGCGCCGGAACGCAAAGACGCGGACGCCGCTCCAGCCAGCAAAACGTCTGAACCATGACCAAACGCCTTCGTCGCCTTCTCCTCGTATGGCTGACGCTCGTCGTCAGCACGGTCTGCACCGTCAGCGTGGTCACGCTCGTCGCGCAGGCGCCGATCAACCTGCAGGACACGCTCCCCTTCGACACGGCCGTGAAAACGGCGACGCTGCCGAACGGCTTGCGGTACTACATCCGTCAGAACGCGCGGCCGGCGCAGCGCGTCTCGATGCGTCTCGCCGTCAAGGCCGGCTCGATGATGGAAGCCGACGACCAGCAGGGTCTCGCGCATCTCATCGAGCACATGGCGTTCAACGGCAGCACCCACTTCAAGCCCGGCGAGGTGTTCGCGTATTTCGAGTCGGTCGGCGCGCGGCTGGGTCCGCACGTGAACGCGTACACGAGCTTTGACGAGACCGTGTACATGCTCGACCTCCCGTCCGACAAGCCCGAGATTCTCGACAAGGGGATGCTGGCGCTGTCGGACTACGCGGGCGGCCTGACGCTCTCGCCTGACGAAATCAACAAGGAGCGGCCGGTCGTCATCGAAGAATGGCGCCTCGGGCTCGGCGCCGGGTCGAGGGTCCGCGACAAGCAGTTCCCGCTCCTCTTCTATAAGTCGCGATACGCCGAGCGGCTTCCGATAGGAAAACCCGACGTCATCCGCAACGCGCCGCCCGAACGGCTCCGCGCGTTTTACGACACGTGGTATCGGCCGGAGCGGATGGCGGTCATGGTCGTCGGCGACATCAAGCCCGATGCGATCGAGTCGGCGATCAAGGCCAACTTCGGCCCGCTGAAGGATCGCGCGCCCGAAGCGCCGCTGCCCGACAGGACCGTCCCGATTCACAAGGAATTGCTCGTCAGTGTCGTGAGCGATCCTGAGTTGACGCGCACGAACGTGACGATCGAGCGCAAGCGTCCGCGGGAGCGTGAAGATCGCGGCGTCGACTACCGGCGGCAAATCGTCCAGCGCCTGCTCGAGCACGCGTTCGACGAGCGCTTCTCCGATCTGGAGCGGAAGCCTGACGCCAAGTTTCTCGGCGCGGGTGTCGGCGGCGGCACATTGAGCCGCGAGGTCGCAACGTTCACGATGGGTGCGTCCATTCCCGACGGCAAGCTCGAGGACGGCATCAGCGTGCTGGCGCAGGAGGCCAATCGCGTCAAGGAATTCGGATTCGGCGCCGCCGAAATCGAACGCGCGAAGGCGTGGATGTCCGCGTACTACGAACAGGCCTACGCCGAGCGCGACAAGACCGAGAGCCAGTCGTACGCCGACGAATACGTTCGGCATTTCCTCAATGCGGAACCGAGTCCCGGGATCGCGTTCGAGTACCGACTGGTCGAGCAGGTACTGCCCACGATCACGGACGCCGAAGTGTCCGCGATGGCGAAGGCGCTCCTGAGCGACGACAGCCGCGTCATCCTGGCGACGTCACCGCAGAAGGCCGGTATCCGCATCCCGACCGAAGCCGAGTTGCAGGCGGCGTTGACGACGGCGAACGGCGTCCGCGTGACGCCGTGGACCGAGACGGCTGCGTCAGGCTCGCTGATGGAGAACCCGCCGACGCCGGGCACGGTGGCTGAACGGAAAACCATGGACGAGGTCGGCGTCACCGTCGTCCGCTTCAGCAACGGCGTGACGGCGTGGTTGAAGCCGACGGATTTCAAGAACGACCAGGTGCTCTTCTCGTTGACGGCTCCGGGTGGCGCTTCGACGGCCCCCCCATCCGAGTACCTCGAGGCGTCGATGGCCGACGATCTGGCATCGATGTCCGGCCTCGGCAACCTCACCGCCGCGGACCTGCAGAAGATGCTGTCGGGCAAGCTCGCCGGTGCGCGTCCGACGATCGGGCTGTCTTCGCACGGCATCTCCGGCGGTGCGGCGCCGACGCAACTCGAAACCGCGCTTCAACTGCTCTACGAACAGTTCACCTCGCCCGGTCACGATCCGGATGCGTTTCCGCTGATGAAACGCCAGCTCGATGCAGCGGTCGCGAACCGCGGACGCGCGCCGGGACAAATCTTCGGCGAGAAGCTGGCGCAGGTGAATTCGGTCAACCACTACGTCACGCAGCCGCTGACGACGGAGCGCGTCGCGTCGCTCGACAAGGCGAAGATGCAGGCGTTCTACCGGCAGGCGTTCTCCAACGCGGCCGATTTCACGTTCTTCATGGTGGGCACGTTCAAGACCGACGACGCGGTGCCGTTGCTCGCGCGCTACATCGGATCGCTGCCGTCAACCGGCCACCAGACGTCGGCGTTCAGGGACGTCGGGCTCAAGTTCCCCTCGTCGAACGAGCAGGCAAAGGTCGAGGCGGGCCGCGAGCCGCGCGGCCAGACGGTCATCAGCTTCTTCGCGGACCCGAGCCCGGATCCCGTCGAGCAGGAACAGCTGCTCGAGGCAACGACCGTGCTGCAGATTGCGCTGCGAGACATCCTGCGCGAAGAGCTCGGGCAGACCTACAACGTCTCGGCATCGCTCCAGCAGCCGCTGCCGCAGCGCGGCGGCGGACATGTCGAAGTCCGCTTCGGCGCCGCGCCGGAGAATCTGGACTCGATGACGAAGCGCGTTCTGCAGGAAATCGCGCACTTGCAGAGTGACGGTCCATCGGCGGACCTGACGAACCGCGCGAAGGAGAGTGCGCGCAGGCAATACGAAACGGCGCTCAAGCAGAACGAATACTGGCTGGCGCGCCTCGAGGCGATTCACATGTTCGGCCGCGATCCGCACGAGATCCTGACGCGCACGCAGCGGATCGACGCCATCACGCCGCAGGTGCTGCAGGCGACGTTCAAGAAATATTTCCCGTCCGATCGCCAGACGATCGTGACGCTCGTGCCGGCGCCGACCGGTCCGTGATGTCGTGATTTCGTCGCGCGACGCGGGCGCGCCGCGTCCAACGCCGGCTACGAACGCTGATCGGTCAGCTGGCGGCGCCAGTTGGCCGCGTCTTCGAAGATCTCCGCCAGCCGATCGCCTTCGGAAAGATCGTGCCGGATGGTTTTGAGGACCGCTATCAGCTCGTCGAGCGCCTGACCGATGTGGTCAGCATTGGTCGCCGCGATGTCTTTCCAGATGTCCGCGGGACTCGCTGCCAGCCGCGTCGTATCCGCAAGGCCGTTCCCCGACAGCGAGAGTCCCTCCCGTCCGACGCGCGTGCCGACGACGTGCATGAGCGCGCTTGCGGTGAGCTGGGGAAGATGACTGAGCGCGGCGACCAGGCGGTCGTGACCGTCCGCGTCCATCCACTTCGGCACGGCGCCAAGTGCCTTCACGAATGCCTCGAGCTTTTCCGACGATTTCTGCACCGCGCCGGGAGCGTCCGACGGCCGCGGATCGGGCGGCACGAGAACCCACGGCCGGCCGCGAAACAGATCCGGCCGCGCATGCTCGAGCCCGCCACGCGCGGAACCCGCCAGCGGGTGGCCGCCGACGTACGTGAATCGCTCCGGCAGCTCGCGGGCGGCCTTCTCCATCGCGCGTTTCGTGCTGCCGACGTCGGTCACGACCGCCGGCGTCCGGACGTACTCGTCCAGCTCCGAAACAAGCGCGATGTTCTGCTTGACGGGCGCCGCCAGCAGCACAAGATCCGCCTCCGCGAGAACAATCAAGTCGTCGGCCGCGACATCGATCGCGTGGAGGCGCATCGCGGTTTCGAGGACGTCCTTGTTGTCGACCGCGATGACGAGCGACGAGGGCCAGAGCTCGCGCGCCGCGAGCGCAATCGATCCGCCGATGAGCCCGAGACCGACGATGCCGATCTTCTCGAAGATCGGAGGCGTCGTCGCCTTCGGCCGGCCCGGTTGAATGACGGGAAGAGTCATAGGGGTGAAAGATGCGTAGTCGGTAAAATGGGTGATTGGGTAAGTGGGTAAGTGGGTAAGTTGATGACTGAAGAACGCGCTTCGAGATTGCGAGTGCGATTTTCAATTACCAACTCACCAATTCACCAACCTACCAACCGTGCTGTTCGTCCTTTCTACGCTCCCCATCCCCTTCTCGCCACCGGCTCCAGGCAGATGCTGCGGCCGATTGCGGGCGCGATAATTCGGAGCTCCGCCATCAGCCGATCGAACTGCGCGGGATACATCGACTGCGCGCCGTCGCTGAGCGCGTGATCGGGATCGCAGTGGACTTCGATGATGAGGCCGTCCGCACCGGCGGCGACGGCGGCCCGCGCCATCGGCGCGACCATGTCGCGGCGGCCGGCGCCGTGGCTCGGGTCCGCGATGATCGGTAGATGGCTCAGTTTGCGAACGACCGGGATGGCCGAAATGTCGAAGGTATTCCGCGTGGCCGTTTCGAACGTTCGAATGCCGCGTTCGCAGAGAACGACGTCCAGATTGCCGCCACTCAGCACGTACTCGGCGGAGAGCAGCCACTCCTCGATCGTCGCGGAGATGCCGCGCTTGATAAGCACCGGCTTTCTCGCGTGCCCAAGCTCGCGCAGCAGGGTGAAGTTCTGCATGTTACGTGCGCCGACCTGAAAGACGTCGGTGTAGCGATCGATGAGCTCGATCTGGCTGACGTCCATCACCTCGGTGACGAGCTTCAGGTTCTCGGCGTTGGCCGCGTCCCGCAGAAGTCGGAGTCCTTCTTCGCCGAGCCCCTGGAAGCTGTACGGCGAGCTGCGCGGCTTGAACGCGCCGCCTCTGAAGATTTTCGCGCCGGCGCGGCGGACGGCCGTGGCCGCGGCTCTCACCTGCGGCTCGGACTCGGCGGAGCACGGACCCGCCATGACGATGACCTCGTCGCCGCCGATGCGGACATCGCCGACGGTCACCACGGTGCCCTCCGGCTTGAAGGTGCGGCTCGCGAGCTTATACGGCTCGGAAATCCGCAACACTTCGTGGACGCCGTCGAGCATCTCGATGATGCCGGCGTCCGGACGTCCGGCGCCCACGGCGCCGAGCACCGTCCGCGTCACGCCCGTCGATCGATGGACGTCCATACCCATTTCCACGAGGCGCGCGACCACTTTCTCGATCTGCTCCTCGGTCGCCCGTTCCTGCATGACCACGACCATAGTGCCTGCTGCCTCCACAGAATCTGTCACGTTCCTATTTCGTTTCCGGATCGCCGTGCACGAGACGCCGCTCGAGGCGGCGTGCCTCGTCGATAATCCGTTCGAACAGCCGTGCGATCGCGTCCGAGCCGAGCGGCCCTTCGGCGGCAATCCCGCGCACGTGCGCGAGCACCTGTTTCTCACGCTCCGGCTGATACACCTCGACGCCGAGCTCCTTCTTCAGCTGCCCAATCTCGCACGCGACGCGCGCGCGCTCGTTCAGCAGCCGCACGAGGACTTCGTCCACGCGGTCGATGTCTTCCCGCAGCTCGTCGAGCGTTCGCATCAGCCGCCGTTCCCCGTGAGCCA
>DATBHR010000079.1:0-39722 GCA_036557365.1 Vicinamibacterales bacterium
CCGCTGCGCAGCTGCCGGAGCAGGCGGACGTGCACGACACGCTGGGCTGGGCCTACTTCAAAGCGGGACGCCTGCGATCGGCGGTCGCGGAATTGGAGCGCGCCGCCTCGCTCGACGCGCGCCAGTCGTCGTACCAGCAACATCTCGAGGAGGCGCGGCGCGCGCTCGCGGTCGAGCTCCAGCAGAACAAAGCCAACGCGGTCGTGTCGCGGTAAGGCGTCGCTACTTTTTATAGAGGACGCGCCAGATGCGGCCCTTCTGGCTTTCCGAGATGTAGAGCGAACCGTCCGGGCCTTCGGCGACGCCATCGGCGCGATACGCGGCGTCGTTTGGCCGCATCAACGGATCCTTGCCGGCGAAGCCTTCCGCGAACACTTCGTACTTCCCCGACACCTTGCCGCCAGCGAACGGCTGGAACGTCACGTTGTAGCCGTCCTGCGGCATCGGCGAACGATTCCACGATCCGTGGAAGGCGATGAACGCGCCATCGCGGTACTTCGCCGGAAACTGCGTCCCCGTATAGAAGGTCAACGCTACCGGCGCCCAGTGCGCGGGAAACGCGGCGATCGGCAATGTGAACGTGCTGCAGCGTCCGACTTCCCGACCATCGCCGCCGTACTCGGGATTCAGCAGCAGCTTGTTCTGCGTGAAATCGTAGAAGCAATACGGCCAACCAAAGTTGGCGCCCTGCTCGACGCGGTACATCGGCTCCGCCGGCCGCTGGGCGTTGTCCTCGGCTTTGAACCGCTCGGGCCACAGCGTGTCGAGTTGATCGCGATTGTTCATCGTGACGTAGAGCGCGCCGTCGTGCCAGGCGATGGCCGGCATCTGACGAAGGCCGGTCGCGTACCGCGTCCCGTCAGCCTGCTTCTGTCCGAGTTTGTTCTCGTCGAACTTCCAGATGCCGCCGTACTGCTCGAGCAGCGGGCACGGATCCTGGCCGGCCACCTTGGCGCGTCGATCGGGCTGCTGACAGGCGTTCGACGGCGCGCCCACGTTGAGATACAAGCCGCCTTTCCCGTCGAACGCGATGCCTTTGTCCTCGTGTTGCCGCTGCAGCGTGAAGTCGCTGACGACGGCCTCGGCGGCGCCCGTCGGCTTGAGCGTGCCGGCGGTCATCTTGTAGCGCAGCACCGACGTCGGTGTTCCGATGTACAGGTAACCGTTGCGCAACCCGATGCCGGTCGCGCCCGTTTCGCCGAATCGCTCCTTGACTTCGAACCGGCCGTCGCCGTCCGCGTCGTGCAGCGCGACGAGCGGCGGGTTCGCGGCCGTGCCGCGCTGCGTGGCAACGTAAACGTCGCCGTTCGGTGCGACCGTCAGGTGCCGGGCCGTTCCGAGACCGTCGGCGGCGACGAGCGCACAGAATCCTGCCGGCAGCTTGAGACCGCCGTTATCGGGATCGCATGCCGGAGACGCTCCGCGAATCGCGGACGTCGTCAGCAGCAGCGAAAGCGCGATGGTGGCGGCACCGGCCACGATCAGTCGACGAGTCGGTCCAGTCATGGCCGCTAGTTTAATCCAAGCTGAATTCGCTCGTTCGCTCGCGCTACAGCAGGAGCGCTTCGATGCGATGCGCGTGGACCATCGATTCGCACGGCGACCACGCGAAGACGGTGAACCGGCCGTCCTGCGACGCCACGAGCGCGAGCCCGTCCTGCTGATCGTGCACGAACTGCGACGCAGACAGATGTCGTGTCCCGCCGAGTGAGCTGGGATGGATGACGAACGGACCGCTGCCCTCGACCGGTTCCGTGACGGTGACCTGCTCGACCTGTGGCGAGCCCTTGCGGCGCGCAATCTTGGCGCCGAAGGCGAGCAGCTCGTAGTCAACTGTCATCACCGTGGCGCCGTCCACCGCGGTGAGGTTCGCGACGGCGTTCACCGATTCGTCGAGCGCTTCGCGCCAGAGCTTCTGGCGGCTCGCGTCCGGTTGTTCCTTCGCGAGCTGTGCGAGCTCGCAGAACGGGGGCGTGACCGGGTACGAGATCGGCTGAACGATCGACTCGCGCCACGCGTCGCCCTTCGTCGGAACGAGGAGCATCGATCCGCCGCGGCCGTGCGCGCGCATCGCGACGGCGAGCTGCACGAGCACGTTGACACTGTCGACCCACGTGGCCGGCGCGTCGAACCCGAGCAGCGAGGTGAGAAGCGGCGGACAGTCCGGCAGCGACGAGGCACGTTCGTCAACGATCTTGATCTGGTCGCCTTCGATGACTGCCACGTTGACGAACTTCCCGAGCAGGCCGCCGCGTTGATGCTTCACGACGAGCAGGCCAGGCCCTGCAACTTCGAGGACGAAGCAGAGACGCGGAAGCGACCGGATCGTGCCCCACGCGACCAGCTCACCATCAATGCGATCGACGGCCAGGTGGATGCCCGCCGGAGCGACCGCCGGCGCGACGCGCGTCAGCGCCGTCGGATCGAGCGGAAGCGGCCTGCCCAGACGCAGCGGCTCCCTGATGTCGTCGGGACTCACAAAGGCGAGCGACACCCGCGGGACGTAGCCCTCCTCGCGTCGGAGGCTCGCCCAGAACCCGACCTCGATGATGGCCGCGATCGAGTCCACGTCGGGCAAGGACGCGAGGCGCTCGCCGGGGCGGGGCTGCGCCTGCCCAAGATGCCGCGCGAAATGTTGATGGACGCGCGGGGCAAGCGCCTGCGCCGCCGGGTAGCTCTGACCGTTCCGCATCTCCAACCTTTCATTCTAGTGGCCGGCACCCGTGTAAATCCTTCGTCGTAAAGCCGAACAGCCGAGCAGCCGACAAAAAAGTAAGTCGCTCATTCCGAAGCGGTTTTCGCTGTCACTTGCTTTGCGAGGCGAGGAAGTGTCGTGAGTACCGGCAATCGATTGAGCCTTGTCGTCTACCAGGACCTCCCGGGGGTCTGGGTCGGCAGGGGTATCGAACACGATCTCACCGCCGAAGGATCGAGCATCGGTGAGACCGTGCGTGCGCTCCTGCGCATGATCCAGGCGCACACCGCCTTCGATACCCGTCACGAACGGGCTCCGCTGTCCGCCTTCAGGCCTGCCCCGCAGTCCTGCTGGAACGCATTCAGCGGCGGCATTCCGGTGCCACTCGCCGACTTCGGTGCGCTCGCGCCTGCGGACTGGCAGATTTCGGTCGCCATCGCCCGCTACCGTCCGAGCGAACGCCGCGTACCGCTCTCCCTTCAGCCGCGCATCTAGCCTGGACGGCCATCCGCGATCCGACCGACACTTGAAGTCGGCCGATGCGCATCAGCGTCCTGGATCAGTCCCCTATCTCCGAAGGTTCGACCGGCGGCGACGCGCTGCGCAACAGCCTGGATCTCTGTCGCCTCGCAGATCGGCTCGGCTATCACCGCTACTGGGTGGCGGAACACCACGGGACGCCGATGCTCGCGTGCGCGAGCCCGGAAGTACTGATTGGTCCGCTCGCCGCCGCCACATCACGCCTTCGCATCGGAAGCGGCGGCGTGATGCTGCCGCACTACAGTCCGCTGAAGGTCGCGGAAAGCTTCAGCATGTTGTCGGCCCTCTGTCCCGATCGGATCGACCTCGCTGTCGGCCGCGCGCCGGGTTCCGACACGACGACGATGTTTGCGCTGCAACGCGATCGGCGTTATCTGCTTCCCGACGATTTCACCGATCAGCTGTCGGAGCTGTCCGGCTATCTTCAACGCTCGCTTCCCGCTGACCATCCGTTTGCCAGGCTGAGCGCGCTTCCGGGTGGCAGTGCTCGCCCCGACCTCTGGCTCCTGGGTTCGTCGCCGCAAAGCGGGCTGTGGGCCGCCGAACGAGGATTGCCGTACGCCTTCGCCGACTTCATCAATCCCGCCGGACGCGACATCGCGACGCACTATCGCCGCACCTTTCAGCCATCGTCGTGGCGCACGTCGCCGGAGGTCATCGTCGCCGTCTGGGTCGTGTGCGCCGAGACGAACGAGCGCGCGCGCGAGCTCGCCGCCAGTGCCGCCATGAGCTTCAAGCTGCTGCAGCGCGGCGTCCTGATTCCGGTGCCGCCTGTCGAGAAGGCGCAACAGTTTCTCGATGATGAACGTGCGCGGGAAGGCGAAGGAGGATCGGGACTGCGCTCGCGGAGGAGAATCGTGGGCGATCCGGAGACGGTGCGGCGAGGGCTCGAGGACGTGGTGCGCGACTATGAAGCGGATGAACTGATGATCGTGACCATCACGTTTGACCACGCCGCGCGGCGTCGATCGTACGAGCTCGTCGCGGGCGCGTTCGGCCTGAACGCCTGACGGCGTTCAACGCGTCAGCTCGGCGTCTCGTCATCGTCCCACGGAGAACGCTGCGGACCCGGAACGATGCCGGCGATGTCAGGATCTTCGCCGCCCTCGACTGCCGGTCGCTCCGCATGCTGCCGTGCCTTGTCTGCGCGGCGAGCCTCTTTCTCCTGTCGACGTTCCTGGCGCGCTCGCTCGCGCGCTCGCTTGTTTTGCGTAGGTCTGGATTTCTGCACGGCGCTAATAGCATACCCGACCGCGGCAGTACCGCGAACCCATTCGCGGCCGTGGTCCGATTACACGACGACGGGCTGGTCGGCCGATCGACGTCCGCCGCGAAACACGGCGCGGCGGTCGCGCCCATCGGGTGCGCGTCGATCCTTCGGAGGCAGCGCGGCCCGACAGTAGGCAGGAAGCGCGTGGATCAGACGTTCGGTCCGTTCGAAGAAGGCGCCAACCGACTGCGCCTCGCGCACCAAGTACGTGTCGGGCCGATCGCTGTACACGACGCAACGCATCCGCTGATCGGCGCACCTGGCGAGGAGCACGAGGTGAAGTCCGTTGTAGTCGCCGAGACGCATGTTGGTGACGAGAGCGTCCGGCCGCCAATCGCCAAGATGCGCGCGTGCATCGTGAAAGCTCCGGGCGACGACGACGCGCGCGAGATCGGCGCAAGCATGTTGAATGTCGCGACAGGTCGTGGCCTCAGGCTCGACGAGCAATAGCCGCGTCAACAGTCGCACCTCGCCATGCGGGTGATGACCCCAGTTACAAGATTGTTGCCACGCGAGGATCGAAGTCAGCCTCTGCAATGAATTCACGACGCTGGCCCGGGAAACGCCATGGAATGTGAGGCCCGCGATGACCCAATCTTCGGTGGACATCGAGAGCAGAGTCTCGATCCGGACAGACTTATGTCGCCGCGCGCGTTTGCTGAAAGTGCAGCGCGTGACGGCCGTCACGCAGAATTTCAGCGCCTCGTCGCGTAACTTCTACATGCGTGAACGGAGTGCAAACGAACAGATTGATGGCTTTTTCCCGTAAAGTGGCTTGACGGTGAAGAGGTTACGGACTGCGCTCGTGGGCCTGAGAATTGCACAACTGTGCGACGTGCCTCGCATTCCGCGATCCGTGTGGCAATTGCAGACCGCTGTCAGCAATCCGAATCTAGTCAGCCCCTCGGACGAACTTTTCTTCCTGCTCGAGGGTCAGCGCGTCTATGCGCGCGGCCAATCCTGGCGGATGGACGTGTGCGGCATCTACTCCACCGATCAGGAGCGCTGGGTCCAGTTGAATCTCGTGGGGCCGGCCGTGTGTGGTGTCACGCTCCGCGCAGGATTTCTCGATGCGGACGCGGTCATTGATCTCGTGCGCGACTGGCTGGACGACACGCTCTCCAGCGAACGCGAAGGCTGCATCGTCGGCCACGCAGGCCACCACGGCACCTACGCGGCATCATCAGATCGCGGCAGTTCTTCCCACCTGACGATGTGACGCGGCCGGATTAGAAGCCGCCGTCGCCTTCTGACGAACGAATCCGATTTTTTCCTGCGTGCTTCGCCGCGTACAGTGCGGCATCGGCCTGCGCCAGCAACTGACCGGCCGTGGTGCCCGAACCAGACACCGTCAGCCCCACGCTGACGGTGATGTGAAGGCTTGCCAGCAAACGATCCGACGGCCGATACGATTCGATGCGCTCGCGAATGCGCTCGGCGATGCGCATCGCGCTCTCCGCCGTGCTCCCCGGCATGATGATGACGAATTCTTCGCCGCCGAACCGCGCGCACACGTCGAAGACGCGAACGGACCGTCGCAGAATTTCCGCGACGTCGCGCAGCACGAGATCGCCGGCGAGATGGCCGTAGGAGTCGTTGACGATCTTGAAGTCGTCGATGTCGATGAGCAGGAGCGCCAGCGGAATTTCATGACGACGCGATCGCTGCAGTTCTTCTCCGAGCCGCACCTGCAGGTATCGGCGGTTGAACACACCGCTCACGGGATCGATCGCCGCGGCGTGCGCGTGGGCTTCGGCGGAATCGAGTGCACGCTCGCGTTCGAGCGCGAGCGCGGCGCCGGCGGCGAACGTCCGGAGCGTCGCGACGTCCTCGGCGGTGAACGCGCGGTCGCCTTCGCGGTCCGTGACGCAGATGGCTCCCAGGACGTCGCCTGCCGCGAGCACCGGCACCGCGACGAACGAATGCGTCCGGTACCGGAGACGCCGCGGCCGCAGCGGATCGGGCGTATCGACGAGCAGCGGCCGGCGCGACAGCATCACGCGTCCGATGACGCCCACGCCTGGCTCGATCCGCAGGTGCTCCACGAGTACGCGAGGATAGCCGTAGGTCGCCGTGATCGCGGCGTGCGTGTCGGATTGCACGACGGCGAGCGCGCCGAGGCGCGCATCGACCGCACGCGCCGCGTACTTGAGAATCAAGTCGCTGACCGACGCAGTGCCGCGCACGCGCGGCAGCCGTCGCATCAGCCTGTAGTACAGACGGCCGGCCTTGTTGCGGTCCGCGGGAACGCCGACAGGCGACTCGAACTCGTCGGTCACAGTCGGTGTGGTTGTGGCGCTAGGACCGAAGCCGCTCATGATGACGTCGCAGGGTGGGACACTCGAGGCTGATTTTGTTCACCCGAACGTGAACCTTCGGCGCGAGCGGCCCCGCCCAGGGCGACGACCACATGCACCCCGCAGCTACCGCGACGCCGCGACACGACGTGCCTAACGCCCATCCCATCATCAGTTCGGCTGTGCACGCCAGTTTCGTGATCGACACGGCCGCAGCTGCTCACACCGCGGCGGACTCGTCGCGTCTCGTGCTGGCGCACTCCCTACTGCTCAGCTGGCA
The DNA here is from genome assembly GCA_036557365.1 of Vicinamibacterales bacterium. Lineage (GTDB taxonomy): Bacteria > Acidobacteriota > Vicinamibacteria > Vicinamibacterales > CAVVIG01 > DATKHR01. The sequence continues at coordinate 7,083 of DATBHR010000079.1, forward strand.
ACAAGCGTACCGCTCAGCTAATGGGAACGGGCTGATCGAAGGGTTGGCGCCGGGCGCGCGCAATCAGGGCTTCGGCGGAAACGAGCTCGCCCGCCTGGCTTGCGACGCCGATGTGCATGGCGGGACCGTTGGCCGCGAGAGGACCGGCAGTGAGGACGCGCGACAACCGCCGCGCGACGACTTGTGCGCCGGCCTGCGGCGTCTGCAGGAGAAGAATTCCCAGTTCACCGGACGTCAGGCGGCCGGCGAGATCCGTTGGGCGGAGCTGCGGACGCACGCGTCGGATCCACGCGTGCGTCGTGTCCGTTGAGAGCGCTTCCGCGCCTGCCGAAATCAGGATGAGCGACGCATCGTCGTGCGCGGCGTGCGCTTCGCGCGCGTATCGATCGACGATCTGATCGAACGAGCGCGCGGCCACGCGCCGCTCCGTCGCACTCAAGCGGCGGATGACCGACGGCAGCCATGACGCAAAGCTCGCCGCCGCAGCGTCGAACAGCTTGACGTCTCTCGGTGTGAACGACTCGCCCGGCCTCGCCTGCATTTCCAGCACGGCTCGGTACGACCGCGGCGCCGCGATCTGCGTGCGCAGCGTGTGTCGGTCGGCGATGCTTTCCGCGTCAACCGAACCACACTGCTCGCCGGATTTCAGGATCACGGTGCCGTCGACGCCCGCGACCGTGAAGCCGCCACTGCCCTTCAACGCCTGACCGAGCGCTTCCACGGCTCGCCGCGCCGCTTCGTCCGGCGGATCAGCGTGGACGAATTGCTGCATGACTTCCCACGTCAGGCGCGACGTCTCCACGGCGACGCATCCGTTCAACGCGTGTCCGAGCGCCGCGACGTACATCTCGGATCGTTCACGATCGGCCGCCTCGCGCGGAGAGTTCAGCGCGATCAACCATCGACCGCCATCGCTCACGACGCGTACGAGCACCGTCTCGCCGATGCCGCCGAATCCGAGGTTGTCGCGCTCGAACGGCGACAGGCGCCGCACGCGAGGCGCGTCGAACGCGGGCTCGTAATTGAGCCATCGCGGGACGATCTCTGGATCCGAGCCAGGCAGCGCGAGCGCGAGCAAGTACCGTCCGCCGAGGTCGGCGCGGTACGCCAGGACCTCGATCTCTTCCCAGATGCACAGCGCCTCGGCGAACGTGCGAACGATTTCGCGCTCCGATCCGCTCGCGATCGCGTGCTGCAGCAGCTGGTACAGCGCAGAAATCTGATGAAGCTGACCGCGGTGTTCTGGTGCCGGACGCGACAGTTGATCGGCGATCGCTTCGGCGAGCAGGACGCCGAGGCGCGCGATGTCGCGATCCTCGAACCGTACGTGATCGTCGGTCGCGACGAGAACTGCCCCGGCGAGCGCGCCGGCGCCCACAATCGGCACGCACGCGAGGTGGACGCCGCCGGCGATGCTCACGAACGGCGCGTCCGTCGTCATCGATGCCGCGAGAATGTCAGCGAGCGACGCCGATCGTGCGGCTTCGTAGCGCTCGCGCAGGATGCGGCCGTCCTTCGATGGCGTGACCACGGTGAACTGATCGTCGAGCACTTCGACCGTGAGCCCGAGAAGCCGGTGCGCGTCGAGCAGCCACTTCCACATGCGGCTGCGCGCGATCGTTCGGACGCGCGGCAGATGCGGGCGGCGGGTCTCGTCGGTCCTATGCAGTGTCTGAAAAGGGGTCACGCGGCTCGAGGGAAAATCGGTGCAAGCGGCTCGCCAGAGCTCAGCTTTATGCGCCGTCACGCGTCGTCATGACAGTTTGGAAATTCAACCAGACGAAGTGTAACTCTGATATGACTTTTTGTCCCTGTTGAGGCGTTTAGGGTTGAATTTGTTCGCGTCGTACCGTTACGATCTGCACGCCGATTGCCGCGTGCTATTGAAATCGGACTCTCGGCCAACTGATTATTCCTGACCGACCAGACCGTGCCGACTCAAGAATTGCCAGGCGCCTCCGGAACGACGCCCTCTGACCGATCGATGCGAGCCCTCCTCGGGACCAGTCCCCTCATCGATCATCTCCGCGACGATGTCCTCGCCGCGTCACGTTCGGACGCAAAGGTCCTGATCGTCGGCGAAACCGGCGTGGGCAAGGAAGTCGTGGCGCGTCTGATTCACGACAGCAGCCGTCGACGCACGCGCGATTTCGTCACCATCAACTGCGCCGGCGTGCCCGATTCTCTGCTCGAGTCAGAGCTGTTCGGCCACGTGCGCGGCAGTTTCACCGGCGCGTACCGCGACAAGCCTGGTCTGGCGACGACGGCCCATCACGGGACGCTCTTTCTCGACGAGCTCGGCGAGATGTCGCTGCGCATGCAGTCGCTGCTGCTCCGCTTCCTCGAGACGGGCGAAATTCAACGAGTCGGTTCTGATCGCGTCGAAGGGCCGGTCGACGTGCGAGTCATCGCCGCCACGAACCGGAATCTCCAGGAACGCATCGAGAAGCGTGAATTCCGAGAGGACCTGTACTACAGGCTGAACGTGCTGCGGCTCGTCATTCCGCCGCTGCGCGAGCGCGGCGACGACGTCGGCATACTTCTGCGGCATTTCATGACGGAGACGGCGCGCAGTCAGGGCGTGGCCGAACCGCGGTTGTCGGCGCAGGCGTTCGACACCTTGATTCGGTATCGCTGGCCCGGCAACGTCAGAGAGCTGAAGAACGTCGTCGAACGAATCGTGGTGCGCCATCGCTCGACACGCGACGTTGTGCCGGACGATCTCCCGCGCGAACTCCTCACCGCCCTCGCGCAGGAAGCCGTCTCATCGTCTCCGGTGGCCGCTCTCGAAAGCGCGCGCGCGGATGCAATGTGGCGTCGGATGGTCGTCGATGGTGAGAGCTTCTGGACGGCCGTTTACCCGGCGTTCATCGATCGGGATATCACCAAGGCAGATTTGCGGCAGTTGATCAGGAGCGGGCTTCAGCAGACGCAAGGCAGCTATCGGAGGCTCGTCGAACTCTTCCGGATGGATGCGCGCGACTACAAGCGCTTCCTGGCCTTCCTCTATCAGCACGACTGCCATCTGCCGTTCCACGGCTTCCGCGAGCCGAAAAGCGACGAGGCCTCGTCGCGCACGCGGGCTCTCTAAGAAGCAGAGCCCGCAAACAGGCGCACTACTGAGCCTGCGGCTGGACGGTCTGCGGCGACGCCGTTCCCTGGGGGGCCGGCCGCAGGACGACGTTGACCTGCTTTCGATACTTCACAGGCTTGCCTGCACGCTGCGCCGGTCGGTAGCGCCAACGCTTCGTCGCGCTGAGCAGCGTCTGATCGTAGAGGACGTTGAGCTTCTGGACCATCGTGGCGCTCGACACGAGACCGGTCTCGTCGATGACCACTTCGAGCAGGCCGGTGTACTCCTGGAAGCGATAGCTGCCGTTCGGCGGTATCCATGCCGGAATCGTCTGCACGATCGGAATGGGCGGCACGACATCGTCGTCGGCTGACGAGTACACTTTCAACGCGTCGGCTGGCGAGGGTGCCGGAGCGGCCGCGACCGGAGCTGGCGGCGGGGTCGGCGGCGCGGCGGCGGCCGCTTGACGCTCCGCGACGAGCTGCTGGTCGACGAGCTTCCCGAAACCCTCAGCGAGCATCTTCATGTCCGCGAACGCGGGCTGCGCGGCGAGGTCCTTGTCGGACAAGAGCGAGATGACATCGCGAAACTGTGTCGACGCAGACTTGAGGTCCCCGCGCTCGAACGTGCTCTTCGCGTTGGCATACATCGTCCTCGCGGCCGCAGGCAGCACGCGCGCCCGTGCTTCCTGAAACATGAGGACCAGTTTCGGCGACTCGCCTTCGTCGAGCTTCAGCATCGGCTTGCGCGTGGCGAGCCGCTCGAGCGTTTCCGCGGCGTCCTGCGTCCGATTCAGCGCCAGAAAACACAGCGCCCGGAATTTGTCGGCCTGGTCCGCATCGACGTTGGCTGGCAGGTTGGTCAGCGCGGTGAGCGCTTCTTCGTACGACGCCGAGAGGTACAGCGTCTTGGCCGTATCGAGCGGATCCTCCGCGGCGGATGCCACGCCGGCACCAACGATCACCGCGAGACCGCACGCGAGGACGAAATGGCGAGTCATCGATTCATGTCCATCGTGACGCGAGTGGTCGCCTGAGCGCCGACGACGACCGTCCGCCGCTTTTCACCGAACTGCGGGTGACGCCAGACCACTTCGTGCGACCCGACCGGAATCGAGACCGCACCAAGCGGGGTGAGTCCAATGCTCCGTCCATCGACGAAGACTTCCGCCCACGGCGACGCGTTGACCGACAGCGTGCCGCTTGGAATCGTCACTGCGAGCCGCGCCGTCTTGCCGGCGTCGACGGTCAGCGACCGATTGAGATGGAGCTCGAGCGTCTCGTTCACGAGATCGATCTGATGTTTGCCCGACGACAACACGATCGGCGCACCGTTCGACAGACCGAGCAGCTGCCCGTTTTCGAGAATGCGAAGCTCGATCGGCGACTCGATCGCGAGCGTGCCGCTCGCTGAGGCGGACTGCGCGGACAGCGCGACGAAGACGTTGGACGCAGCCCCGGCCGTCACGTCCACAGTTCTGGTGACGTTGCTTCCGCCCTGCGAGACGACGACCGCGTGACGAGCGGGGCTGACTCCGGCGAGACTGAGCGGTGTGACACCGACGGCCGTGCCGTCCACGCTGACCTTGGCACCGCTCGGCTCGGACGTGACTTCGAGCGATCCGGTCTCGGGAACCGCCGGCATGTCGACGTTCTCGGCCACGCGCGCTCCGCCTTCGACCTTCAGATCGATTCGCCGCTCAGCGGATCCGGCGCGGAAGACGACGTCGTGCGATCCGGGCATCAGTTCGAGTTCGAGCGGCGTGACCCCACGCGAAATGCCGTCGATGAGGACTGCCGCGCCATCAGGCCGCGATCGGAGAACGACATGGCCGGACAGCGGCGACGCCTGCGCCTGCGGCGGCACGATGCGATCCCACATATAGAAGACCGCGGCCGCGAGCGCGCCGGCAGCGAAACAGGCGCCGAATGCAATGAGCCATTTCGTCTTGACCGCGGGCGAAACTTTTTTGCTGGGTGTCGGCGTCGACGTCGGTGCGGGCGGAGCGTCCCCTTCGGGACTGAAGCTCGCGAGTGGATCTTCTCCGCCGTTTACGCGAATCGGGACGACGTTCGGCGCGGGGGCTGGCGGATCCGTCGGGCCTTCTGCGTTATCCGGCGGCCACCGTCTGGGCGAGGCAGTGTTGGACATAGGCAGCGTCTTGGGTCCGTGCCGAATGCAACGCGTGCCAAGGAATACATGATTGAAATTGCGTGGAAAACCGATCTGAAGGTCGCGATCAGGACGACTTTTGTCTTCAGGTTCGAGGCAAAAGTCAGCGACCGACGAACCCGGATCCGCTCGATTCTTCGAACGATATGACCAGAATGATCTTCATGGCAGGGCTTGGCGTTTGCAATACTGTTCAGCCAAGTTCAGTACTGTTCAGCTTTGTTCATTTCACGTTAACATCATCAGCCCAATGTCGAGCTCATCAGTTTCCATCGGTCCTCTCGTTCATCACATCCGCGCCGAGTACCTCGAAAGTCCCGGTCTCCGCCTAACCGCCAATCAGATCCAGCGGATGTGGCGCCTCGACGCCACGCAGTGCGAGTCCGTGCTCGCCGCGCTGATCGACTCGCGCTTCCTCCGCCGTACGAGCGAGGGCGAGTTCGTTCGCATCGACTGAATCCGCCGTCCGCGACGCGCGCCCACTACAAAGGACACCGTGCACGATTTCGACACCTCTCAGACCGACACCCTGGACGTTCGCGTCGACCGAACGGACGACGAAGTCGTCGAAGACGACGCGTCGCGGGAGCTCGGCCGGCCGGTTCAGCGCGAAGGGCTGCCGGCGCACTATCGCATGCGCGCCGAACGGCACTACGTCGATTCGATTACGTCGGGAGCTGGCGGCGTTCCGATTCGGCTGATTGCCGTTTCGCAGTTCGAAGTGCCGCCGGCCGACGCCGCAACCGGACTCGAGCCGCTCGCCAAGTCGATCCGCGTGCACGGCATCATTCAGCCGCTGCTCGTTCGAAAGCGGCAGTCGCGCTACGAAGTGATCGCGGGACGCCGCCGCTTCGCCGCGGCCATGTCTCTGGGCCTCACCGAGGTCCCCTGCGTGCTTCACCAGGTGGATGACGAAACGGCCAAGGCGCTCGCGCAATCCGAAAACATCCGCGCCGCCGCCGGAGCATCGTCGCTCCGCGCCACGATGGGCGGTCACATCTCTGAAGCGCTGGGACGAATCGCGGACGACCTCGGCCAGCTTCAAAACGCCGTCGACATGCTGCGTCGCGCGCCGGACCAGTTCCAGCGCTCGGTCGCCGCCGATCTGATGTCTGCGCAGGCGTCTCGAACGTCCTGGCTCGCGCAGACCGCAGCACTTCTCGCCGGAGGCAAAATCCGGCAGGGCCGTCGCCGTCCGCTCTCGACAATTGCCGACGATGTGATCCGTCAGTTCGAGGCCGAATCGCGTCTGGCTGGCCTGCGGATCGAGCTGACGTCCGATGCGCCGGCGGTCATTGTCGACGACCGCTTCGTGGCACCCGCGCTGACAGCGGCGATCATGATGACGCTCACGCTCCTCGAACAGACGCAGCAGCCGCACGTCGAACTGCAGCTGCGGGCGATCGACGAGGGCGGTTTCGCAGCCCACGTCATCCAGAAAATCGTCCCCGCGTCGCCCGATATCGTCGAGCGGTTCACGTCGCGAACCCGGTCCGCCTGGACGCCGATGATCTTCGCGCTCGGCGCGATGGCGCTCGAACACGCGACCGCCGCTCACGGCGGCGCCGCCGATCTCGTTCCACTCGAGGAGATCGGCAGCTCGATTCAACTGACGTTCTGCCGACTGTAGTGCCATCGTGACCGACGTCGATCGCCGGCTCACCGTCACGCAGGATAGACGCCGCGCCCCCCGCGGCGGCCGACGGGCGTCCGATCGTCAGGGTCGGCACCCCACCGTGCTCATCGCCCACGGCTATGAGGACCTGCGCTTTCCGCTCGTCCGCTATCTGGATCACTTCGGGTTCCGCGTCATAGAAGCCAGCAGCGCCGACGAGGCCACGCAGCTCCTCGATTCGCAGCATCCCGAGGTCGTTCTTTCCGGACTGCAAGCGGAGCAGGCCGCACGTCTCTACGAGGAGCTCGGAGAACGCCGAAGTCCGGCCGCTCCGATGCTGATCGCGCTGCTGTCGGGAATCGACGACCGGACGCCGCCGCTGGCAACAGGCGTTCTGAGAATGCCGTTCACGCTCAGATCGATGCTCGACGAGGTCCGCCGCGGTCTTGGCGCGGCGGCCCGTTCCGACGGTCCAGCTTCGGCGCTGTGAAGGACCGTGCAAGCCTGACAACCCCGCCGACGGCCGCTCCTTCGGAGCGCGCACGCGCCGATAAGGAAGGCATGTCCCAACATCCCAGAGTGACGATCGGCTGGGCCATCGCGGGCCTGGAGACGGCGATCACGAAGCTGGACGATGGTCCGGCGGAACGGCGGGTGCGCGCGCAATTCCATCAACTGCTGCTCGCGCTCGAGCGGGCACGGCTGCCGATTGACGTGCAGCATCCTGAGAAGATGGACGCCCAGCTGTCGGCGTGGGATTGATCGCGGGTTCGGATTCGGAGGCTGCGTGTTCTGGTGGTTCGAACGTCGGGGTGAATATCTTCGCTATGAAGCGCGCGAGGGGCCGAGCGGCACCTTCGAGCTATGCATCGTCGAAGCGGATGGGACCGAGCACGTCGAGCGGTTCCTCGACTCCGCGGAACTGGCGAAGCGTCAGGCGGAGTTCGAACGACAAATTACCAATCAAGGTTGGACCGGCCCGCACGGCTGGAATGTCTAAAACGTGGCGCGCAGATGGTAGCAGCAATTCGGCTATACTCACGCGAAGCGCGCCGCATTCAGGGCTGGTTTTCGTGTCATCGTGCACAGATCTGTAAGGGCGGCCAGTCCATCGTGCGGCTTCATCTGCAACGAAGCGCGAGAACGGCGACGCCTTCGATCCGGCACTGAAGTTGCCCGCAGGCGAGCACTGCCATGGCTAAGAAGGTTCTCGTAGTCGAAGACGACGACGCTGCGCGCGCGGGGCTGATCCGGTTGATCGCCGGCCGCGGACATCAGGTGTACGCCGCCGCGACGTTCGAGGACGGCAAGCGGCTGCTCAAGATCCATCACCCCGACGTCCTCATCACCGACATCAGGCTCGGCGCCTTCAACGGACTGCAACTGCTCCTGAGCGACAACGAGCACACGCAGGCGATCGTCGCGACGGCGTTCTCGGATCACGTCCTCGAAGCCGAAGCCAAGAAACTGGGCGCGCATTTCCTGCTGAAGCCGATCGTCCCGGCGATGCTGCTCGACCTGATCGACGAGTTGCCGGACACGCCGGTCAAGCGAGCGGTCGCCGCGCCGCGTCCGATCCGTCGATGGACGCGCAAGCCTGCGCCGCAGGGCCTCGCCGCCAAAGTAAATTCGTCGCAGGCGACGGTGCTCGACGTCAGCTACGGCGGACTGCGCCTGGGACTCGGCGACAACTCGAGTCACTCGCTGCCGCCGTCTTTCGAAGTCGTCCTTCCAAACGGATCACTTGCGGTTCCAGTTGAACTCGTCTGGCAAAGTCAAACCGAATTGGGAAGTCTGGAGTGCGGCGTCGCGGTATCATCGATGAATCATGAGACGACGCGCGCCTGGCACGGCATCGTGGACGCCATCGTCTGACCGGTTCGGTCGTGGCTAGGACCACGATGCTCGATACGCGTTGGGCGCAACTCATGGCCCTCTGCGAACGCGAATCCACATATCAGCAGGACGGCAGTCATCCCCGCCTCGCGCGGCTCATCAAGACCCAAATCGATCAACTGGCGGCCGACATGGGATTCAGTCCGCATGCGATCGAAACGCGCGACTTCCGTGCGGAACGCGCGGACGGTCACATCACGCGTATCATCACAGACTGATCGGACTCGCTACGCGTACAGCGTAAGGTCAGTTCCTGTCGGCAGTTGGAGGATGCGCCTGCCGTTCGGCCCACAACCAGCCAGCCAGCCAGGCGTCCTTGCGGGGAGAACGCGCGTATGGGACATCTGCCTGCGTTTTCCCGAGTCGATGGGCATCGCAGCCTTCGGCCCACGCAGCCTTCCATTTCTGAACAAATGAGTCGTCTTTGGCGGCCGAACGATGACGCTGCCACTTCCCGAATGCTGCGCCGATCCAGACGGCCGCGCGGATAACGACGGAGGGTCGGTCGGTTTGCGGTTCGGAGGCGGACGCCTCCGTAGTAGTGTTGTCCACGCAGGGTGCACTGTATCAGTTCGGAGCCGCGAAGCGTGTCATTGTGTGCAAGCCGTGCGTCTGAGCCATAAGCGCGGTATCTTGGTGAGGGGGATGCCGTGATGAAAGAGGGATTGCTGGTCGGTGTGATCGCATCGCTCGTCGTGACCTCCGCCGCGTACGCACAGCAGCCGGCGTCCGCCGGCCGAATCAAGCTGGCCTCCGGCTCGGTCTCGATCGTTCGGAACGGGTCGACAATTCCTGCGCAGGCTGGACAGTTCATCTACGAATCCGACAGCCTGAGAACCGGTGGGGACGGCCGGGTCGGGGTCACCCTCAACGACGACACGCGGATTTCGCTCGGCCCGAACAGCGAAGTGCGTCTTGACAAGTTCGCGTATTCGCCGGCGGAGAGCCAGCTCGCGCTGGTCCTGCGCATGGTCCGCGGCGCTGCGGCGTACGTCTCAGGCCGCATCGCCAAGCTGGCACCAGACTCCATCCGTCTCGAGACCCCGGCGGCCATCGTCGGCGTCCGCGGGACGACCGTTGCGCTGCGCGTCGCGTCGTGACGACTCGTTGGGCGGCGCTCGCCGGCGTCGCGGCTGCGACGATCGGCGCCGCGTGCGGACCCAAGAGCGTCCGCACGAGCACTGTTCCCGCTGATCAGGCGATCGTCGTGCTGCTGCCTGACTCGGAGTCGGGAACGACGGGACACGCGACGGTGTCCAACTCCTCCGGCAGCCAGCCGCTCAACGCCGCTCGCGAATCGACGACAGTTTCGCCGGGCGCCGCCCCTTCGGCGCCCACGGTGATGTCCGAGGAAGACGTTCAACGGATGTTCGGCGACGTGCTCGCCGCTCTCCCGCCGGCCCCGGTCCACTTCACGCTGTACTACAAGTTCGATTCCGACGAGCTGACTGACGAGAGCAAGGCGATGGTGCCGCGGATTCTGCAGGCAGTAAAAGACCGACCGACGCCGGACGTGGCCATCATCGGGCACACCGATTCGACCGGCACGGCGATAAGCAACGTGGCGCTCGGGATGAAGCGCGCCGTGGCGGTCCGCACACTGCTGATCGACGCAGGCCTGGACGCCTCGTCGGTCGCGGCAACATCCCACGGCGAAGCCGACCCGCTCATCCCTACCGCCGATAACGTCGCCGAACCGCGTAATCGACGCGTCGAAATCACCGTCAGATGATCGCTCGTTCGCGCGCGCTCGTCCTTCTGTGCGGCCTCATCCCCACAGCGGCTGCCGGTGTGATGTCGCTCTATCGTCCCGCGCTGCTCAGAAATCTCGAGTACTCCGTCTACGATGTTCTCGTCCGCGCGACGCCGGCGCGGCCCCCCGACAGCCAGGTCGTGATCGTCGACATCGACGAGCGGAGCCTGTCGGCCGTCGGCCAGTGGCCATGGCGGCGAAACGTCGTCGGCACGTTGATCTCGAACCTGCGCGATCTGGGTGCGTCCGTGATCGCGCTCGACATCGTCTTTGCGGAGTCCGACCGGCTTCAAGGATCGACCGACGACACCGATGCGTCGCTGGCCGAGACCCTGCGCGCCGGCAAGGTCGTCCTCGGCTACGCGTTGACCTTCGACGCGACGACGATGAAGGCGAGTGCGTGCGTGCAGTATCCGATCGGCCTCGCGATTGTCCGGCGCGGCGACGATGGCGCGCAATCACCGTTCTTCCACGCGACCGGATCCATCTGCAGCCTGCCGATGCTCACGCGCGCAGCCGGCGCGTCCGGGTACTTGAATGCCGCACCGGATCCCGACGGCATCCTGCGCCGCGTGCCGTTGCTTCTCGAACTGGACGATCAGGTCTACCCTGCCCTGTCGCTTGCGGCAGTGGCTGCCCTGAAACGACCGCAGGAAATCGCGCTGAGCGTCACGAACGTCAACGCGTCGACGCTCGTCCTCGACAACCAGGCGGTGCCGCTGGACGGCAAGAGCAACCTGCTCGTCCGCTTTCGCGGCGCCAAGCGGACATTCCCGTACGTGTCGGCCGCGGACGTCATGAGCGGCGTCGCGACGCCCGCGATGTTCAAGGACAAGATCGTGTTCGTCGGCACCACGGCGCTCGGCACGCGTGAGGTGGTCGCGACGCCACTCGACACGCTCTTCGCCGGCGTCGAAGTCCAGGCGACGGTCGCCGACAACCTGCTGCAGCGCGACTTCTTCCGGCGCGCCGAGTACGGCGTCACGCTCGAAACGCAGCTCGTGCTCGCGCTTGGCATCGCCGTGACGCTGGTTGCCGGACGCTTCGGACTGATTTGGGGCTGGTCGGCTGTCGCCGCGGCGGTCGTCATCGCCTGGAGCATGGCGCGCTGGCAGCTGGTCACCACGGGAGCGTTCTTCTCGCCGCTCTACCCCACCCTCGGACTGACCGGCGCCCTCTTCACGATGACCGCGGCACGGTTCGCGACCGAGCGGCGTCGCGCCAACCGCGCGGTCCTGGAGAAAGCGACGTCGCAGCGGCTCATGGTGCAGTCGCTGCTGTCGCTCACCGAAGTGCGCGACATGGAGACGGGTCGTCATTCCCGACGCACGCAGCGTTATACGAAAGTGCTGGCGGAACAGCTCGCCAAGGACGCCACCTACTCCGCCTACCTGACGCCGGAGAACATCGAGCTCCTCTCCAGCCTTGCGCCGCTGCACGATATCGGCAAGGTCGGCGTGCCGGATCGGCTGCTGAACAAACCCGGCGAGCTGACCACGGAGGAGCTCGCGGAAATGCGGAAGCATCCCGCGCACGGCCGCGACGTCATCGCGCACGCCGAAGACGATGTCGGCACGCACGACGACCTCATCATGACGATGGCGAAGGACATCGTCTACACGCACCACGAAAAATGGGACGGGAGCGGGTATCCCGAAGGACTTCGCGGGACGCAGATTCCGATCGCGGGGCGGCTCATCGCGCTCGTCGACGTGTACGACGCCGTCAGGACGCGGCGCCTCTATCGCCAGCCGCTCTCGCACGACGAGGCTGTCGCCCTGATCCGGCGAGGACGCGGCACTCATTTCGATCCGGCCGTGGTCGACGCATTTCTCGCGGTCTCGCCGATCCTCGAATCGCTGTCCGCCGACAGCAGCCTCGCGGCCGCGCGCTGAGAACTCACCGCACGGCCGCGTCGTGCGCTTTCAGAATCGCAGGACGAGACCGCCGGTCCCGCGCCAGAAATCGAGTGTGCCTTTTCTGAGAATGACGCCGAGGATATTGCTCGAATCCGCAGCGGAGAAGCTGCGCATGTAGCGCAAGTCGCCGCGAATGCCCACGTGGTCGGAGAAGTAGATGTTGATCCCGCCTCCCGCGTCGAAGCCAAAGCTGTTCTGATCCGGAGTGAGCGTGGCGATCGACTGCTCGGCGTTTGTTCGCAGCAGACCGACTCCGCCCAGCACGTACGGCCGAACACCGGCGCCGGTCTGCCCGCCGATGGGGATGCCGAGCACGAGATTGCTCATCAGCGTCAGCACGTTCGTCTGCCCAATCTGTGTGCCCTGGGCGGCGACGAATTTCGGCGCATAGGCGATGTCCTCCTCGAACCCGAACACCCCTCCGATCATGAAGCCGAGAGACACGCCGTAGGTTTGACGCGAACTGTCGTCGATGGCGTTGATCAGCACACCGCCGGTCGCACCGGCGAAGTTCACTCCGAAAAACGGCGTGACGAATCCGTCGGCGCGCGCCGCTGTGGGCACGAGAAGCACGGAAGCCATCATCATCGTGGGAACGATCCAGCGTTCGATCAGTCGTCTCCGGTGCATGTCACATCCTTTTGAAGAGTCGTCATCGGCTCGGGGTAGCAATTGACCTGCCGCTGTGGTGACTGGGCGGCTCAGCTGGCACTTCAGACGTGGACAGCTCTTCCATACAGTAAACTCTGTGCCGCCGGTCGAGCTTGCACACTCACCTTCTCTTATACAGGCGGCGGGTTTTCTTCACGGTTATCAGCGTCATTGGACTCACCGCGATGACCGCGACGCAGGCGCCACAGCAGAAAGGCCGTACCGGCATCGCGCTCGATCAAATCATGGCGCCGTGGACCGGCGACCTGTCCGGCATGGTCGAACGCCGGATGGTCCGCGTCCTCACCGTTTACAGCAAGACGCTGTACTTCGTCGACAAAGGCACGCCGCGCGGGACCGCGTATGACCAGGGCAAGCTGCTCGAGGATGCGCTCAACGCGCGGTTCGCTCCGGGCCAGCTGAAGATCAACGTTCAGTTCGTCCCCGTGTCGCGCGACGAGTTGATTCCGTCGCTCAACGCCGGTCGCGGCGACGTCATCATGGCCGACATGACCGTGACGCCCGAACGACAGGCGCTCGTCGATTTCACCGAGCCCTGGATCGGCGGCGTTGACGAGATCGTCGTGACGGCTCCCGGTGAGCCGCCCGTGGCGTCAGTCGACGACCTTGCCGGTCGCGAAGTATTTGTCAGGCCGTCGAGTTCGTACTACGCCAGCCTGCTCAGGGCGAACGAACGACTGACGGCGACTGCAAAGAAGCCCATCACCTTGACGCCTGCGCCTGAGGAATTCGAGGACGAAGATCTACTCGAGATGGCCAACGCCGGTCTCGTCCGACTGCTCATCGTCGACAACCACAAAGCGTGGTTCTGGCAGCGCGTCTGGCCGAAGCTGCGTCTCTATCCAGCGGTGACGCTCCGCACCGGCGGCGAAATCGCCTGGGCCGTCCGCAAGAACAGCCCCGAGCTCGTGTCAGCGCTCGACACGTTCCTCGCGGACAACGGCAAGGACTCGTTGAACGCGCGGATGATTTTCCGCCGCTACCTGCTCAACACGCAGTATGCGAAGAACGCGACCGCTGACGCCGCCGGTGCGCGTTTCCGACGTCTGGTCGCAATGTTTCGCAAGTACGGCGCGCGATACAACCTGGATTGGATGCTGATGGCGGCGCAGGGCTACCAGGAGTCGAAGCTCGATCAGAATGCGCGGAGCCAGGTGGGCGCCGTCGGCGTGATGCAGGTGATGCCGGACACCGGCAAGTCGCTCGGCGTCGGCGACATTCACGCCGTCGACCCGAATATTCACGCCGGCGTGAAATACATCCGGCAGATGATCGACCGCAACTTCGCTGGCGAGCCGGTCGACGATCTGAATAAGGTCCTCTTCGCCTTTGCCGCGTACAACGCCGGTCCCGGGCGGCTGCGTCAGCTTCGCCGCGAGGCGGTCGATCGCGGTCTGGATGGCAACGTCTGGTTCGATAACGTCGAACGGGTCGCAGCAGATCGGATCGGACGCGAGACGGTCACCTACGTCAGCAATATTTACAAGTACTACGTCGCCTACCTGCTCGTGCAGGGCGAATATTTGCAACGGCGAGATCTCAAGAAGGCGCCCACGGGTGGAGCGCCTCGACCGTAGAGAGCGGATGGACATGAACAGAAGAGTTGTGATTGCCGGAATTTGCCTGGTGCTCGGTCTCGTTTCTGTTGACGCGCAGGTTGAGCTGCGCTGGGGGCGGCCGAACGTGCCGCACAGCGGCGCGTGCTTCTACCGCGACGCCGACTTCCACGGCGAGTACTTCTGCGTGCGCGCTGGCGAGAGCGTGGCCGATATGCCGAACGGCATGAACGATCAGATCTCGTCGATCCGCATCTTCGGCGGCACCGAGGTGCTGCTGTATCAGGACGGACGGTTCCGCGGCCGCTCCGCGCGGTACGGTGCCGACGTACGGAATCTCGGGGGACAAGGTTGGAACGACAAGGTGTCATCCATCCAGGTGCATGAAGGTTCGGGATGGAACGGCGGCGAACGGCCGCCGAGCTGGGGACAGCCGCAGATGCCGCGGGAAGGCGCGTGCTTCTTCACCGACGCCGATTTTCGCGGCCAGGCGTTTTGCGTGCCGCGCGGCGGCAGCTACGCCTCCCTGCCGAATGGCTTCAACGATCGGATTTCATCGATCCGCGTGCAGCGCGCCAACGTGATGATTTTTCAGGACGGCGACTTCGCGGGTGAGAGCCTCCGGGTCAACAGCGACGTCGGCAACCTCGGGGGACGATGGAACGATCGGATCTCGTCGATCCGTGTCTACTGAGGGCGATCAGTCGCCCTTGGCCTTGAGCTTCGCGTCGTTCTCCTGGATGAACCGGCGAATGTCGTCGGCCATGTCGAGCAATCGCGTCCACTGTTCTTTATATAAGGTCACGGGAAAACGCCCCAGCCCGTAGACGGAGACGCCTCCCTTCTCGCTGACGCGCAGCGAAACGCCTCGCGTCGAGCGGTTCTTCAACCGTTCGTTCTCTTCGCGCAGGCGTTCGAGTTCGGCCTTGAGATCTTCGTCCACGGCGACACGCTCCTCCACGAGAGCGTATCACCCCGCGACGCCAGCTGTCGTGAGTCTGCGCGCGTCGACGTCCTGAACGCCGACGGCGTGCAATGGAACGCCTGGCGGAACGCGGCCGCAAAGTGACTGTGACTGGAGAACCCGAGGTCGAGCGCGAGCGTCGTGAGGCAGTCGGCGTGCGGCAGCTCGATGAGAGCGCGCGCAAGGCGAAGCTGCATGAGATAGCGATGCAGCGCGACGCCCTCGTGGCGGCGAAACACGTCGGTCAGATACGCCGGCGACGCGTGCACCGCACGCGCCACATCCGCCAGTCGTACCGGCGCAGCCATGTGCGCGGCGAGAAACTCCTTCGTCTCTTTGAGGAGTCTGCAGGTGCGCTCCGACGGGACGGGAGGAGCCGAGGTCACGTCGAACGCCAGTCGCAGCAGATCCACGAGCCATTCATCACCTTCCAAGCCGTCATGACCCGCGCCTCCAAAGGCACGCAGTGCGCGTCCGCAGACGAATTGAACGGCGAGCGAGGCGCGTCGCGTTCTGCGCGCGAACAGCGGATGCGTCCGCAGCCGGCATTCTGAGGTTCCGGTGATTTCGGTGAGGCATTCGATCGAGGGCGTGACGATCAGCTCGGCAAAGTCGGCCGAACGCGGCGCGCTCAATCGGAACGTCTCTCCTGCAGCGACGAACAACACCTGATTCGAGTCCGCGACCACATCATCGCGTCCGACATGCCACACGAAGAGGCCGCTGTACGGCAGACACACCTGGAAATGCGGCGAGTAGTCTTCGTCCGTACGCGCTCGCCCCAGACCGCAGCACTCGAACGCCTCGATGCATCCCAGCGATGAGCTGAGAAGCCGCCGTCGCTCGCGCCGCGCGACTCCGAACCGGTCGGGCGATCGAGTGCGCACGAACAATGTTCCCTTCTCTATCGAAACCTGGCTGTCACAATCTTTCGATCGGACCGCGACTTCCCCATCCGGTCAGGATTCGCGTCGAAAGACCACGATAGCCGCACAGCGGGCGCGCTGCCAACAATCCTGCACAAGGAGGATGTATGACAGCTGCGACGTCGCGCCGTGCTTTTCACCTCTTCGCCGTACTCACTGCGGTGTTTGTTCTCGAGCCAACGTGGACCGCGCCAGCCGCCTCGTCCGCTCGGTTCCGCGTGTCGCGACTTGCGTCGCTCGGCGGATCGAACGGCCGCGCGAACAGCGTCAACGATTTCGGCTTGATCGCCGGCTACTCGAACCTCGCGGGCGACGATCGTCGTCACGCCACGGCATGGGTCTTCGGAACACCGGCGGATCTCGGCACGCTCGGTGGTCCCAACAGCAGCATCGCGTGGCCGGTGAAGAACGTGACCGGTCTTCTTGCGGGCATCGCGCAGACCGACACGCCCGAACCACAGGAAGAATGGAGCTGCAGCGCGTTCTTCGGCGCGCCGTTCGCGACCGGTTTCACCTGTCGCGGCGTCGTCTGGGAGTGGGGCGCGATCCGTGCGCTTCCAACCCTCGGCGGACGAAACAGCTTCGCGACTGGCGCCAACAACTTTCATCAGGTTGTCGGATGGTCCGAAAACACCGTCGTTGATCCGACATGCGCGCCGCCGCAGCTGTTTCAGTTCAAGGCCGTCCTCTGGGGACCCGGACGAAAGGACGTCAACGAACTCCGCCTGTTGCCGCCTGACACGTCGAGCGCGGCCACCGCGATCAACGACAGCGGACAAATCGTCGGCATCTCCGGCATATGCGATCAGGCGGTCGGACGGGCGACGGCGAAGCGCGCGGTGCTTTGGAATCGCGGCGAGCCGATGGAGATTCCCAACATCGGCGGCGCCGGATGGAACACGCCGATGGCGATCAACCAGCACGGCGATGTCGTGGGATTCCTGGGTCAGCCGGGCGACGATCCGAACAGCCCGCGCCTGCGCGCGTTTCTCTGGACGAGGGAGCGCGGCACACAGAATCTCGGGACGCTTCCGGGCGACGACTACAGCGAAGCGCACGGCATCAACGAGCGGCGCCAGGTCGTCGGCGTGTCGTGCACCGACCCGACTCTCGTCAGCTGTCGCGCGTTCATCTGGGAAAACGGCCTCATGACAGACCTGAACGACGTCGGGAAGCCCGCCGACGGCGCAGAGTTGATCAACGGTCAGGACATCAACGATTTCGGCGTCGTCACCGGTCGTGCGTTCCAGCCTGGACCGCCGGCGCAGCGCTATGCATTCGTCGCCGTACCGGTGTCGGGTTCGGCAACCGTGTCGCACGCCCCTGACGCCAACGCACCAGCACGAGAACGCGTCGTCATTCCTCTCGACGCTCGGCGAGACGCCGCCGGCCCCTTGTCGCCCGATCCGACACGACGCAGCCCGCAGTCACGCTAGCTGCCGTCCGCCGGCACGACAATCGCACCTCCAGTGGTTGTCGTGTCGGCGTGCCGTTCGCGTGATCAACAGGATTCCGAGCCGCGGTGTTCGCGGGACTGTGCGAACATTGCGCGAGTGAACATCTTCACGTCACGCCGGATTCAGTTCTCAAGAGACGCGCCGACCGCCGATCTCACGCGTCGATGAAGCGACGCGGCGACTACGGTTACGACGCACCCTATGCACTGGTGTCGTTCGCTGCGCTCGGGACGGCGTGTGCTGTCGCATCGCTCGTGATGCTCACGATCGCCGGCCAGCGGCATCTCGCGTCAACGCTGGCGATCTACGCCGCGTTCTTCCTCCTGAACGCGGGCAGCTTTCTCTACACCACGAAGCGCGGAAAGCTGCAGGTGTGGGATGAGATCGTCAATCGCCTTGGTATCCGCGGCGATGAACGCGTGCTCGACATGGGTTGCGGACGGGGTGCCGTCTTGACCACCGTCGCGCGCCGATTGACGAGCGGCCGCGCCACCGGCGTCGATTTGTGGAGCGCGCACGATCAATCCGGAAACGCGGCTGAGGCGACCCTCAGAAACTGCGAGCTCGAAGGCGTCCGCGACCGGATCGACATCGCGACGGGAGACATGCGCGCCGTTCCCTGCGCCAGTGGCACCTTCGACGTGGTTGTGTCGAGCCTCGCCATTCACAACATCCGTGGAAGCGCAGGCCGCGCGCAGGCGGTCACGGAAGCGTGGCGCGTGCTCAAGCCCGGCGGACGACTCGCGATCGCAGATATCCGCGCCACAACGCGGTATGCGGCGACGCTTCGCGAGCTGGGAGCCATCGACGTGACGCGCCGCAGTCTTGGCTGGCGCTTCTGGTACGGCAATCCGTTCGCCGCGACCAGCCTTGTGACCGCATCCAAGCCGATGTCCTCGACCCTCCCTCTAAGATAGAATTCTCATCCGATACCAATCGTTTCAATATCTCGAAGAGAGGCAATCATGAAAGCCCTAGAAGGGGTTCGGATTCTGGACATGACGCACGTGCAATCGGGACCGACCTGTACCCAGATTCTGGCGTGGTTCGGCGCCGACGTGATCAAGGTTGAGCGCCCCGGCGAGGGCGATCCCACACGCGGACAGCTGCGCGACATCCCGGGCGTGGACAGTCTCTATTTCACGATGCTGAACAGCAACAAGCGCGGCATCACGTTGAACCCGAAGACCGAAGCCGGGAACAAGATTTTCGCAAAGCTGATCGAAAAATGTGACGTGATGGTGGAGAACTACGCGCCCGGCGCCATCGATCGCATGGGCTTTCCTTGGTCGAAAATCCAGCAGATCAATCCGCGGATGATCTACGCCTCCGTGAAAGGATTCGGTCCCGGTCCGTACGAAGACTGCAAAGTCTACGAGAACGTCGCGCAGTGCACGGGGGGCTCGGCCTCTACGACGGGCGAAATCGATCGCGTCCCGATGGTCACCGGCGCCCAGATCGGCGACTCCGGCACCGGCATCCATCTGGTTGCCGGAATCCTCGCCGCGCTCTTCCATCGCGAGAAGAGCGGTCGGGGCCAGAGAGTCACCGTCGCGATGCAGGATGCCGTGCTGAATCTGTGCCGCGTGAAGTTGCGCGACCAGCAGCGGCTCGCGCACGGCCCGCTCAAGGAATATCCGCAATATCCGAACGGCACATTCGGCGACGCCGTGCCGCGCGCCGGCAACGCGTCCGGCGGCGGCCACCCGGGTTGGATTGTCAAATGCAAAGGCTGGGAAACGGACCCGGACGCCTACATCTACGTGATCGCCCAGAAACAGGCGTTCCCGACGCTGGCGAAGGTCGTCGGTCATGCCGATTGGCTCGACGATCCGAACTTCAACACGCCCGAGGCGCGTCTTCCGAGGCTGGCTCACGTGTTTGCGGAAATCGAGAAGTGGACCATGACCATGACCAAGATGGAGGTGATGGCGACGCTCAACCCGTTGAACGTGCCATGCGGTCCGATTCTCTCGATGAAGGAACTCGCCGAGGAGCCCGCGCTTCGGAACACTGGCACCGTGGTCGAAGTCGATCATCCAGAGCGCGGCAAGTACCTGACGGTCGGCAATCCGATCAAACTGTCGGACTCGCCTGCAGACGTTCGTCGGTCGCCTCTCCTCGGAGAGCACACGGAAGAAGTGCTCCGGACCATGCTCGGCCTGGGTGACGCAGACATCGAAGCCGCACGCCAGCAGGGTGCGATCTAGACAAGAGGCCGCAATCGTGAGCTACAACGTTCTCATTCTCGGCGCCTCCTACGGCTCGCTGTTCGGTACCAAGCTCTTGATGGCGGGGCATCGCGTGTCGCTCGTGTGCACCCGCCCGACGGCGGAGTTGATCAATCACGAAGGAACCATCGTCCGCATGCCGATCAAGGGACGGACGACGCTCCTCGACATCGAGTCAAAAAAACTTCGGGGAACGCTGTCCGCGTCGACGCCTGATCAATGCGATCCGGCTGGATTCGACCTGATCGTGCTCGGCATGCAGGAAGCGCAGTACGGCTCGGACGGTGTGCGCGAGTTGATCGGCCGCGTCGCGAGCTCTCGCAAACCCTGTCTGGCGATCATGAACATGCCTCCCCTGCCCTACCTCAAACGGATTCCGGGGCTCGCCGCGGAATCGCTCGAGGGCTGCTACGCCGATCCTGCCGTCTGGAAGAACTTCGATCCGGCGCTCATGACGCTCGCAAGCCCGGATCCGCAGGCGTTCCGGCCGCCCGATCAGCCCAAGAACGTGCTGCAGGTCGGACTGCCGACGAACTTCAAGGCGGCGCGCTTCGACGGCGAGGAAGCCACGGCGCTCCTTCGACGGCTCGAAGCCGAAATCGAGGCGGCTCGCTTCGATCCGGGCGACGGCGCGATCGAGATCCCAGTGAAGCTGAAGGTCCACGACTCGATTTTCGTGCCGCTGGCGAAGTGGCCGATGTTGATGGCGGGCAACTACCGCTGCATCCGGCGGGACGACATGATTCCCATCAAGGACGCGGTGCACGCGGACATCGATAAATCCCGCGCGGTCTACGACTGGGTCTCGAAAGTCTGCACCTCGCTCGGCGCGCGGGACGAAGACCTGGTTCCGTTCGGCAAGTACGCGCTTGCGGCCGAGGGCCTTCGCAAGCCCTCGTCCGCTGCACGTGCGCTGTTTGGCGGAGCCGAGAACATCGAGCGCGTTGACTGCCTGGTTCGGCGGATTGCCAGCCAGCAGGGATTCCAATCCGACACGCTGGATGAAATCGTCACGCTCGTGGACGAGCGTCTCGAGAAGAATCGCTCCGTCGCTTAACTATCCCTTCGCAACCGCGTCAGCCCCGGCCCGGGCGCACTGGCCATCCTGTGCGCTCGTGCCGCCTGACGCACCGATCGCGCCGACGATCTTTCCGTCGATGGTGATCGGGACGCCTCCATCCACCGGCACGGCACCGGAGAGACCGAGCACGCGCAACCCGTCGCCGCCGGCCGCCAACGTGTCCTGAAAGGCTTTTGTCGGGCGCTTGAACCGCGCAGCAGAGCGCGCCTTGTCGATCGCCACCATGACGCTGCCAACCTGCGTGGCGTCCATTCTTTCGAAATAAACGAGGTCACCGGCGGCATCCACAACCGCAACGGCCATCGCCCAGTTGTTCCTGGAGGCTTCGGCCAGGGCAGGCGCTGCGGCTTTCTTCGCGACCTCGAGAGTGATCGCGGTCCCATACGGCTGGGGCGCATCCGGCGACATGAGCTGCTCCTTTTCGAAGTGAACGTCGTGCATCTGCAAGGTTCACGGACGCGCCTAGGATACTCGCGTCCGGTCGTCTGCCGGCATCGCTTGAGGGCGACCGACGGAGCCGCGGCTATTTCGCCGGTTGGATGCGGAGATTGCGGAAGGCGCCCGGCATGCTGTCCACCCACAAGCCGATGTCGCCTTCTCGATGCCCGAGCCGATCGACCACCAGGCAGGGCTGCGTGCTGCCGTCGACCGTCAGACAAGTCAATTCGTGGCGGGAGATCTGGAATGACGTGACGGCTGGACCCGCGCCACCACGTATGCGTCAGCTCTGTTGAAACGTGACCTGTGTCGACAGACTATCGCCGACAAAGGTGATGTGACCCGTCCGCGGGGCGCCGCTCCCGTTGGCGTCCACGGAGACTTCGAGAAGCGTCGCGCCGCCCATCGTCCCGTTGATGTGGATCCACGGAACGTCGATCGTTTGCGTGGTCCCCCTTATGCAGCCGGCGCCCATAGTTAGGAATGATCCGCCGGCCGACGAAGAGAAGGTCAGCGTTGTGGGCGCCGGACACGTCGATGCCGTCGCCGTGAAAGAGAAACGCGCGTTCCCGGTCGACCAGCTGACAACGACGCTGCCCGTTCGCGTGACGCCGGAGGGCACAACAGCGTAGCCAATGGTTCCCGAACCAGCGCCGGTCGTGGGACCGATGATGGTGACCCATGCGTCCGGGGTCGATGCCGTCCATGCGCAGTCGTTTGCCGTCGTTGGCGTGACCGCGAACGTGTCCAGGAGGTCCCCGGGAGAGACGGTCCCTGACGACGGCGTCAAAATGTAGCCGCAGCTCTTTGCGAGAATGAAATCTGCGCGCGGGACCGCCGGCACCGAGACGTTTTGTTCGCCGCCATCGTAGTTGCTCGCCGTTGCGCGCAGCCGGAAGGTCTCCGCCACGAGGTCGTGCATGACGTAGGTGCCTGTGCTGTCGGTGACAGCCGATTTGCCGGTGTTCGAGCCGTTCAGCACACTGAGGCTCGCACCGGGAATGCCGGCGCGGGTGTCGCCATCGGTGATGACACCCGCCAGCGTAAAGGTCTGCGGCGACGTGGGAGGAAGCGCCGGCACGGCGGCGGAACTGGTTGTCGTCGCGACCGCCGTCGAACTATCGGTAAACGTCACTTTCGCCTGGACGGCGGTCGCATACGCGTGCGATACGTCGGCGTCCGCGACGACGAACTCTTTCGTGTCGACGGAACCATTCGCGGGGCACACGTTCGAGCCGCCCGCAATCGGCTGGTCGTCGTGCGTCGACAGAAGGGCGGTCGAGCCGTTCGTGAATGACAGATCGACGGCGAGGATCGTCGCAGCGGTACCGGCCGACTCGTGGAGGTGCAGCGTGACCCGGTAGGCCTCTCCGACGGCGCGCGTCTCCCCGCTCACGGTCAGCGACGCGATGCCGACGTTGGCTCGCAGCGTCGGAGACGCCGGACTGGCCGGTGCGGGCGAAGGCGAGTGGCCTCCGCATGCTGTCGCGACCAGCGCAAGGAGCGTGGCGATGGCGACGAGTTGATGTTGCCGTCGGGCCGCCATGGGAGCAGGTCGATCCACTCCGACCAACGTCGGGCAGCTCCTAAAAAGGAAAGGCCGGAAATCCTGAAAGGAAAACCGGCCATTTTCGCGAATTTCTGGTCGGGGCGAGAGGATTCGAACCTCCGACCCCTCGGTCCCGAACCGAGTGCTCTACCAGGCTGAGCCACGCCCCGACCCGGGCGAATTCGTATCTTACCTCAGGTGCGCGCTCCCCGCACTTACTTCAGCTCCACGATAATCGCGCGCGCCTTCCCCGTCGTCAGCAGCTCGCTATGGACGCGATCGGCCCGGTTGAACCGGATGCTGCCCGCGCTGAACTCGTTCGCGGTGCTCTGTCCGTCCACGCTGGTCGACTTGAGCGCGCCGGTCTCGAGATACACGACGACGACGTCCTTGTCGTGAAAGTGCATCGGCGTCGGCTGACCAGGCGTCCAGGTGTAGTCCCAGATGACCACGCGATCGTTGTCGATCAGCTTCTTGACGCCGGGCCGCGGGAACGCGAGCGGATAGCCCGACTTGTTCTCGAGCGGCGGACGATGCGCGTCCTTCAGGTCGATCACGACGCTGCGCATCTCGCTCGATTCGGACGCGCTGCTCGAATCGTGGACGAAGCCGTATCGTCCGCCACGCGTCACGAAGTTCACGCGAACTTCGGGCATCAGCTCGATCCACACCGAGTCGTCGGATGGCGAGTTCCCTGGCGTCTGGAGCATGCCGTTCACGGACGACAGGCTCCACACCGCGACGCGATCGTTGTCGATGACCGGTTTTTCCGCGGGCTGCGCCACGGCGACGTGCACGACCACGTCGGCCTTCGTCGACAACGCGCCATCGTCCGCGGTCGCGCGGAGGACGTATTCGCCCGCGGTCGGAAATCGTGCGTCGATCGACGCGCGACCGTCGTGGACGAGGACGGGCCCACTCTGGCTGAAGGTGACGCGTGCGGGCCCGCGCAGCTGCATCCACCGCACCGCCAGCCCTCGCGGTCGCGATCCTCCGGATGAATTCGCCTGGGCCTGAATCCGCGTTGCGTCGCTCACGACCTTCTTCTCCGTCACGACGCGCGGTTTCGGCAGTCCATCGTCGGCGACCGACACGGCGAGCGATACCGGTCGGCCGGCCGATGCGGACGCTGGCGGTGCGAACGTGACGACGGGCGGCTTGTTCTGATCGTCGTCGCCAGGATTCAAATTGCCCCGCGTCATCACGATGCGTTCGGTGATCTCCTCGACCGGCAGCAGCTCGCCAAACGCTTTCTCTGTCTTCCCGTTGGATGTGACGGTCCACGTGACGACCTGCTTGCCGAAATCCTTCGGCACGCGGACGCGATAGATCCATCCCTGACGACGCGGCAGGAACACCGTGGGCTGACCTTGATCGGCTGCGCCAGGTGAAACCTGATTCTGTGCCCCCGGCGGCACGATGACCGATTCTTCCCAGTTGCGATTGAAGTACCCGAAGACGAGGTCGAAGGAGCCGTCAGCGTTACGAATCCAGCCTTCGAAATACGGGACCACGTTCTGGCCCGACACGAACTTGGTCTGCGGGATGGCCGTCGGCAGTTCCTGCGCGAACGACGCCGTCGCCGCGCCCAGGACGACCGCGATGGTGAACGCGACAACTGCTTCTCTGCGTGTCATCTATTTTCGTGCGTCTTCCGCGCGTCAACGCGCTGCTGGAAGTCGTCCTCGTCGACGTAGAAGAGGCTCACCCACGCGAAGCTCATTTCGTCGATCGTGCGCTGGCCGTAGCCAACCCAGTTGCGCGGGTTCGGGTTGTACTTGTTCGCGGCCGTGTTGTCGTGCCACGCGGTGATGTGAATCACCGTGCCCGCCGGCAGGAGCGGCTGCACGTCGTCCGCGTACGGATACGTGATGTGCCAGCCGAACTGGTAGTTGCTGACGCAGCTGAGCGTCTCCGTCCGTGCAGGCCCCGGCCGCGCGGAGTCCGGACGGATGTCCGGATAAATCGCTTCCATGCACATCGCCTTGCCGCGGTTGTGCATGTGCGGCTGGAACGCCGAGATGACCGCCGGCTTCGGCAGCCGGAAGTAGCCATCCGTGCGAACGACCTCGCCGGGTGGAATGTCCAGCTCGTTGTTGTCGCCCATGTGCTGCGTGAACGCGACGTACTTCGGGACCTGTCCCTTCGGCAGGACCTTGAAACCGATCGACACGTTCACGAGCGAGCGCTCGCCGCTCGGATGCAGGTGCAGGTTGAAGTGGATCTTCGATCCGGCCTTGATCAGGCGGCCCGAGTTCTCAGGAAAGATGTCGCCGTTCTTACCGAGCGCGTACTCGTTGAAGAACAAACCGACCGGATCTTCGTCTTCGTCCTCGATCATGTTCGCCGTTGCGTGGTGGACGACCTTGAAGCTGTACGGCTCCGGCTTCGTTTCGACGGCGCTGATGTACATGTCCTCGGTGAATCCTGGATCCACGTCAACGTCGTAGAACTCGTCGGGTCCGCTGGCCTTCAGCTCGTACGGCTTCGGCAGCGACACGACGATGTCCGGCTTGCCGATGTGCCACTTGTCGACGTCCGTGAACTGGCGAGGCGCCGGCATCTGGCTCGGGTCGCCTTGCGGCGCGCCCGCGTCGGCCCATCGCGCAATCGTTTCGATCTCCTGCTCGCTCAGTGACGGGTCTTCTTTGAATTTCTGGATGCCGATGTGGCGATCGATGTACCACGGCGGCATCTCGCGCGCCGTCACCTTCTGTTTGATCGCGCGAGCCCAGGGCCGCACGTCCTGATAGGTGATGAGCGCCATCGGCGCGATGGCGCCGGTGCGGTGGCAGTTCTGACACGCCCGCTGCAGGATCGGTGCGACGTCTTTCGTGAACGTCACGGCAGGCCGCGGAGGCGGCTCCTGACCAAACGCTGCCCGAGCAACACCAGCCAACACGAGCGACAGGGCAAGGCAACGAGGCATCGCAACCTCCGAGATGAGACTCTACCCGGGCAGCTTGAACGCGATCAACTCTCCGGAATAATTTCCGCCGCTCACGGCGACGATGATGTACTGCTTGCCGCCGAGCTGGTACGTCATCGGCGATCCGCTCTGCTGGGCCGGCAGGTAAACAGCCCCGACCTCTTTCCCGCTGGCCTTGTCGTACGCGCGCAGCATCGCACCGCGGCGCCCCGCCGACGTCGTCGTGACGCGCGGTTCGCCGGCGATCACGAGCGTCTTCGTGACGAGCGTCCCGACGTTACCCGACTGCCCCGTGCGCGGGATGTTCATCCCTTTCAGCGCGGGATTGTTCTTGATGTTGTCGGGCGTCTCGCCATGGGGCACCTGCCAGACCATCGAGCCGTTGTTGAGATCGATCGCGCTGATGCGGCCGTATGGTGGTTTGATCAACGGAAGACCGCGCACGGACAACCCTCCGCCGGCGCCTTCTCCGCCTTCAGCCGGCGCCGGTGTGCGTGCCGCGGCCCGGTCGGTCGAGGAGGCATCCGCACCGGCCCCACCGCCTGAACCAAGCGTCGTCCGCATGCCGGTGGCCGCGGATCCTTGCACGTAGTTCAAGTCGATCTTCGGATCGGCCGGTGGGACGAGTCCAAGCGGCGTCGCGCCCGACTGCGAGTGCACATACAGGATGTGGGACTCCGGGTCGTAGGATCCGCCCGGCCAGTTGCTCGCGAACGCGGCCATCAGCGTCGCCAGCGGCCCTTCGATCTTGCTGACGACGGGCGGCGTGAAGATCGGGCCGATCTTGTACTTCGACACCAGCTTGACCGCTTCCTCGCGAAGTTCCGGCGTGAAGTCGATCAGGTCGTCGACCACCACGCCTTGTTGATCGTAGGCCGGCGGACGGGTCGGGAACGGTTGCGTCGGCGAATACCATTCGCCCGGCACGTCGCCTTTCGGCACCGGGCGTTCTTCAATCGGCCAGATTGGCTGGCCGGTGGTTCGATCGAGTACGTAAAGGAACGCCTGCTTGGTGGGCTGCGCGACAGCCTTGATCGTCCGTCCGTTGACCGTGATGTCGGCGAGGATGGGCGCGCAAGGAATGTCCATATCCCAGATGCCGTGGTGCACGAGCTGGTAGTGCCACTTGCGCACGCCGGTCTGAAGATCGACGGCGACGATGCTCTCGCCGAAGAGCCCTGCACCCGGACGATGACCACCGTAGTAGTCGCCCGTCGGCAACTCCACGGGCAGATACGCGAGGCCTAGTTCTTCGTCGACGGAAATCTGCGCCCACACGCCGGCATTGCCGGTGTACGCCCAGGAATCCTTCTCCCACGTGTCGTTGCCGAATTCTCCGGGCGACGGAATCGTGTGGAAGATCCACAGTCGCTTTCCGGTTCGAACGTCGAATCCCCGCACGTAGCCCTTCACGTTCGTCCGGCCGCGTGGCACGCCGCCCGACCGATGCGCGGCGCCGATGATCACGACGTCGCGCGCGACGACCGGCGTCGCGTGCAAACCGACCTCGCCGGTCACGAGATCGATCGGCTGATCGTCGTCCAGCTTCAGATCGACCACGCCGCTCTTGCCGAACGTGGTCACCGGGACGCCCGTCTTTGCGTCGAGGGCAATCAGGCGATAGCCAGGCGTGACGTACAGGATTCGCGCGTCGGTGCCGTCCGACCAGTACGCGAGACCGCGGCCCGAGAGCTGGCGCGGCGCCGCCGCACCGCGCGGCCCCTCGCGCTCGCTGTGCATCCAGAGCATCTCGCCCGTCGCGGCGTTCAGCGCGACGACCGCGCGCCTCGTGCCCGCTGTTGAGTAGACAATGCCGCCGACCATGAGCGGCGTGGATTCGAACTGAAATTCAGGACGCGGACCGAGCGTGTCCGTCTTGAATCGCCACGCGACTTCGAGGGTGGAGAAATTGGCGGCGTTGATTTGATCGAGCGGCGCGTAGCGCGTGTTTCCGAGATCGCCGCCGTAGGTCCGCCACTCTCCCGACTTCGCGCCCGACTGCGCCGCCAGCGGCATCGAGGCGGCGAGAATGGTCAGCACAACGATTCGCTTCACACGCCCCTCCAGTCGTGCGGACACTGCCGCCGCGCCTTCCTAACGCGCGACGTGGCTCGCCGACGTCAACTCTTCGAGCAATGCCAGCGCGTCGTGCGCCGTGAGATCCGGCTGCAGCGGCGTCACCGACACATATCCGTCGCGAACGGCCTGGTAGTCGGACCGGTCGTGCGGCTCCCAGTCATTCTGACCTTCTTCAATCCAGTAGTAGGCGCGGCCTTTCGGGTCGTGCCGCTCAGCGACGGACGTCACGTGATTCCGCCTCGCCTGCACGGTGACACGATAGCCCTTCGGCTCGCCTTTCGGCACATTGATATTGAGAAACGTTCGTGGCGGCAGCGGCCGGCGGATGATCGCCTCGGCCATCAGGGCCGCCGCGTGCGCGGCGTGCGTGAAATCATAAGCGCCTCGCGTCTGGCGCAGCGACACCGCAATCGCCGGCACGCCAAGCAGCGCGCCTTCCATGGCGCCCGACACCGTGCCGGAATACGTCACGTCGTCTCCAAGATTCCAGCCCTTGTTGATGCCCGAGACCACCAGATCGGGAAGCCGCCCCTTGAACACCTGCGT
Source organism: Vicinamibacterales bacterium (assembly GCA_036557365.1). Lineage (GTDB taxonomy): Bacteria > Acidobacteriota > Vicinamibacteria > Vicinamibacterales > CAVVIG01 > DATKHR01. The sequence continues at coordinate 35,939 of DATBHR010000079.1, forward strand.
GACGGCGATGTTGACGCAGTCGGTCGGCGTTCCGTCCACGCCGAACACGTCGTCGGCGACGGGTTCGAGCCGCAAGGGGTGACGGAGCGTCAGCGCGTGACCGATCGCGCTTTTCTCTTCGAGCGGCGCAACGATGACGACCGAGCCCAGCGGCCGCATGGCGTCCGCGAGGACGCGAATTCCTTCCGAGCGATAACCATCGTCATTCGTGACCAGGATGCGCATTCGATTTTTCGCAATTATACGCGGCTGAGTGTCGGCTGGACGCGTGGCCCTCGCTCGGCCGCTTCGCGTGTCCAGCTGCGTTCGAGTGCGGCGACGCCGGTTGTACAATCGATCGATGCCGACGATGGCCGAGATGCTGTCGTGCGAGACGCGCGCCGGCGATCTCTTCGAGCCGATGCCCGACGGCCGGCTGCGTTGCGTCGCCTGCGGCCACTGCTGTCCGCTGCCGGAGGGCGCGGTCGGCGTGTGCAAGGTCCGCTTCCGCGAAGGCGATACGGTTCGCGTCCCGTGGGGCTACGTTGCCGGCGTGCAGTGCGATCCGATCGAGAAGAAGCCGTTCTTCCACGCGTATCCCGGAGCGCTCGCCTACAGCTTCGGCATGCTCGGCTGCGACCTGCATTGTGGCTATTGCCAGAACTGGGTGACGTCGCAGGCGCTGCGCGACCCGCGATCGATCTCGGCGCCGCTGGCGACCTCACCCGAGAATCTCGTGGGCGAGGCGCTTCGTCAGCGCGCGAAGGTCATCGTCAGCACGTACAACGAACCGTTGATCACGGCCGAATGGGCGGTCGCCGTGTTTCGCGAAGCGAAGGCGTGCGGCCTCGCGACCGCCTTCGTCTCGAACGGCAACGCGACGCCTCAGGCGCTCGAATACCTGCGGCCGTGGGTCGATCTTTATAAGGTGGACCTCAAGGGATTCGCGGACCGTCATTACCGCGAACTCGGTGGACGGCTGGCGCCGATCCTCGACACGATTCGGCGTCTGCACGAGCTCGATATCTGGCTCGAGATCGTCACGCTGCTGATTCCGGGATTCAACGACTCGCCCGACGAAATCGATCGCCTGACCAGCTTTGTGGCCGACGTTTCCCCTGATATTCCGTGGCACGTGACGGCATTTCACGCCGACTACAAGATGACAGATACGCCGGGCACCACGGCAGACATGCTCCTCGAGGCTGCAGACCGGGGACGGCAAAACGGACTGCGATACATCTACGCGGGGAACCTGCCCGGCGCCGTTGGACATCTCGAGGACACGTGCTGCGCGTCGTGCGGAGCGGTTCTCGTCGCTCGTTACGGGTACGCGATTCGGGCGTATCACGTCACGCCGGATGGCCGCTGTCCATCGTGCGACGCGCTCGTGCCGGGACGCTGGGATCCGGATTTCGGCGGCCAGCTGGCGTCGCGGCCGTACAGCCCCGGCAGCGGACGGCTTAGAATGCTTGGGCTGCGATGAACGACGCCCTCGGCCGGCCGCTTCGCAATCTGCGCCTCTCCGTCACCGACCGCTGCAACCTCCGCTGCGAGTACTGCATGCCGGAGGACGACTACTCGTGGCTTCCACGCGAGGACGTCCTTCACTTCGAGGAGATCAGCGCGCTCGCCGACGTGTTCCTCTCGCTTGGCGTCGACAAGATTCGCCTGACGGGCGGCGAGCCGCTGCTGCGCCGCGACCTGCCCCTGCTCGTTCGCATGCTCGCCGGCAAGCCCGGCCTCAAGGATCTCGCGCTCACGACGAACGGCGTCCTCCTGCCCGATCAGATCGACGCGCTGCGCGCCGCTGGCCTCGGCCGGATCACGGTGAGCCTGGACACGCTCCATCGCGATCGATTTCAGCAGCTCACACGCGTTGACCAGCTCGACGCGGTCCACGCGGGGATCGCCGCCGCCGCGCGAGTGTTCGGCTCGTTGAAGATCGACTCCGTCATCATGCGGCGCGTCAACGACGACGAGTTGCCGGCGCTGATTGAGTACGGCAAGTCGGTCCGTGGCGAGGTGCGGTTCATCGAGTACATGGACGTCGGCGGTGCCACGCGCTGGGCAGCGGATCGCGTGGTGTCGCGCAAGACGATGCTCGACGTTCTGACGCGGCGTTACGGCGCCATCGAACCATTGAACGAGGTGTCGTCGGCGCCGGCCGACCGCTACGCGCTGCCGGACGGCACCGTCTTCGGCATCATCTCGTCGACGACCGAGCCTTTCTGCCGGACATGCGATCGGAGCCGTCTGACAGCGGATGGCGTGTGGTACCTCTGTTTATATGCGGCCCGCGGCCTCGACCTGCGCGGTCCGCTTCGTCAAGGTGCATCGCCCGACCAGCTTCGGAGCCTGATTGCCGGCGGCTGGGAAGCCCGCCAGGACCGCGGCGCCGAACAACGATTGGCGCTCGGGGATCGACGTGCGTTCGTGCCGGTGCAGGACCTGCTCAGGCGCGACCCGCACCTCGAGATGCACACCCGCGGAGGGTAAGGCCCGTCGTCCGATTTAAGTAGATGGATTGTCCGGAAGTTCGAACCGGCCGGTGAGAAGCAGCGACGCGGCCTCGAGCAGTCCTCTCACCGTGCACGGCTTCTCGAGGAACGCTTCGTCCTGCCAGAGCGTGGACTTTTCACTGAAGAGGCGGTCGCTGAAACCAGTCAGGTACAGGACCTTCATCGTCGGCTCCTGCAGCCGCATCCGCCGTGCGCACTCGTCACCCGTCATCTCGGGCATCATCACGTCGGTCACGAGGAGATCGAACGGGCCGGCTTCGAGGGCAAGTTTCAGCGCCTCGTGTCCGCTGGCCGCCATCACAGTTCGATATCCCGCTTCGCGAAGCACGCGATCGACGAAGCGCCGAACCGGATCTTCATCGTCGACGATGAGGACTGACGATTTGGAAGAGACTGCTGAGACGTTCACGTGATGCTGACCTTGGACGGCCCTTTCCGCCGTTGTTCCTATCGGAGGAACACTCGCTGTTCGGTATGACACGATGGACAACGCACCGATGCTGGGACGGAGTCGTCCCACGAACGGACAGTTTTCACGACCGCGATTTCAATTTCGACAATCATCAAGTCGTTCATTTATAATTACTTAACCAGCAAAATCGTACTGGCCTGTGCTTTGCCCTTCACTTTTGGCGATCGTTTTCTGTCTGGTTTCCGTCTAACAGCTGCAAACACCTATGGATATTGCTCGTCCCTCGAACGTCAAGAAAAAGCGGATTCGCCAGGCGATCTACGCGGGCGTCGGACTCCTGGCCGTCGTGCTCGTCAGCGTCGGCCTCTCGAGGCTCAAGCCAGCCGCTCCGACGGTCGAGCGCGCAGTCGTCTGGCCCGACACCGTCAAGCGCGGACCGATGGTCCGTGAAGTCCGCGGCCTCGGCACCCTCACACCGGAAGACATCCGCTGGATTCCGGCCACCACCCAGGGTCGCGTGGAGCGGATCATCCTTCGACCGGGCACGGCAGTCAAAGCAGACAGCGTCATCCTGGAACTGAGCAACCCGACGCTCGAACAGCAGCTGCAGGACGCCGAGCTGAAGCTCGCCGCGGCCGAGGCCGGTCTCGCCAACCTGAAGGTGCAGCTCCAGAACGATCTGCTCGCAGCGAAGGCCACGGCGGCGAACATCGAGGGCGATTACCAGAAGGCCCGCATGAACGCCGAGATGAAAGAAGCCCTGGCCAAGGACAAGCTCGTCTCGGACCTCGAGCTGAAGCAGGCCAAGGTGGACGCCGAACAGCTGGGGGTGCGGAGCCAGATCGCGAAGGAACAGCTCGACAGCAAGAAC
>DATBHR010000080.1:0-107284 GCA_036557365.1 Vicinamibacterales bacterium
CGATCTCGCGACCGGATACCTGCACCTCGGCAACCTCGCGAAGGCGCGTGCCGCGGCCGAGCGGGCCGTGCGCCTGAACGGATCGTACAGTCCCGCGCACGAGACGCTCGGGCTCATCCGGTGGCGCGGCGGCGACGCAAGCGGCGCGATTGCGGCGTTCGATCGGTCGGAGCAGCTGGATCCTCGAAACGTGCGCGCGCTCGTGTGGAAGGGAATGGTTGAAACCAACGATGGCCGCGCAGCCGATGCGCTGGCGACGTTCGAACGTGCGGCACGAGTCGACCCGACCAGCGTCGATGCGTGGGTCGGCATCGCCAACGCGCAGCTGAATCGGCGCGACATGGCGGCAGCGGAGGCCGCACTCCGGAATGCCCAGCGGCTGCAGCCGGACCGGCCCTCTGTGAAAGCCACCGCCGACCGACTGCGATCGTCACAGATGGAGGGGCACCGATCGCCGGATCCTCGCGCTCGATGATTCGTCGTCGGTCGATCGCGTCGCTCGTATGCCTCGCGATCGCATGCGGCTCGATCGGCTGCCGCGGCGGCACCGGCGGCGCGCCGCCGTCGGTCGCGGCCGACGCGTGGTTCGAGGAGATCGCCGCGCGAGCCGGCATCGAGTTCGTTCATTCGTCAGGACATCAGGTCACGCACCCGCTGCCCGAGATCATGGGCGGCGGCGTCGCGCTGTTCGATCTCGACAACGACGGCTTGCTCGACCTCTACTTCGTCCAGAGTGGAAACCTCGCCGACCCGTCGGCCGGAGGTGGCAACAGGGTGTACCGCAACCGCGGCGACGGCACGTTCGAGGATGTGACCGAACAAAGCGGCGCCGCCGTCAGCATCTACGGCATGGGCGTCGCGGCCGCCGATTTCGACAACGATGGCTTCACCGATCTCTATGTCACAGGCTACGGCCGCAGCGTCCTGCTGAAGAACGACGGCCACGGTCACTTCGTCGACGTGACCGCGAAAGCCGGCGTGTCCGGCGCCGGCTGGAGCACGAGCGCCGCGTTTCTCGATTACGACGGTGACGGTGCGCTCGATCTGTTCGTCGCCCGTTACATGAACTGGAAGATGGCCGGCGAGATCGAGTGCTACAGCCTTACGGGCGTCCCCGACTACTGCAGTCCGGCCAGCTACGACCTGCCGGCAGCCTCCGCGCTGTATCACAACAACGGCGACGGAACGTTTACCGACGTCTCCGATCGATCAGGAATCACGTCTGCCGTTGGCAACGGTCTCGGCGTCGTCGCCGGTGATTTCGACGGTGACGGCCGTGTCGACATCTTCGTCGCAAACGATCGAACGCCGAATCACCTGTGGCTGAATCAGGGCGGAGGTCGCTTTAGGGAATCTGCGCTGGCGTTCGGGTGCGCGCTCGATCAGGATGGCGTCGCCAAGTCAGGTATGGGCGTGGCCGCCGTCGACGCGGACGACGACGGGGATCTCGATCTGCTCGTCGTCAATCTCGACGGCGAATCCGATTCGTTTTTCAGAAATAGCGGTCGATTCTTCGTGGACGATACCGTCGCCGTCGGCCTGCGCACGCCGACCCGCCAGTTCACGCGCTTCGGCACGGCCATGCTCGACTTCGACAACGATGGCGCGCTGGATCTCTACGAAGCCAACGGACGCGTCGGCCTTCAGTCCCAGATGTATTCAAGCGATCCCTACGCCGAGCCGAGCATGCTGCTGCGCGGTTTTCCCGGACCGCGGTTCGAAGAGGTGCGGCCGCGGGGCGGCACGCGCACGCCGCTCGTGGCCACGAGCCGAGCAGCGGCGTTCGGCGACATCGACAACGACGGCGGCATCGACATCGTGGTCGTCAATCGCGATGCCCGCCCCTACCTGCTGCACAACGTCGTTACGCCGCGTGGACACTGGACGATGCTGCGGATCCTCGACGAGCACGGCCGCGACGCGCTCGGAGCGCAGGTCACGATGACGATCGGGACGAAAACGATTCGACGCGACGTCAAGGCGGCGTACAGTTATCTCGCGAGCAACGATCCGCGAGTCCACGTCGGAATGGGACGGGAAACCGTTGCGCGCGGAATCACGGTCCGATGGGCGGACGGATCGCGCGAGAGCTTCGGCGACGCGCAGGCGGATCGCATCGTCGTGCTGAGGCACGGCAGTGGGAAACCAATTCGCGGCTAACTTTTCGCTTCTCAGGTTGTCGCCGAGCCTCAATCCGCCGCGAAAACATGACAGCTCGAAAAGAATTGGCTTCTTTCGTGACTTCGTGCTTTCGTGGCGTCTATCGTGATTCGACGATTTTCAACACCGTGTTGATGGTCAGCCGATCGGTCACGACCTGTTTCTTGCCGGACGGCCAATCGACCTCCACCCGCTCAATCCGATCGGCATCTCCAAGCCCGAAATACAGCGGCAGCGCGCTCTGGGACAGATATCCGGACTTGCCGTCGTTGACCTTCATGAACGTCCGGCCGCCTGCACGCACACGCACGGTCGCGCCGAGGCCGTCGCGGTTCGACGCGCTGCCGACGAGCACGATGGATGCCCAGTGAATGGGGTGGCGCTGCGCGAGGTCGCTGACGAGTACCTGCGGTGCCGAGTTGAAATCGTTGGTGACGATGTCGAGGTCGCCGTCGGCGTCGAGGTCGAAGATCGCGGACGAGCGGCTGCCGAGCGGCGACATGATCGTGATTTTGCCCGACTGGCCGCGGCAGACATCCTTGCCGAGCCCTTCCCCGAGACAGTCCAGCACGAACCACGGCGTATGCGTCTTTCCATTCGCTCTCGGCTCGATGCCGAGCAGGAATTCAGCGTCGGCGAACTTTTCGCCGCGGTCGTTCAGCAGCATCGAGTTGATGCCGTAGCGGAACGGGTAATTCATGCTCGACGTCACGAACACGTCGTCCCATCCGTCGGCGTTGACGTCGCCGACGCTGGGCCCCCACGGCCAGTAGTTCTCCGCGCCGAGCCGGTCGGAAATCTCCTCGAACCGGCCGTTGCCAAGATTGTGAAAGAACGCGTTGCCAAACACGAAGCCGTCCGTGTGTCCGCCGAGCATCTCCGCGTGCGACTGCGCGTGCGCTTTCTCCTTTTCGCGCGCCGGCGTCATGTTGTCGAGCATGTCGGAATGCATGTCGGTCACGAGCAGGTCGGCGCGGCCGTCGTTGTCGAAGTCGAAGAACTTGATTCCCATCGCGCCCCATGGCGCTTTCGGGAAGTACTCCCTGGTTTTGTCGACGAACGTTCGTCCGCCGACGTTTTCGAAATAGTGCTGCTGCCCTTGCATGTTCAACACGAAGAGATCGGGCCAGCCGTCGCCGTTCACATCGGCCACCGTCGCATCACCGGACCAACTCCTCGGAGCGAGCCCGACGTCGGCCGTCACATCCTTGAAGCGGTTGTGTCCGAGATTCTTGTACAGCACCGGATGCTCGTAGCGATCGGGATGCAGGTGCCCGTAAAAGGCGTCCTCCATTCCGACGTAGGCGCCATCCGGTCCTTTCTGATCCGTGGTGTAGCGCCCGACGTTGCACACGAGCAGATCGACAAGCCCGTCCTTGTCGTAGTCGAAGAAGACTGCGCCTGAGGAGTGCGCGACGAGATCGACGCCGGCTTCCTTCGAGATGTCCTTGAAGTGGCCGTGGCCGTCATTCTCGAAGAGCACGTTGCCGCCGCGGACGGTCGTCACGAAGAGGTCTTCGTCGCCGTCGTTGTCGATGTCCGCGAACGACGCCGCGACGCTGATGCGGCCGCCGAGCGAGACACCGGCCTCGGCCGTAATGTCCCTGAATCGTCCGCCTCCGACGTTCTTCCAGAGCTGATTGCCGCCGACCTGGTTGACGAAGTAGATGTCGTACAGACCGTCACCGTCGACGTCGGCGACCCCGAGGCCGGTGCCGTGATCGTAGTGAACGGCTTTGTAGTGCTTGCCCGCGTCTTCGACGATGTGATGAACGAACTGGATGCCGCTCGCCGTAAGGGCGTCGGTGAACTGGAAGTCGTGAGCGACCTGCAGATGGCTCGCGCCGGAAATCTGCGCCTGCTTGCGCGCCGCGAGCGCATCGACGCCTTCGTCCGGATTCGGCGTCCTGACTTCCGGCGGCCGGCCGGAGTCTGAGGGCGCGGCACCTCCCGGCGTCGAGCGGCCGCATCCGTAGATGACGAGGCCGACGAGCGTCGTGCTGGCCAGAACCGAAATAAGCGCCGGTCGCCTTGCGTGGGGCATGGCGTGACGCTACGATTCTACGCGCCAGGAAGCAAGAGCCTTGTCGCTTCGTGCACTCGTCGGCGTCGGCATCCTTGCGCTTCTCATCAACACGGCGTACGTGTGGGCGTTTGCCTCACCGACGGTCATCTATATGGCGGCCGTCGTCGCGCATGTCGTGCTGGGCGCGCTCGTCCTGGGATGCGCCGCGGCACTGCTCGTCCGCGATCCACCGCTCCGCCGCGAGCCTGCCATTCGTATAGCCGGCGTTGCGTTGCTCGTGGCGGGCGCCTGCGCCGCTTATCTGATTGTCGCGGGTAACGTTCGCGATCATCGCTGGGCGCTTCAGACGCATATCGTGGCGTCCTTCGTGGCGGTCGCTGCGCTGCTGGTTCATGCGGTCCGGCTCGCGCGATCGAGCCGGCAGGACGAACGCTGGTTCGGCGTGTCGTTTCAGTCGGCAGTCGTTCTCCTCGCCGTCGGTCCGGCGGCGGTCTGGGCCTATGGCGCTGCGCATCCGCGATCAGGCGATCGAATCGTCAATCCCGGCAGCACGCCGTCGTCGATGCTCGAGGAGGGCGGCGGTCCACGGTCTCCGTTCTTTCCATCGTCGGCGAGGACGAACGTTGGCGGTACGATTCCGGCCGATTTCTTCACCGAGTCCGAAACCTGCGGCGAATGTCATCGCGACATCTACGAGCAGTGGAAAGGCTCGATGCATCATTTCGCGTCGTTCAACAATCAGTTCTACCGGAAGTCGATCGAACACATGCAGTCCGTCGTCGGGACGCAGCCGAGCAAGTGGTGCGCCGGTTGTCACGATCACGCCGTCTTCTTCAACGGGCGCTTCGATCGACCGATCGCCGAACAGATCGACACGCCGGAAGCGCGAGCCGGTCTTGCATGTACGTCGTGTCACTCGATCGTTCGCGTCGGCAGCACCATGGGAAACGGCGACTTCACGGTCGAATATCCGCCGCTCCATCGGCTGGCGTCGAGCCGCAACCGGTACATCCGTGCGCTGGATCACTTCCTCACGTATCTGGATCCAGAACCGCATCGCCGAACCTTCATGAAGCCGTTCGTCCGGCAGGATTCTGCCGAGTTCTGCGCCGCGTGCCACAAGGTTCACCTCGACCAGCCCGTGAACGACTATCGGTGGTTTCGTGGATTCAACGAGTACGACGCGTGGCAGGCCAGCGGCGTGTCCGGGCAGGGCGCGCGGTCGTTCTACTATCCGCCGCAAAGCCAGACGTGCGTCGACTGCCACATGCCTCCGACGAGGTCGAGCGATCCCGGCCATCACGCCGACGGCACGGTCCACTCGCATCGCTTCGCCGCCGCGAACACGGCCGTGCCGTTCGTGAATCACGACGACACGCAGCTCGCCGAGACCGAGCGCTTTCTGAAGTCGGGCTTTATCAGCGTCGACATCTTCGCGATTTCGCCGGTTGACGAGAAGCAGACCGGGACACCGATGGTCAGGCGGCCCGCTGACGCGATGCAGCCGATGTCGAGCTTTGCCGTCGGCGAGGAGGCCGACGTGCAACGCGGCGCAACCATCCGGGACGTCGGCACGGTCGCGGCGCCGATCGACAAGGCGGGTCCGCATGTGGCGGCTGGATCGACGGTTCGCGTCGACGTCGTCGTACGCACGCGGAAGATCGGTCACTTTTTCCCCGGCGGGACCGTGGACGCGTTCGACGTGTGGCTCGAGCTCGAGGCGCACGACAGCCGCGGCGAGACGATCTTCTTGAGCGGCCGCGCGGGCGACGATGGCAACGGGCCTGTCGAGCGCGGAGCGCATTTCTATCGCTCGTATCAAATCGATCGCGACGGCAATCCCATCAACAAGCGGAATGCCTGGCAGAGCCGCAGCACGCTCTACGTCCGGCTGATCCCGCCAGGCGCGGCGGATGTTGCTCACTATCGCGTCAAGATCCCGTCGACCGCGAAAGGGCCGATCTCGTTCACGGCCAAGCTGAACTATCGGAAGTTCGCGCATTCCTACACGCAGTTCGCCTACGCCGGGCAGCCACGGCCCGGCCAGTCGCCATCGCTCGTCGGACGCGCATTCGACAATCGCGAATGGACGTTCGATCCCGCGAACATTCCGGCCAACGTGTCTGGCGAGATTCGCGATCGAATTCCGTCGCCCCCGACGGTGACGGTTGCGCAGGCGTCAGCCGCGGTATCGGTGTCGGAGACGAGAGACATGGCTCCCTGGACGCAGGTCGTTGACCGCGCCGACCGAGAACGCTGGAACGACTGGGGCATCGGCCTTCTGCTTCAGGGAGATCTCAAGGGCGCGGAGTACGCGTTTACGCAGGTGACTCGCGCAGAGCCTACCTACGCGGATGGATGGCTGAACGTCGCGCGCGCGCTGATTCAGGAAGGGGAGACGGACGCGGCCAAACCGTACATTGCGAAAGCGCTCGCGCTCGACGCCTCACTCGGACGGATTCATTACTTCAAGGCGCTCATCGAAAAAGCCGACGGCGATTACGACGGCGCGCTCCGGTCACTCGACACCGCGGCGAACGCGTACCCGCGCGATCGTGTCGTGCTGAATCAAATCGCCAGGATTCTCTTTCTCTCCAGGCGGTTCGACGAGGCACTGGCCGCGCTCGAGCGCGTGCAGGCCGTCGATCCCGAGGATCTCCAGATGCACTACACCGCCATGCTGTGCTACAGAGCGCTCGGGAAGAACGACCTCGCCGCCCGCGAGGAGTCGCTGTTCCTGCGTTTCAAGGCAGACGAAGCATCGCAGGCGATCACGCACGGTCCGCGGATGATCAGTCCCGAGGACAACAACGAACGTCAGCTGATTCACGAGCACGAATCGATGCCGCTTGGAACCAGCCGGTGAGACGCCTGCTCGTCGCAGTGGCGGTATCGGCCGCCGTCGTCGTCCAGGCGGCGACGACCGGCGTCACGTTCGTCGACGTCACGACGACCGCCGGCATCCATTTCACGCACAACGCCGGCCGATCCGCAAAGCGATACCTGCCCGAAACGCTCGGGTCCGGCGTCGCGTTTCTCGACGTGGACGGCGACGGCTGGCTCGACATCCTGTTCGTGAACGGCAAGGACTGGGCTCCGCACCGCGATCGGTCCACCGCCGCGCTGTACCGGAACAACGGCAAGGGCGGCTTCACCGACATCACGAACGGCAGCGGGCTCGACGTGGAACTGTACGGACTTGGCGTCGCTGTCGGCGACTTCGACAACGACGGCCGGGACGATATCTACGTGACGGCGCTCGAGGGGGACCGCCTGTTTCGCAACGAAGGCGGCGGACGCTTCAAGGATGTGACCGCGACCGCCGGCATCCACAACGCCAGCTTCGGCACGAGCGCGGCGTGGATCGACTACGACAAGGACGGCAAGCTCGACCTGTTCGTGGCGAACTACGTGCAGTGGAGTCCGAAGGACGACTTGTGGTGCTCGCTCGACGGCGCCACGAAGTCGTACTGCACGCCCGAATCGTATCGGGGCACGTCGTCCAGGCTGTTTCACAATCTCGGTGGCGGACGGTTCGAGGACGCAAGCCACCGCGCCGGCATCGACGATCCGACGAGCAAGGCGCTTGGCGTCACGGTGCTCGACTACAACGGCGACGGCTGGCCGGATCTCTTCGTTGCCAACGATACGCAGCCGAACAAGCTCTATCGCAACAACCACAACGGCACGTTTACGGACGAAGGCACGAAAGCCGGCGTCGCGTACAGCGAAGAGGGCATCGCACGCGGGGCGATGGGTGCTGATGCCGCTGACTACGATCGATCGGGCCGCCCCCACCTGCTCGTCGGCAATTTCTCGAATCAGATGCTGGGCCTCTATCACAACGACGGCAATGGGTTGTTCGTGGACGAGGCGCCGAGGTCGCCGGTCGGCCGCGCGAGCCTGCTCTCGCTGACGTTCGGCGCGTTCTTCTTCGACTACGATCTCGACGGGCTGGTCGATATCTTCGCAGCGAACGGACACATCGAACAGGAAATCAATCGCGTGCAGCCTCGCGTTCAGTACGAGCAGGCGCCGCTCGTGTTCCGCAATCTCGGTAAGGGGAAATTCGAAAACGCCAGCGCGTCCGTCGGACCGCAGCTGATGCGTCCAATGGTGGCGCGCGGCGCGGCGTTCGGCGACTACGACGGCGACGGCGATCTCGACGTGCTCGTCACGACGAATGGCGGCCCGGCGCACCTGTTTCGAAACGACGGCGGGAACGCGAACAACTGGATCTCGGTCCGCACGCGAGGCGTGAAATCGAATCGCGACGGAATCGGCGCCGTCGTCCGTGTCGAGAGCGCTTCCGGTCGGCAGTGGAACATGGTCCGCAGCGGATCGAGTTACGCGTCGCAGAGCGACCTGGCGTTGACCTTCGGCCTCGGCGCCGACACGGTCGTGTCGTCGCTCGAAGTGGAATGGCCCAGTGGGATCCGGGACAAGATGACATCGATTCCTGCGCGAAGAGCAGTGACGATCGAGGAAGGCAAAGGCATGGTTCCCACTGGCGGCGCGGCCGGGACGGTGCATCGTTGAGCGTCCGTTCTCTGCGATCGATGCTGGTTGCCGCAGCTATCGCTGCGGTCATCTCGACGCTTCAGGCGCAGGTCACCGCGCCGCCCCAGGACCTCGAGCATCCGCAAGGGACGAACGCCGGCATCTTCCTGTTCACGGGGCGATGCGCGAGCTGTCACGACGCCAGGAAAGATGGCGCGCCGGATCGCTACACCCTCAACCGGCGCACGCCCGAAGAAGTGCTCGCGTCGATGACCACCGGATCGATGTCCCGCTTTGCGGCTGGTTTGACGGAATACGAGAAGCGGGTGATCGCCGTGTACGTCGGCGGCCGGCCGCTGGGGTCGTCAGCGTCGGGCGATGCGGCCTCGATGAAGAACCGCTGCGCGAGCGCGCCACCGTTCCAACCGTCCGCGCGCGGCTCGTGGAACGGCTGGGGGAGCGACGGCGACAACTCGAGGTTTCAGCCGGCCCCAGGCATCTCACCCGAGGACGTGCCGAAGCTCACGCTCAGGTGGGCATTTGGATTTCCTGGCGGCAACTCCGCATACGGGCAACCCACCGTCGTCGGCAATCGGGTGTTCGTCGGCGCCGACACCGGGTTTGTGTACTCGCTGGATGCGCAGACTGGATGCGTGCACTGGTCATTTCGCGCGGCGGCCGGCGTCCGCACCGCGATCAGCGTCGGCGACGGAAAAGGCGCGCACCGTTTCCTTGGCTACTTCGGCGACGTGAAGGGAAACGTGTACGCCGTCGACGCCGAGACGGGAACGCAGGTCTGGAAAGAGCGGATCGACACGCATCCGGTGGCGCGCGTCACCGGCGCACCGGTGCTCGCGGCGGGGCGGTTGTACGTGCCGATGTCGTCGCTCGAGGAGTCCGGCGCCGGCAATCCGAGCTATCCATGCTGTACGTTCCGCGGCGGCGTGATCGCGTACGACGCGATCACCGGTCGCCGGCTGTGGAAGTCGTACACGATTCAGCAGGAGCCGGTCCCGCTGAAAAAGACGTCGAAGGGGACGCAGCTGTGGGGGCCTGCCGGCGCCGGCGTCTGGTCGTCGCCAACCGTTGACTTGAAGCGCCGTGCCGTCTACGTCGCGACCGGCAATGCCTACACGGAGCCGGCGGCGGAAGCGTCCGATGCGTTGATCGCCTTCGACCTCGACACAGGCGCGAGGCGCTGGACGAAGCAGGTGATGTCGAACGACGCGTACGTGCGCGACTGCCCGGGCAAGTACCGGCCGAACGTGCCGACCGAGAACAAGTCGGAAACGTGTCCCGACGATCTGGGACCCGACATGGACTTCGGCAACGCGCCGATCCTTCGTTCGCTCCCGAACGGCCGCTCGCTCATCGTCATCGGACAGAAGGACGGCCATGCGTGGGCGGTCGATCCCGATCAGAAAGGCGCCGTCGTCTGGAGCCGCCAGGTTGGACTCGGCATCGACGGCGGCGGCGGCGCGATCATGTGGGGATCGGCCGCGGACGATCGACTCGCCTACTTCCCGATCGTGCGCAGCAGCCAACCGCTCGGCCTTGCGGCTCTCGGCCTCGAGAACGGCGAGGTGGCCTGGCGCGCGGTCCCGTCTGTCGGCGGCGCGGCGCCGCCGACGGTGGTTCCCGGCGTTGTGTTCTTTGGGTCGATCGACGGTGTGGTTTACGCGTACTCGACCGCCGACGGAAAAGCGCTGTGGCAGTACGACACCGCCCGCTCGTTCGAGACCGTCAACGGTGTCGCCGCGACCGGCGGGACGATCAACTCCGCCGGACCGATCGTCGCTGGCGGGATGCTGTTCGTGCCGTCGGGCTATTCAGATCTCGGCGCAGGCGCGCGGGGCAACGTGCTGCTTGCGTTCGGCACGCGGTGACGCGCCAGCCTTCTCACGGCGTCCGATCGCGCGGCTTGCCCTCAGCCGCTGGTCCACCCTTGTAAACGACGCCGTCCTTGACGACGATCTCGACGTGCGACAGCGCGGTGATGTCGAACAGCGGATTGCCGTTGACGACGATGATGTCGGCAATTTTGCCGGCCTCGATCGATCCAAGATCGCGCGCCTTGCCGATGATTTGCGCGTTGACGCGCGTCGCCGCGGCAATCGCGCGCATCGGCGTCATGCCCATGTCCACGTGGACCTTGATTTCCCGCCAGAGTGCCTCGCTGTGAAAATTCATCGGCGTGCCCGAGTCGGTCCCCATGCCCATCACGGCCCCTGACTCGATGAATTGCTTCACGCCGCGCTCCCGGAACAGCATCTCGCGATCGGTGCGCTGAAAGTAGCCGAGCGTCCACCAGTTCTTGAGCGAATTCTGCACCTCCGCGTAGATCTCGGGCCCGAACGCCCTCTTGAGATCCGGATCCTGAAGGCGCTCCGGAAAATCCGCTGTGTCCTGATAGAGCCAGGCGCGGTGCGCGGCGGTCACGACGACCGGCCGCCCTGCGTTGACGATGTCGGTGATGAGCTCCTTGCTGTACGGCGGTGCGGTGCCGGCCGAACCCACGTGCTGGAGTACGTCGACGCCGGCTTCGAGCGCGTGGCGGACATCGGTCTCGGCGTACACATGGGCGTAGACGCGCAGCTGATGCCGGTGAGCCGCATCCACGATCGCTTTGTAGTCCTCCGCTGTCAGTCCCGCGTGTGCCTTGATGTGATCGACGCCCGCCGCGGCAAGCCGTTCGACGTCCTGCGCCGCTTCGGCGGCAGACGAAATGCTGAAGCCGCCGAATCCGACCTGCATCGCGCCCGATACGGCGGCACCGGTCAGACGCGCGATCCACGGGCCGCTGACGAAGGTCCGCGTCCCGACGACATCACCCTTGTTGATGCGGTCGCGTATGCTCAGGCTCGCTTTCAGCGGCGCGCCGAGATCGATCGTGGTCGTCACGCCGGCCATCAGCAGCTGACGCGCGGAAATCTCCATGACGCGCGTGAGCATCGCGTCGCCGCCATGACTGTTGATCCACGGGAACCAGGTGTCGTAGCTTCCGTGGCCGAGCACGATCAGATGGCCGTGCGTCTCGATCAGGCCTGGCAGCATGACGCGACCGCTGGTGTCGATGACCGTTGCGTCCGCAGGAATCTTCACTTCCGATGCCGGGCCGACGGAAACGATGCGGCCGGCATCGATCAGAACGGCGGCGTGATGAATCGGCGGGACCTCGTATCCCGTCAGCAGCATTCCGCCGACGAGCGCGAGCTTCCGGGCCGTCTGCGGCGCGCGTGGTGATGCCGGCTGCTGCGTTGTCGCCGTCGTCGTCCAGACCGCGGTGAGCGCGGCCGCCAGCAGGAGTGCCTTCGCCGTTCGGAAGCGCCTGCGATGCAGCTGGAGCTGATTCATGCGCGCATCCTAACGCGGCCGCGATCGAATCTCCACTGGTTATGGAGAGCGGACGTGCTATCGTCGCGCCGCGGAGGCCTGATGTCACCGGATCGGAATCATCGGACGCATCGCGGAGCCAGATGGACTGTGCGCGGGATCATGCTGGCGCTGTTGATCGCCGCTGCGGGATCGGTGGACGCCGAGACCCTCGTCGGACGCTGGCGTCTGCTGGCCGCCGAAGATCTGCGAAGCGACGGGACCGTGGCGCGATATCCATGGGGCAGAAATCCGGCGGGATCGATCGTCGTCGAGGGCGGCTCCTGCTATCTGCAGATCATGTCGAGCGATACGCCGTCGTTTTCGACGGGGACCGCGTCCGTTGGTGATCAGATGAAAGCCGCGCTGCTGACGACGTACATCGCCTACAGCGGCCCATGCACGGTGGACGATGCGGCGGGAGTCGTGACGCTGAAGGTTGAAGCGGCGTGGCGACCCGACTACGTCGGGACCGAACAAAAGCGATTCTTCCGCTTCGAGCAGGGCAAACTGCTGTTCGGCCCTGCGCCGCACTCGTTGCGAGGCACCGGCGAGCCGTTGACGCGGCGTCTCACGCTCGAACGCGCTCGCTGAGGTATATATCGCGGTCCTCGGCGATAAAATCGGGATCGCGTCCTTCAGGGAGTCGATGTCATGACGACTTCGAGCGGTTCGCAGCCGTCGCTCTACGAGGCACCGATATGAGACGAATAGTCACCACGTGCGCCATTGCCGGAGTTGGATTGCTGTCCGTGTTCCTCTATGCTCAGACGCGCCGTTCGTTCGAGAAATTTACGGTCGAGGGTCAGCCCATCGACAAGCGAGCGCCTGAGCTCGATACCGACCACGCGGTGTTTCCGGGACAGACGCACGCGCCGTATCACAAGACGACGGACGTTGCGGTCGCCACGATCGCGGAGGGACTCGACAACCCGTGGGCTGTCGATCTGCTGCCGAGCGGACGTTTTCTCATCTCGGAGAAGCCGGGCCGCTTTCGTATCCTGAACAAAGATGGTTCGGCCCTGCACACCATCACGGCCAACATGCCGCCGGTGTACTACCGCGGGCAAGCGGGACTCCTCGACGTCGAGCTCGACCGCGACTTCGCGACGAATCACAGAATCTTCTTCGTCTACATGCGCATCGTCGACGCCGACACATGCGTGCAGGCGATAGACAGCGCGATATTGGACGAGAACGGCGGCACGATCTCGAACGTGCGCACCATTTTCCAGGGCACACCCTTCACCAATCATGCGGTCAGTCAGACCGGTGCACGCATCGCCGTCGATCCGAAGGACGGCAATCTGTTCGTCTCGCTGGGCGATCGGTCCACCGGGGATCCGATTCCGCTGCAGGCGCAGGACAAGACCAGGTATCTGGGCAAGATCATCCACATCACGACAGAGGGAAAGGCGGCACCGGACAATCCGTCGATGGGACTGCCGGAAGTCTGGACGATGGGGCATCGGACGCCGCAGGGACTGACGTTCGCGCCCGACGGACGGCTGTGGGAGATCGAACATGGTCCGCGCGGCGGCGACGAGCTGAATCTCATCGAGAAGGGGAAGAACTATGGCTGGCCGGTGATCGTGCACGGCATCAACTATCCCGGCACGAAGATCGGCGACGCCATCGTCGAGAAGGCGGGGCTCGAACAGCCGCGTTATTTCTGGGATCCGGTCATCGCACCATCGGGATTGGCGTTCTATCATGGCGACCTCTTCCCGAAGTGGAAGACCAGCGTGCTCGTCGGCGGCCTCGCCGGCCAGGCGATTTTCCGTCTCGAGCTGAGCAAGGACGACAAAGTCGTCAACGAGGAAGCGCTGCTCGCGGATCTCAACGAGCGGATTCGCGACGTGCGCGTCTTTCAGGATGGCGCGGTCTACGTGCTGACCGACGGCGGCCGCGGCAGGTTGCTGAAGCTCACGCCGAAGTAGCGACGTGCAGCGACCAACGATCGACCGGCATGACGCGCACGGCTGACACGCCCGGCTCCACGATCAAGGTCCGGCATCTCATCCTGCTCGCGCTCTGCGCGATGTACTTCGTGTCGTACGTCGATCGCGTGAACATTTCGGTTGCGGCGCCCGCCATCCGCGACGCCTTCGGTCTGACGCCAATCCAGCTCGGATTCATCTTTTCGGCGTTCGCATATCCCTATGCCGCGCTGCAAATCCCGGGCGGCTGGCTGGCGGACAAGTTCGGGCCGCGCGTCGTGCTCGCGTCGCTGAGCACCATCTGGGCCATCGGAACCGTTCTCACCGGACTGTCGTGGGGCGTGGCGTCGTTCGTCGCGTTCCGCTTTCTCGTTGGCGTGGGTGAGGGCGGCGCCTTCCCGACGGCGACGCGCGCGTTCACGTGGTGGCTGCCTGTTCGCGAACGCGGGTTCGCGCAGGGCCTCACGCACAGCTTCGCGCGGCTCGGCAGCGTCGTGACGCCGCCGATCGTCGTCGCCATCGGCGCGCGCTACGGATGGCGCATGTCATTCTTCGTGCTTGGCGCCGCGAGCGCGGCGTGGACGGTGGTCTGGCTCTTCGTGTTCACCGACACGCCGGACAATCATCGTTGGATCACGCCGCTCGCACTGGCCGAGATTCGGGATGGCGGTGCTCCCGCGCGCGGCGTGCGCGAAGCGACTCCGTGGAAGCAGATCATCAACCGCATGTGGCTCGTCACGCTGGTTGACTTCTGCTATGGCTGGTCGTTGTGGGTCTTCCTCACGTGGCTGCCGTCGTATCTGTCTGACGCGCGCGGCTTCAAGCTCGGACAACTGGCGCTGATGACGACGCTGCCGGCGTTCGCCGGAATGGTGGGCGATCTCACGGGCGGATTGCTGTCGGACGGGATCTTCCGTCGAACGGGCGACCTTCGTCTCGCGAGGCGCGCCGTCATCGCCGCCGGACTCGGCGGCGCGTCTCTTTTCATGGTTCCCGCCGTCGTGGCGGCGAGCGCGCTGACGGCGGTGATGTTGCTGGCGGGCGCGTTCTTCTTCCTCGAGCTGACGAATGCCGCGCTCTGGTCGCTGGCGCTCGACATCGCCGGAGAGCACGCCGGAACCGCCGGCGGCATCATGAACACCGGTTTCGGCGTCGCCGGCATGATCTCGCCCGTCGTCGTCGGCGCGCTGGTGTTGCGGACGGGAGGCTACGAGTATCCGCTGCTGTTGTCCGCCGCGCTCCTGCTGCTCGGCGCGATCTGCTCGTGGCAGATCGATCCGACGGCGACGTTGCAATCGTTTCCCGCATCCAGGGTTCCTGCATGAGCGACGCGAGCATTACGCCGATGCAGATCGAGAAGACGGATGCCGTGCTCGGCGCCAAGGTCGGCGGAATCGATCTGCGCCATCTCGACCCGTCCGCGTTCGACGCGATTCACCGCGCGTGGCTCGATCACCAGGTGCTGGTGTTCAGGGATCTGGACCTGACGGATGCGGATCTCGTCGCCTTCAGCCGCCGCTTTGGCAATCTCGACGAAGCGCCCGTCCAGGAAACCGGTCGTCGCTTCGTCGTCGGACACCCGGAAATCTACGTCGTCTCGAACGTCGTCGAGAACGGCGTGGCGATCGGCAGTCTCGGCTCGGGTGAAGCCGTCTGGCATACCGACATGTCGTACCTGCCGAATCCTCCGAAAGCGAGCGCGCTGTACGCGATCGAAGTGCCGGCGGAGGGCGGCGATACCAGCTTCTGCTCGATGTACGCCGCCTGGGATCAGCTTCCCGATCGATTGCAGCGGAAGATTGCGCCGCTTCGCGTGAAGCACGACGGCACGTACAACAGCGGCGGTTACGTGCGCGAGGGCGTGACGCCGACCGACGATCCCAGGAAGTCACCGGGCGTGCTGCATCCCATCGTGTATGTCCATCCGGAGACCGGCCGACGTGCGCTCTATCTCGGCCGGCGTCGCAACGCGTACATCGAAGGGCTGCCGCTCGACGAATCGAACGCGCTGCTCGACGAGGTGTGGGCGTCAGCAACGCGCGACGAGCACACGTGGCGTCATCGATGGCGTGCCGGCGATCTCGTGCTCTGGGACAACCGCTGCACGATGCACCGGCGCGATGCGTTCGATCCGTCTGCGCGCCGCGTCATGCACCGGACTCAGATTCGCGCGGGCGCCCTCACGCCGTCGTCGCCCACTTCAGCCCCTCGCTGACGACGGCGGGCGGCATCTCATGCCGTCCGTCGAACTCGCGGAACGTGACGTCGTAGCCCATCGACGTGAGCCTCGGCACGATGACCCGACTGCACTGATCGATCGGCAGGATCCTGTCCGACAGGCCGTGCGACACGAAGACGTGCGGATGCCCGTGCGGCGGCGCGCTGACGACGAATCCCGGCGAGAACGCGAGGACCCGCGAGAAGAGGTCGCCGTTCGCGAGCCCGAGAGAGATCGCGTAGGAGGCACCGTCCGAGAAGCCGCCGATGACGACGCGCGCCGGATCGATGGCGGCGTGCTCGAAGACGTATTGCAGCGCGCGGTTGAGGTATTCGACGTCCGCTCCGAATCCGTCGCGGATGGCGTCCCACGTGGTGTCGCGCGAGTCTGGAGCGAGCACGATGATTCCGGCCTGATCGGCTGCCGCGCCGATGCGGCGGAGCATGCCCGCACCGTTCTGCGTCGCGCCGTGGAGGAAGAGCAGCAGCGGAGCCGCGCCACGCGGCAGAACCGCGGGCACCTGAATCAACCCGTCGCGATCGCCGCCAAGCCCGAGCGGTCCACTCTCGAGTGAGGTCGCAACACCCGCACCGGGACGCGCGCTCAGGTGTCCGTCGCTCGACGGCGCTTTGGTGGAGACGACGCACGCCTCGAGGACCGTCGCGGCGAACAGGCCGCCGACGGTTGTGCCGAAGCCGCGCCTCGTGATTCGCGTGTCGTCCTTGGGCATCGGTTGACTACGCTCCGAATCGCGGGAACAGCCGGACGGCGTTCTCACGATCGATCGCGTCAAGGTCGGCGTCCGTGAACTGGCCAAGATCGCTGAGCGTCTTCGCGACGGCCGCACTCGTGCCGCCGGGAGGAAAGTCGGTTCCGAACAGAATCTGCGTCGCCGGGACGAGCTCGCGAAGCGATGCCACGGCCCCGCGATTCGCTGCGCCGGCGAGGTCGTAGGAGAAGCGCTTCAGCTCGTAGAGGAAACCGTGCGGCAACGCGTCGGTGGCGTTGCGAGAGGCGCCGTCGATCCGGCCGGCCAGAAACGGCACGCTCCCGCCCGCGTGCGACCAGATGAACCGGATGTTCGGAAATCGCGCGGCATCGCCGCTGAAGCACACGCCCATAATCGCGCGCGTCGTATCGGTGCCGTACTCGATGCTGCCTGGACCGACGTTCGGTGCGTAGTCGAGATGGCGGCAGCAGTCTGCTGCGGTCGGATGAACGGCCACGACGGCGCGCCGGCGATTGAGCTCCTCCATCACGGGACGGAATGCGGCGTTGCCGAGCCACTTGTCGCCGTAGCTGGTCATGAGCCCGACGCCATCGGCCTTGATGGTGTCGTAGGCGTACGCGATTTCCGCGAGCGTCGCGTCGACGTCCGGCAACGGCATTGCCGCGAACAGCCCGAATCGTTTCGGATGGTCGGCAACGAGCTTCGCGCCGTACTCGTTGCACGCGCGCGCGAGCCGCCGTGTCTGCGCAGCATCGCCGAACCAGAGGCCTGGGTTCGTGATCGAGACGATCGCCGCGTCTACGCCTCCGCGATCCATGTCGTCGATCGACTGCTGCGCGGTCCATCGCGTGTTGGCGGGCTGGAGCAGCGGACGGCCGCGGACCTCGGCAATCCACGCGGGCGGCGCGAAGTGGTGATGCACATCGATGCGTCCGCCACTCGTAGCGGTCCGCACAAGGCCGACGCCGAGCGTCGCCAGCGACGCCGTGAGGAATGCGCGGCGATCGAGAACGGCCATCGACGCGGCACATTATATAAAGGAGTGGCGGGGACCGATACGCCGCGGTTACGGCGTGCCCGTATAATGCCCGCACTCGATTGGAAGGAGCGTGAGTGATGAGCGACGAGGAACGGCATCAACAGACGACCGATCCGCTCGATCCGTCCAGGCGCGAGTTCGTGACGACCGTCGTGGCGGGCTTCGCGGTGGCCGCCGGCACCGGCTTCGCGGCGGAACTTCCCGTGACCGAGACGACTGTCGAGATCAAGACGCCGGACGGCGTATGTGATGCGGCGTTCATTCATCCGGCGACCGGATCGCATCCGGCGGTCATCATCTGGCCGGACGCGTTCGGCTTGCGGCCCTCGATGCGTGAGATCGGCAAACGCATCGCGGCCGACGGTTATTCGGTACTCGTACCGAACCCGTTCTATCGCGTCGCCAAGGCGCCCGTGGTCACCGATGCGTCCACCTTCAGCTTCCAGAATCCGGCCGACCGCGCCAAGCTCCAGCCGCTGATGGGCTCGATCGGCGCGGCGGGCGCCGCCGAAAAGGATGCGGCCGCGTTCGTGGCGTTCCTTGATTCGCAGAAGCCGGTCAACGCGTCGAAGAAGATCGGCACGCAGGGTTACTGCATGGGCGGGCCGCTCGTCGTGAGAACGGCCGCTGCCGTACCGAACCGCATCGGCGCCGGCGCGTCGTTTCACGGCGGCGGACTCGTGACGGCGAATCCGGACAGCCCGCACCTGCTCGCGCCGAAGATCAAAGCGCGGATGTATTTCGGGATCGCGGCAAACGACGACAAGAACCAGCCGGATGCGAAGGACAAGCTGCGCGAGGCGTTTGCCGCCGCAAACGTGCCGGCCGAAATCGAAGTGTACGGATCGCTCCACGGCTGGTGCGTGCCGGACATGCCGATGCAGAACGGTGCGCCGATTTACAACAAGCCCGACGCCGAAAAAGCGTGGGGCAAGCTTGTCGCGCTGTACAGAACGGCGCTGGCCTAGTCGCTAAGATCCTGACGGTCCGCTCGCCGGCTGGATCGCCGATGTCGCCGCAGCGCGGGCGCGAGGTCCCCGCGGTCGGCAACCTGGACGTGCTCCAGACCGAGCCACTGCCGCATCAAATCGAGCTCCTCCATCAGGGCCGGCGCAATCGCGCCGGCCTTTTGTTTCGGCTCGAGAAAAGCGCTCTGCAGCCGGAGAATCCCTTGCGAACGGTCCGCTTTCAGATCGCATCGCGCGACGAGCGTGTCGCCGAGCAGGAATGGGCAGACGTAGTATCCGTACTGACGGCGCGCCGCCGGCGTGTAGAGCTCGATCCGGTATCGCATCCCGAACAGCCGTTCGATGCGATCGCGTTCCCACACGAGCGAGTCGAACGGCGTGACCAGTGCGCGCGCGTCGACGTGTTTCGGAATCCGCGCGCCTGGACTCAGGTACGCCGGCTCCGTCCAGCCTTCGACCTGCACCGGGATCAGCCGCTTCTCTTCGACGAGCTCCGCCACCAGCCGCTTCGCAATCGGTCGGCGCCGTCCGCCGGCGTCGCCGGCAGGCCGTTCCCAGTACGGTCCCGGAGGCAGCCGATCGTGCCAGGCGTCGACGTAGAAATACCCGAGGACATCGACGATCGTCCCGACGCCGCAGGCCGACGCGGCGAGGCAAATCAACTCTTTCATCGCCTGCTCGCGCGGCGGCGCCGGCGCGTCGAGTACCGGCTTCGGAATGACGCGCTCGGTGAGGTCGTAGAGCCGCTCGAAGCCGCGGCGTCCCGCAATCGACAGCAGTCCCGCGTCGAACAGATGCTCGAGCGCGGCTTTCCCCGTGCCCCAGCCCCACCAGGAACCCGATCGTGTGCCGGGATTCGAGAGGTCGCCGGCGCCGAGCGCGCCTTTCTCCGCGACTTCCGCGAGCACTCGCGTCATGTAGCCACCGCGCCTCGACTTCATGTACTTGCGCGTGTGCTCGACGTGCCACTCCATGCGATACCGCACGAGCGGATACAGCGCGTTCGGCAGGAGACAGGCCGCGTGCCCCCAGAATTCGAAGAGCTCGCGGCGCTTGTAGGCGAGCGAGTCGAGCAGATCGACGGAATACGGACCGAGCCGCGCGAACGCGGGCACGTAGTGCGCGCGCGTGAGGACGTTGACCGAATCGATTTGAAACGCGTGCAGCTGTCCGATCAGCTGCCGGAGATGCGCGATCGACGGCTTGGCAGGCCTCGTTCCAAACGCTTGCGACACAATCGCGAGGCGGCGGGCCTCGGCCAGCGACAGCGTCGTCGTCCGCATCACGCGATCTTCTCACTTGTTCCGCGTGAAACGGTAACCTACCAGTCGTGAGGTGATCGTGTCGTTCATCCTGGGTCTGTTGTTGTTCGTGGTCGTCGCGGGCGTGATCGACGCGAGGCTCCCGTGGCCGCGGCCGCAGGGAAAGCGCTGACGTGGTCGCCGGTCATTTTGGTTTCGGCGCGATCGTCAAGTCACGCGAACGCTCGACGCCGTTGTGGGCGTTGATGCTCGCGTGTCAGTGGCTCGACGTCGTCTTCGTGCCGCTGTTCGCGTTCGGCATCGAGCGGATCGTGCCGGTCCCCGGCACCAGTGGAGGCTACGGCGACGTCATCATCTACGCCGACTATACGCACTCGCTCGTCGGAGCTTTGCTGCTGTCGGTCCTCTTCGGCGTGGTTGCGGCGTTCGCGTGGGGACGCCGGCCCGCGATCGTGCTCGGCGCGGTCGCCTTTTCGCACTGGATCATCGACCTGGCGATGCACCGGCGCGACATGCCGTGGCTGCCGGGCAACTGGCTCGATCTGCCGCGCCTCGGCTTCGGCATGTGGCGACTGCATGCCGTGTCGATTGCAGCCGAAGCGGCGCTGGTCGTCGTTGGCTGGTGGATGTACTGGAAGGCCGCGGTGCAAACCGCCGATCGCAATCCGCCCCTCGTCCGGACGGCAAACCTGGCCGGCGCGACGGTGCTGATCGCAGGTCTCGTGACGCTCGTCCTGAACGTGCTCGGCTACTGAAAAAAGTGAGCCGGCCCGGCGCGATGCGCGCCCGGACCGGCTCTCGTTCGATTACAGCGACTTCAGGTATTCAACGAGGTTCGACTTCGCCTGCTCGCTGAGATTCAGGTTGAACGCCTGGTTGTAGTGTTCGACGACCGCACGAAGATCCGCGAATCGTCCATCGTGATAGAAGCCGCCCTTCTGCCGCGCGAAGAGACCGGCCAGCGGCGTCGTCCGATATCGTTCGTCGGGCGAGCGCAGCGACTGGAAATCGTCAATCCCGATCTCCGCCGGCGTGTGCATGTTCCAACCGGGTTCCGTGAAGAGCGGCGGAACGTGGCACGACGAGCAGCGACCGGCTCCATTGAAGACATCCTTGCCCGCGCGCGCCGCGGTTTCGTTGAAGCTGCCGCGCGGCGGCGTCGGCGCCGGAATCGACAGCTGATAGAACTGCAGCGCCGGCAGCTTCGACGTCGTCAGGTCGGGATCGTGGCGCACGTTCGCGAATCCGGCGCGCGCGGCGACGGGGAACTTCACCGGATCGTTCAGGCGCGCGTCGATGAACGTGCCCTGGCCGTGCATTTCGAGGTTCGACACGAGCGCGTTCCAGTGTGGAACGCCGCCCCAGCCGGTGTAGGTGTGCAAGTTGACGCCGGCGAGTCCGAAGGCCGCCGGAAGCAGCGTCGCCGAGCTCTTGCCGTCGGGCCGAAACGCCTTGCCGTCGAGGAACAGTTCGGCGTCGAACTTCCCGGGACCCCAGCTGTTGAGGACCGTGCGCACCGTCGCTTGATCGGTCTGCAGGAGATCGGCGACGACGCTGAGATCCGGCGCGAGCGCGACGATGGCGCCGACGTTCAGGTCGCGGTTGGGCCAGCCGTCCAGGCGACGGCCGATTCCGGGCGCCACCGAGTTGTCCACGGTCGAATGGCAGAACGCGCACTGGATGCCGAGCGTCGTGAGGCCGCCGTTCCGGTTGCGATGCGCGGTCAGTCCGACCACGGCGTTCGCGTCGAGAAGTGCCAGCGTCACGGCCGGATCGTTGAGGTTGACGCGCTTGTGCCGGATCGCATCGAGCGTGTTGGCGTCGAGTGCTTCCGCGTCAATCTTGAGACCGACGGCGAGCGCGGTCGCCGGCGATACGCCCGGGCCGACGCCGCCGAATGCCTGACCCTCGATCGCTTCGTGCAGCTTCAGCGTGCCGCCCCAGAAGGCTTCGTCGCCAAACGTGTCGAATCGAAAGATCTTGCGGCCTTCGCGAACCATGCGGTCCGCGTTGCGATCGATGCGGCCGTCGATGGTGTTGTCGTCGCGTGACGTCTGGTGCGCGGTGGCCAGGCTCGGCGCCTGCTGTTCATCGGAGGCGAACGGCGCTCGGCGCGCCGAGGCCGCGAGGCCGGCCGCGCCGAGCGTGGCAACCAGAACGACGTAAAGTGAGCGGCGAACGATGCGGGGGTTCACGCGCTCACCTTCTGTCGGGGAGTGATGGAATTTCTCGTCGGCGTGGACACGTGCGACTGGACGACGACGCCGGCTTCCGTCAGTCGCGCCAGCGTGAAGCCCGCCACGGCCATCGCCACGTCGCGGACCGCGACATCGAAAAATCGTCCGGTCGTCACGAGATTCACGGCGATGCCAAGCAGCCAGATGGCGATGACGTATCCGCCGATTTCGGTGTAGCCGGCCAGAATGACGACGCCCACGACCATCTCGACGACGCCGACGACGTGCATGAACGCGGACGCGCTCACGGGCAGCAGGTGTGCGACGATCGGGCTGAGATATCCCGGCCAGTCAGCGAGCAGATTGAAAAACTTGTCGAGGCCGGCCAGAAAGGCCGTCGCGCCAAGTACGATTCGGAGCGCCCACCAGGGGAGCTCGAGCGGTTCAGTTTTCACTTCTTTACCTCCTTTCCCATGAGAGTCGGCGGACCGCAGGAAGGTGACAAACTCGGGCGCGTGCAACGTCCTGCCGGCTCGTACACTCTAATGAGTATGGAATCCGCCCTGTCGAGCCCGACCCCGGCCGCAGTGCCGCCGTCCACCCTCACCGACGCCGAAATCGTCAAGCGGGTGATCGATGGCGACCGGGCCCTGTTCGAGATCCTGATGCGCCGCCACAACCAGCGCGTCTACCGGGCCGCCCGCTCCGTCGTCAAAGACGAGGAGGAAGTCGAAGACGTCATGCAGCAGGCCTACATGAACGCCTTCGTGCATCTGCAGCAGTTCGAAGAGCGCTCGCAATTTTCGACGTGGATGATTCGCATTGCCCTGAACGAAGCATTCGCGCGACGGCGCCGCCTGCTGGCGGCGACGACGCGGACTGCGACAAACACCGACATCGAGAGTATTCAGAACGCCATGGACACGACGACCACCTCACAGCCGGATCCTGAGCGTCAGGCATATGCCGGCGAACTGCGTCGCTTGCTGGAGGAGGCGGTCGATGCCCTTCCGGACACCTATCGATCCGTGTTCGTCCTCCGGGACGTCGAAGGGCTGACGACGAGCGAAACCAGCGAAGGCCTTGGACTTGGAGAAGAGGCCGTGAAGACGCGCCTCCACCGCGCGCGCGCGATGATCCGGCAGCGCGTCACCGAGCGCCTCGGCGGCGCCGTCGCGCAGGCGTTTCAGTTCCAGGCCCCGCGCTGCGATCGCG
Source organism: Vicinamibacterales bacterium (assembly GCA_036557365.1). GTDB lineage: Bacteria > Acidobacteriota > Vicinamibacteria > Vicinamibacterales > CAVVIG01 > DATKHR01. Next base: position 23,608 of record DATBHR010000080.1, read on the forward strand.
TTGTGGCTGCCGTTCTCGCCCGCATCGGCGTGCACGCCTGAGCCGGAGCTGCCTCAGCCGACGTACACTATAGGAATGTCCCAACCCCACGCGGGCGCGACGTCGCTCGATCATCTGGGCGACTTCACGACGACGACGAGGGTGCTGCCCATTTCGGCACTGGCCATCGTCATCGGCGTGTTCGCCTCGTTCGTCGCCGCCGGCCTCCTCAAACTGATCGGTCTCTTCACCAATCTTTTCTTCTTTCAGCGTGCCGCCACCGACCTCGTGTCGCCGGCGGGCAACCATCTCGGATTGTTCGTTATCGCGGTGCCGGTTCTCGGAGCCCTGGTCATCGGCGCCATGGCGCGCTGGGGCTCCGAGCGCATTCGCGGCCACGGGATTCCCGAGGCCATCGAGGCGATTCTGATCAACGGCAGCCGCGTCGAGCCGAAAGTCGCCATCCTCAAGCCGCTGTCCTCCGCGATCTCGATCGGATCGGGTGGGCCGTTCGGCGCCGAAGGCCCGATCATCATGACGGGCGGCGCCTTCGGATCCCTGATCGCCCAGTTCTTCCACCTGACAAGTGCCGAACGAAAGACGCTCCTCGTGGCCGGCGCGGCCGCAGGTATGTCGGCAACGTTCGCGGCGCCTGTCGCGTCGGTGATGCTCGCGGTCGAACTGCTGCTGTTCGAGTGGAAGCCGAGGAGCGTCATCCCCGTCGCCCTGGCCTGCGTCACGGCAGCCGCACTCCGGCGGCACATCATCGGACTGGGACCGATTTTTCCGGTGCCTGAGCACCCGGTGTTCATCGGCACCTCAGGTCTCGCCGGCTGCATCGTCGCCGGACTGCTGGCCGGCGCGCTGTCGGCGGCGCTGACGGCCGCGGTCTATGCGGCAGAGGATGCGTTTCAGCACCTGCCGATTCACTGGATGTGGTGGCCGGCGCTCGGCGGCCTCGTGATCGGGATCGGCGGCTACTACTTTCCGCAAGCGCTCGGCGTCGGGTACGACGTGATCAGCGATCTGCTGCAGGGCGACATGTCGCTCAAGATCATCCTCGGCGTCCTGATCGTGAAGTCGCTCATCTGGTCGATTTCACTCGGGTCGGGGACGTCCGGCGGCGTACTGGCGCCGCTGCTCATGATCGGCGGAGCGCTCGGCGGCCTCGAGACGCGGTTCCTGCCGTACGAAGGCGTCGGCTTCTGGCCGCTCGTCAGCATGGGCGCGATCCTCGGCGGCACGATGCGGTCGCCGCTCACGGGCGTGATCTTCGCGCTCGAACTGACGCACGACATCAACATCATGCTGCCGCTCCTGCTCGCGGTGACCATCGCGCACGGCTTCACGGTGCTGGCGCTGCGTCGGTCGATCCTGACGGAGAAGGTGAGCCGGCGCGGCTTCCACCTGAGCCGCGAATACGCCATCGATCCGCTCGAGATCATCTTCGCGCGCGAAGTCGCGCGGACGAACGTCGTGGCGCTCCCGGCGGATGCGACCGCGCCTGAAGTCGCGGCGGTGCTCACCAATCCGCGTGTGCCCGAGCGGACGAACGCCGCCGGATTCCGGCATGTCCGTCACGAACAGCGATTGTTCCCGATCGTCGATCACGATCGGCGGCTCGTCGGCGTGGTGCCGCGCGGCCGCCTGCGCGAATGGATGGATCGGCACGCGTCGTCGCCGACGCAAAGCCTCATGGATCTGGCGGACGAAAAACCGGTCGTCGCCTATGGCGACGAGCCGCTGCGCATGCTGGCGTTCCGGATGGCCGAGACAGGTATTACACGGCTGCCGGTCGTCACTCGCGGCGAGCGGCGGCTGATCGGCATGATCGCGCTGACCGATCTGTTGACGGCCCGCGCCAAGCTGCTCGAGGCCGAGCAGCGGCGCGAGCGTGTATTGGGCTCACAATTCAGGCTGCGAGTATTCGGACGTTCGAAGTCCGCGGCCTGACCCGCGCGAGACAGGACGCCGGCGGCTGCGCCGGCGTCAGCGGCTGTGGACGAGGAACAACTGATCCTGGCGTTTGAGCGCCCATCGCGCCTTGCCGTCGGCGCCGATCATCATGTCTTCCTCCTGCGCCATCTGCACCTCTTGCCCGTTCCATTCGGGAACGGGCGTCGTCGCCTGCAGTTCGACGGAGTACCACATCGAAGGGATCACCTTCGCGTCACCACGGCCGGGCACGCCATCCTGATAGTCCCAGAGGCCGATGAGCGGGCCGGAGCCGTGGCCATTCATGCCTATCGGATGTGAGTAGAGTGTCCCGTTGATGTTCTTGGCTTTCATGCGGCCGAGAACGGCGCCGAGGACGTCGTTTCCGGTGCGGCCCGGTCGCGTTTCCTCCATCATCATGTCCTGCATCGCGTTCGCGTTGGCGAGCGCTTTCTTCAGGCCGGCCGGCGCATCCGTTTCTCCCGGCAGCAGGACGTAGGCGTCGTGCTGTGTGTCGGTGTTCAGCCTCGCGACGTTGATGCCGACGTCGCAGTGCAGCAGATCGCCGGGCATGATGACCGGATCGTCGCCGAGCTCGCTGGTCTTCACGCCTTTCCGCTGGATGGAGACGCTCGGCTGAAACCATGTGCCGAGTCCCTGATCGTTGGTCCGCTGACGCCACCACCACACCAGGTCGCTCGTGTGCGTCGTGCCCGGCACGATGACGTTCTCTGAGAACATCGTCTGCGTCATCTGCCAGACGAGCGCGGTCATCTTCGTGAAGAACGCTTCTTCTTCGGGGAGGCGTGACGCGATGAGGTCGAGCGGCAGTCCCTCGGCGTCCTTGAACTTCGCCGCCCACGTCGGGCCGAGCGCCGCCGTCATGCCCTGTAACTCGCCGCTCGAGAGTCCGTCGGTGAAGGCGAAGACGGTCGAGCGATCGATGCCGATGACCTTCGGCTTCCGCTCCTCGATCACCTGCTTGAGCAGCATCCACTGCTCGTCGCCCCAAAGTTCCGCCTGGCGTCCGCCCGTCGCGGCGTTGATCGATTTCATGGAGCTGCGCGTTTCGAAAACGCCGCCCTGCGAGGTGCCGCCGAGCGCAAGCCGCTCGATGCAATTGGCGGCCGGCGCGGAGCCGGTGATCGCACACTTGTCGAAGAACACATAGATCGTCCGCCTGCGCGCGAAGAACGTCTCCGGCGCGGTGATCGACGAGAACACCGGGTCCTCGTTGTACTCGCGCATCGGGACGACCCACATGTCGATGCCGTACTTCCGCATCAGCGGCGGCAGGAACGTGTCGAGGCGTTTCTTGAGCCACACCTGCTGCATCGCCGCCTGTTCGCGAAGGAGTCCGAATGGGCGATCGGCGGTCGGCAGCGCGCGAGGCGCGAGCCGTTCCTGTCCGGCGGGCGTTCGCGGACTCTGCGCGAACGCGGCAATCGGTAGCGCGATCGCGGCAGCAGTCAACAAGGCACGACGGACGGCAGCGGACGTCATTCGGAATCCTTTCGGCAACGTTGGCATCTAGGCATCCTTCCGGCGAAGCGCGGCCCGTCCGGCCTCGAGCGCGCGCTGCTCGGCCGGGTCGAGCGGCGGGCGTTTCAGGTCGAGCCCGTCCAGCGCGTGGACGATCGCGGCCGCGACGACGAGCCGCGTGAACCATTTGTGATCGGCGGGGACGACGTACCACGGCGCGTCCGGCGTCGCCGTGTGCTGGATCATGTTCTCGTAGGCCGACTGGTAGTCGCTCCAGAGCTTGCGCTCCTCGAGGTCGCGCGACGAGAACTTCCAGTTCTTCTCGGGCTTCTCGAGGCGCTCGAGAAATCGTTTCCGCTGCTCCTTCTTCGAGACGTGCAGGAAGAACTTCAGCACGACCGTCCCGTTGCGATGCAGGTGGCGCTCGAAGCAGCGGATGTCCTCGAAGCGTTCCTTCCAGATGTCCTTCGTGACGAGCGCCGCCGGGATGCTTTGACGCTCCAGCAGCTCGTCGTGCACGCGGACGACGAGGACTTCCTCGTAGTACGAGCGGTTGAAGATGCCGATGCGTCCGCGCTCGGGAAGACAGCGGGCGCAGCGCCACAGGAAGTCGTGCCGCAGGTCTTCCTCCGACGGCGCCTTGAACGAGAAGACCTGGCAGCCCTGCGGGTTGACGCCGGACATGACGTGCTTGATGGTGCTGTCCTTGCCCGCGGCATCCATGGCCTGGAACACGAGCAGCGCCGACCACGTGGAGCGGGCGTACAGCTTGTCCTGGAGATCGGCGAGCCGCTCGAGGCCGAAGCCGAGCCAGCGATCGGCGGCTTCGCGCGACGCGATCTCGCCGTGATCGCGCGGATCGACGTCCTTCAGCTTGAAGTGCCGTCCGTCGGTGACTTCGAACGGACGGATCAGCCGGCGGACCACTTTCGGCTTGGGATCTTTCATAGGGTCAGTGGACATTCTTACATCGAGGCCGCGCGATGTCAGCAGGGCTAGCGCGGATCGATGACGACCATCATGAACCGGGCCCATGATCGTCCGTCGTTCCGGTACTGGTGGCGCTGGTCCATCCTCGCCACGGCAGAAGCCCCGGGCCCGACGCAGCTCCTGCGCTTGCCAACGACGAGGGTCAGCGTGCCCTGCTGCACGTGGATCACTTCGACCGTCGTCGCGAGGTGCGCCTCCGCCTTGTAGACGTCGCCGGGCGCGAGCCGCCACTGCCACAGCTCGATCGGTTGCGGCGACGCCGACCCGACGAGCAGCGTCGCGGTGCCGCCTTTCGCGCTGCGCCACAGCGTGAGCGCGTCGGACGGCGCGGCAAGCTTCACGGCGTCGGCAGGCGCGGCGAACAGTTCCCACACGCCGACGCCGAACGCGTTCGCGATGCGAATCAGCGTCCCGATGCTCGGGTTCGTGTGTGCGCCCTCGATCTGGAGCAGCATGCCCTTGGACAGGCCGCTGCGATCCGCGAGCGCGGCGAGCGTCCAGCGCTTGCGCTCGCGCGCGGCGCGCACGGTGGCGGCGAGGGCCGCGAGCGTGTCCCCGGTGATCGCGTGCGTGGACGGCGGCTTCCGCTCAGCCATTCGAGGCACCATTATGTCCGCATTGCATTACGGCGTGCGGATCAATATATTGATCCACGTGGTGCAGCTTAATGGAGCTCCTGTCTGGGCGTCGGCGATGTTCGGCCTGGCGTCCGCCGCGGCGTGGGGCGCCGGCGATTTCTGCGGCGGCGTCGCGACGAAGCGCGCCGGCGGATACGCCGTCGTCATCGGCGCGCACGTTGTCGGCGTCGTCGCGTTTCTGGCGCTGGCGCTGGGCAGCGGGGAAGCAATGCCCGGCGCGGTCAGCCTTATGTGGTGCGGTGTCGCAGGACTTGCCGGCGCGATCGGACTCGTCGCGCTCTATCGCGCGCTGGCCGAAGGACGAATGGGGATCGCGGCTCCGGTCTCCGGCATGTTGAGCGCGGCGGTGCCGGCTGCGGCGGGTGCGGCGGCGGAAGGACTCCCTCGCTGGCTGACGCTCGGCGGCTTCGCGCTCGCGCTGATCGCCGTGTGGCTCATCGCGCGTTCGGGCGACGATCCGGTCCGGCCGCGCGAGCTCGGTCTGCCGGTGCTCGCCGGCGCCGGGTTCGGGCTGTTCATCCTCATCATCGGCCGCGCGAGCGGCACGGCGGTGTTCTGGCCGCTCGTCGCTGCCCGCGTCGCGTCGCTGACGATCCTCCCGCTGATTGCGCTGGCCGGACGTCAGAGTCTCCGTCTGCCGGCTCGTGCGCTGCTGCCGGTCGTCATCGCGGGCATCTTCGACGCCGGCGGCAACGCGTTTCTCGTGATGGCCGCACACGCCGGCCGCCTCGACGTCGCCGCGGTGCTGTCGTCGCTGTATCCTGCAGGCACCGTGCTGCTCGCCTGGATTGTCCTGAAGGAGCAGATTACGCGCTGGCAGCTGACCGGACTTCTGACCGCCGGCGCGGCCATCGTGGCGATTACCGCCGGCTGATCAGAGCCGAGATGCCGACGCACGAGGCCATGATGGCTGCGGCGCTCGACGAAGCGCGCCGCGCACGCGATTCCGGCGAGGTGCCCATCGGCGCCGTCGTCGTCATGGACGGCGAGATTGTCGCGCGCGGATACAACCAGCCGATTTCGTCCGGCGACCCGACCGCCCATGCGGAAATCGTCGCGATTCGCGGCGCGGCGCGCCAGCTTGGCAACTACCGGCTGACCGGCGCGACGTTGTACGTGACCGTCGAGCCGTGCTTGATGTGCGTTGGCGCGCTCGTGCACGCCCGGATCGGATCGCTCGTGTTCGGCGCAACGGAGCCACGGACCGGCGCGGTGGTGTCGACCGTGCGCGGCGGCGAGCTGCCGGGGCACAACCACCGCTTCGACGTCATGTCCGGCGTCTGCGAAGAGGAAAGCCGCGCGTTGATGCAGGCGTTCTTCAAGGAACGCCGCTAGTCACTCCGTCCGCAGCGCGCGCATCGGATCGATCCGACTGGCTCGCTGCGCGGGGATCAATCCCGCGGCGGCCGACACCAGCGTCAGCAGCAGGATCGCCGAGCTTGCCGTGAACGGATCGTGGGCCTGGATGCCGTACAGCTGCGACGCGACGTAGCGTCCAAGTCCCAGGCCGGCCGGGATGCCGATCGCGAGGCCGATGCACAGCAGGAGCAGTACCTCGCGCATCACCATCCAGATGACAGATGCCGGCTGTGCACCGAGCGCGAGACGGATGCCGAGCTCCTTCTTGCGCTGCGCCACCACGAATGCCATCACGCCGTAAAGGCCGACGGACGCGAGCAGCGTCGCGACGAAGCCGAATCCCGCCGAGAGCATTGCGATGAGACGGTCGGTCAGCAGCGTCTCGTCGAGCTGTCCCTCGACGGTCTTCATCTCGTAAATGGGGATCGCCGAGTCGACCTGCTTGATCTCGTTGCGCGCGACCGAAAAGACCGCAGCAGACGGAATGTTGGCTCGGAGGTAGAAGGTCGCGCTGTTCTTGCCCCAGTTCGGGATGAAGACCTGTCGTCGCACGCCCTGGCGCGGTCCTTCGTACAGCGCGTTGGCGACGACGCCGATGATCTCGATGTCGAGCTTGGACTTCGGACCGACGCCAAAGCCGATGTGCTTGCCGACCGCGCTCCGGTCCGGAAAGAAGTGCTGCGCGAACTGGCGGTTGACGATCGCGACGCTCGCGTTCTCCTTCTCCTCGCCACGGCGGAAGTCACGCCCCTCCAGCATCGGAATGTTCATCGTCGTGAAGTAACCGGGCGACAGCGAGTTCATGAAGGCCTGCATGTCCTCGCCGTCCTTCGCCTGATGTCCCTCGACGCTCATCGAGCTGTCCCACTCGTCGCCCGCGAGAATCGGCACCGCCGCGACGGCTGCGGACTGCACGCCCGCCGCGGACGAAATCCGTTCGAGGACCTGCTTGTAGAACGCGGTGGCCCGCTCGTTGTCGTATCCGCTGAGCGACGGCGCCAGCTGGAACGTGATCAGGTTGTTGAGCGCGACGCCGGTTTCCGTCGTCTTCAGGTTCTGCAGCGATCGAACGAACAGGCCGGCGCCGAACAGCAGCAGGAAGCTGAGGGCGACCTGCGCCGCCACGAGCCCCTTCCGCATGATGAGCGATCCGCGCGTGCCGGTGATGGAGCCCATCGTGTCCTTGAGCGACGTCCACGGATCGGTGCGGCTCGCACGCAGCGCCGGCAGCAGTCCGAAGACGATGCCGGTCGCGACGGTGACGCACAGGGTGAACACCAAAATGCGCGGATCGGGATGCGCCGTGATGAGGATCGGCTGTCCCTGGCTCGGCACCAGCGCGAGGAGCGTGCGCGTGAGCACGAACGCGAGCCCGAGACCGAGCAGGCCGCCGGCGCTCGCGAGGACGAGGCTTTCGACGAGCAGCTGTCGAATGAGGTCGCGGCGGGACGCGCCGATGGACAGGCGGACGGCGATTTCCTTCTGGCGCATGAAGCCGCGCGCGATGAGCAGGTTGGCGACGTTCGCGCAGGCGATGAGCAGCACGAGACCGACCATGCACATCAGCACGACGAGCGCGGTGGAGAAGTCGCGGCGGGTCGGCGAATACCCGATGTCGGCCCGTTCGATGAGCATCTTGCCCTTCATGAACTGCTCGCGCGAGTACGCGGACCAGTCCTTGGCGGCCGGCAGCGTCATCTCGTACTGCCGGATCTGCGTGAACAGAAGCTGCACGGGCGGACGCGCACTCTCGATGGTGTAGCCGGGTTTCAGCCGCGCGAACACCTGGACGAAACGCGTGCGCCGATCGTCCATGTGCGCCCAGCCCCAGTCCGGCACCATCACCGGCTTCATCTGAATCGGGACGCGGATCTGCGGCGACTGCACCGGATCCAGTCCTGCGAATCCGGCGGCCGACACGCCGACGATCGTCATCGGATAGTCGTTCACACGGATCGTGCGGCCGATGACGGCCGGATCGCGCGCGAAGCGCGTCGTCCAGTAGTTGTAGGCGAGGACGACGACCGGATGTCCCTGGTAGGTGCGATCGTCTTCTTCCGAATTGAAGACGCGGCCGATGGCGGGCTTCACGCCGAGCATCGTGAAGTAGTTGCCCGACACCATTTCGGCGTCCACGCGCTCGGTGCTGTTGTCGATGCTCACCGACGCCGGCACGAGGCGCCGGCAGATAACTTCGGAGAACGGTTCGGCTTTCTGCTGCAGGTCCTGGTACACCGGGTAGGAGTGCATCCGGTAGCCCATGTTGCTGCCCATGTGCGCGCCTTCCTGGTACAGCATCACGAGCTCTTCGGGCCGCGTGACGGGAAGCTTGCGCAGCAGGATCTGATCGATCAGCGTGAAGATGGCGGTGTTGCCGCCGATGCCGACCGCGAGCGAGACGATCGCGACGCTGGCGAAGAGCGGACTGCGCCGCAGGCTGCGGAACGCCAGGCGGACGTCGGACAGGAGGCTTCCCATGGGCTCTTAGACGGATCGAAGCCGTCGTGGGTTGGATCGGCCTTTCGGCGACGTGGGCTATAATCGAAGGTCCGCTTCGACCGCGAAACGCCGACGGAGAGGTACCGAAGTGGTCGTAACGGGGGCGCCTCGAAAGCGTCTTGTCCCGTAAGGGGCACGTGGGTTCGAATCCCACCCTCTCCGCCAACTCCTTCGCTCGCGCTCAGTCGTTGGCGTCGAGGCTGTCTTCAGGCTTCGCCCGACTCGCTCCCGCTCGTCGGTCTCGGCACGAATCCCTCGGCCTCTGCCACTACCGCGCCGACGCTCAGTCGTTGCCGAGTCGCGCTGAGAGCAAATCCCTACTGTTCGCGAAGGGCCGCTAATGGATCTGCCATTCCCGCACGCAACGCGGGCACAAAGGCGGCAGCGATGCCTGTGGCGAACAATGCGGCCCCTGCGATGGCGAACGCGACGGGATCCAGCGCGCTGATGCCGAAGAGAAACGATGACAAGAGTCGTGTGAGCATGGCCGCGCTCCCAATACCCGCGACGATCCCAAGATCACGATCGCCCCATGCCTGCCTAGATGCTGAGCGAGATTTGAGATATGTAGCCTCCAACGGTCAGGGACATACTGTCAAAGTCGCGCGGTGAGTTCACCGACTTGATGGGCCGCACGACTTGCAAGACGAGACCATCTTCCGACGGTTCTCGATGACTCCGTGCGCTCCCTCCCTACACGTCTTCGAATATTGCCGTCCGGTGCCAACGGATGGCGGCTCCATGCCGTCTAAGGTATCCGCATGGACGATCCGTTCGGCGCCATCCGTTACGCGATCCGCCAATTCTGGCACTCACCGGTCTTCACCGCCTCGGCCGTCCTGACGCTCTCGCTCGGTATCGGCGGCACGACCGCGATCTTCACCCTGATCCACGCGGTCATGCTGCGCTCGCTCCCGGTCGCCGACCCGGCGCGCCTGTACCGCGTCGGCGACGGCGACAACTGCTGCGTCAACGGCGGCCCTCAGGATCGCTGGGGCCTGTTCTCGTTTCCGCTCTTCGAACGCCTCAAAGCCGAATCGCCCGAGTTCGAACAGCTGACCGCCTTCCAGGCGGGCGGCTACCGCGTCAGCGTGCGCCGCCCTGGCGTGGACCTCGCCGCGCGCTCGCTCCGGTCGGAATACGTCACCGGCAACTACTTCACGACCTTCGGCATCGGCGCGTTCGGCGGCCGCGTCTTCACTGCAGACGACGACACGCCGGCGTCTCCGCCCGTCGTCGTGCTCAGCCATCACTCGTGGAATGCGATCTACGGCGGCGATCAATCGCTCGTCGGCCAGACCCTCGTCGTCGAAGGCCACCCGTTCACGGTCGCCGGCATCGCGCCGCCGGGCTTCTTCGGCGATACGCTGCGCAACAACCCGCCCGACCTTTGGATCCCGATTCAACACGAACCGATGGTCACCGGCGCCAACTCGCTGCTGCGCCAGCCGATCTCCGCCTGGCTGCGCGTCATCGGCCGCCTCAAGCCCGGTGCGACCACCGACGGCATCGCGCCTCGGCTCACGAACGTCTTACGCCAGTGGATCCCGCATGACTCGGGCTGGCCCGCGAACTGGCTGTCCGACGTCGAGCACCTGCTGCCCAAGCAGACGATCGCGATCGTGCCGGCCGGCGCCGGCATCGGGGTGATGAAAGAGCAGTACGCCAGCAGCCTGCAGCTGTTGATGGCCGTGTGCGGGCTCGTGCTGCTGATCGCCTGCGCGAACGTTGCGAACCTGCTGCTCGCGCGCTCGGTCGCGCGGCGGACTCAGACGGCTGTGCGGCTGGCGATTGGCGCATCGCGATCGCAGATCGTCGCGCAGGCACTCGTCGAAAGCCTCCTGCTCGCCATCGCCGGCGCCATCGCGGGCCTGGTCGTCGCCACGGGCGCCTCGCGGCTGCTGCTGTCGCTCGCGTTCTCGGTCTCGACGTTTCTTCCCATCAGCACACGCCCGTCGCCCGTGGTGCTGGCGTTCGCGTTCGGCGTCGCGATGGTGGCCGGCGTGCTCTTCGGCGCCGTACCCGCCTGGCTCGCGACGCGGACCGATCCGATCGATGCGCTGCGCGGGTCGGGTCGATCCACGGCCGACCATTCGTCGTTCACGCGTACGGCGCTGCTCGTCCTCCAGGCCACGCTGTCCGTCGTCCTCGTCGCCGGCGCGACGATGCTCGGCCGGAGCTTGAACAACGTCCAGCATCAGGACTTCGGGTACACCGTCCCCGATCGCGTCCTCGTCGCGATCAATCGGCCGTCCGCGGACTACACCGTCCCGCAGCTGACGGCGATGTACCGAACGCTTGAAGACCGGCTGAACCGCATTCCCGGCGTACGGTCAGCGCACCTCGCGCTCTACAACCCGTTGACGGACAACTGGGGCGAGTTGGTTCTCGTCGCTGGCCATCCGCCGCCAAAGCCCGGCGACAACGCCGGCGCGTCGTGGAATCGTGTCAGCGCGAACTATCTCCAGGCCCTCGGCATGACGATGGCGCGCGGGCGCACGTTTACGGATGCGGACAACGAAACAACCGCGCCGGTCGCGCTCGTCAACGAAGCGTTCGTCAAGCGCTTCTTCAAGAGCGACGAGGATCCAATCGGCCAGCACTTCGGCCTCGACGAGCCACAGAACGTCGGCACGTTCACGATCGTCGGCGTCGTTCGCGACGCGAGGTGGCAGAGCTTCCAGTTTCGGCAGCCCGTGAGGCCGATGTTCTACGTGCCGCTTGCGCAGGACGTGAACTACAGGAACAGCGTGATGACGCGCGTCGAGTACCAGTCGCACTTCATCAGCGGACTGATGCTGGTCACCACGCTGGGGCCGGGCGCGCTCGAGCCGCTGGTGACGAAGACGATGGCGGAGGTCGACCCCAGCCTGACGTTCATGAGCGCGCGGACGCTCGAGCAGCAGGTAGAACTGACGTTCGATCAGGACCGCGCGGTCGCGACCCTCGCTGGTCTCTTCGGCGGGGTGTCGCTGCTGCTCGCGGCGATCGGTCTGTACGGCGTCACTGCCTACTCGGTCGCGCAGAGGACCAACGAAATCGGGATCCGAATGGCGCTCGGTGCCGACAAGGTCGTGGTGTTGAGTCTGGTCCTGCGGAGCGCATTTGCGCGCGTGGCGATCGGATTGGCACTCGGCGTGCCGCTCGCAATCGGCGCAGGCAAATTACTGGCCGCGCAGTTGTACGGCGTGAAGTTCTGGGATCCGATTGCGCTGGCTGTCGCGATCGGATCGCTCACACTGTGCGCGTTGGTCGCAGCGCTGATTCCCGGCAGTCGGGCGGCGTCCATTCCGCCGATGCAGGCGCTCCGGCTGGAATAGGTGGTTCGAGCACCTGTGCCGGGGCCCGCGCCACATCCCGTCCGTCATTCGCCGAGTCTGCGAAAGTTCGTCTCCTGCATCGGCCAGATCACCGCGACGCCGATCATGCCGTACAGCAGGATGTAATACGCCGGCGCGAGTGGTTGCTGGAGCCGTTCGACCAGCCAACCTGACACGAGCGGGGCGGTCCCGCCCGTCATCGCGAGCGTGATGCTGTAGGCGACGCTCATCGAGGTGACCCGGGATCGCAGCGGGAAGATCTCGACGACCATCGCCCCCTGAAGACCGAGCGCCATGCCGAGCGGCACGGCCAGCAGCATCTGACCGCACGCGAACTGCCACGGCGTCCCGTCCATCATCAGCCACACTGCGGGATAGACCAGGGCCATCGTGAAAATCGTCAGCGACAGCATCAGCCGACGTCGGCCGGTTCGATCGGACAACCAGCCGCCAAGCGGTTTCGCAACCAGCACAACAACGAGACTCAGCGTGTTGGCGAGGAGGAACGCCGGCGCGTCCTGCCGGCTCGTCCGGCGTTCCACGACGTACGCGAACGTCAAATAGTAGGCCGCATTCGCCATCGCGACGATGCCGAACGTCTGGAGCATCGGCCGCCAGTCGGCGACGAGCGATGGAAGGAGCAGCGACCGATTGGCGGCTGCCTTCAGCCCTTCGGTCGATTCGTGGAGGCCGTGACGCAGGAACCATCCGACGACGCAGAAGATCACGCTGCCGACGAAGGGAATCCGCCAGCCCCATGCCGCAACCTGATCCGCGTTCAACAGCGCGTTGACCAGCCATGCCGACCCCGAGCCGAGTATGAATCCGATGGTGGTGCCTGCGATCGTGAAACTGCTGACGAGACCTCGACTCGACGGAGCGGACAGCTCCGTCGTGTACACCATCGAGCCGGTGAATTCGCCGCCGACAGAAAATCCCTGGATCAATCGCATCGCGACGAGGAGGAGAGGTGCGGCGACGCCGATGGACTTGTACGTGGGAAGCAGGCCGATGACGAGCGTCGATGCGCCCATCAGCGCGATGGAGAGCGTCAGGAGCGCGCGTCGCCCGATACGGTCCCCGACCCTGCCGAGCACCACGCTGCCGACCGGCCGCGCACCGAATCCGAGCGCGAAGACGGCAAACGCCAGCAGCTGCTGGGCCCCGGCGCTCGATTGCGGAAAGAACTGTCGGCCGATAGCGGTCGCGAAATAGCCGTAGACCGCGAAGTCGAACCACTCGAGGACGTTGCCGATCAGGCCGGCCAGCGCCGTGCGACGTGCCGATTGACGTGGCCTGCCGTCGATTGTCGGCGTGTTGCCGATTGATTGGGCTTGTGGATGCACGCGGTCACGTCACCTCGGCAGAGTCGAAACGTCGCGGTCGCTCGCCATCCGTCGCTCGGCTCGGACACACTATGGCGTTGGGGACGCGATTTTCTTTCGTGACCTCGTCTGCACGGCGTTCGGTACGTGGCGCTCTTCCTGCGCGACTCGCCGGAATATCTCAGAACGCCGGCGGCCATTGGTGGTCGCTCCTTGACCGCGGCTATACTCACCGCGAGGCGGGACGCGTCTCCAAGGTCTCTCGCCAGCGTCCGGCTCGACTTCTCGAGGAGAGGAGACCGATATGTCGTTCGATCCGAACCGCCGCGCGTTCCTCACCGGTGTCACGGGGCTCGCGTCGCTCGGCGGCGTGGCGATAAGGGCTCGGAACAGCGAGGCGGGTGACGCGGTCCCACAAGCCGCGGCGCCGCGCGCCGGAACGCCGCAGAAATGGGACACGGCCTGGATCGATCAATTCAAGGGCAAGCACAAGCAGCTCTACGACCTGATGTGGCACACGCTCAGGCCGAACACGCTGAACCCGCCGAAGTTCTACCTCGACACGCACCGGGACATCTCCGGTCTCGACTATCCGGATGTGAACGTCGTGATTGGCGTCAACACGAGCTTCGCGCTCAACGCGTCTGACGCGTTGTGGGCGAAGTACAAGCTCGGCGAGCGGTTCGACGTCAAGGATCCGACGACAGGCCAGCCGGCAGTCCGGAACGTGTACCTCGGGACAGGCAAGGACGACGCGCGGTCGAGTGTGCGTCTGCTCCGGGCGCGCGGTGCCGTGTTCATGCAATGCAACGTCGCGTTGAGCGGTGCTATCGCGTCGCTTGCGAACGAGGTCGGGAAGCCGCTGCCGGAGATCGACGCCGAGGTGAGAGCCGGTCTCAATCCAGGCGTGAAAGTTGTTCCGGCGCTGACGTGGGCGGTGGGCATGCTGCAGGAGCGCGGGTTCACGTACGAGAAATTGTGATCGCGCGCGCGTCTTAGTGATCGCGCTTCACATAGAGGACTGCAAATCCGCCCGGCACGGAACTCACGACCACCGGGAACGCGGCGCCATGGCGAGTCACGGTTCGTCCAGCGATGATGCCGACGCTCGAACCGAAGACCACGTCGCTCAGCCAGTGGCGGTTGTCGGGCAGGCGTGAGATCGCGACATACGACGAGAAGATGTACGCGGGGACCGCACCCTTCCATCCGAGGTGTCGCTCGAGCGCGGTGGCAAACGCGAACGTGTCTGCGGCGTGGCCCGAAGGAAACGAGTACTTGTTGCTGCCGTCGGGCCGCTCGCGCTGCGTCGGAAATTTCAGCGCGTTGACGATTGCTTCGCTGACCGCGAGCGCCTGCAGCAAGTCCATCCCGACATGCGACACCTTGGGCTGGTCTTTCGCGCGTCCGACCGCATAAACGATCGTGGCGGCGGGAAGCAGCGTGTAGAGCTGGCCCATGTAGCTTCCAAACTTGAAGAAGCTGTGCGCGAAGTCGCTGTTCACCATCGCCTGATTCACATCGTCGTCCGCCGGATGAACGGCGAGCGCCAGCGCTCCGCCCGTACCCGCCCACAGAAAGTTTTCTTTCGACGGCAGATGCAGGAAGTCGTTGCCGAGGTCTTTGATCATCGCCTTTACGCCCGTATGCCGGGGTGTCGGCGCCGGGCCTGCGGGTTGTTCGACGATCGCTTCGGGATTCGGAGGCGTCAAATCGTCTCCGGCAGCTTCTGGCTGCAGCGCGTTCACCGAAAGCTGAACTGGCGCAGAAGGTATGGCCGCGATCGCTTGCGGCAGCGGGAGCGTAGCATCCGAGCCGGTGAGCACAGTACTGGACAGCAGCAGCGCGACAACGGAGATGGCCATGCGAGTCCCTATGTGCGGCGTGGATCGATCGCCGGCCCGGGGCTCGACCTGGCCGGTCGTTCAATGGAGCTGGCTGAACACGAATCCGTGTGCCTTCGCGTTCGAGTGGCACTGAAAGCACGCAACGCCTGAGTCAGAGAGCGCATTCTGCGTCCGATCATCGCTCCAGAACCGCTCGAATCGCCAGCCTCCCGTGTCGCCGTGGCCGCGAGCGTCCTTGACCATCACGTCCACCCGTTTTCGGGCTCCCTCGACGATCGCGCCGTTGCGCTGCGAGAACTCCTGGAGCTCGTAGACGATGATGGATCCGTCGGCAAAGACGCCGGACGCATAGCCGGCGACCGCCTTCGGATTGGCGAAGATGTGATGCATGCCCTCTTCGCTCTGGAGCTGCGAGCTGCTTCCCGGCACGACAACGCCGGTCCCGACGTGGACCCAGCGTCGGAAGCCGTCCGGATACTGCACCGCTTCGGCCGCGTAGAGCGCCGTGACGGACAGCACAGCCGACGCCAATATCGCGCAGAGGTGCGGACGATGGGCAACGCGGCGCGTGTGAAGAGTGTTCATGCGCCCATTCTGTGGAGCCGCAACGACAGCCGTATTGGAAGAAATTCAACTCGCGGCGGCGCCGGTTCGAAGCGCGCCCTCGTCCGGCAGCGTGCGCTGGTATTGCGCGGGTGTCAGGCCGGCAAAGGCGCGGAAATCGTGGATCAGATGCGCCTGGTCGTAGTAACCGCAGTCGGTCGCGAGCGCCGCCCAGTTCACCGGCATCCCGTTCTGGATCCGATCGAGCGCCATGCGGAAACGCCGAACGCGGCAGAAGAGCTTCGGCGTCAGGCCGACGTGCTCGCGAAACAGCTGAATGAATCGTGTATGGCTCAGGCCCGAATCGCGCTGGATCTCGCGAACGCGCGGCACTCCGCCGCCTCGCGCGAGCTGCGCGACCGAACGCCGCACGGCCGGGTGAACAGGCGCCACGTCCCGCAGTTTTCCGAGCAGGTATCGTTCGATCGTCCGCATCTGTGTGGCCGCATCGGTGGACGAGCACACGTCGTTCAGCAGGCGGTCCGCCTCTTCCGAATGAAGATCGCGCAGCGCCACGTCCGTGTTGTGCAGTTCGTGCGCGCGGACGCGGAAGAAACGGCTCGCTCCGCCGGGACGGAACACCACGCCGATGGCGGATGCGAACTGGGAGCCGCCGACGAAGAACGACCGCGTCCATGGACCAGCGATCAGAGGGATTCGAACGGTGCTGGACTCGTCGTCCGTCGAAAACGTTGCGGTTGTCTCGTGCAGGTCGATGAACAGCCCCATCGCGCCGTTCGGATACACGCGGTGACAAGATCGTCCGTCCGCGCGGGCGATCGTCCGATGCCAGATAAGCTCAACATGCTCCGACAGCGGAAACGGCGGCCGGCGAATGCTGAAGTCCATGCGAGATCGTAGTATTTTTTTGAGATGACGATCTCGCGACTCCTCACCGGCACGCTCTGCGCGGCGACGCTCGTCGCCGTGACATTCGCCCAGCAGACCTCAACGCCCATTCCTCGGGACGAAGGACTCCGCTTCCGCTACATGGGACCGGAAAGCGCGGGCCGGATTGCGGCGGTCGCGGGCGTGCCGGGCGACACGCAGACGTATTACGCGGGCGCAGCGTCAGGCGGCGTCTGGAAAACAACCGACGGCGGCAAAACCTTTGACCCGATCTTCGACGAACAACCGGTACAGGCGATCGGCGCGCTCGCCGTCGCGCCGTCGGATCCGCGCGTCGTGTGGGCGGGAACCGGCGAAGCGTGGGTCATTCGCGACGCCGACATCATGGGCGACGGCGTCTACAAGTCCACCGACGCCGGCAAGACGTGGACGAACGTGGGTCTCGCCGATACCGGCCGCATCGGCCGCATCCTCGTCCATCCGGCGAACCCCGACATCGCGTACGTGTGCGCGCTCGGCCGAACCACCGGACCGCAGCAGGAACGCGGCGTGTTCAAGACGGTCGACGGCGGACGCACGTGGCAGCGGTCGCTGTTCGTCGACGAAAACACCGGCTGTTCGGGGCTCGCGATGGACGCCACTGATCCGAACGTGCTCATCGCAGGCGCGTGGCAGGTGGAGATGCACACCTGGATCGAGAACAGCGGCGGCCCCGGCAGCGCGGTGTACAGGACGCGTGACGGCGGCGCGACCTGGCAGAAGCTCGAGAACGGCCTGCCGCATTCGCCTGTCGGCAAGATCGACGTCGCCATCGCGCGGTCCGATCGAAAGCGCATGTACGCGCTCATCCAGACGTCGAATCAGGGATCGCTCTGGGGATCGGACGACGCCGGAGACACGTGGAATGTGGTGAGCTGGGATCGCACGCTCATCGGTCGCGCCGGCTACTACATCCGCGTCGAAGTCAATCCGTCGAACGCGGACGAAGTCCTCGTCGCCAACAGCAGCTTCCATCGTTCGCTCGACGGCGGCCGGACGTTCACCATCAATACCGGCGGCGGCTGCGGCGACTGTCACGACATCTGGATGGATCCGAAGAATGCCGAACACTGGGTTGCCACAGGCGACAGCGGCATGGGCATCACGCTCGACCACGGGCGCAACTTCAATCAGATCGAGCTGCCGATCGGCCAGATGTACCACGTCGCCACCGACAACCAGGTGCCGTACTGGATTTACAGCAACCGTCAGGACGATGGCACGATGCGCGGACCGAGCGACTCTCCGGTCGCTGTGCCGAACGTGCCGTCGTATCGCGGCGTCACCGGCGTCGCATCCGGACGCATCGAGGACCAGGAGCGTGGCCGCGGCCGCGGCGGTCGCGGACGCGGCGCCGGCGGAATCGGCCAGACGCCGTGGCAGCCGAATCTCGGCGGGTGCGAATCGGGGTTCACGCTGCCCGACCCCACCAATCCGGACGTTGTCTGGGCGAGCTGCTACGGTAATGAAGTGACGCGCTGGGAGGCACGCACGAAGCGTGCGCGATCAATCAGCCCGGGCATGCACACCCTTGATTCGCCGCCGACGGATCTCCAGTACCGCTGCCACTGGACTCCGCCGCTCGCGACGGATCCGTTCGACCACAACACGGTTTACTACGGCTGCCAGGTGATCTTCTCAACGTCTGACGGCGGCCAGTCCTGGAAGACGATCAGCCCCGATCTCTCGACCAACGACAAGAGCCGACTCATTTCTTCGGGCGGCATCGTCGGCGACAACCTGGGGCAGTTCTACGGCGAGCTCGTGTTTGCGATTGCGCCGTCCGACGTCCAGCGCGGCCTCATCTGGGCCGGCACCAACGACGGCCAGGTCTGGTACACGCGTGACGGCGGCGGCAAATGGACGAACGTCACGAAGAACATTCAGGGGATGCCGGAGTGGGGCACGGTGCGGAAGATCGAGCCGTCGCACTTCGATCCCGGCACCGCGTACGTCGCCGTCGATTTCCACCTGATGGACAACCGCACGCCGTTCATCTACAAGACGACGGATTTCGGACAGACGTGGAAAAAGATCAGCGACGGCCTGCCCTCAAAGCATCCGCTCGACTACGTGATGGCCGTCGCCGAAAATCCGAACCGTCGCGGGATGCTGTTCGCGGGAACGGGACACGGGTTTTACTTCTCGCTCGACGATGGCACGACGTGGACGCAGTTCAAGGAAGGTCTGCCCGCGGCGCCCGTCAGCTGGATCACCGTTCCGAAGTTGTGGCACGACGTTGTCGTCTCGACGTACGGACGAGGGCTGTTCATTCTCAGCGACATCACGACGCTGGAGCAGATGGACAAGGTGCGCACGGACGAAGCCGTGCACGTCTACGACCCGCGGCCGGGGTTCCGCCTGGCTCGCAGCGGGCGCGCCGAGTTCCTCTATCGCGCGAAGACCGCGCCGGGCAATCCGATTCGCGCGGAGATCCTCGACTCGAACGGCACCGTGCTCCGGACGCTCGAAGCGCCTGGTCGTGCCGGGTTGAACAAGATCATCTGGGATCTCCGGCTCGATCCGCCGCACCAGGTCGCGTTTCGGACGACGCCGCCCGACAATCCGCACATCTGGGAAGAGCCGCGATTCAAGGGCAAGGACACGCGTCCCGTCGTGCACTGGGGCATCGAGGGCGCGCAGACGACGGGTCCCATCGTGACTCCAGGCAACTACTCCGTCCGTCTGCACATCGGCGGGCAGACGTTCACCAAGCCGTTCGAAGTCGACAAGGATCCGTCGATCACCGCGAGCGAGGCCGACCTGATGGCCTCGACGGCGATGCAGATTCGCATTCGGGACGACATGAGCGCGTCGGCGGACATGGTCAACAACCTCGAGATCGTGCGCAAACAGATCGAGGACGCGCTGAAAGCGAACGCCGGCAAGGCTGACAAGGAGCAGGCGCTGAAAGATCTCGATCAGAAGTTGCTCGATGCGGAGCTGCGGCTGGTCTCGCGCACCGAGATGTACAGCGACGACAAGTGGTACGTCGAGTCGTACAGGGTCTATCAGAATCTCATCTGGCTGAACGGCGTCGTCAACAGCGGCGCCGGCGACGTGGCGGGCGGCGCCGACGAGCGGCCGACCGACGCGTCGGTCGGCGTGCTCGACGGATTGAGCAAGGAGCTGAACGCCGCGAAGGCGGCGTACGGCACGGCCATGGAGCGCGATGTGCCGGCGTTCAATCGCGCGGCCGCAGGGTTGGGCCTGCAGCCGCTGACCGTGCCGAAATAGATCGTTCCGCTACCGCGCGCGTGGGGCAGACGCTGCCTGGAAATTCAGCTGCGCAGCAACCGCAGTCAGCGTCTGGTCCGCCTTTTTCTCTTCCTCGAGCGTCCAGTCGATCAGCTCGAGCGCCTCGTTGCGGCCGAGCACTTTCGCCCACGCTCTCAGCGTGCCGTACTCGGCGATTTCGTAGTGCTCGGCTGCCTGGGCGGCGGCGATGAGCGCTGCGTCCTTGACCGCCGGCGGTTCGGCGTCCAGCCCGATCGTGTCGTCGCCCGCGTTGATGATTCCCTTGATGCTGTCATTGGAGTCGCCGTCCACCTTCTGATTGAACAAACCGAAAAGTTGCTCGACGCGATCGACGTGCGTCTCGGTCTGCCTGAGATGCGCGTCGAACGCCTGCTTCAGCTCGGGCGCGTTCGATGCCTTCGACATTTTCGGCAGCGCCTTGACGAGCCGCTGTTCGGCGTCGTAGATGCGTCGGAGCTTGTGCACGAACAGATCGTTCAGCGTCTTCGGGTCGGCCATGGGGTTCCTCCGAGCTCTGGTATTTGGGGTTGCTGCGTCCGCTGTCACAGCGGCTTGGCAACCCCGGACGCAAAGACAGCGCCGACACGTTCGCACCTGCCCGGGCGGCTTGCGTTGATCAGCGGCGCGTCAAGCGCAACTTCTGTGTACAGGATCAGTATGGAAAGCGATCAAAGCCGTTTCCCGCGAACGGGCGGCAGCGCGAGCGGCACGCTCGGATCAGAAGCCGACTGCTGTCCGGCATCAACCCATGCGAACCGTGTGATGAGCGCACCAGCCACGCTGACGAGCGCGGCGAGCCGGCGGCCGTAGCGCCGGCGTCCGGCGATCGCGCGAATTGCGAGCGCCGCTGGACCGGAGAGAAACCCGCCGAGCCTGATCATCCGGCCGGTCGATCCATGCCTCAGCGGGAGCTGCGCTCGCGCGCGATCAGATTCGAGCCGCAAACCGACGAGCGTCTCGCCGCCCGCGGTGAGCCAGCCGATACGGTGCAGCGCGGGATCGTCGTGCGCGAGTTCGAGCAGGCACGCCGCCGTCGCAAAGCCCGACATGCCGAAATGGAAGGGCAGCGTTCGGACATTGCGCGCCCACACCGGGACGGCCGTCACGCCGATGAGCACGCCGGTGTAGGTGGCCAGCCCGCTGCCGAGTACGGCGCCGGCCGCGTCCGCTGCATCGCTGCCAACCGCCGCCGCGCCTTTGAGCAATCGACGGTCTGTCGATCGGCCGATGACCCGCAGCGTCTCGCCGGCCATCGTCGCTCCGTTGAAGGCGACGAGCAGCCAGGCGCCCATCGACATCGGGCTCTGCCGCTTGAACACGCGGAGCATGTTGATGAAGCGCGCGGGGCGTCCGAGATCGGCGATCAGGAGAACCGGAGAGATCGCGCCGCCGATCAGCGCAATCCGCCGCGCGTCGCGCGCGAGCGCCGGATCGCGACGCGTCCAGCGCGCGACGGCCGCGATGATCGCGGCTGCGCCGGCCGCACCGCCGATGAAGAAGTAGACAGGAATCGTCCAGATCCACGTCGGCGGCTTCAGCAGCGGAAGGCCGTAATACGCTTCGTTTGAGTTCGCGGCGGGAAGCGCTTGCTGCTGCGGCATCGGACCACCGAGTGCCGTGACTCCGGACGCCGTGACATGGCCCGTGGTTTCGGCTTCGTGCCGCAACTCGGCCAGGCGACGTTCCTTCGCTGCGTCAGCGGGTCGCCGATCCATCAATTCTGGTTGGCTCGCCATCGGCACTCCCTCACGCGCGCGTGGTTTGCGTATCGACAGGTCCTGCGAGGAATGCCGCAATCGCCGTCGTGACCAAGAGCCCGGCGGTTGCAAGCGCAGCCATCCATCCGGCGCGGTTCAGGACGGTCGGGGCCTCGGGATGCGGCGGCAGGTTGTAGGCGGCCGGATCGCCGCGGACGATGAAGATCGAGTGGGTGCCGCCGACGCTCGTGTTCCGCGGATCGTAGACCGCCGCATCGTCGATTCCGCGCGTCTGCAGGGCGCGGACCCGATCCTGCGCAACCTGCCGCAGATCGTCGAGCTCGCCGAAGAGAATCGATTCGGTGGGACACGCCTTCGCACACGCGGGCTGAAGTCCGGCGAGCTGCCGGTCGTAGCAGAACGTGCATTTGAACGCACGGCCGTCGTCCGGCCGCTTGTCGATGACGCCGAACGGACAGGCGACGACGCAGTAGCCGCAGCCGTTGCAGATGTCCGGCTGGACGTACACGCCGCCGAATTCGGTCCGCACGATCGATCCCGTCGGACAATGCTCGAGGCAGCCGGCCACCTCGCAGTGCTTGCAAACGTCCGACGAAAACTGCCACGAGAGGTGATCGCCGGCGTTGCCGCCGGATCCGATCCACGGCGTCCCTTCGACGAATTTGACGTGACGCCACGTCGAGTGGCCGAGGCTCAAGGTGTTGTCGTACGACAGGCCGCTGAGACTGAGGCCGTCGGCCGGCACGTCGTTCCACTCCTTGCACGCAACCTCGCACGCCTTGCATCCGATGCAGAGCGTCGAATCGGTGAGGAACGCCGTGATCGTCATGACGCCTCCGACTGGTGATCGCGCCGGCCGGGTCTCACGTTGCACAGTAGCGCTTTTGTTTCCATGATCCGGACGTTCGGTTCTTCCGAAATCGCGAGGAGATCGTTGACGACGTCGCCCTTGACGAGACCGCGGAAGCCCCAGTGGTAGGGAAGGCCGACGTGATGCAGCTGCCGGCCGTCGATCGTCAGCGGCTGCAGTCGTTCGGTCACGAGCGCCCGCGCCTCGACCGACGCGCGAGGTGTCGTCACCGTCACCCAGTCGCCGTGGCGGATGCCGCGCTCCGCAGCGAGCTGCGGCGACAGTTCGCAGAACAGTTCGGGCTGGAGCTCCGCCAGGTGCGACAGCGTGCGCGTCATTCCGCCGGCGGTGTGATGTTCCGTCAGGCGGTACGTCGTCAGCACATACGGGAAGCGTGAGTCCGGGGACGCCGCGTACGGGTTGTCGGCGCGTGCCATCTTGTCTGCCGCCGGATTCACCGAACGCGACGGATACAGCGGATTGACGAACGGCGACTCGAGCGGTTCGTAGTGCGTCGGCAGCGGGCCGTCTTTGAGGCCGCTCGCCACCCAGATCCAGCCGACGCCGTCGGGATGCAGCACGAACGGCGCGGTGCCTGACAGCGCGGCGTCGCCGGTCGCACCCTTCGGAGGGACGTAGTCCGGCGGTTTGTCCTTCTTGAAGTCAGCGACGTCGTGGCCACGCCACTCGTGCGCTGCGGCGTCCCACCAGACGAGCGCCTTCTCCTCGCTCCACGGGCGGCCATCGGGACGCGCCGAGCAGCGGTTGTAGATCACGCGCCGATCCGACGGCCACGCGAATCCCCATCCGTGGCCGTAGCGTCCGTGCGGTTCGCGCTTCGCGGCGTGATTGATGCCGTCGGCATACACGCCGGAGTAGATCCATGCGCCGCACGCCGTCGATCCATCGGCCTTGAGATTCGTGTAGCTCTCGAGGAGATGACGATCGGCCGTTCGCCAGCCGTTGATCTCCTGCAGCACCTGCTCGACCGACGGCTCGTCGTGATCGCCTTCGGTCCGATAGTCCCACCACAGCGCGTTCAGTCCTTCGTTGCGGCGGCCGCCTGCACGTCGTGCCTTCGCTTTGAGGCGCGTGCCGAGGTGATAGATGAACCACGGTTCGCTGCGCGCGTCGCCGGGCGGATCGACCGCCTTGTGGTGCCACTGCAGGAGCCGCTGCGTGTTCGTGAAGCTGCCGTTCTTCTCCGCGTGTCCTGCCGCGGGAAAGAGGAACACTTCGGTTTCGATGTCAGACGGATTGAGATCGCCGTGCTCGACGTCGGGCGAGTCGCGCCAGAAGCTCGCGGTCTCGGTCTCGACGAGATCGCGGACGACTAGCCATTTCAATTTCGCGAGCGCGGTGCGTTGCAGGCGTCCGTTCGGCGCCCCGACGCCAGGATTCTGGCCCATCACGAACAGGCCTTCGAGCTTGCCGGCGGCCATCTCGAGCCAGTAGCCGAAGTGCGAGTGGTCGCCGCTCACGCGCGGCAGCCAGTCGAATCCCCAGTCGTTTTCCTTCGTCGCATGTTCGTCGTAGTACGCCTTCAGCAGGCTGACGGTGTACGCGTCGAAGCTGGACCAGAGGCCCTTGTTCGTCGTGTGCATCGACACGTAGGCGTCCAGCCGTTCTCCGTCCTTCGCGAAGAACGGCATTGGCAGATAGCCGGGGAGGATGTCGTACAACGTTGGGATGTCCGTCGATCCCTGAATCGACGCGTGGCCGCGCAGCGCCATGATGCCGCCGCCGGGTCGTCCGATGTTGCCGAGCAGCAGCTGAAGGATTGCCGCCGATCGGATGACCTGCACACCCGTCGAGTGCTGCGTCCAGCCAACCGCGTAGCAGATCGCGCCCGTCTTGTCGGCTCCTGACGCCGACGTGAACGCATCCGCGACGCGCAGGAACTGTTCCTTCGGCACGCCGCACCAGCGCTCGACGAATTCCGGAGTGTATCGCTCGAAGTGGCGGCGCAGCACCTGGAAGACACAGCGAGGATGCTGGAGCGTGTCGTCGCGTTCCGTCTGGCCGAGCTCGCCGGCCTCGCCGCCGCGATCCTTCGCGTGGCCGCCGGCTTCTTTGCCGTGGTGGTGCCGCTCGGCGCCTTCGGGCGACTCCGACGCGCCCTCGTAAAGCCACGTGTCCGGCCCGTACGATTTGTTCTTCTCGTCCCATCCGGAGAACACGCCGCCCAGATCCTCGGTGTCTTTGAAGTCGTCGCGCAGGATCGTCGCCGCGTTCGTGTAGTGGACGACATAGTCGTGAAACCAGCGCTTGTGCTCCAGAACGTAGCGAATCAGTCCACCGAGCAGGATGATGTCGCTGCCCGGCCGGAGCGGCACCCACACGTCAGCCATGGCCGAGGTGCGCGTGAATCGCGGATCGACATGGATGAGCGTGGCGCCGCGCTCCCGCGCCTTCATGACGAACCGGAATGCAATCGGGTGCTGCTCGGCCATGGACGAACCCATGACGAGTACGGCGTCCGCATACTGCAGATCCTGCTGCGCCGTCGTTGCGCCGCCGCGGCCGAATGAGGTGCCCAGACCGGGCACCGTGGAGCTATGTCATATCCGCGCCTGATTGCTGACGCGGGTGATGCCGAGCCCGGCCGTCCATAATTTTTTGTAGAGATAGTTTTCTTCGTTGTCGAGCGTCGCGCCGCCGAGGTGCGCAATGCCTTCGCATTGCATGAGCACGTGACCGTCCTTCTCCTCGACGAACGTCCGGTCGCGGCTCGCCCACACGCGATCGGCCACCATGTCCATCGCGCGCTCGAGCGGCAACTCGGTCCACTTCGTGGACCGCGGCGCGCGGTACTTGACGCGCGTCAGCCGGCCTTCGTGATGGAGCAGCTGGTAGCTCGCGGCGCCCTTCGGGCACAGGTGTCCTTCCGAGATCGGCGATGCCGGATCGCCTTCGATGTTGACGATCTGTCCGTCGCGGTGGAACACGAGCTGGCCGCAGCCGACTCCGCAATACGGACAGATTGATTGCGTGACGTCAGCGCCTTCGTTCTTCGGGCGGAGTGTCAACGTCCGCCGGCTCATCACCTCGCGGCCGGTGCCTTGAAGCCCGTCGCGCAGCTGACGGTACGCAGGCCACCGGTTCAGGATTCGTCTGAACATCGGGATCTCCCGTATGCCGTTCAGCAAGGCGCGTTCCGAACGAACGCTCATCCGCGCACGTCTGAACGCAGCGGACTACGTTGACGGTCGCGTTTTGCTTCCCGACGGTGGCCGTCGTTGGCGACGCGCGATGAGTCGCTTCAGATCGGAACGACGGTTGCAGCCTCGATTGCCGACCGTCTCGATCGCAACCCACCGCAAACGGCTCAGGCCGATGGAGTGAACGTGGCCACCGCAGTAGAGAAACCGGTTCATTGGACGAGCAGCGTTCCCCCTGAAAACAAGTACGCGGACGAAGCACGCGGCCTCGCCGAGGAACTTCGCCGGCACGTCGACGGCGAGGTTCGATTTACGTCCGGCGACCGCGCGCTCTACGCAACCGACCTCTCTGTATTCCGGCAGGTTCCGATTGGCGTCGTCATTCCGCGGTCGATCGACGATGTGATCGCGACGGTGGCGGTGTGCCGCGGACACGATGTGCCAATCCTGCCGCGAGGCGGCGGGACGTCGCTGGCTGGACAGACGTGCAACGTTGCGGTCGTGATCGATTTCTCGAAATACCTTCATCACATCCTCGAGTACGACCCGTTCGGCCATTCCGCGTGGGTCGAGCCCGGCGTCATCTGCGATCAGCTCCGCCACCGCGCGTGGCGCGATCACCTGACGTGGGCGCCCGATCCGGCAACGCACGCGTACAACACGTTCGGCGGAATGATCGGCAACAACTCGTGCGGATCGCATTCGCTCGTTGGCGGGAAGACGGTCGACAACATCGAGGCGCTCGACATCCTGACCTACAACGGCGATCGATTGACGGTCGAACGGACCGGTGATGCCGGGGAACTGGACAGCGTCATCCGTCGTGGAGGCCCGGTCGGGCAGCTGTACGGCAACCTGCGTCAGTTGCGCGATCGATGTGCAGACGAGATCCGCAAACGGTTTCCTGATATTCCGCGCCGCGTCTCCGGCTACAACCTCGACGACCTGCTGCCGGAACGAGGTTTCGATGTGGCCAAGGCGCTCGTCGGCAGCGAAGGGACGCTCGCGATGGTGCTCAAGGCGCGCGTCCGGCTCATCCCGCGGCCGGCACATCGCGCGCTCCTGCTGCTCGGCTACGACGGCATGGCTGACGCGGGCGACCACGTGCCCGAACTCCTGGAGCTTCATCCGCACGCACTCGAGGGCATTCACGAGTCGGTGCCGCGGAACATGGAGATCAAACATCGTCCGCTTCCCGGCGCCGAGCTGCTGCCAGACGGACGCATGAC
Organism: Vicinamibacterales bacterium; assembly: GCA_036557365.1. GTDB lineage: Bacteria > Acidobacteriota > Vicinamibacteria > Vicinamibacterales > CAVVIG01 > DATKHR01. Next base: position 50,689 of record DATBHR010000080.1, read on the forward strand.
GCTTCTCCTCGAATTCGGCGGCGCTTCGCAGGACGAGGCGAACAGTCGCGCTCACGACGCCGTCGTCGAGTCGAGGCAAGCCGCCGGCGGCCGCTGGGCGTTCGCCTGTGCACGAATGAAGACGACGTCGAGAAAGTCTGGAAGGTGCGCGAGGCCGGCGTTGCGGCGTCACGCATCCCGCACGCGGAGTCGGGGTGGCCGTGCTGGGAAGACACGGCCGTGCATCCGTCAAAGGAAGGTCCTTACCTGCGAGACCTCGAGGCGATGCTCGGGCGATACGGATATGCGTGGACGGGGTTCGGGCACTTCGGCCAGGGCTGTTTTCACATTCGCATCAACTTCGACTTTCGCACGCGTCAAGGCGTCTCGCAGTACCGCGCGTTTGCGGAGGAAATCTCGGACCTCGTCGTGAAGTACGGCGGCTCGCTGTCGGGCGAGCACGGCGACGGACAGGCGCGCGCGGAATTCCTGCCGAAGATGTTCGGTCCGAAGGTGACCGACGCGTTCCGCGAGTTCAAGCGAATCTGGGATCCGCGCGGCAAGATGAATCCCGGCAAGCTCGTCGATCCGTATCCGGTCGACAGCAACCTTCGCGTCGGACCCGATTACCACCCCAGGCCTGTGCAGCTGCACTTTCGTCTGGCGGAGGATCATGGCGACTTCGCGCTCGCCACCCAGCGGTGCTTCGGCGTCGGCCGCTGTCGCGAGCTTGCAGGCGGCGCGACGATGTGTCCGTCGTTCCAGGTCCTGCGCGAGGAGAAGCACACGACGCGCGGGCGTGCGCACCTCCTGTTCGAAGCGCTCCGCGAAGGGTCGCCGCTCGGCGCCGACGGCCTCAAGAGCGACTACGTCCGCGAATCGCTCGATCTCTGTCTCGCGTGCAAGGGATGCAGAGGCGACTGTCCGGAGAGCGTGGACATCGCCACATACAAAGCGGAATTTCTGTCGCACTACTTCGCCGGCCGGCTTCGGCCGCGCCAGGCGTACGCGTTCGCGTTGATCGAATGGTGGGCGAAGCTGGCGTCGATCGCGCCTGACGCGGTGAACCTGATCACGCAGACGCCTGTCGTGGACCGTCTCGCAAAGAAGGCCGCCCGCGTGGCCGCAGATCGCCAGCTGCCCGCGTTCGCGGCTCGCACGTTCACGAGCTGGTGGAAGCAGAGATCCGTCCGCAACGCGATCGGCGACGCCGTGATTCTCTGGCCCGACACGTACAACAATCACTTCTATCCGGGCGTTCTTCAGGCGGCGGCTGAAGTGCTCGAAGACGCCGGATGCCGCATCGTGGTTCCCGACGGTTTTCTGCCGACGGGACGGCCGCTGTACGACTGGGGCATGCTCGATCTCGCGCGGTGGCAGCTCCTGCGCATTCGTCATGCGCTGCGCGAGCCGATTCGCGCCGGAACGCCGATTGTCGTGCTCGAGCCGAGCGATGCGTCAGTCTTCCGGCACGAGCTGGGTCAGTTCTTCCCGGACGACGATGATGCGCGCGCGCTCGCCGCGCAGACGTTCACGCTGGCGGAATTCCTCTCGAAGCGTTCCGGATGGACCGCACCGCGAGCGGCGGGAAAAGCCATCGTCCACATTCATTGTCACCATCGCGCGGTGCTGGGCGAAGAAAGCTATCTCGATCTGCTGAAGAAAATGGGACTGGACGTCGAGGTTCCCGATCCAGGCTGCTGCGGAATGGCCGGACCATTCGGCTTCGAAGAAGGGCAGAAGCACGACATCTCGGTGGCGCGCGCAGAGCAGCAGCTGTTGCCCGCAGTACGCGGCGCCGATCGCCAGACGCTCATCGTCGCCGACGGGTTCAGTTGTCGCGAGCAGATCCGCGATTTGACGGATCGTCACGCGTTGCACATGGCCGAGGTGATTCGCCTCGCTCAACGCCGACGCGGCGCCGACATGACGCAATGGCCCGAGCGCGAATCGCATGCGTTGACTGCGGAAGATCTCGCGCGACCGACGTCGCCGCTGCGCGGCGCCGCACTCATCGCCGGCGCGTTGGCGCTGGGCGGCGCTGCGGTGTTCGGACTGAGAGCGGCAGCCGGCGCACGGCGGCATTGATGTGAAAGGTCGATAGACGTGTCCAAATCGCAAGGAAACGGACTGGAGCCTGTCCGCGGCGAACGCGGCGCCTCGATCCTCGGACCGCGGAACGAGGCGATCGAGCGCGAGAACCCGGACCTGCTCGCGTCGCCCGACACCGACGCCGGCACGGTTCCCAACCTGAAGTTCTCGTTCTCTGCCGCCCGCACGCGGCTCGGGACCGGCGGGTGGGCGCGCGAGGTCACGGTGCGCGAGCTCCCCATCGCGAAGACGCTGGCTGGCGTGAACATGCGGTTGAAGCCCGGCGGCATCCGCGAGCTCCACTGGCACAAGCAGGCCGAATGGTCGTTCATGCTGGCCGGCCACGCCCGCATCACCGCGGTCGATCCGCACGGCCGCAACTTCATCGACGATGTCGGCGTGGGCGATCTCTGGAATTTTCCTGCCGGGATTCCGCACTCCATTCAGGGTCTCGATCAGGGTTGCGAATTTCTTCTCGTCTTCGACGATGGCAACTTCTCGGAAAACGAAACGTTCTCGATTTCAGACTGGTTCCTGCATACGCCGCGCGCCGTTCTGGCGAAGAACTTCGGCGTTCCCGAGAGCACGTTTGCTGATCTGCCGCAGGATATCGAGCACACGCGATGGGTGTTCGCCGGCGACGTGCCCGGACCGATGGCGTCAGGCGCGGTTCAATCGCCCGAAGGCGGCGTCCCGACTACGTTCAGCCATCACCTGCTCGCGCAGACGCCGATTCACGCGCGCGGAGGACGCGTCCGGATTGCCGACTCGAAAAACTTTCCGGCGGCGACCACCATCGCCGCGGCGCTCGTCGAGGTCGATCCCGGCGGCATGCGCGAAATGCACTGGCATCCGAATACCGACGAATGGCAGTACTACGTGAGCGGCCGCGCGCGCATGACGGTGTTTGCATCGTCGCAGAAAGCGCGAACGTTCGACTATCAGGCGGGCGACGTGGGTTACGTGCCGTTCGCGATGGGGCACTACATCGAAAACGTCGGCGACGAACCGCTGACCTTCCTCGAAATGTTTCACAGCGATCATTTCGTCGACATGTCGCTGCATCAGTGGATGGCGCTGACGCCGCGGGCGCTGGTGAAGGCGCATCTGAATCTCACCGATGATCTGCTCGCAGCGATGCCCGGGCAGAAGCCCATCGTTGTCTCGCGCTGACCCCGCGGTCCATCCAGCAACCGGCTCCGTTCTTGCTCCGGCTCGCCGCCGGGGTAGAGCAGCCAACGCTGACCCGATCGATTCGACTCGCGCTCCTGTTCGTCGGTCTGTGTCTCATCGCGTGGCTCGTCTGGCGGGCGGATCCACACGTCGTCGCGCGGATGATCCTGCGCCTCGGCTGGCGGTTCGGCCTCGTCGTCATCGTCTACACCTGCTATGTGATCGTCCGCGCCGCCGCGCTCCAGCGAACCGTGATCGGCGTCAGGCCGCGTTTTTCAGACGTCCTGCGGATTCGCCTGTCGGCTGAGGCCGTCGAGTGGCTGACGTTCACCGGTCCCTTTCTGTCCGAACCGGCGCAGGGCTGGCTTCTCACCGAGCGCGGCGTCTCGCCGTTTGCTGCCTTCGCTGCGGTGGTGACGGAGTACCTGCTCTACAGCGCGTCGTCCTCAATCCTCGCGATTCCTGCGATGGCGCTGCTTCTCTCACGTTATGCAATCGGCGAGATGCGCACGGCGGCAGCGCTCATCGTGCTCCTGATGACGACTTATCTGTGTGCGCTCGCGTTCGCATCGATCTCGGGCATCGGTTTGATCGCGCCGAGCCTTCGTCGTCTCGCCGTCGTGTTCGGCCGGCGAGCCGAGCGCGCTGCGACGCAGTTCGAGCCGATCGAACACCTGGTCATCGTCTTTCTTCACGAGCGCCGGCGACGACTCGCTGAAGTCATGGCACTCGAGGCAGCCGCGCAGCTGGTGCTGATCCTCGAGCTCTGGATCATCATGGCGGCGCTGACGCTCTCACGCTCGCTGATCGACGCCGCGACGATCGAAGGCGGCGTGAAGTTCGTTGCGGCAGTCTTCGTCCTCGTGCCGGGTCAGGTCGGCGCGTCCGAAACTGTTTACGCGTGGCTGGCCCGTGCGATCGGGTTATCGGCGGCGGCGGGTGTGAGCTTCGCACTCGTACGGCGTCTGCGCGGCTTCGTCGTGGCGATCGCGGCGCTCGTGGTGCTAGCGGCTGAGAAGGGACCACGCCGCGCCGGCTCCGCTTGAACGAGCGGCTGAGTTTCGGGCTGGAACGGGAGGTGCACCAAACAGCTGTGTGCGGAAGGAGGAAGCGTGAGCACGATTCCGACCATCGAAGAGACGACAACACGCAATGACACATCGACATCTGCGAAGCGCGAGCGTTCGCCGAAGCGACTCGACCTGCTCGTCGTGGTCGATTCGAGTGACGCATCGACGCGCGCTCTTGAATATCTGGGTGAGTTCTTCAGCCGGCGGACCGACGTGCATTTCTGTCTGACCTATCTCACGCCGAAGGTTCCTGCGAGCCTGCTCGAAAGCGGCGGCGCGGAGCAGCCTCAACGGGAGGAACAGATTGAGCGCGCGCTACGAAAAGGTCAGGACGAGTGGATGACGTCGGAAGAGCCCGTCGCCGATCGCGCGATTTCCGACGCGCGCGCGATATTGAATCGCGCCGGCGTGCATGCCGACGCGATCGGAACCTGTGAGATGTCGCCGCTCGATAACTGCAGTTCGGCGGAAGAGTTGCTGCTCGTCGCCAGGCAACAGCAGTGCTGGACGATCGTGGTCGGCCATTCTGCTCACTCGTGGTTCCACAGCCTCGGCGGGACACATCTGGCCGATCAGCTCGTCACTGAAGCGAAAGACATCGCGGTCTGGGTGATCGACTAGCTCAGCTCCACCGCATCATTTCGCCAGGCTCACGACATTCCGTCGACGGTTCTCAGAGTTCCGTCGCGAAATCCAGCCGCCAGCCATACACGCGCGCACCCCGCGCGCGTAATTTCTCCAGATAGGCCCGCGCCGCTTCGTCGAGGCTCGTGACGTTCTGAAGATTGACTTCGAGGGGCAGACGCTTCTGCACGAGCGCAGAGCCGCACGCCCGTTCGAGGCGTTTGAGGTCCCGCGCCGAGAGGCGGCCTTTCAGCGTGGCGCGATAGAGCGCTCCGACGCGTGTCATCGAGATGCGAGCCATCAGGAACGGATAAGGCAACTTACGCGCCAGTCGGTCGCGCGATCCCAAGCTTCTTCATCTTCGCGTGAAGCGTCGTCGGCTTGAGACCGAGGCGATCGGCAGCGCCGTCAGGGCCGCTGATCCTCCAATGCGCGGCCTCGAGCGCGGTGAGAATCGCACTGCGCTCAGCATCGGCGAACGACGAGGCAGCGGGCGGGCTGTTCGACTTGTGCGGATGCGAATTGCCGCGAATCATGATCGCGTCGCCTTCGACCGTCGGTCCCTGCGTCAGGACGACCGCCCGTTCGATGACGTTCTGCAGCTCGCGGATGTTGCCGGGCCAGTCGTACTCTTCGAGCCGGCGAATCGCGGCCGGATCGAGCGCGCTGATGGTCTTCCGGAGCTTTGCCGCGAAGTGCCTGGTGAAGTGACGCGCCAGCTCCGGGATGTCTTCCCGGCGTTCGCGCAGCGGGGGAATCCGAATGGGAAACACGCTGAGGCGATAGAAGAGATCCGCGCGGAACGCGTGCGTCTCCACGGCGCGTTCCAGGTCCTGGTTCGTGGCCGCAATCACACGTACGTCTACCTCGATCGCGCGCGTTGAGCCGACGCGGTGGACTTCATGGTCTTGAAGGACTCGAAGCAGTTTGGCCTGCGCGTCTTTCGGAAGATCGCCGATCTCGTCCAGCAGGACGGTGCCGTGGCTCGCGATTTCGAACTTGCCCGGCTTGCGCGCAATGGCACCGGTGAATGCCCCTTTTTCGTGCCCGAACAGCTCGCTTTCGACGAGCGTCTCCGGAAGCGCCGCGCAGTTCACCGGGACGAACGGCCCCTTCGACCGGCTGCTCCGTTCGTGGATGAACCGTGCGAGCAGCTCCTTGCCGCAGCCGGTTTCACCGAGCAGGAGAATCGTGGTGTCGCCTGGCGCGGCCAGTTCGGCCTGGCTCACGGCCTCGCGCAAGGCTGCGCTGCTGCCGACGATCTCGCGAAACGCCCCCGCCTGTCGCAGGTGTTCTTCGAGATGCGTGACGTGACCGCGCAGCCGGTTCTGCTCCGCGACGAGGGATCGCAGGCGGCGACGGTCCTCTTCGCTCGCTTCGTACAGACGGGCATTCGCGATCGCAATCGCGGCCTGCGCCGCGAGCGCCTCCAGTCGCCCGATGTCTGCCGCGCCCGGCGGCCTGTCGGCGTTGAACTGCGGGGAGTCGAGGCCCAGGACGCCGAGGACGTCATCGCGATACACGAGCGGAATCGCGAACACGGACTGCAGTGCTGCAGCATGCACGCGCTCGGGATCGAACCAGCGATCGTCCTCCTTCACGCTCGGGACGAAGACGACCTTCCGGCTCCTGAATGCGAGGCCGAGGATTCCTCTTTCGGGCGAAATCGAGAGGTTCTGGAATGCGGCTCCGCCTTCGCCCAGAGAGCACGCCGTCCGAAGCTGTTTGGTGCCGGTGTGATACAGGAGAACCCAACTGGAGCGGGCGCCGAACACATATTCGACCGCGTTCAGCACCGCATGACAAACCCCGTCGACATCGAGGCGAGCGGTGAGTGCGCGTGCCGCTCGAATCAGTCCTTCCTCGATGCTCGTCGTCTGCGCGTCCGTGTCCGGCGGCGCGGCCGGGATCGCATCAATCGTCACGGCTGATCCCAGTGTACAGCGCCAATCACACGTCGTCTGGCGTACGCACACGTCTACCTACGCACGAGCTGCAGCGTCAGATCGGATCACCTGTGCTTGCATTCAGCCATGTTCTTGGAGGACCCGGCGAGTCAGGCGAACGATCCAGATTCGCTCTGGATCGTCCGCTGATCGATGGTCGGTGGTTCGTTTGGTGTGTCTTACTGTCCGCGAATGACGCCGGGCTCGCCCAGCCCCATCGCAAACCCGGGCAGCTCTGGCATCGACGGCTTGCCAACCGGCCAGACCTGTCGGCCATACGCCGTATCGAGCATCAGCGCCGACGCCGCATACCAGGCGGCGATGGCCGAGAGCATGAGGATGTAGCTGGCGAGCATCAGCCACGCGTGGCTGCCCGCGAAGAACGCAATCGCCATGCACGTCGAGCCGAGCGAGAGGATGCCGAGCACCCACGACAGCGCCTGATTCTCAGCCGCCGCCGCGGCCGTCGTCACCCACGTGATCGCCGCGAGGATACCGAACCAGAAGCCGAGCTCGGGCACCTGGTTCTGCGGCGCCGGGATCAGCTTCGCCGCGACGAGTGCGGCGAGCACCGCGTACGCGAGCCAGAAAGCTCCCCAGATTCCGTGAACCGCCGTGGCGACGCCGTCCCTGGCCTTGTACGCCCACATGCCCGCAACGAACTGCGCAAGTCCGCCGAGCATGGCGGCGAACGGCACGAGGTAGTACAGACTGTTCGGACCGCCAAACCATCCGGCTTCGTGCGCCGCAACCGCAAAGGTCGCCGCCGCGAGGCCGTACAAACCAAGAATTGAGGGCGCAGCAACCGGCTCCAGATGGATCTGTGCCGGGACGCCGCCCCGTTCCGTCTCCGTCATACGTTCCCTCTTTCTGCGTATTTGAAAGCGCACTCATAGACATCTCAAGTTCGGTGCCAGTCAGCAGCTGCGCGCAAGTGCGCTCATCTCCGCAGTCCAGTCGCGTTGTTCGTCATCGTCGCAATATTTCGTCACGTGCACCCGAGAGCGTCCCATCTCATCGGCGCGACGCGCGGTGAGTCGATCGCGCGGCGATCGAATTCTGCAAAGGAAGGAACAGGAAATCACACAGGGCATGATGCGTGCTCACAACCACGCGAACGTGAACTGACGAGAACGAATCGGAGACGTCGAGCCTGTCCACGGAGGAGAGCCATGAAACGGGTCGTCCTGAACTATCCGGTGTTCGAGTTGGCTGTGGCAACCCGCGCTGCACTCGGCGCCGGCATCGGGTTGCTCTTCGCTGAGCGTATGACGCCCGATCGACGTCGTCGCGTCGGCATGGTCCTCTTCGCGATCGGCGTTGCGGCCACGGTTCCCGTCGTGGCGGCCGTGCTACGCGGAACGAGCGAGGCGCGTACGAACGGCGGAACTCCGCACTGGCAGTCGTGATGCACATGACGAAGGTGGAGGTAGTTAGCAATGAAGGCGCTCAGTTGGATCAATTTCATTCTCGGCCTGTGGCTGATTGCCGCAGGAGTGACGATGTCGGCAGCGGCTCGGCCGGTCATGGCTGAAGAGATTGTGATCGGCATCATCATCGCTGCGCTGGCGGCGATTTCGGCCACGCGTGAGGTCGGTGTCCTGAGCTGGGTCGTGGCCCTCGCGGGCTTGTGGACTCTGATCGCGCCGGCAGCGATTCACTACGGACAGATGACCGCGTCGCGCACGAACGACGTCGTCGTCGGCATCATCGTGCTCATCCTCGGCGTTGCGGATGCGATGTATCGGCATGCGCCGGTGCGCGCGCACGCGTAAAGCGGCTGGTCGTCCCGATGTCGAGCCACGCCGCCGCTGCGCCGATTCCACACACACTGCGCCAGCCCGATCGTCAGGCCGTCCAGTCAACGTCTCCTACATTCGTCGTGCAGACGGATGTGGGACGACGCTGGACGGTTGGTGGCGGCCCGGCGGAGTTTGTCATCCGAGTCTCGGATGAGGCGGCATGGCAACGGCTGTCGAACGCCGGCCCCTACGAGGCGGCGAAAAGTTTCGTGGACGGCCGCTTCGACATCGACGGCGACATGCTCGCGGCCGCCCGTTGGTGGTACGGACGGTCACGAGCACACGACTTCTCGATGTTCGACAAACTGAAAGCGTGGCTGCGCGCCGCACCCCGATTTCAGACACTCCAACATGCTCGCCGCAATATCGAGTTCCACTACGACCGGTCGAACGAGTTCTACCAGCAGTTTCTCGATCAGCAGATGGTGTACTCGTCCGCCTACTTCGCCGATTCGTCGGTGTCGCTGGACGGTGCGCAGACCGCGAAGCTCGATTACGTCGTCCGCAAGCTGGATCTTCAGCCCAACGAGCGATTCCTGGATGTCGGCTGCGGCTGGGGCGCACTCGTCATTCATGCGGCCTGGCATCGCTACGCGACCGCCGTCGGCTGCACGTTGAGCGCGCGGCAGTTCAACTACGCCTCGCGCGCCGTTCGCGAACTCGGGATGGCTGGTCGCGCAACGATCGAGCTGCGCGACTATCGAACGCAGACCGGACGCTTCGAGAAGATCGCGTCGATCGGGATGTACGAGCACGTCGGTCGCCGCCGTCTTGGCGAGTACTTCGGATCGTTGGCGAAACTGTTGATGCCTGACGGTCTCCTGCTCAATTCAGGAATCGCGCGATCGGAGACGGTGCACGACGACGGCGCAACGGAGTTCCTGCAGCGATTCGTGTTTCCTGGTGGCGAGATTCCGTATCTGACGCAAGTGATCCGCGCCGCCGAGAACGCCGGCTTCGAAGTCCTCGACATCGAGAACATGCGACGTCACTACGCGATGACCTGCGCCCGCTGGGTGAAACGGCTCCAGGAACGTCGTCAGGCATGTCTGTCGCTGATCGACGCGACCACGTATCGAACATGGCTGCTCTATCTGGCCGGATCGGCCGTGAGCTTCGATCTCGGCCAGTCAGAGCTGTACCAGATTCTCTTCGGAAAACGGAGTGACTCCGCGCCTCGCCGCCTGACGCGGCGCTACATGTACACGTGATGCCGACGATCGCCCGTATGAACCGCGCTATTTCGTGTCCGCCTTCGGCACGAGCGGATCGAGCTCGTCCCGCGGACTCTCGTTCGTCCGGCCCGCTTCGTCTGCGTTCGACACTTCGGCGTCGTCAACGTTCGCGCCGATCCGATCCTCGGCGATCGACACCGGACGCGTCGGCAGCCCGTTCGAGTCGAGTGCGGGGACGTTGCGGGTGCCCTGCTGCTCGTCGTCCGGACGATCTCCCTCGATCGCACCCTTGTGCTCATCAGGATCGGCCGAGCTGCGAGCGTCTTTTTCGTGCGGGGTTGTCGGCTTCATCGTTGGCTCCTCGGTTTGCATTGCCTATCGCTGACGTCGCAAGTACCGGGCCGACGCTCGTCCGTGCGGGCGGCCGAGCTGGACTTGAACGGAGCCGAACATGAAGTCTGCATCGGTCTACGAGCGCGACGGGCTCAGGACGTTCGTTGTCGTGTTGAGCCGCGGTGACGAGCCGATGACGCTGCTGAACAGCTTTGCGGCCGAGCATCGCCTGGGCGCCAGCCACTTCACCGCGATCGGCGGCTTCTCTGACGTGACCGTCGGCTACTTCAACTACGCGTCGAAGCGGCACGACCACATCCACGTCGACGAACAAGTCGAGGTTCTGTCGATGGTGGGCGACATCACGATCGACGGCGACAAACCAAGCGTTCACGCGCACGTGGTGTTGGGCAAGTCGGACGGAACGGCTCACGGCGGACACCTGATTCGCGCGGCGGTGCGGCCAACGCTCGAAGTGGTCGTCACGGAGACGCCGCGGCATCTTCATCGCCGCTTCGATTGGGAATCCGGCCTCACGCTGATCGATCCGCGTCTGCTGACCTTCGAACCGCATCGGTAAGTCATCTTTGGAAGGTTGCCATGCCTAAGACGTTTGCGTTTGGCGCCGCCATGCTGGCGACGTGCGTTTTCTCCGGCGGCTGCGGCAGAACGAGCGCGCAGCAGACGACCGCCACCGCCTCATCCGAGCGGCCCGCGGCCACGACCGGCCGTCGCGACGTCACCGACGCGAAACCCGATCGCGACGACGTCGTGACGACGAGTCTCTTCAGGAACATCGTGAAGCGCGAGAACCCTGTCGTCGTTTCGATCACGACGCAGTCCCGCGTGCGCACTCCAGACACCGACGAGATGTTCGGCGGCGACGAGTTTTTCCGCCGCTTCTTCGGAGCGCCGCAGCAGCCGCGCGAACGGACGCAGCGGGCGCTCGGATCGGGATTCATCATCAGCGCCGACGGTGAAATCCTCACGAACAATCACGTCGTGGCGGGCGCCGAGCAGATCCGGGTCGGGCTCTTCAACGACGAGCGGAAGACCTACAACGCGAAGCTGGTCGGGCGGGATCCGCTGACTGACAGCGCGTTGATCAAGCTCGACAACGGTCCGGCCAATCTGCCCGTCGCGGATCTCGGCGATTCGAATTCACTCGAGCCGGGCGACTGGGTTGTGGCCATCGGCAATCCATTCCGACTCGGCCACACGGTCACCGTCGGCGTCGTGAGCTACAAGGCGCGGCCCTTCGCTACGACCGAAGGACGATTCCAGAACATGCTGCAGACGGACGCGTCGATCAATCCCGGCAATTCGGGCGGTCCGCTGATCGACGCGCACGGCTCCGTCATCGGCATCAACAGCGCGATTCTTTCCGGCGAGGGCGGCGAAGGCAACATCGGCATCGGCTTCGCCGTGCCGATCAACACGGTCAAGGATCTGCTGCCGCAGTTACGCCAGGGACGCGTCCATCGGGCGCGCCTCGGCGTGCAGGTCCAGACACCGCCCATCACGGACGACGAAGCGAAGACGCTGGGCTTGCCGAAACCCGAGGGCGCCGTCATCAGCATGGTGGAACACGACTCGCCCGCGGAGCGCGGCGGCCTTCGCGCAGGTGACGTGATCGTCCAGTACAACGGAAAGGACGTCACGGACGGGTCGCAGCTGACGACGATAGTGGCCGGAACAGCGGCGAACACGAAAGTGCCTGTCACGTACTACCGCGACGGCAAGCAGCAGACGACCAGCGTGACTGTCGAAGAGCTGACGCTCGACGACGGACAGCAAGACGATCACGCGTCGAGCAGCAGGTCGCCCGGATTTGGCATCTCGCTCGGCGACCTCACGCCTGACATCGCCCGCCAGCTCCGCCTGCCGGCAGGCGCGGACGGCGCGCTCGTCGAGAACGTGGAACCGTTCACGCCGGCTGCGGAAGTCGGCCTGACGCGAGGGGACGTGATCATCGAAGTCAATCACCAGGCGGTGCATTCCGCGAGCGACGCGTCGAGGGCGTTGCACCAGGTGAAGTCCGGCCAGATCGCACTCGTGCTGTTATTGCGGCGGGGCAACCAGGTGTTCGTCGAAATGCACAGGGAATAGCGGGATCTGCGATCGATCGTCACGACCCGTGCGCGGGTCGTGACGGCTAGTGGCGGCCGCCTACCATCAGCCAGAGAAAGAGCAGCGCAGCGGTGGCGACGAGGAGCGCGACGATGAGGACGGTTGCGCAGCCGACGCCGCGATATTCGCGATCCGTTGGCGCCGCCGCCTCGTCCATGGGTTGAGGCCGCCACCGGGCGTACTTCCAAACGAGCAAGCCGATGGTCGCGGCGATGGCGAGGTAAATCACCATGCCGATGGCGGTCGGGATCACGACCGTTGAACTGGTGCAAGGTTGACGCCGTCTGGTGGCTTCGTGTAGTTGAAGAAGGTGTGCTCTTCGAACGTGTGGTGGTGAAAGAGATACAGGACCGAGGCCTGGGATCGGATCTCGAAGTGCTTCGGCAGCCAGACGTTGTCACCGACGTACATCTGGTCGAGCTCGAACTCCGTCCCCGGCTCCACGGTGGCGAGAAACCCGTGGATCGTCACCGGATGGCGGACGTGCGCGACCCCGTGAATCCACTGGTACGTCCGCGTGTCGATCCAGAATTCTCCGGTCATCGCCGAGAGGACTTCAGCCTCGGCGTTCGGCGGATCGTATGCCTTGTTCGGCGTCGCCTCTACGATGTACACGGTGCCTGTCGATAGCTGTCGTTTGCCGGCGAGCCGATAGTCGAACGCGTGGGGCATGGCCAGGATGATTCGATGCGCTTGCTCGCGCGAGTTCTCGTAGTCACGCACCCGCTGCGATCGTTCTTCGGCGGACTCGGATTCGCGCTTCTCGCGCTCGTGCGACAGCTTCTGGTCTTCCTTTTCCTTCTGGTCGCCTGACACCGGCGCGCCGTTGACGGTCGTCACCCGCTTGTACGGCGTGCCGAGCAGATCCAGTACTTCATACGTACGCGTCCCGTCATCGTCGTGGACCCGCTCGTCATATGCGTAGAAGCGCGCGGCTGCCCAGTCTGCCTCGCTTGCCTTCATCGATCGCGCGATGATCGTCGCGCCGTCCGGGTCGCTGTCGGCCGCGACCGTCAGCGGTGAGCAGCCGAGACCGATGAGGAACGTCGCGGTCACGAGCTCGGAAACGGCGAATGGCAAAAAGGTGTGCTGGCTCAACCCAAAACCCATCAGCTGTGAAATGCAAGCGGCTGGCCGGGGGTCATGAGCTCGAGCGGACACGCGCATTCCAGTTTGTCGGCTCAGGTCCACACATGTGCGGCTCATCAAAATCAGTGAAGCGGACGGGCCCGCTCAACCCGCGGTCGCGCAAACGGAGCCTTCCGCGCCGCTCGCGGCACCGTATTCGCTGCCGACGCAGCCGACGCGCGGTCCCTCCGCCGCTGACACGCTCGCAGCGGCGCTCGAGCCGTTCGCGTTTCTGCTGGGCAACTGGGAGGCGGCGCCGGGCGCGGGGGGTGAGACGGGCGGGTTCTCGTTTCGATCGAACGTGCAGGGTGCGTCATCGCACGGACGAACTACGCGAGCTATCCGGCGGCCGCGGGGAAGCCGGCGTCACGACACGATGACCTCATGGTGATTGCGGCGGACGGCGATGTCGTGCGTGCGGATTACTTCGACAACGAAGGCCACGTGATCCGGTACGTCGTGTCGCCGGGCAAGGACCACGTGACGTTCGTCAGCGACGCGAGGCCGAACGAGCCGCGGTATCGGTTGCGATACGCGGTGAACGGCGACGGCACGCTGGCGGGGGAATTCGAGGTCGCGCCGCGATCCTCACCGCACCGGGTGCCACGACGCGTCCGGGTTGTAGGCGGTCATCTGCTTGACCGTCGCGTCGGTGGCCGTGCCCAGATCTTTTTCGTGAACGACGCCGCTCTGGTCCACGAGGAACGTCATGACGCCGGTGGCGTTGTACTGAGCCGGCCACGCGACGAGCGCGAAGCCGCCCGACATGTTGCCGTCCTTGATGTAGCTCTTGGCGCCGCCAGACACGTGCGCGCCCTGCGCCGTGAGGATCTTGAAGTAATAGCCGTTGTACGGCGCCGGCTCAGCGCGGTTCGGGTCCACCGGACGCCCGTCCTGGGCCGCCTGCGCGAGCAAGTCGCCGAGCGGGCTCAGCTTGTGCGGGTGCACCGCCGGCCAGTACAGGCCGTTCTCCTTGCCGGGATCGCTGTTGAACGTCGCGGCGTACAGACCTTCCGGCCTGCCGTCATGGCCCGATTGCGCGTATCGATGCTGCGCCGTGACGTACGCATGGCAGGTGTCGATCGCGGCGAGCTCGTTCTGGCCGATCCGGCGGTCGATGACTTCTTCCTTGCCCGCGGCGGTGTCGAACAGCCAGCCGGCCGCCGTCTTGGCCAGCGGCACGGGAAACGGCCAGTCCTCGTTGCCGATGACCAGCGTCTTGCGATTCGGCTTGTCGTCGACCAGATGCCAGCGTTCGGCCGCGGCGACGGTGAAGACCTCGCGATTCTCGCGGCCCGTCGCCGGATCGGAAGACGCGACGAGGTCGCGGCTGTCCGGGCCGAAGATCGCGATCAGCTCGTCGAGGTTGCCCGCCTTGACAGTGTCGATGAGCGCCTGCACCGCGGCCTCCGGCGTTGCGAAGACGCGGTGCGGGGCCGGCTGCGCCGAGAGCCCGATCGAGAGCAGCGCGGCGAGTGCGCAGGCACTCGCCGCGACGACCGCGGCACGAAGGCGCGGTGATCGCACGGAGGACATCGCGTTCATCGCCGTCTTCCTCCTCCGCCGCGCGAGCTGCTGCGGCTCTGTTGTCCGCGAGCGCTGGACGAGCGGGTCGATTGTCCGCTCGAATACCCGGAGAACGCGTTCGAGCTGGTGCCCTTGCGCTGCTGCGCGCTCTGCGTGCTCCTGCTCGCGTCGCTGTAGCCGCGCGCCTCCGCGCTGCCGGTCCGTCCGGTTCGTTGCGTCGCGCTCTGCGTCGCGCTCTGCGCCGAGGTGCTTCGCTGCTGCGTCGTCCGCTGCGTCCCCGAATCCTGGCGGGTCTGCTGACGCTCCGTCCGCTGCTGCTGTGCGGTGCCCGACCGATCGCCGAGCGCGTCCTGGCGGTTTTCCATGCGGTCGGTCCGCTCTTCCATCACGTCTTCGCGGTGATCGATGTAGTCCTCACGCGCATCCTCGCGGTGGTCGTAATAGTCGTTCCACGCGTTGTTGTACATGTAGGCGCCGCCGTGCCAGCCGTACGGTCCGTAGTAGTAGTTGTTGTTGACCGCCGCGCCGATGGCGATGCCCGCCGTGAAGCCGATCACGCCCGCCGCGACCGCGGCATCGGCCGAGTTGTTCTCGACGATGACCGTCGTATTCGTGGTCGTGGCCGGAGGCGTCGTGTAGACGACTTCGGGGTTGTACTGCGGCACGTAGACGACCTGCGGATTGGCGGGTTCGATCACGATGACGTTCTCGCCTTCCGGCGTCTCCTGCGACCGGACTTCCTGCTGCGGCGTGGTCTTCAGCGTCCCGACCTCCTGCGCCTGATGGCGCAGCCGCTGGATGCTCGCGAACACCGTGCTCCGGTCGGCGGCGAACGCCTGGCCGACGAGCGTCGTGGCGTCGATGTTCGTCGCCATCGCCGCGACGACCTGCGGAAAGAGGGTCAGCGCCACGAAGCTCGGTTCGAATCCGGCTTTGAGCGCCGCGTCCTGCAGCGGCGTGCCCTTGATCGACTGGTTCGCTTTCAGCCACTTGTCCAGCTCGACGACCTTCGGCGGATCCGACGCGCTCATCAGGATCTGGGCGAGGAGCTGATCGGGGTAGAGGGCGATCGGGGCGAGCATCTTGTCGAGCGACGTGAGGGTCCCCTGCCTCCTGGCCGGAGCCGGGGACGCGGCGGTGGCCGCCGCCGCGGCGGGCGCCGCACGGTCCTCCGACCGGCAGTCGGTCGATCCGCCTGTAGCCAACAGCACCAACGCGAGGGCGATGCCGGTCTTCATGATGGCCTTCAATCAGGATCCCGGAAGGCTTCCACGTGACGACGACGGCGCCGCCGGTTGTCCGGCGCCGTCGTCCGGGTCGATGCGCGCGTTAGAAGCGAAGCGTGACGCCGCCGCCGAAGGTCACCTGATTCGCGTACTGCGCGTTGCCTACAAGATAGCAGCCCCAGAACGGATCGCACCACCAGCCGGCCGCGTCGCTCTTGATGTAGGTCGGCGTCCAGCTGGCGACGACTCGCACGCCGACCTTGGGGCTCGGGAAGAACTTCACGCCGCCGCCCCAGGTCGTCGAGAACTGGGTTTCGCCGGCGATGGTCCGGGTGCCGTTCGGGTTGACGACCGGTGTGACCGCAACGTCCACGCTGGAGAAATTGGTCGCGCCAAGCCCGCCGTAGATGAACGGAACGACCGGCCCGTCGGCAGGGAAGAAGTTGTACCCGAAATATCCGTGGTAGCTATTGATGCCGAGATCGCCGAGCTCGAGGTCCCGGGTCCCGCCCGCCACCAGCTTCGAGAACTGGTGGGCGTACATGAAGCCGACTTCGGCGTGCGGCGTGACGTAGTAGCCCACGTTGAATCCCCAGGAACCCGAATCCTTGGGATCGATGCGGTCGTAGATGTTGCCATCCGGGACCAGCACGGGCGAGCTCGCGCTGACACCATCGGAGAACGTCCACCCGAAGATGAGGCTGGCTTCAACCTTTGAGCTCTGGGCGAAGGCGGGCGCGCTGACGCCGACCAGCAGCGCAGCGGAGAGTAAACAGCGTTTCAACATTGATGGGCTCCTCATAACGGTCGTCGTCTTCGTGAAAACGTCGAATTGATGGAATCGTCTGGATCGTCTGTTCATTTTGATTTCGGCGCGAGCGGATTGCCGCCGAGCGCGTTCGAGATGGCGGTGATCGCGCGCTGTGCACGAACACTGTTGCCGGCATCGTCGAGCGGCGGCGACACGACCGCGATGCCGAACTTGCCGGGAGAGACGGCGATGATGCCGCCGCCGACGCCGCTCTTCGCGGGCAGGCCGGTGCGATAGAGCCACTTGCCGGAGTCGTCGTACAGACCGGCTGTTGCCATCACCGCAAGCACGCCCGGCACTTTGTTCTCGTCGATGACGCGCTTGCCGGTGACCGGATTCTTCCCGCCGTCGGCCAGCGTGGCCGCCATCACCGCGAGGTCGCGCGCGTTGACGCCGACCGAGCATTGCCGCGTGTAGAGATCGACCGCTTGCGGCCAGTTGCTCTTGATGTAGCCGTACGCGAGCATCAGCGCGCCAATCGCCTGATTGCGCTGGTTGGTGTCGGACTCCGACTTGTACACGTCCTGCAGGACCGACAACTGACGCCCGGCGTAGTCGTCGTAGGTGCCGATGATCTTCTTCCACACCGCATCGGCATTGGCGCCCGTCACCATGCTGGTCGCCGAGATGGCGCCGGGATTGACGAGCGGGTTCATCTCCGGCGCGCCGGTCCCGACCACGGTCTTGACGGCTTCGACGGCGATGATCGAGTTGAAGCGGGCGCCGGTGGCGTCGACGCCGATCCGCTTCTCGATCGAGTCGAGTCCCTGCTCCTGGATGACCTGCGCCATCGTGAAGACCTTGGAGATCGACTGGATCGACACCTCGGTCTTGATGTCGCCGGCCGTGTAGACCTTGCCGTCAACGGTGACCAGCGCGATGCCGAACAGGTTCGGGTCGACCTTGGCGAGCGCCGGGATGTAGTCCGCGTTCTTGCCTTCCTTCAGGCCCTTGAACTGATTGAACGCATTGTTGACGGCGGTCTGCGGGTCGGCCGCGGATTGCGCCGACAACGTCCAGCCTGCGACGCCGACGGCGAGAGTGCCTGCGGCAACGATTCCCGCCAGTCTCGGAGTCGAACGTGACATCGAGAACATGACCCTAGCCTCCTACCTTCGCGGAGAAGTTGTATTTGAAGGAGAACTGCATTTTCACGCCGTCGCTGTGAAAACCGTCCGAGAAGTTGTCGCGCCGGCCCCACTGGAACTCGCCGCCGACCATCATGTTCGGCACCGGCGAGTACAGAAGATTGGCGAGGAAGTACTTGCCGGCATGGAACGCATCCGGCGCCTGTGCGTCCGTGTTGTCGATGTCCTGGCTCGAGTACCCGACGGTGCTCGTGTACTTGTCGTTCCAGGTATGGTCGAGGAACGCGAGAATGCCGGTGATGGGAAGCGGCTTGCCGAGAATCGGCGTGACCGGATTTCCCAGGTTGTTCTGGATCCCGATGTCCACCGGCGAGTCCTGCATGTAGTTCTCAATCCCGCGACCGTAGGCGTACTGGAGCTTGAGCTGGTCATTCTTTCCGACGTGGATGATCGAGCTGAAGTTCAGGCCCCAACCGAGGACGTGGTCGCCCAACTGGAACTGGTCGTTCAGCAGATCGTCCCAGGCGATTCGCCGGAGCATGCCGCCAACCCTGACGTATCCCCATTTCTCGCCGTACTTGTACGCGCCCGAGAAATCGGGCATCGTGAACCTCGGCTTGATGTTCTGGATCTCGATACGATCCGAGTAGACGCCCGCGTCGCCGCTGGCCCCCGGCCGTTCGAGCGCGAACATCAGCGTCTTGTCGTCTTCTTTGATCGGCGTCCAGCGGACCTGCACGTTCCGGAAGAAGACCATGCCCGTTGGTCCCCAGTACTCGAGCGAGTTCGGCCACACATCCGGATCCGAGAACGGGCTGTCGGTCTGGCCAGCGCCGAAAGCTCCGAGCTCGCCCCACGCGTGGCGCAACCGGATCGTCGTCTGGCCGGCATCGACGCCTGTGCCAAACATATCGATCTCGAACCGGGTCTTGAGGTCGCCGAGGGCAGTCGGCGTCGAGGACCTGAAGCCGAGGCGCGACTGCCGCACGCCGGCGAAAGTGCTGTTGTCCTTGCCGAACTGATCGGGAGAGGACGGCAGCTTGGTCACCCGCAGCGTGTCGAACCAGCTGGGGTCGATCTGTTTGAAGTTCTGGCCGATGTCGAGCATCGCGAACCCGTAGATTTCCAGCCAGGGTTTGGAATCTGCGGCGGACGGCTGCGCCGCGGCCTCTGGAGGATCCGTCGCCGGAGGCTGCCCGCTTCCCTGAGCACGCGCGATGCCCGAGCCACAGAAGACCAGCGCGACAGCGGTCATCACCCCCACCGCCATCCGCGTTTCGAACCAACGCCATCTCATTCGCGTCCTCCTCGTCAGCGTCGCCAATTTTCGGGATTCATGGCAGGTTGGCTTTCTCCCAGGCCCGAACCCGCTGGCGCGCCGCGTCGAATAGCCGTTCGTAGTTGCCTTTGCGTACTTTCAGGCTTGCCTCAGATGTCAGCTGACGCCAGACAGGCGCCCACATGTCGAAGACACCGAAGTACGCGCCGGGACCGGCCGGTGCGACGGTGTCGGTTCCAAACAGGAATCGATCGGGATACCGGTTCAGCACGGACACGACGCGCGCGATCGACTGCGGTGATGCGACCGCGTACTTCGCGACCTCGTCCCACGAGATGTCGAAGCAGACGTGGCTGAGCGCCGGATCCGTCAGCATCGTTTCGACGATGTCGAGCTGCGCGGGGCTGCGCTCGGCGGCCTCCTCCGACGTCTGCACCGGGTGCACGATTCGGCCGAGACCGATGTGCGCCCAGATGATCGACGTTCTCGGATGACGCTTCAGCACCGCCTTCATCTGCGCGAGGTACACCGGCTCGGTGTCCGGCTTCGCGAACGGCATGTCGATGTCGTTGTGAACGATCGCGACGAGTCCCGCTTCGCCCGCGAAGTCGAGGATGCGATCGAGCGCGGGATTCGTCAGGCTGGCGGTTTCGCCCGCGACCTTCGCCGACACGAACTCCTTGTGAATCGAGAATTCGCCGATGCCGCTGAACACGCCCGGAAACGTCTGCAGCACGCGCCGGATGTGGTCGACGCCGTACATATCCGCGGGGTTGAATCCCGTGATCATCGGATCGAAGCGTGCCTGCTCCTCCCGTGAGAGCGAGCGGTAGGCCATCGCGATGAACGCGTCGGTGAACGAGTAGTAGTAGAGCGGCGCGTCGCTGTGCAGGTAGTACGTCGGAGCGAAATCGCCCGAGTTCGCGTACGACCACTCCTGCTGCAGCGGAATCCCGAAGAGCGTCGATCGCGAGACGCGGGTTCCCATGATGCGGAGGAACTCGTGCACGGAGATGCCCTTCTGGATGTAGTTCGTCAGATGGAAATGCGAGTCGTTGAAGCTGTCGGCCGCAGACGCCTGGCCGCCCTGGCTGGCGAACGGCGCATGCGATCCAGCCGTGACGAGTGCCAGGACGACGACGGCGCCCGTCAACCAGCGGCGACGCGAATAGACCCGTGGTGATGTTGTCGGACGGGACATCCGATGCCGACGTCAGCACGCGAGATGCCACGCTCGCCCCTGACCTCTTCATGGCGTCAAGTCGTTGATACGGAACGACTCAGCGGCCCGGGGCGGACCCTGTACTGCCGCCGCGCGCCTCCGCCATTCCGTAGAACGTCCGATTGAGTGGGTTCGCGCGCACGGCGAGCCGCCGGGGCGTTGTCCCGCCAAAGTCGCGATTGACTGCGGCGTGTCCGATTCCGCTCGGCGCGCGCTCGCCTCCGCAATGCCGGACACCGCACGTGATACCGGAGTTCCTCCGCCGCAGTCTGCCAGCAATAACAGGCATCGCGGCAGTCGGAAGTTGGTACGGCGACTGCAATCACCGGCGGCCGCTGTCTTGGAGCGGACGGGGTTCGTGACCCGTCCGGGAGGCAGCACCGTTCCGTGAATCGAGATGCGCCGATGAGCCCTGTAATTTCGCGCAGGGTCGGTGCATCGCGTCGACGATGGCGTACACGCGATCCGACCCGGCCACGCGCAGGAGCATGAATGCCTTGACGACAGGAATGGCACGCCTGACCGTCACATTCCGGGTGTCTGCGCGCCGCTCCGAAGAGCTCATCGCGGCACTCCGCTTCCTGATGGCGTCGACGCGGACGCAGCCGGGATGCGTCGGCTGCGACGTCTGGAAGGACATCGACTCGTCGGTGCGTTACCGCGAAGAATGGGCGTCCGAGGCGGACCTGCGTGAGCGCGTCCGCAGCGATCGCTTCACATCGCTGCTATCCGTGATCGATTCGGTCGAAGAGCAGCCGATCGTGCAGTTCGACTTCGTCACCTCCCGGCGCGGCCTCGATTACGTGGCCGATGTGCGCGCGGGAGTGTCCGATCCGCTGAATCCGTAGGCCGCGTCAGTCGCCGAGATTTCGGAGGCGCTCCGGCTGGCTGGAGGCCGTCGGATGTCGCGCGGCGTCTGATCCTGTCGGTTGCTGCCGAAGCGACCGGAAATCGCGCCTTCCGGTCTGCCGCGTTCCGTCCGCCGATGGCATGCCGCCTGCTCACTGTCCCTGGGCGTCTCAGGTTAGGATTTCGTCGGCGGTCTGGAGGACAGATGACTGGCATTCGCCATCACGCACGCGGCTTCACGGCGCTCCTCGCGGCCGCCGGTATGTTCGCGTCGCCGGTGACGCCGCTGCTGCAGACGCCCGCGCCCGCAGCGGCGAAGACCGCGGCACCGACCGCGCCTGCGCCGAGCGACGGCGGATGGCCGCGCGACTACGTCGCTGCAAGCGGCGGCGACATCCGGCTCTTTCAGCCGCAGGTGGCGAGCTGGGACGGCCAGCAGCACATGGTCGCGTACGCGGCGGTCTCGTACTTCGCCAAGGGCGCGCAGAAGGCGGCGCTCGGCTCCGTGAAAATCGAAGCGGGCACGGGCGTCGCGGTCGCCGAGCGGCTCGTGAATTTCACAAACGTCAAGATCACCGAGTCGAACTTCCCCGATCTGCCCAAGGAAACCGTGCGCGACATCCTCGCGCAGATCGAGCAGGCGGTTCCCAAGGGTGAGCTGGTGATCGGTCTCGACCGCGTGCTCGCGCGTCTCGACAAGAGCCAGATCATTCCGAAGAACGCGGTCGGCGTGAAAGCCGATCCGCCCGTGATTTTCTACAGCCGGTCGAAGGCCGTGCTGATGAACATCGACGGCGATCCGATCTGGAGCCCGATCAAGGACAACGACCTGAAGTTCGTCGTCAACACGAACTGGGACCTGTTCCAGGACACGCCGACGAAAACGCTGTATCTGCGGTACGAAAAAAGCTGGCTCACGGCGCCCGACGTCGCCGGACCATGGAAAGCCGCCGGCAAACTGCCTGACGCATTCAGCAAGCTGCCGAACGACGCGAACTGGAACGACGTGAAAGCGGCGCTGCCCGGGCAGCAGCTCGGATCGAGCACCACGCCGAAAGTCTTCGTCAGCACGAAGCCGGCGGAGATGATCCTGCTCCGCGGCGATCCGAATTACCTGCTCGTGCAGGGCACGAAGCTGCTCTGGGTGAGCAACACCGACAGCGATCTGTTCCGCCTCGGAAAGAGCGGCCCGCTGTACTACCTCATTTCGGGACGGTGGTTCTCGGCGCCGAGTTTCTCGGGACCGTGGACGTTCGCGACGGAGTCGCTGCCCGAAGACTTCAAGAAGATTCCGCTCTCGCATCAGCGCTCGCGCGTCCTCGCCTCGGTGCCGGGGACCGATCAGGCTGCCGAAGCGGTCCTGCTCGCGCAGGTGCCGCAGACGGCGCGTGTCGAGAAGAAACAGATCAAGGCGCCCGAGGTGCAGTATCAGGGCGACCCGCAGTTCCAGCCAATCGACCAGACGACAGTGGCCCGTGCGGTCAACACCGACAAGGACATCGTCAAGGTCGGCGACCTGTACTACATGTGCTTTCAGGGTGTCTGGTTCATGAGCCGCAGCGCGACGGGCCCGTGGGAAGTGACCGGAGACGTGCCGAAAGCGATCTACGAAATTCCGGCGAGCTCTCCCGCGTACAACGTCACCAACGTCACCGTCGTCGAAGACAACAGCGACGCGGTGGTCTACGCGACGGCCGCGGCCTACACCGGCATGATGGTCGCGTGGGGCTGCGTCGTCTGGGGGACGGGCTACTACTATCCGCCGTACTGGGGCTACGGCGGCTTCTATCCGTACTACTACCCGTACTATCCGACGTACGGCTACGGCGCATCGTACAACCCGTGGACCGGCGCGTACACGCGCGGCGCGGTGGCGTACGGACCGTACGGCGGCGCCGGCGTGGCGTCGCGCTACAACCCGCGTACGGGCACGTATTCGCGGGGCGCCGCAGCGTGGGGACCGTACGGATCGCGCGGATTCGCCGAAGCGTACAACCCGCGAACCGGCACGTACGGGCAGACGCGGCAAGGCTCGGGCGTCTACGGCAGCTGGGGACAGACCGGCGTGACCCGCGGCGATCAATGGGCGACCACGTCGCGCGTCACCAACAATCGCACCGGCGCGACGACGCGCGTGACGCAGGGGAGCGGCGGCGGCAGCGCGGTCACGCGGAACGGCATCGCGAACAACTCGGGCGTCGCGCGGACGGGCAGCGGCGACGTGTACGCGGGCCGCGACGGCAACGTGTACCGCAAGCAGGAAAGCGGCGGCTGGCAGAAGTACGACGGAAACGGCAACTGGGGATCGGTCGAGCAGCCGACGCCGCAGCAGCGCGAGCAGGCGCAGCAGCGTGCGACGGATGCCCAAAACCGCGCGAACGATGCGCGCAGCCGCGCGGGTTCGACCGACTCGTCCACGGTTGGACAACTCAATCGCGATTCGGCAGCTCGTGCCGAAGGCGCGCAGCGCACTAATTACGGGAATGCGGCGCGCTCAGGCGGATCGAGCAGCTATCGGCCGAGCGGCGGCTTCCGCGGCGGCGGCGGACGTCGTCGATAAACACCCGGCATCACATGGAGCGACCGATGTTTCAGTCGAAGTTCCTTTCCGTCGGCCTGTCGTTGGGTCTCACGCTCCTGGCAGCACGCGTCGCGTCCGCCCAGGCCGCGAAGCCCACGCTGGAGGAAACCCGCGAAACCAATCTCGCCGCGTACGCGGAGCTCCTCCGATCGGATTTGCGCGCGCAGAAGGTCGCGATCATCACCGACGTGATGCAGTTCACCGACGCGGAGGACGCGAAGTTCTGGCCGGTCTACCGCGAGTACGAGGCCGAACTGGCGAAGGTCAACGACGATCGGATCGCGCTCATCAAGGACTACGCGGCCAACTTCGGCAATCTCACGGACGATGTGGCCGATCGGTTGGCGAAGGGCGCGCTCGATCTCGAGGCGCGGCGCAACGCCGTCAAGGCGAAGTACTACGAGCGGCTCAAGTCGGTGCTCTCGGCGAAGACGGCGGCCCGATTCCTCCAGGTGGAGAACCAGATTCTTCTCATTCTCGATCTCCAGATCGCGGCCTCGCTGCCCATCGCGCAGTGATGCCCGCAACGACCGGTGAGCAACGCCACGAGGTGACTGCAATGCGCAAGTCGTCCATCTTTCAGACCGTCGCGATTCTCATCGTCGCCGCCACCGCCACGCTGTCGGCCGACAAGGTGAAGCTGCGGACCGGCAAGTCCGTCGAGGGCTCGTTCATGAGCGCCGACGTGAAGGTCGTGCGCTTCCTGCTCGCGAACGGATCGATCGCGGAGTTCAAGATCGAAGACATCAGCGGTCTCGAGTTCACGCCGCGCAAGGCGCCGCCGCCGCCGCC
The DNA here is from genome assembly GCA_036557365.1 of Vicinamibacterales bacterium. Classification (GTDB taxonomy): domain Bacteria; phylum Acidobacteriota; class Vicinamibacteria; order Vicinamibacterales; family CAVVIG01; genus DATKHR01. The sequence goes on from DATBHR010000080.1 coordinate 75,515, forward strand.
GCCCGATCCGGCGCGCGCGCCCGCGCCCGTCATGCTGCCGCAGGGCACCATACTCAACGTCCGCATTCCGGAAGCGATTGACGTGGATGCGGCCCAGGCCGGCATGACGTTCAAGTCGCTGCTCGACGATCCGGTGATGATGAACGGCAAAGTCATCGTCCCGCGCAGCGCCGTCGTCATGCTGCAGGCGACGAAGGTCGAGCAGGCCGGCAAGATGAAAGGCGCCGACGCAATCACCCTGAAAGCCAACTCGCTCTCGTTCGGCGGACGGAAGTACGAAATCGTCACGACGGTCGTCGAGAGCAAGGGTTCCGGTGAAGGGAAGAAGACGGCGCGCAAGGTCGGCGGCGGTGCGGGCCTCGGTGCGGCCATCGGCGGCATCGCGGGCGGCTGGACCGGCGCGGCGATCGGCGCGGCGGCGGGCGCGGCCACCGGCGCGGTCATGTCGAGCCAGGGGACCGAGCACCTGAAGCTGGACGCCGAGACGCGCCTGCAGTTCACGTTGAATTCGGGCGTCACCGTCCAGCCATGAGCCCGGCCGTCGCCAGCGTCATCACGCTCTCGGTCTCGTTTCTCGACGGGACCGAGATGGCGTTTCGCTATCCAAGACAATCCGGGAATTCGCCGGCGAGCATCCTCGCGACCGTGCAGAAGGCGATCGATGCCGACAAACTTTTGCTCGAAGTCGCGGGCGATCTCGTGCTGATTCCGATTGGCAGCGTGAAGTCGATTCGCGTGTCGCCCGCGCCGCCGCACCTGCCGTCGGGCGTGCTGCGCAACGCGCGCGCCGACTGACGCGCTAATCGACGACTACCCGCGCGCGCCCGTTCTTCGCAATCAGTCTGTCCACGTCCGTCGTCATGCGCGCGCGTCGCTCCATCACGGCGTCGATGGCGCCGCCGGACATCCATGGGCCGAGGACGCGATCCAGGTCCTCGCGAGTGAGCGACTGGATGCGGCCCCACAGGTCGGCGTCGACGCGCTCGATTCGCCACGGCAGCCTGGAACTCTCCACGAACGCGCGCGAGTGATCGATCAAGATCAGTTCGCCGGGGCGGCCGATCAGGATGTTGCCGCCGTTCCGGTCAGGATTACCGATGAGATCGTCGAACGTCTGCATCCGGCGGATGGCGCGCGACCAGACCGGGCCGTTCGGCACCTTGCCGCCCGACTGCTTCACGCTCTTGATGCCGGACAGCCAGATGATCGCCGCGCCTTCCTCGCCGTCGATCTGTCGTTCGACCGCCGGGGGGACCATCTGCAGGCGCAGCAGCTTGTCGAGCTCGTATGCGGCGATCTCCGACTTGTAGCTCTCCCAGTGTCCGGCGCGGCGGCCGGGCGCGATAGGCTTCCAGACCAGACTGTCGAACGACTGGGCGCTATCGAGATGGCCGCGCTGCGGGTTGGTCACGCCCGTGCCGATGTCCTCGAGGTGCGAGACGTTGGCGTCCCTCAGGTGCGTTTCGACTTCTGCTTCGTGTCCAATCCAGATCGCCGCGGCCGCGGGCGCCTGACTCTGAGCCTGCAGCGGTTCGACAGCGTCCGATCCGCGTGCGTGCGTCGTCGCCGCGATCGTGACGGCGATGGAGCACGCCACGGCAATGTGACGGAGGTGTGAGCTCACGGTTCGTACATCATCCCTTCAATCCGGCTCTTGATGTTCCGCGGCTGCTTCTCGCGCGCGAGGTTCATCGCGAACGCCTTCGTGGCGACGCTGACAGCGATCGCCAGCGAGATCTTCCGGATCTCCTGCAGCGGCGGATACAAGGCGCCGTGCTCGAGGTCGTCCTGGCGAACGAGACGCGCCAATGTCCTCGCGGCGGCGAGAAATAAATCGTCGGGGAGCGTCCGCGCGCGGCACGCCACCGCGCCGAGGCCGATGCCCGGAAAGACGTACGCGTTGTTGCCCTGCGCCGGCCGGAACGTCGTGCCTTTGAACGTGACGGGCGCGAACGGGCTGCCGCTCGCGAAGATCGCGCGCCCTTCGCTCCACGCGTAGGCGTCCTGGGCTGTGCACTCCGCCTTGGACGTGGGATTCGACAGCGCGAAGATGACCGGTCGCAGGTTGATGGCGCTCATGCGCTCGACGACGGCTTTCGTGAACGTGCCCGGAGCTCCGGTCGCGCCGATGAGCACGTGGGGCCGGATCGCGTCGATGGCGTCCACGAAAGACAGCGGACGATGATCGTGAGCGTAGGGAAGGTTGTGAGGCATGAGGTCCGTCCGCTGCTTCACCACCAGGCCGTTCACGTCCACGAACCACAATTGCCGCCGCGCTTTCTCCGCGCTGAGCCCTTCATCCACGAGCGCCGTCGTCATCAGGTCCGCAATCCCGGTGGCGGCGGACCCGGCGCCGAGAAACATGATCGTCAGGTCCTTGAAGGGAGTGCCGGTGATGCGCGTCGACGAATACACGCCGGCAAGCGCGACGGCGGCGGTGCCCTGAATGTCGTCGTTGAAGCAGAGGACGCGATCCTTGTACTTGCTGAGCAGCGCGTACGCGTTCGGCGTCAGGAAATCCTCGAACTGAATCAGCGCGTCCGGGTACCGCGACTGCACCGCCTTCACGAATTCGTCCACGAGCGCGAGATACGCGGCTCCCTTCAGCCGCTTGCGCGGATAGCCGAGGTACAGCACGTCGTCCCGCAGCTCGGGATTATTCGTGCCGACGTCGAGCGTCACCGGCAGGCAGACGTCGGGGTTGATGCCGGCACACGCGGTGTAGAGCGCGAGCTTGCCGACGGGAATGCCCATGCCGTTCGCGCCGAGGTCGCCGAGGCCGAGGATTCGCTCGCCGTCGGTGACCACGATCACACGGACATCTTTCTGCGGCCAGTTGCCGAGGATGCGGCGGATCGAACCGCGGTCGTTCGGCGTGATGAAGAAGCCCTTCGGCTCCCGCGCGATGTGCGAGAAGGCGCGACATGCTTCACCGACGGTGGGCGTGTAGATGAGCGGCAGGATCCGCTCGATGTGCGCGATGACGGTCTGGTAGAAGAGCCGTTCGTTTCGTTCCTGCAGCGATGAGAGCAGCATGTAGCGATCGATGTCGCGCGGCAGACGATCGAGGTTGACCATCACGCGATCCATCATCTCGCCGCTGCTCGAGACGAGATGCGGCAGCAGTCCGGTCAACCCGAGCCGGTTGCGTTCCTTTCGGTCGAACGTAATGGATCGATTGAGCGATTTGTCGTGCAGGACGTCGAATCCGCGTTTCCTATGAGACACGCCACCCATCAGGTCACCACCCTCAGATCACCGCAGCGCGTGAACGACCACGACGACGATCGATCCCCACACCGTGAGCAGGATGTTGTTGATGGCGTATGGCACGGTGTAGGCGAGCGCGCCGACGTTGCTGCCGCTGGCCTCGCGCAGCGCGTTCAGGCCGGGCGTGCAGGTCTGCGCGCCGGCGAGCCCGCCGAGCGTCATGAGCGCGCTCATCCCGAGCACATATCGCGCGACGATCGTACCCACCGCAAGCGGTACGACGGTCACGATCATGCCCGCGAAGAAGATGCTGGCGAAGTACGCGCCGCCGCTCGTCTGATACGCCTCGACCGCGTGCGGGCCGGCATGCAGGCCGACGACGGCGATGAAGACGATGAGGCCGATATCCATCAGGAGACGCTGCGCAGGTTCCGGAATCGCGCCGAAGACGGGATAGCGGCTGCGCGCCCAGCCAGCGACCAGGCCGACGACGAGGATCGATCCGGCTGTTCCAAGTCCGAGCGCGATGCCACCCACGGGCAGCTTGAGCATGCCGAGCAGCATGCCGGCGCAGATGCCCGCGGTGAGCAGCGTCAGATCCGTTTTCGCGAGGTCGCGCTCCACGAACCCGATGAAGCGACCGGCCCGCTCGACGTGTTCAGGCGCGCCGACGAGATCCAGGATGTCGCCGCGCTCGAGCGTGGTCCACGGCTCGTGCGGCATCACCTCGAGGCCGCGTCGAAGCGACTCGAGGTACACGCCGCGAACCCGCGAGTCCTGCGCGAGCTCCCCGAGCGTTCTGCCGATGATCTCGCTGTTGATCACGACGGCCGCCGACGTCGTGATCGGCACCGAGAGCAGGGCAGCGTCGTCAACCTCGCGGCCGATGTCCTGTTCCGCGTGGACGAATGCGCCGCGGCGGCCGGAGACGACGAGTCGGTCGCCGAGCGCCAGCGTCAGCGTCGGCGTCACGTCGAGGAGCGTGGAGCCCCGTTGGACACGATGGACCGACAGCCGCTCGTCCGCGTAGCGGCCCTCGAGCGATGCGAGGCTCGTTGCGGCGAGATCGGCATTCTCGACGAGATACGCGCGGATACTGAAGTGCGCGGCGGAAAAGGTTGATCCGCCGCGTCCGCCGGACAACTGCTGTTCGAGCGCTTTGGCTTCTTGCTTGAGATCCGCGCGCATGATCTTCGGACCGAGCCACGTCAGGAACAGAATCAATCCGAAGTCGCCGAAGCCGTACGTGATCGCATCCGCGAGCGGCGCATTCGCCGCCAGCCTGGACTTCTCATCAGCAGCAATCGGCAGATCGGCGATCGCGCCGACGCCGGTGCCGAGCGCCGCCGACTGCGTCAGGCCGCCGGAGAGCAGTCCGACCGCGATGCCTTCGTCGAAGCCGAACGCGACCGACACGCCGATCACCGTGACGAGACCCGTCACCGCGAGGACGACGGCCACGATGACCTGCGGCAGCGCCTCCTTCTTGAGGCTTCCGAAGAACTGCGGTCCGACCGAATAGCCGACCGAAAACAGGAACAGGTAGAAGAACGCCCAGCGCAGCAGATCGGGCAGCTCGGGCTTCGCCAGAATCCCGACGCCGATTCCCGCGATCAGCGTGCCGACGACAGACCCGAAGCCGACGCCCTTGACGTGAACGCGTCCGATGATCGTGCCGAGCAGGACGCTCGCGAAAAGACACAACGCCGGCGATTCGTGCAGCACGTCGCGCATGTGTTGCATTGCGTCTCCTCGTCGTCGCTCGTTTGTTGTCGATCCTCAGTACTGTTCGAACATCCGCTGCACGTCTGCCGGCGTGTGCGGCTTGAGCAGCGCCAGGCGCAGGAGCACGCGCGCTTTCTGCGGGTTCTTGTCCAGCGACGCGACGAATCCGAGCTTGTCGTCGTTCAGTTCGACGTTGCGGCCGACCCGTCCAGTCGCGACGCGCGACGCTCGCACGCACAGGATGCCCTTCTTGGCCTGCGCCGCCAGCGCGTCCACACCCTTCTCGGTCATGTTGCCGTTGCCGACGCCGGCAATCACGATGCCCTTGGCGCCGGCGGCGACCGCCGCGTCGATGAGCGCGCCATCCATGTTCTCGTAGGCCATGATGATATCGACGCGCGGAAGCGCCGTGACGCCCTGCAGTGAAAATTCCGAGTTGGTGGTGTGCTTGCCGATCGGGCCCCGGTAGAACGTGATCTGGCCGTAGGCCACGGTCCCGATCAGGCCTTCGAGCGGAGACAGGAACGTCTGCACGGCGGTCGTGCTGGTCTTGGTCAGCGACTCGGCGTCGTGAATCCAGTCGTTGATGACGACGAGCACGCCGCGGTTCGCGGCATTCTTGTTCGCGGCCACGGCAACGGCGTTGTAGAAGTTCAGCGGACCGTCGGCCGACAGCGCTGTTGCCGGCCGCATGGCCGCCGTCAGCACGACGGGCTTCGGCGACTTGACGACGAGATCCAGGAAGTACGCGGTCTCCTCGATCGTATCGGTGCCGTGCGTGATGACGATGCCGGCCACGTCGGGCATGGCGGCCAGCGCGTTGACGCGGTTCGCCAGCTTCAGCCAGACGTCGTCGTTCATGTCCTGCGAACCGATGTTGGAGATCTGCTCTCCGCGGAGATTGGCGATTTTCTTGGCTTCGGGCACGGCGGCGATGAGCTGTTCGACGCCGACCTGGCCCGAGGTGTAGCCGGCCTGCACGTTCGTGTTGGCCGCGCCGGCGATCGTGCCGCCCGTGGCGAGCACGACGACGGTCGGCAGCGGCTGGCTTGATTGCGCGAGCAGCGACGTGTGCGCGGTCCGGTCAGCGAGAGCGACGCAGGCGACGATCGCGCACGAGACGATTTGGTGTCGTGTCATGTGAACCTCTCAAGACAGAGCAGAAGAAATACGTTTCATCGCACGGTGGCAATCAACCACGGCGTTCCCACGACGGCATAGACGACGAAGCTCACCGCCGTTGTGATCGCGCCCAGCTTGTACAGGTCGTTCTGCGTCAGGTAACCGCTCCCGGCGAACAGCAGGTTGGCGCTCGAGCCCTGCGGCGTGATCAACGAGAAGTAGTTCGTCGCAAACAGCAGCTGGAACGCGAGCATCGTCGGGTTGACGCCCAGCTTCACGCCGACGTCGAGGAACACGCCGAACAAGGCGAGGAGATGCGCGGTCTGGCTGACGAACAGATAGTGCAGGAGGATGTACGCCATCACCAGGATCAGGCCGGCGGTCGGCGCCGCGAGGCCCGCGAGACGATCCGCGAGACGATGGCCGACGAACCCCATGAATCCGAGCGCGTCGAGTTGCGTGCTGAGCGTGAAGAGGACGGCGAACCAGATGAACGTCGCCAGCACGTCGCCCTGCTGGCTGATGTCCTTCAGCGTGATGACGCCGGTGGCGAGCAGCGCGCCGAGGCCGAGGAACGCGATCGCGGTCGAATCGAGGCCGATGGTTCCCGCAAGCGCCCAGAGCACCACCATGGCGACGAAGACGATCAGGACGATCCACTCCTGCCGTGTCAGCGGACCGAGCGCGGCGAGCGCCCGTCGAGCGACGGCGGGTGCGTCCTTCGTGTCGCGAACCTCGGGCCGGATGATCCGCTGGAGGAGCCACGGCATCAGCGCGATTCCGCACAGCGTCGGAAGCGAGGCGGCCACGAGCCATCGGCCGAATCCGATCTCGACGCCGCGTCCGCGCGCGATCTCGCTGCCGAGCGGGTTGGCGGCCATCGCGGTCAGCCAGAGCGCCGACGACAGGCTGAGGCTCGCGATGCCGGAGTACATGAGGTAGGCGCCGAGCCGGCGGCGTTCCGGACGATCCGGCTTCGCCCCGGCCGCGTCGGCCAGCGAGAACGCGAGCGGATAGAGGATGCCTGACCGCGCGGTGTTGCTGGGAAACGCCGGCGCAATCACCGCGTCGAGCACGAAGATCGAGTACGACAACCCGAGCGTCGATCGACCGAACCGGCTGATCAGCCAGTGCCCGCCGCGCGTCCCGAGCCCGCACTTCACGACCGCGCTCGCGACGAGGAACGCGATCACGATGAGCAGGATCGTACCGTTCGCGAATCCCGCGTACGCGTCCTGCGGCGACAGCAGACCGGTCAGCACCGCGGCAGCCACCGCGAGCACCGACGCCGTGAGAATCGGCAGCACATTGATGACGACGGACAGGATGACGACGACGAAGATGGCGAAGAGATGCCAGGCCTGAACCGTCACGCCGGACGGCGGCGTCGTCAGCCACAGGATCGCGAGCAGGCCGACGAGCAGGACGCGGCCGCCCACGATCCTCGTGCGCTCCGTCACTGCCGCGCCTGCCCGGTCATCGTCGCGGGATCGAGCACCTTCGCGATCTCCTGCTCGCTCAGGATCTTCTTCTCGCGCACGAGCTCCATGATGCCGCGGCCCGACTTCATGGCTTCAGCCGCGAGCTCGGTCGATCGGTCGTAGCCGATGACGGGATTGAGCGCCGTGACGACGCCGATGCTGTACTCGACGTAGTGACGGCAGATATCGGCGTTCACCGTGATGCCGTCAACGCAGTGCACCCGCAGCGTCCGCGCCGCGTTGATGAACATGGTCTGCGCCTCGAAGATGCACGCGGCGATCACAGGCTCGAACACGTTCAGCTGCAGCTGACCTCCTTCGGCAGCCAGCGAGACGGTCAGATCGCTGCCGATGACGCGGAAGCAGACCATGTTCACGACTTCGGGGATCACCGGATTGACCTTTCCCGGCATGATCGACGAGCCCGGCTGCTTCGGCGGCAGATTGATCTCGCGCAGGCCGCAGCGCGGACCGGACGAGAGCAGCCGCAGATCGTTGCAGACCTTCGACAGTTTGATGGCGAGGCTCTTCATGCACGCGGAGTAGAGCACGAACGCCTGCGTGTCCTGCGTCGCCTCGATCAAGTCCTCGGCGAGCTGAATCGGGAAGCCGGTAATCGTCGCCAGATGCTTCGTGCAGGCAGCGGCGTAACCGGGAGGCGCATTCAGGCCGGTGCCGATTGCCGTCGCTCCCATGTTGACTTCACACAGCACGCGCTGGATCGCCTGCAGCGCCTGGACCTCGCCGGCGAGCGACGTCGCGAACGCGCCGAACTCCTGACCGACCGTCATCGGCACGGCGTCCTGGAGCTGCGTGCGCCCCATTTTCAGGATCGGCGCGAACTCCTGGCTCTTCGCACGAAACGCCGCGATCAGATCGTTGACCGCTGCCACGAGCTGCACGTTGCCGATGGCCATCCCGATGTGCAGCGCGGTCGGATACGCGTCGTTCGTGGACTGCGAGCAGTTGACGTGATCGTGCGGGTCGCAATGCGTGTACTCGGCCTTCTGATGACCCATCAGCTCGAGCGCGCGATTGGCGATCACTTCGTTGGCGTTCATGTTCGTCGACGTGCCCGCGCCGCCCTGAAACACATCGAGCTGGAACTGGTCGTGCAGCTTGCCGTCGATCAACTCGGTGCAGGCGCCTTCGATGCCGGTCAGGATCTCCTTGCTGAACTGGCCGCAGTCGAAGTTGGCGCGCGCGGCGGCCATCTTCACCATCGCGAAGGCCTTGATGATGTTCGGGTAGAGGTGCAGCTTGACGCCGGAGATGTGGAAGTTCTCGAGAGCGCGGGCAGTCTGGACGCCGTAATAGGCGGCAGCCGGCACGGCTTTGTCGCCGAGCAGGTCGTGCTCCATGCGCGTGGCAGCGACGGACATATTGATTCCTCCAGAAACGAGTGCGAGAGGCCTGAATCTGAGGTTGCTGGCGCAACGGACGTGCCAGCGATGGGCCGCTGAAATCGGGCCTCTCCCTGCGCGAGCGTCGAAGATCGACTCCGGCGGACCGCGAAAAGCTCCAACCGGCCGGAGGCGGAAGGTCGGTTACTGGTCGGGGCGAGCGACAGCCGTGGGGGGGCCGAGGCCGCGTGTCACGAAGGTTTCACCGCGCACGACGCACTCGATGGCCGTCGGTAGTTCAGTGGTCACGTCGAACTTCAGCACGAAGCCGGAAGCGCCCGCACGAATCAGCCTGTCCGCGAGATCGGCATCGTCATGGAGCGTCAGGAAGATCACTCTTGCCTCAGCGCCGGCGGCACGCAGTCGCCCCATGGCCTCGATGCCATTCAATCCGGGCATCGAAATGTCGGTGACGATGACGTCGGGGTGCAGGCGTCCCGCCGCTTCGACGAGGTCGTGTCCATCGGCGACCGCGGCAACCACGTCGAAGCGATCCTGCAGGAACTCGACGAGGCTGTCGCGCACGAACGCGTGATCGTCAGCGATCAACACTCTCGGTCTGTGCGCTTCCGGCGGGCGCTGCGGTTCGCCGACGTCGGAACGATTCATGAGGCCAGGCTCGCCGGCTCTGTTCCGTCCGGCGCGACGGGGCCGCGGACGCGAATCGTGGTGCCCCGACCGGCGACACTTCGGATCTCCACGCAGCCGCCGACGGCGTGCGCACGTTCGTCGATGCTGATGAGTCCCAGGCCAACGCCGGACGTGTTCACCGTGTCGAGATCGAAACCCCGGCCATCGTCGGTAATCGTCAGCTCGACGTCTTGATTCGATCGCACCAGCGAGACGGCGAGCTGGCGGGCATCGCCGTGCACGGTCGCGTTTCTCAGCGCCTCCTGCGCGATTCGAAACAGACAGACGGCGACGTCGGAGTGTAGGTTTCCCAGCTGGCCGTTGGTCTCGAACGTCACGCGTACCGCGTGGCGCGCCTCGACTTCCTTGCAGTGCGCTTCGAGCGCGTCCGGCAGACCGATGAGCCGTAATGTTGCGGGATGCAGCTCATGCGAGAGCCGACGGATATCCTCGAATATCACGCGCGTCTCGTGCTGAATCTTCGACAGCGCATCCTGCGTCGTCGGATCCTCGATGGTGCCGTGCGAGCCCTTGAGGCGTCCCACCGCAATCGAGACGCCGGCGAGCTCCTGGCAGACGCCGTCATGCAGATCGCGGGCGATATCCGCCCGAGTGGCTTCCTGCGCGTTCATCAGCCGACGTGCCAGCTGCCGGATCCGCTGGTAGTTCATGCGAATGGTCGCCTCGCTCGTGGTTAGCAGGTGCTCGGCGCGCCGCCGCCTCTCGCGCTGGATGATCAGCCCGCCGATCGCGAGCAGCTGCGCCGCGAAGATGACGATCGCGCCGATGATGTAGGCGCCGTACGTTTCCCACACGCTCGGCGTCCAGTACTGGATGATCGATCCCGGAGGGAGACGCGATCGGTCGATACCGAACCGCTTCAGCTGACGCCAGTCGAACATCGGCACCAGCGGCGCGTCTTCGACCGGGATGTCCTGCGCGCGCGTTCCATTCAGAATCTGCAGCGCCAGCTGGCCGACGAGCAGCCCGGTTTCGCGCGTCCCGCGCACGACGCCGCCGACGATGCCGGTGCCGATGTTCATGTCGGTCGTCCCGTACACCGGCGCCTTCGACGCGGCGGCGACCATCCGCGCGAGCTCCTCGGCACGGGCGCCGTTGCCGTCGGTCCGATGCCAGATGTGGAGGACGAGGCTTTTCGGCGGAAGATTCCTCACCTGGTCGAGCAGTTCCGATGTCGTCGCCGCATCGAGATATGCCAGCTTCACCCGTTGCGAAAACTGGTCGAGCTCCGCTCGCGCCGCCTGGACGTTGCGCGGATTGGGAGACTTGGCGATGACGAACACGCGTTCGGTCTCTGGTTGCAGCTTCAGTGCGGCCCTGAGCGACTGCGCGTACGCGCTCCCCACTCTCACGGCGGCCAGCCCGGCGCCGGCGTTGCGCACGCTCGCCTCGGGCACGGCGAGCCCGGCGAAGACGATGGGCGCATCGGGGAAGAGGTCCGGACGGTGGCCCAGCGCGAACTGCAGCGAATCGTTCGTCATTGCGATGACGACATCGATGTGGCGCCCCCGATACTTCTGCCGCGTATACTCCGCGAGCGTCCTGGTGGCGTCGGCGCCGAAGCGATCGCTCTCGAGATACTCCGCGTAGTAATCGACCGCGACCGCGGGATCGTTCAACAACGTTTCACGGATCGCCGCATCGAGGATTCGGTTGGCGGGGAAAAATTCCGCACTCTGATGAATCGTCAACACGTTCCGCACGGGCCGCCCCTGAGCTGACGCCGACAGCGGCAGCAGCGTGGCGAACACCATGGTCAGACGCCGGACGTCTCGGGCGAATCTCATCTCAGAACAACAGTCTGACGGCAAGCTGTAGCTGCCGGGACGAACCGGCCTCTCCCGTCGGGAGCCGCGTGCTCGTGATCTTCCCGAAGGTCGGGCTGCCCACGATGTTGCCCGGCGAGCCGAAGTTGGGATGGTTGAACACGTCGAACGCATCCACGCGGAATTGCAGACGGGTCTGCGACCCGAGCGCGTAGTTTTTCACGAGCGAGACATCTGTGTCGAAGAATCCGGGTCCTGTCACCGCATTCCTGCTCAGGTTGCCGAATCCGTTTCCGGCGACGAACACCGACGGGTCGAACCACTGGTTGACGGACCCCGTGATCGTAATCGGCCCTGTGACGTTCGGTCGAACGGTGTTTGGCAGGCCGTTGATGCTGGCGCTGGGCGTCACGAGATTGACCGGGTTCCCGCTCTGGGCCTGAACAATCGCGGCGAGCTCCCAGCCGCGAGCCATCGCGCTTCCTTTGAACGGCAGCGCGTAGCTCGCGCTCGCCGTGAAACGATGACGGGCGTCGAAGTCTGACGGACCATATTCGCCGGCGATGTCATAGCCGTCCTGGACGGCGAAGCCCGAAGAATTGAGTGAGTTCGTGTCGAGCGACCGCGACAGCGTGTACGACGCGTCGAAGAGCAGACCGCTCGACAGGCGCTTGGTGACGGAGACGTACGCGCCGTGATAGTTCGAAAAGCCGTCGCTCGTGACTTGAGTGATGTTCCCGAGCGGCTGGCCGGGCAGAATGGGGCTCGCGAGCGACAGGGCGGCGAACGGCCGAACGCCATTCAGCGGCTGATTGAGGTTGCGGGAGATTCGCAGGTTGCTGCCGTGCGATCCAAGGTACCCGATCGTGACGGCCAGACGATCGCCGAGCTGACGCTGCAGGTTGGCGTTCCACGAGTGCATTGTCGCGTTGAGAAACCGCGGATCAATCGTCGAAGGCGCCAGGCCTGCCGGCTGCGTGACGGCGATCGCGCTGAGCAGCGGAATAGCGCCGGACGCGGTCAGCGGCATGCCGAACGGCGGGTTGCCGGCGGCATCGCGGACGGCCGTCGTGCCGGGCTCGTCAGCGGCCGCGGCGTACGCCGCCCGCACGACGGTGCGGCCGTCAGACGACGCCTGCCAGGCAATGCCGGCGCGCGGCTCGATGTTGCGATTGTTCTGCGCGTAGATGGCGTCGAGGTTCACGCCCACGCGCAGCAGCGAGGCCGTCTCCGCGTCGAAGACGACGAACTTGTCGTCCCGCTCGGTCGGCGTCACGTGCCACTCGTACCGCAGCCCGACGTCCAGGGTGAGGCGGTCGTGGACGGCGATCTGATCCTGCACGAACAGTCCGAGCGCCTGCTGATCGATGACGCTCGAGCGATCGCCGAGCGTGATGTTGAACGAGTTGGCCGTTCCGGCAAGGAATGCCGCCACGCTCGGAAAGTTGAAGATCCCGGTTCCCTGCGCGAAGTTGTCGTTGACGAAATAGCGGTACTCGCCGCCGAACTTGAGCGAATGGCGTCCGCTCGTCCGCGTCACCTTGTCGGTCAAGACATACGACGTGTCGTAGCGGCCCGACGGATAGTTGGCCGGACCGCCGAAGTTGAGGCCGCCGGCGACGATCATCTGAGGCAGACCGATCGCGCTCGTCACGCCGTTGCCGATGCCGAAGTCGGCGGGATTCAGCGGCGATGCCGCAAACGTGCCGCCGTTCAGGTGCGTCCGGCCAAACCGCGCCTCGTTGAGAACGTTCGAGGCAAAGCTGTGCGTTTCGTCAATCGTCAGCACGTTGCGTGACGGCTGCGAGATGGAGCCGAATCCCGGGATGCTGTTGCCCTGCGCGGTCGGTTCGATCGAGCGCACCAGCTGATCGCCGTAGAACACGTGCACACGATCGGCGGGGCCCGCCGTGTGCCTGACGTCGATCGTCCATCGATCCTGGTTGGCGACCGCCGGCGCAGACCCGACGAAGCGCGGCGTGCCGTCCGCGTCGAAGTAGTTCGCGCGCGGGATCAACGGGAGCAGCTGCGCGATCACTGGACTGGTCACCGCCGCGCGCTGCGCGTCGCTCAGGACGAGGCTGTTCAGATCCACGCCCTGCTGCTGCCTGAATCCTTCGTAGCTGGCGAAGAAGAAGGTCCGCCGGTGCCAGACCGGACCGCCGATCGAGCCGCCGAACTGGTGACGTTCAAAAGGATGCGGCTCCGGCGTCGTGAATTCGAAGAAATTCCGCGCGTCGAGCGCGCTGTTCCTGAAGAACTCGAACGCGTCGCCGTGAAACGTATCCGTGCCCGAGCGCGTGACAAGGTTGACGATCGCGCCCGAGACATGGCCCTCCTCGGCGCTGAACGCCGAGTTGTCCACCTTGAACTCCTGGATGCTGTCGAGCGGCGGCTCGAAGACGAACGAGCCGAACGTCTGGTTGTTGCTGCTCACGCCGTTGACGAGAAACGAGACCGCCTCTTCGCGATTTCCCGCGGTGTTGAACGCGAGGGTCCCGATGCCTCGAATCGGCCTCGAGGAGAATCCGGTCTGCGACGGCGACACCGAGCCGGGAACGAGGAGGCCGAGATCGGTGAAGTGGCGCCCGTTCAACGGCATCTCCTGCGCCGTCTCGGCCGTCACGACGTGGCCGACGGTCGAGGTTCGCGGATCGATGAGAGGTGTTTCGCCGCTGACGACGACCGTCTCGCTTCTGGGACCAACCGTCAGCACGAAGTTGCGGACGATCGTCCGGCCGACGTCGGCGTCCAGCGCCTCGATGACCTCCGTGCGAAAACCGGGCGCTTCGGCCGTCACAACATAGGTCCCGGCCGGGATGGCGTCGATGTGATAGCGCCCCGAAATATCGGTGGACGCCGAGCGGTCGAAGCCGGTTGACGTGTCCTGAACGCTGACCGACGCGCCCGGCAGCGCGGCGCCCGACTCGTCGAGAACGCGGCCCTGAATCGACGCGCCGGTCTGCGCCGAGCACGGCGCGGCGGCGAGGACCAGCAGCGCCAGCGCCATTGGCGCGCGCAGCGCTCCGACGAGCGGCCTCCGGGCAGTCGGACCTCCGATCGGCCGTAGGCAAAACATGGAGGCAATCAGCGGCTCAGTATGGGTCGCTTCCGGAAAAGAGATCAATATCGGGAAAGAACGGTATTTGAAAATCGCGAGCACCGTGTTTCAATCTCTGGCCGACACGGACGTGACGGGCAGCCCGTCATGAGCCGGCGTCGCGTATGGCGGGACTCGAACGAGTGCGGATTCTGCTCGTCGACGACAACGACGTAATCCTCGAGCGCGCCGCCGAGGTGCTATCGTCCGACTGTACCATCGTGGGAACGGCGAAGGACGGCGCCTCGGCCCTCGAGTCGGTGCGCCTGCTGGGGCCGGATGTCGTCGTGCTCGACATCTCGATGCCCGGCATGACCGGCCTCGAGGTCGCTTCCCGCCTGAGACGCGACGGCATTGATATCCCGATCGTGTTCCTGACCATTCACAACGACCAGGAACTCGTGCGCGCGGCACGCGCCGCGGGCGGGATCGGTTACGTCGAGAAGACCTTGCTCTCCTCGGATCTTCCCGACGCGGTCAACGAAGCCTACGCCGGGCGGCCATACATTTCGCGCATGCGATGAGCAAGACGCGGCGGAAAGCATCCGGGAGCGATTCGGTCGAGGCGCTCCTGGTCGGCGCGCACGAACGGGAACGCACGCGGATCGCGAAGGCGCTTCACGACGACATCGGTCAGCGCGCGGCCGTGCTGACGATGGATCTCGATCGCCTCGAGAAGGCGCTTCCCCTGCCCGTCAATGAGGTGACCGAGCGCGTTCGCGCGCTCTCGGAACGCTCGCTCGAGCTCTCGAGGGACATCCAGGCGCTCTCGCACCAGTTGTATCCGGCGCGGCTCGAGTTCCTCGGCATCGTGTCCGCAGCGTCGGCGTTCTGCGACGAGACGTCGAAGCGGCAGCACGTCGAGGTTGCCTTCGTCCACGACAGCGTCCCGCCGGATCTGTCGATCGCGGCGGCAGTCATCCTGTTCCGAGTGTTGCAGGAGGCGATTGCGAACGCGGTGTCGCATTCGCGCGCGCGTCGAATCGATGTCGCGCTTCGAGGAGAAACGGACGCGATTCGGATCGAGATCGTCGACGCGGGTATCGGCTTCGATCCGGACGCCATCGAAGCTCGCGGCGCGCCGGGCATCGTCGGCATGCGTGAGCGCGCGAGATCGCTCGGAGGCGAGTTGGCGGTCCGCTCGAGCCCTGGCCGCGGCACCGCGATTTCGGTCCGCCTGCCGTTGCCGGCGGCGGACCGGCCGCCCGCGCCGCGGACCTAGCGCTCAGCGCGGCTTTTGACGGGTGATGCCGAGCCGCGCCATCCGGCTCTCGAGCGTCGTCGGTTTCAAGCCGAGACGCTCCGCTGCACCAAACGCACCGCGCACGCGCCAGTTCGTCTTCTCGAGAACGGCGCGGATGTGCTCGCTTTCGAGCGCACACAAGCTCATGTCCGCCTGCGGCGTCGGCCGCTGCTCGGCGCGAGGCGGCCAGACCATCAGCTGCCGTCCGGTAGCGAGAATCATCGCGCGCTCGACGATGTTGCGGAGCTCGCGGACGTTGCCGGGCCACTCGTAGCGCTGCAGCTGGCGGATGCACTCCTTCGGGATCACGTCGATCGGTTTGCTGAACGATCGCGAGAACTCGTCGACGAAGCTCCAGACGAGCGCGGGGATGTCCTCGACGCGATCGCGCAGCGGCGGCACCGTCACCGGGAAGACGTTGAGCCGGTAGAAGAGATCCTCGCGGAACGTCTTCGCGCGGACCGCGTCGTCGAGGCTGCGGTTGGTGGCGGCGATGATTCGCACGTCGACCTTGATCTGCTGCGTGCTGCCGAGGCGTTCGATGGCGCGCTCCTGGAGCACGCGCAGCAGCTTGATCTGCACGTCCGGCGAGAGATCGCCGATTTCGTCGAGGAAGAGCGTCGACTGGTGCGCCGCCTCGAAGCGGCCGATCTGCCGCGACAGCGCACCGGTGTAGGCGCCACGCTCGCGTCCGAAGAGCTCGCTTTCGATGAGCGTCGTCGGAATGGCGGCGCAGTTGACGCGAATCATCGGCCGCTGGCGGCGCGGGCTCATGTCGTGGATGGCCTGCGCGAGGACTTCCTTGCCCGAACCCGTTTCGCCGAGCAGCAGCACGGTCGCGGGTGTCGGCGCGACCTGCTCGATTTGCGCGAGCATCTCGCGCATGACGGTGCTTTCAGACACGATCGTGCTCGGCGTGCGGAGCACCCTCACCTCGCGCCGTGGGTCGCTCTCGGAGCCGAGGCGTCCGCGAAGACGGCCGACTTCGTCCATCGCCTTCTGCAGCGCGGCGTGGCGCGCCTTGCCGGCGAGCGATTGACCGACGATTCCGGCCAGCAGCCGCACGCGCTCCACGGTGACCGCGGGCCAGTGCAGTTCCTTCGTCGACGATCCGCACGCGAGCGTGCAGCTGCCCTCGGCGTTCCACGGCAGGCGCACGATGACAGCGGATCGAAGTCCGTTCTGGCGGAACGCCTCGCGATCGGCTTCGGGCACGTCGTCGACGCGTTCGAAGCACCAGGTGTCGGCGCCCTCGGGTCCGTCGCATCCGACGGTGGTCATCGACGCGATCGCGTCGGGCATCGTCGTGTCGACGCATGACGGACGAATCCACTGGTGCGTCGGCAGCGCGGCGGTCTCTCCGGGCTGCTTCCAGCACAGGACAATCCAATCGAGCTGAAGCCAGTTGGCGGTTTGCTGCAGGCTCTCGCCGACGGCGTCGTCGACGGCGAGCGGATCGAGCGCGCTGAATCGTGTGGCCATGTCGGCCACGAGCTGCGTGAAGTCCAGCGATGTGTGCGGAGCGTTCGAGGAGGTGTCGATGTCGGTCCTGGACGGAGCCGGCTCGAATGGCGAGTGAGACGCCGGACGCGAGGGCACGAATGCATGGACAGCCCCGCGTTCGTGGGAGGAACGTTCAGCGTGATTCATGATGTCTCGACATATAACAAGCCGCCGTACGGCGCCACAATACAGTGGATCCCGTAGATCGGTAACAGCGGTACGTCGATGCGGCAGGAAATCCGGAAGCCCGTTTCGGAACGTTCGGTTCAGGGCTGGATGATGCTGTTGCGGATCGCGTAGCGGACGAGCTCGCCGATCGAATGCACTTCGAGCTTGGCCATAATCCGCGCGCGGTGTGTTTCTGCGGTCTTCGGACTGATGCCGAGAGAGCTTGCGACCTCTTTATTGGCTTGCCCCTCTGCCAGAAGTTGCAGCACTTCGCGTTCACGGGACGTGAGCACGAACTGCGTCGGCGGGGCCGCGCGCCGGTCTCCGTTCCACGCCGTCGCGCCGGAGAAGATCGCGCGAACGGCGTCGGCCAGCTTCCTGCCGGTCTCGGCCTTCAGCACGAGGCCATTCGCGCCCGCGCTCAGGGCGTCCAGCGCGATCTGTTCGGACTCGTGCATCGTGACGATGAGGACCGGAACCGTGTCGATGCGGCGAAGCTGCCGCGTGACTTCGATCCCGTTCAATTCAGGGAGCGCAACGTCGAGGATGATGAGATCCGGCCTCAATTCGAGGGCCAGCGTCAGCGCCTCGCGGCCCGTGGTCGCCTCGCCACAAATGGTCCATTCGGCCTCCGGGGCGAGAATCGCCCGAATGCCCTGGCGGACCAGCTCGTGGTCGTCGGCGATGAGGATCCGCTTGGCGGATCTCGACACGTCTACCGGCATAGCTCCGTGATGAGAGTACGGAGCGTAGCCCAACTGGCGAGGATCGACCCCTGTTAAAAAAGACAGCCATCACTAGCCCAAATTGACGGATCTGTCCCGGCACTTCGCCTTCGGAGGACGGCCTCGATTTAGAAATTCATCTCCAGGTTGATGTGGAAGATCGGCCCGTTGGCGCCGACGGGCATTGGATAGGCCGTATACCCTACCGGGCTGTGACGGACGTAAATCCACTCGCCGTTCAGCCGAAGCCCACGTTCCTTCATGAAGTACCAACTCGCGCCGCCACGAACCTCCCACGGATTGCCGTAGTCGCCGAAAATCTGCGAGCCGCTGAAGTACGCTTGAAGAATTCTGGGCATGACCATCGCGGACGACTGCAGCTGGTAGCCCCAGTCGTTGATGTTCGGGATGCCGCCGGTGTTCAGGCCGGTGAAGTCGCTCAGGTGCCGCCAGTACACCTCGCCTTCGATTGACCGTCCTTTGCTCTTGATGCCGCCGTCGACGCTGATCATCTTGTAATCGACGGCGTTGACCGTCGTCCCCGGACCAAAAAGGTTCGGCGTGAAAACGATGCTGCCGTCGGTCAGCCGGATTTGCGTGTTCTCGATGCCTTCGGTTCCGGGCTGCGACTGTTTTTCCTCGAGGCTGTGCGTGTAGTGGAAGCCGACCCGCGTCGCCACCTTCTCGTGATAGTCGTAGTCGCCGAACGTGCCGTACAGACCGAACTCGCCGGTCGTCGGCAGCCACTGCAGCATGTAGGACTGCGTGTCGAACCTGTTGTCGAGTTGCGACGCGCTCACGCCGAGCGTGCTCAGGTTGTTCGCGAACATCGCCATGTACTTGAACTTCGTCGCGATTTCGCCTTTCAGCCACACGCCCGTCGTGTACGAACCGCGGAAGAATTCGTCGGCGATGAGGCGATCGTCCACCCCCAGCCAGTACGGGAACTGTCCCTCGGTGCTGCGCACAGACGGCAGCGACGTGATTCCCGCACCGACGTTCACGAAGCGATTGAAGTTGTAACTGAGATTGCCGGCGCCGACGACCTGCGCGGGGTCGCCCTGTGACGCATTCGACGACCAGACGTACAGGTAGTAGCGGAATTTCGGCGTCAGGAACCAGCCGGTGAACGGCGCGAAGAATTTCGCGAGCTGCATGTCCTGCCGCTGCGGGACGGTGTGCGGGACGCCGGACGCGTCGACGTAGCTCGAGTCGATGTTCCGCTGATTCAGATAGCGCGCGTAGCTGAAGAGACGGAAATAGATCTGGCCTTCCTGGCCGTCGTACAAAAGGAACCCGACGTTTGGAATGTGCTCGAACGGCTTCGCTTTTTCGGTCTGCGGCGACGTCGGGCCCGCGGCGACCACGAACTCCGCGTTGCAACCGTCCGACACCCACACGCCCGTGTCGTCGTAGCCCCACGTTTTTCCCAGCAGGCACGCGGCCTCGCCGGTGGACCGCGCGAGGATCACGCCGGACGATGTGTTGGCGTCGCAGTGCTCGCGCGTCCCTGGCGCTGAGGTGCAGCTCACACGAACGGGCTGCGGCTCGGCCTGCGGAGAGGACTGTTGCGGCTGCGCCTGATCAGACGGCTGCCCATCGTCTGCCGCCTCTGTGGCTGCGGCTTCCTGTGCGAGGCACCGGGCGCCGCCCAGGCCGATGAAAGCGATGGAGAGGATCAGCGTCAGGACGCGCGCCGAACGGATCGGGGAAGGGCCCCCCGCAAAATTGGGCATCCCCTCGGCAGAGCAATTCTGCTGCCCGGTCAGTTTCTGCGAATCGGCGGGAGGTTGGTGCGGCTGCCTCCGAATCTTCGGAGGCACGTCTCCGTTACTCGGAGATAGAAATCACATCCGCGGCGCGGCGACCCTGGCGATCTGCTTCAACTGCTCCAGGGTGAGCGTCGCCTTGTTCGGCGGAACGTAGTACGCGGTGAACGACGCGGCGTTTGCGCCTTTGCGGACGTAGAGGACGTACTGCAGCGGACCGGGAGGGCTGTCGAACGCCTCGTCGCCGATGCCGGGCACGTCCGCATGAAAGAGTGGCATCGGCACGCCCGCGTACTCCTTCTGCGCCTTCGCGCGGTTGTAGAGCGCCGCAGGACCGAAGTTGACCATCAGGATCATCTTCTTCTCGGCGCTCGCGAAGTTCAGTCCGGCGCCGGCGCCAGCGATCGAGCCCGGCGCGACCAGCTGAACGCCCTTGAGGCCGGTGGCTTTTTCCACGTCGGCCACGGTCAGTCGAGGATCGGCGGCTTGCGCGAACGCAATCGTGGCGGCCGCCGACGCGATGAGCAGCGCGCCAGCCAGGTGTCTCATGTGAGATGGATGCTGAAGGCGCACTATTCTACGCCCGAACCGCGCTGTTCACGTAGGCACGACGCCGTGTGCATGCGGATGTTCTTAACTGCGAACGTACGAACTTTTTACGGGACGCGTTGCGCACGTTGAGTTGTCCTGCCATCCGGACGCAGATCACGCGCTGCTGCCGACGCATCGTTCCGAAAACGCCGCAAACACAAGGGAGAAATGCTCGACCGCTTTGGCACGCCTCCTGCGATTTGAATGTGCGGAGGGTTCTCATATGAAGCACCTCTTTCTCCCCGCAATCCTCTTCACATTCATGAGCGCATCCATTGCGACGCCCGCATGGGCGCGAGCGGTTCCACGCCCGGACGCGACGATGAGCCACGCTGCAATCGCGCATGCGGCGGTCGTGCCGGCTTACCGGGTCTACGGGCCGGCGTTCGGCTGGGGCGGCGCGTATCCGTTCTGGTGGGGTCCGGTCGTTCCGTACGTCATTCCGTACGGCGTCGTGACCGGCGGACTGCGACTCGAAGTGACGCCCAAGACCGCGCAGGTTTTCGTTGACGGCGCGTACGCGGGCGTGGTCGACGACTTCAACGGGCACTTCCAGCACCTCGACCTCGCGCCTGGTGGCCATCGCATCGAGATCAGCGCTCAGGGATTCGAGCCGCTGACGTTCAACACGTATGTCCAGCCCGATCACACCATCGACTACAAGGCGACGATGGTCGCGGTGGCCGACTAGAACGTCGAGGTGCCGCATGAAATCGCTTGCCCGCATCGGATCGCTGTCCGCGTTGTTCCTCGCGGCGTCCGCCGTTGCGGCGTCCGCACAGGCGCCGCTGCCACCGCTGCAGCCGCCACCGTCGCCAAGTACGGCGACAGCGGCGCCGCTTCCGCCGGAGCAGGCCCCGCCCGCATTCGCGCCGGCCGAACTTGACCGGATCGTCACGCCGATCGCGCTCTATCCCGATCCGCTGCTCGCGCAAGTCCTGGCGGCTGCAACCTACACCGCGCAGATCCCGGATGCGGCGCGTTGGGCTGACGAGCATCACAGCCTCACGGGCGCTGCGATGACCGCGGCGATCGCCGAGGATCAAGTGACGTGGGACCCGAGCGTGCAGGCGCTGCTCCCGTTCCCGTCGGTGCTCGACATGATGGCGTCGTCGATGCCGTGGACCGAAGAGCTGGGCAACGCATTCCTCGCCCAGCGCGCCGACGTGATGGACGCCGTGCAGCGAATGCGCCGACAGGCGGTCAGCTTCGGGTATCTGCGCCCGAACGCACAGGTCGTCGTCAACACGACGCCGTACGTCGAGATTCTTCCTGTGAATCCCGCTTTCGTCGTCGTCCCGTATTACAACCCGGCCGTGGTGTTCGTCGCGCCGCGTCCAGGGTTTCACGTGGCGGCGGCGATCAGCTTCGGATACGGTGTCTCACTCGGCGCGGTCTGGGCGCCCTGGGGCTGGGGCGGCGCCACCCATTTCCAATGGGCCACGCACGGCGTGATCGTCGCGAACGCGCCGTGGAACCGCACGTGGGCGAATCGTGTGAGGTACGTGCATCCGTACGCGGTACGACGCTACGACACGCGCGCCGTCGAATCGCATCGCGCCGTTCCGCGCAGCCCGACCGAACGCCGATCGCAGTGGCAGGGCCATCCGTCGCACGAGGAACATCGCAGATAGCCCGACTATCGAGCCGCGTCGCGACTCACGCTTACGCTTTCTGCGCGCTCATCTCCGCGTAGCGTTTGGCCGACTTCAGGTCTGTGCGCAGTTGTTCCGACGTCCGGCGCGGTCCGTAGCCGGGCGTGTCGCGCTGGATTCGCCAGCCTTCCTTGAGCGGCCCGGCGTCCACGGTATCGAAGCCGAACTGATCGATGAGCTTCGCGACGGCTTCCTTCGCCGATGGGTCGTCGCCCGCAATCACAAGCGCTCGCCGGTTGTCGGTGCCTGCCGGCTGACCGTCCGTCGTCAACGCGGCGGCATAGATGTGGTTGAAGGCCTTCACGACCTTCGACGTCGGCAGGTGGCGCTGGAGCAGTTCCGAGGTCGTCGTCGATTCGTTGTCCAGCTCGGGGATGTGGCCGTCGCGCTGCGGATAGTAGTTGTTCGTGTCGATCACAATCTTCCCGGCCAGCGGAGCTACCGGCACGGACTTGATGTTCTTCAACGGAATCGTCACCACGACGATGTCGCCCGCGCGCGCGGCGTCTTCGGCCGTTCCGGCTCGAGCGTTGGCGCCCAGCTCGGCGACGAGGCCGGCGAGCGTCTCCGGCCCGCGCGAATTGCTGACGACCACGTGGTACCCGTGCGCGACGGCAAGCCGCGCAACCTGACTTCCGATGTGTCCCGCGCCGATGAGGCCGATGGTTTTCATACGTCGTGTCTCCTCCGAATGCTTGCGATCTGTTCGAATAGGACGTCACCGGACGCGATCGCGGTTCGGTCGACGAAATTTGGTCGAGGCGGTGCAGTAGCCTTATGAGCATGGACCTGCTGGTCTTCGGCCCGCATCCGGACGACATCGAGATCGGTCTCGGCGGGACCGTGGCGCATCACGTCGCGCTCGGCCATCGCGTGGCGTTGTGCGATCTGACGAAGGGCGAGCTCTCGAGCAACGGAACGGTGGAGCAGCGTCAGGCTGAAGCGGAGCAGGCGGCGAAGGTGCTCGGCGTCGAGGTCCGCGAGAATCTCGGCTGGCCCGACGGCGGAATCGCTTCCACGCCGGAGCTGATTCGTTCTGCGGTCGACACGATCCGCCGCCACACGCCGCGAACGATCGCGATTCCGTACTGGGACGATCGTCATCCGGATCACGTCGCAGCGAGTCACGCGCTTCGCGTCGCGGCGTTTTCGAGCGGCCTTCGCCGGCTTCGCACGGACCGCGATCCGTGGCGCCCTGACTGGGTCTGCTACTACTTCATCAACGACGGCGCCACGCCGTCCTTCGTCGTCGACGTGTCGGCGCATTACCAGAAGAAGCGCGACGCGCTCGCCTGCTATCGATCGCAGTTCGCGCCGCAGGAGGATTCCGTACCGACGCGCCTGACCGCGACGACGTTCAACCAGCTGATCGAAAGCCGCGACGCGCAGTTCGGTGCGCTCGCCGGCGTCGCCTTCGCGGAGGGCATCGTCGTCCGCGAACCGGTCCAGCGCGACGGACTGCTCAAGCACCTGCCATGAACATCGGGATGATCTGCTACGCGTCGGTCGGCGGCAGCGGCGTCGTCGCCACCGAGCTCGCGAACGCGCTGGCGTTGCGCGGACACCAGGTCCACTTGATCAGCAGCGAGCGTCCGCTTCGGTGGCGGGATGGCATTCCCGGGCTGACGTTCGAGCCGGTGGAGGTGCTGCCGTATCCGCTGTTTCGCGAGCCGCAGTACCTGCTCGCGCTCTCCACGACGATCGCCCGCGTCGCCGAAGCACGGCAGCTCGACATCGTCCATGCGCACTACGCGATTCCGCACGCGACTGCGGCCTATCTCGCCGTGCAGATGCTGGCCGAAACGAATCCGGCCTCGATTCCGCGCACGGTGACGACGCTGCACGGGACCGACATCACGCTCGTCGGCAGCGACCCGTCTTACCGCCGAGCCGTGCAGTTCTCGATCGATCGCTCGGACGGCGTCACGGCCGTTTCCCAGAGTCTTCGCGACGACACGATCCGCGCGCTCGGCGTGCGGCGGCCGGTCCGGACGATTCCGAACTTTCTCGACTGCGCCGTGTACACGAGGCGCTTCGACGCCGCGCTTCGCGAGCGGCTGTGTCCGTCCGACCGCTTCGACGCGCTCGTCCTTCACGTCTCCAACTTTCGGCCGGTGAAACGCGTCGACGCCGCGCTCGAGATCTTCCGCCGCATCCGCGAACGCGTTCGCGCGCGGTTCGTGTTGATCGGCGACGGTCCCGTGCGTCCAGAAGTCGAGCAGCTCATGACCGCGCATCGTCTCTCCGACGATGTGATGTTTGCGGGCGCGCAGCAGGATCTCGTCGCGTGGCTGTCCGTCGGCGATCTGTTCCTGTTGCCGTCTGCGCAGGAAAGCTTCGGTCTCGCGGCACTCGAAGCGATGGCGTGCGAGGTGCCCGTCGTCGCATCCAACGTCGGCGGTCTGCCGGAGATCATCGACGAAGGCGTGACCGGATTCTTGTGTCCTCCGGATGCGCTCGCGCTGATGGCCGATCGCAGCGTCGCGCTGCTCTCGGACCGCGACATGCGCGTGCGAATGGGCACCGCCGCTGCCCGCATGGTTCGTGAGAAGTACTGCACGGAGCGGATCGTGCCGCTCTACGAGGACGAGTATCGTCGGGTGCTTGGGGCGTCGGGGAATCGCGCGCTCGACCAGTGAAGCGATTCTTGCCGCTATGAACCGTCCCCCGTCGACGATCTGCTTACAGCTTGAGGAACCGCTCCCGAAGCACCCGCGACTGGAGCCGGCTCACCTGCAGCTTCTGACCGTTGCTGAGGACCGCGACGTGTGTGCCTCCCGGCATCGTGCTGACGCGCGTGATCAAATCGAGATTGACCAGCGTTCCGCGGCCGAGCCGGAGGAACCGCGTCGGATCGAGCCGCTTTTCGAGATCCTTCAACCGGTACGCGATGGTGTGGCGCTCCCGACTGACGGTCGTGATGTTCAGGAGCTCGCCCTCCGCGACGATGGACGCGATCTGGTGAACGGGCACGATCACGACTTCGTCTCGATGCCGAACCGGAACGCGCTCGAGGTACGGCGGCTTCGCCAGCGTCTCGTATGTCTCGATGGCGGCGCTGACGTGTGATGCTTGCTCTGCGACGATCTCCGCGTGCTCGAGCCGCTCCTGCGCGCGATTGACGGTTTGTCGCAGACGCGACTTGTCGACGGGCTTCAGCAGGTAGTCGACGGCGTTGACCTCGAACGCGCGGACGGCGTATTCGTCGTACGCCGTGACGAAGGCAATGAGCGGCAGCGCGTTTCTCTTCAGCATGCGGACCACGCCGATGCCATCGAGCTCCGGCATCTGCCAGTCCAGGAGCGCGAGATCGGGCGATTCCTTTTCGATCGTCGCCACGGCATCCCGGCCCGATGCCGCCTCGCCGACTACGACGACGTCGTCGAACGAGCGCAGCATTGAAATCAGGAACGAGCGTGCCGGACGTTCGTCGTCGGCGACGACGACGCGAAGGCGCGCGCTCACTGCGCGACCCGGGAGGCGTCGGTCGCGCGTGAGACTGCCGTCGGAATCGGCACACGAATCTCGACCATCGTGCCTTCGTCCATGATCGATCGGACCGAGAGCGATGCCGCCGTCCCGTACTGGCATTCGAGCCGTCGCTCGACGTTCCGCAGCCCGACGCCGACGCTGCGTCCGCGGTGGAGCGCGTCGGCAGAGGCGCCGGCGCCGGTGTCCTCGACAACCAGCGCAAGCTGCCGTCGCGCATCGTCGATTCGCGCACGGATCGCGACGTCGCCGCCGGTCTGCTTCTGCGCGATGCCGTGCTTGACGGCGTTCTCCACGAGCGGCTGGAGCACGAGCGACGGCAGCCTGATGTGGCGCAGCCGCCGGGGAACGTCGATCGTGACCCGGAGCCGCTGCTCGAACCGCGCCCGTTCGATGTCGAGATACGACTCGAC
This sequence comes from Vicinamibacterales bacterium, assembly GCA_036557365.1. Taxonomy (GTDB): domain Bacteria; phylum Acidobacteriota; class Vicinamibacteria; order Vicinamibacterales; family CAVVIG01; genus DATKHR01. The sequence continues at coordinate 101,529 of DATBHR010000080.1, forward strand.
GATGTCGAGCTCGCGACCGAGTGTGGTGAACTCTCCTTCGGACCGGAGGACGCCGCGCAACAGCGCCGTGAGACGAAGCAGCGTCTCGAGCGCGCGCGGTGGCGCGGTCTGAATCAAATAGCCGATCGTCGTGAGCGCGTTGAAGAGGAAGTGCGGGTTGATCTGCGCGCGCAGCGCCCGCAGTTCGGCTTCGGTCGCCAGCTTGCCGATCTCCTGCTCGCGGAGCTCGCGCTGATACCGCTCGTTTGTCATCCGGATCGCGTCGATGCGGCGGGCGATGGTGAGCGCAATCGCGTCGAGGGTCGCGAGGTCGTCGGACAACAGCCGGCGGCCCTCGGCGAGTTGGCCGATCGCGATGACGAATCGCGGTTCGTCGGCCGTCGGTACGGTAACGATCGCCGTGGCTGGGGCGGGTGCGTTAAAAGCGGGCAGTGACTTCAGGAACGCGTCCGCTTCTGCGCCGTTCAGGATCTGGGGATTGAGCGCGCCGCTTCGGCCGTCGGACGTCCACTCACGCCACAGAACGAAATCGGCGCTCAGTGCGGGTTTGAGCAGATCGCACACGGACACCATGAGCACCGGGAGTTCGGTGCTGTCCTGCGCCACACGTCCGATCTGCGCCCGGACGGATCGGTAGTCCGGACGGCGCAGCACGATTGAATCCACGAACCACGTCGTCCATCGACGCAGCCAGGGATAGACGAGTGCCGTAGCGATCCAGAGTGTGACCAGCAGGCTGAACTGGCGCGGATCGACTTCCACGAAGTGCGCAAACGTCTCGGAGCGAACGCCGAACGTGGCGATTGCCGCGAACGTGACGGTCACGACCGCCAGCAGCGCCAGCGCGCGTTTCAGGAACAGGTCCGCAAGCGCGAAACGATAATCCTGATAAAGGATCGCGAAGGCGAGCGGCAGCGACGCGTGATGGCCGACCAGCTCCACCGGCCACGACGCTTCGCCGCGATGCAGCTGGCTGAGGTGCAGCGCTGAGACGGCGAACGTCGCGAGCGCGGCGGCCCACAGCGCGCGGCCGGCGCCAGGGCGGCCTCGCGTGACGGCGGCGAGCGGCACGACGAGTGCGATGAACGTGTACGTCAAGAGGCGCATGCCCGAAGCGGCGGGAACTGCCGCTGATACCCACGCCGCCTGCATATGAAGTCCGGCGGCGACCGCGCTGACCGTGTACGCAATTCCGAGGAGCGTGCGTTTCACGTGGCCGCGCACGCCGCGACCGTCGTCCCGCAGGACCGAGTGGACGACGACGGCCGGCAGGAATCCCAGTGCTGCGAAACCGGTTGAGGCGATCGCGCGAAACGGCCCATCGATCCCCATCTTCGGTAGCTCGTAGGTGAGCAGCGCGCAGACGTTCCAGGCCAGGCCGAGGAGCGACGTGAGGAACAGCAGCGGGTCGAAGACCGGTGTGAGCGCGCGCGTGCGTCCCGCGCGGACGACCATCGCGAGCAGCATCGCGTAGAGCACGACGCCGGTGCTCAGCCCGACGAGGTTCAGCAGCTCGCCGACGTTCAATGTGCTCGACACAGTACGTCCGTTCGTGACCGCGGGTAACCGGAAGCCAGCGACCGGTTCGTGATTACCGACGAACGGTCGTCGAAGACCAACGAACGGCGAAAGGCATTCGGCCAGCGGGCTCTCGTCATTATCGCGTGAAAACTAGGGAGGCCATGTGTTCCGCATCCCGTGTGTTGCGGCGCCCCTCCGTTGAACGTCTTTTTCCACATATCGACAGGCGATGAACGACCACTCGTTGAGTTCGCCTCGCCGTGTGCGGCGGTGCGAAGTACGGTCGCGTCGTTGGGTGGTTCTTCCTGAAGCGAGGTGACGTGGCGATGTGCCGTACTCGAGTGATGTTTCTGATCGCGTGTCTGTCAATGAGTGCCGCGAATGCGTTCGCGCAAGGACTCGGCGCGGGCGCCATTCAGGGCACCATCAAAGATCCAACCGGCGGCGTGATGCAGGCCGTCGAGATTCGTATCACCAACCCCGTCACCGGCTTTCAGCGGACCGTCACGACGGATGCAGCGGGACGATACGTCTTCGCGAATGTGCCGCCCAGCCGCTATCACCTGTCGATCGAGGTTCAAGGATTCGAAAAGCTCGAACGCGACGTGGACGTTCGCACGGGTGCGCCGCTGACACTGGATCTCACGCTCGCGCTCGCCGGCACGACGACTTCGGTGGACGTCGTCGGCCACGCCGAAGATCTGCTCGAGCGCGATCCGACCGCTCATACTGACGTCGATCAGGCGCTCATCGCAAAGCTGCCCATCGAATCGTCCTCCGGCGGACTGAACCAGGTCGTGACGCTCGCGTCGCCCGGCGTGGTCGCCGACTCGAACGGCTTCTTTCATCCGGTGGGCGACCACGCGCAGAGCCAGTTCTCGATCGACAACCAGGCGATCACCGATCAGCAGAGCCGCGTGTATTCGAACCAGCTCTCCGAGGACGCCGTGCAGTCGCTCGAGATCATCACCGGCGTCGCTCCGGCCGAGTACGGCGACAAGAGCAGTCTCGTCGTGCACATCGTCACCAAGTCGGGCCTGGACCAGAGCAAGCCGACGGGCGCCGCCTCGTTCGGCTTCGGTTCGTTCAAGAGTCCCACCGGCGATGTGAACCTCGGCGCGGGATCGCACACCATCGGCGACTTTCTCTCGGTGTCCGGCCTGCGCACCGATCGATTCCTCGATCCGCCCGAGCTCGAGACGCTGCACGACAGCGGACACCACATGTCCTTCTTCAACCGAGTCGATTTCCGCCCGGACGACAACGACACGCTGCGCCTGAACGTGCAGGCAGGGACGTCCAGCTTCGACGTGCCGAACACGTACGATCAGATCGCGCAGACGCAGCACCAGACGATCGACTCTCTCAACATCGCTCCCGCGTACTCGCGCGTGATGGGCGAGCGGATGCTTTTTACCGCCAACGGTTTCGTCCGCCGCGATCACCTCGTCTACACGCCCAGCGCGGATCCCTTCGACGACACGCCCGCCACCGTGGGCCAGGATCGAACGCTCACGAACATCGGCGTCAAGGCGGACGTCGCGATCACCGCCGGCCGACACAACGTGAAATTCGGCGGGACGGTCGCCGCCACGAAGCTGCACGAGCAGTTCACGTTCGGCATAACGGATCCGTCCGATCCGGCGTTCGCAGGCGAAGACGGCGCGTTCAACCCGGCGCTCGCGCCGTACGATCTCACCAACGGCGGCGCGCCTCTCGCCTACAACCAGTCGGCCACGATCAAGCAGCAGGCGGTGTACGCCCAGGACGACCTCAAGGCGGGCGACGCCACCTTCAAGCTCGGACTGCGGCTCGATCACTACGACGGCCTCACGACCGCGACGCTCCTGCAGCCGCGCCTCGGCGTCTCGTACGCCGTTCCGAAAAGCGGGACGGTGCTTCGCGCGTCGTACGGCCGGACGATGGAGACGCCGTACAACGAGAACCTGCTGCTTTCGGCCGGCGTCGGCCTGGACGGGCTGTTCGGTCCGGCCGCGCCCGTTCCTCCCGGCAAGCGAAACCAGATCGAGGTCGGGGCGCAGCAGACGCTCGGCCGCTGGGTCGTGCTCGACTTCGGATACTTCGACAAGCACACCGACAACGGCTACGACTTCAGCGTCCTGTTCAACACGCCGATCCAGTTCCCGGTGGCGTGGGACCAATCGCACATCAACGGATTCACCGGGCGTGTGAATCTGGTCGAGCACCGCGGCTTCAGCGCGTTCGTCGTGATGGCGCATACCAACGCGATCTACTCGCCGCCGGGAGTGGGCGGCCTCCTGCTCGAGCAGCCGACGGGAGACTTCCGCATCGATCACGATCAGAAGTTCAACTCGACGACCAACGTGCAGTACGCGTTCGACAAGCCGATCGGCGCCTGGGTCGCGCTGTCGTGGCGCTACGACTCGGGGCTCGTCGCCGGCGCGGTCGGCAGCCTCAACGATGTTCTGGGGCTCACTGCCGACCAGCAGGCGGCGATCGGCTTCTACTGCGGCGGACAATTCGCCGCGCTCGGCGCGCCGCTCACCGCCGCTGAATGCACGCCGACGAACTACGGCGCCACGCGCGTGAGGATTCCAGCCGAGGGCACCGAGAACGATTTGACGAACCCGCCGCGTATCGCACCGCGAAACCTGCTCGACCTCGGTCTCGGCGCCGACAACGTGCTGCGGACGTCGCGCGCGAAGCTGCGCGTCCGCTTCAGCGTGCTCAACCTGACGAACCGCGACGCGCTCTACAATTTCCTGTCGACGTTCAGCGGCACGCATTTCGTGACGCCTCGCGCGTATCAGTTGCAGGCGGGCGTGTCGTTCTGACGCGCAGGCGCCGCGAGCCATGGCAGGCCCGCCGGCGCCTCGACTGCCCGGCTCCTGACCGCTGGCAATCCCGCTCGCGTTTCGCTACATTTGCCCACCCCCATGCTGAAACTGCTTCGCCTGATCAGGCCCTACCGCGGCTTCGTTGCGATCGTCCTCGTCCTCGCCCTCACGCAGTCGATCGGATCGCTGCTGCTGCCGCGGCTGATGTCGGACATCGTCGACAAAGGCATCGTGAAGGGCGACCAGCGCGCGATTCTCGAAATCGGCGGTTTCATGCTGCTGGTCTCCATCGCCACGACCCTGTGCGCCATCGTCGGAAGCTATTTCTCCTCGAAGGTCGCGACCGGATTCACCAGGTCGCTGCGAGGAGCGGTCTTTGCGCGCGTCGAGCACTTCTCGGTTCATCAGTTCGAGCACTTCGGGGCGGCCTCGCTGGTGACGCGCACGACGAACGACACGACCCAGGTGCAGCAGATGCTCATCATGATGCTGACCATGGTGATCACGGCACCGATGATGGCGATCGGCGGCGTCATCCTCGCGCTGTCGCAGGACGCCGAGCTCGCGTGGGTGCTGATCGCCGTGATGCCCGTGATGGCGATCGTCTTCTTCTCGATCCTGACGCGGGCGGTTCCGCTGTCGCAGGCGATGCAGGTGAAGATCGATCGGCTGAACCTCGTGCTCGGCGAAGGCCTGAGCGGTGTCCGCGTGATTCGCGCGTTCGATCGCGGCGCGTACCAGCGCGAGCGCTTCGACCAGGCGAACCTCGATCTGACGGAGACCGCGATCGCCGTCAACCGGCTCATCGCGTTTCTCATGCCTGCGCTCATCGTGATGCTCAACCTCACGAGCGTGGCGATCATCTGGTTCGGCGGCCACCGGATCGACGCCGGCACGATGCAGGTCGGCGCGATGATCGCGTCGCTGCAGTACTCGATGCAGATCCTCTTCGCCGTGTTCATGGTCACCGCCATGTTCGTGATGCTGCCGCGCGCTGCCGCATCGGCCGCGCGCATCAACGAAGTGCTCGAGGTCGCCCCGGAAATCGTGGATCCGCCGGCGCCGCGCCCGCCCGACGTCGCCGCCAGACGCGGGCAGGTCGAATTCCAGAACGTGACCTTCCAGTATCCAGGCGCCGAGGAACCGGCGCTCACCGGGGTGTCGTTCGTCGCGCACCCGGGCGAAGTGACGGCGATCATCGGCGGCACCGGCTCCGGTAAGTCGACGCTGGCCGGCCTGATTCCGCGCTTCTACGACGTCAACCAGGGCCGCGTGCTCGTGGACGGCGTCGATGTCCGCGAGATGCCGCAGGCGGACCTGCGGGCGCGCATCGGGTTCGTTCCGCAGAAGGCGGTGCTCTTCACCGGAACGGTGAGTGCCAACATCCGCTACGGGCGCGAAGACGCGTCCGACGAC
>DATBHR010000081.1:0-136647 GCA_036557365.1 Vicinamibacterales bacterium
TGGCGCCGGGGTCCCACCCCGGCGCCTACCGCCCCACCCGCCCCACCCGCCCCACCCGACCTACCAGACCGACCTGCCCTACCAAACCCATCCCTGCTCACAGTTCGGCGTATAGTCGTTCCGCTTCCGTCACAACCGAAAAGGAGCCGCCATGAACTACGGTCGCCTCGCGATCGCAGCGGTCGTCGCCACCATCGTGGACGCAGTCTACGGATTCATCGTGTACGGCAACCTGCTGACGAGTCAGTTCGCCATGTACCCAGGTGTCTACCGCCCGATGGACGCGCAAGCTTCCTACATGCCGGCGTTGTTCGGCGGCATCCTCGTCGCGATGTTCGCGGCCTCGTTCATCTACGCCAAGGGATACGAAGGCGGCAGCGGGTTCGAGGAGGGTGCACGGTTTGGCGTCGCGATTGGGCTGTTTGCCGTCGGGTATGCCGTCCTGGTCGCCTACGCGACCACGAACATCGGCCGTCGAATGACGCTGATGATGGCGTGCGCCGCGCTCGTCGAATGGATCATCGCCGGAATCGTCATCGGACTGATCTACAAGAAGCGCGGGGTATGATGGAGGGTGATGGCCACGGCTGAAAAGACCAAAGCAGGGCTCGAAGATACCGTCGCAACGTCGTCCGCGATCTGCTTCCTCGACGGCGATCGCGGCGTGCTCGCGTATTGCGGCTACGACATCCACGATCTCGCCAAAAACGCGACGTTCGAAGAAGTCTGCTACCTGCTCTGGCATCGGCGCCTGCCGACGCGCGCCGAGCTTGGCGACCTCCAGTCGCAGCTTGCGGCCGCGCGACAACTGCCCGAGCCGATCGTCCGTTTGATGCGGTCGCTGCCAGCGTCGAACGGCATGGACCTGCTGCGGACGCTGACGTCGGCGCTCGGCCACTACGATCCCGAGGCGGCGGACAATTCGGCCGCAGCCAACGACCGCAAGGCGGTCCGCCTCACGGCGCAGGTCAGTTCCATCGTCGCGACCCTGGGACGGCTGGCGTCTGGCGGCGGTCCGATTCAGCCGGATCCCGCGCTCGGTCACGCCGCGAACTTTCTCTACATGCTGAGCGGCGAGCGTCCCGGCAGCCTGGCGACGCGGGCGTTCGACGTCGCGCTCATCCTGCACGCGGACCACGAGCTCAACGCGTCGACGTTCGCGGCGCGCGTCGCGGCGGCAACGCTGACCGACATCCACTCCACGATCGTGGCGGCTATCGGCACGCTGAAAGGGCCGCTGCACGGCGGCGCGAACGCCGACGTCATGCGGCTGCTGCTCGAAATCGGCATCGACGCGCCGATCGAGAAGGCCGAGGAGATCGTCCGCGCCAAACTGGCGCGGAAGGAAAAGATTCCCGGCTTCGGCCATCGCGTGTATCACACCGAGGATCCGCGCGCCACGCATCTGCGACAGATGTCGAAGGAGCTGACCGCCAAGGCGGGGCAGCCGAAATGGTTCGAGATGTCGCAGCGCATCGAAGCGCTGGTCAAGGCGGAGAAAAAGCTCAACGCGAACGTCGACTTCTATTCGGCGACGACGTATCACGCGCTCGGCATCGCGACGGATCTGTTCACGCCGATTTTCGCGGTCAGCCGCATTTCAGGCTGGACCGCGCACGTGCTCGAGCAGTACGCGAACAACCGCCTGATTCGTCCGCGCGCGGAGTACATCGGTCCTGAGTATCCGCAGCGCTACACCGCGCTGGAGAGCCGCTAAATCGCTGGGGCGGTGCTCAAATGCAAGAATGCAAAAATGCACCAATGCACGATTGCAAGACCGCATGGGCATTCCGTCGTTCTTGCATTCGCCCTTTTGCATTCTTGCATTTCTGCATTTCTGCATTTCTGCATTCCTGTATTGATCCGATCCCACTGAATGGACTCAAGCTTCATCCGTAATTTTTCCGTGATCGCGCACATCGATCACGGGAAGTCCACGCTCGCCGACCGTTTTCTCGAGCTGACCGGCGCCCTTCAGGCGCGCGAGATGGAAGCGCAGGTCCTCGACGCGATGGATCTCGAGCGCGAGCGCGGCATCACGATCAAGGCGCACCCGGTCCGGCTCACGTACAAGGCGGGCGACGGGCAGACCTACGTCCTGAACCTGATCGACACGCCCGGCCACGTCGATTTCTCCTACGAGGTGACGCGGTCGCTCGCGGCGTGCGAAGGCGCGCTGCTGCTGGTGGACGCGTCGCAGGGCGTCGAGGCGCAGACGCTGGCCAACGCGTACCTCGCCGTCGAAAACAACCTCGAGATCATCCCGGTCATCAACAAGATCGACCTCCCGGGCGCGCAGCCGGACGAAGCACGGCGGCAAATCTCCGACATCATCGGGCTCGACGGCGATCACGCCATTCTCGCGAGCGCGAAGGTCGGAACCGGAGTTCCGGAAATCCTCGAGGCGATCGTGGAGCGCCTGCCTGCGCCGAAGGGCAATCCCGACGGTCCGCTGAAAGCGCTGATCTTCGATTCCTGGTACGACTCGTATCGCGGCGTCGTCATCGTCGTCAGGGTCATCGACGGCGTGCTGAAGAAGGGGATGAAGATCCGCCTGATGGCGGAAGGGCAGGACTACGAGTCGCTGCAGGTCGGCGCGTTCACGCCGAAGCCGATCGAGGTGGACGAGCTCGGCGTCGGCGAGGTCGGCTTCCTCGTTGCGAACATCAAGAAGATCAGCGACGCGAAGATCGGCGACACGATCACGGAGACCGGTCGGCTGACGACCGAACCGTTCCCCGGCTTCAAGGAACTGAAGCCGATGGTGTTCGCGGGGTTGTATCCCGTCGAAGGACACCAGTATCCCGAACTGCGTGACGCGCTCGAAAAGCTGCGGCTGAACGACGCCTCGTTCTTCTACGAGCCGGAGACGTCGGCGGCGCTCGGCTTCGGTTTCCGCTGCGGGTTCCTCGGGCTGCTGCACATGGAAATCGTGCAGGAGCGCCTCGAGCGCGAGTTCGACATGGACCTGGTGACGACGGCGCCGGGCGTGCTGTACCGGGTGACGACCACCGACGGCGAGGTCCACGAGATCGACAGCCCGGCAAAGCTGCCGGACACCGGCCGCATCAAGATCATCGAGGAGCCGGTCATCACCGCGATGATCATGACGCCGGCGGAACACGTCGGCGCGATCCTCCAGCTGTGTCAGGACAAGCGCGGCGTGCAGAAAAAGCTCGAGTACATGGCGTCGGATCGCGTGCTCATCACCTACGAGCTGCCGTTCAACGAAGTGGTCCTCGACTTCTACGACAAGCTCAAGACGCTGTCGCGTGGGTACGCGTCGCTCGACTATCATGTGACCGGTTACTGGTCGTCGCCGCTGGTCAAGCTGGACATCCTGGTGAACGGCGATCCCGTGGACGCGCTCTCGATCATCGTGCACCGGGACATGGCGTACGAGCGTGGCCGCGCGCTGGCGTCCAAGATGCGCGAGCTCATCCCGCGCCAGATGTTCGAGGTCGCCATCCAGGCGGCGATCGGCGGCCGCATCATCGCGCGCGAGTCGGTGAAGGCGATGCGCAAGAACGTGCTCGCGAAGTGCTACGGCGGCGACATCACGCGCAAGCGCAAGCTGCTCGAAAAGCAGAAGGAAGGCAAGAAGCGGATGAAGCGCGTGGGCAAGGTCGAGATTCCGCAGGAAGCGTTCCTGGCGGTGCTGAAGATGGGAACCGATACGGAATAGTGCAAGGGCTCAGGGGTTAGGGATTAGGGATTAGGGATTAGGGATTAGGGATTAGTGAAGGGCTGAGGGATTAGGGCTAAGGGCCGCTGCATTGACCGACACTGTTTCGTTCAAGAAGTCGACGCTCCGCGAATATTTCGAGTCCATCGTCATCGCGGTGATTCTTGCGTTCTTCATCCGCACGTTCGTGGTGCAGGCGTTCAAGATCCCGACGGGTTCGATGGAGAACAACCTTCTGATCGGCGATCACCTGCTGGTCAACAAGATGGTGTTCGGGCCGACGTCATCGTCGCTCGAACGGGCGCTGATGCCGGTCGGGCACATCAAGCGCGGCGATGTCATCGTGTTCAAGTACCCGGAGGAACCGGATCGCGATTTCATCAAGCGCGTCATCGGCCTGCCCGGCGAGACGCTCGAGGTCCGCGAGAAGAGGGTGTACATCGACGGCAAGCCGCTCGACGAACCGTACGTCCACTATCTTCAGCCGCCTTCCGCGATATCCGAGCAGGCAGAGGTGACGTCCGTCGACGTGCGCGAGCGGTACGGGCCCGTAACGGTTCCGCCCGATCACTACTTCATGATGGGCGACAATCGCGACAACTCGCAGGACAGCCGCTACTGGGGCTTTCTCTCGCGCGATCTCATCAAGGGCAAGGCGCTCGTGATCTATTGGTCGTACGAATCGGGGCGCGAGGACTATCAGGACAACGGCACGGGCGCCGCTATCCGCGGCCTGGGATCGGTCTTCGTCCACTTCTTCACGCGGACGAGGTGGGATCGCATGTTCCACCAGATTCACTGATCGATCTGATCAACCGATGAAGCTGCTCATCAAACTGGCCATCGTTGCGCTGATTGCCAACGCCGCGTGGCACGTGATGGCAGCCTACACCTCGTTCTACCGCTTCAAGGACGCCGTCCAGGAGACGACGCAGTTCGGCAACGGCAAGTCGATCGACCAACTGAGAGCGCGGGTGATCGCGCTGGCGGGCGACTACGATCTGCCGATCGGCGATGACGACTTCACGGTGACACGCGAAGGGCAGCACACGACCGTCGACGGCTCGTATTCCAAGCCGATCGACCTCGCGCCCGGCTACAGCCGTCCGTGGACGTTCGAATTCCACGTCGACACGTTCAGCGAGGCGCCGGTATCGTCGCCGAGTCGCTGACGTAGACCGTTCCTCGTGAATTTCGTGATCGTCAGCGCGACGCCTTCGCGGCCGCCGCGTCGATCTCGCCGAGGATCCGTTCTGCCTCGTCGCGGCCCTGAAACTCGGCGCCCGAGTCGAGCGCGCGGCGCATCTCGTCCCGCGCGTGAGCGGTCGATCCTGTTTTCCAGTACGCGTACGCCAGGTGATACCGATAGAGCACGTTGGCCGGCTGCGTCTCGCTGTTTGCGGCGAGCAGCGGAAGCGCCTGCTGGTATTCGCCGCGCTGCACGCGGATCCAGCCGAGCGTATCCTTCGCCGCGGGCACGTTCCGCAGCTCCTCGTTCGCGACCATCGCCCACTTCAGCGCATCGTCGAGCCGGCCTTCGTCCTGATACAGGCACGCGAGGTTGTTGGCCGCGACGCCGTCGCGCGGATTGGCGGCGAGCGCGCGTTCGAGCGCCTGCTGGGCGTCCTTTGGCCGCTTTTGCGCCTCGAGAATCATGCCGACCATGGTGTCCGCACCAGCGTTCTTCGACTGCGCCAGGCGCTCGAACTGCGCCTTCGCGTCATCGAGCTGTCCGGATGCGAGATACAGCCGGCCGAGCGCGGCACGCGCGTCGCGATTCGACGGGTCTCGACGAAGCATCTGGTCGAGCGTGGCCTCGGCCTTGTCGCGTTCGCCCGCCGCATCCTCGACGTGTGCGGACAGCAGCTGCAGCGTCGCGTTGTCCGGATCGTCGCGCAGCCGCTTGTCCATCCGCGCAAGCGCAGCCTGAGCACGACCGTCCTTGACGTCGAGGTCCGCGAGCGCGCTTTCCGCGACGATCGATTTCGGATCGATGTCCAGAGCCGCGACGAACGATCGGCGCGCGTCGTCGCGACGGCCGTCGGCGGCCTGCAGCGCGCCTTGCTGGACGTGGAGATCGGCGGCGCGAGGCCACTGACCGAGCGCCGCGCGCGCTTCGTCCATCGCGCGCGAGCGCTGGCCGGCTTTCGACAGCGACTCGATCAACAGGACGCGAGCCGCGAGATCGTCGGGCATCGCCTGCCGCGCGCGGTCCGCGGCCTGCACCGCTTCCTGAGCGTGTCCATTGGCCAGCCGCACGCGGGCAATCGCGACGTACGGAGACGGATCGCCGGGAGCGATCTTCAACGCCGACTCGAGCGCCTGGACGGCGCGGGTTTCGTCGCCGAGCGCGGCGTAGACGCCGGCTTCCACGATGAGCGGCTCGCTGTGAGCCGCATCGGCCGCGACGGCGGCCTGCGCCGCACGAAGCGCTTCGTCGAGCTTGCGCTCCGTCTGAAAGAAGCGCGCGTTCAGCAGCAGCGCGGGAACGTTCGCGGGCGCCCGCTGAAGCACCGCGCGCAGCGTGTCGTGCGCGGCGTCACGCTTATTCATCGCGTACTGGACCGCGGCGAGCCGGATGCGTGCGGCGTCGCGGGTCGAGTCGTGTGACACGAGATCCGTCAGCTCGCGCTCGGCGTCGGCGAGGCGGTTCATCGCGCTGAGATAGTCCACACGCGCAAACGGAATCCCGTTCGGCGCGTGCGCGACGGTCGTCCAGAATGGTTCCGCCTCGGGTGCGCGCTTCGTCGCCATGAGCAGAAGCGCCAGCGCGCGGTTCGCGCCGACATCCTGCGGACCGAGTGCAACGGCGCGCCGAAGCTCGGCTTCCGCGTCGGCGGGACGCCCGGCCGACCACAACGCGCCGGCAAGCGCGACATGCGGTTTGGGCGCGTCGGGCGCCAGCTTGACGGCCTCGCGCAGCTCCGCTTCGCTCCTCGTCTGATCTTTCAAGCCGGCAAGCGCCTGCGCCAGCGCGATGTGAGCATCGGCGTCGGCCTCATCGAGTTTCAGCGCAGCCTGCGCCCGTGCCCGCGCGTCCTCGAACCGGCCTGCAAGCAGGTAGACGGACGCCGCCCGGACCTGTGCGGCGGGATCGGACGGCTTCAGCTCAGCGACGCGCAGCATTTCGTTGACCGCCGTTCGCGCGTCGCGATTCCGGGTCGCCGCGTCGGCCAGCTTTTCGTGCGCATCGGCCGAGCTTGGCGTCAGCTTGATGGCATTGAGGTACTCGATCGACGCCGCTTCGTACTTGCCCGACTTCGCCAGTTCGTCTCCGTGCTGGATGTACTGGCGCGTTCGAGCAGCCGGATCCCTGTTACACGCCGTCGAGATCAGCAGCAGCGTCGATGCGACAACACAACGATGCCGACCGGTTGACACTGGTTTGTCCTTTCTGGGCACAGCACACCACAGCCGTCCGCGTGATTCCCGCGCGTGTATGGTGGAACGCGCGAAAGCACGCCCGCGGCAGTCGATCGCAAGCAACGTTGACGCCGACTCGGCGTTTCAGCGCGGAAGTCTGGCAGCTGCGGTTGAGCTGCGATCTGGGCAGCGGCTAGGTGCTCAGTGCGTGCTCGGCGAGCGCCGCGGTTTTCTCGATCTCAGACGACAGCGTCGCCACGTCGCCGCGAACCGAGTCCACGTACGACGCGTCGGCAATCCCATCGAGGTTGATCGCCACGTTCAGCCGCGCACCGGCGGCGCCGGCTTTGAGCATCGCGAGCGCGACGCCGACGTCGCTCGCAGCCGCACGATGTCCGTGCGCCGCAACCACCGCGGCCTGGCTCAGTCCTTCGCTCGACAGCCGCACGACCCCGAGCGGCACGTCGGTCGCCGCACGCAGCGCATCCTGAATTGCGGCCTTGCGTGCGGTCTGCTCGTCCGGCGAGGCCTTCGGCATCCGGTATGCCGCGACGACACGGTCGTACGCGGCAGAGTCGGCATCGACGGCGTCCGTCAGGCGCGCGCGCAATCCAGTCAGCGCAGCAGCCGCCGCGTCGAGCGCCTGACGATCTTCCGCTGAATTGCCGCGCGTCTTCGGAAGCCCCGCCACCATCGTCAGCAGCGAGACCCCGATCGCCGACGCGAGCGCAGACGCCGATCCGCCGCCCGGCGTCGGATCCGATGAACTGAACGCGGCGAGCAGATCCCGAACGGATCGATCAACGAGCATGGACGACCTGTCCCTTCTTCACGACGGCGGAGATGGTGTCGGCACCGATCCTGATCAGGTTGATCGCCGGACCGGAGACGACGACCGCGTCCATCTGTTTTCCCGTCTCGAGGCTGCCGATGCGATCGCTGCGGGCGATGGCGTGCGCCGCGTTGAGCGTGGCGGCGACGATCGCTTCCTCGAATGTCATGTTCATCGCGAAGCAGGCCAGTGCGATCGCGAAGGGCATCGACGGCGAATATCCCGCGCCGGGGTTCACGTCGGTAGCGAGCGCAACGGCGACGCCGCGCTCGATGAGCATCCGCGCCGGAGCGAAGCGCCCGATCTTCAAATAGAAGGACGCAATCGGCAGCAGCGTTGCGACGACGCCCGCGTCGGCCATCGCACCCGCGCCGACTTCGTCAACGAAGATCAAATGGTCCGCGGATCGCGCGCAGCACGCCGCAGCGGTCAGCGCACCGCCGCTCGACCCGAGTTCGTCCGCATGGATGCGCAGGTTCATACCTGCCTGACGCGCCGCTTCGAGAATTTCGCGCGACTCGTTCGGCGTGAACACGCCGGTCTCGCAGAAGACATCGCACCACTCAGCGAGTTGTTCTTGCGCGACCGCGGGAATCATCTCGCGGACGATCAGTTCAATGTACTCGCGCCGCCGCTGGCGATACTCGACGGGCACTTCGTGTGCGCCCATGAAGGTCGGCGAGATGTCGATGGGATGCGTCGCGTTCAGGCAGTGGAGCACGCGCAGCGACTTCAGCTCCGATTCGGTGGTGAGGCCGTACCCGCTCTTCGCCTCGCACGTCGTCGTCCCGCAGCGAAGCATCTCGTCGAGGCGAAGCCGCGTCGCGGCGATCAATTCCTCTTCCGACGCGTTCCGCGTGGCGTCCACCGTGCCGACGATGCCGCCACCGCCGGCAGCGATTTCGGCGTAGCTGGCGCCGGCGAGGCGCCGTCGAAGTTCTCCTCGTCGATCGCCCGCGAAGACGACATGCGTGTGCGGATCGACGAAGCCGGGGACAACTGCACCGCCGCGGGCGTCGAGCCGGCGCGCGCCGGGCAGCAGTTCGCCGTCGCGCCGCCACTCTTCTTCCGATCCGACGAACACGATGATGCCGTCGCGTGCGGCGACGACGGCATTCGAGATCGCTCCTGCATCGCCCTGAGCCGCGCCGATCCGCGGCGCGGGACCCGCGCACGTCAGGATTTCTGCCGTGTTGTGGATGAGGAGATCCGCGAGCACGGCGGCAATTCTATCGCCGTTCACGCGCTCGCGTGGATCAGGCCACGAAAGGATCGACTAGAGGATGGCCTTGCGGTTGCCCTGTTCGTCCTGCTCGACAGCGGCAGGTTCGATCGTGCGCGGACGGTGGAGCAGGATCTTGTCCTCGCGGTCGCGCGTGTCCTGTTCCCGGACGAAGTCGAGCGTGTTGCGCAGCGCCTGAATCGTCGCTTCGATCGTCGTTTCGACGTCCTTCCGTTTCAGCTTCAGCCCGTCCATCTCGCGCTGGATGTCCTCGAGCCGCGCCTGCGTCTTCTCGAGCAGGAGCTGCGAACGGCCTTCCGCCTCGCGGATGATGCGGCGCCCCTCTTCCTCGGCGTTGGCCTTGATGTCCTCGGCGAGCCGCTGCGCGGCGATCAGCGTCGTCGTGAGGTTCTTCTCCGAGTCGCGGTGTTCCTTGAGCTTCGCTTCCATCAGCGTGACGTCCTGCCGGAGGCGATCGGTCTCGCGGAGGGCCTGCTCGTAGTCTTCGGCGACGGCGGCGAGAAACGAGG
Source organism: Vicinamibacterales bacterium (assembly GCA_036557365.1). GTDB lineage: Bacteria > Acidobacteriota > Vicinamibacteria > Vicinamibacterales > CAVVIG01 > DATKHR01. Next base: position 9,633 of record DATBHR010000081.1, read on the forward strand.
TGACTTCAACCTTGTCGAACCCGCGAAGGACGGTGTTGAAGCGCTGTTGTCTGAGATCGAGTGGACTGACATTCATGCGCGTACGGTCTCCCGTTCGTGTATCGGTCGATTCGCTGCTGCGCGACAGTGCCGGGTCAAACATGGGCCGAGCTCTTCAGGGACCTGGATCTGACGCCAAATATAGCCGTTCCAACGCGGACGATGGTGGCGCCTTCTTCGACGGCGACCTCGAAATCGTGGCTCATGCCCATCGACAGCTCGGTGAGCATGCGGGGATCGACGCCGCGGGCGACCAGCCGGCTGCGGACGTCCTGGAGCGCCCGGAAATACGGACGTGCGTCGTTCGGGTCGTCCACGGCCGGCGGCAGGAGCATCAGGCCGACGGGGCGGACGTGCGACGCGTCAGCAGCCGCGGCAAAGATCGCCGCGATGTCCGCCTCCTGCGCGCCATGTTTCGTCGCTTCGCCGGCGAGATCGACCTGCACCAGGATGTCCAGCTGGCGTCCGGCGTCGCGGGCGCCGTCGTTCAGGCGCCGCAGGACGTCGACGGAATCGATCGAGTGCACGGCGTCGAACCGCGCGGCGGCTTTGCGGGCTTTGTTGGACTGGAGATGACCGATGAGATGCCACCGAAGGCCGGCGGGCGCGCCGGTCGCGTCGAGCGCGTCCATCTTCTGAAGCGCCTCCTGCACCTTGTTCTCGCCGAAATCGACCTGGCCCGCCTGCGCGGCAGTGCGGACATCGTCAGCGGAAAAGGTTTTGGACACGGCGACGAGACGTACGGTCGATGGATCACGGCCGGCGCGGCTCGCGGCGCGCGCGATCCGCTCACGGACGTCAGCGAGTCCGTCGCGGATGGCGTTCGCGTCGGAGGGGCTCACTCTTCTCCAAAGACGCCGGGGCCGGCCCCGGCGCGTGTTCATGCTGATGCCTCGCTCGGGCCCCCGATGGGCCCGAGCGCATGGCCGTTGCCGGCAGATGTTACTTTTTGATGGTGGCGAGGATGCCTTTGGCCGTCGCGGCGTTCGGTCCGGTCGGCGACAGCTTCAGGTACGTGTCGAACTCGGACGCGGCGCCGTTCAGATTGCCTTCGTTCACGAGCGCCATTCCGAGCTGATAGTGCGCCTCGGCGTGATTCGGGTTCGCGGCGACCGCGGCTTCGAACTCTTTTTTCGCGTCGGCGATCTTTCCGGCGTTCCAGAGAATGACGCCCTGGTTGTACATCGCGTCCGCGTTTCCGGCGCCGCCGGCCGCAGTGGCCGCGCCGCCGCCGACTTCAGCCGCCTTCTTGCTCGCTTCCGCCGCCTGGTCGAACTTGCGCTGCGTGTTGTAAATGTTCGCGAGGCCGTTGTACGCCTCCGCGTAGTCCGGCTTCAACTCGATCGCCTTCTTGTACTCGGCTTCCGCCTTGTCGTAGTCCTTCTTCTGCGAGTACATGAACGCCATGTTGTAGTGGCAGTCGGAGCAGTTCGGATTGATCTCGGCGGCCTTGGTGAACGCCGCGATCGCGCCGTCGTAGTTGTTCGCCTGGCTTGCCGCGATGCCTTCCTCGAACGCTTTCTTCAACTCGGCGTTCTTGGCCGCGACTTCCTTCGAACCGGCCGCTCCGCCGCCGGCGCCGATGACCAGGTTCACCTCGGCAGGCGCGCCGATTCTGACCGCGGCCTGCGCGGGCGCCGCCGCCTGCTTGTCTTTTTCAGCCGTGACGTTGTAGCGCCCGGGCGGCAGACCAATCTGCACGAACTGACCGCGCTTGTCGGTCTTCGTTTCGAAGTGCCGGTTCATGCCTTCGGCCATGTCGATGCTGACTTTCGCACCGTCGACCGCTTGGCCCGACGCGTCTTTCACCGTTCCCTTGACCATGCCGGTGGACTGTGCCGCCGCCGGCAGCGCGCACAGCACCACCACGGCCGCAGCGCCCGCCAACCACAGAAGCCGACGGTTCAATCGGCGAACCATGGGATCCCTCCTCAAATGTAATGATGGCAACCGGCTTAGGCCGGCATCGGTGGACCGCTCCGGTGCGGACACCATTCGCGTAGTTTACCGCACGCTCGGGCGAGACGACCCACCAGACCTACCCGACCCACCTGGCCCACCCGACCTACCCGACCTACCTGACCTACCCGACCCACCGTGACCTACTCGTAATGCAGAGCCTGGATCGGATCGAGCCTGGCAGCCTTCAGCGCCGGATAGACGCCGAATACGAGGCCGATGAGGACGGACACCGAAAACGCAAGCAGCAGCGATCCGCCGGTAACGATAGTCGACCATCCGGCGAAGCTCGCGATGATTCGCGACATCGCGACGCCGAGGATGAGGCCCGCGGTTCCGCCGGCCACCGCGATCAGCGTCGTCTCCATGACGAACTGCCGGATGATGTCGTTCTGCCGTGCGCCGATCGCACGGCGAATCCCGATCTCGCGCGTCCGTTCGAGCACGCTCGCCAGCATGATGTTCATAATCCCGATGCCGCCGACGAGCAACGAAATGGACGCGAGCGCCACCATGACGATGTCGAAGATCCGCTTCGTGCGCTGCTGCTCGGCGAGGAGCTCAGCCGGAACGACGAGCGAGTAGTCGTCCGCGCCGCGGTGACTCGTTTCGAGCACGCGCCGCACGGTGGCGGCCGCCGCGGTGATGTCTGCGTCGGGCTTCAGCCGGACGTAGAGCCCGTCGATCTCATCGCGGAACTGACTGTACGTGTCCTCGAGCCGGAACATTGCCGCGCCAGTCGGCACGTAAATGAGGTTGTTGCGATCCTGTCCGGGAAGTCCTGCGACGTCGCTCTGCGCGACGGCCTGCGGTCCGGCCATGCCGACGACGCGAAACCACTGCTCGTTGATCTTGACGAACTGGCCCATCGGATCGGCGACGCCGAACAGGCGTACGCGCGCCGCCTCACCGAGCACGCAGACCGGCGCGGCGTGCGCGGCTTCGTCGGCGCTGAAGAACCTGCCGGCGCCGATCTTGAGTCCGGCGATTCGCACGTAGTCCGGTTCCACGCCGTACACGACGGGCAGCTCGCCCTGCGGCTTCGGAATCACCTGCGTCGGCGTGAACCGCTTCCGCGGCGTCAGCCCGTCGAGTCCGGCCATCGTCGCTTCAATGGCGCGTACGTCGTGAAAGCTGAGACCCGGTGATTGCTGGCGGACCTTCTGGAACGCCTGCCATTCTGTGGTCTCGCGAGCTTCGACGATGAGATTGCGGACGCCGAGGTCTTCGATGAACGCCATGACCTGCTGCTGCGCGCCCGCGCCGATCGAGAGCATCGACAGCACCGCGGCGACGCCGAAGATCATGCCGAGCATCGTCAGCAGCGTGCGCAGCTTGTGGAGGAGCAGGTTCTCGAAGCTGCGACGGACGTCCGGCAGCCAGAGATCCAGCGAGCTGGCTTTCCGGCGGGACGCCGCAGTGTCGGTCATCGCGACGCACGCTCCGTGACGGGTGCGCCCTGACCGCGCGGCTTGGACCGGCCGGAGGCGTTCGGATCGACGAGCGCGACCTCCGCGGACGCGTCCACGTTTTCGACGACGGCGTACGCGTCGGTGAGGGCGCGGACGTGGACGGCGTGCGGCTCGAAGCTGGCGCCGCGACGCACGTAGACCGTCGGCGTGCCGGACGCGTCGAAGACCGCGGTCCTCGGGACGTACAGCACGTTCTCGAGCGTCGGTCCTGCGATCGCAATCGACGCCGTGATGCCGGGACGGACCGCTGACGCGCCGCTCACGTCGAAGATGACGTCGAACTGACGCGTGCCGGCATCGAACAACTGACGCGCCGCGACGCCGCTGACCGCGCGCACGGTCCCGGTCAGCTTCGCCTGCGGCAGCGCGTCGACGTCCACTTCGACCGGCCGGCCGGCCTCGATGTTCACGCGATCGACTTCCGGTACCTTTGCGGCCACTTCGACGTGCGACGTGTCGACGACGTCTGCGATCGGTTGACCGGAGAATGCGGCGTCGCCGACGCGATAGTCGGGCATCGCAGGCGTCCAGATGCCGCCGAATGCCTGAAAGTTCGTCCGCACGGTGACGAACCCGTCGAACGGTGCGCGAATCTTCAGGCTCGCGATGTTGCGTTCGGCGACCTGCACCGCGAGCTGCGCCTTGTTTCGTTTTTCCGCAAAGCCGGCGGCGCTGGCTTTGCTCGTGTCCCGATGGCGAACGACGTCCTGTTCCACTTGCGTGAGCCGTTGTTTCGCTTCGTTCAGAAGAATCAGGTTCTGCTCGGCCTGAATCGCGGGCAGCAGCTCGTTCGCGCTGGCGTCGATTTCCGCGCGACGGACGTCGTACCGCGCATGCAGCTGCGCGACCTCGTCTTCGGCCACCTGGACTGCGGCCTGCGCCTGATCCTTTGCGAATTCCTGTTCGGCCTGCATCAGGTCGAAGCGCGCCTGTTCGAGCGCGAATTCCTGTTCGGACGCGTCGAACGCGACCACGATGTCGCCGGACTTGACGGCCTGGCCGGCGCTCGCGAGCTCGACGATCTGTACTTGACCGCCAATCGGCGGTACGAAGAGCTGCGCGGTGCGTGCGGCACGCACGTCGCCGACGGTGTACACCGTCACCTGGACACGTCCTCGCTGGACGCGCACGGTTGGAATCGGCTTGTCGGTGGCCGGCGCTACGCGCGGCCACATGAGAAACGCGCCGACCAGCACCAGGACGCCGATGGATCCGATCACGCCCCGGCGCTTCACCGCGCACCTCCTGCGACGTCCGGGATGGTGAGCGCCACCTGCTCGTTTTCACGCAAGCCTGCCTGGACGGCCACCTGATCACGCGATCGACGGAGAACCGTCAGCTTCCGCGCTTCAACCGAACGGCCGGATACGACGTACGCGATCGACGAATTGCCCTGCGGAAATACGGCAGCCGCGGGAATGAGCAACACGTCGTTCAGCCGTTCGAGCTCGACGCGAGCGGTCGCGCTCATGCCGGGACGAAGGCGGGAGTCGGCTTTGGCGAGAACGACGAGCACGTCGAAGTTGCGAACGGGCGGCCACGTCGTGAAGTCGGGCTTCGCGACGATCGCGATCTGGTTCACCGTGCCGGTCATCGCGCTGTCCGGCAGTGCATCGATGCTGACGCGTGCGGCAAGTCCGGACTGCACGCGCGCGCGATCCGCTTCGTCCACGCGGCAGGCGAGTTGAACAGTCGACAGATCCGGCAGCTCCGCGATCGGCGCGCCGAACCACGCGCGATCGCCCCGCTTGAACTCCGGTGCAGTCCGCGACGCGCCGCCCGCACGGTAGTTCGGGAGGATGGACAGCATGCCCGCGCGCGGAGCCCGAATGGTCAGCGACGCGATGATGCGCTCGGTTTCGCGCACGTCGTACAGCGCCTTCTCTCGCTTCTGTCGCGCGCTCGCGATGTCGGCATCGGTTGCCATGCGTTCGCCGGCGAGCTTCTGCTCGGCTTCTTTCACGTGCCGCTCGGTGTTCGCGAAGACGATCTTCAGTTTTTCGCCTTCCACGCGCGACTGAACTTCGATCTTCGCGAGGTCGAGCCTGGCGCGCTCGACGGCAGACCGCGCCTGCTCCATGTCCGTCTGCGCCGCGCGCGTTCGCCGCCGCTGCTCCGATTCCGCCTTCTCGATGTCGGCTTCCGCCTGTTTCAGCTCCGACTGCTTCTGCTCCAGCGTCCGCTCCTGCATTGTCGGATCGAACTGCACGACGACGTCGCCGGCGTTGACGTTGCCGCCGTTCCTGGCGAGGTCGAGGATGAGAAGGTCGGAGCCGCCGGCAGAAGGCCCCGTCAGGACGATCGATTTCTCGGGGCGAATCTGGCCGCGCAGCTGCAGCGTGTCCACGAAGGCGCCGCGCGTCACGGGCGCGGTCGGCACGCCGATCCCGGAATCGCGGCGAAACGCCGCGACGCCGGCCACCGTGGCGAGCACGATTCCGGCGACGACCACGCGCGGGATCCAGGCCTTCATCGCGGGACGACCGCATCGACCGGCGACTGGATGTCGACGGCGGCGGCCAGATCGGGAAGCAGGTGCGGGTCGCTGCCTTCAATCGAGAAGAACGCCACGAACGTCCGCACGCGCTGCGACATGTTGCTCGTCGCGCCGATTGGCGAAAACTGCTCGAGCCGGCCGCGGAACACCTTCGACGGATAGGAATCGAGCGTGATGCGGACCTGCGCGCCTGGACGGATGCCTTCGATGTCGGCCTGGTTGATTCGCGCCCTGACCCGCATCGCCGACGGATCGACGACTTCGAGCAGCGGCAGCCCCGGCCGGACTTCCTCGCCTTCCTGCACCTCGCCCATCTGGCCGTTCTTCCACGTCGTTTTGAGGACGACGAGGCCGTCCATCGGCGACACGATCCGCATCCGCGTCGCGTTCTGTTCGGCGTGGCGCCAGGCGTTCTCGGACCGGTCGCGCTGGATCTCGAGCAGCCGCATGTCCGCGGCGTCGGCCTTCCGTTTCAGGTCGAACGTCCGCCGGAGCTGCGTCAGCTTCGCCCGCGCCTCCTCGAGCGCCAGCTCGTTGTGTTCGACGATGGTGCGCGCGTCGAACTCGCGGTTGACGAGGTCGAGCTCTGCGCTCTTGACCGCGCCTTCCGCCTCGAAGAGATCGGTCTCGTCCTTGGCGCGCGACGCCATCTGTTCGCCGCGCTTGCGGTTGATTTGCTCCACGAAGTCGCGGTACTCGGCTTCCTTGTCGTGCGCGTTCTTGATTTGTGTCTGGCGGTCGAATTCGACGAGCAGATCGCCGCGGTTGACGATCGTTCCCGGCGGGACGAGATGAACGATGACGAGGTTGCCGTTCCCAGAGCCTGCAAGCCGCGGGGTCGCGATCGGGAAGCTGCGAAGCGGCTCGACCGTGCCGTGAAGCCGCAGGCCGGACGCGTCCGGGTTCCGGTCGGCGCCCCTGAGCACCGTGCCGAGCAGTGCCAGACTGAGAATCGCCAGCCGGAGCCCGCAGCGCCGCATTTTGCTGGAATGATAGACGCCTGAATAAGGAAAAAGGATGGGCGCTCAGTTGTCGAAGAACGTCGACAGTTGTCTCAGGTCTGTGACGACCGGCGCGGGCGGCAGCGACGCGACGAACCGCCGGCCGTAACCCTTCGTGCGGAGCCGCGGATCGAGGACGGCGAGCACCCCGCGGTCGCGCCGGTGCCGGATCAGCCGGCCCAGGCCCTGTTGAAGCGCCAGAATCGCGAGCGGCACCTGATATTCACCGAACGGATCGCCGCCTCGAGCGCGAATCGCGTCGATGCGGGCCGACGTGATGGGATCCGCGGGCGACGCGAACGGCAGCTTGTCGATGATGACGCAGCTCAACGCGTCGCCGATGACGTCGACTCCCTGCCAGAAGCTGGACGTGGCGAACAGCACGGCATTCCGTGTCTCGCGAAACTGCTTCAGCAGCTGTGTCCGCGGCGCCGTGCCCTGCGCGAGGATCGGATAGTGGATCGCCAGCTCCGCCATGGCCTGCACGGCCCGCATGGTCGCGTAGCTGGTGAAGAGAACGAAGGCGCGTCCCTCGGTCCGCTTGACAATCTCGACCACTTCACGTCCGGCTGCGATCGAGAAGTTGTCCGACCGCGGGTCGGGCATGCGCGGCGGCAGATACAGGATGGCCTGACGCGAGAAGTCGAACTCCGACGGCAACCTGATCTCATCGGCCTCCGCGATCCCGAGTCGATCGCGGACGTAGTCGAACGTGCCGTCCACCGTCAGCGTCGCCGACGTCAGCACCGTCGTCGTCAATCGATCGAAGAGCACTTCGCGGACGATGGCGGAGACGTCGATCGGGGACGCGCGCAGGAACGTGCCGCGTCCGCGGAACTCGACGAAGTAGACGTACGTCGGATCGTCGGCGCGGACGAGAAAGCGCAGCTCGTCCCGCAGTTCGCCCGCACGGCGGACGAGCGTCGCGATCTGTTCCACCAGGCTCTCATCATCATCGTCGCCGGCGGACTCACGCGACGTGTCCGAGGCTTCATGCGCCTGGACGAAATCCCTTTTGCGCAGAAGCGCCAGCGTCGACTGGAGGATGTCGATCGCGCCGCCGAGATGTCCGGCCGCTTCAGAAGCAGCCGCAAGCGATTCGGCGGTCGCGCGTACGCGCTCTTCGCTCCTGACTCGCTGGTTGCCGCGATGCCCGTACGCCAGATCGCTGAAGAAACGGCGGCCGTCGTCTCGCAGCCGATCGATCGCGCGCGCCACTTCGTCTTTCGACTGTCGGCTCTCGATGCCTCGTGCGGCCAGCCGTTCAGCATCGCGCGCGAGCTCTTCGACGCGATACGTGCTGACACCCAGGCCAAAGTACTGCGTCGCTACGTCTTCCAGCTGGTGCGCTTCGTCCAGAACGGCACGGGAGCACGCGGGAATCACCTCGCCGTACGCGCTCTGCCGCACCGCGGCGTCCGCGCACAGCAGGTGGTGATTGACGATGACCACGTCGGAGGCGGCGGCGCGCTGACGCATCTTCGTGACGAAGCAGTCGTCGTACCGCGGACATTCGGTGCCGAGGCACGTGTCGGCGGTGGCGGCAACTTCCGACCAGACGGGCAAGTCCTCCGGAAGATCTTCGAGCTCCGCGCGGTCGCCGGTTTCGGTTCGCTGCGCCCAATTGCGAATGAGCGGCAGGAAAACGTCGTGAACTGCCGGACTATTCGCGCCGTCAATCTGATCCAGCTTCTGAAGGCACAGGTAGTTCGCGCGGCCTTTCATGTAGGTCGCCGTGAACGGGACGCCGAGCGCCTCGCGCAGCGCGGGAATGTCCTTGAAGTAGATCTGCTCCTGCAGGTTCTTCGTGCCGGTCGAGACGAGCACGCGCTCGCGGCTGAGGATGGCGGGTACCAGATAGGCGAGCGTCTTGCCGGTTCCGGTGCCGGCCTCCGCCAGAAGAACGCCGCCGCCCGCGAACACACCGGCGACCGCGCGCGCCATTCGGCGCTGGCCTTCCCGCGGCTCGAAGTCCGGGATTGCGCGCGCGAGCGCGCCGTCGTCCGCGAACGCCGCGTCAACGACATCGGCCAGCTGGCCGACGTTTCCGGCGGTCGTTATTCGGGATACAGGGGGAACTTCCGGCACAGGGTCTCGACTTCGGCGCGTACGGTCCCGAGCGCCCGATCGTCGTCCGGCGTCTTCAGCGCTCGCGCGACGAGCTCACCGATGACGCCCATCTCGGACTCGCGCATGCCGCGCGTCGTCACCGCCGGCGTGCCGATGCGGATTCCGCTGGCGACCATCGGTGGATTCTGGTCGAAGGGGATGGCGTTCTTGTTGACGGTGATGCCGGCTTTTCCGAGCGCGGCCTCGGCCACCTTTCCGGTGATGCCTTTCGAAAACACGTCGACGAGCATCAGGTGGTTGTCGGTGCCGCCGCTGACGAGGCGGAAGCCGGCGGTCGAAAGCGACTGCGCGAGCACGGCGGCGTTCTTGACGATCTGCCGCTGGTATTCGGCGAACGACGGTTCGGCGGCTTCCTTGAAGCAGACCGCTTTCGCCGCGATGATGTGCATCAGCGGTCCGCCCTGAACGCCCGGGAAGACGCGTCGATCCAGATCCTTCGCATACGTCTCGCGGCACAGCACGAGGCCGCCGCGCGGTCCCCGCAGCGTCTTGTGCGTCGTCGTCGTGACGATATCGGAGTGGGGAATTGGAGTGGGATGGATGCCGGCCGCGACGAGGCCGGCGATGTGCGCCATGTCGGTGAAGACTTTGGCGCCGATCCGATCCGCGGTCGCGCGGATCCGCGCGAAGTCGATGACGCGTGCGTAGGCGCTCGCGCCGACGACGATCATCTTCGGCTTGTGCTGCTCGGCCAGCCGATCGAGCTCGTCGTAGTCGATGCGCTCGTCCTCGCGCCGCACGCCGTAAGGAACGATCGTGTAGAGCAGTCCCGAGAAATTCAGCGGGTGGCCGTGCGTCAGGTGTCCGCCGTGCGCGAGGTTCATCCCGAGCACCGTGTCGCCCGGGCTGAGCAGCGTCAGGTACACGGACATGTTCGCCTGCGCGCCCGAATGCGGCTGGACGTTGGCGTGATCCGCGCCGAAGAGCGCCTTCGCGCGCGCGATGGCCGCGCGTTCGGCAACGTCGACGAATTCGCAGCCGCCGTAGTAGCGCCGGCCCGGATAGCCTTCCGCGTACTTGTTCGTCATCACCGAGCCGGCGGCTTCGAGCACAGCGCGGCTGACGAAGTTCTCCGACGCGATCAGCTCGAGTCCCGTATTCTGCCGATGCCGTTCGTTCCGGATCGCTTCGGCGATTTCGGGATCGGTCTCGGCGAGCGTGCGCCAGGTGGATGGAGTGGTGTCAGTGGTCATGCGCGTTCCGCCTCGCTGATCTGATCGACGCGCCGCTGGTGGCGTCCACCCTCGAAAGGCGTCGTGAGCCAGAGCTCGAGAATTTCGTCCGCGAGCGCGTGGGCCACGACTCGACCGCCCATCGAGAGGACGTTCGCGTCGTTGTGCTGGCGCGACAGTCGCGCCGTATAAAGATCGTTGCACAGGGCCGCGCGGACGCCGCGGACTTTGTTCGCGGCAATCTGTTCGCCTTGGCCGCTTCCGCCGAGGACGATGCCGCGGTCGACGCGCCCGGCGGCGACCGAACGGCCGACCGCCACGCAGATCGGCGGATAGTCGACCGGCGCTTCGCTGTCGGTCCCGTGGTCGTCGACGGCATGGCCGAGCCGCGCGAGCGTGGTTTTCAAATGTTCTTTCAACGCGAAGCCAGCATGATCGGCGCCGATCGCAATTCGCACGACCCGCGATTTTACTATACGCTCTCAGCCTCGATGCGGCCGTTCTCTCCCGATTCCGAAGTGCCATGAAGTCCGACACGGCCGTCGTCGTCGTGTCGCCGCGCGGCGAGGATCGGCTGCGTTCCGGTCATCCGTGGATTTATCGCGCAGATGTCGTCGATGCGCAGGTCGCCGGCGGTGAGATCGCGGTGGTCAAGGGCGCGCGCGGCCGTGTGCTCGGCCGGGCGCTGTACAGCGATCGGTCGCAGATCGCCGTTCGCGTCATCGAAACCGGCAGCCAGACAGATCCCGACTGGCTGAGCCACCGGATCGAATCTGCGGTGGTATTCAGACGATCACTCGAGATCGACGCGACGGCGTACCGCCTCGTGCACGGCGAGGCCGACCGCCTGCCGTCGCTCATCGTCGATCGGTACGGCGACTACCTGGTGGTGCAGACGCTCTCGCAAGCGATGGACCGCCGCTTGCCGGAGGTTGTCGCCACGCTCCAGCGTGTCGTCGAGCCGCGCGGCATTCTCGCGCGGAACGATCCGCGCGCACGCGTGCTCGAAGGCCTGGAACAGCGCGTCGACCTGCTGGCCGGAGAAATCCCCGATCTCGTCAGCGTCACCGAGCTCGGAATCTCGTACGACGTCGACCTGAGGCACGGCCAGAAGACGGGGCTGTTCCTGGATCAGCGGGAAAACCGGCAGGCGGCAGCGGCATACGCGCAGGGGCGTCTGCTGGACTGTTTCAGCTACCAGGGCGGATTCGCGCTCGTCCTCGGAAAACAGTGTCAGGAAACGATCGCGCTGGACGTGTCCGAGGACGCGGTCGCCCGTATTCGTCAGAACGCGTCGCGTAACGGCGTCGCCGTCGACGCGCGCGTCGGCAACGTGTTCGACGAGTTGCGCGGCCTCGAGCGGCTTGGCGAGCGCTTCGACACGATCGTTCTCGATCCGCCGGCGTTCGCGAAGAACAAGGCGGCGGTGGCAAATGCGCGCGCCGGTTACAAGGAGATTAACCTGCGTGCGCTCCGGCTGCTGAACCCTGAGGGAACGCTCGTGACGTGCAGCTGTTCGTACCACGTCAACGAGGCGTTGTTCGCCGAGATCGTGTACGAAGCGGCGGTGGACGCCCACGTGCAGGTGACGGTGCTCGAAAAGCGGATGCAGGGCCGCGATCATCCTGTCCTGCTCGGCGTGCCGGAAACCTACTACCTGAAATGCTTCATCCTGCGAAAGCTGACGTAGCCCGCGCGGCGCGGTCGGCTGAGCGCGAGCTGAAGCGTCTCGCGCGCCCGGCACACAATTTCGACGCGAGCCGCTACTTCCGCGGCGACCACAATCTCGGCTTCTACAACGTCGGCACCGATCGGATGCGTGAACTTGCCAGGTCGATCCAGCTCGCGCATCAGTCCTGGACGGTTGACGATGCGATGGCGTTCGCGGACGTGCTGATGCCGAATCGCTACCTCGACGTGAAGAACGTGGCGATTTCGCTTGTCGCGCGGTACCGTCGGAGCTTTGTGCCCAGGCTGCTGCCTCGATGGAAGCGCTGGTTCTCCGCGAATCAGTCCGCGAACTGGGCGACGACGGACGCGATCTGCGGCGAGCTGATCGGTCCTCTTCTACTCGAGCATCCGACGCTCGCTGACGGTTTCGGCGTCTGGTCAACGCATCGCAACATGTGGGTCAGGCGAGCCTCCATCGTCGGACTGATCGCGCTGGCGCGTCGCGGGCAGTCGCTCGACGTTCTCTACGGCAATGCGAAGCGGCTGCACGCGGACGATCAGGATCTGATTCAGAAGGCCGTCGGGTGGGCACTTCGCGAAGCGGGGAAGGCGGATGAAGCGCGCCTCGAGCGATACCTGCGGGCGAACGGCCCGTCGATTCCGCGGACGACCGTGAGATATGCGATCGAGCGATTCCCGCCGCGCGCGCGGGCCGAATTGCTGCTCGCGACCAGACCAAGCGCGAATTCCTAGTCGTGTTGACAAAGCACTGGCGCGACGCCGTTTGGAGGCGATCCGTTCGCGCAAAAGATGCCAGAATTGACCGGACCGCGCTGCGTGATCGCAGCGCACGAGGAATGAGCATACCGTCATGGGCAACGAAGCGAAGTGCACGGCGCGATTCAAGGGCAAGAGCGCTGAAGGAACGGCGCGACTCGAGACCGACGTCCTTCAATTCCGCTCGCCGGATTTGAAGCTCGCGGTGCCGTTCAAAACGATGCGCGAGGTGACCGCCACGAAGGGCGCGCTGACGGTGAAGATGCCCGACGGCGTGCTGTCGCTGCAGCTCGGTGCGCCAGCCGAGAAGTGGGTGGACAAGATCAGGAATCCGCCGTCGCGACTGCAGAAGCTCGGTGCGAAACCGGACTGGCGTGTCAGCGTCCTCGGCGTGGACGATCAGGACTTCCTGCGCGAGCTCGAGAAAGCGGTCGGCTTTCTATCCGTTGGACGCGTCGCCAGGAACAGCGACGCCATCTTCTTTGGCGCGACGAAAACCGCGCAGCTCGATCGGCTCGACGCGCTGAAAAGACGCGATCAAGCCAAATGGCGCCATCTGGATCGTCCGTCCCAAGGGCCGTCCCGAGATTCGGGAAGCAGAAGTGATGGCTGCCGGCAAAACAGCCGGGCTGGTTGACGTAAAGGTCGTCAGTTTCTCGCCCACGCATACGGCCGAAAAGTTCGTGATTCCGGTGGCGAAGCGCCGCTGAACGTCACGGTTTGGTGACGTTCGTTGCATCGCTCCATAAAGATGATTTTCCTGAGAACATACGAAAAAACAGCGGCCTGATCGCGACTTCCTGTGGTCCGATCGATGTGTGAACATCTCGGAAGTCTTCATCAGGCGACCGATCGCGACGAGCCTGTTCATGCTCGGCATCGCCGTCATGGGCGTGGTCGCCTACCGTGTTCTCGCCGTCAGCGATCTCCCCAACGTTGATTTCCCCACGCTGAACGTGAGCGCCGGCCTTCCCGGCGGCGACCCGACGACGATGGCCTCGGCGGTCGCGAGCCCGCTCGAGCGACAGTTCACGACGATCGCCGGCATCGACGAGATGACGTCGTCGAGCTCGACGGGCAGCTCGAATGTCACACTGCAGTTCGATCTGAACCGCAACATCGACAGCGCTGCGGTCGACGTGCAGACCGCCGTCGCCGCGGTCATGCCGCTTCTTCCGGCCGGAATGCCGGCGCCGCCGTCGTTCCGCAAGTTCAATCCGGCGGACCAGCCCATCATGTTCCTCGGGCTGACGTCCGACGTCGTGCCGATGTACGTCCTCGACGACTACGCCGAGACGATGCTCGCGCCGCGCATCTCGATGGTCTCCGGCGTGTCGCAGGTGCAGGTGCACGGGGCGCAGAAGTACGCGGTTCGCGTCCAGCTCGATCCGAACAAGCTGCACGCTGAGGGGATCGGCATCAACGAAATCAACCAGGCGCTGCAGAACTGGAACGTCAACCTGCCGACTGGTCAGCTGTTCGGCACGAACGCCACCTACAACATTCAGGCTGAAGGGCAGTTGATGAACGCCGCCGCGTTCAAGCCGGTTGTCGTCGCGTACCGGCACGGCGCGCCGATCAGGCTCGATCAGGTCGCGACGGTCCTCGACAACGTCGAGGACAACAAGAACGCGTCGTGGCTGTACACGAAGGACGGGCCCCGCCGGGCGATCAATCTCCAGGTGATGCGTCAGCCGGGAAGCAACACGATTGAAGTGACGGACGCTGTCCGCGCGCTCCTGCCCGCGTTCGAGGCGGAACTGCCGCCGTCGGTGCATCTCACGGTCCGCGGCGATCGGTCGCGCAACATCCGCGAAGCGTTCAAGGACATCCAGTGGACGATGCTCGTGACGCTCCTCCTGGTTGTCGCGGTCATCTTCGCGTTCCTGCACTCGGGATCCGCGACGCTCATTCCCGCGCTGGCGCTGCCGTTCTCGATCATGGGCACGTTCGCCGTGATGTCGCTGCTCGACTTCACGCTCGACAATCTCTCGATGATGGCGCTCATTCTCTCCATCGGCTTCGTCGTGGACGACGCCATCGTGATGCTGGAGAACATCGTCCGGCACATCGAGCACGGAGAGCGGCCGTTCGAGGCGGCGCTGAAGGGATCCAGGGAGATCTCGTTCACGATTCTCTCGATGACCGTATCGCTGGCTGCGGTCTTCATTCCGATCCTGTTCATGAGCGGCATCCTTGGCCGTCTCTTCCGCGAGTTTGCGATCACGATCACGGCGGCGATTCTTATTTCGGGCATCGTCTCGGTGACGCTGACGCCTATGCTGTGCAGCCGCTTCCTGCGCGCAGCAGCGCTCCACGCGAAGGGGCGGTTCGCGACCTTCATGGAGCGTCAGTTCGGCCGGTTGTACGGCGCGTACGAATGGAGCCTCGGCCACGTGCTGCGGCATCGGCCGGTGATGATGGCGGTTTTCGTCGGGGTCCTCATCGCGACGATCAAAATGTTCGGCGTGGTGCCCAAAGGCTTCATTCCGGATCAGGACAACGACACGCTCAACGTCAGCGTTCAGGCGGCGCAGGGGACCTCGTACTACGAGATGGTCCAGAACGTGACGAAGATCGCGAACATCATCAACGCGAACCCGTTCGTCGACACGTTCTTCGCGAGCACGGGCGGCGGCTTCGGATCGATGAACTATGCGCGCTTCAACCTGCAGCTGAAGCCGCGCGCCGATCGTCCGCTCTCGGCCGCCGAGATTGCGCAGCAGATCAGACCGCAGCTGCTCCGGTTCCCCGGATTCCGCGCGTTCGTCAGCTTGCCTCCCGCCATCCAGATCGGCGGACGCATGGGCAACAGCTCCTACACGCTGACCGTTCAGAGCGCCGACACGAAGGCGTTATACGAGTGGGCGCCGAAACTCGAGGCCGCCATCGGCAAGCTTCCCGAAGTGCAGGACGTCTCCGACGACATGGAGATGAAGAGTCCGCGCGTCAACCTCGTGATCAATCGCGACGCGGCCGCGCAGATGGGACTCAACGCGAACGAGATCGAGGCCGCGCTGTACGACGGATTCGGGCCGCAGTGGTCGTCCACGATTTACGGACCAGCGGCGCAGTACAAAGTACTCCTCGAGCTCGATCCACGCTACCAGGAGCAGGCGGATTCGCTCGACAAGATCGCGTTCAAGACGTCCACCGGCGCGCTCGTCCCGTTCGAGTCGGTGATCTCGCGCGAGGAGACCGTCGGCCCGCAGACCGTGAACCACGTGGGCCAGCTGCCTGCCGTCTCGATTTCGTTTGGACTGCGACCGGGCGTGTCGCTCGGTGCTGCGGTCGAACGCATCAACGCGACGGCGGCGAGCGTGCTGCCGCAAACGGTCACGACGGCGTTCCAGGGATCGGCAAAGACGTTCCAGGAGTCGATGGCGAATCTTGGTCTGCTGCTCTTCGTCGCGATCGGCGTCGTCTACATCGTGCTCGGGATGCTGTACGAGAGCTACATCCATCCGTTGACGATTCTGTCGGGCCTGCCGTCAGCGGGACTCGGCGCGCTCGTGACGCTGTGGCTGTTCGGTAACGAGCTGAACATCTACTCGTTCGTCGGGCTCGTGATGCTCATCGGCATCGTCAAGAAGAACGCGATCATGCAGATCGACTTCGCGCTCGAAGCCGAGCGTCAGCACGGCAAGAGCCCGACCGACGCGATCTATGAAGGATGCCTGATCCGCTTCCGTCCGATCATGATGACGACGATGGCGGCGCTGTTGGGTGCCGTGCCGATCGCGCTGGGATTCGGCGCTGGCGGCGAAGCGCGCCGGCCGCTCGGCCTCGCCGTCGTCGGCGGCTTGATGGTGTCGCAGTTGATCACGCTGTATTTGACGCCTGTCGTCTACACCTACCTGGCGACCTGGGTGAAGACGCGCCAGATTCCGGCGGGTGCGGCGAAGCCTGCGACGGCATGAGGCGGATCCTTACTGCGCGGAAGCCGCAAGCACCCTGACTTCCATCACCTCCCACGGGACGCGCGGTTGATCTGCTTCGATGCGCATTCGGATGTAACGGGCCGGCTGGCGGTCCAGCGGAAGATCGAGCGCGATGTCGAGCGGATGCGCAAGGGCCGCGCGCATGACCTGGCCACCCAGCTTTCCGTTGAATGTCGTGTGCCACGTCGTCCCGTCGGTTGACGTGGCGACGCTCAACGCATTCGGGTAGAACGCTGCGCGCGTGCCGAGCGACAGGCGGACGCCGCATGCCTCCACGTCGCGGCCCATGTCGAGCGCCAGGATGTCGCCCGTCTGCTGCGCATCACCGCTGCTCCAGAAGGTGTTGAGACGGCCGTCGACGAGCGGGCCGAGCGGCAGCGGTCCCCAGATGTCGCGCGCGCTGGCGATCGGCAGCGCAGCGGGTGAACAGGCGACCGGATCGATCGGCCGGCTGCGGACGAGAAAAAACGCGAAGCGATCCGTCGACTGGACTTCGGTCGCGTGTACTGCCGATCGGAGCCACGCGATGCGCTCGTTCGAACCGGGCGCAGGACGCTCGACGACAACCAGCACCGGTTTGCTTTCTCCAAGCGCGTCGAAGACCGTTTCGTCGCCGAGCGCAAGCGCGAGGCTCATCGGCCGGTAGTGCGGCGGCTCGTATCCGCTGTTGCCGTTCGCGGTCGTGATGCCAGCGAGCGACGCGCGGTACATCGCTGCAATATCGCGCATCGGATCGCGCACCGGCAGCTCCATCGCGACCGACGCGCCCATGGCCGCGACGTCGGCGTCCCAGCGCGGCGGCAGCTCGGGCAGCGGCAGGCCTGAGATCCACGAATCGGCGATGACCACAGCGGCGACGATCGCGACGATGGCCGACGGCCGCCGAGTCGATCGCGTCAGCCGCGCGCACGCCAGCGCCGCGGCTGTCGAGAGCGCCAGTATCGCGAGCATGCCGAATCGCGCCGGCGCACGGATTCCGTCGCCGAACAGGCTGATGCGCATCAGCCAGGAGTACGGCGGCTGATACAGGAACTGCTGGTGAAGGAATCCCGGCTTCGGTCCGAGGCTGAAGAGGAAGAGTGCGGCCGTGGCGAGCACGTAGAACGCAAAGCTCGACTCGCGTGCGTACGCATCACGCACGCGCGACCAGCAGAGCAGCGCGGCGATCCACGCGAAGAACGCCAGCGAAAACGGCTTGAACGGCGCGCCGACCGACAGGCGACCCAGCTTCCACGGTCCGAGCCGCCACGCGCTGAACGCGATCAATGCGAAGACCAGTCCGATTGCGATCAGTACCATCGAGATCTGATTCGACCGCTCGGATGAACGTCGCGTCGCGAGCGACGCGATCCCGGCGATCGCGACGATGGCGAGAATCGTCGCGCCGGGAAACAGCTGCTTCTCGGCGCCATTCAGGTGCGCCGTCCATCCCCAGATCGCGCTCAGCGGCGACGCGGTCACGACCGACGTCACGTCGGCGCTCAGGTCGACAATGTCGCCGATTCCGCGCGCGAGGCCGTAGTGCCGGTGAATCTCGAAGTACTTCAGCGCGATCGGGCTGATCGCGCACAGGACGAGGACACCTGCGATGGCGACACCGGCCAGCAGACGCCAGTCGCGGCGGCGCACGAACCACAGCATCCACAGTGAGAGCATCACCGAGAAGAAGAGGAAGTAGTAGCTGCAGCACAACGCCTGCAGAAGCAGCGCGCCGCCGAACGCGACGAACCAGATCGGACGCCGATCCTCGAGGTACGCGTGCAGCGCCGCGAGCGCCGCCGGCATCCCGAACGCGGCCAGCAGTTCGAGATGTTCGATGTGCGCGAACCGATACGGACTGAAGCCGTAGGCCAGTCCGGCGACGAGCGACGCGTCGTGGCGCTTCGTCAGCGTAAACGCGAGCCAGTGTGCCGCGAGCGCGCACAACGGAAACGTCGCGAGCAGCGTGACGTTGTACGCGGCGAGCGACGACGCGCCCAGCCACTGGAGCGGCGAGGCCAGCAGACTTTCGCCGAGTCGATGGTCGGACAGCGCGAGCGCGCCCGTTGCTGGCGAGAAGAACCAGCCGTCCCACCACGCGGCGCTCAGCGGCCGATAGTGCGCGTTCCACCAGAGGATGAGCGTGCTGAGCAGTGGATCGCCGACGTCGTGGGGAACTCTGCTTCCCAGGTGCCACGCGAGTGGGGCGGTGATGGCGATCGTAAGCGCCGAATATCCGGCCGCGAGCGCGAGGACAACCTTCAGGCGGTGCGTCATGGAAACGGGATCATCTTCGTCAGCACCGGCTCGCCGTGCAGATAGCGAGCGCGATCGTCCGGCGAGTACAAGCGGATTTGCGCGTGGCCCAGATATTCGGCGGTCGGCGGCCAATCGAGCCTGCCTACCGCGCTGGCCTTGCCGAAGCGATCGCGCACGCGCGGCTCCTCCCAGTCCTCGAGCAGGAAGTACGGGGTGAAGCCGTTATCTCGAATGATTTCCAGTGTCGCGTCCAATCGATCGGGCGCGATCAGATCCCACCTGATGGAATGTCTGTCGCCGTACAGCCGAACACTGCCGCTGTGAATCATGCTGATGAGCACCGCGTCCGGCGGGACGATCGCTTTCATGGCTTCACCGACGGTTTCGTAGCGGCGTTCGCCTTGCTCGATCTCGAACAGCCGCAGGCCGTCGATCTTGGCGACGAACCAGAACGGTACCAGCGTGCACAACGCGAACACCGCGGCGCCGCGCAGCGCCATCGGCAGTCGCTCGAACACCGCGACGCAGACCGAGGCGTCCAGCGCGAGCAGCAGCGGAATGGCGGGCATCAGGAAGCGGAGGAACGTCCAGTTGTCGAACGGCAGATAGAAAAGGTAGCAGCCGAGCAGCACCATCGAGAACGCGAAGAGCCACCAGCCGTATCTGATTCGTCCGGCAACGAGCGCCAGCACGCCGACGATGACGACGGGTGTGTGCAGATCGACGAGCCACGACCAGAACTGGCGGAGATTAGTGCCGGCATATCGGACGCTGAAGAGTGTCTCGAGCGGACCGTAACCCGTGCTGACGGGCGATCCGTATAAGTACTGATTCCACCCGGCGATGAACAGCGCCGACGGCAGCACGCCAGCGGCGTAGAGAAGCCCTCGGCGAAGTCCCGAACGAACGGCGACGAACGCCAGCGTGACGAGCGCGAGCGGCACGATGTTGGGCCGCGTCAAAATTGCCGCGGACGACGCGAGCCCCGCCATGAGCGCGCTCCACGGTCCGGCCGACAACGTCAACAGCCATGCGAGTAACCACCACGCGGTCACGGGGACGTCGCTCATCGGCACCAGCGCGAGGAACACGGCGATGGGACTGAAGGCGAGGAGAACAGCGGCGATGCAGCCGGTTCGCCGGTCGGCGACGCACGACGTCAGGCGATAGGTGAGCCAGACCGCGGCGCCGCCCATCAGCGGCACGATCAGATACACGGACAGGCCGACGCGTTCCAGCGCAGCCATCGCGAGCGGCAGTCCCGGCGAGTAGATTGGTGCGAGGTAGCCAGGCGTGTGCGCGAGTCGATAACCGAGCGGCGCAACGGCGCCGCCGAGCAGCGGCTCGAGCGTGCTCAACGTATCAGGTGCGAGGACATGGCCCGATGCCCACAGCGCCGCCTGTGACACATAGCCGTAGTAGTCGGCACCGCCCGCCACGTAGATGCCGTAGCGGATGCCGAGGATCACAAACAGGATCGAAACGGCCGCTGCGATCGTTCCGGCGCGGCGCGAGAAGCCGCTCCAGCTCGCATCGCGCTCGTCCGCGCCGATGTCGTGGCCGACGAACGCCAGCGCTGCGCAGAGTTCGCCGTATGCGAGCGGTTTGTACGCCTCGCGCGAGCTGAGCCGCACGCCCAGCACGACGAAGTGAAATCCACCGAAGGCGAGATCCCAGATCGCGATCAGGAAACTGACGATCGCTGCAGCGGCGAACACGCGGTAGAGAATGCGCGTCGGCACGTCAGGACGGAAGAGTCGTGCGGCCGCGCCGCGAGAGGCTCATGATCTACATGCTATAGTCAGAAGTCGACCGCCAGGGGTATCCCCGATTGTCGGGATTGAGAGTACACCCTCGGAACCTGACCCGGTTCAGACCGGCGGAGGGAGCGCGGACATGTCCGATTTCTCATCAGCATTTCCCAATTCACAAAAAATCTACGTCGATGGTCCCTCGTCGGTCCGCGTGCCGATGCGCGAGATCTCGCTCGACCATGGACAGTCGTCGATTCGTGTGTACGACACCAGCGGTCCACAGGGCCACAGCGCCATCGACGGGCTTCCCAAACTGCGGCGGTCGTGGGTCGATGGCCGCGTCGGCGGCTGCGTGACGCAGCTGCACTACGCACGCAAAGGCGAGATCACGCCGGAGATGGAATTCGTCGCGATCCGGGAAGGACTGCCGGCCGAGTTCGTGCGCGACGCGATCGCGCGCGGACGCGCGATCATCCCGGCGAACGTCCGCCATCTCGAGCTCGAGCCGATGATCATCGGCCGCCATTTCCTCGTGAAGATCAACGCGAACATCGGCAACTCGGCGGTCTCCTCGTCGATCGACGAAGAGGTCGAGAAGCTGCGGTGGGCGACGCTCTGGGGCGCCGACACGGTCATGGACCTGTCGACCGGGAAGAACATCCACGAAACGCGCGAATGGATTCTCCGGAACTCCGCTGTCCCGATCGGCACCGTGCCGATCTACCAGGCGCTCGAGAAGGTGGGCGGCCGACCCGAAGATCTCACGTGGGAGATCTACCGCGACACGCTCGTCGAGCAATGCGAGCAGGGCGTCGACTACTTCACGGTTCACGCGGGCGTCCTGCTCCGCTACATTCCGATGACCGCCCGGCGCGTCACCGGCATCGTGTCGCGCGGCGGTTCGATCATGGCGAAGTGGTGCCTCGCGCACCATCAGGAGAACTTCACCTACACCCACTTCCGCGAGATCTGCGAGATCATGCGCGCGTACGACGTTTCGTTTTCACTCGGCGACGGGCTGCGGCCGGGATCGATCGCGGACGCCAACGACGAAGCGCAGTTCGCCGAGCTGAAGACGCAGGGCGAGCTGAATCGGATCGCGTGGGAGTTCGACGTCCAGGTCATGAACGAGGGCCCCGGGCACATTCCCATGCATCTCATCAAAGAGAACATGGAGAAGCAGCTCGAATGGTGCGCCGAGGCGCCGTTCTACACGCTCGGTCCGCTGACGACCGACATCGCGCCGGGCTACGACCACATCACGTCGGCGATCGGCGCAGCGATGATCGGTTGGTACGGCACGGCAATGCTCTGCTACGTGACGCCGAAGGAGCATCTCGGTCTGCCCGATCGCGACGATGTGAAGGCGGGGGTGATCGCGTACAAGATCGCCGCGCATGCCGCCGATCTTGCCAAGGGCCATCCGCGCGCGCGCGAGTGGGACGACGCGCTCTCGAAGGCGCGGTTCGAATTCCGCTGGGACGATCAGTTCAACCTGGCGCTCGATCCCGTCACCGCGCGCGCGTACCACGACGAGACGCTCCCCGCCGACGGCGCCAAGGTCGCGCACTTCTGCTCGATGTGCGGCCCGAAGTTCTGCTCAATGGAGCTGACGCAGCAGGTGCGCGACTACGCGAACGCGGGGATGAAGGAGATGTCGGTCGAGTTCAGGAAGAAAGGCGAAATCTACGTAGAGACACCGTAAATTGCAGAATTGCAGCATTGCAGAAGGTGGGACTGATTGAAGAATTGCAGGATCGAAGAATTGCAGAATTGCAGAATTGCAGAATCGCAGAATCGCAGAATGAAGTGCCTTCCGTTCATTCCTTCCTTTCTGCAATCCTGCAATTCTTCAATTCTGCAATTCTTCAATGTCACATCACTTGACGACCACCGGCACGATCTGAATCAGCGTCGGAAAATGCGTCGGCTGCCCGCCAGGCTTCGGGTTGGGATAGCCCTTCGACACCTCTGACTGGAAATCCTTGATCGTCACGCCTGGCGGAAACGCCATCGTGTCCTCGTTGTACTTGCCGACGTCAAATTCGTGCGTCGCCGGGACGTCGTACACCAGCTCGCCGCGCTGCTTCAGGACGGTCCGGTAGTACGCCACGAGATCGACAAACGAGCCGGCGGACCCGAAAATGTAGTATCGCTGTCCGCGGCCGGCGTCGTACGACGCGATGAACTGCGCACCCGGATACAACGGAACGCCGAGCGTCGCTTCGTTCGGCGTTTGTTCGGCGGCCGTCGCCGGTCGCGTGTCCTTTGATGCGGCCGCTGGCGGCGTCGCCGGCTGCGCCGGCGGAGGCTGTGATGGCGCAGGCTGCGCGGGACGCGCCGGCGCCGGCTGCGCTGGTCGCGGAAACGGTTGAGGAACCGGCGGCTGCTGGAGAGTGGCCGCCAGGAGCAGAGCGCACACCATGCACACGATTGTGGGCCAAGCCGACGGGTGCCGCAAGTGACCCGCGAACTTCAGACGTTCTGCCGCGAACAGCACGACTGGCTGATCGACACGATCGAATCGCTCGTGCGAATCGAATCGCCGACCACCGACAAGCGCGCCGTCGATCGATGCGGCGCGGAGCTCCAGCGGAGACTGGAACTGATTGGCGGACGCGTGACGAAGTTGCCGCGTGTGGACCGCGGAGACCACCTGCTTGCCGAATTCGGCTGCGGCGCCTCGCAGGTCCTGCTGCTTGGACACTTCGACACGGTGTGGCCGGTCGGCCAACTCGAGAAGATGCCGCTGTCAACCTCGGACGGACGGCTGCATGGCCCCGGCGTCTTCGACATGAAGGCCGGAATCGGCATCGCGATGCTCGCTGCCCGTGCGCTGCTCGAGACAAACATGGCGTCCCCGCATCGTGTCGTGATGCTCTGGACGACCGACGAGGAGATAGGAAGCGCAACGTCGCGCGCCGCCATCGAAGACGAAGCACGGCGCAGTGCCGCGGTCCTTGTACTGGAGCCGTCATTACCGGGCGGCGCAGTGAAGACTTCGCGAAAGGGCTGCGGCCAGTACGAGCTTCTCGTTCGCGGCGTTGCGGCGCATGCGGGCATCGACCCGAAAGCGGGCGCGAGCGCCATCCATGAGCTGGCGCACCAAATCGAACAACTCATCGAGATCCCGAAGGACTCTGACGGCGTCTCCCTCAACGTGGGCATCGTCGGCGGGGGAACGCGTCCGAACGTCGTCGCGGACGAGGCGCGTGCGGTCGTCGACGTCCGGGCCGCAACGGGAGCCCAGATGGACGCCGTGGACCGGGCCATTCGAAACCGGACGCCGCGGGACAGCCGGACGCGGATCGAGATGACCGGCGGCTTCGACCGCCCGCCGTTGGAGCGAACGCCCGCTGTCGTGCGTCTATATGAACAGGCACGCTCCGTTGGCCGCGAGCTTGGCCTGGACCTTGGCGAAGGCGGCACCGGGGGCGGATCGGATGGCAACTTCACGGCGGCGATCGGCGTCCCAACATTAGACGGGCTTGGCGCCGTTGGCGAAGGTGCGCACGCGTTGCACGAGCACGTCGTTGTCGAGCGGCTGACCGATCGCGCCGCGCTCGTGGCGGGTTTGATACGATCGATTTGAGGGTTGAAAGTCGTTCGTTGAGCGTTGAGATTGTTCGTTGAGAATTGACCGTTGAGAGTTGAGATATGTCGAACGTCATGAAGACCACGCTGCTGCTCGGCATCATGAGCGGGTTGTTCCTCGCCGTGGGCGGGATGCTTGGCGGCGGTCAGGGCATGGTCGTCGGTTTCGTGTTCGCCGTCATCACCAACTTCGCGTCGTACTGGTATTCGGACAAGATCGTCCTGCGCATGTACAACGCGCAGGAGGTCGGGCCGGGCCACCGCCTGTACGAGATCGTCGGACGCCTCGCACAACGGGCCGGCCTTCCGCAGCCGCGCTGCTACATCATCCCGCAGGAATCGCCGAACGCGTTTGCGACCGGGCGCGATCCCGATCATGCGGCTGTCGCCGCAACGGAAGGCATCCTGCAGCTGCTGACGGACGACGAGCTCGCCGGCGTGCTCGGACACGAGCTCTCGCACGTCAAGCACAGGGACATCCTGATCAGTTCGATCGCGGCGACGCTGGCGGCGGCCATCATGATGATCTCGCGCTTCGCGATGTTCTTCGGCGGCGGCCGGCGCGACGATCGCGACGGCGGGAATCCGATCGCGCTGCTCGCGACGTTGATCCTCGCGCCGCTCGCGGCGATGCTGATTCAGGCGGCGATTTCTCGATCGCGCGAGTACGACGCGGATGCGGGCGGCGCCGAGATCGCCGGCGGTCCGAATGGTCTCGTCAGCGCGCTCCGGAAAATCGAGGCGGCGTCGAAGGTGGTGCCGCTCGACGCCAATCCCGCGACCGCGCACATGTTCATCGTCAAGCCATTTTCCGCGCAGGCGTTGCTTGGCCTGTTCAGCACACATCCGCCGACGGATCAGCGGATCAGAGCGCTCCTGCAGCAGGGCTAGCGCCGCTGATCGGCGGCGCTGGCTGTGGCCCGACCGCCACACCAGGAGCTGGCGTACGAATTGCTCCCTCCCTCGTTGGAGGCAGTCGTGCACGTAGAAGACCTCGATATCTCACCCAGTAAGATCGGCGAGTCTGCCCAGCGAATCATCGACCGCGCCATCGAGGAAGCCCGGCGGCGCGAGCACGCCCTCCTGACCAACGAACATGTGTTTCTCGCATTCGCGCAAGTCGAATGGGACATGTTTTCCGAGGTCATGCGCGACAGCGAACTGAATCCGCACGCCGTCGTCCAGGCGGTTGAGGAGCATCTGCACCTCGTTCCGTCATTTGCGGGACGAGAGCTCCGTATTTCGCCAGCAACCAAGCTCGTCTTCAAACTCGGGCTTCATCACGCGAGCCGCGCCGGCCGTTCGTCGATCGAGGCTTCCGATTTATTTTCGGCGGTGTTCGAAGAGACGCAAGGCGTTCCCGTTTCCATCCTCAAGCGGTACGGCGTCGAGCCCGAAGCGCTGGTCAATCGCCTGAACGCGCGCATGCGCGACCTCGAGCTTCGCGAAGAGCGACTCAAGAAACGGTTCGAGCTGCCGCCGTTCCTCAAGCACTTCGCGACGAACCTGAACCTTCTTGCCCGGCAGGACAAGGTTCCGCCGGTGTTCGGACGCGACAAGGAAATCCAGCAGGTCCTCGAGATCTTGTGTCACCGCGAGCGCGCCAACTCGGTGATGCTCGTCGGTGAACCCGGCGTCGGCAAGACCGCCATCGTCGAAGGACTTGCGCGGCGGATCGAGTTCGAGCCCGAATCGGTTCCGGTTCGGCTGCGCGACTGCCAGGTGATCAACCTTCAGATGAACACGATGGTCGCCGGAACCATGCTGCGCGGCATGTTCGAAGATCGGATGCAGAACGTCATCCGCGAGCTGAAGGAACGGACGAATCTCATCCTGTTCGTCGACGAAGCGCACACGATGGTCGGCGCCGGCTCGGCGCTCGGCGCTCCGTCTGACGCCGCGAACGTCTTCAAATCGGTGCTCGCGCGCGGCGAGATCCGGATGATCGCGGCGACGACGCTCAGCGAGTACAAGGAGTACATCCAAGAGGACGAGGCGCTGGCACGGAGGTTCCGGTGCGTCACCGTCGCGGAGCCGTCCATCGAGGAGACGCGACGGATCCTGTACAACCTGCGTCCACGGCTCGAGCGCAACTACGCGGTCCGCGTGCTCGACGAAGCCGTCGAAGCAGCATTGGAGCTCGCGCCGCGCTACATGCGGCACCTGCATCTGCCGGACAAAGTGATCGGCTGGCTCGATACCGCCGCTGTCCGGGCCGAAATCGATCGGCGCTGGGAAGTACGGACGGACGACGTCGTCGGCGTCATCTCGAACGCGGCGCAGATTCCCGAAGACATGGTCTACCGCGACGTCACCGATCGCTTCAAGGACATCGAAACGAGTCTCCAGAAGCGCATCGTCGGTCAGCACGACGCCGTGCGGGCGGTCGCGCAGCGCCTGGTGCTGAACAAAGGACCGCTCAAGGACGGATTCGATCGTCCCGACGGCGTGCTCTTGTTCCTCGGTCCGACGGGCGTCGGCAAGACCGAGCTTGCGAAGGCGGTCGCGGAGTTCCTGTTCGGCGACGACAAGAAAATGGTTCGCGTCGACATGTCCGAGTACCAGGACGGCTCAGTGTCCGTTGACAAACTGATCGGCATGCCTCGCGGCATCGTCGGCAGCGAGCGCGGCGGCATCCTGACCAATCAGCTGAAAGACAACCCGTACACCGTCGTCCTGCTCGACGAGGTCGAAAAGGCCAGCCCGAGTTTGCTCAACCTGTTCCTGCAGGCATTCGACGAAGGGTGGCTCACCGACGGACGCGGCAAGCGCGTCTATCTGAGCGATGCCGTCGTCATCATGACGTCCAACATCGGATCGGAGAACTTCCGGCGGCTGACGAGTCCGCTCGGATTCCTCAACCGGAGCCTCGGGATTCAGCAGGTGCAGGGCGAAGTCCTGCGCGAGCTGGAGCGGCGGTTCCCGCCCGAGTTCCGCAATCGAATCGACGAAGTCGTGCTGTTCTCGCCGTTGACGCAGGACGAAGTCCGCGAGATTGCGAAGAAGTATCTGCAAAAAGTCGTTCTCAGCATGGCGCGCGCCGGCAAGACCATTCTGGTTTCAACCGAGGCGCTCGAGCAGATTGTCGTCAACGGGTACAACATCGCATTCGGCGCCCGGTTCCTGAAGCGGTACATCGACGAGCACGTGAAGCTCCCGATCAGCTCGCGCTGGAACGAGGGCACGCACTTCGATGTCAGCGTCCGCGACGGTCAGGTGGTTGTCGATCCGTCGGTCGCGCCGCCCGTGATGCCTGACGGCACGCTTGCGATTACCGGTATCGAGCCGGCGCACTGACCATCGGATCCTCGTGGCCGGTCACCAGGCGAATCCCGCCTGTTCGGGTTCGTTGATTTCCTGATCCGGATCGTCCACGCCACGTGCGCCCGCGTTCTCGCGTGGCGCCAGCCCGTACCGGTCCTGCAGCACACGGACCATCGCTTTCACTTCCTTCGTGTACGAGTCGGGCGGACGCTTGCCGACGTAGAGGCGTTCGAACCGCGGCAGCATCGACGGGAATTCGTGGGCGATGAACTTCATGAAATGGGTGCGCGTCCCGTCCTGGAGGTACATCACGTTGTACCCGACGAAACGCGCGCCGTGGTCCGCGATGGACTTGATCGTCTGTTCGACCTTCGCGCGTGACGACGAGAAGCCGGGGACGATCGGAGCCATCAGGACGCCGGCGTTGACACCCGCGTCCACTAGCGTCCGTACCGCGCGAAGCCGCTGCAACGGGTGCGCTGTCCCGGGCTCGAGCGTCTGCCACGCGTCTTCATCCACCGTCGGCACGCTCATGTAGACCGTGCAGCGTGCGACGCGCGCGTGTTCAGCGAGGACGTCCGCGTCGCGGACGACCATCGGGCCCTTCGTGACAAGTCCGAAGGGCGTTCGTCCGCGGGTCAGCGCGCGAATCACCTCCCGCGAAATCTTGTAGTGGCCTTCGATCGGCTGATACGGATCGGTCGCGGTCCCGAACGCGACCGTCTCCCGCGTCCAGGCTGGACGATCGAGCTCTCGCTTCAGCACATCGACGAAATTGCGCTTCACGAGGATGACGCTCGCGAACTCGTCGTCCGTGTTCATCTCGAACTGGACGTGATACCGGCGGGCGAAGCAGTAGTGGCAGCCGTGCGTGCACCCGCGATAGGGATTCAACGTCCAGTTGAACGGCATGCCCTTGACGCGGTTGAGCGCCGACCGGCAGGTGACTTCCTGGTAGCGCGCGTGGTCCGCGCGCCGCTCGGCCTCGCTCAGCGAATCGGCGCCGCCGCGTTTGACGGCGAGAGCGATCTCGCGCGTGGTCGGTTTGCGCGGACCCAGATCAAAGAGGAGGGGAAAATCCATGGCCGGCAGATTCGATGTCCCGAGCGAACTTACGTCTTTTGTTCGCTCTCATCATCGGTCTGCGGCCGCCGCGCTGTCAAGCAGCGCGTGTGGCGTTACTTCGGTTTCGTTGACGCGTGGTGACTGGTCGACTTCTTCGAGCTGTGCGTCTTCTTGTGCGCAGTCGACTTCTTCGTCGACGACGAATGCGCAGTCGTCTTGTGCTTCGAGTGCGTGTGGCTCGTGGTGGCAGCCTCGGCGCTCGGGGCAACGAGGAACGCGGCCACGACGCCGGCGAACGCGGTCCTAACGATGAGTTTCATCATGGAGAGCGATGGTACCACCGATCGTGTGAACTGATGAGTCAGTACGCACCTTATATAAGGAATCGGCAAAGGTCGCTCAGAGCAGATAGGCGAGGGCGAAGCCAATCTGCGCAACGAACATCATGC
The DNA here is from genome assembly GCA_036557365.1 of Vicinamibacterales bacterium. Taxonomy (GTDB): domain Bacteria; phylum Acidobacteriota; class Vicinamibacteria; order Vicinamibacterales; family CAVVIG01; genus DATKHR01. The sequence goes on from DATBHR010000081.1 coordinate 38,656, forward strand.
GGTACATGTGCGCCCACGACACGTGGTTCTCTTCGACGGCCAGGTCCTCGGGCCGTCGCAGCATCAGGTAGCACACGTAGATGCCGTAGACGGTCATGACGAGTCCGAGCAACTGCAGCAGCCAGAAGTTGCCCGTCAGGATGCCGAGCCACGCACCGACCGGAATCATCACGAACGGGACGACGAATGACGGCGAGATCATCCACGCCGCGCGGCGGACGCCGTATTGAATCGGCAGCGTGCGGCATCCGCCCAGCCTGTCGCCGTCCATGTCCGCGAAATCCTTCGTCGTCGTTGCGCCGAGCAGGAAGAGGCCGAAGATCGCGCCGATGTACCACGGCTCGACGCCGACGATCGTCTTCACCGACGACCAGCCCGCGACTTTGAGCAGCGTGCCGCGCGGGATCGCAATCGTGACGTTGGCCCAGATGCCGAGGCGCTTCGTCCGCAGCGGCGGCATCGAATAGATGAAGGTGCAGACGACGGCGATCGCGACGAGCCAGAAGCATTCGTGACGCCCGCCGGGCGCCACCAGCCAGGCGAGGATCAGCGAGAGCGCGTAGGTGACAACGGTGAAACGCCACGCCTGCGCGATCGTCAGGCGGCCGCTCGTCAGCGGCCGCTTCGGCTTGTTGATGCGATCGATCTCCAGGTCGTAAATCTGATTGAGCGCGTTGTTGCCCGCGTTGAGCGTCGCGGCCATTAGCGCGCCCGTGACCGGCGGGATCAACAGTCCCGCGCTCCACGCCTCGGGCGGTGCGGCGCCGACCGCCGTCAGCGCACCCGAGATGAAACCGAGCGCCGGGGCGACGAGCGTGAACGGTCGTCCGAGCTCGAAGTACGCCTTTGCGGTTCCGCTCACGCTCGACTCAGCGCCACGCCACGGCGACGACGGCCGCGACGGCAGTGTTGATGAAGTTCAGCATGTCGTTGTTCAGGATACCCGGTCCTTCGAGCGTCGCACCGAGCGCGCTCTCGACGAGCGCTCCAACGGTCGCGGCCACGACGATGATAACGATCGTGTTGGAGGGGACGAGACCGAGGGCCACCGCAAGTGCTCCGAGCGCCATTGCCGCGACGATGCCGGCAGCGGTGCCTTCGAGCGACATCGCTCCCGGCGTGCCCGGTTTGACGCGCCGCATCGTCGTGAGCAGGAACGTCGATCGTCCCCAGGCCTTTCCCACCTCGCTCGCGACGGTATCGCTGCCGCCGGCGGTCAGCGCGGCGACGAACGCGAGCAGCGCCTGCGCCTTGAACGGTGTGGAGACCGCAAGGACCGCCGCAATCGCCGCGATGCCGCAATTGGCGAACGCATTACCCGCTCCGCGTCGTCCACCGCGCTCCTCGGCGATCCCGAGCATTGTCTTTCGCTCGAGTCCGACGCGTGACGTGACGGCCGCGACGAGAAATGCCGCGAAGAGGAACGTCCACCCCGCGCCGCCGCCGCAGGCGTAGATGACGATGCCGACGAACGCGCCGCCGAGCATGCCGGAGAGCGTCACGGTCTTCGCGCGGTATCCCAGCCACGAAACGATCGCGTTGACGAGGATCGCCCATGGCAGCGCGGCGGTGAGCGCCGGCCACGAATTGGCAAAGGCGGTTCGCGACATCAGGCTCGCGGCCCACAGGGTGGCGGCCGCCGCGACCGGAACCGAGATGTTGTCGTCGAGGCGAACCGGCAGCGTCTCGACGAACGCCGCGCCGATTGCGGCGAGCACCGGCGCGACGAGCGCGAAGGCGACGGGGGGAATCGGTGTCACAGCGGGACGTGTCCACATCGCGAGCGCGACGCCAGCCGCGGCGGCGCAGACGATGAACGCCACCGTCCCGGCGATCGTTTTCTCTCGATTCCACGCCAGGCGGGTGCGTCCCCATCGCTGACCGGCGAGCGTGGCGAAGCCGTCGCCGAACGCGAGGATGGCCCACGACGCCGCCGCGATGTCGGGCCTTCTGGGAAAGAAGAGGATCAGCGTCAGGACTGCCGCCGGATACAACAGGATTCCGAGCGGAAAACCGCGCGCGTGATCGAGCGGACGGTACAGCCGCGTCCCGCCGATGTTCGGGAGAACGAATGCGTTGAAGAACAACGCGAACGCTGCGAGCGCGGCCGCCTGCCACCAGAGCAAATCGCGCAGGAGCAACGCGAAGCAGCCGGAGCCCGCGTGGACCCACTGACGCGCGCGCTCGGAATGGGTCGTCACGCGGCGGCGGTCGGGAGCGCCGCGAGCGTCCGGCGCAGGCCTTCGGCAAGCGGCGTCATCGTGTAGCCGAGGTCGCGGACCGCCTCGGAGCTGTCGAGCGACCAATCGTGGCGGAAGATCTCGACCGCGCCGCGCGTGATGAGCGGCGTCGCGCCGAAGATCGACGCGCGGTATTCCTCGACGAGCCCGAGCGCGTCGGCAACGGCGAACGGCATTCGCGTCGGCAAACGCCGCCCCTTGAGCGCTGCGACGATCTCGAACGCGCGACGCTGCGGTGCGTTCTCGCCGCCGAGCGCGTACCGCGCGCCTACGCTGCCGCGTTCGAGCGCCGCGCGGTGTCCCGCGGCCACATCGTCCACGTATGCAAACGACCACCGCATCTCAGGACCCACGAGCGCAGGCAGCCTGTGCCGGAGATAGTCCACGACGAGACGTCCGAGCAGGTTTCCCTCGGTGAGCGAGCCTGGACCGTAGATCACTCCCGGATAGAGCCGAACGATCGGAACGCCGTCCCGCGCGGCGTCCGCAGCGACGCCGTCGGCGAGCACTTTCGTCCGCTGATAGTCGTTCGCCTCGATCGGACTCGTTTCGCCATGCGGCGGCAGCGCGAGGAAGGACGACGTGTACACGAGCCGCGACACCCTGGCCGCCTTCGCGGCGGCGACGACGTTCCGCAGGCCGCCCACGTTCACGTCGTCGAAGTCCTCGCGGCGGCGCTGCCAGATGCTGACGAGCGCGGCGACGTGCACGATTGCGTCGCAGCCGGCGGCCGCGCGTGCGACCGCGGCCGCGTCGCGGACGTCGCCGTCCACAGCCGTACCCGCGACGCCGCTGCGGCTTGCGGTGCGGGAGAAGATGACGAGGTCGTGGCGCGCGGCCGACAGCGCGGCGGCGACGGCGCGTCCCAGGTATCCGGTGCCGCCCGTCAGCAGGACGCGCACGTCAGCGTCTCCAGTACTCCAGCAGGTCGTCGATGGTCTGATCGAGCGAGATCGTCGGCGTCCAGCCGAGCCGCTCGCGGATGCGCGTGGGATCGCCGACGAGCAGCGGAGTATCGCTCGGCCGATAGCGTGCAGGATCCGTCTGGATGGTGACGGCGACTCGTGCGCGCGCGACGATCTTGTCGAGCAGCTCGCGGATGGTGATGGCGACGCCTGAGCAGACATTGAAGGTGTCGCCCTGCTGCCCGTGTTCGAGTATGAGCCGGTACGCGCGGACCGTGTCGCGCACGTCGGTCAAATCGCGGCGCGCATCGAGATTGCCCACCGAAACGGTTGGTTCCCAGCGTCCGCGCTCGATGTCAGCGATGCGACGCGCAAACCCCGGCGCGGCAAACATCGGTCCCTGCCTCGGTCCGGTGTGGTTGAACGCCCGGGCGACCGTGACGATGACCCGTGGGCTCGAGTGGCAGGCGAGCATCTCTTGTGCGAGCTTGCTCAGGCCGTACGGATTTCCAGGTACGACCGGATCCGTTTCGCGAAGCGGCCGATCGGCGGGCGTGTAGACGAGCGCGGAGCTCGGAATCAGCACGCGCGTCTCGACGTTCGTGCGGTCCAGGGCATCGAGCAGGTAGTGCGTCCCGCGAACGTTCGTCGCGAAGGTCGATGCCGTCTTGTCCCAGGCGCGGCCAACGTGCGCGGCGCCGGCGCAATGATAGACGGCCGTCGGCTTGAGGCGATCGATCGCGGCCCGCACGGCCTGCCGATCGAGCACATCGACAGATTCCCAGATCACGCGGCCGTCCGCCGGAGCGGAGTCGTTTGCCTCGTCTCCGGGACGCCGCCACCCGACGATGGAGTCGCCCGCGGTGAGCGTCGGCGTGAGCAGATCGAGGAGGTGGCTGCCCGCGAATCCCGCGGCGCCGGTGACCAGCGTGGTCGCCATTCAGGAAAGATTACCGCGGGACGCCGCTCAGCGCGCCGTTGAACGGCGAGAAGTTGCCGAGGCCGGCGAGCGTGAAGGACAGAAAGAACCGGTGATCGGAGGGCAGCTGCGCGTACGGATTGTTATAGACCATGTACTGCACCGCCAGGCCGCAGCACTGCGCGTTGTAGAACCCGGTCATCTGCTGCTGAAGAAAGGCCGACCGGAGAATGTCGTAGTTCATCGAGTACGTGACACCGTACTTGTTGTCGCGTGTCCGGATGTTCGTGGACGCGTTGATGAAGTCGTCGAGCTGCGTCGGGTCGTTGAAGCCAGGCAGTTGTTCGATGAAGCCCTTCTTGCTCCAGCCGACGCTGGCCTGCACCTGCTGCGACCAGGAGTAGGTGCCGTTGATCGTGATCAAACGCAGCTTGTAGTAGTGGCTGTCGAACTCCGCCGTCATCGTGCTGGAGAGCGTGTTGCTCGGCGCGGCGCGGACGCTGAGGGCGATCGGCGAAAAATTGCTCGGATTGCCGCCGCCGACGAGCGTGCTCTGGTAGGTGTGGTCGAAGGCGGCGCCTTCCGGGTTGTTGTAGTAGCTCTGGCGCAGGTCCACGGTCACGATTTCGCGGGCCACGGCCGGCTGGCCCGGCGCAAGCTTTCGCTTCGCATAGAAGCGATTCGTCAGGGCGTAAGAGACCTGCGTGCCGCCGACGAACGCGTCGGTTCCGTCGAAGTAGACAAGCTGCCGCGGATCGTCGACGTTGGTCGTCTTCTGCAGCATCAGCGACGGTTCGATGGTGTGCTTGAACTTCTCGGCGTAGTTGTTGTCGGGTGTGTCCCAGATCCGATTGAAGACCGGGCCGACGATCTGCGTCTGGAAGTTGAAGAACTGACGGTTGTACGACTCGTCGGTGATGTGCTGCGGCACGGCTCCGGTCGGATCGTACGGCGACAGAATCCGGCTGTAGAACGTGTCGCGCCACGCGACGGTGGAGTTGGCCGTTAGCCATCCCCATTTCTTGAACGGGTACCTGACCTGCGGAAAGAAATCGAATCGATTCAGCGTCTGATCGTTGACGGTCGTGACCGGAAGATTGGTGTTCGGATCGGTCGATGTGCTGGTGCCCTGCGACAGGAGGTGGGCGAACTCAGTCCCCATCGTGAAGTAGAAGTCCGAGTTGAAAATCGGCCGCTCGTTGCGCGACACCGCGATCCGGGGCCAGCCGCCGGACAGGACCGAGTTGTTGGCATCGTAGAAGTACTCGCTGTGGTCGAACGTCGCGTTCAGCGAATAGGCGTTCCAGGCGCCGACCAGATTGCCGCCGTAGGACCGCTGGTTGCGGCTCAGGTCGTAGACGTTCGTGTTGAACGTCTGCGAGGTGACGATGCTCGAGAAGTAGTCGATGCGGCCGCGCAGCCGAAGGTTGCCTGGAAGCGTCTGGTTGGCGTTGCCGTGGATTTCGTACGAGCGGCTCGCCGGAATCGTATCGCCTTGGCTGCCGTCCTCCAGCACGTAGCTGGTCTCTTTCTGGTCCAGGAGATACGTCCGGATGGTGCCGTCGGAGCCGCCGCCGAAGTTGTAGCGGTACTCGCCGCCGACGCCCTGGCCGATTTTCGAGTACCAGTCGTGCGCGATCGTTGCGTCCTGACTGCGATCGATCGCCCAGAAGAACGCGTTGTGCAGCGACTGTCCCCGCAGCGTCGAGGCGCCGTAGGTGGGGATCAGAAAACCTGTCGCGCGGCCATCCTTGTTGGTCGGGTAGTACATGACCGGGAAGTAGAGCATCGGGACGCCCTTCACCGTCATCACCGCGTTCTTCATGAACGTGTAGTGATCGAGGTTGAGGAGCACTGACGTTGCGGTCATGTCCCAGCGCGGCGTCGGCTGTACGCACGACGAGAAGCCGCCCTTGATGATCTTGTACTTCTTCGGCCCGACCTTCTCGACGGTCTCGCCGAAGAAGTAGACGACGGTGTCCTGTCCCGAGACGGGCGGCGGCGCGATGGTCCCCGGCCGCACGGTCTGCTTCTGCGGCTGCACCGTCGCGATGCCGCTCGCGTTGTAGAACGTCCCGAGCCACGTTTTCGTGTTGAATTCGGCGCGCTCGGCGGCGATGCGGTTGTTGCCCTGCGACAGCACGACGTTGCCCGTGGCGATGGCGCGATCTTCGTCTTCGAAAAATTCGACTTGATCGGCGAACAGCACGGATTTCTGTACTGGATCTCGGAGTTCGACGTTCCCCTGGCGGATGTAGTGTTTCTGATTGATGACGATGGCGGTGTCGCTCTTCTGTTCCTGCGACGAGCTCTGAATGGTACCGGTTTGTGCAGAGGCGTCGTTCGCCGCCAGGACAACGGCGACGAGGCACGCCAGGCGGCGAATCACGCTCAACAGTGTAAACCGAGGTGCTTCATGACGTCGCCGAGCAGAAAGATCGATCCGGCGACCACGATGCACGTATTGGGTTCTGCGATACGCCATGCTGCCGCGAGGGCAGCGGGCAACGAGGGTTCGATCGTGACGGGAACGTCGTGCGCGATCGCGCGCGCTTCCTGCGCGAGATCCTTTGGGTCGGCGGACCGCGCGGTCTCCGCTCGCGTGACGACGAGGTGACTGACCGAAGGAAGCAGCGCGCGGAACATGTTCATCACGTCCTTGTCGCGCATTGCGGCAAAGACGAGCGGCCGGGCTCCGCCGGGTTGTGCGCGCAGATACGCAGCGAGCGCTTCAGCACCGGCAGCATTGTGCGCTGCGTCCATAAGAAGTTCGCGGCCGTCGGCGAGGCGGCGGAAATCCATCCGGCCCGGCCACGTTGCCGACAACGCCGCGGCAATCGCATCGGAACCGGCTGATATGCCGCGCTCATTCAAAATTTGCAGAATCTGAACGGCGATCGCAGCGTTTGCGCGCTGGTGCGCGCCCGCCAGCTCCACAACGCGATTCTCGACGTCCGCCGGTGAAGTTTGCACAATCGGCGCACCGACGTCGGCGGCGACGCGACGGATGGCCGACTCCGCCTCCGCGTCCATCGGCCCAAGCACGACAGGGACTCCGGCCTCGAGGATGCCCGCCTTTTCGATCGCGATCGATTCGAGCGTCGACCCGAGATACAGCTGGTGATCGAATGCGATCGACGTGATGGCCGTTACCTCCGGACTTAGGACGTTCGTCGCGTCGAGCCGGCCGCCGAGACCGACCTCGACGACGGCGAGTTCGACGTTCGCGCGCCGAAAGATCTCGAAAGCGGCCGCGGTGGTCGCTTCGAAGAACGTCGGCTGAACGGCCAGCACACCCTCCTTGATGAGTGCTTCAATCGCCTGCTGGACCGATGCGACCGCCGTCAGCATCGTCTCGTCGTCGACCGGACGTCCCGCGACGGCGAAGCGCTCGTTGAGGCGAACCAGATGCGGCGAGGTGTAGCGGCCGACGCGATGACCGGCCGCGCGCAGGCCCGCGTCGACCATGGCCGTTACGGATCCCTTACCGTTGGTGCCGGCGACGTGAATCGATCGAAACGATCGTTCCGGATGTCCAAGCCGCGCGACGATCGCACGGATATTGTCGAGACCGAACTTGATCCCGAACTGCTCGAGACCAAACAGGTAGGAAAGCGGATCCACGTCAGCGGGCCGAAAGGCCGTGCGTCAGGCTTGCGGGGCGAGCGCGGTCACCGGCGCGCCGGGCTGCTGCGCCGGAACGGGCGTGCGTGCGCCCATGAAGCGGAGCGCCTTGGCGATGACCGATTTCAGCTCCCGCCGATCGATCACGAGATCGATCATGCCTTTCTCGAGCAGGAATTCGCTGCGCTGGAAACCTTCCGGCAGCTTCTGCCGGATCGTCTGCTCGATGACGCGCGGGCCGGCGAATCCGATCTGCGCCTTGGGTTCGGCGATGTTCAGATCGCCAAGCATCGCGAAGCTCGCCGTGACGCCACCGGTCGTCGGATCGGTGAGCACCGCGATGTACGGCAGCCTCGCGCGAGCGAGGCGCGCGAGCGCGCCGCAGATCTTGGCCATCTGCATCAGCGAACGCGCCCCTTCCATCATGCGCGCGCCGCCCGAGCAGCAGACGATGACGACCGGCACGCGCTCGTCGATCGCCCGTTCGATCGCGCGGGTGATCTTTTCTCCGACGACGACGCCCATGCTGCCGCCGATGAATCCGTACTCCATCGACGCGATCACGATCGGCATCCCGTCGAGCGTTCCCGATCCGACGATGATGGCGTCCTTCAGGCCGGTAGTTTCGCGGCCGGTCTTCAGGCGCGCCGTGTACGGCTTCGTATCGGTGAAATGCAGCGGGTCGGTGGAGACCAGGTCGCGGTCGTGCTCGGTCCATTCGCCGTCGAACAGCATCCGCAGCCGCTCGGTCGCGTTGATGCGGAAGTGGTACGCGCACTTCGGGCACACGTTCAGCGTGCCGACGAGATCCTTGTTGTAAATGACCTGCGAGCATCCGGGACACTTGACCCAGAGACCCTCGGGCACGCGGCTCGCGGCGTCCTTCCCCTTGGCCGCAATGGGCTTCCGGGTTTTCTTGAACCACGCCATGAGGAGAGCTTACTTCAATTGCGGATTGAGGATTGGGGATTGCGGATTGATTGTAGATTGCGGATTGCGGATTGGGGATTTGAGCGTTGAGCGTTGCTCGTTGTTCGTTGTTCGTTGTTATTTCGTTCTCGGCACGTAGTATCGCGTTCCGGATCCCATCGCCTGAATCTGCTTGATCAGGTCTTCGAGCGCCTCGTCGCTCGCGTCCGAATCGAACTGCGACGTTTCGACGACGAGCAGCGGTGTGGCGTTGTAGTGAAAAAAGAAATGATGGTACGCCTCGTTCAGTTCCCGCAGATAGTCGTCGTCGGGCTGCAGCGCGACGGCTTCGGGATCGAGGCGGCGGCTGCGGACGCGCCGGAGCAGCACGTCGGTCGGCGACTGCAGGTAGACGACGAGATCGGGCGAGGGGACGTCGCGCGCGAGCAGATCGTAGAGGCGCTGGTAGATGAAGAGCTCGTTGTCGTCGAGATTCAGGTACGCGAAGATCTTGTCCTTGTCGAACAGGTAATCGCTGATCGTGGTCTGGCTGAAGAGGTCCGCCTGTTGAAGGCTGGTCTGCTGGCGATGCCGATTGAGCAGGTAGAAGAGCTGCGCCTGGAGCGCGGCGCCCGGCCGGTCGGCGTAGAAATCCGCGAGGAACGGGTTCTCGGTTTCTTCGAGGACGACGGTGGCGTCGAGCCGCGTGCCAAGTCGTTCGGCGAGCGCGGTTTTGCCCACGCCGATCGGCCCTTCGATGGCGATGGATCGGAACGGCACGCGCGCCGATGATATCATCGCGGTCCCGGAGTGAGCATTTGAAGATCGAACGCCTCGAGCTTCGCCTGCTGAAGCTTCCGCTCGTCCACTTCTTCGAAACCAGTTTCGGTCGCATCTACGACAAGCACTTCGTTCTCGTCCGGATAGACGGCGACGGTGCAACCGGTTTCGGCGAGTGCGTGGCAGAGCAGGATCCGTACTACAGCAGCGAAACGAACGAAACCGTCTGGCACATCATCTCGGAGTTCATCGCCCCGCGCGTCGTCGGTGTCGCGTTCAATCATCCGCGCGAGATCTTTCCCGCGCTGAAGGCGGTGCGCGGCCACAACATGGCGAAGGCCGCCGTCGAGATGGCTGCGTGGGATCTGTACGCAAAGCAGCAGGGCGTTCCGCTGCGGGCCGCGCTTGGCGGTACGCGCGATCGGATTGCGTCGGGCGTCTCAATCGGCATCCAGGATTCGCTCGATCAGCTCGGCGACAAAGTCGAACGCGAGCTGGCGGCGGGCTACCAACGGATCAAGATCAAGGTCCGGCCCGGCTGGGATGTACGCGCCGTCGAGATGATCCGCAAACGGTTCGGCGGAATCCGCCTGATGGTTGACGCGAACGCGGCCTACACGACCGACGAGAAGCTGGTCGAGCTGCTGCTCGAGATGGATCGCTATGATCTGATGATGATCGAGCAGCCGCTGGACTACGACGACATCGTCGATCACGCCGCGCTGCAGCGCCGGCTGAAGACGCCGATCTGTCTCGATGAATCGATCAAGACGGTGAGCGCCGCCCGCGAGGCGATTGGTGCGGCGGCGTGCCGCATCATCAACATCAAGCCGGGACGCGTCGGCGGCTTCACCGAGTCGATCCGGTTGCACGATTTGTGCGCGGCGCACGGCATCCCGGTGTGGCACGGCGGCATGCTCGAATCGGGCATCGGCCGCGCCGCGAACATTCACCTGGCGTCGCTGCCGAACTTCTCGCTGCCCGGAGACATCGCCGCGAGCAAGCGGTACTTCGTCCCCGATCTCATCGATCCGCCGGTCGAGGTTGCGTCGGATGGGACGATTGCGGTGCCGACCGGCGCGGGCATCGGCGTCAACGTCTGCCACGATCGCATCGACGCCGCGACGCTTCGCCGGGAGGCGTTCGTTGAAAAGGGAGCGGCGGTGTGACGTTGAGCGTGCGGTGGCGCCTTGCTGCAACGACGATCGTCGCGCTGATCGTGTCGGCGTGCGCGAGCGCCCCGCCGGCCCCTCCGGAGCCGGTCAAGCCTGCGGGACCGCCGTTCGAACAGAAGATGGCGTGGATTCTCCGGCTCGAGGATCAGCGGATGCTGCGCGATCCCGAGCCCGAAGCGCCGCCTCCGCCGCCGCCACCGGTGCAGCCGGCGAAGGGGCGCAAGGTCGTTCCGCCGCCGCCACCGCCGCCCCCACCTCCGCGCGCGGATCTCGTCGCAATGCTGAAAGACGACGAGGCTCGCGTCCGACGTCGTGCGGCGCTGGCCATCGGCCGCGTCGGTCTGCCCGAAGGTATCGACCCGCTGCTGCCGCTGATGACGTCGGATCCCGAACCGGAGGTCCGGCAGATCGCCGCGTTCGCGCTCGGCCTCATCGGCGATGCGCGCGCGAAAGATCCGCTCGTCGCCGCGCTCGCGGATACGTCGCCGCTCGTGCAGGGCAGCGCCGCCGAGGCGCTCGGGCTTATCGGCGATGCGAGCGCCGCGGACGCCGTCGGCCGGTTCGTCGGTCAGATCATCGAGTCGGGCGCACTCGCGCAGCTGCCTGGCGACGCCGACGACATTCGCCGCGACACGCCGTCGGCGGCGTGCCGCCTCGGGATCTTTGCGCTGGTCAGGCTCAAGGCGTACGGTCCATTGTCCGCGGCGGTGCTCGACGGTACGCAGCCGCGTGTTCATTGGTGGCCCGTGGCGTACGCGCTTCAGCGTCTGGAAGACAGGCGCGCGCTGCCCGCGCTTCTATCGCTCGCAAAGGACGACAGTCCGTACACGCGCGCTTTCGCCGTCAAGGGGATCGGCGGGCTCAAAGACAAGTCGGGGCTGCCGGCCATCACGCCGCTCCTTGCGAACGGCGATCGAAACGTCGTCATCGAGACCGTTCGCGCGCTCGGCAGGATCGGCGACGTCTCGTCCGCGGCGCCGCTCGAGAAAATCGTCCGTGACGCGAAGGCGGATCCGGCTGTTCGTCTCGAAGCGGTGACTGCGCTCGGCGGATTGCACGCGACGGCCGACGCCGCGCAGCAACTGCCGCCGACGGTCGTCGACGACGTGCTCGATCTGTTCAACGAGCCGAGTCCGCCGATTCGCGCCGCCGCGCTGCGAACGATTGCGGCGCTGGACGCGGAGAACCTCCGGGTCGTCCTGTCGGGGTTGGATCCGGACGCGCACTGGAGCGTGCGCGCGGCGCTGGCGGGCGTCCTCGGCGGCATGGAGGCCGACGTCGCGATGCCGCGGCTGACGGCGATGCTGAAGGACTCGGATCAGCGCGTGCTGCCCGCCGTGCTCGCTGCGATCACGAAGCTCAAGCCACCGAACGCTGCGTCGATCGTCCTCGAACATCTGAAGGCGGACGATCCTGTGGTGCGTGCGGCGGCTGCCAATGCTGCGGCCGAGCTCGTGCCGCAGAACGGTGCGCAGGCGCTGATCGACGCGTACCGGTTCGGAGAACGCGACGCCACGTACGTCGCCCGTGCCGCGGCGCTCGCTGCGCTATCCAAATATTCTCCGGCGACGGCCACGCCGACGCTCGAGGCCGCACTGGCCGACAAGGACTGGGCGGTCCGCGTCCGTGCGGCGCAGCTGCTCAAGACGATCTCGCCGACGACCGCTGCCAACGTTGACGCGCGCATACGTCCGGCGCCGACGACGCTCGCTGCGGATGCGTACTCGGTAGCACGGCTGACGAATCCTACTGTGTCGACCATGCTGTACATCGACACCGATCGCGGGACGTTTCAGGTGGAGCTGGCGGTACTGGACGCGCCGTTGACGGTCGAGAACTTCGTGACGCTGGCGAGGAAGGGCTACTTCAACGGCTTGAGCATCCACCGCGTCGTGCCGGATTTCGTCATCCAGGACGGCGATCCACGGGGCGATGGCGAAGGCGGTCCCGGCTACACGATCCGGGACGAGCTCAACGAGCTCCCGTACCTGCGAGGCACCGTCGGCATGGCGCTCGACTGGCGCGACACAGGCGGCAGTCAGTTCTTCGTCACGCACTCACCGCAGCCGCACCTCGACGCGCGCTACACGGTCTTCGGCCGCGTCGTCGCCGGCATGGACGTCGTCGACAAGATTCAGCAGTGGGATGTGATCAGGAACGTTCGGGTGTGGGACGGAGTAGCGGCTAGCCGCTGAAAATTGAAAAGGGGGCGACCGCCGCCCCCTTTTATCCACGGGAGAGGTCGGCTTACCGTTTCTTGCCGGCCTTCTTCTTCCCGCCCTTGGCTTTCTTCGCCATTGTCTCTTATCCCCCCTTTCAGTGTGGGATTTGCTTCAGAGGACGCCGCGGATTCCTTGTGGCTGCCGCCTGGCACGCGCACGGGAAACCGCCGATCCTCAGGTTGAGGTTCATCAACTCACAAGTTGTGGGCTGATGTGAATTCCCTCATACCAGATGTAGATTATGGACGAGAAAATCCGAGTGTCAAGCACAAACGTGTGCAATTTGTCAAAAATTTCTGTCCGCTGTACGTGCGTTCGATGCGGCGCGGCGAGCTTGAAGCGTGCAATGCGCTCGAGAGGAATCTGCGGCGGCGGTCCAGCGGATTGAATCGCGCGTGCTCTGCTACATGCTCGTCTTGAGCTCTTGCTTTTCGGCGTGACGCTCCACGGCGAGCGCGATCAGACGATCGATGAGCGCACTGTAAGAAAGACCAGTCGCTTCCCACATCTTGGCGTACATGCTGATCGTCGTGAAGCCGGGGATGGTGTTGACCTCGTTGAGATACAGCACGCCGCTGTCGCCGGCGAGCAGGAAATCAACGCGCGCCATGCCGGCGCAGTCGATCGCCTTGAACGCGGCCACGGCGAGTTTCCGAATCTCACTCGTCTGCGCCTCGGTGATTGCCGCCGGAATGATCGACCGCGATCCTTCGTCGAGGTACTTCGCCTCGTAGTCGTAGAACTCGCGTGAGGGGATGATTTCTCCGGGCAGCGACGCTTCAGGTTCGTCGTTGCCGAGCACAGCGCATTCGATTTCGCGCGCGTTGGGCACCGCGGCTTCGATCACGATCTTCCGATCGAACTCCGCCGCGAATCGAATCGCCTCGCGCAGTTCCTGCGCGTGCTTCGCCTTCGAGATGCCGACGCTCGAGCCGAGATTCGCCGGCTTGACGAACACGGGGAACCCGAGGCGTGCGACGACAGTTTTCATGACGCTGGACTCGTCTCGGCGCCAGTCGCGTTTGAGCACGACCTCGTAGTCGCAGATCGGCAGGCCCTTCGCCGCGAACACGAGCTTCATGGCGGCCTTGTCCATGCCGACCGCGGACGCGAGTACGCCAGCGCCCACATACGGCACGTTGGCCAGCTCGAGCAGTCCCTGCACGGTTCCGTCCTCGCCATACGGACCATGCAGGACTGGAAACACGACGTCGAGGCCGAGGCCGGACACGGTGGCGTGCTGCCGATCGATCGTCAATAACGTGTCGCGACCGGGCCGCGGGATCAGGTGCGCTTCGTGCGCGCCGTCGGCGGAAGAATCGAGCGCGGCGTCGCCGCCACTCTGCTTTCGCGCGTCGATGACGTCCGCCGCCTTCATCAGGTTCGGCGCGCGATTCGGCAGCGCCCATCGGCCGTCACGCTCGATCCGAATCGGGACGGCGTCGTAGCGCGCCGGATCCAGGTTCTGGAATACGGACGCCGCTGACGCGAGCGACACTTCGTGCTCGCCGGAGCGGCCTCCGTAGATGACGCCGACTCGCAATTTTTTCATTCGACTAAACTTAGCACGTGTCTTTCGGTTTCCGCGTGACGCACACCGACGGCCGCGCGCGGTGCGGCGTCATGACGACGGCGCACGGAACGGTGGCGACGCCGGCGTTCATGCCGGTGGGGACGCAAGGCGCGGTCAAGGGCATCACGCATCGCGATCTCGAGTCGCTCGGCGCAGACATCCTCCTGAGCAACACCTATCATCTGTATCTCCGTCCGGGCGACGATCTCATTGCGCGCCGCGGCGGCCTCCATCGTTTTATCGGCTGGGAGCGGCCGATTCTCACCGACAGCGGCGGCTATCAGGTCTTCAGCCTCGCGGCGCGCCGGACGATCGACGAACAGGGAGCACGCTTTCGATCGCATCTCGACGGCTCTGCACACATGCTCACGCCCGAGAAAGCGTCCGACATCCAGACGCAGCTCGGATCCGACATCGCGATGGTGCTCGACGAGTGCCTCGCGTACCCGTCGGAAGAAGGCGCGGCGCGGGCGTCGATGGAACGGACGCTCCGCTGGGCGCGGCGGGCGCGCGACCGGTTCACCGCCGTGCGTGAATCGAAGACCTCGGACGGCGATCGTCCGATCGTGACCAATCCAGGCCAGGCGCAGTTCGGGATCGTGCAGGGGAGCGTGGTTCCCGCGTTACGGGCCGAAAGTGCGCAGCGGACCGTCGAGATTGGATTCGAGTCCTACGCGATCGGCGGCCTCAGCGTCGGCGAGCCGAACGCCGTCATGTACGAGATGGTCGATCACGTCGTGCCGTGGCTGCCCGCTGATCGGGCCCGCTATCTCATGGGAACGGGCACGCCCGAGGACTTGGTCGAAGCGGTCGCGAGGGGCGTCGATCTGTTCGACTGCGTCCTGCCGACGCGCAATGCCCGCAACGGACAGCTCTTCACGAGCGTCGGGCGCATCAATATTAAGAACGCGCAGTACGCGGAGGACGATGGTCCCGTCGACCCGTCCTGCAGCTGCTACACCTGCCGGACGTATTCACGGGCCTATCTCCGGCACCTGTTCGCGGCCGGCGAGATCAACGCATCTACCCTTAACACGTTGCATAATTTACACTTTTACCTTGACACCCTCGCGCGTATCAGGGAGGCTATAGTGTTTCGGCGATTCGAAAGTTTTAGAGCTGGATATGCTGGACGGCGCGAGTAGTCCCCTCTTACAAATCATCCCGTTCGTTTTGATCCTCGGGATTTTCTACTTCATCATTTTGCTGCCGACGAAACGGAAGCAGCAGAAGGTGCAGGAGTTCCAGGACAATCTGAAGGTGAACGACCGGATCGTGATGACGAGCGGGATTTATGGTCAGATCACGCGGCTGGGCGAGCACAGCGTGCAGGTGCAGATCGCGGACAAGATTCGCATCGAGGTCGCCCGCGTCGCGATCGGCGGCTATCAGGGCCAGCCGCCGGTGGTCGAGCCGCAGCAGCAGACATGATCAGAATTAGGGATTAGGGATTAGGAATTAGGGAATCAGGATTCAGGAATATGTCGTCCAATGTCCGCTGGAAGTTCATCACCATCCTGGTCGTCTTCATCGTCTTCGCCTCGGTCGGCGTGTATCCGCTTCTCGCCGAGCGGTATCACCTGCCGGCGCCGAGCTGGCTGACGGACAAGCAGCTGCGTCTCGGGCTCGACCTCAAAGGCGGCGTCCACCTCGTCCTGCGCGTGCAGACCGACGATGCGCTGAAGGGCGAGACGCAGGCGGACATGGAGCGCCTGCGCGAAGAACTGCAGACGCGGAAAATTCCGACGACCAACCTGGTCCTGGTCGGACCGACGCAGTTCCGCGTCGAAGGCGTGCCGACGGATCAGGACGCCGCGTTCCGCACGGCGGCGCAGGAAGTCCAGGCGAACTTCGATCGCGGGTCAGGCGTGAGCGGATCGTACACGTTCACGATGAAGCCGAACGTCGTCATCAACCTTCGCGAAGAAGCGGTCGTGCAGGCGCGGCAGACGATCGAGCGCCGCGTGAACGAGCTCGGCGTCACCGAACCGAGCATCGCGCAGCAGGGCAACAACGGCGATCAGATTCTCGTGCAGCTCCCGGGCGTGAGCGACGTGGAACGCGCGAAGGGAATCATCCAGTCGACCGGCCGGCTCGACCTGAAGATCGTCGAGCAGGGTCCGTCGCCGACGAAAGAGTCGCTGCTTGTGAACGGCCAGGTGCCGTCCGGCATGGAGCTCGTTCCCGGATCGACGGGTGCGCCCGGCGACTCGACGACGGTGTGGTATTTGTTGCGCGCCGCCGCCGCGGTAACCGGCCGCGACCTTCGGAGCGCGACACCGACGCTCGACGAGAACAATCAGCCGGCGGTGCGCTTCACGCTGAACAACCAGGGCGGGGCGAAGTTCGGGAAGGCCACGGGTGAGAACATCGGACGCCAGCTGGCGATCGTCCTCGACGGGCGCGTGCACTCGGCGCCGCGAATCGACGGCAAGATTTCGACGGAAGGCCGCATCTCCGGAGGCTTCACGCAGCAGGAAGCGCAGGATCTGTCGCTCGTCCTGCGATCCGGATCACTGCCGGCGACGCTCACGTACCTCGAAGAGCGCACCATCGGCCCGACGCTCGGCGCCGACTCGATTCGGTCGGGAGTGCTGGCCTCGTTCATCGGGCTGCTGCTCATCGTGGTGTTCATGCTCGTCTACTACAAACTCTCGGGCGTCAACGCCGTCGTCGCGCTCATCTTCAACCTGGTGATCCTGCTCGGGCTCATGGCGTACATCGGTGCGGTCATGACGCTGCCGGGCATCGCCGGCTTCGTGCTGACGATGGGCATCGGCGTCGATTCGAACGTGCTCATCTTCGAGCGCATCAAGGAAGAGCTCGAGGCGCAGCGCGGTGTACGCGCGTCGATCAACGCCGGCTTCGGACGCGTGTTCTGGACGCTGTTCGACACGCACATCGCCGCGTTGATTTCTGTGGCGTTTCTCTTTCAGTTCGGAACCGGTCCCATCCGCGGCTTTGCGGTGACGCTGTTCTTCGGCCTCATGTCGAACCTCTTCACGTCGATCTTCGTGTCGAAGACACTGTTCGAGATGGTGCTGTCGAACCGTCAGCAACAGCAAGTTGCGACGCTGAGCATTTAGAAAATCATGCATATCTTCAAGGACACCAACTTCGATTTCCTTCGCTGGCGTATCCACGCCATCGTGATGTCGTGGGCGCTCATCGTCATCGGCGCCTTCGTCTTCTTCACGAAGGGTATTCCGCTCGGCATCGAGTTCGCGGGCGGCACGTCGGTCATCATCCAGTTCGATCAGGCGGTTTCGATCCAGCAGGTGCGGTCCGCCATCGACAAGGGATTTCCTGGCGGCGGCAGCGAGGCGGTCATCAACAGCTACGGCGACCCGGCACAGCGCCAGGTGATGATTCGCGTGCCGATGGTCGGCGCCGAATCGGGGACTGCGCTGACGTCCACCGCCGATCAGGTGGACAACGCCCTCAAGCAGGCGAATCTCGGCAACTTCAAGCGTCTCGGAACGGAAGTCGTCGGTCCGGCGGTTGGACAGGAGCTGCGCACCAAGGCGCTGCTCGCCACGGTGTTGTCGCTGATCGGGCTTCTGGCGTACATCGCGTTCCGGTTCCAATTCAGCTTCGGTCTCGGCGCCGTCGTCGCGACGGTGCACGACCTGCTGATCACGCTCGCCTTCATCGCGTTCTTCCGGTACGACATGTCGCTCAACGTCATCGCGGCGATCCTGACGATTACCGGCTTCTCGACGAACGACACGATCGTCATCTTCGACCGGATCCGCGAAAACCTCCGCTCGATGCGGCGCGATTCGCTGATGCACGTCATCAACGTGTCGATCAATCAGACCCTCGGACGAACGGTCATCACGTCCGGCACGGCACTCCTCACCGCGATCGCGCTGTTCGTATTCGGCGGCGAGGTGCTGCACGGCTTCGCCTTCACGATGATCGTCGGCATCGTCACCGGGACGTATTCGAGCGTGTTCATCGCGGCGGCGATCATCAGTTTCTGGCGCAGCGAGGCACCGACGCGCGCCGCAGCGCACGCGCACACGATCGCGCCCGTGACGCGCGCACCGCAGCAGCCGCAGAGGAAATCGAAGTCGGGCGGCAAGGCGAAAGCCAAAGCGTCCTGAAGTAACTCGCCCGCATGCCGACTCTCGTCAAGGCAGCCGTCCTCGGCGTCATCCAGGGGCTGACCGAGTTCCTCCCCGTGTCTTCGACAGCGCACCTCATCCTGAGCGAGCGCTGGATGGGATTCGACGATCCCGGCGGCGTCTTCACGAACATGATTCAGTTCGGGTCGATTCTGGCCGTCATGTGGCTCTATCGAGAGAAGATCCTGAAGGTGGTTGGCGGATTGACGTCGAGCCCTCCCGCGCGGCGGTTTGCGGCGATCATCATCATCGCGTTCATGCCGGCACTCGTCGCAGGGGCCGCGCTGGCGCCGTTCGTCAAACGCGTCCTGTATTACAGTCCGGGCACGATCGCATCCGCCTTCATCCTTGGCGGCATCATCATGTTGCTCGTCGAGCGCAAGTGGCGGCCGAGCCCGCGGGTGCACGATGTCGATCACGTCCCGTACGGAACGGCTCTCGGCGTCGGCGCGTGTCAGGCGCTCGCGCTCGTCCCGGGCGTCTCGCGATCGGGCGCGACGATCGTCGGCGGGATGATGGCGGGACTGGATCGTCCGACGGCGGCCGAGTTCTCGTTCTTCCTCGCGATGCCGACGATGGCGGCGGCGTTCGTGCACGATCTGCTCGAGCTGCGCCACACGTCGGTGTCAGGACAGGTCGCGGAGATCTCCGTCGGTTTCGTGATGGCGTTTCTGGCGGCGCTCGTCGTCGTCAAGCCGTTTCTCGCGTTCGTCCGCCGTTCCGGCTTCGAGTTGTTCGCGTGGTATCGCATCGCGGCCGGCATCGCGGTGTTCGCGGCGATTGCGGCCGGCTGGCTCTAATCGATCATGTTGTGGCTGCGCCGCAGCTTCATCGCCGGCTTCTTCGTGATGGTGCCGCTGTTCATCAGCGTGGCGGCGTTCATCTGGCTCTTCAATCTCGTTGACGGCGTCACGACGCCGTTTTACGACCGCCTCCTCGGTCGCCGGATTCCTGGCCTCGGTATTGCGACGACGGCGGTGGCCATTGTGCTGGTCGGTGCATTTGCGAGAAACATGATCGGCCGGCGCGTGCTCCAGCAGACCGAGACATGGCTGCTGCGCGTGCCGGTGTTCAACAAGATCTACTCGCCGGTGAAGCAGCTCGTGGCCGCCTTCGATCCGGACAGCGAGACCGGATTCAAGCGCGTCGTGATGATCGAGGACTCGCGGCGCGGCGGATTCACGCTCGGCTTCCTGACGCGCGAGTTCACCGCCGATCGCGGAAATGGTCCGGAGGCGCTGCTCGCGGTATTCGTGCCGACTAATAACCTCTACCTTGGCGACATCGTGATCTGCGAGCGCGATCGGGCGGTGTTCCCCGACGTTTCGGTCGAGGAAGGCATCAAGATTTTCCTCACCGGCGGCATGGCGTTGCCGCCCAAGGTACGTCTATAATCCCAGCTTTTGCGCGAGGTCGAATGATTGTGACCGTTCAGAGATCTCTGCGGCGGCTTGGCGTCGCTCTGTCGATTGCCGCCGCCCTGTTCATCGTGAGCCAGTCCGTCGCGATTGCTGCCAGCCAGCCGGCGGCTGCCGGCGCGGCGCAGACGGCCGCGCGCGAAACGAGCGGCGGCGAAGCGAACCTGGTGCTGCCGGATCTCTCGATCGTCGCGTTTCACGGCATCGACGGACACACGCTCCTGCTCAGCGGTCTCGTCGTCTGCGCACTCGGCCTGTTGTTCGGACTCCTGACGTTCACCCAGCTCAAGGCGCTTCCAGTCCACGCGAGCATGCGCGAGGTGTCGGAGCTGATTTACGAGACCTGCAAGACGTACCTGGTCACGCAAGGCAAGTTCATCTTGATCCTCGAGATCTTCATCGGGATCATCATGATCTTCTACTTCGGCGTGCTGGAGCACAACGACGCCTTCCGCGTCGTCATCATCCTGATCTTCAGTTTGATCGGAATCGCCGGCAGCTACGGCGTCGCGTGGTTCGGCATTCGCGTGAACACGTTCGCGAACTCGCGGGCGGCGTTCGCCAGCCTGCGCGGAAAACCGTTCCCCATTTATGCGATTCCGCTGCGCGCCGGCATGAGCATCGGCATGCTGCTCATCAGCGTCGAGCTGCTGCTGATGCTCTGCATCCTGCTGTTCATTCCCGGATCGCTCGCCGGTCCGTGCTTCATCGGCTTCGCCATCGGTGAGTCGCTCGGCGCCGCCGCGCTCAGAATCGCGGGCGGCATCTTCACCAAGATTGCCGACATCGGCTCGGACCTGATGAAGATCGTCTTCAACATCAAGGAAGACGATGCGCGCAATCCCGGCGTCATCGCCGACTGCACAGGCGATAACGCGGGCGATTCGGTTGGTCCCAGCGCCGACGGTTTCGAGACGTACGGTGTCACAGGCGTCGCGCTGATCTCCTTCATCCTGCTCGCGGTCACGGACGCGAAAATCCAGGTCGAGCTGCTCGTCTGGATCTTCGTCATGCGCGTGATGATGATCGTGGCGAGCGGCCTGTCGTACTTCGTGAACGAGGCGTTCGCCAAGGGCAAGTACGGCACGGCGGACAAGATGAATTTCGAAGCGCCGCTGACGACGCTCGTCTGGCTCACGTCGATCGTCTCGGTGGTGCTCACCTACATCGTCTCCTTTGTGCTCATTCCCGAGCTCGGCGGAGGAACGCTGTGGTGGAAGCTGTCGACCGTCATCACGTGCGGCACGCTGGCTGGTGCGATCATCCCCGAGCTGGTCAAGGTCTTCACGTCGACCGAATCAGGCCACGTGAAGGAGGTCGTCACGTCGTCGAAGGAGGGCGGGCCATCGCTGAACATCCTGTCGGGCTTCGTCGCCGGCAATTTCAGCGCGTTCTGGCTCGGCCTGAGCATCGTATCGCTGATGGGGATCGCGTACTACGTCAGCCAGCTCGGTCTCGAGTCGCTGATGCACGCACCGGCGGTGTTTGCGTTCGGCCTCGTGGCGTTCGGTTTCCTCGGCATGGGACCGGTGACGATCGCGGTCGACTCCTACGGCCCGGTCACAGACAATGCGCAGTCCGTCTTTGAACTGTCCGTCATCGAGCAGGTGCCGGGCATCAAGGAACAGTTGAAGAAGGAGTTCGGCTTCGCCGTCAACTTCGAGCGCGCGAAAGAGCTCCTGGAGGAGAACGACGGCGCCGGCAACACCTTCAAGGCGACCGCGAAGCCAGTACTCATCGGCACGGCCGTCGTCGGCGCAACGACGATGATCTTCTCGATCATTTTCGTTCTGACCGAAGGTTTGACGCAGAACCTCGACCGGCTGTCGCTGCTCTATCCGCCGTTCTTCCTGGGCCTGATCACCGGCGGCGCCATCATTTACTGGTTCACGGGCGCCTCCGCGCAGGCGGTCACGACTGGCGCGTACCGCGCGGTCGAGTTCATCAAGGCCAATATCAGGCTGGACGGCGTCGAGAAGGCCTCCGTCGAGGACAGCAAGAAGGTGGTGGAGATCTGCACCCGCTACGCGCAGCGCGGCATGTTCAACATCTTCCTGACCGTCTTCTTCGCCACGTTGGCTTTTGCCTTCCTCGAGCCGTACTTCTTCATCGGCTACCTGATATCCATTGCGCTGTTCGGTCTGTACCAGGCCATCTTCATGGCGAACGCGGGCGGCGCGTGGGACAACGCGAAGAAGATCGTCGAAGTCGAATTGAAGGCGAAAGGGACGCCGCTTCATGCCGCGACGGTTGTCGGAGACACGGTCGGTGATCCGTTCAAGGACACCTCGTCGGTGGCAATGAACCCCGTCATTAAATTCACGACGCTGTTCGGGTTGCTTGCGGTCTCGCTCGGCGTGAGGCTGACGGTCGAGCAGGGCGCGTTCCTGAGCCATGGGCTCGCCGCCGCTTTCTTCGCCCTGTCGCTCGTCTTCGTCTGGCGGTCGTTTTACGGCATGCGGATTGGTTCAGGCGCCTAGCGCCTGGCTGACACCTGGGCCTAATGCGGGAGTTCCGGCTCGAGCGGAGGCGCGGTCACGCGGTTGAGGGGCAGCTCGTGTACGACTTTTTACAAACGAATCGTGCGCGCGGGCGGAACTTCAACGCCAACTCTCAATTTCTGGTGTCTAACGCATGTGAGTCTCGTTGACTCTCTGTTTTTCGACTGACTATAATCGCGCCCCTGCGCTGGCGGTTTTTGCAAGTCCTTCGGTCGTTGTTCAGAGGAGGAGTCACCCGTGCCACGTGACATGTTCGGCGATGTCGTCGAGCCGTCGATCAAAGTCGGGAGCAAGAAATGGTACACCGTGCCTGTATCAGTTCTTCTCCACACCACGCTGCTCGCTGCCATCGTCATCATTCCGCTGATGGCCGCGGACGTGCTGCCGACTCCGCCGTCGATGATGGCGTTCGTCGCTGCGCCGCCGCCGCCACCACCACCGCCACCACCGCCACCGCCGCCGCCTTCGGCCACGCCGAAGCCGCCGCCTGTGGACGTCAATCCGGCAGCGGCACCTGTTGAGGCGCCGCGCGAGATTAAGCCGGAGACCGGCATCGAGAGCAACACGAAAGGTGTCGTCGGCGGCGTCGAAGGCGGTGTCGTCGGCGGCGTCGTTGGTGGAATCGTCGGCGGGCTCGCAGACGCGCCGCCGCCTCCGCCACCTCCGCCTCCACCCGCGGCGCCCGTCCGCGTTGGCGGCGCGATCAAGCCTCCCACGAAGGTGAAGGACGCCAAGCCGGTGTATCCGGCGATCGCGCAATCCGCGCGCGTGCAGGGCGTCGTCATCATCGAGGCGACGATCGGCCCGACGGGCCAGGTGCAGGACGCCAAGGTGCTTCGCTCGATTCCGCTGCTCGACGCCGCCGCGCTCGACGCCGTCAAGCAGTGGGTCTACACGCCGACGACGTTGAACGGCGTGCCGGTGCCGGTCATCATGACGGTCACGGTGAATTTCACGTTGCAGTAAACGACCCGATACGGATTTCGCTCGAGAGTATTTCGACTACAAACACTTCGGAATCGGTTAGTCAGGAGGATGGACCGTGGATTTAATGGCGATGTATCAGTCGATGGGCTACGTGGCCAAGGCAGTGGCCGTCGTGCTCCTCATCATGTCGATGTGGTCGCTGGGCGTGGGAATCGAGCGGTTCTTCACGTATCAGCAGGCGCGTAACCAGTCGAAGGTCTACGCCCCGCAGGTTGCGAAGCATCTCAAGGAAGGCCGTCTGAAGGACGCCATTGCGCTGTCCACCTCCAAGAACTATCGCTACAGCCACCTCGCGAAAGTGGTCCTGGCAGGGTTACAGGAATACCAATTCCAGCAGGAAAGCGGCGGCAACATGAACCGCGAAGACCTGATGGACACCGTCCGCCGCTCGATTCAGCGCGCCTCGGCGCTGACCGCGTCCGACCTCAAGAAGGGCGTCGCTGCGCTCGCGACCATCGGCTCGACGGCACCGTTCGTCGGACTGCTCGGCACGGTCGTCGGCGTCATCAACGCGTTCCAGGGCATCGGCGCGAGCGGTTCGGCCGGCATCGGCGCCGTCTCGGTCGGTATTTCGGAAGCGCTCGTCGAGACCGCGCTCGGCCTGGTCGTCGCGATTCCGGCCGTCTGGATCTACAACTACCTGACGGCGCGCATCGAGTACTTCAACGTGGAGATGGACAACTCCTCGTCGGAGCTCGTCGACTACTTCATCAAGAAGACGGCTTAGTAATCGGCTGGTTGGGGCGGTCTTGTAGGTCGCGTGCGTTGGTTCGGAAGGGCTTGTAGCCCGCCGATCACGCACCCGACCATCTGGCCCACCCGGCCCACCCGGCAGGAGATTCAGTTATGGCAATGGATCTTGGCGGCGCCAAAGGCGGGGTCAAATCCGACATCAACGTTACCCCGCTCGTGGACGTCATGCTGGTGCTCCTCATCATCATGATGCTGGTCGCGCCGATGCTGCAGCAGGGCGTCGCCGTCCGGCTGCCGACGGCCACCAACACGGTCGACAAGCCCGAGACGCAGGAGCAGACCGTCCTGGCCATCAGCAAGGACAAGGCGTACTACCTGAATGCCAAGCCCGTCACCGAGGGCGAAATGGCCACGCGCCTGAACGAAATTCTCGAGAACAAGAAAGAGAAGGTCGTGCTCATCAAGGCTGACGAAGAAGTCGAGTACAGCGCGGTGATGACGGCGATGGACCAGCTTCGCAACGCCGGTATCGAGGACATCGGCCTCATCACCGAGCGTAAGAAGGGCGCCGAAGGCGCGGCGGGAGGGAAGTAATGGCTCACGCACACCATCATCTCGGCGCAGATAAAGTCGTCAAGGCCGAAGCGCTGCACGCCAGCGCCGACATGAACGTCACGCCGCTCATCGACGTGCTGCTCGTGCTCCTCGTCATCTTCATGGCGGCCCTGCCGCTGACTCAGAAGGGCGTCGACATCAACCTGCCGGCCGAAAGCAAGAAGACGACGGACGTCACGCCTGATATCAGCCAGATCGTCCTCGACTACTCTGCTGAAAAGAAGATCTCGATCAACAAGCAGGACGTCACCGCCGCGGAGCTCGAGACGCGGCTCCGCAACATCTTCGACCAGCGCAAGGACAAGACGATGTTCATCATCGGCGCGGGTACGCTGCGCTACAAGGACATCATCCAGGTCATCGACGCTGCGAAGGGCGCCGGCGTCGAGAAGGTCGGCATCGTCACCGAAGGCATGCGCAAGGCCGGCGGAGCGACTAACTGAAGCGGGAAATGAAGAATTAGACATTAGGAATTCAAGTCCTGATTCATCGGACTGAAGTCCTAATTCACGCTCACGCAAAGGGCTGGCACTCGATTGAGTGCCAGCCCTTTCTATTTTCGGCACTCGATCGCGGACGCGTCCGCTTGCTCAATGCCTATTTATTCAGTATTGTTTAATTAATGGCGAAGCGCGAATTTCTCGGTGGCTTCGAACTTCTCGTGCTCCTCGCCTTGATCCGACTGGGCGACGACGCCTACGGCGTGCCGATTTCCGACGCCATCGAGGAGAGCAGTGGCAAGGAAGTGGCGATCGGGAGCGTCTACATCACGCTCGGCCGCCTTGAGACCAAGGGGCTGGTGTCCTCGCGACGGGGGGAGCCCACCGCTGAACGCGGCGGCCGCGCAAAGACGTACTTCCGCCTCACTGCCAAAGGTCTCCGCCAGGTCCAGCAGACGCGACGGACGCTGATAAGACTATGGGATGGTGTGCCCCAGCTCGAAGGAGGTCAGGACCATCAGCGCTATCGCGGCAAGTTTCGCCGTCGAGATTTGGCAGCATAAATTGCTGGCGGCGTCCGTTGCGGCTCTCAGCGGCTGCCTGGCTGACATATACATGTTCTCGAGACTTTGGGTATGGGTGGGAAGGCTAAACGATTTATGGTACACGCACCTCATCAACTCGAGAGGGGGTTGGATGACGATCAACCCCTGGGCGTACGTCTTCAAGCCGTACATGTGGACGTCATACATCACCTGGTGCGCCATCCTCGCGGCTTTGTCATGGATCATCACTCGCTCATTCCCTCGACAGCGCAGCCTCGTGGTGACTGTCTTCCTTATCCCGCAAGTCGGCCAGTGTCTTCCTTACTTGAGCACTGCTCTTGCCGATTGGTTGCGTGAGCCGCGTAATCCGATCTGGTTCTTCAGCGCCCTGTGGTTTTCGATCTTCACGTTCGTGGCGATTCCGTTGAGTATCCTGCTCGGTGGCGCGGCGGCTACCAGACGAGGTTCAGTCGAGTAACAAAAGAAAGGGCCGGGACGATTTCTCGCCCCGGCCCACGCCATGTAACCTACCTGACCTATCCGACCTACCTGCCCTACGACTTACCCGACCCTACTGGAACGTATACCGGAAGCTCAACATCATCACGTAGACGTCGTTGTTGCTGCCGAGTGCGAGCAGCGCGGATGACTGTCGCGCGTTTGTCATCAGCGCACCGTTCACGGTCTGGAGGTTATACGTGAGCCGTCCTTGCGCGTCTGCGGTCGGAGACGTCAGGATCTGCGTGTTCACGACGCGCGTCGCGACGCCCCAGTCGTGGTTGAGCAGGTTACCGAAGTTCGTGACGTCGAACCGGATCTGGCCGGTGTTTCTCTTGCCGCCGATCGTGAACTTGACGTCCTGCGTGATGCTCAGATCGATTCGGTTGACCACGGGCAGGAACACCGCGTCGCGCGCCGCGTACTGGCCGCGATGCGAGCTGAGATACGGGTCGCTCTCAATCAGCTGCTCGAATGCTGCCGCCTGCTGCGCCGGCGTGAACACGGTGCCGCCCTGCGACGCCGGAAGCTGCAGCGTCTTGAAGTTCATCTCCGACGTGTCCTTCGGGATGTAGATCAGGTCGTTGCCGGTCACGCCGTCGTTGTTCGCGTCGCCGGAGAACACGTAACTGGTGTTCCCGTTCGTGTGTCCGTCGTAGAACACCGAGAACGTCGTGGCGCCCCAGTTGAAGTAATTCGCCATGTAGTTCACCGCAGCGAAGAACCGCTTGCCGGGCGAGTTCATCGAGTACGCCAGCGCCGGGTTATTCGGGTCGGTGACGATCGGATTGAAAGCACCCCACGAGCTGCCGGCCGTCGACGACGGTTCGACGAGGCTCCAGGAGCGGCCGTAATTGAAGCCGCCCTTGGCGGAGAAGCCGTGCGACATGTTCTTGGTCAGCGCGCCGGAAATGTTCCAGGAGTGGTTCTCGTCCTGATCCTTGATGACGTAGGCCGACGTGATCTGATTGCCGCGCGCGTTATTGAGCTTGTTCACGCACGGTCCGTTTTCGAGGCCGACGGTCGTGATGCACGTCGGCAACGCCGGAGTCGCGAGCCAGCGCGGACGGTTGTCCACACCCGTGTAGGCCGAATTCGAGCCCGGCAGGTTGGCGTTGATGTACACCGGCGCGTTGATGTCCTGGTTGTAGATGTAGTCGACCGTGCCCACAAGGTTCCAGGGCAGGCGACGATCGACGCCGAGGTTGGTGCGCCACGTCTGCGGGAACCTGAAGCTCTGGTCGGTGACGTCGAGCTCGTAGCTTGCCGCTGTTCCGCCGGTCGCGGCCGGCTTGTACTTGTCCGGACTCGGATTGAAGGGGTAGGCCGTCGTCGACGAGGAGGGCCGTGTGTCGACGAATCCGTACAACACGCCGGTGTTCCCAATCTGGTTCGAGATCCAGACGTACGGCGGCTTACCGCTGAAGAGGCCGGTCCCGCCTCGCAGCTGCGTGTTCTGATCGCTCGTCAGGTCGTAGTTGAACCCGGCGCGCGGCGACCAGTACGCCGTCGTGTCGGGCAGCTTGCCGGTGTTGTATTTGACCGGCGATCCATCCTGGTCGCGGAACGTCAGCTGATCCGCAACCGGGTTATCGAACGCGGTGTTGCCGAAGTGAGGCACGTCGACGCGGACGCCGTAGGTCACCGTCAGGTTCGACTTCGGACGCCACTCGTCCTGCAGGTAGCCGCCTGAATAAATAACGTCCAGAGGCTGCAGCGGCGGCGTCGTCTGCCCGGGCTGGAGCAGATATTTCACCTGGAAGCCGACGAGATTGACCGGCGCGACCGTGCGATTCGGGTTCGCCAGGTAACCCATGGCGTCGGTATAGAAATCCTGCAGCGTGTTGTACGTGTAGGCGCTCTGGATGCCGAAGTAGAACGAGTTGTCGGAGTGGAACTTCTCGATGTTCCCGCCGAAGGTGATCGAGTGGTTCTTCGCGAACTTCGTCACGCTGTCCTGGACCTGGAACGTGTTGTAGCGGAGCAGATTGAATGGCGTGAACGGTTCGTTCCCGAACGTCGTATACGCGCCGCCCGTTCCATCGCCGATGACGACGAAGGGGAAAGCCGGCACCTGGCCTTTATCGCCACGGCTCTCGTCCTGATGCGTATATCCCATCAGGAGGTTGTTCGTCATGGTGCCGAACACGGAGTTCCATTCGCCGACGCCCGACTTGAGGTTCTCGACGATCTGATAGTTCGTATTCGCGAACGAGAGAAACGACGTGGTGTTGGTCTGGCGCGTGTAGTTGCCGAGCGACGAGGAACCCGACTGGTACACGTCGGTATTCGAGTCCAGCTGGTTATAGCGGAACGTGACCTTGTTCGCGCTATTGAGGTTGTAGTCGCTCTTGATCATCCACGGCTTCGCCGGCGTCAGCTTCGGGATGTTGTTGAACGGGCCGGTGTCGTAGTCGAAGTTCTTCTGCAGGAAATCGCTCAGGCCCTGCATGTCGGACGTCAGCACGCGGGTCGTGTTGCCCGCGATCGGCGCGCCGCCGGGATTCGACTGGAACGTCGTCAGCGGACGCTGATCTTCCTGTTTCTCCCACGCGCCGAATGCGAACAGCTTGTTCTTGACGATCGGGCCGCCGGCCCACGTGCCGGTGACGGTCGTATCGAACGTCCCGGGATTGACCGTCTGCCCCGCAGCGTCCGTGCCGACGTAGGACTGATTGCGGAGGCGGTGGTAGACCGACGCGGTCAGCTGGTTCGTCCCGCTGCGCGTGACGGTATTGACGCCGGCACCGACGAAGTTGCCCTGTCGCACGTCGTACGGCGCGACCTGCACCTGGATCTGCTCGATGGCTTCGAGGGAGATCGGCGCAACGCCGGTGCGGTCGCCGATGCCGCCCGTCGTGACGCCAAGGCCGAACGAGTTGTTGAAGTACGAGCCGTCGACGGTGACGTTGTTCGCGCGGTTGTCCTGGCCGGCAAATGTGCCGGATCCGCCGTACTGCGGCGTCAGACGCGTGATGTCCGTGATGCGTCCGGTAATCGTCGGCAGCGCTGCGAGGTCTTCGCGCACGACGGCGGTCGCGGCACCGGTATGGCTCGAGCTGAACACCGGATCGCTGCTGCCGACGACCGTAATCGTTTCGGAAACGTTGGCGACCCTCAGCGTGATCTCGAGGTCCTGCGCGACGCCGAGCTGCAGCTGGATGTTATTGTGCTCGTCGGTCGTGAAACCCTGGAGCGCGGTGGTGACCTTGTACGGGCCGCCGACGCGCATGCCGGGCATCGTGAACCGCCCGTCAGTCTGCGTGACCGCTTCGTAGGTCGTCCCTGACGGCTCGTGAACGGCCGTCACGGTTGCGCCAGGGATCACTGCCCCCTGCGCGTCCTTGACGACACCGGTCATCGAGGCGGTCGTCACCGTCTGCGCTGCGAGCGACTGCGCAAAGGTCAACGTTAGACAAAGTGCACCCAGCACGTCGACGAAGCGCGTCCACTTCATCCTCGTCATTACCGACTCCTGATTGTTGTGAAATGTAAAGGCGAGGATTTTACCGCGGCTGGGCGGTCCCGGCCGAGCAAAACTCACCAGCGCTGCCATCGCGTACATGCCACGCGACGTCGTTCCGTACGTCATCGACTGCTCCTACTTCTTTGTGGAAAAGACGGACGGATCTTATAGCTCTGCGAGGACGCGGGGTGTTACGGCAATGCAAAAAAGGGCCGCCAGGTGGTCGCCTGGCGGCCCTTGATCCAATCGGTTGTAGTGCGGCGAAAGGGGCGCTAATCGGTGCCGGATGCCGTCTTCTTGCGCAGGTCGTTCGCCTTGTCGCGCAGCTTGTCGGCTTCTTGGATCAACTGGTGCTGCTTGTCGACGTTCTTCTCCATGTTCGCCTCGAGGCGAAGCAGCAGACCCTTGTAGACCAGCGCCTCGGCGTAGTCCGGCTTGATCTGCAGCGCGTGATCGACGGCCTGGATGCCCTTTTCGACGAAGTCCTTCTTCTCGGTGTCCTTCAAGTGCGCGTCGCGGAACGCCTTGTCCCAGTAGAACGTCGAGATGGTGTAGTACGCCTCCGGGTTGTTCGGTTCGCGCGAGGCGCGCTGTTCGAGCGCTTCGATCGTCTTGTCGAACTCGCCCTGCCGGTTGTAGTACCCCGCGAGCTGCATGTAGCCGGCGGAGTCGTTCGGCTTCGCTTCCTTGCCCTTGATGTACATCTGCTCGGCAGCATCGTACACGCCCGCGTCCTCGTACAGTTTCGCGAGCTGGAAGTAGTTGGTCGGATCGCCCGGGTCCTGCTGAATCATCTTCTGCAGCACGGGCTCGGCCTTGCCCGGGTCGTTCAGCTTCTCGGAACCGTAGGTGTTCACGAGGAACTCGAGCGACCGTTTGCCGAGCGTCTTGTCCGTCGGGTCGTTCGACGCGGACAAGGTCTGCGCGGCCTTCGTGTAGTTGTCGACCGCTTTCGTCAGCAGCGCGTCGTTGTCGGCGTCGCCCTTCTTGCTCGGCTTGTACAGGTTGTCGTAGCTGTTGCCCAGGAAGAAGTAGGACTGGTGACCTGCCTGCGTGTCGGGCGCAGCCTGAATGGCCTGCTCGTAGAGCTCGGCGGCTTTTTTGTAGTCCTGCTGCGAGTATGCCTGATTTGCGGCCTTGAACGCCTTCATGGCTTGCAGTTCACCGACCTTCCCGCAACCGGTCAGTGTCATCGATCCCAAGGCCAGCATCGCCGCAGACCCCAGGGCCGTTGCCAGCGGTGCACCCGACAAGAAACGCATTGAGCCCCCTTACAACCTCACCAGGATGTCTCCCGGTGTAACAGGCGAGAAAATTGCCGTGCCCAGAACCGGGCCAGTATAGTGAAGCCAAAAAACGTACGTCAAGGCACGGCTTACTGTTGATTTAGACACCGTTTTTCATGATTCGCTTCGAGGATCTCCTCGAAAAAGTCCGGGCGTACAGCCCCGACGCCGACGTCGAGCTGCTCCGGCGCGCTTACGTTTTCTCCGCGTTCGAGCATCGCGGCCAGGTGCGCCATTCAGGCGAACCATACCTCATCCACCCACTGGCCGTCGCCGACCTGTTGATCGACATGAAGCTGGACGTCGTCGCGGTGTCGGCCGGCCTGCTGCACGACGTCGTCGAAGACACGTTGACGACGATCGATCGCATCCAGGAATTGTTCGGGCCGGAAGTCGCGCACGTCGTCGAAGGCGTCACGAAGATCAGCGCGATCAAATTCTCGTCCAGCGAAGAGCGGCAGGCGGAGAACTTCCGCAAGATGCTGCTCGCGATGGTCGACGACATCCGCGTCATCCTCGTGAAGCTCGCGGACCGTCTGCACAACATGCGGACGCTCAGCCACCTCCCCGAAGAGAAGCGCACGATCATCGCGCAGGAAACCCAGGACATCTACGCGCCGATCGCCAACCGGCTCGGGATGAGCAAGGTGAAGAACGAGCTCGAGGAGCTCGCATTCCGGTACCTCGAGCCGCGCGTCTACGAGGCGCTTCGCGCGAAGGTCGATTCGAAACGCCGCCAGGCGGAAGGCGTTATCGAGGAGCTGAAAAAGACGATCGCGGCGAAGCTCGCCGATGCACAGGTGCCGGTGATCGAGATCGACGGCCGGATCAAGCGACTCTGGAGCATCAACCAGAAGCTGAAGAAACAGAAGATCGAATTGGAACAGGTCTACGACTTCGTGGCGCTGCGCATCGTCACCGACAACGTGAAGAACTGCTACGCCGCGCTCGGCATCATCCACCAGACGTGGTCACCCGTTCCCGGCCGCATCAAGGACTTCATCGCGATGCCGCGCCCGAACGGCTACCAGTCGCTTCATACGTCGGTGATCAGCGAGCGAGGCACGCCCTTCGAGGTCCAGATCCGGACGATCGAGATGCATCGCATGGCGGAGGAAGGTATCGCCGCGCACTGGAAATACAAGGAAGGCCGCATCGGCGATCATCGCGACGAGCGCTACTTCCGGTGGATGCGCCAGTTGCTCGACATCCAGCGCGAGGTCCGCGATCCGAACGAGTTCATCCAGAACTTGAAGGTCGAGCTCTATCCGGAGGAAGTGTACGCGTTCACGCCGAAGGGGCTGGTGAAGTCGTTCCCGCGCGGCGCGACGCCGGTCGACTTCGCGTATTCGATTCACACCGACGTCGGCGCGCAGTGCGTCGGCGCGCGCATCAACGGAAAGATGGTGCCGCTGCGCTCGAAGCTTAAGAACGGCGACATCGTCGAAATCGTCACCCAGACCGGCCACAAACCGAGCCGCGACTGGCTGAACTTCGTCGTCACGTCGCACGCGCGCTACGAAATCAAGCACTGGATCCGGCGCGAAGAAAAGGCGCGCGCAATCGAGCTCGGACGCAAGGTGTTCGAAAAAGAAGGGCGGCGGTACGACCTCAACCTGAAGTCGATGGTCGAGACGCCGGAGTTCGCCGCCGTCCTCACAGAGTTCGGGGCACAGAAGATCGAGGAGCTGTATGCCTCGATCGGGTACGGCAAACTGCAGCCGAAGCAGATCTTCACGCGGCTCGTTCCCGACGAGAAGCTGCGCGAAAAGCCGCCGGACGGCCCGGTCGCGTCCGTCGTGCGCCGTGTTCTCGGTACCGGCGAGGAAAAGATCAAGGTCCGCGGCTTCGACGACTTGATGGTGTTTCGAGCCCGCTGCTGCAATCCGATCCGCGGCGAGAAGATCGTCGGGTACATCACACGCGGCAAGGGCGTCTCGGTTCACTCCGCCACGTGTCCGAACGTCGTCAACCTTCTCTACGATCCCGAGCGGCGCATCGAGGTCGAGTGGGACAAGTCACCGGGCGGCGACGCAGCCGCCCGCTACACCGTCAAGCTGACGATGGAGGTCGAGGATCGGAAGGGACTTCTTGCGGCTGTGAGCGCCAAGATCGCGGACCTGAACACCAACATCAGGAACATGGAGGCGCGCACTGATGCAGACAGGCGTGCGCGCCTGGACATGACTGTCGAGATCAGCGACCTCAAGCACCTCGAAAAGGTGATCAAGTCGCTCAAAGGAGTACAGGGCGTACTCGGCGTCGAGCGCGCGGGCAGAGCTGTGTAGAAGTGTTCAGGATTGTCCGACGAACGCGATGCAGTCGATCTCGACGCGCGCGTCCTTCGGAAGCCGTGCGACCTGCACGGTTGCGCGAGCGGGGAACGGCTCGGAGAAGTACGAGCCGTACACCTCGTTTACCTTGGCAAAGTCGTTCATGTCCGCCAGGTAAATCGTCGTCCGCGCCACGTCCGCGAACGTCCGGCCCGCCGCCTTCAGAACAGCGGCGAGGTTGTCCATCACCCGCCGCGTCTGGACGTCCACACCGCCTTCGACCATCTGTCCGCTCGCCGGGTCGAGCGCGACCTGTCCCGAGAGAAACAGCAGCTCGCCCACGCGAACGGCCTGCGAGTACGGGCCGATCGCTTTGGGAGCATCAGGTGTCGAAACGGGTTGTTTCATACGTCTTACGCGGCCTTCGTGACGCGTCCGGACCGGATGCAGCGCGTGCAGGCTCGAATGCGCCGGACGCCGCCGTTCACCATCGCCCGCACCGTCTGGAGATTCGGTTCGAACCGGCGCGCGCTCACATTGTTCGCGTGGCTGTGCTGACGACCGACGACGGGCGTCTTGCCGCAGATTTCGCAGTGTTTGGCCATCTTGTGCTTTCGTCTTTCGTGGCCGCTGCGCGCGGATCGACTGCGCAGTCAGCCGTCTTGGGAAACCTCAATTATATAGGTGCACTCAGGGGACGATCAACCGAGACGCCGACGGATCCGACCCTTCGCCGTCCGCGTCGCCAGGAGCCGCCGTGCGGTCGCTGCGCATGACCCGTCCGAGCAGCTCGAGATAGGCGCGCGGTTCTCCGGGACGACCGGTCCGCACGGTTTCGATCACGCTGCGAACCCGCCGCAACACCACGCTCGCGTCTCGTTCGAACGAGCTCCCGGCGCCCTTCCCGGCTTCGGCCAGCAGCGGTTTCAGTCCGCTGACGAGACGCTCCGCGGGCAGAGACGCAGGCCGGTGCTCGTAGATCACGCCGCGCGCCGCCGTCTCGTATGTCGATGCCATCGCGTCCGCCGCCTCCGCCACGTCATCGTCGATGACGCGTGTCAGATCGGCAGGCTGGTAGCGACTCAGAAACGACGCGATTAAGAGGTAGAGCCGCGACTGACGCTCGTTGAAGTCGCGAATCGAATCTACGAGCAGACTCAAGTCCTGCTGCTGGCGCCGGACGGTTGCTGCGGATGGATGGTCGCGCGAACTCGCGAGCCACGTGCAATCGCTCGGGCACGCGATTTCGGTGAGGCGCTTCGTGCCACAGCAGACCGCGCAGATTTGCTGGCCGAGCGCGGGGCATCCCCGACGCGCTTTGCGCGTACGGCAAAGAGGGCAGATCACGATGACATTCTACAATTTCACGGAAATTCTCTCGTTCGCCAAGGAATGACCCTTGCACTAAGCCGAGCGTATGGACGCGGGTGGTTCGACGGGACCGTCGGTCGCCGGCTACTTCAAGGAACTCGTCGATGGTGCGCTCGCACATCAGCGAGTCGCGGCACACGAACTGACGGCCTTCTACATCGTGCAGCTCCTCGCGGGTTTCGCGCATCCAGCCGGCGATCGCTCCGACGATGAGCCGCTGGCGTTGAGACTGGCGCACGCGCTGGACAGCGGAGGATCGCGGCAACGCGTCGGCCTGCGGCAGATTGGCGACGAGTCGCTGTTCGTGTCCGGATTCTTCGCCGATTCCCTCCGGCGCAAGCTCGTGGACGTCGACTACTACGTGACGATCGGCGGCTACGCGTACCACGCGCTGAGCCGATCAGACGGCGACGCACTTGCCCCCGTTTTCGCTGAACTCGGAGAAAAGTTTGTCGGTTTCGTCGACGTGCTCAACGAGGTCAGCGAACGAGCCTCCTGCTCGACCAACCAGGACCTGCTGCGGTTATACGAGCGCTGGCTTCGGACGGGCAGTCCGCGAAGCGCTCAGCTGCTCGTCGAGAAGGGCGTCGTTCCCAACAGCTCGGTCTCGCAGCGCGTCCAGTAGAGCCAGGCCACTGCCAAATAACGCCGATCGACCTGCCGAAATCGTGATCTGTTCCTCGTAGACCCGAGGACGTCGGACAATTTCCGGCAACGATGGCGTCACCGAGAGCGGACAAGTTTCCTTCGAATTTCTAGAACCGTTCCGGGTTGGTGGGCGTCTAAGCAATCAAATGTTTTTGAACAAACGGTTGACTGCCAAAGATGAGCTGCTTCAACTGTTTGATCGAGAAGGGTTTGATGCTGTCAATCTTCGCAGGTCCTCTTCAGGATGTACGCAGAGCAGGACAGACAGCGACGCGAGGATTGGACACTCTGCGTTCGACACGATCGTTTGCAATATGACTTTAGTTCAGTATACGATTGGCAGTTCATTTGCATAAACGGCGGCAATCTTAGCGTAGCGGTTGAAGAAGGAGCGGCGTCATGGCGAACAAAGAAGCTCGAAAGGTTGCGGCAGAGCAACAGATGTCTCGGGCGCGGTACACCGAACTGAAGCAGATGCTCGACGAGCGGCGTAAGGAAATTCAAGCGCAGGTGCAAGGTAAGATGCGCGGCGTCCGTGAAGAGGGCACCTGGGGCGGCAAGCTCAACGAGGTGCTCGACGCGGTCGAGAGCTCGGAAGCCGATATCCAGGAAGAGCTCGAGTTCGCGCTGATTCAGATGAAGTCCGAAACGCTCAACAAGGTCAACGACGCGCTGCGTCGGCTGGACCAGGGCGATTACGGCTATTGCTACGAGTGCGGCGACGAAATTGGGGAGAAGCGGCTTCGCGCGCTGCCCTTCGCGGTTCGCTGCAAGAACTGCGAGGAGCGGCGGGAAGCGGCCGAGCAGCGTGAGCGTCAGGCCAACGCGCGGCGCGGTTCGTCTTCGCTCTTCCTCGACATGTAAGATCCGGCGTCCCAATGGGCTCCGCCGGTGGCGGAGCCCATTTCCCTCCGCCTCCGGCCAGCCCACGCATTTCACATTTCGGCGTTCCGTCGCGGCGACGCGCACGTCGTGCCGCATCGGCGAAACGATTCAGATAAGAGAGGTCGCCATGAGCGATCACATCGAGAACCTCAAACCCGAGGACGTCTCGATCGGCGATCGGCCGGTCTCCATCCCATCGGAGCTGCCGATCCTCCCGCTTCGGGATACCGTCCTCTTTCCGAATTCGTTCATGCCGCTCGCGGTCGCACGCGAGAGCTCCGTGCGGCTCATCGACGATGCGATTGCGAACGGCAAACTGATCGCGGTGTTCACGCAACGCGACGCGGCGGTTGAAGAGCCGGGCCAGGACGATCTTCACGTCGTCGGCACGGCCACCCACATCCACAAGATGTTCAAGCTGCCCGACGGCAGCCTTCGGCTGATCGTCCAGGGCCTCGCGCGGCTGCGTCTGGACGAAGTCGTGTCGATGCACCCGTACCTGCGCGCGAAGGTGAGCGCTGCGACTGAAGGGACGAAAGACGAAGACCGCCTCGAGATCGACGCGCTCGCGCGGAACATCAAGACGAACTTCCAGCAGGTCGTCTCGCTCTCCCCGCTGCTGTCGGACGACCTGCAAACGCTCGCGACGAACATCGTCGAGCCTGGCCGCCTGGCGGATTTCATCGCCTCGTCGCTTTCGACCATCAGCACGGCGGTGAAGCAGGAAGTCCTCGAGACGCTCGACATCCGGGCGCGCATGGACAACCTGAAT
Source organism: Vicinamibacterales bacterium (assembly GCA_036557365.1). Taxonomy (GTDB): domain Bacteria; phylum Acidobacteriota; class Vicinamibacteria; order Vicinamibacterales; family CAVVIG01; genus DATKHR01. The sequence goes on from DATBHR010000081.1 coordinate 75,531, forward strand.
CGCATCCTCATCAAGGAGCTCGAAGTCCTCGAGCTCGGCTCCAAGATTCAGTCGCAGGTGCAGTCGGAGGTCGGCAAGAACCAGCGCGAGTACTTCCTCCGCGAGCAGATGAAGGCGATCCAGAAAGAGCTCGGCGAGGGCGACGACCAGACGAAGGAAATCGAGGAGCTGTCGGAGAAGATCGAAGCGGCCGGCATGCCGGAGACGGTGAAAAAGGAAGCGCTGCGCGAGCTCGATCGCCTATCGAAGATGCCTGTGGCTGCGGCCGAATATACCGTCTCGCGCACTTACCTCGATTGGCTCGTGGCGCTGCCGTGGGCGAAGCGTACGGACGAAGTCATCGATCTGCCGAAAACGAAGCGTACGCTCGACGCCGACCACTCGGGTCTCGAGAAGGCGAAGGATCGCATCCTCGAGTATCTGGCCGTCCGCAAGCTGAATCCGAACGTCAAGGGACCGATCCTGTGCTTCGTCGGGCCTCCCGGCGTCGGCAAGACGTCGCTGGCTCGTTCGATCGCGGAGTCGCTGGGCCGTAAGTTCGTGCGCGTGTCGCTTGGCGGCATGCGGGACGAGGCAGAAATCCGCGGGCATCGGCGGACGTACATCGGCGCGCTGCCGGGCCAGATCATCCAGGGACTGCGGCGGGCGGAGTCGAAGAACCCGGTCTTCATCCTCGACGAGATCGACAAGCTCGGCGCCGATTTCCGCGGCGACCCCTCGTCGGCGCTGCTCGAGGTCCTCGATCCGGAACAGAACAACACGTTCCGCGATCACTACCTCGACGTGCCGTTCGACCTGAGCGAAGTGCTCTTCATCACGACCGCGAACGTGCTCGACCCGATTCCACCGGCGCTGCGCGACCGCATGGAAGTGCTCGAGATTGCCGGCTACACCGAGGAAGAGAAGCTGCGCATCGCGGTCGATCACCTCGTCGAGAAGCAGATCAAGAACCACGGGCTGACGGCCGAGTACATCCGCTTCACCGACGCAGCCCTGCGCCAGGTCATTCGCGGCTACACACGCGAGGCTGGTGTGCGTAACCTCGAACGCGAAATCGGATCGCTCTGCCGGAAAGTCGCGCGCAGGCGCGCCGAGGGCAACGAGGCGGCGCTCGAAATCACGCCGGATGTCGTCGTCGAAATGCTGGGCGCTCCCCGATTCCTCGACGAGGAGATGGAGGAGCGAACGAAGGAACCCGGCGTCGCGATCGGCATGGCGTGGACTGCCGCCGGCGGCGAGGTGCTCTTCATCGAGGCCTCGCGGATGGCCGGGACCGGCTCGCTGACGCTGACCGGTCAGCTTGGCGAGGTCATGAAGGAGTCGGCGCGCGCGGCGCTCTCGTGGCTGCGCACGCATGCGAAGGAGTACAACGTCGATCCCGACTTCTTCAAGAACGCCGAGATGCACGTCCACGTGCCGTCGGGTGCCATCCCGAAGGACGGACCGTCGGCTGGCGTCACGATGGCGACCGCGATGGCGTCACAGCTGACGGGCCGTCCGGTCCGCGGCGACATCGCGATGACCGGTGAGATCACGCTCTCCGGTCGGGTATTGCCCATCGGCGGCGTGAAGGAAAAGGTTCTTGCGGCGCGGCGCGTCGGGATCAACGAAGTGATCCTGCCGAAGCAGAACGGCAAGAACGTGAACGAGGACCTCACGCCGGAACTGCGCAAGAACCTGACGGTTCACCTCGTGTCGACGATCGAGGAGGTGCTGGCACTCGCGCTGCAGCCGGTGTCCACGGACGTCCGGCCGGCGCCGGTCGAAGGGAAAACCGCCAAGGAATCGAAGCGCAGCGGAGCGGTCGCGGCGCGGCCGTAACGCATCGGGTCGGACGCTGGAGTCCTGCAGTCTGAAGCCTCGCCGGGTCTGACACCCGGCAGTCTTCGGACTGCAGGATTCGAACGTCAGAGAATCACAGCAGCGTCAACGCGTACGCGGTCTTCAGATCGACAATCTCGCCCCGCTCCAGCATCGCTCTCGCCTCGTCCACGCTTACCGTCTTCGTTTCGATGTCCTCGTCCTCGTCTGCCTTTCGAGTCGAGTCGGCCGGCGGGTTGCGCAGCCCTCGCAAGCGGAAGAACACGAGCTCCTCGTCGCAGAATCCGGGCGCTGGAAATAGTCCACGGAGACGCTCGAGGCTTTCCGGCACGCGCCGGATTTCTTCCTCGCATTCGCGACGCGCGGCAGCGTCCTCTGTTTCGCCCGCTTCGACGCGGCCAGCAGGAAACTCCCAGGTCATGCGATCGAGCGGCGCACGATACTGTCGGACGATGACGACGCGTCCGTCGTCTTCGATCGGAATCAGGACGACCGATGGATTGTGCCGGACGATCTCGACGCGGTGCGTCGTGCCGTTTGGAAAGCGGCGTTCCTCGACCTCGACGGAGAAGACACGCCCGCTGTAGATGGTGGACATAAGTCGGGGCTTTCGCTCGTTCAATTGTCGAATCGTTCGCGCACGTCGTCGAGCACGCGCTGCAGATCGGGCGGTAGCTCGCTCGTGAACGTCAACCTGCGGCCGTCCACAGGGTGCGTAAAGCCGAGGCGCGCGGCGTGAAGAAACGGGCGATCGAGGTGCGTCACTGCGCGCAGATCGCCGGGTACCCGCCTGTGGACGCCGCCGTACAGCGAATCGCCGACGACCGGATGACCAATGGCGCTCAGATGCACGCGGATCTGGTGCGTCCGTCCCGTGTGAATGGCGACGCTCACGAGCGTCAGCACGCGGCCGAAATGCTCGGCGCCCACGATTCGCGTCACTGCTTCGCGGCTGCGGCGCAGTCGAAGCGAGTCCGGCGCCTCGGTGCGTTCCGCGGACATCTTCTTCCGATTCCGCGGATCCCGTCCGATGGGCGAATCGATCCGGCGGCCGGCCATCACTTCGCCCCACACAAGCGCCACGTACTCTTTCTCGACGTCGCGATCCCGGAACTGCTTCGACAATGCCTCGTGCGCCGCATCATGTTTCGCGACGACCATCAGACCCGACGTGCCGCGATCGAGGCGATGAACGATCCCCGGCCGCTTTTCGCCGCCGATGCCGCTCAAATCGTCCATGTGATGGAGGAGCGCGTTGACGAGCGTTCCTGAACTGTGTCCCGCCGCGGGGTGCACGACCATCCCGGCAGGTTTGTCGATGACCGCTATGTCGTGATCCTGGTAGACGACGTTCAGCTGAAGCGGCTCGGCAGCGGGCGTTGCCTCGGTAGGTTCGGGCACATCGACCGAAACCGCCTGGCCGATCTTGACAATCTGATTCGCCCGCGCGCTGCGCCCCTGGACGGTGATCGATCCGGTCTTGATGAGGCGCTGGATCTGCGATCGCGAATGCTGCGGCAGCAGGTTGACCAGGAAGCGATCCAGACGAAGGCCGTCGCCGTCGTTTGGAACCGTGATGATCACGCGGCCTTGCGGGCGCGCCGGGGCTCCGGCGCGACGGCGCGCGACAGATACACGAGCATCGCGACGGCCAGCGGGGCGAGCACGACCGAGATGAACTGCGACGTCGAGAAAACGCCCACCGTCCCGCGCTCGTCGCCGCGATAGAACTCGATGATGAATCGCGACACCGCGTACATCAGCATGTAGAGCCAGAACGTGCGCCCGGCGAAGGGCTTGCCCTTGCGTTCGGTGACGAGCAGCACGATCAGGATGATGAGCTCTGCGCCCGCTTCGTACAGCTGTGTCGGGTGCAACGGCACGCCGAGCGGCGTCCCGACATTCGCTGCCGCAAACGTGTCCTTGAACGTGATCCCCCACGGCATCGTCGTCGGCTTTCCGAAGCAGCAGCCGGCGAAGAAGCAGCCGAAGCGTCCGACGACGTGACCGAGCGCGATGCCTGGAGCGAACACGTCACAGGTCGTCCAGAGTGGAAGGCCGATCTTGCGGATGTACCACAGCGCGACGACCACGGCGAGGATGAGGCCGCCGTAGAACACGCCGCCCGATCGCGCCAGCGACAGAAGTTCCCGCGGGTCGGCGCTGAACGTTCTGAAGTCGGTGACGAGCAGCAGCAGCTTCGCGCCGACGAGCGCGCTGATGATGATGTAAATCCCGAGATCGAGAACGCGGTTGGCGTCGAGGCCCCGGGCGCTCGCGCGCACCATCGCAAGCTTCAGCCCGAGCAGGTAGGCGGCCGCGAGAAGGACCCCGTACGTGTAGACCGTGATCGGACCGAGTTCGAAGAGTCTGGGAAACATAGCTGGCGTTCAGTTCAGGTGTTCGCGCGCATCATGACGCGCGGCGCTGATCTCCTCCAAGCATATCGAGAATCATGATAGCGACGCCCACGGTAATTGCCGAGTCCGCCACGTTGAAGGCCCAGAAGTGCCAGTTGTGCCAGTACACGTCGACGAAGTCCACGACGGATCCGGCAACGAGGCGGTCAATCAGGTTGCCCGCCGCTCCTCCGATGATCAGCGCCAGGCCGAGCCGCGCGACGAGCTGGTGATGCGCCAGGCTGGCTGCGTAGATGCCGACCCCGACGAGTGCCGCTGTCGCCACGAGCGCGATGACGACGCCCTTGAACGGAAAATCAACCGCGTTCAGAAATCCGAAAGCAGCGCCGCTGTTGCGGACGTGGGTGAAATCCACCAGGCCTGGGATGAACGTCACGCTCTCGTGCAGCGGCAGCTTGGCGCGCACCAGCGCCTTGCTCAGCTGGTCCAGCGCCACGATTCCGAGCGGCAGCCAGATCTCGAGCCGGCGACGGCCGACCAATTGCGGCTCCGCGGAGTCGAGCGGCGGGTTGGCCGACTCGTCCGCGCCCTGTGCGATGGCGTGAGGTGCAGCGTCGGTCATGCGGCCTGGTCGTCTTTCGAGAGCGCATCCTGGCAACGCTCGCACAATCCGGCCCAGGTCGGGTCGCTGGACACCTTCGGGACGTAGCGCCAGCAGCGCTCGCATTTCGTCCCGGCCGACCGTTCGATGGTCACGTGCGGTTTTCCTTCAGACGGTGTGTCGTCGGCAGGTGCAGGCCGAACGTCCACCTCGGAAACGATGAACAGCATCGGCAGATCGCGCGCGTATTGCTCGAGCAGAGGCAGGTCTTTGAGTCCTGCCGACAACACGACCTTCGCCTGCAGCGAGCTGCCGATTTTCTTTTCTTTTCGAAGAGGCTCGATCTCGGCGAGCACCTGTTCACGGACGGCGACCAGCGCGTTCCAGCGTGCGATCAGGTCCTCGTCGATGAGCATCAGGAGGTCGTCCTTGCCCGGGAACACCGCCATGTGCACCGACTCTTCGCGTGCGCCCGGCAGGAACCGCCACAGCTCGTCCATCGTGAAGGACAGGATCGGCGCCGTCAGCCGCGCCAAACCGTCGAGCATGATGAACATCGCCGTTTGCGCCGAGCGGCGTTCGCGCGAGCGGGCCCCGAACGTATACAGTCGATCCTTCGACACGTCGGCGTAGAAGGCGCTGAGATCGATGTTCATGAACGTGTTCAGCGCCTGGCAGACAGCGTTGTAGTCGTACTCCTCATAGCCGCGCAGCGCCTTGATCCCGACGGCGGCGTACTTCGCAAGGATGTAGCGGTCCACTTCCTCGAGCTGTGCGTGCGGCAGCCGATCCGTCGTCGGATCGAAGTCGTACAGGTTCGCGACGAGGTACCGCAGCGTGTTTCGAATCTTGCGATATGCCTCGACGACGCGCGCGAGGATTTCCTTGCTGACGCGGATCTCTTCGCGGTAGTCGCTCATCGCCGTCCACAGACGGACGATGTCGGCGCCGCTGTCCTTGATGATCGCCGCTGGCTCGATCGAGTTGCCAATCGACTTCGACATCTTCTTGCCGTCAACGTCGATCACGAAGCCGTTGGTGATGATCCAGCGGAACGGTGCGTGGCCGCGGGTGCCGAGTCCGACGAGCAGCGAGCTCTGAAACCAGCCGCGATGCTGATCCGTGCCCTCGAGGTACACGTCTGCGGGCCACGTCAGCTCGGGCCACTGCGAGAGGACCGCCTCGTGGCTCGATCCCGAATCGAACCACACGTCGAGGATGTTCATCTCGCGGTCGAATGCCGTGCCGCCGCATTTCGGACAGGCGAATCCGGCCGGCACGAAGTCCGACGTCGAGCCTTCGTACCAGGATTCGACGCCGCGCTGCTCGAAGACGCGCGCCGCCTGCTCGACGAGCGCGGGCGTGATGATCGCTTCGCCGCACGCGGTGCAGTCGACCGCGGGGATAGGCACGCCCCATACGCGCTGACGCGAGATGCACCAGTCGGGACGATGCGCGACCATGTTGTACATGCGGTCGTGGCCCCACTGCGGGATCCATTTCACGTCGTGGTCGATGGCGTGGAGTGCCGCTTCGCGCAGCGGCCGTCCTTCGACGACCTTCTTTTCGTCGAGGTCGATGAACCACTGAGACGTCGCGAGAAAGATCACCGGATTGTGGCAGCGCCAGCAGTGCGGATACTGGTGCGCGAACGACGCCTGATGCCACAGGCGCCCGCGCTCCCTCAACGCTTCGATCACGTGTGGATTCGCGTCGAACACGCGCTCGCCGCCAAACAGCTCGACGTTCTCGAAGAAGTGCCCGCCAGGTCCGATGGGCGCGTAGATCTCCAGGCCGTACTTCACACCGGTCTGAAAATCGTCGGCGCCGTGGCCCGGCGCCGTGTGGACTGCACCGGTGCCGGCGTCGAGCGTCACGTACTGGCCGAGCACGCCGAGCGACGTCCGCGCGTACAGCGGATGCTGGAAGCGGATGCGCTCGAGCTCCTCGCCCTTCATCCGCGCGACCGGTGCGCCAAACGTTTTGCCGGCGGCCGCCGCAACGCTCTCCGCGAGCGCTTCGGCGACGATGACAACGCGGCTGCCCGGGCCGTCAACCTCGTAGGCGCCGTAGTCGAACTCGGGATGGAACGCGACGGCGAGGTTGGACGGAATCGTCCAGGGCGTCGTCGTCCAGATGAGAACGGACACCTGCCGTCCGGCAAGCGCGGGCACGCGCGCCGCGAGCTCGCCCTCGCTCTCGGGGGCCAGCGGAAACTCCACGTAGATCGACGGCGACGTATGGTCGCCGTATTCCACTTCCGCTTCTGCCAGCGCAGTGCGGCAGTGGATGCACCAATGGACCGGCTTCTTCCCTTTGTAGACGAGTCCCTGATCGACGAAGCGGCCGAGCGCCCGCGCGATCGCCGCCTCGTACTTGTAGTTCATCGTCAGGTACGGATGCTCCCAGGTCGCGAGGATGCCGAGCCGCTCGAACTGCGCCGTCATCGTGTCGACGAACCGTTCGGCGTAGGCGCGGCACGCGCGGCAGAAGTCGGCGACCGACATGTCGCGCTTCTTCGGGCCGAGCTCGCGATCGACCTTGAGCTCGATCGGGAGGCCGTGGCAGTCGTAGCCGACGACGTACGGCGCGTCGAAGCCGGCCATCGACCGTGACTTGACGACCAGCTCCTTCAGGATCTTGTTCATCGCCGTGCCGATGTGGATGTTGCCGCTCGTGTAGGGCGGCCCATCGTGCAGCACGAACTTCGGCGCGCCTTTCCGGCGCTCGCGAATCTTGCCGTAGAGGTCCATCGCCTTCCAGCGCGCGAGCGTTTGAGGCTCGCTCGTCGGAAGATTGGCCTTCATCGGGAAATCGGTTCGGGGCAGGTTGACGGTGTCTTTCCACTCAGGCATGGGGTCGGGATACTGCGATTTTATAATGATCCGATGCGCGAAGCCTCGGTGGCCCCTCGTCGGGCGCAACTCGAAAACGGCCTGACCGTCCTCGTCCAGGAAGAGCACACGGCGCCGCTGGCCTCGGTCTGGTGCTGGTACAAGGTCGGCTCACGGGACGAAGGCCCCGGGTTGACCGGAGCATCGCACTGGGTCGAGCACATGAATTTCCGGGGGACCACGAACATCCCGCGGGAGCAGGTCAAGGGCATCATCGAACAGTTCGGCGGCAGCTGGAACGGCTATACCTGGATCGATCAGACCACGTATCTCGAGACGGCGACCACCGACGCGCTCGATCGGATGCTGTTCATCGAGTCGGAGCGGATGGCAAACGGACTGTACCACCCCGACGACTGCGAGGCCGAGCGCACGATCATCATCTCCGAACTGCAGGGCGGCGAAAACGATCCCGATCAGCTGCTCGACCAGGAACTGACCGCGACGGCCTTCAAGGCGCATCCCTACCAGCATCCAACGATTGGCTGGCTGTCTGATCTCCAGGCGATGACGCGCGACGATCTCTATCAGTACTACCGCCGCTACTACGTCCCGAACAACGCCACCCTCGTCATCGTCGGCGACGTGGACACGGAAGATGTCCTGCGGCGCGTCGACCGTTCCTTCGGAGCGATTCAACCGGGGTCCGTTCCGCGCCGCGTACGGACGGTCGAGCCGGAGCAGACCGGCGAACGGCGACTGGCGATCCGGCGGGAGGGGACGACCGCGTACTGGAAGTGCGGTTTTCACGCGCCGGCCGCGAACGATGCGGATTTCTTTCCGCTGCTCGTTTTGGACGCCGTCCTGACCGGCGCGAAGGGAATGAATCTCTGGTCCAGCTTCCGAGTGCCTCCGCCGCAGCGGAGCGCCCGGCTTTATCGCGCGCTCGTGGAACGGGGACTCGCCTCGTCCGTGTCCGGTGCCTTGCTTCCGACCGCAGAGCCGTTCCTGTACACGATTTCCGCGACGGCAACCGACGGCATCGCGTTGTCGGCGGTGGAAGCCGCGATGCTCGAAGAACTGGATCGTACGAACCGCGACGGCATCACGCCGGCCGAACTTCGGCGCGCGCTGTCGCAATTGCGCGCGCGGCTGGTCTTCGATGCGGACAGCGTCACCAACATCGCGCATCAGCTCGGCTACTTCGAGACGATCGACGCGTTGAGCATGTTCCACGCGGCGCCTCAACGGATTGCGTCCGTGACCGGAGAACAGGTGGCAACGGTCGCGAAACAGGTGCTCGCCGCTTCCAATCGGACGATCGGCTGGTTCGAACCGTCCGGGACGTCCACCCCGGACGTTGAGGCTTGAAGCAATGGTAGTCAGCCGGGGCTTGTCTCCCGAACGCCGCGCTCTCGACAGCGGTGCGGTTTTTCTGGTGAAGGAAACGCGAACGACGCCGGCGGTCTCGATAGGCGTCGCGATGCGCGCCGGCTCGGCGTCAGATCCCGCTGGCCGCGAGGGCACGGCCTGGCTGCTGTCGCGCGTGATCGACCGGGGCACGCTGACGAAGTCCGCCTCCCAGATTGCCGAGGCGCTCGACGACCGCGGCGTAACGCTGTCGATCTCCGTCACCCGGCATCTCCTGACGATGGCGTGCACGTGTCTGGCCGAAGACTTCGACGTCGTGTTCGCGCTGCTTGGCGAGATGATGACGTCGCCGTCGCTGCCGGAGGACGAGATCGCCATCCGCAAAGGCGAGGTCGTCACTGCGATTCGCCAGGACGAAGACAATCCCGCGATCCGCGCGAACGACGGGTTGATGAGCCGTCTGTTTCCGGACGGCCATCCGTATGGACGACGCACGAAGGGCAGCATCGAGTTCGTCACGAACCTGACACGCGACGACCTCCTCAGCCACCATCGCGCGCACTTCTCGCCATCCGGACTGATCGGCGTCGTCGTCGGCGACGTGCCTTCTCGGCGAGTGCTCGACGTCGCGAATCAGGTGTTCGGTGCGTGGACACGGCCGCCGGCGCAGGCGCTCAGCATTCCTCCGGCACGCCGCGCGACGGAGCGGACGACGACGATCGTGCCGATGATGAACAAGGCGCAGACCGACATCGCGTATGGCTTCACGGCCATCAAGCGACGCGATCCGGACTACCATGCCGCCTGGCTGATGAACAACGTCTTTGGACAATACGCGATTGGCGGACGGCTCGGCGACAGCATTCGCGAGCGGCAGGGGATGGCGTACTACGTGTCGAGCTCGCTCGACGCAAATGTGGGTGAAGGACCGCTGACGATCCGTGCGGGCGTCAGTCCGGCCAACGTCGATCGCGCGATTGCGTCAATCGATGAAGAGATCGCGCGACTCGTCCGCGATGGCATCACCGCGAAGGAGCTCGAAGAATCGCGGCGTTTTCTGATTGGTTCGATGCCGCGCGCGCTCGAGACGAACGCCAGCATCGCCAATTTCCTCCAGCAGGTCGAGTTCTTCGATCTCGGCCTCGACTACGACCTTCAACTGCCCGATCGTCTCCGCGCGGTGACGCTCGACGCGGCGAATGCCGTCGCGCGTCGGCTTCTCGACGCCGCCCGCGCGACAATCGTCGTCGCCGGCCCCGTGCAGCGCGACGCGGTCAAGTGACGGACGCCTGATGGCCATCCAATTCAGGGACCTGACCACACTCGACGAGTTTTACCAGGTCGTCGAGCTCGAAAAACAAATCTGGGGGCCCGGCTACGACGACGTCGTTCCGGCGTCGATCCTGGCGGTGAGCGTCCTTCGAGGAGGCGTGCTGATCGGCGCGTTCGACGTGCCCGAGCGCCCGCCTGAAGACGCCGCGCCTGTGTCCGGTCGTCTCGTTGGCTTCGTGTACTCGATCCCGGGCCTCAAGCGCGGGAAGCCGATGCAGTGGTCCCACATGCTCGGCGTGATCGACGAATTCAGGAACGACGGGCTCGGCCATCGGCTCAAGATGCTCCAGCGCGAGCGAACCGTGGCGATGGGACTGGACCTGATCGAGTGGACGTACGACCCGATGCAGGCGCTCAACGCGCACCTCAACTTCTCCAAGCTGGGTGTGATCGTCGAAGAGTACGAAGTCAACGTGTATGGCGAGTCGAAGAGCCCGCTGCACGGAGGCAATCCCACCGATCGGTTCGTCGCCGAGTGGTGGATCCACGACGGCACGCCACATGCGCCGGCGCCTGCTTCGACGGATGCGACGCGCGTCAACGCGATCGATCGTTCTTCGCAGTGGCCGCGTTGCGTGAACATTCAGCTCGACGTCGATTCGCGCGCCGTAGGCGTCGACATTCCGACTGGCTTCGGCGACATGTTGAAGGATGCGCCGGACGTGGCGCTCGAGTGGCGGCTCGCCACGCGCCGAATCTTTACCGGCTACTTCGCGCGCGGCTTCAAGGCGGTCGATTTCAGGCTCGATCGCGGCTTGGGACAGGGCACGTACTTACTCGTTTCGTAGCGCGGTCATCGGATCCGTACGCATCGCGCGCAGCGCCGGGACCGCGCTCGCTGCGAACGTCAGCGCCGCAAGCGCTTCAACCACCCACGTCAGCGTCGTTCCGTCTCCCATCGGCGTCTCGAACAGAAAGCCGGAGAGCAGTGGCCGCGCCAGCATCGTCAGGCCGATCCCCACGACGGCGCCGGCGATGGTCAGCGTCAGCGCGCGGCTGACCACCGACCACCAGATGGAGGCGCGCGACGCGCCGAGCGCCAGGCGGATGCCGATTTCCTGCGTGCGCTGGCTCACCGAGTACCAGATCGCCCCGTAGATACCGACGCCGGCGAGTGCGGCGGCGAGCGCTGCGGTCACGAGCAGGAGCAGCATCGTCGCGCGCGTCTGCGCGAAAGAGCGGCTGATGCGGTCGCTCATCGTGCGGACGTCATAGAGCGGCAAGCCCGGATCGAGCGCGCGCAGGACGGTGCGCACCGCAGGCAGGGCCGCGGTCGGATCGCCGGTCGTGCGAGCGACGACCGTGAACGTTTCGACCGGCGCTTGTGAGTAGGTGGAATACATCTCGGGCACCGAATCACGGCTGAGCGAGATGTGACGGACGTCCTCGACGACGCCAACGATGCGCATCCAGTCGCGGACGTCCCCGCCCGCAGTAAGCCGTACGCGGGCGCCAACGACGTCGCCGTTCGGCCAGTAGCGCTCCGCCATCCGCCTGTTGACGACGATGACTCGCTCGGCACGGCTGTCGTCCGTCTCGAGAAAGCCGCGACCCTCCAGCAGCGGGATGCCCATCGTCGCGAAGTAGCCCGCGGTGACTTGCCGCTGGTCGATGATGATCGACTCACCGAGCGGTGCGGGATGGCCCTCGATCTCGACGCCGTTTGCGCCGCGCGTCCCTCCGAACGGGATGGTGGACGTGAGCGCCGATCGCGTGATCCCCGGAACACTGTTCAGCCGTTCGACGAGATCGGTAACCAGCGACACCCGTCGCGCGCGCTCGGAATACCCGCTTCCGGCGAGCGAGACCTTGAATGTCAGGACGTGCTCGGCAACGAAGCCGGGATTGATGCGTGACAGCTTTGCGACGCTCCGGAGGAGAAGCCCTGAGGTGGCCAGGAGCACGACCGACAGCGCCACCTGCGTCGCGACGAGCACGCTGCGCGCTCGAACGATCGACGGCGCTCCACTTGCGGTTCGCGCGGAGTTTCTGAGCACGTTCCCCGCGCGACGGTCGACGTGCGCGGAGACGACGAATCCCAGCGACACACCGAGGCACAGCGAGAGCGACATCGTCACGAGGACGACGCGCGTGCTCATCTCGACGGCGACTCCCGCCGGCAGTGTTTCCGCGAGCAGCGGCACGATTGCGTGTGCGGTCCAGAGCGCGGCAAGCAGTCCAGCCGCTCCGCCGAGCGTCGCGAACACGATCGATTCCGCGATCGCCATCGACCGCAGCTGCCGGAGCGTTGCGCCGAGTGCCGAACGGACCGCGGCGTCGTGCTGCCGCGCCGCGGCTCGCGCCATCAACAGCGAGGAAACATTGGCGCACGCCACCAGAAGCAGGAGCGCGACGCCTCCCGCGACGACGAGGAGAACCGGCTTGACGGTGCGCGACGTCTGCTCGTCGAACGGCACGAGTCGAACGCCAAGTCCCCGGTGCGATTCGGGCCGATCGATTGCGAGCCGGTCCGCAAGCAGGACGGCTTCTGCGGACGCGCTGGCCACCGTCGCGCCGCTGCGCAGTCGCGCGACGACGGAGTAGTTATGGCTGACGGCGTTCTGCGCTTCGGCCTGAGTCATGCGGGCGGGCAGAAACAATTCATCGCTGCCAGCCAGAGGACCTGGAAGATGCGCATCCGGCGGCATGATGCCGACGACGACGCGCGGCTCGCCGTCAATCGTCACGGAGCTGCCGAGAATCGAGCGGTCGCCGCCGAAGCGCCGGCGCCACAGACCGTCGCTCAGGATGACCGTCGCGCGCGCGGCGTCGTGGTCTTCGTCGGCCTCGAACGCGCGGCCGGCCTGCGGAGCGATCCCGAGCAGCGGCATCAGCGACGCTGTGACCCGCGCGCCGCGGACGCGCTCGGGATTGTCGTCGCCGGCGAGCGTGTGTGCGTCCGTCGCAATCAGCGCGACCGCGGAGAAGCCGTTGAGCGCCTGCCACGCGGTGTAGTCGAACGGCGTTGGTTCGAGCTCTGCGACGTGATGTTCAGGCAGCGACTGCCAGACGAAGACGAGTCGTCCCGGGTCGCGATACGGCAGCGGCTGGACGAGGATGCTGTCGAGCAGGACCAGCACGGCGCTGCTCGCGCCGATGCCGAGCGCGAGGGTCAACACGACGAGGACGGTGAACGCCGGTCGTCGCACCGCGTTCCGCCACGCGTATCGAAGGTCGTCCCACCAGAGATCGAGCTGCACGTCGAGTCCGGTGGGTTGGACGCGGCGCGCGAGTTCGCGGTTAGCCGGGCGGCCAGGTGAGCGAACGGCCGCCGATCAGGTGCAGGTGGACGTGAAAAACGGTCTGGCCGGCGTCGCGGTTCGTGTTGAACACCGTTCGAAAGCCGCCGGCGTCGATGCCGCGCTCGGACGCGATGGCGGCCGCACGCCGGACGAGCTCGCCGACGATCTGATCGTCAGCGGGTGTCAGGTCGTTGAGCGACGCGATGTGCCGCTTGGGAATGACGAGCACGTGGGTCGGGCCCTGCGGATTGATGTCGTTGAACGCCAGCACGCGATCGTCTTCGTAGACGATCGACGCCGGAATCTTGTGTTCCACGATCTTGCAGAACAAACAATCCGCCACGCTGATCCTCCGTGCTATCTCCGCCGGGCGACGGCTGTTCGCGCGATGCCCTGAAGATCCCGGCGCAGGCCGAGCAGCGTCAGAGCCGGAGTCTCGCTGATCAGCCGCTCCACGTCCAGTTCCTGCCCGAAGCCGAATTCGAACACGAGATGCGCGGCCGGTCGCATGCAGGCGGGCGCCTGCTCGATCAGCCGGCGGATGTTCTCGAGCCCATCGTCGCCGCCGAACAGCGCGACGTCGGGCTCCACGCGCACTTCGGGCTGCAGCCCGGCGCGATCGATGGCGCGGACGTACGGCGGGTTGGCGACGATGAGGTCGAATTCGCTGCCGACGCTCTTGAGCAGGTCGGTCCGGAGCAATCGGATCCGCGAAGCGACATCGTGTCGACCTGCGTTGAGCCGCGCGATGCCGAGCGCGCGTTCGGAAATGTCGGTCGCGACGATCGACGCGTGGGGCCGTTCGACCGCGACGGCGATGGCGACGCACCCGCTGCCGGTGCAGACATCAGCCATCGTGAAGGCAGCGTTCCGCTCGGGAAACAGCTCGAGCGCCGCTTCGACGATGAGCTCGGTTTCGGGACGCGGGATCAGCACGTCCGGTGTGACGCCGAGCGAGAGACCCCAGAACTCGCGCGTTCCGGTGATGTACGGCAGCGGCTCGCGAGCGGCGCGCCGCGCGACCGCTGCGGCGTAGTGGGACGCAAACTCCGCGGGCTCCGCGGATCTCGCATCGGCCAGAAAGCGCTCACGCGACCAGCCGAGCAGATGCTCCGCGAGCACGCGCGCGCTGGTGTCGGCCTCGGCAGCCGAAAGACCTGCGGCGAGCAACTGGAGTCGCGCAGAGGCGACGCGTTCGGCGATTGTAGACATGCGGTGCTGGAACTCTGTCCGTCGCAGGAAACGGTACGCGATCAGCTGACGGCCGTCGCGTCGCGCAGCTTTTCCGACTGATAGTGCGTGAACACGTGGTCGAGCACTTCACCCAGGTCGCCGTTGAGCACATCCGCAAGGCGATGCGAGGTGAAGTTCACGCGGTGGTCGGTCACGCGGTTTTCCTTGAAGTTGTACGTCCGGATTTTCTCCGAGCGCTCGCCTGTGCCCACCTGGCTGCGGCGATCCTTGGCGATGGCTTCCTGCTGCTTGCGCAGCTCCATTTCGTAGAGGCGCGCGCGCAGCACTTTCATCGCCTTCGCGCGATTCTTGATCTGTGACTTTTCGTCCTGCTGCGACACGACGACGCCGGTCGGGATGTGCGTGATCCGCACGGCCGAGTACGTCGTGTTGACGCTCTGGCCTCCGGGACCGCTCGAGCAGAACGTGTCGACGCGGAGATCCTTGTCGTTGATCTGGACGTCGACGTCCTCCGCCTCCGGCAGCACCGCGACGGTGACCGTGGACGTGTGCACACGGCCGCTCGCCTCGGTGGCGGGAACGCGCTGCACGCGATGGACGCCGCTCTCGTACTTCAGCTTGCTGTAGACGCCGCGTCCTTCGATGGTCGCGATGACTTCCTTGAGACCGCCGACGCCGGTGTCGTTGCTCGACATGACCTCGACGCGCCAGCCGAGGCGCTCGCCGAACTTCGAGTACATCCGGAACAACTCCGCCGCGAACAGCGCGGCTTCGTCGCCGCCGGTGCCGGCGCGAATTTCGAGCACGACGTTCTTCTCGTCGTTGGGATCTTTCGGGATCAGCAGGATTTTGAGGTCGGCGACGAGCGCCTCGCGCTGCGCGACCAGCGACTTGAGCTCCTCGCGCGCGAGCTCGCGCATGTCCGCGTCGCCGGCGGCCGCCAGTTCTTCGGTCTGCGCGATCTGCTGAACGACCGCCTTGTACTCGCGGAACCGCTCCACGAGCGGCTCGAGCTCGGCGAGCGCCTTCGCATGCTTGCGGTACGCGTTGGCGTCGCTCTGCACTTCGCTCGTGCCGAGCAGCCGCGTCAGGTCCTCGTATCGCGCCTCTTCCGTTGCCAGCTTGTCAAACATATCGCAATCAAAAACACACTCAACGAACAACTCTCAACGCTCAACTGTCAATTTTCAACTGTCAATTCTCAACATTGAACGTTGAGCGTTGAGCGTTGAGCGTTGAAAGTTGAACGTTGCGCTATCCTCCCGATACCGGCGGCAGGAACGCGACCTCGTCGCCGTCGCGCACCGCCGCGTCCATTCGCGCGTAGTCCGCGTTGAGCGCGCTCGAAATCGACCGCTCGTACTGCCCCAGCTCGGGAAAGTCGCGCGCCAGATCGTTCCAGACGCTCCCGATCGTCGCCCCGGGCCGGATGTCGCGCGCGAGCTCGGACGCGCCGGCGATATCGCGTAGCCGCGCGAACAGCTTGACGTTCACGCGCACGCGATTCGCTCCGCTTCCGTTCGTGCCGCTTCGTCGTCCGGATCCGCGGTCGCACCTTCGATCCACACGTCGCCGCCGTCGAAGAACTCGCGCTTCCAGACCGGCGCGATCTGCTTGACGCGCTCGATCGCGTACCGGCAGGCGGCGTACGCGTTCGCGCGGTGCGGTGACCGCGCTGCAATCGCCACGCTCGCTTCGCCGATTCCCAGGCGGCCGACCCGGTGATGGAGACCCAGCCGGGTGTCGGGCCAGCGGCTCGTGACTTCCGCTCCGATGCGGCCGAACGCCTTCAGCGCCAGCGGCTCGTACGCCTCGTACTCCAGATATCGGACGCTTCGGCCGACGTGGTGGTTGCGCACGAGGCCGAGAAACGTCACGACGGCCCCATCCGCGCCAGCGGCGGAGCCTGCGCTGGCCTCCACCGCCGCGGCAAGCCGTTCGACGTCAAGGGGTTCGCGGCCGATGGCGAACAGCGGAAGCATCCATCTTCAGTATACGTCCCCGGATGCGCCGATCAGGCCGGCGACGTGCTGCTGCGCCTGCGACGCAGCCTCGATGAGCGATCGGCCCTTCGCCAGAAATGCCGCAACCGCCGATGCGTACGAGCAGCCGGTCCCGCGCGTCTGCCGCCGCGCCGCTCGTGGCACGCGCAGCTCGTCGAACGCATGTCCGTCGAAGACGAGATCGACCACGTCCGCGCCGTCTGCGTGTCCTCCCTTGACGATGACGTGGGCGGCGCCCATGTCGTGGAGTCGGCGCGCGGCGTCTCGTGCGTCGGCGGTGTTCGCGATCCGTCGTCCGCTCAGCGCTTCGGCCTCGGGAAGGTTCGGCGTCACGACGAGGATTCTCGGCAGCAGCTCGAGGACGAGCGTCTGCACGCCATCGTCGTCCAGCAGACGCGTGCCGCTCGTCGATGCGAGGACCGGATCCAGCACGACCAGCGGCAGCTCGAGCTCTTCGATCGCGGCGGCGACGGCCTCGGCAATCGCGGCGTTCGCCAGCATCCCGATCTTCGTCGCCGCGAGACCCGCGTCTGCGACCGCTTCGATCTGCGCGGTGACGAGGTCGGCCGGCAGCGGCGCAAGCGCCGTGACGCCGCTCGCATTCTGCGCCGTTATCGCGGTGATTGCGGTCGCGCCGTGCACGCCGAGTGCGGCGAAGGTGCGAAGGTCGGCCTGGATGCCGGCGCCTCCGCTCGAGTCGCTTCCCGAAATTGTCAGCACCGTACGCATACGCTAAGATCCCCGGTCATGCCGACCACCCTGCTCGACGTGATGATTGCCCGGTTCGCCGATTCGAAATCGCTCGAAACGGTGCAGCGAACCGTGGCCGTCCTGTTCGTGACCGTGCTGACGATCGGGGCTTCGCAGATCAGCATTCCGCTGCCGTTCACACCGGTCCCGTTCACGTTCCAGCCGATGGTCGTGCTCGTCGGCGCCGCGGTTCTCGGCGCACGCGCCGGCGCGATGAGCCAGTGCCTCTATCTTGCGCTCGGCGTTGCCGGCCTTCCGGTTTTTGCCGCGTCGCCAATCCTGCCGCAAGGCGTGCTGCGCCTCGTTGGCCCGACCGGCGGCTACCTGATGGCGTACCCGATCGCCGCGTTCGTCGCCGGCAGCCTCGCGGAACGCGGCTTCGACCGCCGCTACCTGACCGAGGTCGTCGCGATGTTGTGCGGTCTCGCGATGGTCTTCGCCGGCGGCGTCGCGTGGCTCGCGTTCGGACAACCGCATGTCGGCCTCTCCGCGGCGCTCGCTGCCGGACTCTATCCCTTCATCGCGGCCGACATCGTCAAGCTCCTGGCCGCCGCGGGTGTGATGCCGGCGGTGTGGCGACTCACGGGGTTGCGCGGTTAGCGCGTTCGAAGACCAGCAAAAACACGAACGGCGGAATGTCCTCGCGCTTCACGAGGTTCAGGTCCGCCGCTTCCGCTGCCTGAACCACTGCGGCAGGATCCGGTCGTTCATCGGGCGCCGGTCCAGGTCCGCCTCCGCCCGGCAGAAAATCGACGACGCCGAGAAGGCCCTGCGGCTTGAGCGAGCGCGCAGCGTTCCGCAGGAGCGCCACCGGATCCTCGACTTCGTGATAAACGTCCGCGATCAGGATGGCATCGATGCCCGCAGGAAGCCGGGGATCGGCCGCCGTGCCCAGGATCGGCCGCACCCACGGCACGTGCTCGCGCTGCGCACGGCGCGCCACGCCGGTGATCATTTCCCGCTGGATGTCTTCGGCGTAGACCACGCCGTTCGGTCCGACGCGCCGCGCGAGCTTCATCGTGAACCAGCCGCCGGCCGCGCCGACGTCGGCGACCACCGAGCCTTCGGCGATCCGCAGCGTGTCCATGATTTGATCCGGTTTCTGCCACTCGTCACGATCCGGAGCTTCCAGCAATCCGAGATCGACCGCTTGAAACAGACGATTCTTCTGCTTCGACGAGGTCTGCGGGCTCGCGGGCTTCTGCTCCTGCGCCGGCCCTTCCGATCCGGCAACGGCGATCGCGCAGACAAGTGCGGCCGCGAATGCCGTCGCGGAAGCGACTCGAAGTGCTCGCGCGCGCGACGGTTTAGGCGTCATGTTTCTTTTCGCCGACGACGCCGCCGCGCGTCATCGCGTCCACAGACAGAATCTCGTCGAGCCGCTTGGCGTCGAGCAATCCGCGCTGGAGCACCAGCTCGCGGATCGTTTTTCCGGTCTGTACTGCTTCCTTCGCGATCTCGGCGGTCGCCGCATAGCCGATGTACGGGCTGAGCGCGGTCGCGGTCGCGGTGCTCCGATCGAGCAGCGCATGCGCCTGCTGGTCGTTGGCGACGATGCCGTCAACGCATCGTGTGCGGAAGACGGTCATCGCCTCGCGGAGGATCGTTGACGCGTGAATCGCATTCCACGCGATGACCGGCATCATCACGTTCAGCTCGAGCTGCGCCGCCTCGCACGCCATCGTCACCGTCGTGTCGCAGCCGACGACCTGGTAGCACACCTGGTTCATCATTTCCGCGATCGACGGGTTGACCTTGCCGGGCATGATCGACGATCCCGGCTGGACCGCGGGCAGCGAGATCTCCGCGATTCCGGCGCGCGGCCCCATCGACAGCAATCGCAGATCGCTCGCCACTTTCCCGACTTCCACGGCCAGCCGCCGCAGCGCGCCGGAGTAGGCGAGGACGTCGCCCATGCTTTGCGTCACGCGAAACAGGTTGTCCGCCGGGACGACAGGCAGCCGGGTTTCGGACGCGATGTTCGCGACGACGAGTCGCCGGTACTCGTCGCCCGCGTTCAGGCTCGTGCCGATCGCGGTGGCGCCGATGTTCAGTTCGCGAAGCTGCTCCGACGCGCCGGCGACATCGCGTGCGCCGTGCTCGACGCAGAGCGCGTAGCCGCCGAATTCCTGCCCGAGCGTCATCGGAACGGCGTCCTGCAGGTGCGTGCGTCCGGTCTTGAGGACGCGCGCAAACGCGTCGCGCTTACGACCGAGGCTGAGTCCGAGATCGTGCGCCGAGGCGACGAGCGGTCCGGCGCCGAGGAGCAGCGCGAGCCGCGTGGCAGTGGGGAAGACGTCGTTCGTCGACTGCCCCATGTTCACGTGGTCGTTGGGATGGACGCGCTTGTACGTGCCTTTCGGCTCGCCGAGAATTTCGCCCGCGCGATTCGCCAGCACCTCGTTCGCGTTCATGTTGTGCGAGGTGCCGGCGCCAGCCTGATACACGTCCACGACGAATTGATCGCGCAATCGACCCGATAGCACCTCGTCCGCCGCGGCGACAATGGCGTCGGCGACCGCCCGGTCGAGACGTCCGAGCTCGGCGTTCGCGCGTGCAGCGGATTTCTTGACGAGGATGGTGGCGGTGACCAGATCCGCCGGCGCGTGCAGGCCGCTGATCGGGAAATTCGTGACCGCGCGCTGCGTCTGCGCGCCGTAGTACGCGTCGGCCGGCACGTTCACGTCGCCGAGGGAATCGCGCTCTGTGCGAGAAGCCATGATGGTGGTGGCCGCCGAAACGCGGATTTCGTCCAGTATACTGCCCGTATGCTGCCATCATTTTTCGACAGCGTCCTGCAGCTCATCGTGCGGACGTCAACCGATCTGCCGCCGGACGTCCGCGCGGCGATGAAGACCGCGCTCGGCTCGGAGCCGGCCGGCACGCGATCGTCGCAGGCGTTGACGATCATCGCGCAGAACATCGATTTGGCCGTGGACACGGAAGGCGCCATCTGCCAGGACACGGGCATGCCGACGTTCGAAGTCCACACGCCCGTCGGCGCCAATCAGATCTGGATGCGCCAGCAGATTCGCGACGCGGTCGTCGAGGCGACGCGGCGCGGCAAGCTGCGGCCGAACTCGGTGGATTCAATCACGGGCAAGAATTCAGGCGACAACCTCGGTCCAGGCACGCCGATCATCCACTTCGATCAGTGGGAGCGCGACGAGATTGAAGTCCGCCTGATTCTCAAGGGCGGCGGCTGCGAGAACACGAACGCGCAGTACGCGCTCCCCGTCGAGCTCCCGCATCTCGGCCGCGCCGATCGCACGCTCGACGGCGTGCGGAAGTGCATCCTGCACGCCGTCTGGAATGCGCAGGGCAAGGGCTGCGCGCCCGGCGCCGTCGGCGTCTGCATCGGCGGCGATCGCACGTCCGGCTATACGCATGCGAAAGAACAACTCTTCCGCACGCTGGACGACATCAACCCCGACTCGCGACTCGCGGAGCTCGAGTCGTCGATCATGTCGACGGTGAACGACCTCGATATCGGCACGATGGGCTTCGGCGGCAAGGTCACGCTCATCGGCTGCAAGATCGGTGCGCTCAACCGGCTGCCCGCGAGCTTCTTCGTCTCGGTGGCGTACGACTGCTGGGCGTTCCGCCGCCTCGGCGTCGTGCTCAACGCGTCCACCGGCGCGATCGACCATTGGATGTATCGCGATCCGTCGCATCCAATCATTCCGATGCTCGACCAGGCCGGCTTCACGCGGACGGGTCGCGAGATCGCGCTGAACGCGCCGCTGACCGACGCCGACGTCCGCGCGCTCAAAGTCGGCGACGTCGTCCTCGTCTCGGGACGCATGTTCACGGGCCGCGACGCCGTGCACTCGCATCTCATGAAGCACGATCCGCCCGTCGACATGCGCGGCTCTGTGCTTTATCACTGCGGACCGGTCGTCGTGAAGGAAGGCGACGGGTGGCGCGTCACCGCCGCGGGGCCGACGACCAGCATCCGCGAGGAGCCGTATCAGGGCGAGATCATCAAACGGTACGGCGTCCGCGTGATCATCGGCAAGGGCGGCATGGGAGCGAAGACGCTCGCGGCGCTCAAGGAACACGGCGCGGTCTACCTGAACGCAATCGGCGGCGCCGCGCAGTTCTACGCGCGGTCGATCACGAAAGTGGACGGTGTATCACTGCTGGAGTTCGGCACGCCCGAGGCGATGTGGCATCTCACCGTTGACGCGTTTCCCGCCATCGTGACGATGGATGCGCACGGGAACTCGCTGCACAAGGACGTCGAACAGGAGTCGGGGCACCACCTCGAAACGATCGGCGTCTAGAAAGCGCCGCATTTCAGTGAGCAGTCGGTCGCGGTTTCTGCCATCTTGCTGCGGCCGATTGCCCAATTCTCAGGAAAATCGAACGGCACTCCGCTTGCGATCGCTGTTCGCCGTACGACGATGATAGAGTCGTCGCGTTCGAGGGCAGGTGGGCATGACGGCGGCGTGGCAGCGTAGATTCGACGAGGCCTTGCAGCGTCTCACGGTTCTTCACGAGGAGACGCGCGACCAGGTGAAGCTCATCGCCGACGGGCTCGTGGCAACGACCTCGCGGATCGATCGAATCGAAGTGCGCCTGGACAGGATGGACGCGCGATTGGATCGGGTAGATGTCCGGCTGGACGCAATCGAGAGCCGCCTGGATGGTATCGATGTTCGCCTCGACGGGATCGACAGTCGCCTCGACAAGATTGATGGTCGACTCGATTCGATCGATGGCCGTTTGGATCTCATCGAGCCGCGACTCGATCACATCGCCGGCGATCACGATCGGCGAATTACGCTGCTCGAACGCCAGCGTCGAACCCGCCACTGACGCGACTCGCCATCGCTTGCGACATGGCCGACGTTCAACTCGATCGCATCGAATCGCACCTGCGGACGCTGACGATCCTGCAGCAGCGAACGCGCCTGCAGCTCGAGCACGTCATCGAGGCCGTCGATCAGCTGCTCGTCATCGCGGCGTCGCAAACTCTTTCAGCGCCGGACGCTGATAGCCGTGTTCCATCGCCGCCAGATCCAAATCGGTCGTCTCGATATCCGAGATCGACAGCAGCGGAAACGGAGACAGCGCGCTGACGTCCATCGTCTTGAGATAGCTGCCGCACGCGGCGCACATCTCGATCCGCCGGTCCTTGCGCTGATCGTCGGGCGCGACGGTGACGAAGCGGCCTCCGCTCTCTTCGCAGTAGATGCACGCGTACGTCGGCAGCTCCCAGCCGCTCGAGCAGAACGAACACCGCAGCGTCCGGTGTCCTGCGACGACTTCTGTGAGCGCGGGCCACGATCCGCAAGAGGGACAGTAGCCGCGCGACCATGCCGCCAGCGCGCCCGTCAGCGTTTCGTCGCGCGCGTCGGCGCAGAGGCGCTGCTGCATCGCGTGCGCGAACGGACTGACCGCGAGCTCCGCAACCAGCCAGACCAGATCCGGCGCGAGGCCGCGGTGCGTCGCGCCCGTCCGGATCGCGGCCTGATGCCGCGCGAGCGACGCGGCGAGCAGCGAGCCCGATTCGATGTCGCCGGCCGCGATGGCGTCGCGGATGTGGAGCGCCGCGTCACCCGCGCCGCCGTCGGCGAGCGCGTCGCACAAGCGCGTCAGCGCCGGCGCGATCGCGCCGACCGGCAGCGGGACCGGCTCGCCCGCCAGGACCGGCACGCCGCTCTTCAGCTTTGCCGCCAGGTACTTCGGCGGCATCGAGAGCCGCGGGAGCCCGTCGGTGGCCAGCCGGTCGCTGATCCGCAGCACCTCGTCCAGGAGGCGTTTCTGGAGCTCCAGCGCAGGCGCCAGCTCGGGGCGCGCGTGTCGAATCGTGGTCCAGCGACTCTCGGCCGTTTCCAGCAAGTCGCGCCGTTTTCCGCCCAAAACAGCCACGTATGGCATCGTCTTGTTATAATGGTTGCATGATTAACGTCTCTGAAGTGGCGGCCTCCAAGATTACCGAGCTGCTGGTCGAAGAACAGAAAGCTGGAAGCGGCCTGCGAGTGTTCGTGCAGGGCGGCGGCTGCTCCGGATTCCAGTACGGCCTGATGATCGAAGAAAACGGCCAGGGCGCCGGCGATCAGGTCTTCGAATCGCACGGCATCAAGCTGTTCGTGGATCCGATCAGCATCCGATACCTGAACGGCGCGGAAGTCGACTTCGTCGACACCGTGACCGGCGGCGGCTTCACCATCAAGAATCCGAACGCGACGTCCACCTGCGGCTGCGGTCAATCATTCTCTGTCTAAGCACGGGGTGAGGGTGAGCCGCCCCATTCCCGATCTCACGTCACTGCGGCCCGCCGGGGGGAAGCGATCGACCAAGCGCGATCGCATCCTCGAAGTTTTCGTTCGCCAGGAAGGCCACGTCAGCGCGGACGATCTCGTGGACGCCGTGCGCCGCGAGGCGCCCGGGATCGGACGCGCCACCGTCTATCGCACCCTGCAGTGGATGGTCGGCGCGGGCGTCGCCCGCAAGGTCGACTTCGGCGAAGGGCGCTCGCGCTTCGAACCGTCGTACCGCCATCCGCGGCACTTTCACCTCATCTGCACGAACTGCCATCGCTCGTCCGAGTTCCTCAGCTCCGACGTCGAATCGCTGATGGAGGAAATTGCGTCGGCGCGCAACTTCCTGCCGTCACAGCAGGTCGTCCAGATCTTCGGCGTCTGCGACGACTGCCGGACGGGCAAGACCACGCCGCCGATTGACGGCGCGACGACGGAACTCGTGTTCGCGCGCGACGCGCTCCGCATGGCGATTGCGACCGAGCGGAGCGGCCTCGAGTTCTACACGCGCGCCGCGGCGATGACCAAAGATCCGCGCGGCCGCGCGGTGTTTCAGAAGCTGGCGGGCGAAGAGCAGGAACATCTCGGCACGCTGCAGAAGCGCTACCGCGAGCTCGCTGCACAGGATCCGCAGCTCGAGTCGCGGCCAACGTTCCTCTTCTTCAAGGGCGCGGCGAGCGGCCTCTTCGCCGAAGGCGCCGAGGAGCTGAAGAAAGGCGTGAACGACGAGCAGGCGCTGCTCATCGGCATCCGCTGCGAGCGCGGCTCGCACAAGTTCTTCAAACGCTACGGCGAGCGCTTCGAGGATTCGGAAGGCAAGCAGGTATTCCTGGAGTTCGCGGACGAGGAACGCGCGCATCTCGACCTGCTCATCCGCGAGTACAAGTCGCTGCGCGAACGGCTGGGTGCCCGCCGCGGCCACAAGCGGCCGATCCGCCGCGCCGGCTCCGCCAGTTGATCGACCTCCACACCCACACGACTGCGTCCGACGGACGATGTACGCCGCGCGAGCTGGTGGCGCGCGCCGCATCGAGCGGCGTGACGGTGCTGGCGGTTACGGACCACGACACGGTGGCGGGCGCCGCGGAAGCTGCGGCGGCGTGCGCCGATTCCGGCCTGACCTTCGTGCCGGGCATCGAGATCACGGCCGTGCAGGCCGAGGCGGACGTCCATATTCTCGGCTACTTCATCGACACGCAATCGCCGTCGCTGCTCGCGTTCCTGACCGAGCAGCGTCAGCAGCGCATCGACCGTCTGCGCCTGATGATCGGCAAGCTCGCGACGCTCGGCATCACGCTCGACGCGGATGCGATTCTGCAGCCCGGCCTGCGCGATGGCGGCAAAGCGGCCGGCCGGCCCTGGATCGCGCGCGCGCTCGTCGCCGGCGGTCATGTCGCCACGACTGGCGAAGCGTTCGATCGCTGGCTTGCTCGAGGACGGCCGGCGTTCGTCGCGCGCATCGGCATGCCTCCGCGCGAGGTCATCGATCGCATTCACGACGCCGGTGGCGTCGCCTCGCTCGCCCATCCGGGCCTGGTCGGGCACGATGAATGGATTCGGGGTTTCGCCGCCGCCGGCCTCGACGCGCTCGAGGCGTACCACAGCGAGCACGACGCGGAAACGACGGCGCACTATCTGAAGATGGCTGCCTCGCTGAGCCTGGCCGTCACGGGCGGCTCCGACTTCCACGCGGACGAGTCGCACGGTCCCGCGCATCCCGGCGTCGTCTCGCTGCCTGCTGCCGACTTCGAACGGCTCGACGCACGTCGTCAGGCTCGTCTTCGAGCGGCGAGCCGCGCGACGGCTTCGGGCGACGCGACCTCCTCGTAGTGCAGCATCTCGAGCGCACCGAAGGCGCGCCGCAGTTCGCCAGGCTCCAACAAATGATCCGCTGACGTCGGACCGCTTCCGAGCGCTCGCTGCGCGGTCGTGAACGTTTCGTACACGAGCGTCCCGCCAGGGACCAACGCGTCGGCGAGCGACGAAAACAAATCGCGCTGCAGATATCGCGTCACGACGATGACGTCGAACCAGTTCGACGCGAGCGGATAGGAAGTGAGATCGGCGCACCAGCACGCGAGGTGCGTGCTTTGCGCTGCGGCGCGGTTCATCGCGTCGCGCATCGCCGCTCGATCGCGATCGATGCCGAAGACGTGGAACCCGGCTCGCGCGAGGTCGATCGCATGGCGTCCACGGCCCATCGCGACGTCCAACACCCGCGCCGCGCGATCGACGCGGCGCGGCACGCGGCCAATCCATTCCATGACGAACGGCGAAGGTGACATAATTCTCTGCTAGTGGCTCAGGCGCTTCTCACCGCGGTGTTTCTCGGTCTTCTCGGGCAGGCCGCGACGGTCATCCTCGGCCTGCGCGGCACCGACGTCGCGCGGCACGTGTCATTCGGCATCGTCGCGACGCTCATCACGCTGCTCGCCCATTCGATGATGATGTTTTATCTCATCGGAAAAGGAAAAGCCGTGAAGGACGCGATGGCGGAGAACAGCCTGACCGGCGATTACTATCGCCGCATCGCTGCCGCCAGGAAACCGGTGTTTTCGATGGGCACGTTCGCCATGGCGGCGACGATGGTGACGGCGATTCTGGGAGCGAGCGTGGACACGGGCGTGCTGCCGCCGATCGTCCACGGGATGCTGGCCTACGGCGCGATCGCCTGCAACCTTGCCGCGCTCAAGATTGAAATCGACGCCCTCCTCGCGTCCAGCCGCGTCGTCGACGAAGTCAATCGGCTGCTCGACGCGTGACGCCGCCGGCTGGTCCAGTCGACGCACCGGCGATTCTCGACATCGAAGACGTTTCAAAGGAGTACGGCGCCCTGCGGCCGCTGCGCGTGAAGACGCTGCGAGTCGCGGCGGGCGAGTCGATTGCCGTCGTTGGGCTCGATCAGATCGCGGCGGAGATGGCCGTGAACCTGATCACCGGCGCCACGCTGCCTACTGCCGGGCGCATCCGGGTTTTCGGCCGAGACACCGCCGACATCCTCGATGCGACCGACTGGCTCGCCACCGTCGATCGCTTCGGCATCGTCAGCGATCGGGCGGCGCTGCTCGACGTGCTCACACCGCTGCAGAATCTCGCGATGCCGTTCACGCTGGACGTCGAGCCGCTCGCGGCGGAGACGCGCGATCGCGCCGAAAGCCTGGCGCGCGAGGCCGGCCTGGACGCTGAAATCTGGGGCACCGCCATCGGTGCGCTCGATGCCGCGGCGAGTGCGCGAGTCCGCTTCGGCCGCGCGCTGGCGCTCGAGCCGGCGATTCTGCTCCTGGACCACGCGAGCGCGCGTCTTCATCCGGGACAGGCGTCCGCCTTCGCGCGAACAATCCGGTCAGCGGCGGCTCGTCGCGGGCTGGCGACGCTGGCCCTCACCGCGGATACGGACTTCGCGCGGGCCGTCGCCGATCGCGTTCTTCGCTGGGAGCCCGCGAGCGGACGATTGAGAGACAGGTAGACGCGTAGCGTTCCCGGGCTAGAATGAGCCGGCGAAAGGAGCAGCATATGAAACGCATGAAGCAGCTCGGGCTGCTGGCACTCGTACTGGTTGCCGGACTCGGTGTCGTGGCGGGTGCGCAGACGTCGAAGAAGAAGATCCGCGTGTTCTTCGAGGAGCCGAAGAACAACGCGACCGTGTCGAGCCCGGTTCACATGAAGTTCGGATCCGAAGGCATTCAGATCGGCGCGGTGCCGCCAGGCGACGTGACGACCGCGCGGCCGGGAATCGCGCACTATCACGTCGGCATCGATCAGGACTGCCTGCCGCCCGGAAAGAACATCGTCAAGGGCACGCCGTCGTGGGTGCACTTCGGCGACGGTAAGGATGTGTTCGACTCGCAGCTCTCGCCCGGGAAGCACAAGCTCGCGCTTCAACTCGGCGACGACCTCCACAATACGCTGCCCGGCGCGTGCCAGGTCATCACCGTGAACGTGAAATAGGTTGCGGCGGAGTCGGCGGCGCGCCCTATGCGTTTCGTCGACTCCCCAAATCCATACACCAGCGTATCCAATTTCGACCGCACGCCGTGGATGAGCTTTACACTCGGCTGTAAATCGGCTGGGAAACGGGGAAGATGAGTCTGGAACGAAACTTGAAACCGCTGCTCTTGGGCATTCGCGCCCAAGGAGACGTCCGACGATGGCGAGCGGTACTATCAAGCGACTCGTTCGTGACCGGGGATTCGGGTTCATTCGCGACGACGGCGGGCAAGAGTGGTTCTTTCATCGCAGTTCCGTTCAGGGCAGTTTCGATCAGTTGAATGAAGGCCAGCGCGTCAGCTTCGAAGAAGAACCGTCTGCGAAGGGTCCACGCGCAGGGAACGTCCGCGCCGAATAACACATCTTCGACCGAGCGCCGCGATCACACTCATCCTTTTTGACATCGACGGCACTCTCGTCCTGACTGGCGGCGCAGGAGGGCGCGCCATGAGCGGCGCGTTCATGGAAGCCTTCGGTGTCGCCGATGCCTTCGCGGGCATCGCGATGCCGGGGCGTACGGACTCGTGGCTCCTCGCCGCGGCCCTCGAGCGCCAGGGCATCGCCCGGGGCGATCCGCGCGTTGCCCGCTATCGCGACATCTATCTCACGCATCTTGCGCACGAGCTCGTCCAACCACCTCCACCGGGTGTACCACACGGAGTGTTGCCCGGCGTCCGATCACTCCTCGACGACCTGACGAGCCATCACGACGACTATCTCGGTCTGCTCACCGGCAACTTCGAGCCGGCCGCGAAGATGAAGCTGGAACATTTCGATCTGTGCCGCTACTTCAGGTGCGGCGCGTTCGGCGATGAAGCCGCGGATCGAAATCATCTGCTCGAGCGCGCGCTCGCGAACGTGGCGGCGTGCGGCGGTCCCGCCGTGTCGTCGCATGAAGCCGTTGTGATTGGTGACACGCCGCTCGACATCGGCGTCGCGAAATATGGTCACGCGCGATCAATCGGCGTGGCGACCGGCAGTCACGGTGTCGACGATCTCCGTGCGGCCGGCGCCGATGTTGTCTTCAAAGATCTCTCGGACACCGCCGCGGTCGTGCGCGCGCTTCACGCGCGATGATCAACTGACAAACTGGCGGAAGCGCCTCGGAGTCGAACCGAGCCTCCCCGCCAGGGCGGGGAGCAACCGATTTTGAAGACCGGGAGGGCCACCGGGCCCCGTTCGCTTCCGAGCGGCGATCGATCCGTCGCGAGCGGTGGTGGGTACATGCAGCGACAACAACTGTCGCAGGTCACCTGTCGTGACGGACAGCTGTCATTTTATGCGCTGATGAGAGTACGGGCAGGCGCGCGCAGAAATCGGCGAAGCTGCAGGCCTGTTCCTGCAGCTTTCCGACTGTCAAACTCGACGAACTAGCCCTCGATCAACCGCACATCGCCGGCGCGAGGCCCCTTCTGGGATTCTTCAGGCGTGAATTCAACGCGCTGTCCCTCCCGCAGGAGCTCGAACACGGCGCCGCGGACCGAGCTGCGGTGGAAGAAGTGCTCGATTCCACTCTCGTCGCGGATGAAGCCGAACCCCTTGTCGATCAGGAGTCGCGCAATAGTACCGGTTGGCATAACCCGAAGCCCTCCGTTCCGAAATCCCCAGGGAGATCCCGAGGAACTCAGCCGGTGCGGGCGCCGACACGATCGGTGCAGCCGTCAGACGCGAGGCCGGCGAAGTCTTC
This sequence comes from Vicinamibacterales bacterium, assembly GCA_036557365.1. Classification (GTDB taxonomy): domain Bacteria; phylum Acidobacteriota; class Vicinamibacteria; order Vicinamibacterales; family CAVVIG01; genus DATKHR01. The sequence goes on from DATBHR010000081.1 coordinate 104,982, forward strand.
CCAGCCCTTAGCTGAGCCGGAAAATCGGGGCCAGTCTAGGCAGATCGTCCCCGGAAGTCAAGCAGGGCCTAGATTTAGGGGAACATCACCGATTGTCACGATGAAGAGTCGGCAGGTTTCGGTGCTTCGGCCGCCTTCGGCTTCTCACGATTGGGCGGTGGATACGTTGTCCAGAAATGACGGCCGCAGCGAGGGCACACCCAGAATTGATCGGGCGTCCACGGACGATCGGGCGCCGGATCGCGCATTTCCATCTGCGCGCCGCATCTCATGCAGCGGATGTGGAGCTCGGCCTCACTCATGCGCGCGATTCTATAACATAGGGCGTTCATGATTCCCGCGATCGTCCTGGCCGCCGGACGATCGACCCGCATGGGTCGACCCAAAGCCGCGCTGAAGCTTGACGCTCGCGATACGTTCCTTACGCGCATCGTCCGTACTTTTCTCGAAGCCGGCGTGGACGACGTCGTCGTCGTCCTGGGGCACGACGCGGAGATCGTGGCCGAGTCATTCATGGCCGCTGGTCTGCCGGCGCGCTTCGCGCTCAACGCGCACTACGATCGCGGCCAGCTCTCGTCGCTCCAGGCCGGCCTGGCCGTCGTCGATCGTCCCGGCATCGCGGCTGTATTGCTGACGCTGGTCGATGTGCCGCTCGTGTCGGCGTCGACGATTCGCGCCGTGCTCGAGCGATACCAGCAGACACACGCACCCATCGTCCGTCCCGTGAACGGCGACCGACACGGTCATCCGCTGCTCATCGATCGATCGCTCTTCGACAGCCTTCGCGCTGGAGAGGACGCGTCCGGCGCGAAGCCGATCGTCCGAGCGCATGCGTCGGCGGCGGGAGATGTGACAGTCGAAGACGAGGGTGCGTTCCTGGACATCGACACGCCTGAAGAGTACTCACGGTACGTTGAGCGACGCGACGCGCCAGTCTGAGGCGCGGCGGCGGAGTCGCTGCGTTCCGGCTGAGCTGGTCTGGTACCGATCCCGCAATCGCGGTACAATTTCGCGGCTCGATGACCTCGCTCGCTCTCTATTGCCTGGTCTCGTTCGCAGCATCGCTCGCGCTGACGCCTCTCTTCCGGCTGCTTGCCGAGCGCCTCGGATCGGTTGCCGTGCCGCGCGACGATCGATGGCACGCGCGCTCGACGCCGCTCCTCGGCGGGCTCGCCATCGCGTCCGTGACCGTCATCGCCGGGCTCACGATTGACTCGAGCGACGCCCTCCGGACGCTCGTCGGCTGCGGCGTGCTCATGGCCGTCTTCGGATTCGTCGACGACCTGATCCCGCTCAAAGCGTCCACCAAACTCATCGTCCAGATTTCCGCCGCGTCGATCCTGCTCTTCTTCGGGTTCCGCCTGCAGTGGACCAGCTCGATGCTCGGCGACATCATGCTCACGCTCGTGTGGATCGTCGGCGTGACGAACGCCTTCAATCTGCTCGACAACATGGACGGCCTGTGCGCGGGTACGGCGATCATCGCCGCGGTGTTCCTGCTCATCGGCGGACTCGATGGCGGAACGATATCGCCGGCATCGCGGTACCTCGCGGCCTTCATCGGTGCCACCGCCGGCTTCCTCGTCTACAACGTGCATCCGGCGTCCATCTTCATGGGCGACTCGGGCAGCCTCTTCATCGGCCTCAACCTCGCAGCAATCGCGCTCCTCGACAAGCCGCGGATGCATGCGAGCGGCGTCCTCCCGGTCGTCGCTGCGCCGGTGCTGCCGCTGCTGCTGCCGATCTTCGACACCGCGCTGGTGACCGCGATGCGGCTTCTTTCCGGCCGCCGGGTTTCGCAGGGCGGACGCGATCATTCCTCGCACCGGCTCGTGGCGGTCGGACTGTCGGAGCCGCGCGCCGTCGTGACGCTCTGGGCGCTTGCCGCCGCGGGAGGCATGGCTTCCATCCTGATCCAGCGTCGCGACCCCGGCCTCGGCGTTGTCGCGGCGATGATCTTCGTCATCGCGATGGCCATCTTCGCGGTGTATCTCGCGCGCGTGCACGTGTACGACGAATCGGATCTGGCGTCGCTCACAGGTCAGAGCCTGACGCCGCTCGTCGCGAACTTCATGTACAAGCGGCGTGTCGCGGAGGTCCTGCTCGACCTCGGACTGATACCGCTCGCGTACTACGTCGCGTATCGTCTGCGCTTCGAGGGCGCGCTCTTCGGCGCCAACTATCAGTTCTTCGTGCAGTCGCTGCCGATTGTCATCGCGTCGCAGCTGCTGGCGCTCTTCGCCGTCGGCGGCTATCGCGGTACCTGGCGCTTCTTCGGGATGATGGATGCGATCGTCTTCGCGAAAGGCGTCGCGCTCGGCACGGTCGCCGCCGAGCTGTTCATCCTCTACGTGTACCGCTTCGAGAGCTACTCCCGCTCGGTGTTCGTGATCGACGCGGTGCTCCTGCTGCTGCTGCTGTCGGCGACGCGCGCGTCGTTCCGTCTGGTCAGCGAGTTCGTCACGCGGCAGCGGGCCGACGGTCAGCGCTGCGTGATCTACGGCACCAACGGCGCGAGCCTCGGGACGATTCGCGAAGCGTTCGGCGATGGTGGACTCAAGATTCTCGGGTTCGTCGACGACAACCCGATGCATCTGCACACGCGCGTCGGCGGTTACTCGGTGATCGGCGGCTACCCGGCGCTCATCGATCTCGTGGGCACCGGCGATGTCGATTGCGTGATCCTGAATACCCCTCTGGTCGACGTCGAGCGGCTCCAGAAGCTGGAACGCCTCTGCGAAGAGAAGAGCGTTCAGGTGCTGCGGCTGCACATGCAGCTCAAGCGCGTTTCGTCGCTCTCCTGAACCGTCGTTCGACCGTCCCTTTCAAATTTCTTATCTCCGTCCGCTCGTCAGTTCTGCACGCACGTGCGGTTCATCACGAGGTGTAACGAATCTTGCACAGCAGCGGTCTGAAGAGATTAGGTGCCCGCAAAGGAACCGATCATGTCCTGCAAGGGAAGCAATCAGCGTGATCTTTCGAGGACGCGAGAGACGGCCGCCGGATGGGTCCGCTGTTTTGCGGCCGCGGTTTTCGTCGTGGCGGTGCCCGCAGCGTCGGCGTGGGCGGATCCGCCGGCACGCGTCGCGCGAATCAGCTACGCGAGCGGATCCGTCTCGTTTCGCCCCGCGTCGATCGACGACTGGACCACCGCGTCGCTCAACTATCCGCTCACCGTGGGCGATCATCTGTGGACCGACCGCGGCGCGAGGAGCGAGCTCGAAATCGGATCGGCGGTCGTACGCGTTGCACCGGGAACCGAGCTCAGCATCCTGAACCTGGACGACCGCACGGCGCAGTTCCGCGTCACACAAGGGGCGCTCTCGATCCGCGTGCGCGGCCTCAGCGAAGGTGACGTCGTCGAATTCGACACGCCGAACAGCGCGGTTTCCGTTCTTCAGCCGGGACTCTATCGCGTCGATGTCGACGACAGCGGGAACGCGAGCGTGGCGACGACGCGGCGCGGTGAGCTGGACGCGAGCGCTGCGGGATCGCGCATGACGATTGCGGCCGGTCAGGCGGTGACGCTCACCGGTCCGGACGGCACCCCGTCGAGTCCAGCGGCCGCGGCCGCGACCGATCCGTTCGAAGACTGGTCGCTCACGCGCGATCGCGCTACCGAGAACATTCAGTCCGCGCAGTACGTCTCGCGGGACACGATCGGCTACCAGGATCTGGATCAGAACGGTTCCTGGGAGGTGACGGCGGCCTACGGGCCCGTGTGGTATCCGCACGTGGCCGCGCAGTGGGCGCCGTATCGATACGGACGATGGGTGTGGGTCGATCCGTGGGGATGGACGTGGGTCGATCAGGCGCCGTGGGGGTTCGCGCCGTTCCACTACGGACGCTGGGTGTACGTCTCGACGCGCTGGGCCTGGGTCCCCGGGACGATCGTCGCGCGGCCCGTCTACGCGCCTGCGCTGGTCGCGTTCGTCGGCGGCCCGGCGTGGAGTGCGTCATTCACCGTCGGCGCGGCGCCGGTCGCATGGTTTCCGCTCGGGCCACACGAGGTCTTCGTGCCCGTCTATCACGTCACGCCGGTCTACGTGCAGCGAGTCAACGCCGCTCACGTCACGAACGTGAACGTCACCACCGTGAACGTGACGAACGTCACGTACGTCAATCGGGCGGTTCCAGGAGCCGTGACCGTCGTATCGCACGAAACGTTCGTCAACGCGCGTCCGGTTGCGACGAGCGCTGTGGTCGTGACGCGCGAGCAATTGCGTTCGGCAACGGTCGTGAGTACGACGGCAGCCGTCGTTCCCGAACGCGTGAGCGTCGTGGGTGGCGCTCGCGCGAGCGTTGCGGTGCCGCCGGCAGCCGCCGTTAGCCGACAGGTTGTCGTTCGTGCTGCGCCGCCGCCACCGCCCGCGTCGTTCGCCGTCCAGCGTCCTCTGCTCGAGCAGCATCCCGGTCAGCCGCTGGACACGTCCGCGTCAGCAGCGCTGACCGCACAGTCGTCCGCGGCTCGTGCGCATCCGCTCGTTCGAGCCGCCGCGGTTTCTGCGCCGGCCGCGCCTGCGCCGCGCGCGCTGCCGTCACCTCCGCCGCTCGCCGCTGCGCCGCCGAAACCCGCGGCGCCGAATCCGAATCCCGCGCCGGCAAAAGCCGACCTCGCCGCACGTCACGCGCAGGAGCGCGCGGACATGAACGCGCGGCACGAAAAGGAGCGCGCCGATCTGCAGGCGCGCCACGAGCAGGAACGTCATGCGACGACCGACGCACATCAACGCGAAGCGTTGAAGCAGCGCCAGCAGCAGGAAGTGCAGGCGATGCAGGAACGGCATCGACAGGAGCGCGAAGCCGTCCAGAAGCGTCAGCAACAGGAGCGCAAGCCGACGTAAACGTTTCGCAAACTCTCGACGGTCGAGCTTTCAATCTTTCTTTGCCTCTGGCACTCTCGCCGGAGGCGCACTGTCACTTCGGGAAGCTGCTGCAGAACAGCGATCCCGCCGCACATCAGTTGACATACAGTTTGCGCGGAGGCTCCGATGATTCACTTCATCGGCCAGGCGCTGCTTGGCCTCGTGATTGGCGTGATTGCGAAGCTGCTGATGCCGGGATCCGATCCCGGCGGCTGGATCGTGACGATTGTCATCGGTATCGTCGGCGGTTGGGTCGGTGCGTGGATTGGCCGCGCCTTCGGGTGGTACAAGCACGGTGAACCGGCCGGGTTCGCGATGTCCGTCGTCGGAGCCATGGTCCTGCTGCTCATCTACCGTTTCATCTGAGGTGGCGTTCGGATTTTCAAGGAGGCGCTCATGGGTTTGCTGGATACCGTCAAAGACGTGCTCGCCCAGTACGGTGGTGGAGGCGGCGTCGAAGCGAACGCGGAAAAAGACTTTCACCAGCTCTCGCAGTCCGCGGACGCCGGGACTCTCGCGCAGGGGATCGCGGCAGTCATGAAGTCGGACCAGACGCCGCCGTTCGCGCAGATCGTTTCGCAGCTCTTCGCGAACGCGTCAGGCGACCAGAAGGCCGACATGCTCAAGGCGCTGCTGTCGTCCGCCTCGCCCGATCAGCAGGCGAAGCTCGCCTCGATGCTCGCGACGGCGTCGCCGACGGCAGGGCAGGCGGCCGTGTCGCCGGACACGATCGCGTCGGTCGCGCGCAGCGTCGAACAGGCTAATCCGGGTGTCGTCGAGACGATGAGCGCGTTCTACGCGCAGCACCCGACGCTCGTGAAGACGCTCGGTAGCGCGGCGTTGATGATCGCGATCCGCAAGATCGCCGAGCGGCACGCGTAAGAACTCGATCGAAATCAAGGGAGGCGCGACATGGCGCTGATGGACAAGTACTCGGACCTGTTTCAGCTCGCGAACAAGATCGGACTGAAGGATCCGGACGTCAAGGAAGAGGCCGGGAAGCTGAAGCTCAAAGGCAAGACCGAATATCAGCTCGACGCCAACCGGCTCTGGGACAACATCAAGACGCACAGCGGCTGGGAAAACGAAATCGTCGCCGACATCCGCGCGGAGCGCGCCGACGTGTTCGGCGTCCACACGGTCGCGTCCGGCGAGACGCTCTCGAAGCTGGCCAAGACGTACCTGGGCGATCCGAACCGCTACATGGACATCTTCAAGGCGAACGGCGACCAGTTGACCAACCCGGATCAGATCAAGGTCGGGCAGCAGCTGAAGATTCCAGCCAAGTAGCGCGTCTCAGGCCGGACGTTTGTTCGCGTACGCCGCGGCCTGAATCGCGTAGAGCTCCGCATACTGTCCGCCGCGGCCGACGAGCTCTTCGTGCGCGCCGACTTCGACGACGCGCGATCCGTCGAGGACGACGATCAAGTCTGCCATTCGCACCGTGCTGAAGCGGTGCGACACGAGGAGTGTGATCCGTCCGGCGCGGCTTTCCTTCTGCGCGCCGGCCTTCGGGACTGCCGCCGCGTAGCGCTCGAACAGCGCGTGCTCCGTCTCGGCGTCGAGTGCCGCGGTCGGCTCGTCGAGCACGAGGACCAGCGGAGCGTCGCGCATGAAGCCGCGCGCGAGCGCGATCTTCTGCCACTGCCCGAAGCTGACGTCCACGCCCTCCGCCCACGTCGGCCCGAGCTGCGTGTCGAGCGCCTTCGGCAGCCGCTCCACCACATCGTCCGCGCCCGCGCGATCGACCGCGCTTCGCACGGCGCCCTCGTCGTCGATTCGCGGAAGATCGCCGACGCCGACCGAGCGCCTCGCGATGAACTCGAAGCGGAAGAAATCCTGGAACGCGCCCGCCAGCCGCGCCCGCCACCCGTCGATCGGCATGTGTGCGATGTCGGCGCCGTCCGCGAGGATCCGTCCGCTTGTCGGCTGATAGAGCCGGCACAGAAGTTTGACGAGCGTCGTCTTGCCGGCGCCGTTTTCGCCGACGATCGCGACGACCGATCCCGCCTTCAGGTCGAGCGTGACATCGTCCAGCACGCGCCGATCGGTGCCCGGATACGCAAACGACACGTGGTCGAACTGGATGCCGTCGATGAGTCGATCGGGCACGCGGACGTTTGCGCGTTCGCCGAGTCCGCCGACATAGTCTTCGAGCCACGCGAGGCGCTTCGATCCGTCGAGCCAGATGCCGCGCAGGAAGCCGATCTCACCGACCGTTGCCGCGATGTAGGCAGACAGGCGTGATCCGGCGGCGAGCACGAGCAGAACGTCGCCGGGGCTGCCGTTCAGGACCTGCGCGACGAACACGACGGCGCCGACGAAGCCGGCGGCAAAGACAGTCCACGCGATCGTGTGCCACACCGCAGACGCATTGCGCGCCGCTGCCACAGGGCCGTACCAGCGGTCGCGTGCCTTGCGCCGTTCGGCCACGAGCCGGTTGCCGATGCCGACGACGCGGACTTCCTTGCCGGGTGGAGCGGTCGTGGCCGTGACGAAGAGGTGTCGCGCAAGCCGCTCGTCGGGTGCGCCGCGTTCTTCCGCGGCGCGTTCGACGCCGGGCCTCCACGTCGAGGCAAACACCGTCGGTACGGCGAAGATCGCGAGCAGCCCGAGCGCGGGATGAATCGACATCAGCAGCAGCAGTGTCACGCCGAGGCGCAGGATCCATCCGCATGTCGAGAAGAGCGACATGTACATGTGATCCAGGACGAAGATCTGGTTTCGCAACACCGAAAGCCGGTTCAGGTAGTCGGGACGTTCGTGATGCTCGAGCGTCGCGGCCGTTGCCTGCAGCCACGCGACGTGCGCTTCGAGCGCGACGGTCACGCGATCGCGGAATCGGCGCTGCACGCGATCGCTGCCGACGCGCAGGAACCATGTAGCGGCTGCGGACACCGCGAGGCCGAGCGCGGCGGCCATCACCCACGTTCGGTCCGCTCGAAGCAATCCGTCGGCGAACATCTTGAACCAGACGGCGAAGAGCGCATCGGGCAGCGCCGCGACGAGCGCGAGCCCGAACGACACGGCGAGGAGACGCGGTTCCGCTTCGTATCCCCGCTTCAGCGCGCGCCACATCGACGGCAGTGCCGCCGGCAGATCGTCACGCGCGGGCATCGCCAGGCTCCTCGCTCAGTCGATCCGCGGCTTCGTCTTCCTCGAAGCGCGAGGCTTGCAGATCGAACATGGTCCGATACCGTCCGCCCGCCGCCATCAGCTCGTCATGCGTCCCGATCTCGACGACCTTCCCGCCTTCGAGCACGCAGATGCGATCGGCGTGCCTGACGGTCGAGAACCGGTGCGAGATGAGAATCGTCGTCGTGTGTCGCGTGGCGGAGAGAATTCGCTCGAAGATCTCTGCCTCGCCGCGGACGTCGAGCTGCGCGGTCGGTTCGTCGAGCAGCACGACGCCGGAGCCCGCACGGACGGCGCACAGCGCACGCGCAAGCGCGACGCGCTGCCACTGGCCGCCCGACAAGTCGGTTCCGCCCGGATACCCGCGTGCGAGCACGGTGTCGAGATCTGCAAGCGTCGATGCGCCAGCCTCCGCGAGCGCGGCGCGGATGACGTCGTCCGGCGCGCCTCCGGGCGCGACGTTGTCGCGCAGCGGCAGCTCGAAGCGGATGAAGTCCTGGAAGACCGCGGTCAGCCGCTGGCGCCAGAGCGTCACGTCGAGGTCGCGAAGGTCCACGCCGTCCACTTCGATCGCGCCCTGCTGCGGGTCGTAGAGCCGGCACAGCAGCTTCGCAAGCGTCGTCTTGCCGGCGCCGTTCTGTCCAACGATCGCGAGCGACGAGCCGGCGGGAATCGTGAGGTCGAGCCCGTCGAGGACCGGCGTGTGCGCGGTGGGGTAGGTGAACGACACGCCGCGAAAACGGATCTCCTTTGCCGGAGCGCCGGCGGCCGGCTTCGTACCGATCCTGAGCGCGCCAGCAGGATCCATGGCCTGCTGAAGCCGAAGCACGGCAGCGGCGGGCGCCGCGGCCCCATCGAGTGCCCATGACAGGCCGCCGAACGCAATGCTGCTCGTCGTCACCGCGGCGGTCGCGTACATGACCATGCGGTCGAGCGCGAGAGATCCGTTCAACGCGGCCGATGCCATCGACCAGAAGACGACGATGTTCGCGGATACGACGATGAGGAGGCTGTAGAGGAGCGGGCGCTCACGGAGTCGAGTGGCCTGCCATTGCAGCTCGAACAATCGGCGGCGCCGCGCGCGGAAGTGATCGACCGTCCACTCCGCGAGGCCGAAGAGCCGGAGCTCTTTCGACGCGGGCGGATCGACGGCCAGCCGGTACATGTACTCGGCGTGGCGATGCGCGGTACGGACTTCGTCGGTGTTGCGATCTTTCCAGACGGCGCTTTCCTTCAGCAGCCAGTGCGTCGCGAGCCACGCGCCGGCGAGCAGCAGCGCGGCCCACCAGGCGTAGCCGACGAGAAGAATGGCGCAGGTGAGCCCGGCGACCATTTCGACCGCTCCTGATGCGATGAAGTCCATCGCGATCGAGAGCGGCGGACCCATGATGCCGAGATCGAAATCGCGCGCCGTCGTGAGGTCGGTGGTGAGCGTCGGATCTTCCAGGTGCCCGAGGCCCGGCGGGCGCACGCACGCGATCGCGAGCTGGTCGTACAGCCAGTCGGCGGTGCGGCTGCCCAGGTTGGCGCCGACGGCCCTGTGGATCGGCGACAGAATCTGCAGCGGGACGAAGACCGCCGCGACGAGGGCGAGCGGCAGTCCGAGCGGATCGCCGTGCTGCACCGCACCAACGAGCAGGCCCATCGCGACGGCGAACACAGCCGGAAGCACGCCGCGCAGCAGGAGCAGCACCCACCAGGCGATAGCCAGCTTGCGATCGGCGCGCGGCAGGACGCTGCCAAATGCCCGGCCGTTGGACGCGAGAAAGCGATCAATCATCGAAATCGTCAGCGCCTAATCTCTCAAACCTCGCGCCCGCTGTCTTGTAAAAATCTGACACGCGGCGAATCCGCTTGCCTTGGGGCGAGGTCCGGGCGTAGTCTTGGTTCTTAATTAGATAGTTAAATTGTTCAGTTAATGCCGCGGACATCCAGCAAGCCGAAGAAGACAGCGACATCGTCGCGCGACGGCGACACGGAGCAGCGCATCCTCGACGCCGCGCACGCCGTCTTCGCGCGCCACGGCACCGCCGGCGCGCGCATGCAGGACATCGCGAAGGAGGCCCGCGTCAACCAGGCGCTGCTGCACTACTACTTCCGATCGAAGGCGCGGCTTTCGGACGCGGTGTTCCTGCGCGCGGCTGCCCAGCTCATGCCGCAGGTCATCCAGGTCATGGCGTCCGATCTCACGCTGGCCGACAAAGTGAAGCGCGTCGTCCACCTCGAGCTCGATCACCTGCTTCGAACGCCGTACCTGCCGGGCTACATCATCAGCGAGCTTCACCATCATCCCGAGCGCCTGCGTCAGCTCGCGTCGAGCCTGACCGGTCTCGCGCCCGAGGACCTGCGGCAGCGGGTCATCGGCAAGCTGAAACAGCAGCTCGACGCCGGTGCGCGCGCGGGGCGCATCCGCCACATCGCGGCCGATCAATTCATGGTCAACATCATGTCGCTGTGCATTTTTCCGTTTGCCGCGCGGCCGATGATCGCGACGGTCCTGGGCCTCGATCAGGATGGATTCGAGCGGTTCATCCACGAGCGCCGCGATCAGCTCGTGGCGTTCTGCCTTGGAGCGATGCGGCCATGAAGGCGTATGTGAAATTCTTCGGCGTCATCGCTTTGCTCGCCGCAGCGTCACCGTCCGCCGCACAGACGAATGCGCCAGCCGGGCAGGCGGCCGCAAGATCGTTTCAGTTGAACGCGCTGCAGCACGCGGCGATTGAAACAGATCCTCGCTTCCGCAAGCTGGCGCTCGAGCAGTCGAAAACGGCGCTCGAGCTCGAGAACATTTCTGCCGACTGGCGTCCGGCCATCCAGGCGACGGCCCTCGGTCAGTATCAGTCCGATGTACCGACACCGCCGCCGTTCATTCCGGGCGGACAGCCGCTGTTTCTGCCACCGAAGTCAACCGTCGACGCCTACGTCCGCGTCGATCAGCGCATCTTCGATCCGACGATCGGCTCGCGGGCCGCCGTCGAGCGCGCCACGCTTGACGAGAACCAGGCGCGCGTGCGCACCGAACTGTTCGCGCTCCGCCAGCAGGTCAGCGACGCGTTCTTCACGGCCGCGCTGCTGCAGGAGCGGAGCAGCGCGCTGCGGGCCACCATCGACGACTTCGAGGCGCGCCTTGCAGACGCGCAAGCGCGCGTTCGCGAAGGCGCCGCCCTTCCCTCGGATGCCGCCATCGTCGAAGCGGCGCTCCTGCAGCGGCAGCAGGATCAGGAGCAGCTGCGCGTGGATCGGACGAGCGCGCTCGCGCGCCTCGCCGATCTGACCGGCCAGTCGATCGGGGCAGACGACGTCCTGGAGGTTCCCGACCTGCGGGCGTCGGTCGTTGAGGCGACGCGCGCGGCTGCGCCGGCCCGAGCGCGACCCGAGTACGAACAGTTTTCACGGATGCAGGAACGCCTGGCGCGGCAGCAGGACGCGGCCACGGCGCAGGACCGTCCGCGGCTCTCGGCGTTCGCCCGCGGCGGCCTCGGCCGGCCCGGCCTCAACTTCATCAGCGACGAGTTCGAGGTGTACGGCCTCGCCGGCGTTCAGCTGCAATGGCGAATCTGGAACTGGGGCTCGACCGGCCGCGAGCGTGAGGCGCTGGGGATCCAGCAGCAGATCGTGGCGGCGGACGAAGCGGCGTTCTCGAAGTCCATTCGGCTGTCCACGGACACCGACCACGCGACGATCGATCGGCTGCAGCGGACGGTGTCGCTCGACGATCGCATCGTCTCGCTCCGCGAGGACATCGCGCGCGTCGCCGAGCTCAAATTTCACGAGGGTGCCATCACGTCGTCCGACTACGTCGAGCGCAGCACCGAGCTGCTGCAGGCCCGCTTCGCACGGAGCGGTCACCGCGTCGAGCTCGCGCAGGCGAACGCCCGATTGTTGACGACGCTCGGACTGGAGACGCGGTGATGAGGGAACGGATCAGCCGGAAGGTCGCAACGGCGTCGATCGTCGTCGCGAGTGCCATCGTCGGATGCTCGAAAGCGCCGCAGCCGGACGCTTACGGCAACGTTGAAGCCACGGAGGTCGTCGTTGGCGCCGAGGCCGTTGGACGCCTCGTGACCTTCGACGTGAACGAAGGCGCGCAGCTCGCGGCGGCGGCCGTCGTCGGCACGATCGATTCAACCGACCTCGCGCTCGAGCGAGATCAGGCCACGGCCGACCGAAGTGCCGGCGCGTCGCGCGTCGTCGAGGTCTCGCGTCAGGTGGACGTCCTTAAGGCGCAGCAGAGCGCGGCCACCTCTCAGCGGGATGCCGCGCAGGCGCAGCGTGCGGCGCTCGTCGCGCAACAGGACATCGCCAGGCGCGCCTACGATCGAACGAAGCGTCTGTTCGACCAGCAGGCCGCGACCTCGCAGCAGCTCGATCAAGCCGAGCGCGACCTTCGAGTGCTCGAACAGCAGGTGAAGGCCCAGGACGATCAGATCGCCGCGCACGAACATCAAATCGCCGCAGGGCGTCAGCAGATCGACGCCGCGATCGCGCAGCAGCGGACGGCGAGCGATCAGGTCGTGTCCACCGACGCGCGCGTCGCAAGGCTGGCCGAACGAATCCGGAAGAGCCAGGTCACGAATCCGACTGCGGGGACCGTCCTCGCCACGTACGCGAGGGCCGGCGAATTTGTTCAAACCGGTCAGCCGCTTTACAAAATTGCCGACCTCGGCTCCGTCGAAGTGCGGGCGTACGTCGTCGAGCCGCAACTGGCGCACGTGCGTCTCGGTGCGTCCGCGAACGTGTCGTTCGACGTCGCCGGCGGAAGCCGCCAGTCGCTGCCCGCGACAGTGTCGTGGGTATCGTCGCGCGCCGAGTTCACGCCGACGCCGATTCAAACGCGCGAGGAACGCGCCGATCTCGTGTACGCCATCAAGCTTCGTGTCGCGAACGCCAGCGGTCAGCTGAAGATCGGCATGCCCGTGGACGTCACGTTCGCGCAGCAGGGCTCCACGCCATGAGCGACGTTGTCGTGGTCGACCAGGTCGTCAAGCGCTTTGGCGCGACCGTGGCGCTCGACGGCATCTCGTGCACGGTGAAACACGGCGAGCTCTTCGGGTTCATCGGGCCCGACGGCGCCGGAAAGACGACGCTGTTTCGGATCATGGCGACGCTGATGGTGCCGGACAAAGGGCACGTGCGCGTGCTCGGCGAGGACGTCGTCGCCAGCCTGTGGACGCTTCGCAACCGGATCGGCTACATGCCCGGACGGTTTTCGCTCTATCCGGATCTGAGCGTCGAGGAGAACGTCCGTTTCTTTGCGTCGGTGTTCGGCACGACGCTCGAGCACGAACGGGAGCGAATCGCGCCAATCTATTCGCAGCTCGAACCGTTCAAGGATCGCCGCGCGGGCGCGCTCTCCGGCGGGATGAAGCAGAAGCTGGCGCTCTGCTGCGCGCTCGTCCATCGACCGGAAATCCTTTTTCTGGACGAGCCGACGACCGGCGTCGATGCCGTGTCACGCCGGGAATTCTGGGACCTGCTCGGGAACCTGACGAAGTCCGGCCTGACCGCCGTCGTCTCCACGCCGTACATGGACGAGGCCGATCGCTGCAACCGCATCGCGCTGATTCAGCAGGGACGCCTGCTGGCGGTTGATACACCCAACGCGATCGCCAAATCGTTCGACCGTCCGCTCATCGCCGTCCGCGCCGAGCGACGCTACGACACGCTGCGAGCGCTCCGTGAATATCCGCATACGAACACCGTCTTTCCGTTCGGGGAAGCGCTGCACTTCACCGATGACCGCACCGACGTTTCGGCCGAACAGGTCGAGCGCGATCTCCGCGGGTTCCTCGAGGCCCGCGGCTTGAGCGCGCAGACGTCGGTGACCGCTCCCACCGTCGAAGACAGCTTCATGGCACGCATGGGAAGCGCGGGAGAACCGGCGGAGAAGCGGCAATGACTCCGGCGCTTGCGATCGACGCCAAAGAGCTGACTCGGCGTTTCGGTGCGTTTACCGCCTGCGACCGCATCACGTTCGACGTTCGCGCGGGGGAAGTCTTCGGTTTCCTCGGTGCGAACGGCGCGGGAAAAACGACCGCGATCCGGATGCTGACGGGGCTTCTCGCTCCGACGAGCGGCACCGCGACCGTCGCCGGATTCGATGTGTACTCGCAAAGCGAGTCGATCAAGCGCCACATCGGCTACATGAGCCAGCGGTTCTCTCTGTACGAGGACCTGACGATCGCGGAGAACGTCCGCCTGTACGGTGGCATCTACGGGTTGACCAAACGCCAGATCCGCGAGCGCACGGACGCGATGCTCGCGCGACTGGAGCTCACGAAATCCGCAGACGATCTGGTTCGCTCGATTCCGCTCGGCTGGCGACAGAAGCTGGCGTTCTCGGTCGCGCTCCTGCACGAACCGCGGATCGTGTTTCTGGACGAGCCGACGAGCGGCGTCGATCCGATCACGCGCCGGCAGTTCTGGGAGCTGATCTACGAGGCAGCCGCCGGCGGGACCACTGTGCTCGTGACGACTCACTACATGGACGAAGCGGAATACTGCGATCGCATCTCGATCATGGTCGCCGGCCGCCTCGCCGCGCTCGGGACGCCGGCAGAGTTGAAGCAGCGTCTTGGCGTCGATTCGGTGGACGAGATGTTCGTTCGCTTTGCGCGTCCCGCAGAAGGCGCCGCACCCGACGGGAGACGCGGCCAGTGAGCGTGCGAGGAGTCACTGCCGCGCTCCGAGGACTGTTGCTCAAGGAGACGTTCCACATTCTGCGCGATCGCCGCACGCTCCTCGTCATCACGCTGATGCCGGTGCTGCAGGTCATCATCTTCGGCTTCGCCATTCGCACCGACGTGGACCACGTCCGTCTCGCCATCGTCGATCCGACGCCCGACTACGCCACTATTGCGCTGCGGAACCGATTTTCGGCGACGAGTGCTTTTCAACTTGTCGCCGTCGTGCCGACGGCGAGTGAGCTCGAGCGCCTGTTCCAGCGCGGCACCGCGCAGGAAGCGGTTGTGTTCGAGCCCGGCTTCGCGTCACGGCTCGGCCAGGGACTGCCCGCGCGCGTCCAGATTATTGCGGACGCCACCGAGCCGAACACCGGCAACGTCGTCCAGGCGTACGCCACCGCGGTCATCGACGCCTACGAAGCCGAGCTGCGATCGACGGCGAGAGCCGTTCGCATCGTGCCCGACGTGCGCATGCGATTCAATCCGACGCGCGAGAGCTCGAACCTGTTCGTGCCGGGCCTCATGGCCTTCGTGCTGACCATCGTGTCGTCGCTGATGACCGCGATTTCGCTGACGCGCGAGAAGGAAACGGGCACGCTCGAGACGCTGCTCGTCTCGCCGCTGCGTCCGTGGCAAATCATCGTCGGCAAGGTCGCGCCATATCTCGTCATCGGCTTCGTCAGCGTCGTCGGCGTCATCGTGGAAGCGCGGATCGTGTTCGACGTCCCGCTGCGTGGCAGCGTCCTCCTGCTGCTCGCCGAAGGCGTCCTGCTCATTCTCGTGTCGCTGTCGCTCGGCATTCTCATTTCCGCACGCACATCGTCGCAACGTGTCGCGATGCTCGGCGCGCTGGTCGGGACGATGCTGCCGACGATGCTGCTGTCGGGATTCATTTTTCCGCTGGAAAGCATGCCGTGGCTGCTTCAGGCGATTTCGAACATCGTCCCGGCGCGATGGTTCGTCACCGTCGCGCGCAACATCATGCTGAAGGGGACCGGCCTGTCCTATCTCTGGCGCGAGACGCTGGTGCTGCTCGGCATGGCCGGCGTGCTGCTCGCCCTCAGCACGCGGTCGTTTCACGCACGGCTCGAGTAACGATGCGGCCCATTCTTTTTCTGGCGCGGGCGGAAGTGCTGCACGTCGTGCGGGATCGTGCGACGCTCGCGCAGGTGCTGATGCTGCCGATCCTGCAGCTGCTCGTCCTGGCGAACGCCGCCACGTTCGAGATCCGCAATATCCCGGCGTTCGTCGTCGACCTCGATCGATCGACGACTTCACGAAACCTGACGGACCGCTTCGCTGCGTCCGGACACTTCAGGATCGTCGGCCAGTCCGCATCGTTCGACGTGGCAAACGAGGAGATGCTGCGCGGACGCGTCACGATGGTGCTGGGCGTCCCGCACGACTTCGAGCGCGATCTCGTCCGGACCGGAGCCGCACCGGTCCTCGTCTCGGTCAACGCCGAAAAAGGATCGGCGGCCGGCATCGTCCAGGCGTATGCGGGACGAATTCTCGACGCCTATTCGGCAGAAGTGAACGCGACGCTGCGTCCGACAATCCGGACCGTCTCGACGGACGCGACGGAGCCGGCGCCGGTCTCCGGCACGTCGCAGATCGACATCGTGTCGCGCGGCTGGTACAACCCGACGTTGAACTACCAGCACTACATGGTGCCGGGACTGCTCGTCGCGCTCGTCACGCTGATCGCCACGCTGCTCAGCGCGCAGAACATCGCGCGCGAGAAGGAGCTCGGCACGCTCGAGCAGTTGAACGTCACGCCGCTGACGCGCGGGCAGTTCATCGCCGCGAAGCTGCTGCCACTCTGGGTGCTCGGCCTCATCGATCTGGCGATTGGCCTGCTCATCGGCTGGTGGATTTTCGGCGTGCCGATCCGCGGAAGCCTGCTGCTCCTCTTCGGCTCCGCGTGCGTGTACCTCGTCGTTGCGCTCGCGATCGGCCTCTGGATTTCGACGATGGTGGAAACGCAGCAGCAGGCGATGTTCGTGACGTTCTTCATCATGAACGTGTACCTGCTGATGAGCGGCCTCTTCACGCCCATCGACAGCATGGCGCAGTGGGTGCAGACGATCTCGCTCCTGAATCCGGTGCGGCACTTCGTGACGATCTCGCGCGCGCTGCTCGTGAAGGGTGCAGGCTTCCACGAAATCGCGCAGCCGCTCCTCGTTTTGGGCGTATTCGCTGTCGTGACGCTGGCGCTTGCGATCCGGCAGTACTCGAAACGGACCGCCTGACCGCCGCTACTTCACCTGATCGAGGCCTTCGGTCAGTTCGATGTAGGTGCCCCAGGGATCGGTGAAGAACGCGATCGCAATGCCGAGACTCGGCACTTTCCTGTACGGCGCTGAAAACTTCACGCCTTCGGCCTCGAGCTTCTTGCAGAACTCCTCCAGGTTCTTGACCTCGAACCCGATGTGATCGATGACGCGGCCCTGCGTGCCGACGACGGGATCGGGCGACGGGGAGAAGTTGAGCGCGACGCCGGGCAGATCAGCGGCCGGAAATGCGCCGCCTGTCCGCGATGTCGCGCCGAAGGTCTTGACGTACCACGCCTGCATCTCGGTGTTCTTCGGGTTGAAGAAGTGGATGTGGTTGAGCGTGATCGGCACCGTCTGCTTCGGGTACTCGAGCAGTTCGACTTTCACGTCCTCGGGTCCGAGCACGAACGCGATCGGGATGCCGCCGGGCTGCGCGGGCGCCGCGATGTCGTCGGTGACCGTTCGGTCAGGCGCCACTTCGGTCTTCGTGATCATCTGGTAGCCGTTGGCCTTGATCCTGTCGATCATCGATCGCAGGTTCGGCACGCCGAAGCCCACGTGATTCACGACCGTGCCTCGCGTGCCGCCGGTGGGCACCTGGTTCGGCCGGAAGAAGATGAGCACGTTCGGGAACTTGATGATCTCGACGTTGTTCGTTCCGATCGTGATCGCCGTCCCGCCGAGCGTGTCGACGAAGAACTTCTTCTGCGCGGCGAGATTCGCGGTGTTCAGGTGATGGTGGCCGTACACGATTGGTCCTTCCTTCGCGGACGCGAGCTGCGCGAACGCGGCCGACGAGGACGACGAGAGCGCGGCCGACAACAATACGGTGATCGTTCGTCTCATGGAGCCTCCGGACGCACGAGAGTCTACGCGATTGCCGGCTCCGGCCGATCGATCAGCGCGAATTCA
The DNA here is from genome assembly GCA_036557365.1 of Vicinamibacterales bacterium. GTDB lineage: Bacteria > Acidobacteriota > Vicinamibacteria > Vicinamibacterales > CAVVIG01 > DATKHR01. The sequence goes on from DATBHR010000081.1 coordinate 122,853, forward strand.
GGACGTTTTTCGTGCTGCGGCCGACGAATACGGCAAGCAGGATCATGAGGCACCCGAGCCCAACCAGATACGGCGCAAGGAGTTCGGCGAGTCCCTGACCCATGGCGGTGCCGTCGAGCCAGTCCCACGTCTCGAGGCCGTTCCAGATCGGAAAGATCATCAGTCGGGCGTCGTGCGGAAGCGTCGGCGCGGACAGGCGCACCGACATGCTGACGGCGTCCGACGGGTTCGCGCGGAACTTGCGAGCGTCCTTATCGCTGCTCGCCGCATAGTTCCAAGGCAGCTCACCTGTGCTCGTGACGGTGATGCTGCGACCGTTTACGGTGACCTGCGCTGACACTCGGGCTTTTGTTGCTGAATAAGCCACGGGGTTTCGTTGTTCGGGGTCCGTCGCGAGGACGATCACAAAATCCGGCTGGCCCATGCGACGACGGATGCGTCGCCACTGATCGTCGTCAGGCACGGAGAAGTGAATTTGACGATCGCGACCGTCGGTGAACTGCTCCGCGGCGACGGTGGCGATCGGCGTCAGCGCGCGGTGAATATCCGCGCGGGCCTGCTCGCCCTGGCGCCTGACGACCGACGGCCATGACGTGGCGATCAGATACAGTCCGAGTGCGGCCATGCCTGTCGCGGCCACCAGTCGTGTGGCCCTCACAAGCTGTGTCTTCTTCATTTCTGTGAGGCTTATCGCGGTAGACGGCGCGCTTCTGCAGGTCGTTCCGTTCGAAGGCGGCGGCGGACTGCGGGCCGGCGATTGATGGTAAGATCACGGGTCACACCAGCGTGGGCCAGTAGCGCAGTTGGGAGCGCGCATGAATGGCATTCATGAGGTCACGGGTTCGACTCCCGTCTGGTCCACCAAACCTTCATTTCCGGTTCTAATTTCCCGCAAGTAGTTGAAGGCCGGTGCAGTTGCGCCGGTTCCAACAAAGCGAGTTCCGTCGAACGCGATTCCGTCCGGAAAGAACAGTTGTTGGAACCGCTGGCGCTGCTCGAGTGAGGCGTGGACCCAGAGCTCCGCGGCACGCGGCAGAACGCGTTCTGCGAACGCCATGATGCCTTCCACGTCGAGTTCTTCGAGCTGGCCGGAGTGACGCTCCATCCGAACCAGCGTGAGCTCCTCGCGCAATTTCTCGGTGTGGCGGTCGTACGTGTCGATGTCGATCGAGCGTTCAAAAAGGAACGCCTCTTCCAAGCGGTCCAGCTTGTCTTGAGTCGCTTTCGCGGCTCTCTCTGCGTTCGCAAGCTCCTCGCGGACGGCGGCTCTCCGTGCCTTCCAGATTTGCAACACTGACTCTTTGAGGAGCCGCATGTAGCCGGGCGTTGGTCAGCATCAATCGGACGGTCCAATGATGCAGGGAGCGGAATAGCTCGGCGTGGCGAATGAGGAACTGGCGGAAGTCTACGGGGACGCGGCGGTTGACGAGGTAGACGAACACGAAACGACTCGTGTCCTGCTTCTCGATGCCGACCGGGAGCTTGTCGGGAAAGCAGCGGATCGTCTTCGTGCGCCCAGCTCCGAAGGCGAGGTGCGGGTATTCTTCCTGACTCAACCCAATGGGTTGCGTGCGATCGAAGAAGGCCCGCTTGTCGCATTCGGGGCTCAACCACCAATACCGCCGATCGCCCAAGACCGCATCAAGGATCATCACGCGTTCGACCATTCGGCCGATGGTGCACAGGCGACGGTTGCGATTGTCGGCTTGTCCGATCGCCTCGTAGAGCGGCTTATGGTGGACGTGGTACAGGCGACCGCGTCGGACGGGTCCCGGCTCGATGGTTCGAACGAATCCCCTGGCGACGAGCCTGGTCATGAATTCGCGGCTGTTCTGACCGCGCACCGTACCGGTGAACTCGCAGTACTGCCGCTCCAGAAAACATCCGGAGTGGACCATAACAGTGACGAGGAACTCTCGCTGGCGCTGCGTCAACCCGAAGTCGCGCAGCGAGGACACGCGGCTGATGCTGACGCTGTCCAGCACTCGGTTGGGAGGGTATTCGTGCGTCACAGCAGCTCCTCCGTCATGCGCGGATGCGGTCCGGAGCGGCCGCCGCGGCCGCGAGAGGCGACGACGTAGATCCGGAAGCCAGTCTGCCCGCGGCTGGCGGCGTGAGCGCCGCGGTAATGCGACGTGAAGAGTTCGACGTCCTGGTGAAGTTCACGCCCGTCGATCTCGTATTCGATTCGGTAGTCGGGGAAGTGCGTCTGGTCGTCGAAGTACGGCAGATCGTGCTCGCGCGCCCAGCCGCGGATTTCGTTCTCATCACGGCCAGGTCGGCCGTCACTGTCGGAGCGGTTGCGGTTGTGCTCCTGCAGGAATTCCTGGTACTCACGCTTGAGGTCCTGTTCGAGAACGACGCGCCGGATCTCGAGGTCAGGGTGCTCGTCTCGAAGGCGAGCCTCTTCCTGTCGAAACGTTGCATAGAGATTCGAGTCGTGGTCAATCTCGCGGGAGCGGCTGGCGCCGGCGTAGAACCCCTGCGACGGTTCACCATCTCGCTCCAGGGTGTGCGATTGGAGCAGGTCGCGCCCTTCCGTTGTCAAGGCCAGCCCTCGTTCATGGTCGCCGAACTCGACGGTCTCAACGAGCCGCTGATCGTGGAGGTTATCGAGCGTGTCGCGCGGAAGATCCAAATCGTGCTCTGGCACGATCCGAAAGGCGCCGACCGCGGCAAGGGTTCGGCTGTCTTCGCCGTTCAGCTCGTACACTCGATCGCGATCAACAACCAGTTCACGCTCGTCGTGTCGCGGTAAGTCGAGGTCGCGCATCAGGCCATCCCGAGGATCGTGTTCACCGCGATCGCGCGGGTCGTACACGCGCGGCCAATCGTCGCCGCGATCGCGGCTATCATGTTCTCGTGGATCATCCCATCGAGCATCGGACATGATTCCCTCCGCTCCTCCGTTCGGCTGTTTCTTGCTGTCTGAGAGACGCCCTGGCAGGGACTGCGAGGGCGATTCGCGAGAGCACCAGACCGCCGGGGCATTTCGCCGCGGCGGCCGGGCCGTGGTCTGCAGAGACTCAGACTCGGCGCCGTGAGGCGATCGAGCCGTCGGTCGGGTCCGTGTCGCCTTGGCGCCAGGGCCCGCGGAGGACCAATCCGCTGTTGTCTTTATACTCCGGTCGAATCCGCCCGGCAACCGGCGTTCCGAACACGATGGGCTCGTCTGACCGATTCTTGCTAGCGCCGATGTTCTTCGTCGACAGCCTTCGACGTTGAGTGGAGACTATGATCCCTGCAGAACTCGGCGCTGCTCGCCCGGATGGTGTCGTCCGCTGCTGTCAACAGCTGGCGATTCGTTCGTCCTTCGATCGCACGACCGTTCTTCGCTCGACACTCCGGAATCTCACACGGCAGATGCGATCGGAGCAGCCGATCGCCGAACGCCTGCTGGCCCGATACCTCGTGACGCACACCATCGCGCGCACGGCTCAGCTTGCGGGAGCGGGTCGCCATCCCGCGCTCGCCGCGGCGTTCGTGGAGCTGTCGATGTCCGACATCGCCTCCCGAACGTGGCATACCGACCTGGCCAAACTGGCGGCGCACTGCGCCGCCGCGCTCGAGGAGCGCCGGTTCGCGCGAAATCGATCTCGCGTTTCCGACCCGCGCGTCGCGGCGATGCTGCGCGCCATCAGCCGGTCGCATCCGAACAAGATTTCGCTGGCGACGATTGCGAAGCCGTTGAACCTGTCGCCGTGGCACGCCAGCCGGTTATTGAGCGCCATCACCGGCGTGACCTTCAGGGAGCATGTGCACCGGCGCCGGATTGCCAGCGCCCGTCACTTGCTGTGTGGGACGCAGTTGCCGATCAAACAAATTGCCGGCCGCGTGGGCTACGGCAGCTCCGGCCGATTCGGCAAACACTTCAAGCGACTCGTCGGCACGACGCCGCGCGCCTTCCGCGCGCGAGACACGGTCGTTACCGCAAGAAACGACTACAAATAGCAAGAAACGACCACAGTTTCTTGTTGCATCGAGAGACGCGCGTCCCGCAGGATCTCCACGCTTTTCTTACAGGATCTGCACGCTTTCCGTCGGCGCCCTCGCCATCGGCGCTGACGCCGGAGGTCCGATGAGGATCTGCGCGCGCGTGGGCTGGCTGATCGGCGGACTGGTCATCCTGCGGTTCGTTGCCGTGGCCGCGCAAGGGCCGATTCAGTACGTCTACGACGATCTCGGCCGCTTGATCAGCGTGTCTGATCCCTCGGGCGACACGGCGGTCTACCACTACGACGCTGTCGGTAATCTGCTCTCGATCGACCGCCACCCGTCGTCTCAGGTGTCGATCATCTCGTTCCTGCCCTCCAGCGGCCCGATCGGCAGCACGGTCACGATTTTCGGCACCGGGTTTTCGGCGACGCCTGCGCAGGATGCGGTGACGATCAACGGCACCGCTGCCGGCGTGACGAGCGCGACGGCCACGCAGCTCGTCGTGACCGTGCCGGGTGGGGCTACCACAGGGGCCATCGCGGTGACAGCGCCTGCCGGCTCCGCGACGAGCGCCACGACGTTCGTCGTTGCCTCGACGTCGGGACCCACGATTTCCAGTTTCTCTCCGGGGACGGCGTTGTCAGGGACGGCGCTGGGTATCGACGGGACCAACTTCGATCCGACGGCCGCCGACAATCGCGCCTCCTTAAATGCGAGTCCGTTGTCCCTGACCGCCGCGACGACCACGCACCTCACGACGAGCGTCCCTGTCGCCGCGACGTCTGGCCGCGTGCACGTGTCCACCGCCCTCGGGTCGGCGGCGAGTGCCAGCGACTTCTGGGTCGTGCCGCCGGGGTACAGCGCCTCGAATGTGACGCAGGCCCTGCGCTTCAGCGGGTTTGGCACCGCGAACGCGGTGACGGCGACGTTTGCGGCGAGCAGCAATCTGGGCCTCCTCCTGTTCGACGGCACGCTGGGGCAGCGAGTGACGGTGACCATTGACAACGTGACGACGCCGACGGTCAACCTGTCGGTCCTCTCGCCGTTTGGCGTCACGCTCGGGTCCGTGCTGGCCGGCTCAGGCGGAGCTTTCCTCGACGCGATGACGCTGCCCACCGGCCCGTATACCTACACCTTGTTCGTGCGGCCAAGCGGCAGCGGGCACGCGCGATTCACGGTGACGGACGTACCCCCCGATGCATCGACCGCGCTCACGTTCGGGACGGGCGGGTCGAGCGGCACTGCGGCGATGTCGGTCGCCGGACAGAACGGCCGATTCACGTTCGCGGGTCTCGCGGGCCACACCGCCAGCGCTGTCGTGTCGTCTGACACGGTGAGCTCGATGCAGGTCAAGGTGCTGAGGCCCGACGGTACGACGCTGATGGCGCCCGTCGCCTGGACGCCGGGCACCCACTTCATCGATGCGCAATTACTCCCGGTGAACGGCCTCTACACGATCGCGCTCGATCCCGTGGGATCGGCCACGGGCAGTGTGTCGCTGACGCTCTACGACGCGACGGATCAAACGGGCACGATCACGGCGGACGGCACGGCGAAGGGCGTCACGACGAGCATCCCCGGCCAGAACGTCACGCTGACCTTCACCGAAACGGCGGGGCATCGCGTCAGCCTGAAGGTCGGACCCGGTCCCACGGGCTCGGTGGCGATCCTGGATCGCGACGGCGTCACCACGTTGGGTTCGGTCGGCATCGGCGCGCTCAATGCGTTGATCGAGCCCCTCACGCTTCCCGCCGACGGGACCTATTCGGTCCGGGTCAACTACAGCAGCTCGTCCACCGGCAGTGTCACGCTCAACCTGTATGACGTCCCGGCCGACGTGACGGGCACGGTGACGCCGACGACGAGCGGAACATCAGCGACGGCCCCGCTGAACACACCCGGTCAGAACGCGCTCTACGGTCTCGGCACGCCGGTCAATAGTCGCGTGAGCCTGTTCGTGAGCGGGGGCGCGCCCGTTGGATCGGTCATCGTGCGCCGGCCTGACGGGACCACGTTGACGTCGACGTCCAGTGGCGCGCTGGCCTCGTTCATCGAACCGTGGACGTTTGCGAGCGGGCAGACCATCAAGATCGATCCGAACACCGTCTTCACCGGCAGCGTCACCATCAAGGTGTATGACGTCCCGAACGATCAGACGGGATCGCTGACGATCGGTGGGAGTGCCGTGCCGCTGACGATGGTGGCCGGCCAGAACGCCGCGTTCACGTTTTCGGGCACCGCCGCCCAGCAGGCGACCGTGCACATCACCGGCAATACCATCAACGGGCTGAACGGCGTGAACGTCAAGCTGGTGAGCACCGACGGGACGACGGTGCTGGCGTCGACGAGCTCCGCCGCCGCGAGTTTCAATCTGTCCACCGTCACGCTGCCCTCGACCGGCACGTACACGATCCGGGTCGATCCCGCGAGCGGGAACACGGGATCCCTGAACCTCTCGGTGTCGAGTCCCTAGCGCCATGGCCTGCGCCCGCTCGAATTCGCACGATCCCGTGTCGCGGAGCGATGTGATGACTGTAGCCATACGCGTCAGACGGCTCGCCTGGTTCACCGCCCTGAGTCTCGCCATCGCGATGGCGCTGGGCCATCGCTCGACCATGCTGGACGCGCAGGGTGCCCCGAGGCAGACGCTCACCGGGACGGTCGTGGGTCAGTCCGCGACCCAGCTGACGGATGGACGATGGCTGCTGGTCGGCGGCGTCGGCGCGGAACGCGCGGCCGTTGTCTGGGATCCGCAGCGGGCGGTCGCCGTCCCGCTCGGGACGCCCCTCGAGGTGCCGCGCGCGTTTCACACCGCGACGCTCCTGGCCGATGGCCGGGTGCTGATCGTTGGCGGACGGCAGGCGACGGCCCTCGCCGAAGTCGCGGAGGTGTTCGATCCGGCCGATGGTCAGTTCACGCTGCTCGCCATGCGCGGCAGCACGGCCCGTGCGGATCAGACGGCGACGCTGTTGACCGATGGCCGCGTGCTGGTCGTCGGGGGAACCAATGGAACCGGCACGCCGCTGCCGAGCGAAGTCTGGGACGTCACGGCTCAGACTGTCACCACCGTGGGCACCGCCGATCGCGCGAACCATCGGGCCGCGCTGACCTCGGATGGGCGCGTGGTGATCAGCGGCGGCACGCGAGTCACGGGTCAACCTGCGGGCGAGGCCAACCTCGTCGATCCCGAGACCGGTGTAGTCAGCCCTGCAGCCCCGCCGGCACCCGGTGACACCGCCGCGGTCCTGGCCGGCTCGATTCCCGCGAACGGCACGAGTGATGTGGTTACGGATACGCGTATCGCGTTGCGGTTTTCCGAGCCTCTCGCGATCTCGACCGTCGCGCCCGGTCTCGAGCTGCGCGGACCGAACGGACCGGTCGTCACCCGCGTCGTCGTCGCGGAACAGGGACGGTTGGCGTTTGTCTGGCCGGTCGAGCCGCTCGAGGAAGACACCACCTACGAGGTTCGCGTGTCCGAGGCCACGAGCGCAGCGGGCAGGCCCGTCGTGCCCGCCCTGGTGACGTTCACGACGAAACTCCACGACCCGCACACGACGTCGGGCTCGGACACCGACGAACCGTGGACGCCCGATCGATCACGACCGGCGCGAGACCAGTGGCGCACGGATCGTCCCCCCTCGCCGTGGGAGGCGCTGCCCCCGCTCATGGCGCCGCCGGGCGTGACCGCAATCTCGGGCCGTGCGCTCACCCTGGACGGCCAGCCGCTGCCGGATGTCACCTTCAGCGTCGACGGCGGTCGCGGTCGAGCCTCCTCGGACCACACAGGCCGCTTTCTGCTCGTCCTGGATCCGCCGACACCGGGTCGCCGCGTGCTCCACATCGATGGCGGCACCGTGCATCGCGGGCATCGGAAGTATGGATTCTTCGAGTACGGCGCCATGGTGACCGCCGGTCAGACCAATGTGTTGTCGTTCACCGTGTGGATGCCGGTGCTCGATACCGCGCATGCGGTCCGCATTCCGTCGCCGACGACGAGCGAAGTGGTGGTGACGACGCCGTACATTCCCGGATTGGAGCTGCACATTCCGCCAGGCACGGTCTTGCGCGGGCGTGACGGGAAACCAGTGCACGAAGTGTCGCTGACCCCGATTCCGATAGACAGGCCACCGTTTCCGCTGGCCGCCAACGTTGACGTGCCGGTGTATTTCACGGCACAACCCGGCGGCACCTACGTCGATACGTCTGGGCCTGGTCCAAAGGGTGCCTGGCTCGTCTATCCGAACTATCGGGGCGCCGTGCCCGGTCAGCGCGTGCAGTTCTTCCACTACGACCCCGACGATCGCGGGTGGTACGTGTATGGAACGGGCCGAGTGACACCCGATGGCACCCAGGTATCTCCCGATCCCCCGACGCGGCTGTACGAATTTACGGGCGCCATGATCAACACGGGAGCGTCGCCGGCCGCCGCGGGCGGCAAGCCGGGTGGCAAACCGGAAGCTGATCCAATTGATCCGGCCACCGGTGTGTTCTTGCTCCACAAGACCGATCTCTATTTGCCCGACACGATCCCGCTGGCGCTGACGCGCACCTACAACTCCGGCGACACGCTCGCCCGGCCGTTTGGGACGGGGATGACGCATCCGTATGCGATGTTTCTCTGGTCGGCGCATCAATACACCGAGGCGGATCTGGTGTTGCCGGAAGGCGGCCTGGTGCACTTCGTGCGGACCTCTCCTGGCACCAGCTATACCGATGCCGAATTCGTGCATCAGGAGACCGCCACGACGTCGGCGACGCCCACGACGTTCTACAAAGCGACCCTGCTGTGGAACGGCAATGGCTGGAACCTGACCCTCCGCGACGGCACCGTGTATGTGTTTGGGGAAAACGCGCCGCTCCAGGCCATTCGCGACCGATACGGCAACACCGTGCTCATCAGCCATGCCGTCGGCCAGGGCGGGAACGTCACGCAGGTTACGTCGCCAAACGGGCGTTGGCTCGCGTTCACCTATGACGCCAGCAATCGCATCACCCAAGTGGCGGACAATATTGGCCGCACGGTCACGTACGCCTACACGAACGGCGATCTCACCGCGGTGACCGATCCCGAGCACAACGTGACGACGTATGCGTACGACGCGTCGCACCGGCTCGTCTCGATCACCGACGGCCGGCACATCACGTATCTGACGAACACGTACACGAGCGGTCGCGTCACCGGTCAAACGCTGGCCGATCCGAGCGACACCTACACGTTCAGCTACACGGTGAACGGGGCCGGCGCGATTACGCAAACCGACATCACGGATCCGCGGGGGTTTATCAAACGACTCGCGTTCAACGGCGACGGGTACGCGACGAGCGAAACCGAGGCCCTCGGCGAACCGGAAGAACGGACGACGACGACGGAGCGGCAGACGGGAAGCAACCTCGTGACAGCGTCGGTCGACGGTCTGAGCCGGCGGACCGAGTACACCTACGACACCAATGGCCAGGTCCTGACGGTGACGAATCTGGCGGGCACGACCGATGCGGTGACGACGACCTACACGTACGAGCCCATGTTCAACCAGCTGGCCACGGTGACCGATCCGTTGACTCACACCTGGACGCTGACGTACGACGGGACTGGCCGGTTGACCGGATCGACCGATCCATTGACGCACCACACCGGTGTGTCGATGAACACCGCGGGTCAAGTCACGAGCGTCACCGATCCGATGAACCACACGTGGCAGTACGGGTATCTGGGTGGAGACCGCGTGTCTACGACGAATCCGCTCGGGGCCGTGTGGACGCAGTTTGTGGACGCAGCGGGGCGCGTGCTCGCGACCGCGACGCCCTTGGGCCAGACGACGCGCACCGCACTGGACAAGCTGAATCGGACGACGGCGGTCGTCGATGCGCTCGGCGGCCAGACGTCGTTCAGCTACGACGCGAACAGCAACCTGACCGCCTTGACCGATGCGCTGACGCACACGACGAGCTATGCCTACGACGACAGCGACCGCGTCGCTACCCGGACCGATCCGCTCTCGCACGCCGCCTCGTACGGCTACGACGGGAACGACAACCTGACCTCGACGACCGACCGCAAGGGCCAAGTAACGAGCCGCACTTATGATGCGCTGAATCGACTGCACACAGTCACCTTCGACGACAGCTCGACAATCACGTACACCTACGATGCCGGCGATCGCGCCACCACGATCGTCGATTCGGCGAACGGGACGATCAATCGCACGTACGACGGGCTGGACCGGCTGACGGAAGAGGCCACCGCCGAAGGGACGGTCGACTACACGTACGACGCCGATGGCCGGCGCGCGACGATGACGGTCGCCGGCCAGACCGCCGTTGGCTACGCCTTCGACGACGCGCATCGGCTGACGTCGATCACTCAGGGCACCGATGTCGTAGCGTTCACGTACGACGATGCGAACCGTCGGAGCAGCTTGACGTATCCGAACGGGATTGTGGCAACGTATGGCTATGACACGGCCAATCAGCTGATCAGTCTTGCCTACACGGCTGGAGCAACGATGCTCGGGGACCTCGCATACACCTACAATGCGGCCGGCCAACGGACCGCGGTCGGCGGGAGTTGGGCGCGGACCGGCATTCCGGCCGCGATGCCAACTGTGACCTATGACGCTGCGAATCGGATAGTTAGCTGGAACGGGACTAGCTTTGCGTACGATTCAAACGGGAATATAACAGGCGATGCCACGAACACTTATGTTTGGAACGCGCGGAACCAGCTTGCGAGCTTGATCGGCGACACGACCGCGAGCTTCGCCTACGATGGAAGCAGTCGCCGGCGCCAGAAGACAGTGAGCGGCGTTACGACGAACTTCCTATACGACGGCTTAAATGCTGTGCAGGAACTATCTGGCGCGGAAGTGCCAACGGCGAATCTGTTGACAGGCGTCCGGCTTGACGAGGTGTTTCGCCGCAGCGACGCTTCTGGCGCGCGAGACCTATTGACTGATGCGCTCGGGAGCACGGTTGAACTGGCAGACTCGTCAGGAACACTCCAGACGCACTACACCTACGAGCCGTTCGGAGCGACCTCGAGATCCGGTGCTTCTAGCGCAAATGCCGCAAACTTCACGGGTCGGGAGAATGATGGAACTGGCCTCTATTTCAGCCGCGCTCGTTATTTCAGCCCGCTAATCCAGCGATTTGTCGCCGAGGATCCAATTGGCTTCGCGGGGGGCCTCAATGTGTACTCTTACGTCGCCGATAATCCCCTGTCAGGGGTCGATCCCTTGGGCTTGTTTGTTCGGAACTGTACGAACGAACCAATCATCGCGAAGCCAGAGAATGCCCATGAGCCGCCAGTGATTGTTCCACCGATGTCCGAGTGGGACGGGAGTCCCGATGGCGTCCGGCCTTGGCCAGGAGGACCATGGGTGAAAACGCCATCTCCGAACGGCTGGAACGCCGATGTCGTTGTTTATCCGGGCGGTGACGTACAGTGCCTCTCTGGCGCCTGTGCGCACCCGTGGTTCCCAATTCCGTGGCCGCTCAGGGGCGGTCATTGGTATCGGTATCCTCACATTGTATTCCCCGACGATCCTGACTGGGACCCCATGCGCAGAGACGGTGATTGGAAGCTTCCGCCAATTCCAGCGCCACCGGATCATGTTCACCCAATTGACCCTAAGAAGTGCTGTCAGAAATGAGGCTGACACCCAAAGTTCGATCTCCGATGCGTCGATTGCTGGTCGCAACTGCCATCGTAGCGGTGGCAGGGATTATCTCCTTCGCCGAGGCGAGATCACTGTGGGGCTACGCAGTCGATCCTCCTAATTTGATGCGAGTTGTCGGTCAAATCGGCAGAGTATTGGCAATTTCAGAAGTCGACTTTACGGGCCTTTTGCCTTCGAGGACAAGCGCAGCCTTGACACAACGCGCTGAAGTCTGTCGCGCACGGATAGCTTCATGCTGGAGTCCGGACTGGATCCTGGTGCGTGCGCTTGACGGCGGGCTCTCCGATTCGTCGCCGACAGTTCCCACGCAGACGTGGAAACCCGTGTGGGCGCAATTTCAGCGCGACGTCCGCCAACCAGGCATTTGGAGCAGCGGAGTATGGCAGACCATACCGCCTGCCGTCGCGATCGTCCTTCAGTATCGACAGCAAGAACGGGAGTTACTCTTCATTGGTTACAACACGATTCGCGGTGCGGATGATAGGTACGGATATGCAGAGGCGCTTTATCAACTCAGTGGACCCGACGCTCGGTTGGTTGCTACCAGTCAGTATTTCTATGACTCTGACCGCCTCCCTCACTTGGGAACGCTCCCCCTCTGGATCGTGAACACCTTAGTATTGCTCGCTGGTGCGGCCTTGATTCGAGCGGCCGCCGTCGCGACGGATCGACACAAACGGTTGGCGGTTGGCGTGAGTTCGTTGGTGCTCTTGGCGGGCGTGGCAGGTTACTTTCGTGTTACGACGTCGTCGATGCATACCCTTGGTCACGCTCCGGGTCTCGTGTTCGCTGTCGCTGCGGCTCTCCTCGCGGCACCTGGCTTGCTCGCGCTGTATTTTCTGGTTGGTCCATCCCGATGATGCAGGCTCTCCGACCCTTCAAAGCAGCTGCCTGTCGTCAGAGTTAGAGCATTTTCGATTTTGATGTAGTGAGGCGGTAGCCGCAGTGCCGCACGTAGTTTTGGCATTCGTCCGGCAGGAAGAGTCCGAGCGCGGCTGCCATCAATTCGCAGACATGATCGAATGTGCGCGGTCGAGCCGCGCGGAAGAATGCCTTCAATTTGGCGAAGGCCAATTCGATCGGATTGAAGTCGGGACTGTACGGCGGCAGGAATCGCAGACGCGCGCTCGCTGCTTCAATCGCCGCACGCACGCCGGGGTGTTTGTGGGCCGCGAGATTGTCGAGCACGACCACATCGCCCGGCTGCAGCGTCGGGACCAGGACTTGCTCGACGTAGGCCCGAAACGTGGCCGCGTCGATCGGACCGTCGAATACGGCTGTCGCGGTGACCTCCGTGGGCCGCAGTGCCGCGACGATCGTGTGCGTCTCCCAATGGCTGCACGGCGTGTGATCGCCGATCCGCGTGCCGCGCGAGCTCCGGGCATAACGGCGCAACAAATCGGTGGCCACGCCGGATTCATCCACGAAGACGTACTGACCGGCATCGTGAATCGGCTGCGTGTCCCGCCAGTGGCGGCGGGCGGCGGCCACGTCAGGCCGACGCTGTTCGTCGGCGTGTACCGTTTTTTTTGAGGGTAAATCCCAGCTGATCGAGCCGGTGCCAAAGGGTGCTCAGCGCCGCCGTCGTCGGCAACGCGTCGCGCAATTCGGCGAGCGTCGCATCCGGTCGGGCCGTGATGAGGGCGACCAGGCGCTCGTCCTGCTGCGGCGACAAGGCGCGGCTTCGAAACTTTGTCTGCTTGCGCGGTGCGATCGAACCTGTCTCGCGCCGCCGCTGCACCAACCGATGCACCCAGGCGCGGCTCACCTCGTACTTCGCGGCGACGCGGTACACGTCCAGCCCGCTATCCCACGCTCGCAACACACGCTTCCGCAAGTCGAGTGAGTACGGCGCCATGGCACCTCCGGCGAGAGAAGTACCATCATGGCCGTACTACGTACAAGTACAAAATGCTCTAAAGACGCAACACTCGAATGGACTGGCTCGATCAGCCCACTTCGAGAGCAGGTGCTAAAATCACGTCATGTCGACGGACGAGCTGCTTGCAGAGGCTCTGCGCCTGACACGCGTCGACCGCGCTAGGGTGGCGGAGGAACTGCTATCCAGTTTGGAAGAGTCGGACGAGGAAGTCGCCACGGCGTGGGCGGCCGAACTGGAACGGCGTTCACGAGACGCCGCTGCAGGTCGCGTTCAGACGACCAGCTGGGACGCCGCGCGCGCC
>DATBHR010000082.1:0-34937 GCA_036557365.1 Vicinamibacterales bacterium
GTGAGGTCGGCGATGCCGAGAAGATCTTTTTTCATGGCAGGACCTCCACTTCGTCCCGGCCGTCAATCTCGAGAAGATGCACTTGCACGTTTTGCGTCGGCGAGGTCGGGATGTTCTTCCCGACGTAGTCGGCCTTGATCGGCAGCTCGCGGTGGCCGCGGTCGACCAGCACGACGAGCTGGATCGATTTCGGCCGGCCGAAGGCGATTCAGCTCGTCGTGCTGGTCGATCGCGGCCACCGCGAGCTGCCGATCAAGGCCGATTACGTCGGCAAGAACGTCCCGACGTCGCTCTCGCAGAGCATCCAGGTGCGGCTCACGGAGATCGACGGCCGCGACGAAGTGGAGATCCAGGAATCATGAAGAAGGATCTCCTGAGCATCGGCGACCTGACCCGCGACGACATCTACCTGATTCTCGACACCGCCGACGCGATGCGCGAGGTCGCCGAGCGTCCGATCAAGAAGGTGCCGACGCTGCGCGGCAAGACCGTCGTCAACCTGTTCTACGAGCCGAGCACGCGCACGCGCACGTCGTTCGAGATCGCCGAAAAACGCCTGAGCGCGGACACGCTCAACATCGCGGTGGCGGCGTCGAGCGTGCTGAAGGGCGAAACGCTCGTCGATACGGCCCTGAACATCGAGGCGATGGCGCCGGACATGATCGTGTTGCGCCACGCCTCGTCCGGCGCCGGCCACCTCCTCTCGCGCATCTGCCGATCGCGCATCATCAACGCCGGCGACGGCATGCACGAGCACCCGACCCAGGCACTGCTCGACGCGTTCACCATCCGCGAGCACAAAAAACGCATCGAAGGCCTGAAGGTCGCGATCATCGGCGATCTGCTGCACAGCCGCGTGCTCCGCTCGAACGTCCTCCTGTTGACGACGCTCGGCGCGTCGGTATGGGTGAGCGGTCCGGCGACGCTGGTGCCGCGCGGCATCGAGCAGCTCGGCGTCACGGTGACGACGTCCGTGGACGAAGCCGTCGCCGACGCTGACGTCGTCATGATGCTCCGCATCCAGCAGGAGCGGATGCAGGGTGCCTACTTTCCGTCGCTTCGCGAGTACTACAACGTCTTCGGGCTGACGCGTGAGCGCGTCGCCCGTGCGAAGCCCGACGTCATCATCATGCATCCCGGCCCGATGAATCGCGGCGTCGAGATCGCGTCTGACGTCGCCGATGGTCCCTACTCGGTCATCCTCGAGCAGGTGGCGAACGGCGTCGCGGTGCGAATGGCGGTGCTGTACTTGCTCGCCGGCGATGCGGAGGTACTCGACTGATGGCCAGCGGATCCAAACGACTGCTCAAGGGCGGCCGCGTCGTCGACCCGGCGAACGGACGCGATGGCGCGTTCGACGTGCTCATCGAAGGCGATCGGATTCGCCGCGTGGGACGCGATCTGCCTGTCGACCACGACGTGTCGGTCGTCGACATACCGAGCGGCTTCGTCGTCGTGCCCGGCTTGATCGACATGCACGTGCACCTGCGCGAGCCGGGACAGGAGCACAAGGAAACCGTCGCGACCGGAACGGCAGCGGCAGTCGCGGGCGGCTTCACGGCCGTCGCGTGCATGCCCAACACCAGTCCCGTCAACGACAACGCCGGCGTGACCGAGTACATCCTCAAGAAAGCCGGCGAGGCGCGCCTCGCGCGCGTCTATCCGATCGGCGCCGTGTCGCGCGGCCAGAAAGGCGAGCAGCTCGCGGACATTGCGGAGCTGAAGCAGGCCGGTTGCGTCGCGATTACCGACGATGGCCATCCGGTGGCGACGGCGCTGCTGATGCGGCGCGCGCTCGAGTATGCCGGGATGTTCGACCTGCCGGTGATCGAACACTGCGAGGAGCAGACGCTCAAAGGTGACGGGGTCGCCCACGAGGGCGCACAGGCCTCCGCGCTGGGCCTGCGCGGTATTCCCGGCGAGGCCGAATCGATCATGGCGCTCCGCGACATCGCGCTGGCCGAGCTGACCGGTGGCGCGATGCACGTTGCGCACATGAGCGCGCGGCAGACGCTCGACGCGGTTCGCTGGGGCAAGTCGCGCGGCGCGCGCGTCACATGCGAGGTCACGCCGCATCATTTCGTCCTGACCGATGCGATGCTGCGCGAACCGATCGCCTACGACACGAACGTCAAGATGAATCCGCCGCTGCGCGAAACGGCCGATCGTGACGCGATGCTCGCTGGCCTCGCGGACGGCAGCGTCGACGTCATCGCGACCGATCATGCGCCGCATCACTACGACGAAAAGCGCGTCGAGTTCGACCGCGCGCCGTTCGGCATCACCGGTCTGGAGACCGCGGTGTCGCTCTGCTTCGATCGCCTGGTGCATGCGGGCGTGCTGTCGATATCGCGGCTGATCGAGCTGTTGTCGACCAACCCCGCGCGCATCCTCCGCGTGGCGGGCGGTTCGCTGTCCGACGGCGCGCCGGCGGACGTGTCGATCCTGGCGCCGGATCTGTCAGTGACCGTCACCGCCGCGACGATGCGTTCGAAGTCGAAGAACACGCCGTTCGACGGCTGGACGCTGCGCGGCGGCGTCGCGGCCACCATCGTCGGCGGACGGGTCGTCTACATTAACGAACAACTGGCAACGTTCAACGCTCAACTCTCGACGGCGTTCAATGGGCACGCCTGAACCCGGTGTTGGTCGTCTCGCGTTGTTCGATGAAAGGGACATTGATTTGAGCAGAACGGACGAACTGCAAGCCAAGGCGCTGAAGGACCTGCAACAGTCGGGCGTGTTGATGATCAACGGGCACTTCGACTACGGCAACGGGTATCACGGCCGCGTCTATCTCAATCCGCATCAGCTCTTCCGTCACCCCTCGACGATCTGGCGGTTCGCGCAGGATCTCATCGACGTGATGCCCGGTCATCTCGTGCAGGAGACCGAGGTCGTCGCGGGACCCGTCACCGGCGGCGCGCTTCTGGCGCACACGATCGCCGGTCTTCTCGACAGCCGGCGCAGCCTGACGCATCCGCCGTGCATCTTCGCGCCGTTCAACTACGACGCAGCGGGCGGCTTTACCCTTCGTGCGTTCTACAGGCACGAGCTCGCCGGCAAGCGCGTGCTGCTGGCGGACGACGTCCGCAACACCGGCGAGACGTTCGCGCGGTGTGCGTCGCTCGTTCGCGAAGCCGGCGGGACGGTGGTGGCGACCGTCGAGATTTACGACCGCGGCGAGGCCCTGGTCGATCTGGGCGTCCCGAACATCGCGCTGGCGGACTACAAGGCGCCGGAGAATTTCCGGGTCGAGGAGTGTCCGATGTGCAGGGAAGGGAAGGGGATTACGAGGTTCTGATCAACTTTCAACTTTCAACTTTCAACGGTCAATTTTCAACGTTCAACCCTCGAATCAACGCTCAACGCTGAGTTTTTCGGACTCTCAGCTTCGTCGCGTTGCAGTCGCCGCACGGTTACGGTCAGCATCGCGACGAACTCGTCCGCTTCCTGCAGCAGCCATTCTCTGTCTTCCGCGGGACCGAGCGACTTCGCGGCGGCGAGCTTCAGCCAGTACTTCGACTCCCGGCTCTCCTTCAGACAGATCGCGCTTTTTGAAGCGAGCTCGCGTCGCGAATACGCAGCTTTCGACTCTTCCAGATTGGCGCCAATCGAGGTTCCGGAACTAAACAGCTGGTTCGCAATCTGACGGCATGGGCCCGGTGTCTTGGACAATTCTTCACAATAGTCGTACAGGCGGCACGCAAATTGGAAAGCTCGAACGCAGAAGTCCTGGCGCATACCTCAACGAGCGAATCAACAATCAAGCCAGCGCGGTGCGAGCCTGAAGCAGCTGCCTGTTGAATAGCGAACGTTGAGCGTTGGAGTTGAGCGTTGAGCGTTGAAAGTTGTGAGTTATTTTCTGTCCGGCGTCAGCCTGACCCTCCCGATCGCTCCCTCCTCGACGTCCTTTCGCTCCATCCGCATCTTCCGGTGACGGACTTCGTGCCAGTCGGGCAGGAAATCGTCGTAGTGCGGCGAGAGGAAATGTCCTGATTCGCCGACGGCGTCGAGAAAGCGGCTGTCGTTGGTCGGCGAGAGATCGACGATCTGCCGGTAGCCGGCGACGGAATGCTGCTCGTAGAGCTGATCGGCGGCGACAGGACCGACGTTGACGGTGCTCCAGTCGCCGCCATTCGGCACCGATCGGCTCAGGAGCGGCCGGAGGAACGCGATGCTGTCGAGACCCTGGTGGGGAAACATCGCGTGATGCACGGCGTCCCACCGCCAGCGCGTCATGTCGCGGCCGAGCCCGCGCGTCAGCCGCGCGAGCCCCGCGCGCAGCGCGGCGGTCACGGTGTCGTCGCAACTCTCCCGCTGCGGCGTCCGCACATCGTCGCACCACGGTGATTGATCATCGCGGAGCGTGTTGACGGTGAACCGCGTGATGAACGTGAACCGGCTCGCGTAGCCGTCGGTCGCGCGCGGCCCGAGCTCGTCGCCTGCGATGGATCCGGCCAGCTCGTGGAACCACGCGGCGAAGAGCGCGGGCTCGACGCGATCGCCGGCCGCCACGGCGTCCCACCGCGTCAGGAGCTCGACGGCCTGTCGTTCGTCCGCGGCCTGCGGCTTCACGTGCGCGAGGAGCACCGGCAGGAGTGCCTTCGCGTGAAGCGACAGCGTGTCGCGCTGGATCGCCGCGAAATCCGCCGGCGTCAGCCCGGTGCGTCCCCTGAGGAGATCGACGATGCGCTGGGCGCGGTACGGCTCGACCCACTCGAGGCCGAGCAGGTGTGGATAGGACGGCGGCTCCGGCCGATGGTTCGCGGTGACGATGGCGTGCGACGGCGGATCGAACATGTGCGGCAGCTGGTCGAACGGAACCCATCCGATCCACTCGGTCTCGCCCATCCATCCCTCGGTCGGCCGCGAGCCGTCGCTGCTCGCGCGCACCGGGATCCGCCCCGGCGCGTAGTAGCCGATGTGTCCCTCGACGTCCGCGTACACGAAGTTCTGCGACGGCACGACGAAGTCGCGCAGCGCGCTCGTAAAATCGTTCCAGTCGTGCGCCTCGTTCAGCTTGAGGAACGACTGAAGCGTCGTGTCGTCCTTGTCGAGCGCCGTCCAGCGGAATGCAATCGGATCGAGCGGCGCCGGCTGCGGCGTCTTCTTGGACGCGGCGTTCATCGCGTTGATGGCGTCGGAGATGATCGGCCCGTGACGCGTGATGCGAACGTCCACCCGCACCGGGCTGCCGCCCTTGACGATGATGGTCTCGGGAACGATCTCGACGGGTTCCTGCGCGTCGCGAAACTGTGCGAAGCGCCCCGTCGGGTCGAGCCGTTCGCGAAAGAGGTCTTCCACGTCCGCGGCGACGTTGGTTTCGCCCCACGCGATGAAGCGATTGCGGCCGATCGCCACCGCCGGCGTGCCCGGCAGCGTCGCGCCGATGACGTCGAAGTCGCCGCCGACCACGTGCGCCAGGTACCACGTGGACGGCGTTTTTGCGCTGAGATGCGGGTCGTTCGCGAGCATCGGTTTGCCGCTCGCTGTCAGCGTTCCGTCGACGACCCAGTTATTCGAGCCCAGCGCTTCGGCGCGCGCGTTGCCGAGGAGAAAATCGGCGACGGTCGGATCGCCCATCGAAAGCGCGCGAGCAAAAGCGGCGGCGCTTCCACCTGCGAGATCCGATCGGCTCGACGCACCTGACCCGTGCGAAGCGGCGGACTCGTCCGGCCTGCCGGTCCCAGACGCGTCGTCCACGATGCTGAGACCGTTGACCGGATACGGCGGCATCAGTTCGGCCATCCGCTGTTCGCCGACGGCGCGCA
The DNA here is from genome assembly GCA_036557365.1 of Vicinamibacterales bacterium. GTDB lineage: Bacteria > Acidobacteriota > Vicinamibacteria > Vicinamibacterales > CAVVIG01 > DATKHR01. The sequence goes on from DATBHR010000082.1 coordinate 5,775, forward strand.
CGAGGTCGTCGCGCAGCAGCTCGAACGAGTAGTTGGCCGAGAGATCCCACGCCATCATCTTCACCCAAACGGTCACGTCTGGACCCGTCCACGGTTCGGGCTCGAACCGCAGGAGCGTGAATTCGGGCGGCAATCCGGCGCCATGATGCGTGCCGATGAACGCGTTCACGCCGGCGATGTATGCGTTGACCTGATCCTTCGCCCACTGCGGCATCCCGTCCCATGCGGTGCGTGCGGCCCGACCGAAGCCGACGGTGCGGAGAAACCGATCCTGCGGGAGCGTCGCGTCGCCGAAGATCTCCGAGAGCCGGCCGAAGCCGATGCGGCGCTGGAACTCCATCTCCCACAGACGGTCCTGCGCGTGGACGTAGCCGAGGCCGAAGAGCGCGTCCGCCTTGTTCGACGCGAAGATGTGCGGGATGGCGTCGCGATCGCGGACGATGTCCACCGGCGCGTGAATTCCGGCGACGGTGACGGTGCCGTCGGTCGCCGGCAGCGACCGTCGCAGGTAGTGGTTGCCCGCGGCGAACGCCACCAGTCCCACGATCGCGACCACGACGACGATTTTCGTGAGCGTCCGCAGCATGTGAGAATGATAACGACATTGCCCAACGCACAACGGGGATTTCGAGCGACGGCGCTGAAGCCGGTACTCGATCGCCTGTACACCGAATTCAATTACCCGGATTCCGCGACGGATCCCATCCAGATCGTTCGCCGCTTCGAGCGTCGCGACGATCGTGAGGCTGTTGGCTTCATCGCGGCGTCGCTCGCATTTGGCCGCGTCGCGAGCGTGCTGCAATCGATCCAGCGCGTGCTGACCATCACGGGGCCGGAGCCGGCGGCTTACATCCGTGACTTCCAGCCGCGGATTCACGCCTCCGCATTCCGGCACGTCGTGCACCGCTGGACACGCGGCCACGACGTCGTCGCTCTGCTGTGGGTGATGCGTCAGATGATCGAGCGATTGGGATCGATCGAAGCCTTCTTCCTCGACGGCGACGATCCGTCCGTGCCCGACGTGAGCCGGGCGATCGATGCGTTTTCGGCGCGCGCGCTGGCGCTGGATTTAACCGCTGCCTACGGACGCGTACCGCACAGGCCGGGCGTCAACTATTTCTTCCCTCGCAGTTCGACCGGGAGCGCGTGCAAGCGCCTGAATCTGTTCCTGCGATGGATGGTCAGACGGGACGCGCTCGATCTCGGCGTCTGGACGACGCTCTCTCCCGCGCGGCTCGTCGTCCCGCTCGACACCCACGTCATCCGCGTCGGCCGCTGCCTCGGCCTCACACGCTACAAAAGTCCCGGCTGGCGCATGGCCGAGGACATCACCGCGTCGCTTCGCCAGCTCGACCCCGCGGATCCGGTGAAGTACGACTTCTCGCTGTGCCACATCGGGATGAAAAATGCCGGCCGGTCGGATCGCGCGTTGAGAGCCGAGCTGCGAAAACTGGGGCCGTGATCGTCCGGTCCGTCGAGTAGTTCACCGCGTCGCGCGGGATCGAAGTCGCTCGTATACGTCCGCGGTGCCGGCAATCATCCGGTCGAGGGTGAATCGATCCCGGACGCGCGCGAGGCCCGCATCCGCCATCCGCTCGCGCAGAGATTTGTCGCCAAGCGCCTTCAGGATCGCGTGCGCCAGCGCATCGGCGTCGCGCGGAGGCACCAACAATCCGTTGACGCCCGCTTCGACAATTTCCGGGATTCCTCCGGCCGTCGTCGCGACGATGGCGCGGCGGCACGCCATGGCGTCGAGCAGCGACGTGCCGAGCCCTTCGGTGATCGAGCTCATGACGAAGAGGTCGAAGCCCTTGATGCAGCCGAGCACGTCGGTCCGGAAGCCTGGAAGCAGGACGTGCTTCTCGAGGTGGTAATCGCGCACCTGCTTTTCGAGGTGCTCGCGCAGCTCGCCTTCGCCGAGGATGACGAATCGCGCGTCGGGCATCTGCTGAACGACGAGGTGGGCGGCGTCCACGAAGTAGCGCTGGCCTTTGTGCGGGACGAGCGCGGCGACGTTGCCGACCACCGGCGCGTCGTGCGGCAGCCAGAAGGCCTCGTGTACGTTCACCGGCGGCGCGGCCGCGACGTGGTCGACGTCGATTCCCTCGTGGACGGTCACGGTATCGTCGGCAGGAACGCCGTCTGCGACCAGCATCTGACGGATAGCTTCAGACGCGGCGATGAAGCAGTCGACCTGGCGATGCTTCCAGCGCGAGAACGAGTTGCCCTTCAAGTGGAAGTCCACGCGACGCGATGCGACGAGCGACGGCAGACGACGTTCGTCGAGGCCGCTCAGCGACAGCGCCAGCGACGCCATCGCGACGCCGTGCGGATCGTGCGCGTGGATGATGTCGGGCCCGAGGCGCTTCACCAGGCGCGACAGCTTCCAGGCCGCGGAGAGATCCATCTCCGTCCGCGGCGCGAGCGGAATCAGATCGAGGCCTTCAGTGACCCGCCGCCGCAGCTCGCCGTCCGGGTGCGCGACGAGCGTCGCGCGCTGACCGATCCCTCGCAGGCCGTTGACCGTGAGCAGCACCTGGTTCTGTCCGCCGCGCCACGTTCGAGCGGTATCGATGTGAAGGGAATACATCTGCGAGGCGTGTCGGGTTCAGGCTTCAGGGTGCTGGGTGCGTTCCCATAGCTTCGCGAACTTCAGCAGCACGTAATAACTGTTCATTGCCGAGATGATGACGCCGGCGATGCCTTCGCGGAAGCCGCCCTTGGCGATGTAGTTGCGCAGGAAGGCCAGTACCGGATGGACGGCGACGTCGAAGAATCCGGCGCGGCGGCCGTTCTCGAACATCTGCTGCGCCGCGTACGTCGTGTAGCGGTCGATCGTTTCGAGATGATCCGAGATGTCGCGGTACGCGTAGTGCTGGAACTCTCCGTGCAGCTGTCCGACCTTTCCGCGCGCGGTGACGGCTTCGTGGACGTACTTGCCGGTCCACTCGGCGGCCCGTCGATCGTAGAGGCGCGTCTGGTAGTCGGGATACCAGTCGGTGGCGCGCACCCAGCGGCCCAGATGCCACGTCACGCGCGGGATGCGGTAGGCGACGGCTGAAGGCTCCGCGGCGAGCAGCCTCAGGATCTCGTCGGCAAGCGCCGGCGTCACGCGCTCGTCGGCGTCGAGCGACAGGATCCAGTCGTGGCTCGCCTGCGCCGCCGCGAAGTTCTTCTGCGCGATGTATCCGGGCCACTCGCGCACGACGACGCGCGCGGTGTGACGTCGAGCGATCGCGACGGTGTCGTCCGTGCTCTGCGAATCGACGACGATGATTTCGTCGGCCCAGGCGACCGAGGCGAGCGCTGCATCGATGTCAGCGGCTTCATTCCTGGTGATCACCGTGACCGAGAGCTTCGGCACGACGGGAGTCTAGCAGAGGCCTCGCGGAGAGTCCCCCTCGCAGTCAGCCCTTTTCCCTCAGCCCTAAGCCTTTCGCGATCGTTACTGGCGCAGCGTGATCGGCGCCTGGATTGATCCGGTGCCGGCGGTCGTGACGAACGTGCCGGTCGCCACGCCGTTCAGCGGGACGAGTTGCACGGCGTCGAAGTCGACGAGCGACTTGTTGTAGTCAGAAATCGCCTGGATTTCGGTGACGCGGGCAACCGACAGATCGCGCTGTGCCTGGAAGACGAGGAAGCTCGATGACATGCCGGCGGCGAGTTTCTTTTCCTCGGCTTCGAGCTTGCGCTCCTGCAGTTCGCGCGACGCGGCGGCGGCACGCACGCGCTGCTGGTTCGTCTGTACGTTCCGTCCCGCCTGGCGCACCTGCATCACGACCTGCATCTCGAGGTTCTTGATCTGCGTCTGCGCCTGCTGGTACTGCAGCCGGGCGCGCGCGAGGTTGGCTTCAGACACGCTGCGGCCAATCGGATAGCCAATCTGCACGCCGACGCTCCACTGCGGGTACGCGCTGCCGAAGACGTCGCCAAGCACCGATCCGTAGCCGCGCTGCGAGAGGACATCGCGGATCGGAACGGCGGCGCCCGATCCGAGCGTGCTCAGGTCGACCGGCGTGAGCGCCGAGCCGCCGATGCCGAACGTTCCGTAGCTGACGTTCGCGTTCACGTCCGGCAGGATCTGGTTGTGGAAGTACTTGATGTTGATATCGCTCTGATCGAGCGTGTTCTTGGCCGACTTGAGATCCGTGCGCTGGCTGATCGCGTTTCGCACGGCCGCGTCCACGTCCACGGGCTGCGCGGCGAAGGCAGGCGCGTCGCTCGGATCGAACGAGACCGTCCAGAAATCCTGCGACGAGGGATCGAGGATGAGCGTCCGCAGGTTGTCCTGCGCCGTTTTGATCGTCGCTTCGGCGATGATCACGCCCTGCTCGTTCGCCGCGACCTCGGCTTGCGCCTGGACGATGTCGATCGGCGCCATGGTGCCAATTTCCACGCGCTTCTCGTTGTCATGGAGCGACTGCTGCGACAGCTCGAGCGACTGCTGCTGCGCCTTCAGGTTTGCGATCGAGTACGCCAGATCCCAGTAGGCGTTCCGCACGTTTCGCGTCGTGCCGGTGATGACCTGCTGAAGCTGGATGTCCGACATGTCACGCGCCTTCTGGCTGAGCATGACCTGATCGCGAATCTGATCGATCGAGAAGTTGCGGACGAGCGGCTGGCTGTACGCGAGGTTGAACGTCGACTGCAGCTGCGGGCTGAACGTGCTCAGGATGTTGTTCGTCGTCGTCCGCTGGTTGTTCCAGTTGATGACGTAGCCGCCGCCGCCCCAGGGCAGCTGCTGGTTCATGCCGACGCCTGTCGCGAGCGTCCCCGTCTGGTTCGTCGGCAGCACGATGCTGGATGCGGGCTGGCTCACCGAGTTCCGCGCGAGGCTGGACGTCAGGTTCGGCGTCCACAGCGACCGCGCCGTTGCGACCGCCAGGTCCTGGATCGCCGGGTCGAGCCGCTGGATGCGGATGCCGAGATTCTGCTCGAGCCCGGAGCGGACCGCGTCCTCCATCGACAAGCGGCGCACGGGACCCGTTGGTTCGAGCTGAGGTGCAGCCTGCGCGCCGGCCGACTGGAGCGCCGAGGCCAGCGACAATTGTCCGCTTTGCGCGAAAGCGGACGCCGAGAATCCAAGGATGGCGGCGACGGCCGCGAACACGCGGGCGCGGCGGAATTGATGACACAAACGCATTTCTAACGGCTCCATAAAGAAGAGACTCGGGGAAAACCTCGATCTGTAGACGGTTGGCGGGGGTGTTTGGTTCACGTCAATTGTATAATGAGCGCCCATTTTTTCGAGGATTTCATGCCTATTTGCCGCATTCGCGTCGCCGGCTTCCTCGCCGTCGCGCTCGCTGCGTCGCCGGCAGCCGTCCGGACGGCGTCGCCGGCCAGATTCGACCTGTCCGTCGACAGCATCATGCGCGGGCCAAAGCTCGTGGGTTACCCGCAGACCGGACTCCGCTGGTCCGGCGACTCCGCCCGCCTGTACTTCGAATGGCGGCGGCCTGGCGATGACGAGGCCTTCACCTATGTTGTCGGCAGGGACGGCGGCGAGCCGCACAAGCTGTCGGACGACGAGCGCCGAAACGCGCCGCCCGCGTCCGGCGGCGCGTGGGACCGCGCGCACCGGCGCGTCCTCTTCGCCGACAAGGGCGACATCGTGCTCGTCGATACTGTGGCCAATACGCGACGGCAGATTACGCGGCTGAGCGGCAACGAATCGAGTCCGCGTTGGGCGCGCAAGGAAACGGCCGTCACCTTCACGCGCGACAACAACCTGTACATGGTGGCGCTCGACGGCGGCGGACCGGGCGCGATGGTCCAGCTCACCGACGTCGTGCCGCACAAACGGGATCCGCGCGAAACGGACAGCCAGAAGTTCGTGAAGGCGGAAGAGCAGAAGCTCATCGAACACACGCGCGTCGAAGCCGAGAAGAAGAAGAAGGAAGAAGAGAAGGACAAGAAGAGCGCGCTGCCGAAATACGAGCTCGCCGAGCGGCAGACGGTGCAGGACCTCCAACTCGCGCCGGACGACACGCACGTGTTCATGACGATCGTCGAGCGGCCCGAAGCGGCGAAGCGGCCGAACGTGCCGAACTACGTCACCGAGTCGAGCTACACCGAGGACATCCCGGCGCGCACGTTCGTCGGCGACGCTCAGGACAAGCGGACGCTCGTGATCATGAATCTCGACACGGGCAAGTCGGTCAACGCCGACGCGTCGTCGTTTGCCGGAAAGCGCGAGGTCCGCTGGACGATGGCGCAGGTGAGCGAAGACGGGTCGCTCGCCGTCGCCAGCGCGCGCGCCTTCGACAACAAGGACCGATGGCTCGTCGCGCTCGACGCCGAGAGCGGCAAGACGCGCGTCCTCGACGTGCTGCACGACGATGCGTGGGTTCGAGAGCTCGGTGGTCCGGGCCGCGAGAGCTCGTTCGGGTTCCTCGACCAGAAGCAGCTGTGGTTCCTCTCCGAGCGCGACGGCTGGATGCACCTGTATTCGATCGACGCCTCCCGTGACGGCGCGACGGCGAAACAGCTGACGAGCGGCAAGTGGGAGATCACGGATCTGGCGCTGTCGCAGGACCGCAAGACGTTCTACATCACGAGCACCGAAGTGCATCCCGGCGAGCGGCACATCTACGCGATGCCGATCGACGGCGGCATGCGCACGAAGCTGACGTCGATGACGGGCGCCAGCGAAGGCGACGTGTCGCCGGACGGGAGCACGATCGGTTTGATCTACTCGTTCAGCAACAAGCCGCACGAGATTTACCTGATGCCGAATCGCCCGGGCGCCCAGGCAAAGCAGGTGACGACGACGCCGACCGACGAGTGGCGATCGTTCAAGTGGGTCGAGCCGCAGCTCATCACGTACCGGACGCGCGACGGCGTGGACGTGTACGCGCGCCTCTTCACGCCGGAGATGATGGGCGCCAAGCGCGACCCGGCGAATCCGGCCGTCGTCTTCGTCCACGGCGCCGGCTACGCGCAGAATGCGCACAAGTACTGGGCCAGCTACTACCGCGAGTACATGTTCCACAACCTGCTCGCGTCACGCGGCTACGTCGTGCTCGATCCGGACTATCGCGCCAGCTCCGGCTACGGCCGCGACTGGCGCACGGCGATCTATCGCCACATGGGCGGCAAGGACCTGGACGACGTCGTGGACGGCGCGAAGTTCCTCGTCGAGAAACAGAAGGTCGATCCGAAACGGATCGGCGTCTACGGCGGCAGCTACGGCGGTTTCATCACGCTGATGGCAATGTTCACGTCTCCGGAGACGTTCACGGCCGGCGCGGCGCTCCGGCCGGTGACCGACTGGTCCCACTACAATCACAGCTACACGTCCAACATCCTCAACGAGCCGCAGAACGATCCCGAAGCGTACCGAAAGAGCTCGCCGATTTATTTCGCAGAGGGATTGAAGGGTCAGCTCCTGATCCTCCACGGCATGGTGGACACGAACGTGCTGTTTCAGGATTCGGTGAGGCTCGTTCAGCGGCTGATCGAGCTGCGCAAAGAAAACTGGTCGATCGAACCGTACCCGGTGGAGAACCACGGGTTCGAGGAGGAGACCAGCTGGGCGGACGAGTACAAGCGCATCCTGAAACTGTTCGAGACGTCCCTGAAAGGCCCCAAGGCCAATGACGCGCGACGAGCTTCTTGATCTCTTCCGGCGCTCGGGTGCGCTCCTCGAGGGCCACTTCCGGCTCTCGTCAGGGCTGCACAGCTCCGGATATCTGCAGTGCGCGCTCGTGCTGCAGCATCCGCAGCACGCTGAAACGCTCGGCCGCGCGATCGGTGAGCACGTGCGCGATGAGCGCGCGACGGTCGTCCTGTCGCCCGCGCTCGGCGGCGTCGTCATCGGCCACGAAGTGGCGCGCGCGCTCGGCGTCCGCGCCATCTTCGCGGAGCGGCAGGACGGCGAGCTCACGCTGCGGCGCGGCTTCATGTTGAGCGAGACCGATCGCGTCCTGATCGTCGAGGACGTGCTCACGACCGGCGGCTCCACGCGCGAGACGATGCAGGTGGCGACGGCCGCGGGCGGACGCGTCGTCGGCGCGGCGGCGATCGTGGATCGCAGCGGCGGCAACGCGGCGTTCGACGTGCCGTTCCACGCGCTCCTGCCGATGTCGCTGCCGACGTACGAGCCCGAAGCGTGTCCGCTGTGTGCGCAGGGGCTGCCGGTGACCAAGCCGGGATCCCGGCCCGTGTGAGACAACGATGAAATGCAGGAATGCAGGAATGCACCAACGCAAGAATTCCGCATTCCTGCATTTGTGCATTTTTGCATTTTTGCATTTCGAGTCTGCATTCCTGCATTTCGAGTGACGTGCCGACGTTCCGTGTTCTCGTCGCGTACGACGGCACCGACTTCGTCGGCTGGCAGCGGCAGGCGAGCGGCGTTTCGATTCAGGGCCTCCTCGAAGAGGCGTTGAAGCCGCTCGAGGGCCGCAGCGTGACCGTCACCGGTGCGGGGCGGACCGATGCGGGCGTGCACGCGCTCGGACAGGTCGCGGCCTTCTCGCTCGAACGGCCGATCGATCCGGCGACGATCGTGCGCGCGCTCAACGCGCGGCTGCCTCCCGACGTTCGCGCCACGTTTGCCGAGGAAGTGCCGTCCGCGTTTCGCGTCCGCTTCGACGCGCGTTCGAAGACCTACCGTTACCGAATCTGGAATGCCGACGTCGTCCCTCCGTTCGAGCGCCGCTATGTGTGGCATCTGACCGGCGCGCTCGATCTCGCCGCGATGAACGCTGCTGCACGAATGCTCGAAGGCACGCACGACTTCGCGGCGTTCCAGGCGTCCGGCGGCGACGCAGAGTCGACGACGAGGACGGTGATGGCGTCGCGCGTGATGGGCACGGGTAGGGCAGGTAGGTCGGGTGGGTCAGGTAGGGCGGATGGGTTGTGTGGGACGGATGGGACGAAGCGCCGAGAGGAAACGAATAAGGAAGGTGAGTCGATGCGACGCGAATCGTCCGTACTTTCTCATCTCTCCGATCTCTCGCATCTTTCCCATCTTTCCCACACGACCTACCCGACCCACCTGACCGACCCGACCTGCCTGACCGACCCGACCCACCTGACTTACCCGACCTCCCCGGCCCGCGCGCCCCTCGTCCTTTACGAAATCATCGGCGACGGATTTCTCCGGCACATGGTTCGTGCGATCGTGGGGACGCTGGTCGAGATCGGCCGGCGGCGTCGGCCGCCCGAGTGGATGGGCGAGGTGCTCGCGTCGCGGACGCGCACGGCGGCGGGACGTTCGGCGCCCGCCTGCGGCCTCTTTCTCGTCTCGGTCGACTACGGCGACGCGGTTGCGGCTGAGCCTTAAGAGTTTGTATCATCAACGTTTGCCACGAACGGACCGTCATGTCGCTTGATCAGCTCCTGGCGTGGATTCCGCCAGGGTCGCCCGACGAGACGCTGGCCCGGCAGGTCCACTTCGATAGGCTGCCCGCGCACATCGCCATCATCATGGATGGCAACGGGCGATGGGCGGCGCAGCGTCATCTTCCACGCGTCGAAGGCCACAGAGCCGGGATCGATTCGGTCCGCGACGTCGTCGAAACCTCGGCGCGGCTCGGCATCGAGGTGCTGACCCTCTACGCGTTCTCGGTCGAAAACTGGAAGCGCCCGAAGGCCGAGGTTGCGACGCTGATGATGCTGCTCAAGCGGTACATCCGCCTCGAGCTCGGCACGCTGCTGACGAACAACATCCGCTTCCACGTGATCGGACGTCCGGAGGAGCTCGCGACCGACGTGCAGCGCGAGCTGGAGATCGGCGAACAGCGGACGGCCGGCAACAGCGGCATGCTGTTCAACATCGCGCTCAACTACGGCGGCCGCGCGGAAATCGTCGACGCGGCGCGGCGTGTCCTCGCCGCGAAGATGAACCCGGACGACCTCGACGAAAAACGTTTCAGCGAATTTCTCTACACCGCGCATCAACCGGATCCCGACCTTCTCATCCGGACGAGCGGCGAGATGCGCGTCAGCAATTTCCTGCTCTGGCAGATCGCGTACTCGGAAATCTGGGTGACGGAAACGCTCTGGCCCGACTTCCGGCGCCGCGATCTCCTCGAGGCGGTCGTGGCGTATCAGAAGCGCGACCGGCGGTACGGCGGCATCAAACCGCCGGTCGCACTCAGCGTGAAGTGACGCGAGTTCTGAGCGGCGCCGTCCTCGTCGCGCTCGCCATCGGCGTCGTCTGGTTCGCGCCCGCGCCTCTGTTTTTTGCGGTGGCGGAGCTCCTGCTCGTGCTGGCATTCATCGAGTACAGCCGACTCGCAGACGCCTGCGGATTACCGGTCCCCGCAGTTGCGTGCGGCATCGCAACCGTCGCGGCGTCGATCGGCGTGTCGTCGTCGTTCTGGATTGGCGATCAGGTGATGGCGAACGCGATCGCCCTCGACGCGGCGCTCCTGTCGGCGTTCGTCGTGCTCGGCGCGATGTCGCTCACGTCGTGGACGGGTGGTCGCGACGCGCTTGCCCGCGTCTCGGCGTCGCTCTTCCCGCTGCTCTACCTCGGCATGCCGATTGGCACGCTCGTCGCGCTGCGCAGCATCCGGGGGCGCGAAGCGCTCTTCCTGCTGATGTTGACGGTCATGGTCAGCGACACGGCGCAGTACTACACGGGCCGTGCGTTCGGCCGTCGGCCGCTCGCCCCCGCCATCAGCCCCAAGAAGACGATGGAGGGGGCCGTGGGCGGATTCGTGTGCGGCGCGCTGCTGATGGCCATTGTGGGAGTGTGGTGGTTGCCGTCGGTTCCACCAGCGATTCGCGCACTGCTCGGCGTCGCAACCGTCGCGCTCGGCATCGTCGGCGATCTGTTCGAGTCGATGCTCAAGCGGAGCGCGGGCGTGAAGGACAGCTCCGCACTGATTCCCGGGCACGGCGGCGTGCTCGATCGCATCGACGCGCTGCTGTTCGCCGCGCCGGTGTATTACCTGTTTCTCAAGTACGCGCCATACCACCCGTGAAGCGTCTCGCCATTCTCGGTTCCACCGGATCCATCGGCAAGAGTGCCCTCGCGGTCGTGGACGCGCACACCGATCGGCTGCGCGTCGTCGGTCTCGCGGCAGGCGGCAACGCGGAGCTGCTCGCCGAGCAAGCCGCACGCTATCGGCCGCAGGTTGTCGCGCTGTCGAGCGGCGATGCGATCGATCGGTTCCGGCAACTGAGCGGCGGCGGCGTCGCGATTGGCGGCACGGGACGAGAGGGCCTCGTCGCGGTTGCCACACATCCCGACGTGGACATCGTTCTCTGCGCGACGAGCGGCACGGAAGGGCTCGAGGCGGTGCTCGCGGCAATCGAGCACGGCAAGGCCATCGCGCTGGCGAACAAGGAAGTGCTCGTGATGGCGGGCGGCATCGTGACCGAAGCCGCGCGTCGCCGCAACGTGACGATTCTGCCGGTGGACAGCGAACACAACGCGATTCACCAGTGCGTACACGGACGCGCGGTTTCGGAGATCCGTCGGCTCGTTCTCACGGCGTCCGGCGGACCTTTTCTCGGGCGTTCTGCGTCTGATTTAAGAGGCGTGACCGCGGCGGACGCGTTGAAGCACCCGACCTGGCGCATGGGCCGGAAGATCACGATCGATTCGGCGACGCTGATGAACAAGGGCCTCGAAGTCATCGAGGCGCACTGGCTCTTCGGCGTCCGCGCCGATCAGATCGACGTCGTCATCCATCCGCAGTCGTGCGTCCATTCGATGGTCGAGCTCACCGACGGATCCATCATCGCGCAGCTCGGCGTCACGGACATGCGCCTGCCGATTCAGTACGCGTTCTCGTATCCCGATCGGTGGCCGGCGCCGCTGCCGCCGCTCGATCTCGCAAAGGCCGCGCGGCTCGATTTCCAGCGGCCCGATACGGACGCGTTTCCGTGCCTCGCGCTGGCGTATCGCGCTCTCGAATCCGAGCGCAGCCTGCCGGTCGTGCTGAACGCGGCGAACGAAGTCGCGGTCGCGCATTTTCTCGACGGGCGGATCGCGTTCACGGCGATTCCGCAGATCATCGATGCGGCGATGCGGGCACACAAACCCGTCGATGTGTCATCGCTTGCCGAAGTGCGCAGCGTCGATCGATGGGCGCGCGGCTGTGCGGATGAGTGTGCACGCAAGGTAGAATTGAATTCAGAGCGGCTATGATCACAGTGCTGGCGTTCGCGTTCGTGCTCGGCGTGCTCGTGTTCGTGCACGAGCTCGGCCATTTTCTTGCCGCGAAACGCGTCGGCATCCGCGTCCTCAAGTTTCAACTCGGTTTCAACCCCACCATCGTCAGCTTCCGCCGCGGCGACACGGAATACGGCATCGGCGCGCTTCCGCTCGGCGGCTACGTGAAGATGGCGGGCGACAATCCCGAGGACGAGCCAACCGGCCGCTCCGACGAATTCCTCGCGAAGAGCAAGTGGCAACGTTTCCAGGTGCTCATCATGGGACCCATGATGAACATCCTGCTCGCGTTCGTGTTGACGGCCGTCGTGCTCTATCAGGGCATGGACGTTCCGGTGTTCCTCGACAAGCCGGTCGTCGTTGCGGCGGTGCAGACGGATTCACCGGCGCAGAAGGCGGGCGTCGAACCCGGCGATCACATCCTGTCCGTGGCGGACCACGACGTCGACACGTGGGAGCAGTTTTCGATCGCGATCGGATCGCGGCCCAACCGCGAGGTCTCGCTCAAGATCCTGCGCAACGGGCGAATCATCCACAAGACGGTCACACCCGAGGTCCTGCCCAGCCAGAGTCGCTTCGAGATCGGCGACATCGGCGTGCTGCCGGACATTCACCCGAACGTGTCGCGCCTGAATCCTGGCGAGCCGGCCGATCGCGCGGGCGTCAAGGCGGGCGACACGATTCTCGCCGTCAACGGCCAGCGGACGACGCTGCGGACGGAATTGACGACGGCGATCGCGGCGCACCCGAATCAGTCGATCACGCTGACAGTTCAGCGCGGCGGCTCGAAGCTGGATATTCCCGTCACGCCGGCGCTCGGCGGCTGCACCGGTGTCGCACCGAAGGTTGGCTGCATCGGCATCGCGATCGGCGAAGAAACGAAAAGCATCAAGCCCGGCGCGGTCGAAGCGCTGGAGATGAGCGTCAAGAAGAACATCGAGTACACGGACCTGATCTTTCAGACCGTGTGGGGACTCCTGACGCGTGAAACGTCCCCGAAGCAGCTGATGGGACCCGTTGCGATTGCGCAGATGTCCGGCGAGTCGGCGCAGCTTGGCTGGATTGCGCTCTTTGGCCTGATGGCGTCGCTCAGCCTGAACCTCGGCATCCTGAACCTGCTGCCGATTCCGGTGCTCGACGGCGGCCACATCTTCATCATGGCGCTCGAAGGCATCGCGCGGCGCGACTTCAGCGTCAAGGTGAAAGAGAAGATGCTGCTCGCCGGCTTCGTCGCGCTGATGGTGCTGATGGCTGCCGTCATCTACAACGACCTCACGCGAATCAGCTGGATCGAGCACTTGATGCCCTGGCGGTAAGCTCAAGTTTCAACGCTCAACTTTCAACGCTCAAGGCTCCTCCTCAACTCTCAACGCTCAACGTTCAACTCTCAACTTTCAATCAGGGGCTGACGTCTTCGCTGATACGGCTGAACTGTCGTCAGCCATGGCGTACGCGTTGCACGCGCGCCTGCGAGGGGTTTTGATGGGTTTCCGAATGATCAGCTTCATCGTGCTCGCGGTGTCCATGGTGCTGCCCGCTGCGTCGGCACGCGCGCAGACGACAGCGACGGTCACGAGCGCCGATATTCAGCGACTGCAGGACGGCATCACCGAGGCGTCTCGCGACATCGACCAGGCACGCACGCGTGACGCCACGCTCGCCGACCAGTTGCAGAAAGAACTGAACGACGTCCGCGATACGACCGCCTATCTGAAGGTCAAGCTGCAGCGCAACGAGTCGATCGCGCGCAGCGACTATACCGATCTTCGCGATCGGCTCGACAACATCCGCGACCGTGCGCGCGGCGAATCAACCGGCGGTTACACGCCGCCCGCCGCCGCGCCATCAAATCCCGGCGAAGTACCTGTCGGCACGGAGCTCGACGTCCGGCTGCAGGCGCCTCTCAGCTCCGCGACGGCCAAGGTCGAAGATCGCTTCAACGCGACGACCGTCGTCGATCTGAAGGACCGGCAGGGAACCGTGATGATTCCCGCCGGCTCCGTCATGAGCGGCGTCGTCAGCTCGGTGACGAAGGCGACGCGGACCGAGCGCACGGGCAAGCTGACGGTGTCTTTCGATCGCGTGACCGTCGACGGCGTGTCGCTGCCGATGCGCGGCACCGTGACGCAGGCAATCGAGAGCGAAGGCATCAAGGGCGAGATCGGAAAGATCGGCGTCGGCGCGGGCGCTGGCGCGATTCTCGGCGCCATCCTCGGCGGCGCGAAGGGCGCGCTCGCCGGCGTGCTGATTGGCGGCGGCGGAACCATCGTCGCGACGGAGGGCAAGGACGCCGAGCTTCCTGCGGGAGCGATCCTGCGCGTCAGGCTCGACTCGCCGCTGGATCTGGGAAAGTGAATCTGGGGCGGGCGGGCAGGTAGGGCGGGTAGGGCAGGTGGGGCGGGTCGGGCGGGGAGGGCGGGGTCGGGCGGGGTCGGGCGAGTGGGAGAGATGCGAGAGGTGGGATGACGAGGAGCGGTCTAAGTGCTCCCCATCGTTCCTATCGCTCCCATCAGTCAGCTCTTCCCACCAGCCCTACCCGACCGACCAGCCCCACCCGACCCACCTGACCCACCCGACCTACTGACGCACGTCCCGCATCGCGCCCTGCGCTGCGCGGATCGTCTTGTCGATGTCTTTCACGGTATGCGCGCCTGAGAGAAACCACGCTTCGAACTGTGACGGCGGCGGGTAGACGCCGCGCGTCAGCATCCCCCTGAAGAACCGCGCGTACTGGCCGGTGTTCGCGCTCGTCGCCGACGCGTAGTCGCGCACGGGCTGATTGGTGAAGAACGGCGTCAGGAGCGAGCCGTGTGCGTTCACTTGCAGCGCAACGCCCGCGTCGCGCGCGGCCTGCGCGAGGCCGGCGGCCAGCCGCGCAGCGAGATCCGCAAGCTGACGATAGAGTTTGGGCCGCAGGTTGTTCAGCGACCAGAGTCCGGCGGTCATCGCGAGCGGATTGCCCGAGAGCGTTCCGGCCTGATACACGGGACCTGAAGGCGAGACGAGCGCCATGAGGTCCGACCGGCCGCCGTACGCGCCGACGGGAAGGCCTCCGCCGATGACCTTGCCGAGGCACGTCAGATCGGGTCGGACGCCGAACAGTTCCTGCGCGCCGCCCGGCGCCGCGCGGAATCCGGAGATGACCTCATCGAACATCAGAAGTGCGCCGTCCGACGCGCAAATTTCTCGCAGGCCCGCGAGGAAGCCGTCGCGCGGCGGCACGAGCCCCATGTTTCCCGCGATCGGTTCCACGACAACGACGGCGATTTCGCCGCGATGGGCGCTGAAGATGCGCGAGACCGAGTCGAGATCGTTGTAGGACGCGACGAGGGTGTCCGCCGACACCGCGGGCGGCACTCCCGGGCTCGTCGGCGTGCCGAGCGTCAGCGCGCCGGATCCAGCCTTGACGAGAAACGCATCGGCGTGCCCGTGATAGCAGCCCTCGAACTTGAGAATCTTGTGGCGGGCCGTTGCCGCGCGCGCCACGCGCACCGCGCTCATCGTCGCTTCGGTGCCCGAGCTGACGAAGCGGATGCGTTCGATCGCCGGCATCAGCTTTCGCACGATCGTGCCGAGCTCCACTTCGAGCGGCGACGGCGCGCCGAAGCTGGTACCGCGTGCGCTCGCGGTCTTGAGCGCTGACACCAGTCCACGCGGCGTATGTCCGTGAATGAGCGGCCCCCACGACATCACGTAGTCGATGAACGTGTTGCCGTCGACGTCGACGATGTGCGAGCCGCTGGCGCGGCGGATGAAGAGCGGCGATGCGTCAACGGCCTTGAAGGCGCGGACGGGACTGTCGACGCCTCCCGGCAGCAATGCCTGGGCGCGGGAGAACAAACGGGACGACCGTGAGATTTTCATGAACGGATCGTTAGCGGACCTTGATGTTGGCGAGCTCGCCGAGCGCTGCCGAGATGAAGCGCTGCTCGTCCTTGTCGTGCGTCCTGTTCCGCGCCGCGTCGAACGCGCGCGATGCGCTGTCGAAGTCGCGCTGCAGCAGGAACGTTGACGCGAGCCCGAGCGTCGCTCGGTACGAGGAAGGATCGATGCCGATTGCTTTCTGGAACAGGGTGCTGGCGAGCGCGGGGTCGTTCGCGACGAGCGCGATTCGCCCGGCCGCCGCAAGGAAGTCGGCGTCCGCTGTTTCCGGAGTTGACTGCAGCGCTGAGCGGGCGTCGTCGGCGTGGCCGTCCTGCGCCGCTTTCGCCGCGGCGGTCAGCACTTTGCCGCGGTCGCTGTCCGGTACTTTGAGCGGCTTCAGGATCAGGTCCCACGGGAGTGAGAGGCCTGACGTGCCCTGGCTGACGGTCGCGAGCAGACGCGGCGGCAGCACGACGATTTCCGGCAGGTAATCCGCGGACGTGACCGTGAACATCCAGACGCCGGGCTGCAGCGCGCCGATGCTCCAGTCGCCCTTCGCGTTCGTGTCGACCGTAAACACGCGCTGTCCTGCGAACGTGCCCGCCGCGTAGCCGAAGAACGCCTCTGCGCGCACAGTCGCGCCCGCAACCGGATCGCCGGCGTCGGTTTTCACGCGGCCCTTGATTCGAAACGCAGCGTGCTGGGCGAAAATTGCCTCCGGCGCTGCGCACAATGCGATTGCGAGCAGCACGGCGCTCCATCGAGCAGCGGTCGCCGTCTTCAACGGCCGGACGTCGCGCATCGTCTCGAGCACGATCAGTGACTCACTCCATGTCCGCGAATGACGACTCCAGGCCGCTGTCCCGTATGACGACCCTCGTCGAGCACGACGCGTCCGTTGACGATGACCGTCGCGATGCCGACGGAGTACTGGAATGGATCCGTGAAGGTCGCGCGATCGGCGACGGTCTGGGGGTCGAAGACGACGAGATCGGCGGCCATGCCCTCGCGGATGAGCCCTCGATCGGCGATGTGCATCTGCGACGCCGTCAAGCCGCTCATCTTGTGCACCGCCTGCTCGAGCGTGAGCACGTGCTCTTCGCGGACGTACTTTCCCAGCACGCGAGGGAACGTGCCGAAGTTGCGCGGATGCGGGACGCCGACGTGAAGCGGTCCGCTGGTCGCGAGCGCAGAGCCGTCAGAGCCGACGGAGACCCACGGCTGCTGCATCGCGAGCTTCAAATCGTCCTCGTTGATGATGAACCAGACGCACGACACGTTTCCGCGATTCGCGATCAGCAGATCGAACACGAAGTCGTACGGATCCTTGCCCATCTCCTTCGCCGCATCGTCCACGCGCCAGCCCTCGAACCGTTTGTAGCCCGAGTCGAGGCCGTCGCGTGCCGGCACGCTGGCAATCTGCACGTTGTGCCACGTTCCCGCGGAGACGAGTCGGTTCTCCCACGTTGGATGCGGGTCGTCCATTTCCTTGCGGATCTTCGCTCGGAGCTCCAGATCCTTCAGCCGTTCAGCCAGCTTCGCACCGCCACCCTCGTGCGCCCACGGCGGAATCGTCTGCGACAAACCGGTGCTGCTGGCGACGTACGGATACTGATCGGCCGAGATCTCGACGCCGCGTTTCTGCGCGGCCTCGACCAGCGCAATCGCTTCTTTCATGCGACCGAAGTTAGGAGCGCCGGTGACCTTGAGGTGGAAGATGTGAACGGGGATGTGCGCGCGCTCGCCGATGGCAATCGCTTCCTCGATGCCGTCGCGAAGCTTCTCGCCGTCGTAACGGAGATGCGACGCGTAGATGCCGCCGGCGGCTGCGGCCGGCTTCGACAGAGTGATCAGCTCGTCGAGCTTCGCGTAGGCGTTTGGCGAGTAAATGAGGCCCGTCGAGACGCCGTACGCGCCCTGGCTCATCGCGCTCGACACGAGCGCCGCCATCTTCGCGAGCTCGTCCGGCGTCGGCGCACGCTCGTCATTGCCCATCACGAACTCGCGGACCTGTCCGAGTCCGACGTACGAGAGGAGGTTGACCGCGGTCTTCGAGCGCTGGACCTCGGCGAAGTAGCCGGCGAAGTCGCTCCAGTTGCGATTCGGCGTCGGCTTCTGCGGCGCCACCGATCCGCTCTCGCCGATGACCTCGGTCGTCACACCCTGCCGGATCTTGCTTTCGGCGTTTCCGTCCGTGAGCAGCGAGTAGTCCGAATGCGAATGCGGGTCGATGAAGCCTGGTGCGAGGACGCGTCCGCGTGCGTCGATGGTGCGGACCGCGGGCCCCGTGACGTTGCCGACCGCGGCGATCCGGCCGTCGAGAACCGCGACGGCGCCGGAGATGGACGGGCCGCCGGTGCCGTCCACGATTCTTGCGTTGGTAATAAGGATGTCGAAAGGCCTGGCGGACGGCTGCTGCGCGCGCGCGAGGCCGATCAGGCCGACGACCAACCCGAAACCGACGAACGCACGCTTCACGTCAGCCTCCGAGCGGAGATCCGTGGACGATCTCGCGACGATCAAGATACACGAAAAGGCGGTTGGCGGCGGCGGACGTCACTCGATCGTGAAGCGATAGATCATGCCCAGATCGAAGTGCCGTCCCTCTTCCTCGAGGGCCGTGCACAACAGGATGTAGCGACCCGGCTTCAGCTCCACGGAAAACCACGCGTCGGCGTCCGCGTCGAGCTCGATGACGCCGCCCACCGGCTCGCCGCCGCGCGGCGCTTTCGATCCGTTGGAAAACCAGGTCCGCTCCTGAAATTCGCTGACGCCTTCCGGCAGCCGCACGACGAGCGCCTGATGCGGTTCCGTGCCGTTGTTGTGGACGTGCCAGACCGGCGTGCCGCCCGGGATCGGCGCCGTCAGCTGAAACCCGTGATCGTGCATCGTCAACGTGAAATCTTCGGCGGGCGGCCGAACGGCGGATGGCTCCGGACCGACTTGCAGCGGCGCGAACATCCCTTTCTTGAGATGCGGCGTCCCGCCGACCGACGGATAGCTGCACAAGGCGACGTAGCTTCCCGCGGTCAGCGTTGCGGTGAAGGTCTCGCTGCCGCCGGGCGCCAGGGCGCCGGCCCCGCCGGACGATTCGAGCCAGTCGGGAATTGCCGAATCGCTTTTCTGCCAGACGACGAAATCGTCGAGGGTGTGTCCGGGCTTGATGCGGACGAAGCGCAGGTAGTGCGGTTCGGTGCCTTTGTTCTCGAAGCGGAACGTGGACAGACCGCTCGCAATCCGCGGCGGGATGGCGATGGCGTAGTCGGTTGCCCGCACCGCAATGGGCTCAGCGGCCTGAAGCGCGGCCGCGAGGACGACCATCGCGATCATGCGATGGCCCGGGCCGCTTCGCGTGCGTAGTACGTGAGGATGATGTCCGCGCCGGCGCGGTGAATCGCCGTCAGGGTTTCAAGCATCGCGCGCGGCTCGTCGATCCAGCCGTTTCGCGCGGCGGCCTTCAGCATCGCGTACTCGCCGCTCACGTGATACGCCGCCGTCGGATACTGGAACGTGTCCTTCACGCGCGTGATGACGTCGAGGTATGTCACGGCCGGCTTCACCATCACGATGTCCGCGCCCTCGTCGATATCCTGCTCGACTTCGCGCAGCGCTTCGGCAACGTTCGCCGGATCCATCTGGTGCGACCGGCGATCGCCGAACGCCGGCGCCGAAGCCGCCGCGTCGCGAAACGGCCCGTAGAACGCGGAACAGTACTTTGCCGCGTACGCCATGATCGCCGTGTTCTCGAAACCGCGCTCGTCGAGGGCGTGGCGGATCGCTCCGACGCGTCCGTCCATCATGTCCGACGGCGCGACGATGTCGGCGCCGGCCGCCGCGTGGGACACGGCGGCGCGCACGAGCTGATCGACGGTGGGATCGTTGACGATCTTGTCGTCGATGACGATCCCGCAGTGGCCGTGGTCGGTGTACTCGCAGAGGCAGACGTCGGTCATGACGAGCAAACCGGGCACCGCGCGCTTGATGGCGCGGACCGCCGACTGCACAGGCGCCTCGGGATCGTACGCGCTCGATCCGATGTCGTCTTTCCGATCGGGCAGCCCGAAGAGAATCACGCCGCGGATCCCATCCGTCTTCGCGCCTTCCGCTTCGCGCACCGCCTCGTCCACCGAGAGATTGAACACGCCCGGCATCGACGGGACTTCGCGCCGGACGCCGGCGCCTTCGCAGACGAACAGCGGAAGGACGAGCATGTCGGGCGACAGCCGCGTTTCGCGGACCATCGCGCGGATCGCGTCGGACTGCCGGAGCCGCCGCAGGCGTCGTGTCATCTTCAGCGTGGCGTGCGTGTGGAGCTGGGTCATGTCAGATTGCTTTCCGTGGCAAAGTAGCCCGCGATCGCGTCCACGAGTGCCGGCACCGTGTGCACGGCCGGCATGATCGTGGTCTCGACCTGCGCCTGCGACGCGGCTTCCGCCGTCACCGGTCCGATAGACGCGACGACCGTCGTCCGCAGGAGGTCGGCCGCCTGCTCGGGGCCGAGCACGCGCATGAAATTGCGCACCGCCGACGGGCTCGTGAATGTCACGACATCGATGCGGCGCTCGAGCAGCATTCGATAGATGTCCGGTTCGCCTTCGCGCTCGGGCTCGACGACGACCGTGCGATAGGCGACGACTTCGGTCACATCCGCCCCGAGGCTGCCGAGTTCGTCGGCCACCACCTCGCGGCCGATGTCGGCGCGCGGCACGAGGACTTTCAGGCCGCTCACGTGGCCGTCGACCTTCTCGACGATCGCACGCACCATCGACTCGGCGCGGAAGTCCGGCGGCTGCACGTCCACCTTCAATCCGCGCTTCGCGAGGCGCTCGCTCGTGACCGGGCCGACGCCGCAGAGACGGGCGCGGCCGAGCGCGCGCAGATCCGTCGCGCCGCGAAGCAGTCGATCGAGAAACGCGTCCACCGAATTCACGCTGGCAAACACGATCCAGTCGAAATCGCCGATGCGCGCGCACGCCTCGTCGAGCGGACCGTAGTCGTCCGGCGGCTCGATGCGGATCATCGGCGCTTCGATCGCGTGCGCGCCCATGGCTTCGAGGCGCTGCACGAGCTCGCGCGCCTGCTCGCGCGGACGCGTGACGAGCACGCGCTTTCCGAACAGCGGTCGATCGTCGAACCAGCGGAGGTGCTCGCGCAGGTTCGTCACGCGGCCGACGACGAGAATCGCGGGCCGCCGCTCGCCGGATTTCTGCGCGCTCTTCGCGATCTCGTCGAGCGTGCCCATGAAGGTTTCCTGCGTCGGCAGCGTACCGTCGTACACGACGACCGCGGTGTCGTCCGCCGGCCGGCCGTGCGCCATCAGCGCTCGCAGAAACTCCGGAACCTGATCAGGTCCGGCGTAGCAGACGATAGTGCCGTCGAGACGCGCGAGGCTCGTCCAGTCGATCGAGGCGCGCGACTTGCCTTCGTCCTCGTGGCCGCGCACGAACGTCAGCGAATCGCCGCCGCCCGGGTACGTGATCGGCACGCCTGCGTAGCAGGGAACCGCGATGCCGGCGGGAATGCCCGGCACGACCTCGAAGCTGACGCCCTGCTCGTGCAGGAACAGCGCTTCGGTCCCGCCGCGATCGAAGACGAAGGGGTCGCCCCACTTGAGGCGCGCGACGATTTTTCCCTCGCGCGCTTTTTCCGCGAGCAGGTAGCAGATGGCTTCCTGCTCGAGAGGCTGCGGTGCCGCGGTGCCCACGTCGATCTTTTCCGCGGTCGGACGCGCGTGCCGGAGCAGACGCGGATCCACGAGGTGGTCGTACAGCACCACGTCCGCCGCCGACAGACATTCGAGCCCGCGAACGGTGATCAATCCCGGATCGCCAGGCCCCGCGCCAATCAAATAGACCTTGTTCATCAGTCGCCTTGCCGATCGTGTGACGCGTGTTGCGCCTGCTCGAGAATGTCCGCGGCGCCGTCCTGGATCAACTGCGCGCCGATCCGCTCGCCGAGCGCGGCCGCTTCGTGCATCGATCCGCGACCCTCGGCGCGCACGGCGCGGCTGCCGTCGATCGCCACCACGCACGCGATCATGTCGAGCTCCGTCGCGGCGCCGCTCGTTCCATCGTTCATCGGGACCGCGAGTGCGCCGATCGGCGTTTGACAGCCGCCGCCGAGCACGACGACGGCCGCGCGCTCGGCGGCGAGAGCGGCCCCAGCCGCCGCGTCGCCAATCGGTTCAACCGCCGCGCGAACCCGCTCATCGTCGCGCCGAATCTCGATGGCGACGATTCCCTGTCCCGGCGCGGGAACGCACACGGCTGCGGGCAGCGTCATCGAAATCCGGTCCGTGAACCCGAGCCGCCTCAGGCCCGCTGCCGCCAGAATCAGGGCGTCGTTCGACCCGTCGTCCAGCTTCCGGAGGCGAGTGTCGAGATTACCGCGGATCGGCTCGAACCGCGCATTGGGAAACAGCCGCGCCAGCTGCGCGATGCGCCTGACGCTGCCGGTCCCGATGGACGGCGTCTGACCGAGACTCGCGACAAGCTGTTCGACGGACGTGACGGCCGCGCCAGCCGCAGTCCGCGGCAGGACGACGGCGTCGAGCGGATCTTCGCGCGGCAGGACGGCGGCGATGGTGAGGCCGTCGGGGAGAACGACCGGCAGATCCTTGCTGCTGTGGACCGCGAGGTCGATCTGGTCGCGCAGGAGCGCGTCCTCGATTTCCTTGACGAAGAGACGCTTGCCGCCCGCTTCGGACAGCGGCGCGTCCTGCAGTCGATCGCCGGTTGTCTTGATCGTGACGATGCGGCACGGCGGTCCGCCGTGCTCCGCGATTCGCGCCGCGACGGCGTTGGCTTGCCAGAGTGCGAGCAGGCTGCCGCGCGTGCCGAGCCGCAGCTCGCGAGTCACCGCGGCGTACGCGACCGGTGTCGCGTGAACGGCTCGACGCGGCGATCGTCCGGCGCGGCGGCGCGATCGTCGAGCGCGAACAGCCGGTTCAGCGCTTCGGCGTAGGCGGCGACGGCGTCGGCGTCGCCCGCGGCCTTCAGCTGCTCCGTCGGCGTGAGCAGCAGCTTTTCGACGATGAGATGGGTGATTTCGTCGACGCGCGCGCGCGCGTCGGGCGGCAGCGCCGACAGCTTGAACTCGAGCCGTTCGAGCTCCGATCGACGGATGGACTCGAATCGTTGACGAAGCGCAACAATCGTCGGCACCGCCCCGCGCGACCGGAACCACGCCGCAAACCGGTCGAGCTCCTCGGCGACGATGGCCTCCGCACGCGCCGTTTCACCTTCGCGGCGCGCGAGGTTTTCACGGACGGTGGCCTGCAGATCGTCGATGTTGTAGAGGAACACCTGCTCGATTTCACCGGCGGCCGGCTCGACGTCGCGCGGGACGGCGATGTCGATGAGAAACAGCGGACGGTTGCGCCGGTGCCGCATGACCGACTCGATGTGCGCCTTTGTCAGGATCGGCGCCGCCGCGCCCGTCGCCGTGATGACGATGTCGCTCGCGCCGAGCACCGCGTCGAGCTCGTTCCACGGTGCGGCGCTCGCGCCGCCGATCGCCTCCGCCGCGCGCGCCGCATGCGCCATCGTCCGGCTGACGATGGTCACCTGGTGCACGCCCTGCGAACGCATGTGCAGCGCGGTCAGCTTGCCCATTTCGCCGGCGCCGACGACCGCGACAGTCCGGCCGTCGAGGTCCCCGAAAATCTTCCGCGCCAGCGAAACGGCCGCGTAGCTCACGGACACCGCCCCCGACCCGAGCGCCGTCTCGGTTCTCACGCGCTTGCCGACGGCAAACGACGAGTGGAAGAGTCGATTCAGGACGGGTCCGGTGGCGTGCGCCGTGGTCGCCGCGGTGTGCGCGCTCTTCACCTGTCCGAGGATCTGCGGTTCGCCGACGACCAGCGAATCGAGTCCGGCGGCGACGCGGAACAGGTGCCGCGCGACGTCGAGGTCCTCGCTCGCATAAACGTGCGGGGCGATGTCGCCCTGCGCGATGCCGTGGAAGGCGGCGACGAAATCGGTCACGTCGCGCCGCGCCGCAGCCGGTTCGTCGCAGGCGACATAGATCTCCGCCCGGTTGCACGTGGACACGACGATCGCCTCGCCGACCGAGGTCCGCTGTGTCAACGCCTCGAGCGCCGCCGGCAGTCCGCGCGCAGCGAAGTCGACGCGCTCACGCACGTCGACGGGCGCGGTCCGATGGCTGAGACCGATGAGCAGAAGATGCATTAAGTGATTCTGCAGTTGGAGAGTTGGAGAG
Organism: Vicinamibacterales bacterium; assembly: GCA_036557365.1. Classification (GTDB taxonomy): domain Bacteria; phylum Acidobacteriota; class Vicinamibacteria; order Vicinamibacterales; family CAVVIG01; genus DATKHR01. The sequence continues at coordinate 29,995 of DATBHR010000082.1, forward strand.
TTGGCGAATGAAAGCCAATCACTCAGTTACCAACTTCCCCAACCTACCCAATTACCAACCTACCCAATTACCAACTTACCCAATTACCAACTTACCCAATTACCAATTCCCAGTCTTAATTCCCCAACTCACCAACTGCGATGTTCATCAAAAGTTATGGCTCTTGGTCAGGAAATAGCTGACCGGCACGAAGTTCAGCAGCACGATCGCGAAGCCGAGCGCGGAGAGATAGGCGGCGCGTCGTCCTCCCCAGCCGATTCGGCGTGCGGCGAACAGCTCGAATGAATACACGCACCAGCAGACGAGCGCCACGAAAATCTTCGGGTCCTCCAGCGACATCGCCTGGACGCGCGGGTCGATACTGCCGGGCCCGTAGCCGCCGCGCGCCTGCGCCGCCCAGATGACGCCGACCGCGATTCCCACCGTGAGGAAAATCCAGCCGACGACGACCGCGACCTGGTTCATCCGATCGAGGACCTGCAGCGACGGCAGCCGCGCGTAGAAGAACCCCAGGTGCTTCGCCTTGATCTCCTTGAAGAGGAGGACGTAGGTGATCCCGATGACGCACGCGAGCGCGAAGCTCGCGTAGGCGAACAGCAGCGACGACACGTGCACGCCGAAGAGCGGTCCTTGCAGGACCGGCGCGCGATCTTCGACGCCCGGATGAATCGCCGGAATCGCCTGCAGCGCGATGATGAGCGGCAGGATGAACACGCCCATCGCGCGCTCGTCGCTCGTCATCTCGGTGTAGAGATATGCGAGGCCGAGGAGCCACACGAACGTCGAGATCGCCGACGTCGGTCCCGCCACCGGCACGTGCCCGGCCTCCATCGTCTGCATGCCGATGGCGAACGTGTGCGCGAGCGCGGCAAACACGAGCAGCGTCGTCGCCGAGCGCCCCACCACCGCGTTGCGGCGGACGAAGTGCCACGCATAGGCGACGAACGCGGCCGAATACAGAGTCAGCGGAACGAGGTTCACAGTTTGTGCCCCACCCAATCGTGTGTCAGTGGGAGGTCGGTGCGAAATATCCCTGCTTGGTGCGCGCGATCGTGCTCGGACGATCCACCCGAACGACGACGCGACGCCACGATCCATCACGCTTCGCGTTCTTCGACGAGTAGCCGACCGTGTACTGGCTCGACAGCTCGTCCGCGATCTGACCGTAAACAGACACGAGCTCGGACACCTGATTCGGGAAGAACGATCGTCCGCCGGTCTGCTGCGACAGCTGACGCAGGACGAACTCCGCCTCCCTGAATCCTTTTGATGCCGTCGACGCGTTCTCGTTGCTTCGGAGGCCGATCGTGTAGATGGCGGTCTCCGAGCGCTTGGCGAGATCGAGGACCTCCTCGAAGGGCAGGAGGCTCGACGTGTCTTCACCGTCCGACAGCACGATGATGGCCTGGCGGCGGATTTCGTCCACGTTCTTGGCGACGGCCTTCTTCAAATCCTTCAGCGCGATGTACACCGCGTTGTAGAGCGAGGTGGATCCGCCGGCGGACGTTTTCCGGATCGCCTGTTCGAGCTCCGTCCCGTTGTTCGAGAAGGCCTGAAGGACGACGACGCGGCTGTCGAAGTCGATGACTTCGGCGAGATCCTGCTGGCGCAACCGGCGGATGAAGCCGATCGCGGCCTCCTGCGCGGCAGGCAGCTTGGTGTCCATGCTCGCGCTCGTGTCGAGCAGAATAGCGAGCGCGATGGGCAGGTTCGCCTTGTTGAAGAAGGTCACGTCCTGCTTCACGCCGTCCTCGAACACGCTGAAATCGTCTGGCGTGAGATCGGTGATGTAGTGACCGCTGCCGTCGGTCACGATCACATTCAGCGACACGACTTCGACACCGGCGCGGAAGGGCGTCTGCGGCTGCTGATTGGGAGGCTGAGTGCCACGCGCCGCAGGTTCCTGCGGCGTCGGAGCCGGTTGTTGCGCGGGTGACGGCGGTTGCTGCGCCGGCGACGCTGGCTGCTGCGCCTGCGGCGTGGCTTGCTGCGCTCGCAGCAACAGCGGCGACGATCCCGTGAGCACCCACAGGCCCGCGGTTACGACGCCCGCGAACACCACGGCCTTGCGGCGAGTCATGGACGGGTCGATTCTTCCCTGACCGGCGTCCCGCGCGCGATGAGATCGGCCTTCGTGGCGGACACGGTGATTTTCTCGGGCGGAATCAGTGATTCCGGCCGCGCGTAGGTGAGCTTGTATTCATGCTTCAGCTGATCGGCGAGCTGTTCGAGCTTCGGGGTCAATGCCATGCCCGTCAGCAGCTGTTCGTGGTAGCCGCCCGTGACGCGCGGTCCTTCGTCGAGGACCATGGCGCGCTCGCGCGATTCCGTGCGAAGGCTCGAATCGGGCTGCCCGAGGCTGAGCGCGTAGTACGCGATACTCGTGGCCTTCAACGGATCGATGGCCTGGTCGTGCATCCTGTTGCTGTATTCGACGCCGGCGGTCGCGATGGAGATGATGACCGGGCGCTGCGCTTCGCGTTTCTTGAGCCCCTGCGAGGTCTCGATAATCGCGTCGATCAGGTACATGCCGCTGTTCTGCGTCGCCCAGATGCGGTCGATCCCTTTTTTGACAACGTTCGGATCGATGGCGTATTCCGAGAGAATCGTGGGCCGTTCGCCGATGCCGATGATGGCGATTTCGTTGTGCCGGCCGTTATCGAGCGGCGTCGTCATCGCGGCGACGAACGGAGGCAGCGCCTGGCGAATGTGAGCGATCTCGTTGCGGGCGGCGGTGCTCGTGTCGACAAGCACGGCGATCTGCATCGGGTCGTTGGCTGGCGTGACCCGCAGCACTTCACGCGAGACGTTGTCTTCCTTGACGACGAAGTCGGAGGGGCCGAGGTCGGGGACGGGCGCGCCCGACTGGTCGACCACGCTGACGTACATCGAGCGCTCGCGGCTCGACGAGCTCTGGCTGGCGGGTGCCGCCGCGGTGCAGAACCAGAGTCCTGCGATGAGAACGACGCTGGCGAAGGTGCGTAAGCGCGTCATCAGGCCAGTATAGGTCAAAAAGTGTTTGTACTCTACGACTTGCGGGAAATTGCGCCGGCGCGTCGGCGTGTGGTATAAACCGCTCGGCTTCGATCGCCGCACGCGGCGCGATCCGCGCCATCATCCTGATGCTGTCTGCCTACATTCCCATCGCCATCTTTGTTGTCGTCGCTACCGGGTTCGCGGTCTTTACGCTCGTGTTCACGAGCTTGATTCACCCGAGCAAGTACAACAAGGTAAAGCTCGAGCCCTACGAATGCGGAATCGAGCCGGCGTCGGACGCGCGCGATCGCTACAGCATCCGGTATTACCTCGTCGCGATGCTCTTCGTCATCTTCGACGTCGAGACCGTGTTCATGTTTCCGTGGGCGGTCATCTTCGATAAGCTCCTCCTTTTCGGGCTGATCGAGATGCTCGTGTTCATCTTCATCCTCGTCGTCGGGTACTACTACGCATGGCAGAAGGGCGCGCTCGAATGGGTGTAAATGGCTGACGATCCGCAGAAGCCCGCAGAGCCCCCGACGCCTCCTGCTCCCGCCGCTCCGGCTGCGAAACCTGCCGCCCCGGCCGCACGGCCGCCGGCCGCCGCGAAGCCTGCGGGCGAAGCGCACGTGCCGAAGGCAGCGCCAGCGACCGGGCCGACCGAACCTCCGCCTGCCGCGGACGCAGTCCTTCCGGCGTTCATCACGTCGCTGCAGGGCGCACTGCCCGGCGCCGTGACGGCGATCAGCTATTACCTGGGCGACTGGACCGTCATCGTGCCTGCCGCGCAGATCCTTGCCGTGGCTCGTCAGCTGCACGACGCTCCGGATTCTGCGTTCGACTACCTGTCGGACCTCACGGCGGTCGACTGGCCGCCGCGGACCGAGGCGCGCTTCGACGTCGTGTACTGCCTGTACTCGACGCGGCTGCGCCATCGCGTGCGCGTGAAGGTGCGCGTGAGCGAGAAGGACGGCCTGCCGTCGGTGACGTCGATCTGGGCGGCCGCAAACTGGTTCGAGCGTGAAGTGTGGGACATGTTCGGCGTGAACTTCACGAACCATCCCGATCGGCGGCGCATCCTGATGCCCGAGGACTGGCAGGGGTTCCCGCAGCGCAAGGACTATCCGCTCGAAGGGCCCGGCGAGCTGCTGATGGAGAATCCGATCGACTGGCTGAAGCTGCGTCAGCAGAAGGAAGAAGCGGAGATCGAATAAATCTCAACTTTGAACGCTCAACTCTCAAGAAATTCAGAATTGAGATCGAGCGATTTTCTTCAAAGTTGAAAGTTGAGAGTTGAGAGTTGAGAGTTGATGGAGACGCAGACAGTACGCGGCGCGATGTTCGACACCGACGAGCTCGTGATCAACATGGGCCCGCAGCATCCGAGTACGCACGGCGTGCTGCGCGTCGTGCTGCGCCTCGACGGTGAGAAGGTCGTCGACTGCGACGTCGTCATCGGGTACCTGCACCGCGGCATCGAGAAGCTGAGCGAGAACCGCAACTGGACGCAGATCATCCTGCTGACCGATCGGATGGACTACGTCGCCGCGGCGACGAGCAACGTCGGCTACTGCGAGACCGTCGAGAAGCTGCTGCAGCTCGAGGTGCCGCGCCGTGCGCGGTACGTGCGGACGGTCCTCTGCGAGCTCCAGCGGATTGCGAGCCACTGCCTGTGGGTCGGCACGCACGCGATGGACATCGGCGCGATGACGGTGTTCCTGTACGCGTTCCGCGAGCGCGAGCTCATTCTCGACCTCTTCGAGGAATTCTGCGGCGCGCGGCTCACGTACAACTCGATGCGCATTGGCGGCCTCCCGCAGGACATCCCGCCCGGCTGGGACAAGAAAGTGCTCGAGTTCTGCTCGATCATGGACTCGAAGATCGACGAGTACGAGACGCTGCTCACGCACAACCGGATCTGGCTGGAACGGACGAAGAACATCGGCATCATTTCCGGCGAGGAAGCG
>DATBHR010000083.1:0-158263 GCA_036557365.1 Vicinamibacterales bacterium
GCTCCGATCTGCTGTTCTGCAACCACCACTGGCACCAGAACGAAGAGCGGCTGCGCGAGATCGCAATAGGCATTCACGACGAGACCGGTCGGCTGGGGAACGTCGCGCCGATCGCAGCGCTCGACGAGCGCTGATCAGCCAGCACCGCTGACGAGGCCGTTCCGGACGGAACGGGGACTTTCTGTCAGCCCATCGATGCGCCTTTGCACCCAGGGTGGCTGCCCTCGGCTCAGTCCAGGTGTTCGGCGCTTCGCGCCTCCGACCTCTTCCCCGCGGCCGGAAAGCAAGCTCTCCTCTCGGCTCAGTCGAGGTAATCCCGCAGGACCTGGGAGCGGGACGGGTGGCGCAGTTTCGACATCGTCTTCGACTCGATCTGGCGGATCCGCTCCCGCGTCACGCCGTACACCTGCCCGATCTCGTCGAGCGTGCGCGGCTGTCCGTCGGTGAGCCCGAAGCGCAGCTTCACCACGCCGGCCTCCCGCTCGGACAGGGTCTGCAACACCGACTGCAACTGGTCCTGCAACAGCGTGAACGACACCGCATCGACGGCGACAACCGCCTCGGAGTCCTCGATGAAGTCGCCGAGTTGCGAGTCGCCTTCGTCGCCGATCGTCTGGTCCAGCGAGATCGGCTCCCGGGCGTACTGCTGGATCTCCAGCACCTTCTCCGGGGTGATGTCCATTTCCTTGGCCAGCTCTTCGGGCGTCGGCTCGCGGCCGAGGTCCTGCAGGAGCTCGGACGCGAGCCCACCTCCGAGGAGATCGCGCAGCGGATGGACATCCCGGTCAGCAAGGTCCGCAAGGTCCTGAAAATCGCGCAGGAGCCCATCTCGCTCGAAACACCGATCGGCGAGGAGGAAGATTCACATCTGGGCGACTTCATCGAGGACCGGCAGGTCGTGTCGCCGGCCGAAGCCGTCATCAACCTCAACTTGAAGGAACAGACCGAGTCGGTCCTCAAGACGCTCACGCCGCGCGAAGAAAAGGTCATCAAGATGCGGTTCGGCGTCGGCGACGGCAGCGAGCACACGCTCGAGGAGGTCGGCCAGAGCTTCGCCGTCACGCGCGAGCGCATCCGGCAGATCGAAGCCAAGGCGCTGCGGAAGCTGCGGCATCCGTCGCGGTCGCGGAAGCTGCGGGCGTTTCTGGAGGGAAGAACGAGCTGACGGGAAGCGAAATGCCGGAATGCACGAATGCACGTGCATGTCTGCATTCCTGCATTTTGGCATTCTTGCATTTTGGCATTACCGCATCGGCGTTCGGCGTGACCGTCCGCGTTCGTCCTCCGGGGCGGGACGCCCGAGGACCGTGCCGCAGGGGTCGGCGACATCGAAGCCGCTGCATCGATGATGTCGCCCGACGTCGACGATTCCAAAGTGACAGTCGAAATCACACCGGTCCGGGGGACTTCGGAATTCCGGGGCCACGCGTGGACTTCGCAATGGCCGGTGGCGAAAGGGTAACCACGTCCCGTCGCACAGGAAGGTCATCGTCTCCGGCATGTCGTGCTGACGATAGGACATCAATCGCGCTGATCGCCTCGGCCTATTCGAGCGTTTCGGAATTCTTCCTGCCGTCGTACGCTGTTCCAAATCGCTAATGCGGCCGCAACCCAGCACCGCGTCGAAATTCGGCCCCGGTCTGCGCCGAGTGCCCATCACTACAGTCGGGCCGGGCAGTGCGAATAGAACAGCAGCCGTCGAACTCTCCGTGTATTCACTGCTGTTCCTGCTCCTCGCATTGGCTTTCGACCCGACCATTGAGGTTCAGTTCACGTTGCCGAAGCTGATGTGGCTGCGGTTCGGAACGGCAGCCATTCTCGTTTTGTGGGTGTTGCGCCTGATTCAGGGTGGCGTGAGAGCGGTTCCACGTATTGTGCTCATTCCAACTGTCGTACTGGCTTTCTGGTGGGCAGCCGTGACCCCGTTCGCCGCAGATCTTCAAACGGCCATCAAGGGCATGCACGGCCGGTACAACGGACTGATAAACGCGATCCTGCTACTCGTTGTATTCCTCGTAGTCGCGTCGACAGACCGATCACGTGCTGACCTTCGTCGGCTCGTAATTGCCTTCCTTTTCGCGCTGGTTCCAGTCGCCGTGTACGCCGCGGCGCAGGATCTCGGCTTCGACCCGCTCGTCTGGCCCAATCCTCGCCCGGGCTCGACGATCGGGCATCCAGTTCCACTTGCAGCGATCTTGAGCCTCGTCATTCCCTTTGTACTCACGTTCCTGATCGTCGAGACGCGGAGCGCGCGGCGAATCGGATGGTCAGCTCTCCTGCTTCTGTACGGCTTCGCCACTGCGGCGACGCTGAGCAGAGGGCCATGGCTAGGTCTTCTCGCGGCCTGCTGTACCGTGGTGATCGTCGCCATCAGACTGAGGGTCGTTACCCTGAAGGCATCAGCGCTCTGGTTATCGCTCGCCGGCCTCGCAACCGCCGGCGTTCTCCTCGCAAACTCTACCGCTATCCTGAAGATCTCTCGCAGGCTGGAACAGTTCGTCAATCTCCGTGCCGATCCATCCTTCACTGGCAGATTCGTCTTCTTCGACGCTGCATACCGCATGATGCGAGCACACCCGATCACCGGCGTCGGACTGGAGAACTTCGGCGTTCTCTATCCAACGTACCGGCCGGTCGAGCCGGAATCCGTACCGCCCGATTCGATCCCGACGATGGTACACAACGGGTACCTCCAGGCGGCTGCGACGACCGGCGTCATTGGCCTTGTGCTGACTCTTGCACTGTCGGCCGGCATTTTCTTCGTGCTCATTCGGAGCTGTCGTGTGCTGGCTACTCGGCTTGACGACGTAAGAGCGGAGCAACGCTTCGATCTCGCCGAGTTGTCCGCGGCGGATCTGATGTTCGGGATCGCCTTCGCCGGCGCCCTGATCGGCTACATGGTGCAAGCCCTCTCGGGATGGGAGGAGATTCCACTGTCAGCGTTCTATTGGATTCTTGCCGGCGCCGCTGTCTCATTCACTACCGCAGACCGCACCGAACCCGCCATGCGCACTCTCGCACGCTTCAAGATTCCTCTCATCCTTGTGGGATCAGCTGCTGCGACAATGGCGATCGTGTTGGGATTCGATGCCGTCCGGCAAATTGACGTAGATCGTGCGTTCTTCCAGGCCCGCCTTCTCGATCGGGAGAAGGATTGGACGCTAATCCAGCGGCACCTTGAATGGGGCCTCGAGGCCTCCGGCAACGCTGCCAAGTACCAGGATGATGCCGGTCTGCTTTATTTGCGGCGCGTCGAAGCCAGACAGGACCCTTCCAGCTACCGAAGGGCCGCTACGCTGTTCGAAGGATCTGCGCGAGCCAACCGGTTCGACCCGTATGCAGTCGTTCATCGTATTGACCTGGAGACCGCCGCGCTGACTGCCGGCATCGTGCAAACGCCATCAACCGATGCGAACGACGCCGTCATACGCGCGGTGGCGATCGATCCAAACAACGCCACCGTCTACGCGTCCATTGCCGCGCTCCAACAGGCCGCGCAGGATCCAACGAATGCTTTGCGGGCCATCGACGAGGCCATTCGCCTTCGACCGCATCATCCGGGGTACCACGTGCTCCGCGGCGATCTTCAGCGCACACTCGGCAACCGAACCGCTGCGACCGCGGCTTATCGTGAGGAAGTTTCCCTGGTCAAGGCCGGCAGCCCGGAATGGCTGAACGTCGAACGGCGACTGTTGGTGATATTCGAAGAATCAGGTCAGCACGACGCCGCGATTGCGGAAGGAAAGATGGTCACCGCGACCGTGAACGACGATCTCGCATTCACAGTACTCGGGTTCGCCTACCGCTCGACAGGCGAGTGGCAGAATGCCTTCGACGCCTTTGCCGCCGCCGTCCGAATCAATCCGGCGAACGCGGCCGCAGCCGGAGGCGTTCGGGAATCCGAAGCAGCGCGGCAACACGGGCCCAGCGCCGACTCAAAGCCACTCGCTGTGCGGTAACGCGACTTGCTGAAAGATCATGGGACTGCCACCGTGCAGCAGTCCCATGATCCACTCGCGAAAAACAGCCGCCCGGAATCGGTGTTCCAGGCCCGACAGTCGGCTACCGAACCCCTGTCGATGGTACGGGAATATCGTTGTACGGTGCGTAGCCGGCACCGAACGCCTTCGACGTCACCGCGTTAGTGGAGCTGTTGAAGATAAACCAGGTTCCCGTCAAGGGCCGCCAGACCGCGATGTCGATCTTGCCGTCTCCGTCGTAGTCGCCCGGCACCGGGACATCGTTGTACGGCGCGTAACCTGCGCCAAACGCCTTCGACGTCACGGTATTGGTGGAGCTGTTGATGATGTACCAGGTCCCCGTCAAGGGCCGCCAGACCGCCATGTCGGTCTTGCCATCCCCGTCGTAGTCACCTGGCACCGGAATATCGTTGTACGGCGCGTAGCCGGCACCGAACGCCTTTGACGTCACGGTGTTGGTCGAGCTGTTGATGATGTACCAGGTCCCCGTCAACGGTCGCCAGACCGCCATGTCGGTCTTGCCGTCTCCGTCGTAGTCACCCGGCACCGGAATATCGTTGTACGGCGCGTAGCCGGCGCCAAACGCCTTTGACGTCACGGTGTTGGTCGAGCTGTTGATGATGTACCAGGTCCCCGCCAACGGTCGCCAGACCGCGATGTCGGTCTTGCCGTCTCCGTCGTAGTCGCCCGGCACCGGAATGTCGTTGTACGGCGCGTAGCCGGCACCAAACGCCTTCGACGTCACCGCGTTGGTCGAGCTGTTGATGGTGTACCAGGTCCCCGTCGAGGGCCGCCAGACCGCGATGTCGGTCTTGCCGTCGGAATCGAAGTCGCTCTTCGTGACGAATCCGCCCAGCGCAAAATCGATCCCGGTCGTCATCGTCGAAGCATTCACGACGATGGGCGTGCCGTTCGTCACCGTGCATGTCGAGCCGCATCGATCGCCGGAATAAAGCTGGTTGGCGTGGCCGCTCGGGATGTCCTGGGACGTCCGGGCATAGTAAGTGCCGGGCGCAAGACCGGACGTCGCATACGTTCCGGCAAGGCCAGTGTTCGCGCTCTTCGTAAACAACCCGCCGGCCGTGTAGATCTGAACGGTGACGTTCGGCATCGGGGCGCCGGTCCGCGCGTCCGTTATGGTGCCTGTTATGCCACCTGCACCTGACGAGAGCGCGAAGTCGATGCTGCTCGAAGTCTTGCCAGTGAGGAGGGTGATTGGTGTGCCCGTCGTCACCGAACACCCCGAGCTGCACGGCATTCCTTGATATAGCCCGTCCAGATAGAACACGCCGTTGGGCATCGTCGTGCGCGCATAGTACGTCCCGGGCGGAAGACCCGCGACGGTGTAGCCACCGGCCGTATTGGTCGCCGTCGCCTTCGCGAGGACGCCGGCAGCTGTAAAGATCTGCACACCGACCGGACCCACTCCGACGCTCGTGGCTGCGTCGATTACCGAGCCGGAAATCATGCCTCCTGTCGACAGGGCGAAGTTGACGGAAGCCGGGTTCGAAGGACCGCCGGCCGTTACCGCGACCGGCGTTCCGACCGTCGGGTTCAGGCACGCCGGCACGCAGGTCGTGCCGTTATACAGTTGGTCCACGAATGCCAGCGTCTGGTTCAGGGTCGGCACGAAGAGCGGACCGGGCGTCGCCGTCCGCAGGTAATAGTTTCCCGCCGGCAACCCGGAAGTCTTGTAGTTGCCGGACACATCGGTCACGACGTTGCCAAGGTTCACGCCGTTGGACGAGAAGATCTGGACCGATACGGACTGGAGAGCCTGAGAATTCAACGACGCGTCCGTCGTGACTTTCCCGCTGATCACTCCGCCGAGCGCCAACGCGAAATTGATCCCGCTCACCGTCGTCGCGTTCACCACCACGGGCGTGCCCGAGGTGACCACACAACCCGCCTGCGGACAGGACTGGCCCTGCCAGAGCTGATTGACGTAGCCGTTGGCATTTGTGCGAACGTAGTAGGTACCTGCGGGCAGGGGGGCGCTCGTATAAACACCAGAGGCATTCGTGCCGAAGCCGCCTATGTTGAGACCAGCCGCGTTGAACACTTGGACGCTTACGTTCTGGAGCGGTGAGCCAAGAGCAGCGGCGGTGACCGTGCCGGTGATGGGCACGCCGTGCGCGAGGGCGAAGTTGATGCCGTTCGTTGGGACGCCGTTTCCTACCGTGACGAGAGTGCCCCCACTCGTTTGAACCTGGCAGTTGATGCACGTCACGCCGTTGTACAACTGGCCGATCAACGCCGTGCCGTTTTGAATGAATGCTCCCAGCGTCCTCACGTAGTACGAGCCCGTGCTGACCGAGCTGAGTGTATAGACCCCTGACGCGTTTGTGGATGTGGACGTCACCAGATTGCCGTTCGGCCCAAACAGCTGAACCGTGATCGCATTGAGAGGGCTGTTGTTGGTGACGTCGGTCACGGTTCCGGTAATCGATCCGGTACCGGTGGCGATCAACGAGAAGTTGACGTTCGTGACCGGATGGTTCGTGATGACGATCGGCGTGCCAATCGTGGGCGGACAGAAGGAGCCGCACGTGATGTTGTTGTAGAGCTCAATCTGGTACCCGTTCATGGAGGTGGTCGCGAAATACGTCCCGGGCGGGAGCGGGTCCGACGTGAAATGCCCCGAGGCATCCGTGCCCGCGCCGTCAATAAAGGCGCCGGCCGCGTTGGAGATATTGATACTGACGTCTGAAATCGGAGCGCCGCCGACCGCGGCCGTCACGGTCCCGGAAATCACCTGGCCCGGCGGCAGGACGAAGTTGATGCCGCCGTGACTGCTGCCCACCGTGACCCCGACCGGAGTGCCCTGTGTAGCGTCGCAGGAACCTGGGCAAATCGAGTGGTCGTAAAGATAGTCGACGAGGCCCTGCGAGTTCCTCGTGTGAAGGTAATACGTGCCGGTCGGCAGGCCGCTCGTGATGAAGTCGCCCGATGCGTCCGTCGTGGCCTCGTCAACACGCTCGCCCGTCGTATCGACGGTTATCACTTGGACGTTGGCGAGCGGAGCGTTGTTGATGTCTCTCACCGTTCCCGCGATCGTGCCGCCAGGATCGAGCGCGAAGTCGATGCTGTTCGTCGTCGCACCGGATACCACGTGAACAGGATCTGATGGCGAACCGTGGCAGCCGTCGATCGTGCACTTGTGATTGTCCCATCCCTCGTCCTGGAATCCCTGGAGGTTCTGCGTCACGACGTAGACGTCGCCGGTGACACTGCCGGCGTCGCTGATGTAATGACCGGAGCCGTCCGTGATCGCCGTCGAGAACGGAACGTTTTGACCCGAATCGATGAAGTACACGCGCGCGCCGACGATCGGATTGCCGTTCACTGAACTTGTGATCGTCCCTGCAATGCGCCCGCCGCCTGAAACGAGCGCGAAGTTGATGCCAGTGACGGCGGCTCCCGACACGACGACTTGCGTGAGCGAATCGACATCGCACACCGCTGAGCAGGAGACGCTGTTCCAGACCTGGTTGATGTAGCCTTGCCCGGCCTGCGTCAGAACTGCATAGGGGCCATCCGCCAGACTCTGCGAGTAATTCCCGTTGCCATCTGCTGTCGCCGTGATCGGGTCGTTGTTGGAGTTGAGTTTGTAGAACTGGACCTTCGCGTTGGGGATCCCGCTATGCGTGACGGCGTCCGTGATCTGACCGCTGATGCTTCCTGCAGCCAGCGCACTCGAGGCGCCGAGCACGACTAACAGGGCCGCCATGAGCGAGGCGTTGACCAGTGACTTCCGACGAACCGGAACGTGTGCGGCAGCCGAACCGTCGATGCGTACCATGAGTGCCCCCGAGACCACTGAAGGTCGTTCGCGAAGCTGATGTGCCGGCCGAAACCGCGTTCTTATAATGCTGAGCTACTGGTAAAGTCAACAGTAAAAGCGTGACAAAATATGACAGAAGTGACAAATATGATGAGGAGAAGCAAAGTAGTCCCAGGGTGGCGAGACTAAGGCAGAGCTCTGGCTGAGCGACCATGCAGCCGCGGCGTTGCGGCATGAGGGTGAGGCTGGGCGCCTCTTCCTTGGATAGTTGCCAGTCCTTCCTGGAGTCGTGCCAGGCAAGCTGCATTCTGACGTTGTCGCCGGACCGCTTCGCGAGCTTCTCGTGATCGTGGGTGCGTCTTGTCCCTCCTGCGGCACCCGACTCGCCCTCGTGAACGCCGTCGCGCCAGCGAACAAATCCGACGACTATTGCATCGGTGCATCAGGGGAGACGCGCGGGACCACCGAAAGCGATTCGATACAATCTGCCGGTGCCCCTGCTGTCGGTCGTGGTGGTCGTCTACAACATTCCGCGCGAAGCGCCGCGCACGCTTTTCTCGTTATCCGCGGATTACCAGCGCGGGATCGACCCTGAGGAGTACGAAGTCATCGTCGTCGACAACGGATCCACTCCGGCCGTCGACAGCGCCATCCTGAACGGATTGCGAGGCACCTTTCGCTTGATCAGAATTGACGATGCGCCTGCGTCGCCTGCGCATGCCGTAAATCGCGGCGTGGCGATGGCGGACGGTGAGATCGTCGGCGTGATGATCGACGGTGCGCGCCTCGTGACGCCCGGGTTGTTGCATTACGCACGGGTTGGCGTGGACAGTCACCCCACAGCCATCGTCGCGAGCCTTGGCTGGTATCTCGGCGATGACGTGCAGGGTGTGTCAGTCACCGCAGGCTACGATCAGGAGCGCGAGGACGCGTTGCTCGGCTCCATCGATTGGCCAAGCGACGGCTATCGCTTGTTCGAGGTCGGTACCATCGACGAATCTTCCGTTGACGGTTGGGTGGCGCCCATATCCGAGACGGGCACGCTGTTCATGCGCCGCGGAGTGTGGGACCTGTTACACGGCATGGACGAGGGCTTCGATGTCGCCGGCGGCGGGCTGCTCAACCTGGACATCTATCGTCGTGCGTTGCAGATCGATGGTGCCGAACCGGTCGTGCTCCTCGGAGAGGCATCGTTCCACCAACTGCACGGCGGTGTCTCAACAAACGCGACCAAGCCACGGCAGCTCGAAAACTGGGACAAATGGCACGGGCAGTATCGACAGTTGCGAGGAAGCGACTGGAGCGTGGTGCCACACCGGCGACCGCCGACGCTCATCGGGACCCTCCCATCGGCGGCGTTGTCCTGGTTCGTTCGTTCCGCGATCAGCCCCGCGCGTCATGACGTGCGACCGATGGGAGCCGCCTTCGATGAAGGCATCTGGTCGACGCCGATCGTGAAACGACCGGACGACCCGATCACCGCTGCACTCGTCGACCTTGCGCACACGGAGCTGCGCGACGGACGGCCTGGATCGGCCGGCGCGGTGGCTCGATTCGCTCGGCACCACGACGCACGTGACGGCGAACTGCAGCGGCTACTCTCGTTGACGGCCCATCACGTCCCCGAAGAGCCGGACCATCGGGGCTTCGTCGCATTGGCGCGCGCTCATCAAGTCGTGGGTGATTTCACTGGCGCCGAACGCCATTTCTGGCATGCGTTGGAGCGCGAGCCGAATTGCGTCGATGCTCACGTCGGGCTCTCCGCCCTTCGGATGCCCGGGAATGACTATCTGGTCTGGCTGGACTGGCTATACCGCCTACTGATGCCGTCCACAGCACTCGAGATTGGGGTCTTCCAGGGGCATTCGCTTGCGCTTCATCGTCCGCCGACGGTTGCGATTGCCGTCGATCCGGAACCGCAGGTCAGGCAGCCACTTCGAACCGAGACACACATTTTCCCTCAAACCAGCGACGATTTTTTCGCCAGCGGGCAACTCCGCGCCCTGCTCGGCGATCGGCGGTTATCCGTTGGATTTATCGATGGCCTCCACCTCTTCGAACAATCTTTGCGAGACTTCAGCAACCTCGAGGCGCATAGCGGACCCGAGTCCACAATCCTCATCCACGACACCGTTCCTCTTGACGAGGTGACGCAGCGTCGCGAACGCATCACGCAATTTCACACAGGCGATGTCTGGCGCACGATCTTGAGCTTGAAAAAGTACCGCCCAGACCTGGCTATATTCACGATCGCGACTCCACCGACTGGACTTACGGTCGTAACAGGACTGGACGCAGGGTCACGTGTGTTGACGACGCGATTCGATCAGATCGTGAAGGAGACTCTGGCCATTCCGTTTGCGGCGATCGAGCCGGACATCAGACATGCACTCAATGTCGTGCCGGCCGATTTTTCATCCGTCGAACGCCTCCTCGGCGAACGGCGGTCCGTGAGATATTGACGCCATGATTCCTGCAGGCCCGTACGTCGTCGATCGCGACCAGCCGGCGTTGACTCGCTCTGATACCGAGATTGTCGACCGCTTTCATTATCTTTACTATCAACGTTGGGTTGACCAGGCGGACACCATCAACCTGAGCTGGTTTGGCTATCGGCTGCTGAAGTGCCCGTTGGATCTCTGGATGTATCAGGAACTGCTGGTCCGCACGCGGCCCGATGTCGTCGTGGAAACCGGGACGTTTCAAGGTGGAAGCGCACTCTATTTGGCGTGCATTTTCGACCAGATCGGCAACGGCGATGTGATAACGATTGACACTGTTATACAGCCGAATCGACCTGTGCATCCACGCATCCAATACATCCTCGGTTCAAGCATTGATCCGGACGTTGTCTCGAAGGTGCGCGCGATGGTCGCCGGCCGGCGGGCGATGGTCATTCTGGATTCAGACCACACCGAAGCGCACGTGCATGCGGAAATGAGCGCCTACAGTCCCCTCGTGCACCTTGGCGACTACATGATTGTCGAAGACACAAACGTCAACGGCCATCCAGCGTGGCCTGATTTCGGCCCGGGCCCCATGGAGGCCGTCAACCGATTCCTGTCGGCGCGGCGAGACTTCGAGATCGACGAACGCTGCGAACGGTTCATGATGACGTTGAACCCGCGTGGATACCTGCGACGCCGCGAGCCTCAGTCGAACGTGTAACCGAACCGATCGATGACCCAGCTCGAGGCGCGCCCGACCTGGTCGCGCAAGGCAGGATCGTAATAATTTCGATAGTCATCGTGTCGACTTTGGTTGTTGATCGGAGTCTCGCGTATTCGCTTCACGAGCGAGTTCAAGTCCGGCACATCCGCGCGGTGGACAAACGCTATTAGGTCCTCGCGCAGTTGCTCTGTGAGGCCAACGGTCAGCCGAGGATCGTCCAGCCCTTTGCCGACCATGTACATGATGGCGGCCGTATACAAGTCTCGGTACCTGCCTATTTGGTCCTGGAACGCCGGAATCGGCACTTCGATCTCGCCCCGGCAGGCCAGCCGAACTGCCGTCGCGAAATCGTGGGCGCCTCCGCCGAAACCCGTCTGATAAATGCGATCGCTCGCTCGGATCTCAGGTGATTGACCGGCGTAGAAGTCCCGGAGATAGTGAAACCAGGACACGTACCAATGCCACGGATTGCGTACGAACATCAACACGGGCTGATCGCATTGCGGCAATCGATCCCAGGGATCGTGATAGCCAACGGTCACTCGATCGCCGTACTGCGCGACCAGCACTTCCTGGACAAAGGATCCCCCAGTCTTGGCCATGTGAAGGAACGAGAACCACGGTGTGATCAGCATGGGAACTCGCGCGAAGTATACTCAGATGCCGGCACGCGCAAAGCATAGCCCGGACCGCCTCTGCTACTAACACATGCCTGACGAATCGGCAATCGCGGCGAAGTATCTGGATCTTCTCGAACAGACGCTGACCGGGTCAATCTTTGAAGACCCTGGGCTGCTTCCCGACTCATCGAACACCGTGCTCTCCCTTGGGTACGATCGCGAGCGACGTCGAATCGGGATGGACTGGCCGAGTCGCGCGCACACGATGGTGGGCTTGCAGCGCCTGAAGAATCTGAGATGCCTGGTTTCACGAGTGATCGACGAGGGAACACCGGGTGACCTGCTCGAAGCGGGAGTGTGGCGGGGCGGCGCCAGTATCTACATGCGCGCCCTGCTCGCCGTACACGGCGTCACCGATCGGCGCGTATGGGTGGTGGACTCGTTTGCCGGGTTGCCGCCGCCAAATGAAACCGCGTTTCCAGCGGACCGTGGAGATCGTCTGCACGAGATCGATTACCTGGCGGTTCCACTGGACGATGTGCGCCGGAACTTTGAAAGGTATGGAATGCTGGATTCGCAGGTTGAATTCGTGCAAGGTTGGTTCAAAGATACGCTACCGGCGATCCCCGTATCACAACTCGCGATACTCCGTCTCGACGGCGATATGTACGAGTCGACCATGCAGTGCCTACAGTCGCTCTACGCGCGGGTCGCGGCTGGTGGTTTCGTGATCATCGACGATTTCGCACTGCCTCCCTGCAGAGAGGCCGTCGTCGATTTCCGAAAAGACAATGGCATCGCGGATCCCCTGATCGACATCGACCGCATGGCGGTGTTCTGGCAGCGCGCCTGACGGCACCTCTGATCGGTTGCTGCTTTGGATGCTGACCACTTGTCAAAAGCGATTGTTGGCGACCGAGCCATCAGCCAAGCATGCGATTCGGGACTCAGCGGCGACCAGGGACAGCGAGCGCAACCGCCAGATCGAACCGAAGGCGCTCAGGAAGCCGAGTCACCCGTCGCAGTCGGTCGCGGAAGCGGCGGGCATTCTGGAGGAAAGGACGAGCTGACGTGAGGCGAAATGCACGAATGCAAACGTGCATGTCTGCATTTTGGCATTGTTGCATTTTGGCATTACCGCATTTGCATTCGGTGTAACCGTCCACGTTCGTCCTCCGACGGTCCTTTCTAATTCATCATTCCTCCTTCATAATTCCCGCTGACGGGCCCATAGCTCAATGGTTAGAGCGGCCGGCTCATAATCGGCTGGTTCCAGGTTCGAGTCCTGGTGGGCCCACTCCTCATTGCGGATTGAGGATTGCGGATTGAGGATTGGGAATTGCGGAATCAGGGCTCCGGAGTGAGGGACTATTGAGGATTGGCGCATGACGATTGCCGTGCGGAAACCACGCGTGCTGGTGTTCGTCGTCGCCTTTGAAGCCGAGTCCACTCTCAAGCAAGTTCTCGCCCGCATCCCGTCCTGCGTGTTCGAAGAATGGGACGCTGAAGTCCTGGTCATCGACGACTCGTCGCACGATCGCACGTTCGAGATCGGCCTTCGCTCGTCCTGGGACAGCGCGTATCCGATCACCATTCTGCACAACCGCGTCAACCAGGGCTACGGCGGCAATCAGAAGCTCGGCTATCAATACGCGATTCGAAACGGATTCGATTTCGTCGTCCTGCTGCACGGCGACGGACAGTACGCACCCGAGTCGATCCCTTCGATGCTCGCACCGTTGATCAACGGCACTGCCGACGCGGTATTCGGGTCGCGGATGATGACTCGCTTCGGCGCGCTCAGAGGTGGGATGCCGCTGTACAAGTTCGTCGGCAACAGAATACTGAGCCGAATTCAGAACTTCCTGCTCGGCACTCGCCTTTCGGAATTTCACTCAGGTTTTCGCGCATACCGGGTCGACGCGCTCGGCCGCCTTCCCTTCCAGTACAACAGCAACGTCTTTCACTTCGACACGGAAATCATCATTCAGCTCGTCGTGAGCGGCTGCCGCATCGCCGAGGTGCCGATTCCGACCTACTACGGCGACGAGATCTGCCGTGTCAACGGCATCCGCTACGCGAAAGACGTGCTGAGCGCGACCATCGCAAGCCGGCTTCACCGGGTGAACCTTTTCTACGATCGGAGATTCGATGTCGATCGCGAAGGCAACGAACGCTATGCGGTGAAGCTCGGATATCCTTCGTCGCATACGGCGGCGTTAAACGCGGTTCCTCAAGGATCGCGAGTCCTCGACATCGGATGCGGCCCGGGCAACTTCGCGGCTGCGCTGCGGGCGAAGGCGGCCTATGTCACAGGCGCCGATCAATTTCCACCAGCTCGCGCTGAGTTCTTCGACGAATTCGTCCTCTGGCGGGAAGGAAATCCTCTCAAAGCCAGTCTTCATGAGTACGACGTGGTTCTCCTGCTCGACATCATCGAGCACTTGAACAACCCTGAGGCCTTCCTCGATCAGCTGCGACGAAGCGCAAGGAGCATCGACGGTTCCCCGCAGGTCATCGTCACCACGGGAAACGTGGTGTTCTTCGTAGTTCGCCTGCAATCGTTGCTCGGCAACTTCAACTACGGTAAGCGCGGCATCCTCGACTTGACGCACACACGTCTCTACACGTTCGGGACGGTCCGACGGCTGTTCGAGCAGTGTGGTTTCGTTGTGGCAGAGATCAAAGGAATTCCTGCACCGTTTCCCGAAGCGCTCGGGCTGGGAACGCTGTCGCGGCTCCTGCTCTGGATGAACTCCGTCCTGATTCACATCTCCAGGGGACTCTTCGCGTACCAGATTTTCCTGCGAGCCATACCGACCGCCACCGTTGATGCTCTGCTCGACGACACCATCAACTCGAGCGCGACAAAGATGGCTGCGGTGAAAGATCAACTACTCGCAGGTTAGTGAGACCACACGTCCAGCCGCTTCGGCGTCGACGACCACGCGGCGCTCGCGTGCACCATCGAAGCAGACGTAGTTGACGATGAAATCCTTGTTGCAGCCGGGTGTTGGATCGCCGAGCTGCGACGGGGCGACCTTGTACTCGCAGTTCAGGTTTCCTTCGCAGGCTTTTCTCACGCTCGCGAGGGCGTTGCCCGGCGGCGCGCCACAGTTGTAGCCATATGTCGCGAGAATCATGCGAATGCTGCGCTGCCCGCTGCCCGGCGAGCGGCGTGGGCCGCACGAGACAGCGGCGGTCGCGAAAAGCAGGGCAATCCCGACGAAACGCATGTTCAGCGGGGCGCGTGTAAGCTTGTTTCCCGGCCGCGCCAGCGAAAATAGCAGAAGATCACCGAGCAAATCCCGGCGAGCGCTATGACGACGCCCGCTATCACGCCGCGCGGCCGATACGTCAAACGAAGGTGCTTTGCTCCCGCACGCACGGGGACGGCCTGGAACATGTAGTTTGCGCGGACGACAGGGACAGGGATGCCGTCCAGCTCCGCAGACCAGCCCGCGTCCCAGTTCGTCGGGACGACCACCCAGCCATCGTTCGCGGATGTGACGTCGATGTCCTCGGTATTGATCTCCTTTCTGACGACGCGAGCCGAGCCTGACGCCAAGTCGGTGCCGTGGCCGCGCCATTCTGCTGGAACGTCATCGGACTCGAAGACCGCCTGATCGTGGTAGCTGTTCCGGCGATCGAGAATCCAGTCCAGAGCTGCCACTCCGTTGCGCACGAACGTCGGTCGCGCAATCAGGAATGGGCCGCCATCGACGCCGGCGATCCGGTAGATTCGTCCGTCGATGCCTGCATAGATCGGCTGAAGATCGAGCCCAGATTCCTTACGCCGTTGCTCCCATAGCGGTTCGTCGGCGACTTCCGGCGACGCCGCGATCGTAGTGACACCGAGCCGGGGAAGGACCTCGAGTCGTGTGCCCGTCACGTCGAAACTAGGCCAGAACGACCGCCGGTAGGTTTGGGCCAACACCATATCAATGTATTGCCCGCCGACGATTCTCAACACCGTCTCGGCTCTGGTCGGCGCCGTGCTGTCCCATCCTGCCACCGTTTCGAACCCGAACAGGAGCGCTTCGTTCGCTGAAAGAATCGGTGGCGAGAACCCGATCGTCGTCGTCGTCCGGATCGGGATATAACGGCCGGGTCCGTTGTGCCCCGCGCCCAGTTCGGCTCCCAATCGACGGATGAACGGCGTCCGTGGAAACAGGAACTGTTCTTCGCGAGGCGTGAACTCCGGATTGATCATCCGACCATATGTGAGCAGCTCGAGCGCCGTCGCACCGACAATCACACACGCTGCAACGGGCGCCGCCAAGGCGGTCGTTCGTCGAACGCCACCGGCGTTCTTCAACCACCGGAGCAGCACCTGACATCCCGCCGCCCCGAGGATGATCAGGCCGAAGTCAAAGAAATTGAGCAGACGGCCAAGCGGCGAGAAGAAGCTGAATTGCGGCAAGACCGCATAAATCCACTTCAGCAGAATCGTATCGGTGGCGATGAGGAACGTCCCGATTATCAGGATACGACCCAGCCAGGCGCCACGGAGGCGAGAGAAAAACCCCACGAGCGCGAGCGCCGCGACGATCCGTCCCGCGTACGCCATGCCGTGCATCTCGTCGACGGTGACGCGAGGCGAGGCAGACGGGAAGAACAGGTGGGCGAAGACTGCGTACGGGACGCGGAATTCTTCGTGCGCCATTCGATACGCAAGAGGCTCGCGTCCAAGGCCGTGAAGAAAAATCACGGTTGGAAGTAGAACTGGCGCCGCGAACAACAGCGGGCCGACGATCAGCAGTGCCAGTCGGCCAAGCCTCGGGCGAACGTCGTCGAACCCGTCTCGCTTGAGGCGCATCAGCGTCAGCGCAAGAGCGTAGGCGACCACAACTCCGTACACGAGAGCCATGAACAGGAGGTGGCCGCTGACGAGGGTGCAGGCGAGTCCTGCCGACGACCAGAATGCGAGAAACCAGGAGTCGCGCTTGATCGTCCGTTGCACCAGCCAGAAGCCGAGGGGCAGCCACGCGCCCGATGGCGCGACGACTTCGAGTTGCAGCCACGCCATGCTGAACGGGCAGAACATCCATGCGGTGCCACCGAGGAGCGCCGGGGCGATGCTGAATCCCAGTTCGGAAAGAAACAACCACATCCCGATGCCGGCGACAACAACGTGAAAGATCGTCAGTGCGTCGTGAGCCCAGTCCGGGCTCAACAGCAACGCGGCCAGGAACTTGGGTGGATAGAAGACCGCGCTCGAGCCGTTCGCAAAGAACGGCTGACCACCATAGGTGTACGGATTCCAGAACGGGATAACTCCGGCGCGCAAGCTGCTCGAAATGAACGCCTGCCACGGGTAGCTGAGATCCGCCTGGTCGGTTTGCGAATTGTCGGGAAAGACTGGATCGAACGCGCGCCACGGGTACACCGACACTTGGTGTCCCGCGACGGCGGTAAACGTGTCGCCTCGCAGCAGCGGAAAAAAGAAAATCAGGGTCAGTGCGAGAAGAAACCCAATACCCGCAAAGAACGGAAGGCGTGCGGCCGGTGTGCTCGAGGCAAGCCGGTCGGCATCGGGCCTCGCCACCGTAGCGGGGACGTCAAGCACCCCGAAATTCTACATAAGGAACACGCATCGAGCTGACCAGAGGGGACGAAGCTCAAGCGAGGTAGATAAGCGCTGCAGGTCTTCCCGTCATTTTCTTTCGAAAAGGCGCAGCTCGTGGATCGACCAGAAGAACGTGTGCGCCCGTCCCACCTGCCGCAGGCGTAGAGTCTTCGTCGCATTGGGCGGCAGCGCTATCTCGATCCACGGATATTGACCGTCGGGCATGATGCCGTGCGCGAGCTGCGCCAGGATGGAGCCTTGGAAAAGTGTGCGGGTCGTTCCGCCTTCGTCGGCTTCGACAACCAGCTCCCTCGGATAGTCCCCGAAGCTTCGCGTGCCGAGCTGAAGCCGCACCTCCTGCACGTCGCGAACGCGATCCAGCTCGAGTTCCAGCCATTCGTCACCGAATTGCGGTTTGCCGGTCAGCCATCTGGAATCGGCGTCGCCATCGAAGAGGAACGGCAGGCGATCCTGCGAATCCGAGGCGCGCGCCGTAATGGATGTCGACGCAATCGGAGCACCCGGGCTGACTGTTCGTTCCGCGACGAAGGGCGTCAGCACGGCCACTGTCGCGTCCTCGAAGCTCCGGTGTGCGATCACGCTCGGATCATGCTCGACAACCCGCAACAGCTCGTCGAGCAGCGAGGAATCCGCGTACCGGCTCCGGTGAATCACCAGATATCTGACGCCGATCGATCGAAGCATTTCGACAGCATCGCGCTGCCGCCCTGACTCGCGCAGCGGCGAGTGACCTCCTCGCAGCCAGAGCGCCAGTGGTGTCACGTAGCCGCTGTGGCCATTGACGACGCGGTGGCCGTGCACCAGGGTCATGTACTGATACTCGAACTCGTCGAGCAGATGCTCCGCCATCGTCGGCAGCTCGATGACCCCGCCCTTCGGCAACGAGGTGAGATAGGCATACGCATCGCGATCGCGAGCGTTGCCGCGATAGTCGAACGGAGGGCTTTCCAGCCGCGACAACCCTTCCGCCGCAATCGCAAGCGTCAGCACCGCGACGACCGCTACGCAAAGCGCCTCCGATCGTGGGCGCGCGATGTCGAACAGCCGGATCGATCCGAACGCGGCCAGGATGGCGAGCGCGAGCTGAACGACGACGGCGAGCCGCGCGGGCACGCGAATGCCTTCAAGACCGGGTATCAAGCGAAGCAGCACGGCGTACGGGCTCGAAGACTCGAAGACATGCCCGAAGATTCTTGGCGATGGACCAAGCGAGAGAACGAATGCCGCAAACAGCATCGCACCGTAGAGTGCGATGACGCCTCGATAGCGCCGCTGCCGCGCGAGCGAGATCGATCCCAGCGCGAGCACGACGGCAACCAGTCCCGGGAAAAGCTCGTGCTCCCCGCGTCCGTTTCCGATGCCCCTCCAGATGTAGAGCGATGGCGACGCACTGACGTAGTCGCCGACCTCGGCGCTCTGATTCGTAATCTCGTCAATCGGCCGTCGCAATCCGCTCTCGCGCCGCAGATCGGCATATCCGCGGATAACCGGCAACATGACAACCGCGACCACCAGAGCAGCCAGCGCGCCATGCGCGAGAAGACGGGGCGAGAACGAGCGAGTCGACCACAGCTCGTACGCGGCGATCAAGGCGAGTGGCAACAATCCGTAGTACGCGAAGTAGCCCGTCGTCAGTGCTTGGAGAAGGTAAAAAGCGGCGCACGCGAGCAGATCCCCGAGCCGCTCCGTCCGAAAGTACCGATGCAGCGACCAGAGGCTCAATGGCAGCCATCCCATGCTCAGAAGCTGTAGATGCGAGCTATGAGAGGCGCGGAACGGCTGACAGACAAAGATCAGCGCCGCGACGAACGCTGCGTCGCGACGTCCGGTCAGCCAGCGCGCCAGTATGTACGTTCCGCAAGCGGTTGCTACGAAGGACGCGAGGAACGCGACGTTGTAGACGAAAATCGCATTTCCCGACAGCCATTGGAGTGGCACCGTGAACAACGACACGCCCAGAAAGTGCTCCGAGTAGAGAAGTGTGTGTCGATACGGAAAGAAGTTCGGGGCGTCCCAGATGCCCGAAAAGCCGTGGCGGATCCGATCCGCGTCCCAGCCAAGAATCCAGGCCACAAGGAGCGGATCGCCGGCGTCGCCCACGATGTGGGTGCGCAACTCGCGGACCAGCGGAAACGTGTACGCGATCGCAAGCAGGCTGAAGAAGCTGACGACGAGCGCTGCTTCAGTCGGACTGGACGGGCGATAACCACCTGGACGGTCGCGCGACTGCTCTGAGCCGTCGATCATTTGAGCACGTCCGTCGCCACCAGCAGCTTGTCGGCACTTCCTTGTTAGAATTCTTCCGCCCATGAAGCTTTCGATCGTGATGCCGGTCTACAACGAATACGCGACCGCCGAGGAGTGCATCCGTCGCGTCATGGCCGTTGCCTTCGACAAAGAGCTGATCATCGTTGACGACGCCTCCACGGATGGCACTTCAGCATTGCTCGAGCGACTGCGTCAGTATTACGGCGACGGCGTCCGGCTGGTGCGTCAGCCACGGAACGGCGGAAAGGGTGCGGCGCTCCGGACCGGCATCGACCTCGCCAGCGGCGACGTCGTCATCATCCAGGACGCAGATCTCGAGTACGACCCGGCCGAATACGCGCGCCTGGTCGGGCCCATCGAGCGCGGCGAGGCCGACGTCGTCTTCGGATCGCGATTCCTGGCAGCCGAGCATCGCGTGCTGTATTTCTGGCACAGCGTCGGCAATCGAGTGCTCACGCTGCTCTCAAACATCTTCACGAACCTGAACCTCACCGACATGGAGACCTGCTACAAGGTCTTCCGGCGAAGCGTGATTCAGAATCTCGTCATCGAGAGCACGCGCTTCGGCTTCGAGCCCGAAGTCACGGCGAAGCTGGCGAAGAGTCCGTGCGTGCTCTACGAAGTGCCTATTTCATATCACGGCCGCACCTATGAGCAGGGGAAGAAGATCACCTGGCGAGACGGCATCGCCGCGTTCGCGCACATCGCTCGGTACAACCTGTTCCGATCGTCGTCAGCGTGTGTGAAGCGACCGTGGCGCGAAGTCGAAGGCCTGGTTGCGCCGCCTGAAGATCCGGATCACGTGCACGACACGCTGGCCGTGCTCTCCGATGCGGACGGCTACAACAAGTGGATGTTCGAGAAGATCAGGCCGTATCTCGGCAAACGGATCATCGAGATCGGCAGCGGGATCGGCAACTTCTCGGGCGCGCTTCTCTCCACCGGCCCGACCGATCTCGTCGTCACCGACACGTCACCGCTATATCTGAGACGCATGCGGGACAGGCTTGGCGAAAATGCCGCGGTGCATACCGTAGTCTGGGATCTGAATGACCCGCCCGCAGGAGATCTGCGTGACTTCGCCGACTCCGCGGTCTGCCTGAACGTGCTCGAGCACATTCCGGACGATCTCACCGCGATGCGCAATATCTACGGGGCCCTGGCGCCGGGTGGACGGATGGTGGCGCTCGTACCGGCGAAACGCTGGCTCTACGGCACGCTCGACGAACGCCTCGGACACTATCGCCGCTACGAGCAGCCAGAGCTCGAGTCGAGGATCCGCCAGGCCGGGTTCGAGATCGAGACGACGATGTGGATGAACGCGCTGGGGATGACGGGCTGGTTCGTCAACGGGCGGGTGTTGAGGCGCCAGACGATCCAAAGCGGACAGGTGAAGCTGTTCGAACGGCTCGTGCCGTTCGCCCAACTCGTCGACTCGTGGGTCACGCCGATGGTCGGTGGACTGTCCCTGATCTGTGTTGCGAGGCGTCCGCTCAAATGAGCGACCGCCGCCGGTCGCAGGTCGCATGCGCTGCCACTTCGCCCAGTTGACTCGCTGTACACCGGCCGGCCACAATGACGGCATAATGACTGTTCAACTCGCTGCTTGCCGACGTGTCTTCTGATGCCAGATACCGTCAAGACAGCATCTAAAGACAGCACTCCCGCCGATTTCCTCATTTCCCCCTACGGTGGCGTTCTCACCGGGCTGCTGGTCGATAGCGAGCGCAACTCTGAACTGAAAGCGCAATCGACCACGTGGCCGAACTGGGTGCTCACCCCTCGGCAACTCTGCGATTTTGAACTGCTGGCGACAGGAGCGTTTTCTCCGCTGTCTGGCTTCATGTCTCGAGCAGACCACGAGTCCGTCTGCGCGCAGCTTCGCCTGTCCGACGGCACGTTATGGCCAATTCCGATCACGCTCGACGTGACCCCGGAGTTTGCCGGCGCGCTCCAATCCGGGCAGCGCATCGGGCTTCGAGACCCGGAAGGCCGCCTGCTCGCCGCGCTGACAGTTGGAGACGTCTGGCAGCCGGACAAGAATCACGAGGCGACATCGGTCTTCGGCACGACAGACACACTCCATCCTGGCGTGTCGGCATTGTTCAACGCGCATCCGTTCTATGTGGGCGGATCGATCGAGGCTCTCGAACTACCGAGCCACTACGATTTTTCGGCGCTCAGGCGCACGCCGTCGGCGCTGCGACACGAGTTCGCCGCTCGTGGTTGGAATAAGGTGGTCGCGTTTCAAACGCGGAACCCCATGCACCGCGCGCACGTCGAGCTGACCCGCCGCGCGGTCGAAGAGACCGGCGCCAAGCTGCTCATCCAGCCCGTCGTCGGGATGACCAAACCAGGCGACGTCGATCACTTCACACGGGTGCGTTGTTATCAGGTGGCGCTGAATACGTATCCCGCGGATACGGCGATGCTTTCGCTGCTGCCGCTGGCGATGCGTATGGGCGGCCCGCGCGAGGTGCTCCTGCACGCCATCATTCGCCGCAATTACGGCTGCACTCATCTGATTGTCGGCCGCGATCACGCCGGGCCAGGAGCGAACAGCCGCGGAGAGCCGTTCTACGGGCCGTACGACTCGCAGAAAATGCTGAACCAGCATCAGGCCGAAATCGGCGTGACGATGGTGCCGTCGCGAGAGATGGTCTATGTGGCGGATGAATCGCGCTACATGCCGGAAGATCGGGTGCCGAACGACGCTCGGGTGCTGAGAGTATCGGGAAGCGAACTCCGACGCCGGCTCGCGACTGGCGAAGAAATACCTGAATGGTTCAGTTTTCCGGAGGTCGTTCGTGAGCTTCGACGAACGCATCCGTCCCGGCAGCAGCAGGGATTCACGATTTTCTTCACCGGCCTGTCGGGTTCGGGCAAGTCAACGATCGCGAACGTGCTGCTGGTTCGCCTTCTCGAACGCGGCGATCGGAAGGTAACGCTGCTCGATGGCGACCTCGTGCGGCGACATCTTTCCAGCGAACTTGGCTTCTCGCGTGAACATCGCGACTTGAACATTGAGCGGATTGGGTTCGTCGCGTCGGAAATCACACGATGCGGCGGCATCGCGCTCTGCGCGGCAATTGCACCCTACGACGGCGCTCGGCGGAAAGTACGGTCGATGATCGAGCCGGCCGGAGGCTACGTGCTGGTCCACGTCTCGACACCGCTCGCGCTCTGCGAGCAGCGCGATACGAAGGGGCTGTACGCCAAGGCACGGTCTGGACAGCTGGCGCAATTCACGGGCATCTCCGATCCGTACGAGGCACCGGCAGACGCAGATCTCGTGATCGACACATCAGGCATCGATCCAGTGGATGCGTCAGGAAGAATTCTCTCGCTCCTCGCCGAACGAGGCTACCTGCCCGATCTCCCACATCGAGAAACGACGATCGTCGCGAACTGAGCGCGTCGGCCTGCACGCAGCTACTCTGAATTTCCTTTTCTCTCGCGCGGTTGCGTAGTGACCGCGTAAGAAATTCGTCTCCTCGCTAGCGCGGCCGTTTATCGGCACCGATACTACAGTCGAGCTTCGTGGAATCGGTCGATTCGCGCGAGAGCCCCGCCATCAAACCATTTCGACAAGGAGTCAGTGAAATGCGCAGAGCCGTCCTGTTTGCGATTGCCGTTGGAACCGCCGCAATGTGCCTGAAGGCCGAACCGGCCCACGCGCAGGCGACCCGAACTTGGGTATCAGGTGTTGGCGACGATGCGAACCCGTGCAGCCGAACAGCGCCGTGCAAGACGTTCGCCGGTGCGATTTCGAAGACCGCAACCGGCGGCGAGATCAACGTGCTCGATCCCGGCGGCTTCGGCGCCGTGACGATTACGAAGTCGATCAGCATCACGTCCGTCGGCTTCGAAGCGGGCGTTCTCGTATCCGGCACCAACGGCATCGTCGTCAACGTCGGTGCAACTGACAAAGTGCTGCTCGAGGGCCTCGACATCGAGGGACTGGGCACGGGCCTCAACGGGGTCACGATTCTGGGCGGCGGAAAGACGACGATCCGCAAGTGCTCGATTCGAAGCTTCACCCAGAACGGCGTCAACCTTCAGGGCACCGCGAACGCTCGCGTGGTCGTCGAGGATTCCGTAATCCTCAACAATGGCGGCGGTTTCAACATGCTGGGCAACGGTGGCGCGATGAACACGGCGTTCATCGTGAATACGACGCTGGACAACAACACGAACTTCGCGACCCAGGTTGGCGGCGCGAATGTGCTGGTGCTTTCGAATTCGATCCTGACGGGAAGCCCGTTCAGCATCCACAACAACGGCGGCGAGGTTTGGTCGTACGGCAACAACATCCTGCGAAATTCTGGTGTTCCGACCCAGACGCTCGTCGTTCAGTAGTTAGCGCTGCAAACGAGGCACAGATTGAGCGCGTGCGGCCTGACTCGGAATCACGCCGCACGCGTTAGATCGCGCTTGAACTTGCCTGGTCGACCAAGTCGTCAGATCGATTTGGCGCAAAGCGGCGCCTGAACTGATCGAAGGCTACCGTCGCCTCCTGGGACGCCATGTGAGCCGTCGTGAGGCGATCGAGTTCAGCTCTCGAGAAATCCTCATCTCTCGACGCCTTCGCCAGCAGTGCATAGGCTCGTTGAATACCACTCTCACTCTGGGTATCGGACGCCGTCGTTTCCGTGGACGCGTCGTGGTGTCGAAGGGCGGGCGACAGAAATGCGTCGACCGCTTCGCCGTTGATCATCGTCAGGTCGATTGCCAGTGCGCGAGCGACTCGGTCGATTTCCCGTCGCCAGTCGGCCAGCAGCCTTGAGTACTCGACAAACGCGCGCGGCATTCCGAACGAACACTGCTCGGCCAGCCAGTTGTACCTGAACCACAGTGTGTTCGAGAGCGCGGCCGGCATGCCATCTCGAGCCGCCAGAGAGCCCCAGACTTCAGCAGGATGTCGAACCGCCACGACGACGCCACATTGAAATTGCAGCCGCTGCGCGGCAGCAAACCAGAATTCGGTGAGCGCGTTGATACGCGGTTCCTTGATAAGGAGCAGGGGCGCTTCTGCGCAATTTTCGAAGAAGGCCTGGATTTGACCGATGAACGCCTGTCCCTCCGGTGAACTGACGGTCGCATCAATTGGCGGAGGCAGGCGCGGATCGTACCAGTTCGAGCCATATCGCCCGAGAAAGGCATCGTTCAGAGCCAGGCCGTCGAGGGGCTCCCAGTAGCCCGTCGGGTTTCCATGGTTGGCCGCCAAGAGGCGGAGCGGCAGAGAGCCGCCACACAGAGAGAGCACCCGGGTAATGGCCGACGTTCCCGAGCGGCCCATTCCCAACACGAAAATCAAACGGCGCAGTCAGTCCTCCTGGAGAATCGCTGGTGCAGCGCCGGCAATGGTACCTCGGAACGTGAACGGCTTGACTGTGTTCGCCAATCCGTGGCGGTGGTCAACGTGACAGAACACAAACCGACTGACCGAGCGGTCCCGCCTGCGAAATTGGAACGCCATCGTCGCGGATGTCGATGATCCGCAGATCGAGCCGCTGCGCCGATGTCTCGATGACACTGTGCTCGATGAATACATTGAGCGGCTGGGCAATCTGGTGTCGCGCTGCGGCAACAGTGTTTTCGAAGGAATATCACGATAGAATTGGCCACGCATCGACGAAAGACTCATCAGAGCCTCGGCGTGTGTCGGAATCATCCGCGGCCAGCGGATCTTCCGGCCTGGGGGAAAACGCGACAGGAAAACCGCTTGAGATGACCGACCATTCGGAGTTGCCGTGGACCGGCGAACGCCTCGTGCCTTCGCATCACGGAGACACAGCGATCGAGCACCTTCACCGCTACGCGTTCGCCAAGGAACATGTCGGGGGGAAAACGGTTCTCGATCTCGCTTGCGGCGAAGGTTACGGCGCGAATCTGCTCGCCGGCGTCGCCGCACAGGTCATCGGCGTCGACGTCGCTGCAGATGTCATCGACCACGCGAACCGGAAATATGGCAACAGCTCGCGGCTGTCGTTCCGGGTGGGTTCCTGCACGGCGGTCCCGCTCGACGACGAAAGTGTCGATGTGGTCGTCAGCTTCGAGACGCTCGAGCATGTTGACGACCAGGAACAAATGCTCCGCGAAATTCGACGAGTTCTTCGACCGCGCGGGCTGCTGGTCGCATCGACGCCGGACAAGCTCCATTACTCCGTTCTTCCCAACAACACGAATCCGTATCACGTGAAGGAATTCTTCAAGGAAGAGTTTGAGGCGTTACTCGGCAGGTTCTTCACGCACGTCAATTTGTTCGAACAGAAAATTTGTCACGGGTCGGTCATCGTGCCAGCTGCCGATCGGGCGATCGATTCGTTCCGACACTATCAGGGGAACTTTCAGAGCGTCACCGGTGCCTCAGGTGTTACGTCAGCGGTCTACAACGTTGCGCTGGCGACCGACGAGGAACTCGGGGCCGCCGGCCAAGTGAGTCTCTTTCAAGGTATAGACGTGCCAACCGAAGTCGAGCGAGATTTGTACGACGCGACCTGCCGACTGGCTGAGGCGCAGGGTGACATTCGGAACCTCGATGCGCAGCTCCAGGTGAGCGAACGGGAGAGCATCGCCCTACGACAGCAGAAAGCGGATCTCGAGGAACAGCGTAGCGAATACGAAAAGTTGCGACTGCAGCTGCAGCGCGTTCAGTGCGACTTGAACGAGATCACCGGTTCTCGAGCCTGGGCCGCCATTCAGAAGCTGCGACATGCGAAGGCGTTCTTCACGAGTTCGCTGTATTTCTTCACGGGCGGCCACAAACGAGCGTGAGCGGTCACCCACCCGCGCTGGCTATCGTCTCCACGGTTTCTGGATTCGTGGAGGAAAACACGGACGGAAATCACCGCCGGAAATGGTGAGGTTGGGATTGTAGTAGGGATCGTTCGCAACCGCACCTTCCCAACGACTTCTCAAATTCGCGGATTCTTTCTCGAAGAGCTCTCGACGGTCGCGGCCTGACGGCAATCCCAGCGAAGCAGACTCGTGATGAAAGAGCTCGGCATGTGGCGTCCACACGACTGAGTATCCGGCCGCGTGAAGCCGCAGCCCTAGATCGACATCGTTGAACGCGACTCTGAAGTTCGTTTCATCGAATCCGCCAACCGCGAGGAACACCTCGCGTTGCATCAGCATGCAGCCTGCGGACACAGCCGAGTACTGCTGTGTGCATACCGCACGGCCGAAGTAGCCGGGTGTGTTCCGGGGAAACCGGGCATGCGGATGACCCGCGAGGCCGCCGAGACCGACGATGA
The DNA here is from genome assembly GCA_036557365.1 of Vicinamibacterales bacterium. Lineage (GTDB taxonomy): Bacteria > Acidobacteriota > Vicinamibacteria > Vicinamibacterales > CAVVIG01 > DATKHR01. The sequence continues at coordinate 26,673 of DATBHR010000083.1, forward strand.
TGCCCGCATGCTGGATCGTCTCGTCGGGGTAATACAGCTTGGCACCGACAGCTCCGACGCCCGGACGCAATGCGTGACTGACCATCTCGGTCAGCCAGCCGGGTGAAATCACTTCGATGTCGTTGTTGACGAAACCGATCAGCGGCGTGTTCACCTGCGGCTGGCGAACTGCCCAGTTGTTCAACGCCGCAAACGAAAACGGCGCCGCGTACTCGAGCACGCAGACGCTCGCCAGCTGCGAGACGTGCGACAGGTACTGCTTCGTCTCTTCGAGCTCGCTCCCGTTGTCGACGATGACGATCTGGAAGTTCGGATAGGCGGTCTTCGTCCTGATTGAGTCGACCGCAGTCTTCAGGAGATCGACCTTGTCCCTCGTCGGAATGATGAGACTGACGAGCGGAGGTTCAGCCGGCAATGGCCACTTCACGCGGTAGTAGCCTTCGTGAGCATCACGGGAGACCGTTGCACCGGCCTCGATGCGATCGAGGTGTTGCTGTATGGCTTTCGCTGCGGCCTCGTACGGATACGTCTTCTCCGTCGTCTTCAACGCGACCGACCCCTCTATCGCCCGCCAGTGATAGAGGACGAACGGCAGGTGCTTGATGCGTTCGGGTCTGGTTCGCTCGCTGAAACGAAGCAGCAGGTCATAGTCCTGACTGCCATCGAACCCGGTTCTGAGTCCGCCGATCTCGCGGAGAAGACTGCGCCGAAAGGCGCTCAAGTGCACCACGGCGTTCTGGGAAAGCATCAGATCGTAGTTCCAGTCGCTTTTGAACCAGGGATCGAACCTCTTTCCCTTCGCGTCGATCTTGTCCTCGTCGCTGAACAGAAGATCGAGCGCACGGTTTTCGTTCAACGCCTCCGCGATCATGTACAACGCGTGCGGCGCGAGCTCGTCGTCGTGGTCGAGCAGCGCGACGAACTCGCCTGATGCCAACTCCAGCGCCGAATTGGTCGCGGCCGCGATATGCCCGCGGCTCTCGCGCCGTACAAACTTGATGCGCTGGTCCTTCGCCGCATATCGTTCGCAAATGGTTCGTACGCTGTCGTCGGACGACGCATCGTCCGCGAGACAGAGCTCCCAGCGCGGGTAGACCTGTCCAAGCACCGAATCGAGGCATTGGCGAAGAATGCGCTCGGGGGTGTTGAACACGGGTACTGCGACGGAGATGAGCGGTCGATAATCGAACGCGTCGATGCGTGCTCTGATCGCCTGCACATCGGCCGCGCTCAACGTGTCGTACATGCGAACCCACCCGTCGTAGTCCTCCGACGACGACTCGAACGCACGCTCTCTCAGAAGGTGACGAATCGCCGCCCGAGCACCGGATTGGCCTGCAATACGACGCGCGGCCGACAAATAGGCTGGAACCAGCGAAGGATTGGCGGCCATACGACGCAGCACGGGCTGGACCAGCCTCGACGCGGCCCGCACGCGTCCGATTGGTTGAAGGCTGATGGAGTTCAACTGAAAGCGGCCGGGCGCACTCATCGGGTCTAAACGCAGCGCGTGAACGACGTCGGGCAAGCGGAGGGTCATGCCTCCCGCGCAGGCTTCCAGGATCGACAAGTGGCGAGTGTTCGACTGCGAGAAACCTGATCCATCGTCGATGTACAGGATGGGCGCCAGAGCGTCTCCGTCGCTCCTGGCATCAAAGCGGACGATGCACCAGCCCGATGGACACCGCCCATGCCGTGGCCGAACCAGGAAATACGGATCGGAACCGGTGGAGATCCACCACCCGTCCTCGGATCTGAGATCGTTGGCCGGAACAAGATCGAGCGTGTGGTTCATTGTTCCGGGAATCGATTAGCTGATCGCGACAGAATTTCTTCGATTCGGAATGGCGTCGAGAATCTGCCTCACGCCATCGCGAAACTTGTTGGGCGAGCAGTCCTGCCGGCAACGTTCGATCGCGGATTCACGAAGGGACTCCCAAAGGCGCTTGTCCCGGTAGACGCGAATGCAGGCGTCCGCAAAACGATCAGCTTCAGAGGCCGCCAGGAGATCGCGATCCGTTTGCCATCCGGCCTGACGTGCGACCAGCTCGGTCGCCACGACCGGTACGCCCAGCGACGCCGCCTGATAGACCTTGAGTGGAATGCCCGCCGCGAATCGTGTGGGTGCGATCATCACTCTTGCTTTCTCGAACCACGGCCTCAGATCGTCCCGCATCCCCACGAGGTCGTAGGCGTCGCCATTGAGAGCCTCCACCGTGGCCGCCCGGTTCAATCCGACGACCGTCGGCCGGATGTGCGCCCCCAGCTCACGGCGAAGCTGCGGCAACACGCGTTCCGCGAACCATCGCAGCGAGTCGGCGTTGGGAGAATCGTCGCTCTGAATCGCGCCGAGAAAGATGAAGCCCTCTCGTTCCTCAAACGGCGTTGTCGTCGGATCGACATCAATAGCGTGACCCAACAAGAATGTGCGGGCAACGCCGCATTCCTGAAACACGCGACTCTCGATCGGTGAGACCGAGATCACTGCGTCCGCCGCCTCCGTCAATCGAATCTCGCTGGCGACGAGCTGCCCGATGTTCGCCGACGAGATGTCCTTTCCGTTGATCTGATCCTGCAGGCGACTTCGGCGCGAGAAAATCGCCTCGGCATCGTACGCGACGAATGCGCCGTCGATCGGCCTGCGATCGGCCCCGACGGCCGACACGAACGCGTGCATGTTATGAGGACGGCAGACGACAATCCCGTCGTAATAGCCGGGCCGCTGATACAGAAATCCGGCAAGAGCATCTCTCGAACCGCCGAGCATCACCTCGACCGAAGGATCCAGCGATCGGCGGACGTCAGGCCACTCTTCATGTGGTCCGAGGGTCGGATAGAAAGTAACGTCGGCGCCTGCGGCCAGCAGCTCCTGGACCATCAGCTTGGTTCGTGGGTAGCCGGTTCCGAGCTCTGCATGGGGCACACGATCTTCAACCACCAGGACGCGCTTTGCCTCGGACCGAGGGCTTCGGGCAGACATTGTGTGTTGAGGTGAGTAGGACGCTTTGCCGCTCAGCCATTCCGCGTGTCGCTCTTGGAAGATGTGGTGATTGCGCTGTTGTAGTTCAAGAGCGGGGCCCGCAGAAGCAGATCCGAATTCGTAGTGCCTCACCACCACGTCGGGATCGAACACAATCCTCAACCCGGAAGCCCAGAGACGAACACAGTAGTCGACCTCTTCATAGTATGCGGGAACATAGCGCTCGTCGAAACCGCCGAATCGCTCGAAAACCGCGCGCGGCGTCATGATGCACGCGGCGGAGCAGTAATCGACTTCACGGCGGTACATGAACTCAGGCGCAGTCGGCTCGCCGCCGCGGCCATATCCCGAGCACGTACCATCGCTCCAGATGATCGAGCCGGCTTCCTGAAGCGTGCCGTCGGGCAGGATGATTCGACCGCCGACGCCGCCAACGGTTTCGTCGGAATCGAGAATTCTGACAGCGGCTTCGACGGCGCCCGGGAGCAACTGCGCGTCGTTATTCAAGAGCAGAAGGTGCCGACCAGTCGCTTCGCGCGCGGCGCGATTCACTCCGCGAAGAAAATGGAGGTTTTCCGAAAGCCGCAGGATCTTGGCGCCCGACACGCGGCTGAGGAGCTCAGCGGTCAGGTCGGTCGAGTTGTTGTCGAGGACGATCACTTCGACTGCCACGTTGCTGCCGGTGAGACACTCTTCGATGGACGCCAGGCAGCCGAAGGTCAGCTCCGCCTGATTGTGGAGTATTAGGAGAATCGAAACATCCGCTCGGTCGCCCGAGGGCAGCCTCAGCGTCTGCGGCGACGCGAGAAAGGCTTGGAGACGGGACCGGAACTGGGCGCGTATCGCCGCCTTGCTGTCCGTTTCCACGTTCGGATCTGAGACCGTTTCGCCGACGCTCGATCCTTCCATGGCGGCCGAGGTCGAACCATCATTCCGGCGGCGCCAACGCTCGCGCAATCGCTGCGAGGCTACAGAGAGTCGCCTGATTGGGGACGTCACTCGCCACGACGTGGACCGCTCATAGACGGCCGCCAGATGGAGTCGAGCCGCGGCTTCCTCTGCCTTGATCAGCCGAATCTGGCGCTCGAGCTCGTCCGCCCGTCTTTGATCCGTCAGGTGTTGGCGAGCCGCGGCCTCCTGATTCTCGCGAAGCAACGCGGTCTGCGTCTGAATCATCTCCTCGCGTTCCAGGAGCCGGCCTTTCTGAACCTGCAGCGCTTCATCCCGCTGCGCGATCAAACCACGGAGTACTCGAATCTCGTCGTCCTCTCCCCGTACGACGTTGCCAAAATTTTCGAGCGCCTCATCGCGCTCGACCAGCGTCTGGTCTTTCGAGGCGAGAACTCGGCGGAGTCCATCGGCTTCGGTCTCCAGCTTCTCGAACCGGATTCGTGTCAGAAAGCCGTCCGCTCGCAGCGCGAAGAGACGGCAGATGACGGCTCTCAGCGTGGGGTCGAGGCCCAACTCGAACAGCTGCTTGAGCGGCTCCGGCTGACGTGTCCCTACGCCGAGGATACCCAGGCCGTGTGAATGATCGAATTCAAATGAGGGATACCTGCTGGCAAGCTCCGCCCACAACTTCCATACGCCAAACCCGTTCTGACGAACGTTGGTGTCGTGAAAGATGACTACGCCTTTCTCCGATAGCGTGGACTGCCAGGTTTCGAAATCGTGCTTTACAGCCTCGTAGGTATGGAGCCCGTCGATGTGCAACAGATCGATGGAGTCATCGGCGAAGTACGGGCGGGCCTCCTCGAACGTGCTGCGCACGAGCGTCGAGAACTGACCGTAGTGCCTGCCATTGAATGCGTTGAGATCAGCAAAGACCTCCTCGCCGTAAAAGCCGGCGTGGTCGTCGCCTTTCCACGTATCCACCGCGTATGCGCGACACGCGAGACCTGATTCGACAATGCCCTGGCAAAACGCGCCGTACGAGTTTCCGCTCTGCGTGCCCAACTCGACAAAGAGTGCCGGCTTGACCGTCTTCGCCAGCCAGAAGGCGGCGCAGATATGACCTTCCCACGCGTAGGGATAGACCAGCCGCGTCGGCTCACGGAACAGCTCGTCGCCAATTTCCAGAGCTTCGATCACCTTCACGATCTCTTGGTTCGAATGAGTCGTCACGGGCTTGTCGGGCTCCAATCCTCGAAAACCACGATTTCAGCAGGGAAATACGCGCCGACTAATCTATCATCGCGATGATATGACCGTCGATTCCCGCGGCGCCTTCACCGCACACAACATTCGGCTGGATGACGGAACGATGACCAAGCCCGACGCAGGAGGCCTTCTTGCGGACGGTTCCTGGTGTCGTTCGGTGAAACGGCTCCTTCGGACTCTCTATCCCGGTGGCCTGCAGGGAAAGCGCATCGTCGACCTCGGCTGCCTGGAAGGCGGATACACGGTCGAGTTCGCCCGCATGGGAATGGATGCTGTGGGGCTCGAAGTCAGGCCGAACAACTTTGCCAACTGTCGCTATGTCAAGGAACGAACATCGCTGCCGAACCTCTCATTCATCAACGACGATGCGTGGAACGTCGGAAAGTACGGGGTGTTCGACGTCGTTTTCTGTTGCGGCCTGCTCTATCACCTCGATCGACCGGTGTCCTTCGTCCGAATGCTGTCAGGGCTCTGCCGCAAGGCGCTGATCGTGAATACGCATTTCGCAACGGACCAGAAGAGCACCATTTACAATCTCGGCGACCTGACAGAACACGAGGGTGTGAGCGGACGCTGGTTCTTCGAGTACGACCCGGGACTGGACGCGAAGACGGTCACCGACCTGAAGTGGGCATCATGGTCTAATGCCAAATCGTTCTGGATTCGGCGCGAGCACATCGCCAACGTGCTCCGGGAAGCGGGTTTCCAATCGATCTTCGAGCAGTTCGATTTCATGGAAGGGAACCTTGCCCATGAGCTGATCGAAGGCACCTATGCCGTGCACCATCGAGGGATGTTCGTCGGAATAAAGGAATGACTCATTCACGCGTTCTTGCGAATCGCGGCCATCACTGACGAACCCACAGGCGGACGCTTGAGAACCGCACATTCGAAGGCCATCGCGCCTTTGAGGACCGAATGTGCCAACGCCGAAGGCGGCTTGAAACCGGTCCGAATCGCGCGCGCCTCGTCGGTCTGCCGGCGCAACACGAGCTTTCGCAACCAGAGCAACGGCACCATACTGAAGCCCCAGTACGTCTGATCGAGCACGGTGGCGTTCTGGGAGGCGAACTCACCAGCCAGCGTTCGCCGTGTATAACGGCGAAAGTGACCTGCCATCGTGTCGTACACACCGTACAGCGTCATCAAGGCCGGTACGTTGACGAGCAGCACGCCACCCGGCTTCAGGTGAAAGAGCGCGGCTTCGAGAAAAGGCTGCGTCGCCTCGATGTGCTCTATGACATCGAACAGAATCGCGACGTCATACCTGTCGCGAAACTCCTGGCGCTTTTCCAGGATGTCGTAGTACAGGATTCGCCCGCCGCCGACGTCGCAGCGAGAAAGAGCGTCCATGTTCAGGTCGGCACCGTCGCACGACCAGCGCGTCGTGCGCCGGAACTGCCGGCTCGTGATTCCCGTGCCACATCCGATGTCGAGAACTCTCAATGCTCGATCGACCGGGAGTCCGATCCGGCGAACCAGCAAGCCGGCTATTCGTGCGCGCCACTCGAACCAGAAGTGTTCCTCCGAGTTCGCATCGTACCATTCGTCTGGAAACGAAATCGGTTGAAGGTCAGTCAGAAACTCAATCACGCGCGGCGGCCTTCCTGACTCTCTTCGAGAGAGGGCACCTGCTCCATGATGATGTAGGCGGGCCTTCCCTTGACCTCGAGGTACAAACGCCCCAGATACGCGCTGAAAACGTAGAGGCACAGCATGGTCAGCGCGTGACCGCTGGCAATTAGAAGGCTGATCAACAAGAAAGGCATCGAGATCGCGCTTTGGCCCTGGCCGGCGAGCATCAGGATGAACAGCAGCGTCAATCCAGCCGCAACCAGACCGAACAGAAAGCTGGACAACTGCGCGATCTTCAGCGGTCTGATGCTGGCAGCCGCAATGCCATCGGTCGCGAGGCGGTACAGCTTGGCCGCCGTGTACTTCGAGCTTCCAGCCTGTCGACCTGGCCGATCGTACTCGACGCCGATCTGGCGAAAGCCGACCCACGCCCGAAGAATACGTGGATATCGCAGGCGCTCCGGCAAATCTCGAAGGGCGACGATCACGCGCCGATTCATGAGGCAGAAATCGCCACTGTCCAGAGGAATCTTCACATCGGACAGAAACGCGACCAACCGGTAGAACACCCAGTAACCCGCTCGCTTCACGAAATTTTCCTGGCGTCGTCGCCGCTGCCCATACACGACGTCATAGCCGTCTCGAGTCCGGTCGATCATCTCGAGCACAACGGCCGGTGGATCCTGGAGGTCGGCATCGAGAACGGCCACGAGATCAGCCGTGGCGTGATCGAGACCGGCAGAAATGGCATTCGCGTGACCGAAGTTTCTGGACAATCGAAACAGCGCCGCCGACGCGCCGGCGCGAATCCGTTCAGAAACCATCCTGGCCGTCTGATCGGAACTTCCGTCGTCCACGAAGAGATAGCGGACGCTGGCGATCTGGCGTGGCGTCAGGTTCTCCGCGCAGAATGTCTCGTCCAGAGTCTGGAACAGCAGGTCGACGATATCGGCCTCGTTGTACAAAGGGATGACGAGATCGAGTGTCAACGCGCTGGCCGGAATAGACATCTGTGTGAACGTTTGAATCAGCTCCGCGACCTCGTTATGACGCGGGGATCGTCCATCGAACTAGAAGAACTGTCAGCGCGAGCGAGACGAACAGCATCCCTCGCGATCTTCTGATCAGCCATTCGACGAACCGCGAAGCCCGTCCGATCTCGACCGGCTCGCGAAACGCAAACCATGAGTCGGCCGCCTGATCGATCGCGACAATTGTAAAAGGGCCGGCCGGGCAGCGAAGAATAACATCCGCCCATTGCTCCCCCGCGAGCACTGAGGGGCTAATCGCGCGGTCCCTGGTACCCTGTTCACGGAGCGCCAGATACTGGTCGGGCCAGCCGAGGTAACCCGCAACTTCAAAGCGAAGTTGCGACGTCGAGTTGCACCGCAACGGCTCGCTTTCGAAGCGCCCCACGACGGTGCGCTTCCCCTCGTCTCCAAGAGACCACCACGCTCTGGACAACACATCGTATGGCAGGCCCCGATCAGGCGCCTGCAGGACGAACGCATCGTTCGTCACCGTCCGCGGCTCGACGCGAAGAGGCGCGCGAACCGCCGGAGGCAGAATCCCTCGAATGTAATCGTCCTGTAAGACCGTCGTCAGCCGTGTCGGGTCCGGGTATGGTAACTGAACGAGAGGAGCCTGTTTGAGGAAATTGCTTACATCGCCGCTGGCAATGACTGTGCGAACGGACGTGACCTGGTTCGCAAACCATTGACGCCACGTCGTCAGGTCGTTCAGAGTCCTCACGACCGATGTGTCCACGCCGACACTCACCCAGACAAGCCACACAGCAGTGGTTGCCCGAAGCATGGGTCGAACCAGCGCCCGCCCGGGCGCGCGATCCATCGCAGCCACGACGGCCATGGCGTTCGCAACAAATCCGAGGCTGAGATAGTCCAGATATCTGGGTGAAGGGACTGGAGAGGCTCCCCTTCCATATGCGATCGCGACTGCGTGAAGAGCCACCCAGATAACGAGCCCGATGACGAGGCGCTCCACTACCGTTGTGGCGCCGCGCCGAAGAATCACGGAGATCAGCAGCCAGGCGACCGGCACCCACATTACAAGGCTTGGCCACCAATCGTACACACGTGGCCACGACAGATAGTGCGCGACAGCAACTGCAAATGCGCCGACGGTCTGGACCGCGAGTTGGGCATGCCCCGGAACAGGCGGTGGCCTGGTTGCAAGGCTTAAGGCGACGAGCGATCCTCCGACGACGAGATTTGCGACCAGCTCGCGCCAGCTCTGACGGGCACCAATCCATTTCAAGATCGCCATCCCCATGATGGCCACAGGCACGGCAATCCCGCTCCCGAATGACACAAGCGCGCACGCGGCGCACCCCCACCCAAGGAACCAGCCGGCCGTTCGCCACGTCGAGAGCGCAACCAATGACATGGCGAGAACGGAAAACATCACCACGAGATAGGCGGCGGACTGAATCGCGAGCAGAACGTTCTCCCACGCGATCGGCGGCGCAAAAGCCAACACGCCGATCAATACAAGGAGATCCAGACGACGTCGTTGACATGAGAACCAGAGCGTTGCCACCAACACGACTGCCGTGAACGCATGCAGGCCTGCATCTGCTACCTGTTGCAGCCGCGGATCCCATTGACCGTTCATCGTCAACAAATCGAGCGCAAGCAGTCGGGTAAAGAAAATGCGATGCTCATTCGCCGAACTGAACATCATGCGCCAGGTGAGGCCGCCCTCGTGATACGGCACGTACAGCGTCCTGGCTTCGAGATCCCACTGATCCCAAAAGGGAACGTTCACCGGATTTTGCCGGAGCAGGAGCAGACTGGCTGAAAAGACGACCAGGAAGAGAGCCGCCAGCCATGCGCCGATTTGCCAACGTGACAGCCCGACATCAGCATCGCGGCCGAACACCCGACGGCCGATTGAGACGATGCACCCGAGCATCAACGCGACCATGATCGCGGTGGCAACACCAAGTGAAAACGGAGTGACGATGGACACGAGGCCGCTCATGCCGTCGTGGTTCACAGGGAGGGGTATGAGCAGCGATGCGCCAACAGCCCCTGGAGTCGTCACGAGGTGTGTTACGTCCCCGTCGCGAGCGATCGAGGCAATTTCGTTGAACGGGTGCCACCGCTTCGGGTCAAGGACCGCGGCTTGCCGGCCGTCAGCGTCGCGCAGACGTATCGTTCGGATCCATGCGTCGCCAGGGCCGTTCATCGGATCGAAACGAAGCCACCGCGCGCTGTGACGCGGCATCCCGAAGCGCACTTGCTGAAAGCCTTCGGTCTGCTGGAGTGGAACACGAGCGGACCGCGTTTCGGAGAAGTCGACGTCATCCGACCATGAGATCTGGGCGGCTGTACCAGCGGATACGCGAAGATCGACATCAACAAACTGTGCTGAAGGGCTACCGGCGTGCAGGCCCGATGAGATCAGCAGGGCCAGCATGGCGATTGCGGCCACGGCGCTTCCAACGAGCCATCGTTGACGAACGCTCATGCGCTCATACCGGGCATCTGCTCTTGGCACCTGCGTCAGTGCGTCCCGAGTCGCGCACGGCGGATCTGGATCTGCGCCAGGCGGATGCCGAGACGCACGTGCAGCGCAAGATACACCAATGGCGCGATGAGGCGCCTGGCCGGCGTGGCGTGCGTCCAGAAGTACGTGAACGCGCTCTTGTGGAAGGCGATTGCTGACTGAATCTCGGCACGTTGACTGCTGCGACCAGTGAAGTGTGTTACCTGAACGTTCGGGTTGTAGAACGTAAGCCAGCCCTTCTGCCGGAGCCGATGGCAAAGGTCGGCATCCTCCCAGTACAAAAAGAATCGTTCGTCCATGCCGCCGACCTCCTCGAACGCGATGCGCCTCACCATCATGCAGGCGCCGGAGACCCAATCACATGCCATGGGCTCGTGCGGAAGACTCTGCGCAACCAGATTGCGGCGCGACCATCGATTGGTCGGCCAGACACGCGTCAGCCACGCAGTTCGTCCCGCAAATCCGGTGCTGGCGTCTGGAAAGCTCCGGGCGGATTGCTGGACGGAGCCGTCGGCTTCGTGGATGCGTGCACCGCAGACGCCCACATCTCTGTGTTCGTCAAGCCAAGTGGCGAGTCCATGCGCAACGTCTTCGTCGACGGTGCAGTCAGGGTTCAACAGCAACAGATAGGTTCCGCCGGCCGCGTGCGCAGCGCGATTGACCCCGTTGGCAAATCCGGGGTTGCTACGTACCTCAATCAGATGAATCGATGGGAATTCGCGGCGCACCGCTGCCGCAGCGGCAGGGTCGGCCAGATGATCGACCACGACGACCTCGACGTCTTCAGTCGGAAACCGGACGAGCGACTGGAGGCAGGAGGTCAGCTCCGCGTAGGTTTGATAGTTGACGATCAAGACGGAGACGGCAACGCGACGCACGTAACGGAAGGAAATTGTCTCACGCCTTCACGAACTTTCGGCCGCCTGCAATACTATTGGGCGTGTCGCACAGCGCGCGGTCGCGCGTCCTCGTCGTCACGCACGAGCCGCTTCGTCAGAACCTCTCCGGCCCTGGTATCCGGGCGCTCGAGATGGGCCGTGCCTTGTCGGAGCGGCACGCCGTCACCGTCGCGACGCCGTTTCCGCCGGAAATCACCGACGCTCGCTGCACGTTCGCGGGTTACTCGGTCGACCGGCCCGCCTCCATGTATACGCTCGCCGAGCAGGCCGATGTCGTCGTGCTGCAGGGATACACACTCGCCAACTTCCCGCTGCTTGCGACGTTGAACGTTCCCCTCGTCGTCGACCTGTACTGCCCGTTCACGATCGAGCATCTCGAGATGCTCACGAGCCGTCCTGATCAAACCGACGGGGACATTCAAGCCGGCGACGCTGCTGTCTCCAACGTGCTGGCGGTTCAGAACATGCAGCTCGCCGTGGGCGACTTCTTCATCTGCGCGTCCGAGCGGCAGCGCGATTTCTGGCTGGGCGGGTTGCAAACCGCGAATCGGATCAACCTGCGAACGTACCGGGCCGATCCAACGCTTCGCACGCTCATCGACGTCGTGCCGTTCGGACTCCCCGAGGGTCTTCAAGATCACCAGCCGGACGGGCGAATGCCGCAAGGCGCGGAAGCCAACGTACTCAAAGGAGTACGGCCCGGCTTCCATGCGGACGACCATGTCCTGCTCTGGGGCGGGTCGATTCTGGACTGGCAGGACCCGCAGACGCTCGTGCGCGCGGTTGCATCGCTGGCGGCGCGACGTGATGACGTCAAGCTGTTCTTCATGGGAACACGGCACCCGAACCCGCAGGTCGCGCCAATGCGCGCCGTGCCGGAAACCATCGCGCTGGCGCGCGAGCTGGGCGTACTCGACACTCAGGTGTTCTTCAACGATTGGGTCCCGTACGCAGATCGCTGGCGGTACTTGAAGGAAGCCGACCTGGGCTGCAGCACGCATCGTCAGCACCTCGAAACGCGCCTCTCATTCCGTACCCGGATGTTGGACTATGTCTGGGCGGGTCTGCCGATCGTCTGCAGCGACGGTGATGTGTTTGCCTCTCTGGTCGCCGAAAGAGGTCTCGGCATCGTCGTTCCTCCTGGCGATGTCGATGCCCTCGCAACCGGGATCGAGCGACTGCTTGATGACAAAGACGAAAGGATGCGCTGCCGCGAACGCCTGCTCGAGACTGCCGTGGAATTTCGCTGGCGTCAGGTCGTGGCGCCGCTCGCGCGATTCTGCGACGCCCCGCGATTCGCGGCGGACCGCCAGTTCGCACGGTCGAGCCGGGCATGGACGCGACGCCGCTTCAGGCTGACGAACTGGGCCAAGCGCACTATTCTCTCAACGGGCATCTCGAGGCGGCGGATTGAGCAACTCAAGAGATTCCCGCCCGTTCGCCTGTTGATGAATTGGCACTACAGGGCGCTGTTCTCCCAGTCCACGCAGACGGAAAGGCGCGCAGATGGCGGAGGATCTAGTGGGCGTTCGTCGTAACTGCGACGCGATTCGAGACTGACGGTCACGCGCCGGAACGGTCCCGCACAATCAGCATGTCTTCCGCAGGATGACCAGCGTCTCGAAGCCGTTCCTGAGAAACAACTCGAGCTCGAATCCGACATAGTCGTGCAGTGCGGCAACGAGGTCTGCGAGTTCCTTGGCGGTCCACACGTGGAAGTGAATGCTGTAGTCCATGTCGAGGAGGTGTCGAACTTGCGCGTCGACTTGCCCCTCGTCGGTGCATTTGTTGACCAGCCGCACCCACTCATCGAAATGTTGATGTTTGGACCATGCCGGGCCGTCGACATAGTCGCGAATCACGTGCTCGATCGGAGTACACGGTCTATCGATGTCAAAGGTGAATCGTTTGTCCGGCACGCCGGCGTAGAGGATGCCGCCTGTCTTGAGCACTCGAAATAGATTCTGAAAGGTCAGGATCGGATTCTGGCAATGCTCGATGAAGTGGTTCGCAATGACAAAATCCTGACTGTCGGCGGCAAACGTCGAAAGCCGCTCGCCGTCGTCGATCACGTCGACGTGCACGAGAGGCAGGTCGGCCAACTCCTTGTAGTGGGTGCGAAGCTCGTCCGACTGCATGCGATCGACGTATTTCACCCGCGCCGATGACGGGATGCCCAGGGGCTGGTGCAGCGCTCCGATTTCGATGCCATCCCCGCGCAGGAAAATCGACGCAATCTTCTCGCGCGTCCTTCGGACGTTCTCTTGCGATCCGCCCGGTTCGAAGACCGGTTCGACGTTCGACTGAAGGCTGTTGGGTTCGACCCGCCGGCGGAACATCGCTATCGTTTGCCGTAACTTTCGCGCGCTCGCTCGAGCGTTAAGGGGCATATCCACGATTCAGCGCGACCTCGTCGCGCGCTCTTCCACCGCTGGAGTAAACCGTCGGGTATTCATCAACGCGACTTAGGCCCGACATGATACCTGACGCAGGTGTGCGGGTTGGAGCGGCGGCGTTTCATCGAAAACCGTGATTGAAGGCCCAGCCACGTAATCGACACATCTGTTCGTCATGAAAGAATACGAAAAAAGCGCGTTTTCTGGCATCGCATTCAGGTACTCCTCTTGCTGTGTAAACAAGCTCCGCTGTTTGCGTCAATACGAGTGCGACTAGGCTGCAGGCCTTGACCGGTCTCGGTCTGTCTTGAGCCATTCACCTGTGCCGAGCGGCGATCGCGTCGTGCAGAAGCGATGATTGCGGGCCGATATAGAGAAAAAACACGTTTTCCTGGGGATTCACATGTTTCGCACAAGCGGAGCGCTCCTCATCACGCTCGTTGTTGCAATGCCCGCCCAGGCGCAGGTGGGATTCGACGCGATCAACCTGTCGCAAGCGACGGTGTATAACTCGCCGACCGACGTCGCGAGCTGGCCGGTCACCCACGCCATCACCGGTCTGCGGTTAGGTTCTGCGGGTCCGAACGCCGGGGTCACGATTACGTCTGACGCCTTGAGCGTCTGGCCAGACTACTGGCCTCCGGGCTGGAGCGGGCCTCTGCAGTACACCGTTTGGGCGGTCGTGAATGTCAACGGTCATTGGTACACATCCGGGTTCATTCAGATGTGGCGGGGACGAGGCGCGACTGGAGCGCCCATCATTTCCGAGTTTGCGCTCAACTGGGCGTACGATTCGCGGTGGGGGCCTATGGCGGGTCACCACCCCGCTCCAGGCGAACTCATGGGGTTCTTCATCACCGCCGGCAATGCGCGCGGCGTGGGCTCGGTGACGTCGCTGCGCGAGCGATCGAACGTCGTCCTCGTGTCATTGCCCGCGAACGACACCGGCACGTTTACGTTCTCGACGCAAATGACCGCCGGCGTCATGGGCGACGCCGACGGCGACGGAAAGTCTGAACTGGCCGTGTTTCGGCCGTCGAACGGCGCGTGGTATATCGGTTCCTCGGCTACGAACTATGCGAATTCCGCGACCACAGGCTGGGGGATGGCTGGCGACATCCCGGTCGTAGGCGACTTCGACGGGGATCATCGATCTGATCTGACGGTCTTCCGGCCCTCAACAGGTGATTGGTTTTCGCGACTCTCCTCTCTCGGGTACAGCGCGGCGACGCCGTTTTCCACTCGATGGGGAGCACCAGGCGACCAACCGATAGCCGCCGACTTCGATGGAGACGGGGTCACGGACCTGACCGTCTACCGGCCGTCCACAGGAGAATGGTGGATACGCCTCTCCTCGACCGGCTTCAGTGCCACGAATTACTGGCGCTTTCAATGGGGTGTGGCCGGCGATGTGCCGGTCGCCGCTGATTTCGATGGGGACGGTCGAACGGACCTGACGGTCTTCCGCCCGTCGACCGGAGAGTGGTGGATTCGTCTCTCCTCGTTGTCATATAGCGCGTCAAGCGTCTGGCGCTTCCAGTGGGGCTATCCCGGCGACGTTCCGGTTGCCGGCGACTTCGATCGGGACGGCAAGACCGACCTGACCGTCTACCGACCATCGACCGGTGAATGGTTCTCCCGAATGTCGACGTTGACCTGGAGCGCCGCAGCCTACTGGAGGATCGCCTGGGGCATGCCCGGCGACATACCTGTCGTCGGCGACTTCGACGGAGACAAGGCGACGGATTTCACGGTGTTTCGACCATCGACCGGCGAATGGCTCATTCGATACTCGTCGCGTGGCTTCTCTGCAGCGAGCTACGGTCGATACGTCTGGGGAATGATCGGAGACGTTCTACCCATCAAGTAATTTCACAGCAGCCGTCGCGCACTCTGCGACGGCTGCTGTGTCCCACCGCTAAACAGCACTGCGCCGCGTGATGCGCAGGACCGATTCTCCTGTTTCCGAGAGCGGCGAATCGAGACGTTCGACGGTTGCGCCGAGGCTTCCACACACTTCTGCGATGAGCCCGTACGGGTAATGGTACGGTTCACGATCCGGATACGTTGTGACACCGCACGCATGAACGATCGGGCTGAAATCGGCCGGATTGGTGTTCTCGTACCAGGTTGCGTAGAACTGGCCGGTTGCGCTCAGCCTCGGGAGAACGGTCGCGATGCAACGCGCAACGCTGTTGAACGGAAGCATCGAAAACAGCGAGCTCGCGATCGCGACGTCGAAGTCACCATTCCCGGCTGATTTGATCAGCTCGTCGAATTCGACGTGCGTGTAGTGGTGATCCTTCAGGAACGGCACTAGATGACCGTCCGCGCGACTCGTTCCTCCAATGTCCAGGAGGCGATGCTCAGGCAGCAGACCCTGCTCACGCAGAAACTGGAACTGTCGCACGCCTCTGTCGTTGAGCTGCAACTCACCTCGGCCAGCCAGTGGCGCAGCGGACATCTCGGCGACCGGCTCGATCGGTGCCTGCTCGATGATGGTCTGGGTGACGTCGGCAGGCCGCACCGACAGACGCTCATAGAAAGCCAGGCCGCTCTCGAGATCGCCGTCAAACGCGAGCTGGCTCTGGTCGAGGACGCAAACCCGTCGACACATCGCTCGAATGGCGGCAGGCGCGTGGGATACAAATATGATCGTTTTTCCGGCGTCCATGAAGCGCCTGATCGTTCCCAGGCACTTCTGCTGGAACTCGGCGTCGCCGACCGCGAAAATCTCATCCAGGAGCAGGATGTCCGGATCGAGGTTCGCGGCGATTGCAAATCCCAGCCGCATGTACATGCCCGACGAGTAGTTCTTAATCGGCACATCGATGAAGTGGTCCAGCCCTGAGTACTCCACGATGTCGCCGTAGAGTTCTTCAATTGCCGGTCTGGACAGTCCATGGATCGCAGCGTTGAGGAAGACGTTTTCGCGACCCGTCAGCTCTGGGTGGAAACCAACCCCGAGCTCGATCATCGACGAGATCTGAGCGTTACGCGCCACCAGCATGCGTCCGGTCGTCGGGCGATGGATTGCAGCGATGAGCTTTAGAAAAGTGCTCTTACCGGATCCGTTTCGCCCGACGAGGGCAACGGCTTCGCCTCTCTCGATCCGGAGCGAGATATTTCTCAGCGCCCAGAACTCTTCGACCGACTGACGGCCCTGCGGGTGAAACATTCCGAGGAAACGAACCTTCAGTTCGTACGATGCATTGTGCCGAAGGAAAAACCGCTTCGAAACGCCGCGGGCGTCGATCACGGCCATCAGACCTGCTCCGTGAAGCGATCTTCGAACGCCAGAAAAAGCAGCGCACCGACCACAAACGCGCCAAGCGCATGTGTGGCCGCAACGAGCCAGATGCTGGCCGCCGGCCACTCTCTCGAGAAGAACATCGTCTGGTAGCCCACGACGTACGGGGACATCGGGCTCAGGAGGATCAACAGCCGAAGGCCCTCAGGTACGTCCGAAAGCCGATAGACGATCGGAGTCGTCCAGAAGAGCACCGAAAGGGCAATCTCCAGAAGATGTCGCACGTCGCGGAAGAACGCCGTCGCGGTCGCGAGGATCAGTGCCACGCCGACGCTGAAGAGTGTTTGCAGAGCGAGCATCACCGGAAAGAGGAGCATCGATGGCGCCGGCGCGGCGCGATACCAAAGCATCATTGCCGGCAGAATCACGGCAGTCGTGAGAGCGTACTGCACCAGATTGAACAACACCGCGCCGATTGGCAGAATCGCTCGAGGAAAGCGCACGCTTTTGACAAGCCCGCCGTTGTCGACGATGGCACCGGTCGACATCAGGGCGGACCCGGCGAAGTAGGTCCACGCGAGCTGTCCGAGCATCAAGTAGTAGACGAACCCCGCGGTCCGAATCCGAAGGATGAACGTGAACGCGATCGTGTAGACGACCACCATGAGAAGCGGGTTCGCCAGCGACCACAGGAATCCGAACACCGACCCGCGATATTTCAGCTTGAGATCTTTGAGGACGAGATTCTTGAGCAGCTCTCGATAGCTGTACAGGCTGGCGATGACCGATCCGACGGTCGTCATCTCCTCGGCACGGTCGATGAGATCGAAATCTTGGTTGAGGATCTCGACGCTTGCCTGGGCACGGCGGCGCAAAACCCAGACACCTCTCCAGCCAACCGCCATCGTCGACAACAATATTGCGTCCGCGACGAACGCCAGGCGTGAAACCCCTTCGAAGCCAGCGATCACGGCGACGAGCACGCCGGCGGCGACGGTGCCGAAGATCACTCCGCCGACGACGCGGACGAGCCAATCGACGCGCGGCCGAGGAGCATAGCCCCGAACGAGAGCCACGACCGACAGTTGCGCGACGACGACGATCGTCATGGTGGCCCAGGCGCTCGGAAGAAAGGTCGTGATCTCTTCGGCCGAAAATCGAAGCCAGTAGGCAGCCAGGTATGAGCCGATGGCTAGGAGGGCATCAAGCGCGACGCTGAGCCACCAGCTCGGGCGCTGCAACCGTGGTACTTCCAACGGAGCATCAATCGCGTCATGGATGGCCACCGACATGATCTACGGGCAGCCCCAAGGATAGCATCCCCGATCCGCGAGATCGGTGTACACACGGACGGCGAGGCTGTGCGCCTCGCCGTCTCGTCAGATGTGCCTGGATTACTGGTGGATCAAAATCTCGGGCCGCGTGCGTGCACTACCGAGGCACCAAATCACCCGACATACCCCACGCGACTACGCCCGGCGTCGTCGCGCTGAAGCCCGTCGAGGAATAGCGAATGTACCAAGTGCCGTTGGAGGGTCGAAACACAACCACGTCAGATTTGCCGTCGCCATCGAAATCGCCGGCGAACGGGACATCACCGCTGGCGCCCCACTGGACCATCCAGTAATTGGAGGCGCTGAATCCGGTCGACGATAGGCGCGACCACCACTGACCCGTCGAAGGTCGGAAAATAGTCACATCGCTGATGCCATCCCCGTCGAAATCTTCGATGACCGGAACATCGCCGGGCATGCCCCACACTGCGTACCAGTAGTTGCTCATGCTGAACGAACGAGTGGAGAGGAGGCCCCACCATGTGCCGGTGGATGGACGGTAGACGACCACATCTGTGATCCCGTCGCCGTCGAAATCGCCCGCCATCGGCATATCACCCGCCGCGCCCCACCGGGCATACCAGTAGTTCGCGGGGTTATAGCCCCTCGACGACAGCAGGGAGAACCACTCGCCGGTCGAGGGCCGGTACACCGTCACATCGCTGATGCCGTCGCCGTCGAAGTCTGCGGAGACGGGCACGTCGCCCATGTATCCCCATTGAAACTGCAGGTAGTTCGTCGCGCTGTAACTGCGTGAGGAAAGTCGCGCGAACCATGTGCCGGTCGATGGACGGTAGACAACGAGGTCCGCCCTGTGATCACCGTCGAAATCCGCATTGATCGGAATATCGCCGGCCATGCCCCACTGGTACGCGCCATACCCGGCCGATGCATTGAAGCCGGTGCTCGAGTAGTCCACGTACCAAGTCCCGAGCGAGGGCCGGAACACCTTGAGATCGAGCTTCCCGTCGTTGTCAAAATCTCCGGTCAGTGTCCGGGGAACACCCACTCGCCTTGAAACCTCGACAGAAGGGTTGCTCAGCGCGCCCGAGGAATTGTAGGAGCGAACGACGAAGTAATACGCGGTCTTATTCGCCAAGCCCCCAATCTGGGCCGTAGTCACCTTGCCGACGTCAGCGACCCAGGGGTAGGAGCCGGATTGAGGGCCGTAAAAGATCTTGTAGCCAGTGACGGTGGGATCCGCGCTCGCGTCCCATGCCAGGGTCACACTTGCCGCCTCCGCACTCGCGGCGCACCCAATGACCACCGCCCCAAGGGCGATCGTTTTCAGCGCCGACATCCGTAGTCGGACGCCGAGTCTGTTGACGGAAAACAGGCCTTTTGCCACCGCACCAGACATGCGGGCACCGTACGAATTGACTCCCATGGCCCGGGCCAAAGGCAAGGGATGTACCGCTGAGCTCAGGGTGAGAAAGCCGTGGAAAACCCCGATTTTCCGGCCACTTACCGCATCGTCAGCGCCCAGAAACCCTGCACTTCTGTAAGTACATTACACACTCCCGTTTTTCGGAATCTACTAGCAAAAATCACTGTTTCCGCGCGTGATACCCTGCGTGCGCCTATCGTGATCACTCCGGTTTGCGGCCTCGAAGATCGGTGACTGTCGCTGTTCTAATCGTCAACTGGAACAGCGGCGGACTGCTTAAGCGCTGCCTCCAGTGCGTGTCGGCGCAACAAGTAACCCCAGACGAGGTGATGGTCGTCGATAACGCGAGCACGGACGATTCTCTCCAGCAAGCGAGTGAGTTTTTGAAAGATGCGCAACTCATTCAACTAGAATCAAATACGGGATTCGCTCATGCGAATAACGTCGGCGCCGCGGCTACGCGCGCCGACCTGCTTGCGCTCTTGAACCCTGATGCGTTCCCCGACCCCGGGTGGCTCGGCCGGCTGCTCGCAGCGGCCGGGCGCACCGGTCCTGAGACGGCTTCGTTCGCCAGTCAGCTGCGCTTTGATGACGACCCCACATTCCTGGACGGCGCGGGCGATGCTTACCACGTATCGGGTCGCGCCTGGCGCGCCGGTCACGGCACGTCGGCCGACGGTTGGCCGGCCCGTGACGTTGAAGTCTTCGCCCCCTGCGCAGCGGCTGCACTCTATCGTCGCGAAGCCTTCGAGGCCGTGGGCCGGTTTGACGAACGTTACTTCGCGTACTTCGAGGACGTCGATCTCGGTTTTCGCTTGCGCCTGCACGGTTACCGCAGTCTCTACGTCCATGATGCCGTCGTGCGGCACGTGAGTTCGGCCCTCAGCGGTTATCGGAGCAATTTCGCCGTCTATCACGGCGAACGGAACATGGTCTGGACGTATGTGAAGGACATGCCGTCGCCGCTCGTTTGGCTGTATCTTCCGCAGCATCTCCTGCTGAATGTCGCGTCGCTCTGCGTTTATCCATGGCGGGGACAGGGCCGCGTGGCGTTTCGCGCCAAGCTCGATGCAATCCGCGGACTGGCCCGAGTCATTCGCGAGCGGCGTCAAATTCAGCGTGCACGGTCCGTGGATCCGTGGGCTGTCCGTAATGCGCTCGTCAGGGGACTGGCCGTGCCGTATCGGCGTCTCCTGGAGCGCCGCTCGCGACCCAGCCGCGCGACAGGCCGCGACGGCATATACAATAATGGTGAGCCCCGTGAAGATACTTTGCGATGAACGCTGACCTGGAACGGCTGATCGCGCTCCAGCGCCTGGATTCGGCAGCGCATGACGCCGAACAACGTCTTGCCGCAGGGCCGGAGCGCGAAAAGGCGCTTGAAAGCCGGCTGGAAACAGCACGACAAAGCGTCGCAGCGGCCAAAGACCAGCTGAGTCGAAGTCAGGCGGCCCGACGAGATATCGAAAAGGACGTGGCTCTTCATCAAGGCCGCCTCTCGAAGTTTCGAGAGCAGGCCATGGCCGTCAAAACCAACCAGGAGTACCACGCGATTCAGCACGAGATGGCCTTCGCGCAGGCTGAAATCAAGTCGCGTGAAGATCAGATTCTCGAGCTGATGGTCCAGGCCGACGAACTGACGGCTGACGTCAAACGCGCGGAAACGTCGCTGACAGCGGAGCAGAAAGCCGTCGATGCGGACCGCAAGGCGATTGCGACCGAAGGCGCGGAGTTAAAGACGTCGCTCGAACGCATCGCAGCGGAACGAAAGACGACGGTTGCCAGCATCACGCCACAGGTGCTCGCTACTTTCGACCTCGTGTCGAAGCGTCGCGGCGGCGTCGCCGTCGCCGAAGCGCGCGATGGCATCTGCACGATCTGCCACGTCCGCATGCGTCCGCAGGTGTTCAACACCGTTCGACGGAACGACGCGATCATGCAGTGCGATCACTGCCAGCGCATTCTCTACTACGTCCCACGTTCACCCGCACCCGAATCCGCAGGCTCGAACTCCGAAAGCACCAATTCCGCCGCGCGATGATCGTCGCCTATATCGACGGCGGCGCGCGCGGTAATCCCGGTCCTGCCGGCTTCGGGGTGCGCATCGAGGCAGAAGACGGTTCGCTCGTCGAGGAATTCGGCGAGTCGATCGGCGTTGCGACAAACAACGTCGCTGAGTATCGAGGGCTCCTGTCGGCGCTGGAATGGGCGCGGACGCATGGACACCAGCAGCTCCACGTTCGGTCCGATTCGCTGCTCCTCGTCCAGCAGATGCTCGGTCACTACAAGGTCAAGAACGCGGGACTCCAACCACTCCATGCCAAGGCACGGCTTCTCGTGCACGAAATTGGTCGCGTCACGTTCGAACACGTGCGGCGCGAGAAGAACGCTCACGCAGATCGTCTCGCGAACGCCGCAATGGACGATGCGAGCGAGGCGGGACGTCCTTAAGCGGTCCGACTTCGTGTCTTCGCTCACCCTCGCGCGCGAATAGCAGCCGCCAATCGCCCGGCGGCCACCCCGTCGCGCCGGTAAGAACAGAACAATTCCCGCTGCTCGGCCGTGCACAATCGCGACGCATGAACCCGCTCCGGTGACAGACCCGCCGCAATCAACTGATCGATCGCGGATATCCAGCCGTCGAACTGCCAGTGACCCTCGCGCGTTTGCACTGGGAACCATAGGGCCGTTTGTTTCGAGGAGAACTCTCGCTCGAAGCGGTTGCGAACCTCCGCGCCAACCTCGTACCGGGCTGCGCTGATCGACGGCCCGAGTGCGGCCGTCACATCTTCCGGCCTCGCACCGAAATGTTCGGCCATCGCTCTGACGGCTGCGTGTGGAACGCGCGACGCCAGCCCTCGCCACCCGGCATGCGCTGCTGCGACTGCGCCGGTCCGCGCATCGCCCATCAGGATCGGAACGCAATCCGCGGTTTGAATCGCCAGCACCAGAGACGGATCGTCCGACACGACGATGTCCGCGTCGGGAAGCGCGGTGACATCGTGCGCGTCGCCCGCCCGCCTGACGATCACGTTCGAGCCATGGACTTGACGCAGGCGCGCCAGCGCGACGCGGCCCGAGTCGAACGCAGACGCAACGTCGTCCCACGCCGACACCTCATCGACGCTGCCCCGCTGCGCCCCGAGACGCCAACCGCGCGTCGTAAAGAGGTGGCCGGCCAGCGGTTGCAACGGACGGCATACCAGCGCCGGACCCGCGGCAGTTTCAATCCAGGCGAAGTCGTCGCCGACTTGTGGTCTCATTGGAGAAGGATCATGCCAAATATCATCGGACTCGGGATCGACGCCACGGACATCGACCGCATCGCCGACACGATCGAACGTTACGGCGATCGCTTCCTGAACCGCATCTTCACCGAACGCGAGATCGAGTACTGCACCAGGAGGCGCGTGCCTGCAATTCATTTCGCCGGGCGATTCGCCGCGAAGGAAGCCGCGATGAAGGCGCTCGGAACGGGCCACTCGCACGGGGTCCTGTGGCGCGATGTCGAAGTCGTGCGACGCGGCGGCCCGCCGCAACTGACGTTGCACGGCGGTGCGGGAAAGCGCTTCGCCGTCATCGGCGGCCGTTCCTCCCTGTTAACCATTACGCATTCAGACGATCTTGCACTGGCGGAAGTGCTGATCATGGGCGACTGATCGCAACCGGAGTGGCACTGTCTCAGTTTGTGCGGTGTCCTCTTGCCGTCCTAATAACGGAACCCGAACTTACAACAATCGCATCGGCGTCATACATCGTGCAGAAGTGCTATTCGATACAGTAAGTGTCTTGTTTGGAGTAATTTATCGGAAATAACAGGCCCATACGAGTCGCTTGACCAGAACTTGCATCAACATCGGAGTGAGCCCAGCAATGTTGCTAGTTGAGCTGAGCCGTTAGGCAGAGTATAGATATGGAGACGATCGGACGCCGGAAGGACGACTACATGACTGTAACGGCACTCCTTAGGAGCACCTATAGCGTTTCAATGGACGCTAGAGGCGACATCGTTAAGCATCGACTAAACAGGCTCGCCCTGTTGTTGATTGTGCTCGGTGTCATCGGCGGAGCGTTGGCGTCTAAGGGAATGACGCTCAACGAACTCGTCCGAACTTTTCCGTTCTGATGCCGTGGACTCGGGGGTATTCCCCATACGAGTCCCCGGCTGCGCCCCGCCCAGAAATCATCCTCACAGTCGTCATCTCCGCGGTTTTAGTTGAGTGGCTTCGCTACAAGATTGGCGAGCACAAGTACACATGGATACAGGTGTCTTGCGCCTTCGCCGCAAATTTCGGAATTCATTTGTGGCATCGTCCCGATAGCGTTTTGAAAGCCTTCGTTGCGTCTGCGCTTGGCGAGGCGTCAATGGCGGGCCTTATCGCGCTAATCGGGATCTTTTTCTGGAAAATATGGAGCGTGATAGGCGAGGCGGGTTTCGAACTATTGAAGCATGCACTAGCGTGATACGAAGCGTGGTTTTAGTGCCACGGTGATTTGCGCGGAAAGAAGTCTGAAACTTGGCAGTCGAGCGCATATGCCAACAAGATGATCGATCCGAGCGTGCAGTTGCCGCCCTTCTCGATCTTATCCAGGCCCTGTCGCGTCATACGGGCACGTCTCGCTAGCTCCTCCTGCGACATCTCGGCGTGAAGCCTCGCCGCGCGGAGCTCTTTCGCGAACAAGGATAGGAACGGACGAATCAGGAGATTTGGTGGCGTCATCATGGCCTACGCCGCGCCTTTCTCGGCGACGTCCAGTAGACTGATCACATCCTCGATAGACCAGACGCGATTTGCGAGTCCGGCTGCCATCGCCGGCGTGCCCTTCAATCCCTTTTGCGCGCGGACGAAGTTGTAGTGAACGTAGTGAACCGCCAGCGCGTGCAAATGATTCTCCAGCTTCTTCGAGTGACCGTTCGTCAGGCGCGTAAAACGCCGCATGGACATCCGCATCGTGAGGTTCTGCCGCTCGATGTAGCTGGTCGAGATGTGGCGCGGATCGGGATCGCCGGAGACGATCTCCGTCGTGCTCTTTAAGCAAACGGGCGGTGCGTACCGGCGCTCGGCGTTGGGGTCGCTGCCGTACACTTTTATCAACCTCGCATAGTCGATCTCGGTGCCGAACGCAGAATCGACCGCGACGAGGTACGCGTGCAGGCCGTCCGTCGTCAACTGCACGCGGTTGGCGAGCCGCGATGCGAGATCGTGCATGAACTCGTAGCCTGTATCAGCGTCGCGACGGCCGCACGTCCACGACACGACGAGCTTGCTATCGGTATCGAGGCCGACCCACGTCCACACGTCGCCGAAGCCGAGCGTGCCGCGCAAGTCCTTCGGTACGTTGTCGCGGCGCGCGTAGCAGAACGTCCACACCTCATCGGCTTCGATGCGCTTCGCGGTGACGTTGCGAACGTGCTGATCGTGGAACGCCGCGCACGCGGTGCCGAGATCGACCAGCAGTTTGCTGATCGTATTAATGCTCTTACCGGTCATCCGCGTGATGGCCCGCAGGCTGTTGCCCTCGGTCATCATCCCCACGATTCGCGCCCGTTCCGCCGTGCTCAGCCTGTTCATACTGAACATTATGCGTGAGAACGATAGCCGTGTCAAATCGAAAATGTCGCCAAGGTGTCGTGTCGATATATCATCACTCCTTAGACAAAACATTAGGAAAAACGCATATTTCTAGAGTATCGGTATGCTGATACTGCAGCCGTAGATCGTCGCGGTAGTTCGATACTACTTGCAGTCTTGTTGAGGCGAGTGCTAGAGTGAGGAAAGTCAGGAACCGAGGTCGGTCACTGGGCAGTGATGAAATCCGACCCCGGCTCCAGAATCGAGGGGGGTTGTGCGTAAGCGGAAACGAAGGACCCCGGGGGGAACCCGGGGTCGCGTTTTACTTTCGCGGCCCCTCAGTCGTTATTGTACGCGAAAGTTGAAGGAAGTGCGTTATGGCTGAAAGGCAGCCGGATTTCGATCCCGTTGAATTGGCAATCCTCGGGAAGATCGCAGATTTGAAGGCGTCGCTGGAAAGCTACCGGAAGGCGAAGGGCGTCGAGGGTGGTCTTCCCGCGGACTTGGAAGGCTTGGCTCCCTCAGGGGAGCGACGGCCTATGGATTTGCCGGTCGGCATTTTCCGCGACAAGGGCGTGAAGGACGCAATCGTCTTGTTCCTGGAAGCAGGCCGTCGAAAGCAAACGAACAAGGAAATTGCGACGGGGCTATTGAAGGGCGGTATCGCGACAACCTCGGAGAATTTCGAGGCAACAGTCGCAACCGCGCTCATCCGCCTCAGGCGAGAAGGTATCGTTCTTCGATTCCCTGAAGGTTGGGATCTCGCGGCGTCATATCCAGACAGCCTGCGCATGAGGCTAGAGGACAAGGGCGGGAACGGAAAGGCTTCGAAGAAGCGCGCCAAGGCGAAGAAGCCTGCGGCGCGAAAGACCAAGGCTTCGCCCGCGCAGAATCGCGCCAAGCCTGCGAAGGCGGTTAAGAAGCCCACCCCGGCCGCGTCACCGATTAGCGAACGCATCACGGCCTACCTGCAGACACGCGGAACAGCCTTTACCACCACGCAGGAACTGGCGAGTCAGCTAAAGACTGGTGAGGCGTTCATGCGCCTGACGCTTGGCAAGATGGCGCGGAAGGAAGTCATCGAGAAGGACGCTGTGGGCCGCGTCCGTTTGATGAATAAGACCGCCGCTTAACGGGACCAGCGCGCGCGAGCGGCCTTACGGGCGCTCGCGCGCCGTTGACGCGTCGTTAATTTCTTCGCCCTAGCCTTTCCACCCTTCAGACCACCGGTCCGCCCACGCTCTATGGCCCTCAGATCTTTCCCTGCGTTCGGATCTGTGTCCTGTACTTCGCGAGTCGTCAGCCCTACAATCAACTTCGCAAGCTGGTTCGTATCGCGCGGACGCTTCGGTTTCATAAACGCCAGTATCCGCTCACGATCCGGCCGCGTCAAACTGAGACAGTGCCACCGGAGTTGACGTTTCAGCGCCCCTCCGCAACAGCCCGATCTCATCGTCTACGCACTCCCTCCTGTATCCGTTGTGATCGTCGCACTTGCGGCGACGGGTGAAGCTCGGCACCCGCGGCACCCTCCTTGATGACGTGAGTGGCAACGGTCAGCCGTCCGGAGCGGACGGATCACGGACGCCGGGTGCGGCGGCGGGCCTGCACGGTCCCCGCGCGGCGCCCGGCGAGGGAGGCTGCGATGACGGTCAAGATCATGCCAAACGACAAAGGAAACCCACCGGGCAAGCTGGCGGACGCGGAGCTGCATTTCACCGAGGGACCGCTCGACGGCCTCAAGCTGATCGGCTTCTCGATCTGGGAGCGGCGAGGCGGCAACGGCCGGAACGTCACGTTTCCGGCTCGCTCGTACGCCGTCAATGGCGAACGTCGCAGCTTCGCGCTACTTCGCCCCATCGCGGACGCAACGGGCCAGAGCGCGTTGCGCGAGCTGATTCTCGCCGCGTATCAGGAGTTCGAGGAACGCGCGGCGCTCGCGTCGTGAACGCCCTCACTGAATCACGGGAAGCAGCTTGGCGTTTTCCTGCGCGCGCTTCGGCGGAAGCGTCCATTCTTCACGAAGCGACTTCGCGAACTCGGACTCGAAGAATGGACGTTTCATTCCGCCGTCGATGATGTCCCACGGCAGAAACGCATCGCGGCTCCGGTCCCGGAAGATGTAGAAGTCGCCGTCAACGCCAGCGTCGGCCACGGCTGCGCGCCAGTTCTGGCCGTTGCGCTCCGCGATTTCGATGGCCGGCGCGACACGCCGGTCGCCAAGTGAAAGGAGGGCCTGATAGTACGAGTGTCGCTCCGACTTGATGTTGAAGTACACGTTGTCGATGTCAGCGAGCAGCGTCCTCAGGCGCTTGATCTTCCGTTCGACGATCGCCGGATCCTCCATCGGGAGCCACTGGTAGGCGGTTCCCGGCTTGGGAACGAGCGGGTTGACGCTGCCAACGATTCGCCCGATCTGGCCGCGCGAACGCGCGTGCTTGAGCATCCGATCGCGCATTTGCAGCGTTAAGTCGCGAATCGCAACCAGGTCGTCGTCTGTTTCGGTTGGGAGGCCAATCATGTAGTACAGCTTCAGGTTCTCGACGCCGCTCGCAAAAATCAGATCGGTGCGGTCGAGGATCTCGTCGTTCGTGACCGTCTTATTGATGACGCGACGCAGTCGATCCGATCCCGTTTCGGGCGCGATGGTGATCGACCGCTCTCCGCTCTCGCGCAGTACGCGGACGATGGGCTCGGTGAGATCGTCGAGGCGCAATGAGGCCGGACTGATTGCGTACCCCATTTCGTGGAGGCGCGAGAGGATGCGCTCGATGTCGGGATGGTCGCAGAGGGCAATGGACACCAGGCCCGCGCGTCCCGCATGCGGCCGCGCCTGTTCGGCGAGCTCGAGGATCCGGTCGGCGGGAAAAGCGCGAACCGGCAAGTAGTTGTAGCCGGCCCAGCAGAACCGACACAGGTTCGCGCAGCCGCGCACGACTTCGACGAGGAAGCGCGACCCGAACTCAGTGTCGGGAGTAAAGATGCTTGTCGCGGGTGGATCGACCGCTTCGGTCGTTCTCAACGCGGCCTTGCGAACCGGCATGGATGGCCCGAGCGACTCATACTCATGCTCGTCGCGACCCGTGTCGGCGCCAGCGTGCGGATCGGCGTGCGGATCATTGGACCGTTGGCGAGTCGTCCGGGCTGCGGCCTCCGTCAGCTTGTAGCCGGCAAGCGTGCCGTCAGGGCCGTACTGCGGCTCGTAGAACGCCGGGACGTAAAAACCGCGCTCACCGGCCAGCAGGCGCAAGAGGCTCGCTCGGTCCGTGGCGGCGCTAATCGCGCGGCGCAAACCAGGTACGAGCGCCTCGCCTTCGCCCGCGGCGATGACATCGGCGAACGGCGCGAGCGGCTCGGGATTGACGAACGTCACCGCGCCGCCGATCACAATGAGCGGATGCCGCTCGGTGCGCTCGGCAGCGTAACGAGGAATGCCGGCCATGCGCAGGAGGGTCAACACGTTGACGTAGTCCCACTCGAACGACACCGAAAACGCCACGACGTCGAAGTCGCCGACGGGAGTCTGCGACTCGAGCGTCAGAAGCGGAGTGCGCGCGGCCAACATCGCGGCAAGCTCCTGCTTCGGCGGCAGGAAGAACCGCTCGCAGACGACATCCTCCTCCGCGTTGAAGAGGCGGTACATCGTCTGGAAGCCGAGATTGGACATCCCGACCCAGTAGGTGTTGGGAAACGCCAGCGCCACACGCAGACGGTCGCCGTGTGGCTTGACGACGAAGCCAACTTCTTTGGCGAGGATCTGCCGTGCTCTTTCGCGCTGTTCCCAGGAATTCATTCGAGACTGACGATCGTAGCCCAGCAGGGGCTGGAGGTGGCACGAGCCGAGGGATCCGAGCGCTGAACCTCAGACGTCGACGATCACGCGTGCCGTGGATCTACTTACTCTACCACCGGCGGGAATGAGGCCTGATTTGAGCTTCTATCGGTACGCTGGGCCATCGGCAGGGCTCGGCCATCGGTTACGGGCAGTCCGGCCATCCGTTCCGGACTGTCCGTCATCGGCAGCCGAGGCCGAGGGCCGGTGGGCGGCCGAGCGGTCGCCCACGATCGACACTGCCCATCAGTGCTGGCTCACAAGCGCAGGCCGGACTAACTTTCCTGACGGCGTAAAAACGCCGGAACGTCGAACGGCGAACTCATGTCCATTTCGGACTCGGAGGCCGCCTTCATCATCAGGTCCTCGTCGCCGGTGCCGACGCTGTCGTGGGCGAAGCTCATACCGACTTGTGCGCCGTTCGACGCACCTGCGGCGACCAACGGCAGATCGACCGCCGGCCGGCGCGTAATCGTCAGCCGCGGAGGCGCCGGGGCGGCAACCGCGAGAGGAACGCTCGCCGGGATGGCAACGGGCTGCTCGGCGCGTTGGCGCGCGTGGTCTGAATAGATCGACATGTCCACCGGCGTGTCGATGGACGACCCGACGGGCTTGATGGACGCCACGCCCGTGAAGCCGGTCGCGATCACGGTGATCTTCACTCTGCCCTTCAGCTCGGGATCCACCACGGCGCCGAAGATGATGTTCGCGTCTTCGTCCGCGGCTTCTTGCACGATGGCTGACGCCTCGCTGACCTCCACGAGGGACAGATCTGGTCCGCCGGTCACGTTGATGATGACGCCCCGCGCGCCGTTGACGGACGCGCCTTCGAGCAGCGGACTCGAAATCGCGCGGCGTGCCGCGTCCAGGGCGCGATCGGTTCCTTCGCCGACGCCGGTCCCCATCATCGCGAGGCCCATCCCGTGCATGATCGTCTTGACGTCCGCGAAGTCGAGGTTGATCAGGCCCGGCACGAGGATCAGGTCCGAGATGCCTTGGATCGCCTGCCGCAGGACATCGTCTGCGGTGACGAACGCGTCGGTCAGCGTGGTGGTGCGGTCGATGATCGACAGCAGGCGTTCGTTCGGGATCGTGATGATGGTGTCGACGCATTCCCGGAGCGCATCGAGCCCGCGCTCGGCCTGCGTCAGCCGCTTCTTGCCCTCGAATTTGAACGGCTTGGTAACGACGGCGACGGTCAGCGCGCCGAGCTCGCTCGCGAGGCTCGCAATCACCGGGGCGGCGCCCGTGCCAGTTCCACCACCGAGGCCGGTGGTCACGAAGATCATGTCGGCCCCGTCGAGCGACTGGATGATCTTCTCAGTATCCTCCAGGGCTGCCTGACGGCCGACGTTCGGATCTGCGCCCGCGCCGAGCCCCTTCGTCAGCTTGCTCCCGATCTGCAGCTTCACCGGCGCCGCGTTGTTTTTCAGCGCCTGCAGGTCAGTGTTGGCGACGATGAACTCGACGCCGTCGAGTCCAACCCGCACCATCCGGTTGACGGCGTTGCTGCCACCGCCGCCGACGCCGATGACCTTGATCCGGGCGCCCGTGCGCGTTTCCTCTTCGAGGCGCAGTCTGAGGCTCTGAGTGTCGTCGTCCTTACGAGCTGCCATGAGGATCCCCTCTCCCTTCCGGCCGAAGCCCCGTGCCGGAAAATTCACATTCTTCGGTCGCTGAGACGCGACGCGTTCAAAAGAACTCGCTGAACAATCCGCGCAGCCGTACGGCCACGCGCACAAATGCGCCGGTGCTGCCCGACGGCCGCACGTCGCCCGCCCGGTTTCGGTGGCCGTACAGCACGAGGCCGACGCCGGTCGCGAACGTCGGGCTGTTGATGTGATCGGCCAGCCCGCCAACGTTGGCTGGGCAGCCGCGGCGGATCGGCAGATCGAAAATCTGCTCTGCAATTTCCGGCATGCCGTCGAGAATCGCGCCGCCGCCGGTGAGCACGATACCGGAGTTCAGGCTCTTTTCGTACCCCGCTCTGCGAATTTCGTCCCACACGAGGTGAAAAATTTCTTCGGCGCGCGGCTGGAGAATCTCCGACAGGATTCGCCGTGCCATCACGCGCGGCCTGCGTCCGCCGACGCTGGCGACCTCCATCGTGTCGTCTTCGTCAACCATCGCGGACAGCGCACAACCGCACTTCCGCTTGATCTTTTCCGCATCGGGTCCCGGCGTCCGCAGCCCGACAGCGATGTCGTTCGTAAAGTGATCGCCGCCGATGCCAATCACAGCCGTATGCCACAGGCTGCCGCGCTCGTAGATGGCGATGTCGGTCGTGCCGCCGCCGATGTCCACCAGCGCGACGCCCAGCTCCTTTTCGTCCTGCGTCAGCACCGCCTCGCTCGCGGCCAGCTGCTCCACGACCGTCTCGGCGACCTCGACGCCGGCGCGATTCACGCACGCGACGATGTTCTGCGTCGAGCTCTGGCTGCCGGTGATGATGTGAACGTTCACCTCGAGCCGGGCGCCGGTCATGCCGACGGGCGCACCGATGCCGTCCTGGTCGTCGACGACGAAGTCCTGCGGCAGGACGTGCAGGATTTCGCGGCCGACGGGCAGCGACACGGCCTTCGCGGCGTCAATGGCGCGTCGGACATCCTCGCGGCTGATCTCGCGGTTCTTGCCGGCGACGGCAATCACGCCTCGGCTGTTGAATCCCTTCACGTCAGGGCCGCACAGCGCCAGGTGCACCGAGTCGATCTCGACGCCCGCCATCAGCTCTGCTTCGTCGATGGCTTTCTTGATCGAGTCGACGGCCTGCTCGACGTTCACGACGCGGCCGCTCCGGATTCCATGGGACTCGGCTACGCCAATCCCCACCACGTCGAGCGCGCCATCGTCCAGCATCTCGCCGACGACGGCGGTCACCTTCGACGTGCCCACGTCGAGACCCACCAGGTATCGCTCTTTACGCGCCACTCGCCCTCCGGTCGTCGCTGCCGATCGAGGTCGGCATCTACTTCGCCTTCTTTCCTGCCGGCCGCACGTAGATGCGGTCGTCGAAACGCAGGTCCACGTAGTCGATGTCGGCGACGCGCTCACGCAGCGCGGCCGCAAGGCCCAGGTATGACTCGAGACGCTGAACGAACTGGTCGTCGCCGAGCTGGATGACGATGGGGTCGTCGTTCAGGATGATCGCCGCGTTGTGCTCGTCCGATACGTCCAGCTGCTGAAGGCGTCCGCCGAGCTGCGGCTTCGTCTTGAGCGCCGCGATGACGCGTGCCGCCAGCTCCGCGCGGTCCTCGTCCGCGACCGGCCCTTCGTTGGTCCACTTCACCGACAAGCCGTCGACCATGGGAAGGTCGAACTTGACGTACTGTGGTCCATCGCGATCGATGAGCACGCCGCGTTCGTCCATCAGATACAGCTCGTTCTCTCGCGCGCGCGCGATGGCGACCGGCACTCGTTCAGCGATGACGATGTCGATCGTCGACGGCAAGGAACGCCGCATCGCGACGTCCCGCACCCACGACGATTTCATGAGGCGCTGCCGCCACTTGTCGAGATCGGTCCAGATGAGGCTCTCGCCAACCATTCCCTGCAGCGTCTGCATCACCTCGTCGCGCGACAGGCGCTCGTTGCCTCGAATCGAAATTTTCTCGACCCTGAGCATGTGCGCGTGCGCGACGATCCCGTTCAGGTGATAGGCGCCGAAGACGACGACGAGCCCGATACACGCAAAGCGGACGGTTGGCTTGACGTACGCTTTCCAGCTGTGGCGACGACGCCCCGGCTTCACGTGTGCGCGGCGGAAGCGCTTGTCGGCAGGTGCGGCAACCGGACTCACGACGTCGTCTCCCGCGATGCGACGTCCTGGCGACTCAACACGTCGATGAGCCGTTCCGGCACCGCTCCGATCGATCCGGCCCCAAGCGTGATGACGACGTCGCCGGACTTGGCGACGCTGACGACCGTCGACACCACTTCGTCGAGCGTTCGGGCCACATCGACCGGCACATTGGCGGTGCGGCGTATCGACGCGGCGAGCGCATCCAGCGTCACTCCCGGAATCGCTTCTTCGCCGGCGGAGTAGATGTCGGTCAGCACCACACGGTCCGCACCGGCGAGCGCCGGGCCGAACGATTCCATGAGCTGCGCGGTCCGTGTGAAGCGATGCGGTTGAAACGCGACGACGAGAGGGCGATTGAGCGCCCTGGCAGCCGCGAGGACAGCGGCGATTTCGGTCGGATGATGCCCGTAGTCGTCCACGACGAGGATGCCGTTCGGCTCGCCGCGCACCTCGAAGCGCCGCTCGGCGCCGCGGAATTCA
Organism: Vicinamibacterales bacterium; assembly: GCA_036557365.1. GTDB lineage: Bacteria > Acidobacteriota > Vicinamibacteria > Vicinamibacterales > CAVVIG01 > DATKHR01. Next base: position 59,869 of record DATBHR010000083.1, read on the forward strand.
GCGAGGCCCGCGGCGATGCGATCGAAATCCAGACCGAGCTCGAGGCCGACGGAGACGGCCGCCAGCGCATTCTGCAGATTGTGACGGCCGGGAACGTGGAGCGTCAGCAGGCCCAGCGTGTCGCTGGTCTCGCTGTGCGTAACGGCCGACGGTCGTGGACGTCGTTTTACGGTCGCGGTCACGCCCAGCGGCGCGAGCTGGACATTCGTGGCGGTCAGCTCTGCGTCGGCCGCGTCGAGCCCGTACGTCAACACGCGCCGCGACATCTGCGGCAGGACGCTCGCGAGATGCGGATCGTCGACGCACGCGACCACGGCGCCATAAAACGGCACACGATTGGCGAAGTCGACGAACGCCTGCTTCAGGTCGTCGAATCCGCCGTAGTTTTCGAGGTGTTCGTGGTCGATGTTCGTAATCACCGCAATCGCCGGAAACAACTTCAGAAACGATCGGTCGCTTTCGTCAGCTTCCGCCACCATCAGCTCGCCGCGGCCAAGTCGCGCATTGCTCCCGAAGGCGCTCAGTCGTCCGCCGATGACCGCCGTCGGATCGAGTCCCGCCCGCTCCAGCACCAGCGCGATCATCGACGTCGTCGTCGTCTTGCCGTGCGCGCCGGCGACGGCGACCGCGAAGCGGAGGCGCATCAGCTCGGCGAGCATCTCGGCGCGCGGGATGACCGGAATCATCCGGCGTGCAGCTTCCGCCACTTCAGGATTCGTTGCCGGCACTGCCGACGACGCCACCACGACGTCGGCTTCTCCGACATGCGTCGCGTCGTGACCAATCCACACGCGGATACCGATCGACTCGAGCCTGTCGGTGACGATCGACCGCTGCGTGTCCGATCCGCTGACGAAATACCCCAGGTTGGCGAGCAGTTCGGCGATGCCGCTCATGCCGATGCCGCCAATCCCGACGAAGTGGATGCGACGCGTCTTCCCTAACATTCCCGCGAACCTCGCCGATTCATCACCGCTCTGCTAATTCCAGGGCCCGGTCCACGATCACCTTCGCCGCGTCCGGCCTTGCCAGACGGCGCGCGGCCTCGCCCATCGCCCGGCGTCGTCCCGCATCGTGCGAGAGCCCGAGAATGCGCGCGGCCAGCACGGTGCCTGTGAGGTCGGACTGAAGCAACAGATCCGCGGCGCCCGCCGCGGCGACAGCTTCCGCGTTCTTCCGCTGGTGGTCGTCGGTTGCCGTCGGCAGCGGAATCAGGATCGCCGCGCGACCCACCGCCGCAATTTCCGCCAACGTCGTCGCACCTGCGCGGCAGACCACTACGTCCGCCTGTCCGAGTTGCCGTCCCATGTCGAAGAGGAACGGTGCGACGTCGGCCTGAAGCCGCGCTTCGCGATAGGCGGCGCGCACCATCTCCACATCTCGCTCTCCCGTCTGATGGGTGACGCGCAGACCCGGACCGGCCGCCAGCTCCGCCGCTGCCTCCACCATGGCCACGTTGATCGCGTGCGCGCCCTGAGAGCCGCCAAAAACTAAAACCCGCGTGACGGACGACCGATCATCTGGTGCCCACTCCTGGCTGGATCCAGCCGTCACGAAAAACTCCGGCCGGACCGGGTTGCCGCTGACGAACGCCTTTGCGCCAAAAAACGTACGGGTCGAATCGAACGTCACAGCCGCCGATTTCACGAACGGCGCGACGAGCCGGTTGGTCAGACCCGGCACCGCGTTCTGCTCGAGCACCATGGTCGGCACGCCGCGCATCGCCGCCACGAGCACGACTGGGCCCGAACTGTAGCCGCCCAGACCGATGACGAGATTCGGCCGGCGCGTCGACACGATGCGCCACGCATCGGAAAGGCCGAGCGGCACGAGCCAGGCGCCCTTTGCCAATGCGTCGAGCGACTTCCCCTTCAGGCCGCCGCTGCGGATCAAATCCAGCTCGAAGCCTTCGCGCGGGACGACGCGCGATTCGATGCCTCGCGCCGTGCCGGCGAAAGTGACGTCGGCATCCGGCCGCCGCCGAACGAGCTCCTGCGCGACGGCGATGCCCGGAAAGAGATGTCCGCCGGTCCCGCCGCCCGCTATCACTACTCGTAGGCCCATCGCGCTCAATCAGTCGTCCGATGCCGAAGGCAAATCCCGCGCTCATGCTTCCGTCGACGTGACGTGCTGCGACACGTTCAGGAGGATGCCCATACCGACGAGGTTGATGAGCATCGACGAACCGCCGAAGCTGACGAACGGCAACGGAATGCCTTTCGTCGGCATCAGTCCGAGCACGACGCTGATGTTGATGAACGCCTGCAATCCAACCATCACGGTGAGGCCGAGCGCCAGAAACGCACCGAACGGATCGGCGGCGCGCGAGGCCACCCGCATTCCGCGCCACATCACAACGCAGAAGCAGATCAGAACCGCGGTCGTCCCGATGAGCCCGAGCTCTTCCGCGATCACCGAATAGATGAAGTCTGTGTGCGCTTCCGGAAGATAGAAGAGCTTCTGCACACCCGCCATGAATCCCTTGCCGGTCACTCCTCCCGTACCGACGGCGATGATCGATTGAATGACCTGAAAGCCGTCACCGAGCGGGTCATCCCACGGATGCAAAAACGCGAGCATTCGTCGGCGGCGATATGCCGTGCTCATGACGAGCAAATAGAGCGCTGGCATCGCGCAGAGCGCGACACCAAGGATGTAGCGGTAGTTCAAACCTGCAGCGAATACCATCACGCCCGCGATCAGCAGGAGCGACATCGACGTTCCAAAATCGGGTTCGAGGAGGATCAACCCGACGAAGCAGGCCACGACGATGCCGATCGGCAGCAGCGCGTACTTCACGTCGTCGATGCGGTGCATCCGGCGCTCGAGAAGTGCGGCGATAAAAAAGATCGCCGTGAGTTTCGAGAGCTCCGACGGCTGGATGCCGATGCCGCCGATGCCAATCCACCGACGTGCGCTGTTGATCGGAGACCTGAACAGTACCAGCACCAGTGCGACGGCAACGACGCACACGCACGTCCAGATGAACGCCGGCTCTCGGTACGTCCGGTAGTCGATGCGCATGACGACGGCGAGGATGGCCAGGCCGAGGACGGACCACATCGCCTGCTTGATTAAGAAGGTCGACGGCGTGCCGTACTTCTCGTACGCCACCGCGGCGGAGGCGCTATACACCATCACCACGCTGAGGCCGACGAGCAGTATCGTCGTCAGAAATAAGACTTTGTCCGATTTGAGCTTTCTCGCCATGCCTATAAAGCCTGGGCCAACTTCCTCCGAAACACTGCCTGACTTCGCACTAGGATCGCCATGAGCGGTCAGCAGTCATCAGTCGGCCGGGGTCGAGGCACCAGCTTCCCAAGCCGGGGCAGCTTGGGTTCCCAGCAGCCAGTCCTCCACCGCGCAGCCGACTGACGACTGCTCACAGCTCACAGTCGGTCAGTCGATGCCCTCCCTGCTCTTCAGCCGCATCACGTCTTCCTTGAACCGCCGTCCACGCTCTGCGTAGTCGCGAAACATGTCGAAGCTCGCGCAGGCCGGCGCCAGCAGCACCACGCCCGACGGGCGGGCAAGGGTGTAGGCGCGATCAACGGCGCCTGACAGGTCGTCGGCCTCGTAGACCTCGACCGATCCGGCCAGCGCTTTCGCGATCAGCGGCCTGGCCTCTCCGATAGCCACGACCGCCTTCGCGCGCGCGCGAAGCGGAGCGCGCAGCAGGCTCAGGTCTCCGCCCTTGAACCGTCCGCCGATGATCGGGACGAGGTCGCCGGCAAAGCTCTCGATCGATCGCACGGCGGATTCGACGTTCGTCGCCTTCGAGTCGTTGACGAATCGCACGCCGTCGAGGTCCGCGACCAGTTCCATCGCATGCTCGAGCCCGCGAAACGTGTTCACCGCCTCGGTCATCGCCGACGGCTTCGCGCCCGCGATGACGCCGACGGTGGCCGCCGCGAGAACGTCGTCCACGAGATGCGAGCCGAGCAGGTGAATCGCGTTCACCGGCACGAGGCGCGTGGACGCCTTGCGGTCGGTCCGCTTGTCCACAATCCAACCGTCTTCGACGACGGTTCCCTCGTGCAGAGGCGTCCGACGGGCGAACGCGCGCTGGCGTGCCCGTCCACGGCGCGCCATCTCGAGAACCGCGGGGTCGTCCGCATTGACGACGGCCCAGTCCTCTTCGGTCTGGTTCTCGAAGATGCGGCTCTTGGCGGCTGCGTACGCCTCGATGTTCGGGTGCCGATCGAGATGGTCCGGCGAAAAGTTGAGCAGCACGGCAATCCAGGGATGGAAGCTGTCGATCTGTTCCAGCTGGAAGCTGCTCGTCTCGACGACGTGCAGCGTGTCGGGCGTCGAGTCGCCGACCTGCGCGCTGAGCGGCGAGCCGATGTTGCCGCCGACGGTCACCTTGAAGCCGGCGTGCTCGAGAATCCTGCCGGTCAGTGCGGTCGTCGTCGACTTCCCTTTCGTGCCGGTGATCGCGATCACGCGACCCTGCAGCCAGCGTGACGCCAATTCGATCTCGGCGATGACGGGCACGCCCTCGCGCCGGGCCGCCTCGAGCACCGGTTGATCGGCCGGAACGCCTGGACTCACGACGATGAGATCTGCCTCCGTGAACGTCTCCGTCCTGTGTCCTCCGAGCTCGAGCCGGATGCCGAGACCGGCGAGCTTTTCCGAATCGGCCAGCGCGGGACCCGCGTCCGACAGCGTGACGACGGCGCCGCGATGCGCGAGCAGCTCCGCGGCGGCTTTGCCGCTGCGCGCTGCGCCGGCCACCGTGACTCGCTTGTTCGTCACATCAAATCCCACGTCGTGTGCCCCGGCTCCCCAGTGTCAGCGCAGCTTGAGCGTCGCCAGCGAGAACAACGCAAAGATGATGGCCACGATCACGAACCGCGTGATGACCTTCGGCTCGCTCCATCCGATCAACTCGAAGTGATGGTGAAGCGGCGCCATACGAAAGAGTCGTTTGCCGCCGGTCATCTTGAAGTACCCGACTTGCAGAATGACCGACAGTCCTTCGAGCACGAAGATGCCACCGACGATCGGCAGCAGCAGTTCCTGCTTGATGAGAATCGCGATGATGCCAAGGGCGGCGCCGAGCGCCAGCGACCCGACATCGCCCATGAAGATTTCCGCCGGATACGAGTTGAACCAGAGGAAGCCGAGCGACGCGCCGACGAGCGACCCACCGAAGACGGTGAGTTCCGCCGCGGGCGGAAAGCGCACGAGCAACAGATAGTCGGCGAACACGCGATGACCGGTGACGTACGCGAGCGCCGTGTACGCGGCCGCTGCGATCGCAAACACGCTGATGGCCAGGCCGTCGAGGCCGTCGGTCAGGTTGACGGTGTTCGAGGCCGCGACCAGCACGAACGTCGCGAACAGCAGATACGCCCAGCCGAGATCCGGAATCAGACGCTTGAAGAATGGAAAGATCAGGCGCGTGCTGTAGAGGCCGTTGTTGGCGAGCAGCAGCAGCGCTGCGCCGACGGCCACGCCAATCATGATCTGATTGCCCATCTTGTAGCGGGGCAGCAGACCGTGATGCGAGCGCCGGACGATCTTCAGGTAATCGTCGGCAAATCCGATGGCGCCGTAACCCGCCGTGGTCAGCACGGCAATCCAGACGTAGACGTTGGTAAGGTCCGCCCACAGCAGCGTCGGCACCAGCGACGCGGTGAGGATGAGCAATCCGCCCATCGTCGGCGTGCCGGCCTTCGGTCGATGGCTCTGCGGACCATCGGTACGAACGACCTGGCCGATCTGGAACTCGCGAAGCTTCTTGACCATCCACGGGCCGAGCGCCAGGCTGATCGCGAGCGCCGAGAGGCTCGCCGCCGCCGTGCGGAACGTGATGTAGCGCGTCACGTTGAACGCGGAAATCTGCGTGTGGAACGGATAGAGAAGGTGGTAGAGCATCAGCCACGATCCGTTCTCAACCGTTCCACCACGCGATCCGTTCGGATTCCGCGCGATCCTTTGACGAGAATCACGTCTCCGTCCTGGACGAGGCCGAGAAGTGCCGACGCAGCCGCGTCGCTCGTCTCGACGTACTGGACGGCGTTCGATCGCATCCCGGCGTGAACGGCGGATTCCGCAAGTGCGCGCGCCGGGCGTCCGCCAACCGCGAACAGCAGGTCGATGCGCTGATTGGCGACTTCGCGACCAACGTCCTCATGGAGGCCGATCGACTGCTCTCCGAGTTCCAGCATTTCGCCGATGACGGCGATCCGGCGGCGACCCGCGGCCTTCGACAGGACCTCGAGCGCGCGCTTCGTCGCTGTTGGGTTCGCGTTGTAGCTGTCGTCGATGACGGTCGCGCCATTGCCAAGACGGACGACCTCGCCGCGATGCGGCGCAGGCGCCAGACGTGCGACGCGCTCGGCCACGGTATCGAGAGGAACGTCGAACTCCAGCGCGACGGCAGTCGCCGCCAGCACGTTCGAGAGGTTCGCCCGGCCGACCAGCGGCACGTTCAACTCGGCGCGTCCATGCGGAGTCGTCACTTCTGCAACCGTTCCCTCGATGCCACGATCGATCACTGTTGTCGCGCGGACGTCCGCCGCGCGATCGATACCGAACGTCACCGTGCGACCACTGAACCGCGCAATGCGAGCCACGATGCGGGCGTCGTCCGCGTTGGCGACGAGCACGGTCGCGGCGTCCGCGTCTTCGAGAATCTCCGCCTTCGCATCGGCAATGGCGTCGACCGACGCAAAGAAACCAAGGTGCGCTTCGCCGACGTTGGTCCACACCCGGACATCAGGTTCCGCGATGCGCACCAGCGTGCTGATTTCCCCGGAGTGGTTCATGCCCAGCTCAACGACCGCTGCTTCCGGCCGCGCTCGAAGGTCGATCAACGAGAGCGGCAGTCCGATGTGATTGTTGAAATTGCCTCGGTTGCGGATGACGCGGTAGCGCGCCGCCAGCAATTCCGCCGCAATCTCCTTCGTCGTGGTCTTGCCGGCGCTGCCGGTAATCGCCACGACCTTCGTCCCGGAATCCCGCCGAACCGCGTGCGCCAGCGCCTGCAGCGCCAGCGTCGTGTCGTCCACTTCGACGATGACCGAACCGCGTTCCGCGACCTCCGCGGCTGCGACGCCCGCGCCTGCACTCCATCCGCGCGGCACGATCGCGCCACCCGCGCCTCGTTCAAGGGCCGCCGCTGCGAATTCGGCCCCGTCGAAGCGTTCACCCTTGATGGCGACGAACAAGTCGTCGGACTTCAGCGTCCGCGTGTCGATCGAGACACCGTCGAACGTCCGTCCATCGTTCCCCGCGACCAGCCGGGCGTTAGCGGCGCGCATGGACGCCACGACGTACCCGGCACTCAACGCAAGCGCGTTCACACCACGCCCGAATTCGTCCGCCGCTTCGCCAGCGCCTCCCGCGATACCGCCACGTCGTCGAACGGCAGCACGCGATCGCCGATGACCTGATACTTTTCGTGGCCCTTTCCAGCCACGAGTACGAGGTCGCCCGGCCGGGCCAGCTCGATTGCCTTCGCGATCGCCGCGCGGCGATCGACGATCGTCAGCGTCCGCGGTTGATCGTCACGTTTGCCTGCCTGCGCGGATCCTGCAGCGCCCCCGCTGCGACCGCGCGTGTCAGGCGTTATGCCTCGCCGAATTTCGTCGATGATCCGCTGAGGATCTTCGCTGCGCGGGTTGTCGGACGTGATGACGACGAGATCGCTCAGACGGCCGGCGACCGCTCCCATCAGCGGACGCTTGGGGCGATCGCGATCGCCGCCGCAGCCAAACACGGTAATCAGCCGTCCCTTCGCGAGCGGGCGCGCCGTTTCCAGCAGATTCCTGAGCGCATCGTCCGTATGCGCGTAGTCCACGACGACCGTCACGTCGTCTTTTGGCGCGGATGCGACCTGAAAGCGTCCCGGCACACCGTCAAGCGTTCGGAGACCGCGTTCGATCGCGTCGAACGAGATGTCCATCGCGGTCGCAGTCGCGACCGCGGCGAGGATGTTGTAGACGTTCGGCCGGCCCACGAGCTTCGAGTTCACGTGGATGGTGCCGCGCGGCGTCCGAACATCGAACTGAAGACCATCGAGCGAGAACGACAGCGGCCCTGGCCGGATGTCCGCATCCCGGTTGATGGCGTACGTCACAGGCCGACCGCCGGCCTCCGCGAGAGAAGAGCCGCGCGGATCGTCGAGATTGAGCAGGCTCGGCGCGTTGGACGGAAGCATTTCGAACAACCGTCGCTTCGCCTGGAAGTACGCTTCCATGTCCTCGTGGAAATCGAGGTGGTCGCGGGTCAGGTTCGTGAACACGCCGGCCGCGAACGCAACGTCGTCCACCCGGCGGAGTGACAGCGCATGCGACGAGACCTCCATCGCGCAGGCGCCGCAACCGCGCTCGACCATCTCGCGCAAGAGTGCCTGCACGTCAGGCGCTTCAGGCGTTGTCCGCGACGCTTCACGAGAGTCGCGTTCGCCGGGTCCCACTCGATATGCAACCGTTCCGAGAATGCCGCAGCGGATGCCGGCTGCCTCGAAGATCGATGCGATCAAGTACGCGGTCGTCGTCTTGCCGTTCGTGCCCGTGATGCCGACGACTCGCATGTCGCGGCTCGGGTGATCGAAGAACGCCGCTGCGAGAACCGCAAGCGCCAGTCGGGCGTCGGTAACCACGAGCCACGGAATCTGAACGTCCGCTGGTGCGGATGTCTCCGACACGATGACCGCTGCACCGCGTCCGATGGCCTGGCGCGCGAACATCGTTCCGTCGGCATGCTGTCCTTTGAGCGCAACGAAGACGGCGCCTGGTTCAACCGTGCGGGAGTCGTACGCGATGCCGCTGATCAGCCGATTCGAAATCGCGTCGGCAGCGGACGGCGCGGCCGCGAGCAGCCCGCGCGCCTCGAGCGCCTGCCGCAGCTCGACCCAGATCATGGGCGATTCGCCTCACCGGCTCGCCGCGGCGAGCGCTGGAGCTCCAGTCGGCAGACGCTTCCTCGCTCGACGGGCTCGTATGGCGCCGGTGACTGCGACACGACAAGGCCATCGCCCGACACGCGCGCGTCGATGCCCGCCTTGAAGAGCACCTGCAGCGCTTCACGCGCGCCAAGGCCACGCACGTCGGGCATCGTCCCAGCGTCCACGACAAGGCGCGCCACGCCGCCTTCTGTCGCTTGCGGCGACGGAGCGTCTTGTCCCGGCGCGGTGTTCTTGGCAACCAACACCGGCGGCGCGGGATTCACATTCGGCGCGACGGCGAGGTAGCGCAGCGCCGCATCGGCGATCCGCTGGAAGATCGGCGCGGCGACGGTCCCGCCGTGATCGCTGTTCGGACCCTTTGCAGAGTCGACGACGACGATGAGCGAGAACACCGGATTTCTCGACGGCGCGAAACCGACGAACGACGCGACGTGATCGCTGTGCGAGTAGTGGCCGTTGATGACCTTTTGCGCCGTGCCGGTCTTGCCCGCGATCGTGAAGCCGCCGATCTGCGCTCGCTTGGCGGTACCGCGGACGACGACTTGCTCCATGATGGCCGTCAGCTCCGCCGCGGTCTCCTGGTTGATGGTCCGGCGCAAAACGTTCGGGCGCACGACGAACCGGCGGTCGTTTCTGTAGATCGCACGAATCACGCGCGGCTCGACCAGCTCCCCGCCGTTGGCGACCGAGCTGACGGCCGTCACCATCTGCAGCGGCGTGACCGCGATCTGGTAGCCCATCGACACCGACGCCAGCGCGCTTTCCGTCCACTTGTCGGCGCGCCAGACGATTCCCGGATTTTCCGCGGGGAAGTCCGGCGATGAGGTCCTGCCGAACCCGAACAGGTTGATGTACCGGCTCAGCCTCTCCGTCCCCACCTTGAAGCCGATGCGGATCGCGCCGACGTTGCTCGATTTCACGATGACGTCGGTAAACGACAGAAGGCCGTAGTTGTTGTGGCGGTCCTCCACAATCGCTGGGCGGCCGGGCAACTTCACATAACCGGGGTTGGCATCGACCGGCGAGTTGGGCTGAAACACCTTTTCTTCGAGCGCCGCCGACGCGGTGACGGTCTTCAACGTCGACCCTGGTTCGTACAAATCCTGCACCGCGCGATTCCTGCGTTCGTTTTCGTCAGAATCCTTCGGCGCGTTGGGATTGAACGTCGGCGCGTTGGCCATCGCCAGAATCTCGCCCGTGTGCGGATTCATGAGAATCGCGGCGCCGCCGAGCGCTTTGTTCTCCGCGACGCCAATCTCGAGTTCGCGTTCGACGATGTGCTGGAGGTACTCGTCGATCGTCAATTCGACGGTCGATCCGGCTGTCGGAGGTCGCTCGATGCGATCGAACACCTGACCGTGCGCGTCGGACTGAATGAGGATGGTGCCCTTCTTGCCGCGAATCTCCTTGTCGTAGGTCGATTCGATCCCGCCGAGTCCGACGTTGTCGACGCCCACCCAGCCGAGCAGGTGCGCGCCGAGCTCACGATTTGGATAAAACCGCTTGCTCTCTTTCAGGAAGCCGATGCCGTTCAGGTGCAACGCAGCGACGCGCGCCGCCATATCCGGCGCGACCTGCCGACGGACGTACGCAAACGCTTTCTGCTGGTTGAGTTTTTCGGCCAGCGCCTGACGCTCTTTCTTCGTGCAGTCGCCGAAGGCTCCGCACAACTTCGCGACGGCGTCGTCCGCGCTGGCGAGCTCGGAGGGAACGGCGTAGATCGTGTCCGCGTCGACGCTCGTGGCGAGCACGTGGCCGCGACGATCGAGAATGTCGCCGCGCTTCGCCGGCGCCTCCTGCGTCCTCTTCTGCTGCCGTTCGGCACGCACGGTCAGGTCGTTGTGGTCGATGACCTGCAGATAGACCAGGCGCGCGTAGATGCCGCACACCCACAGTGCGATTACCACGGCGACAACCGTCAGCCGGTTCTTGAGCGTCGCGCGCCAGGGAGTCGCCATTGGTTTACCGCTGCGCGACGACCGACTTCGCCGGCGGATCGGCCGGCAACACGCGTTCGATGACGATGGCCTCGTCGCGGGAAGGCGCGACGAGGTGCAGTTTGTGGGCGAGCGCTTCGATGCGCTTGGGAGACTTCAGCGTTTCGACGTCGAGGCGGAGCCGCCTGCCGATTTCCTCTTCGGCGGCCTTCTGTCGCTGCATCTCGTCGATCTGGTAACCGTGTCGCAACAACTCGAAGTGCTGCCACGCAGAAAACAGCAGCACGAGGACGAGCAGACCGGCGATGCTCACCGACTTCCAGAGCTCGCGCTGCCGCGCTTCGTCCACCTCTCGGACGATCGGATTGTTGCGAACGTCCTTCTTGATTGCGTACTCGAAGGATTCAGGCATCGGCGTACCTCGTCCGCAGCCCGGCTGCGTTCGCGTCGAGCCGCTCGGCCACGCGCAGCTTCGCGCTTCGCGCCCGGGGATTGCGTTCGACTTCGTCGTCTCCCGGCACAATCGGCTTCTTCGTCAGCACGTGGACCGTCGCGCGCTCGCGTTCCAGCATGCGGAGCGTGTGCTTGACGATCCGGTCTTCGAGCGAGTGGAAGGTGATAACAGCGAGGCGCGCGCCGACGCGCAGTCGATGCGACAGCGCTTCCACGAAGCGCCCAAGTCCTTCGAGCTCGCGATTGACCCAGATCCGCAGCGCCTGAAACGTCCGCGTGGCGGGATCGATGCGCATGAACCCTTTGCGCGGAATCGCTCTCCTCACGATCGACGCGAGCCTGCCTGTCGTGTCCACCGGCGCCTCTCGACGCGCGGTGACCAGCGCGCGCGCGATGCGGCGCGAGAATCGTTCCTCGCCGTATTCGTAGATGGCGTCGGCAAGCTCCTCCTCGGTCGCGCGGGCAACGAGATCGGCCGCGGTGTCGCCGCTTGACTGATCCATCCGCATGTCCAGCGGCTCGTCGCGCTGGAAACTGAAGCCGCGCCCTGAGGCATCGAATTGCATCGAGGAGACACCGAGATCGGCGAGCGCGCCATCGATCGATGCAATTCGTTTCGAGTCGAGCACATCCTCGACAGCGCGATAGTCCGAGTGGACGAGCTCAACGCGAGACGACCAGGCGGCGAGCGTCGCCGCCGCTTGCGCAAGTGCCTGCTGGTCGCGGTCGAGACCGAGGAGGCGCGTCGCGCCGGCCTCGAGAAGCGCACGCGCGTGCCCTCCGAGACCAACGGTACAGTCGACGAAGATGCCGCCGCGCTCCGGCTGGAGATAGCGCAGGACCTCGGTCGTCATGACCGGCACGTGCGTCATCAGATTCCAAACTCCGAAAGCGCGCGGGCATCGTCGTCGGTGTACGGATCGCGCTGAAGCTTGGTCAGGAATCGCTCGTGATTCCAGACGTCGAGGACGTTGTAGAGGCCGAGGACATCGACGTCGCCGCTCATCGTGGCCGACTCGCGGAGTCGAAAAGGGATGATGACGCGACCCTGCGCGTCGAGCTCGGCAGCCTGCCCGTAGTAGCTGACGCGATCGAAGAAGCGAAGGCGCGCTGGATGCGATGCGGGCATTTTTCCGAGCTTCTCTTCGGTATCGAGCCAGACGGGCATCGGATAGAGGCGCACGTACTCGCCGGTGAGACTCGTAAGAAAAAGGTCGCGGCCGTACTTCGACTCGAGGATCGAACGGAAGGCGTTCGGCACCTTCAGTCGGCCCTTGTCGTCGATCCGTGCGGGCGCGTTGCCCCTAAACACGGCGCATTACTCCATTTGGCTCCACAAAAGTCCACAAGATGGTAGGAGAGGGTCCAGGTGAAGTCAACCGCAAAATATTCTGTCGCAGTAAGTTACGCTGTATTTTCGCCCTTTGCTCGCCCCTGAGCCAGCTCCAATGGTGGCGCCGCGATGTCGGCCACAATTTGTTGGCCTGATTAGCGCTAGCTCATGCGTGCCTGACGAGGCGCCGAAAACCGCGTGCTACCATCGCCAGCTTCGAACGCATGCTCAGGGCAGCCCTCATCGGCTTCGGATCCAGCGGAAAAACCACTCTCTTTCAGCTCATGACGAGCGCGCACGGTACTGCCAGGAGCGCGCATGGCAAGGGCGAGACTTCAGTCGGCATCTCAAGGGTTCCGGACAAGCGCCTCGACGCGTTGACGACGATGTACAACCCGCGAAAACGGGTGCCGGCCACCGTCGAGTTCACCGATCTGGCTGCGACCGGGGGGGCAGGCGGCGCGCAGGCGCTCGTCGACGTCGTGGCGTACAAGAACGCCGATGCGCTCGTTCACGTGCTCCGTGCGTTTGACGATCCATCGGTTCCGCATCCATCCGGCTCGGTCGATCCGGCGCGCGACGCGCAGGCGATGGAAGACGAGCTGATCCTGGCGGACTTGAGCGTTGCCGAGCGGCGACTCGAGCGGCTGGAAAAAGATCTGAAGAAATCGAAATCCGCCGAACTCGAGCGCGAGCGCGACGTCATCCTCCTTTGCAAGTCGGCACTCGAGGAGGGAAAGCCTCTCAGATCGCTCTCGCTGACCGGTGACGACCTGAAACGGCTGCGGGGTTTCCAATTCCTCTCGGCCAAGCCGCTGCTGATCGTGATCAACCTCGATGAGTCCACACTGGCAGGCGGCCACGGCGACGAAGCGACGCGCATCGAGCGCGCCGCTGAATCCGCGCATCTCACGGCGTTTCTCTCGCATGCTTCGACTGCTGCGGTGGCGGTCTGCGGAAAGATCGAGCTGGAGATCGCGCAGCTCGATACGGCCGATGCCGCCGCGTTTCTGGCGGACCTCGGCCTGACCGAATCGGGTCTCGATCGCGTAATCCGCGCCAGTTACGATCTCCTCGGCTACATCTCGTTCTTCACGGTCGGCGAGGACGAGTGCCGTGCGTGGTCCATTCCGCGCGCGACGCCGGCACAGACCGCGGCCGGTGAGATTCACAGCGACATCGCCCGTGGTTTCATACGCGCAGAAGTCGTCAGCTACGAGTCGCTGACGAGCCGGGGATCGATGGCGACGAGCCGCGAGCACGGCGAGGTCCGTCTCGAGGGGAAGGATTACGTCGTCCAGGACGGCGACATCATCAACTTTCGATTTGCCACATGACGAAGACCGTCGTCGTGTGCGAGGCGAAGGTGCCGTTCGTACGCGGGGGAGCGGAGCTCCACATCGACGGACTCGTCGCCGAACTGCAGCGTCATGGGTATCGCGCCGAACGGGTCTCGGTCCCGTTCAAGTGGTACCCGAAAGAAGAACTGCTGGCGCAGGCGGCGGCGTGGCGCCTCGTCGACCTGAGCGAAACCAACGGCGAACCGATTCACACGGTCGTTGCCACCAAGTTCCCGACGTACTTCGTCCGCCACCCGAACAAGGTGACGTGGCTCTTTCATCAATACCGCGCAATCTACGACTTGTGTGGAACGCCGTTCAGCGAGTTCACCCACAGCGAAGCGGACGTGCGGCTCCGCGATCGGCTGATGTCGCTCGACCGGAAGGTCCTGTCGGAGTCGACGCGCATCTTCACCAACGCGAAAAACACCGCCACCCGCCTCGCGAAATTCAACGGCCTGCGGGCGGAGCCGCTGTACCATCCACCGCCGCTCGCCGGAGCTCTACGCGGCGGCTCGCTGGGCGACTACTTCTTGTCGGTAGGACGCCTCGAAGCGACCAAGCGCGTCGACCTGATCATCAAGGCGCTCGCACGATCGGATCGCAGGATCAAGTTGATCGTTGCAGGCGACGGCCCGCTACGGCCGCAGCTCGAAGCGCTGGCCTCTGACGAAGGTGTGACCGATCGCGTGACGTTTGCCGGACGCGTTGATGGTCAAGCGCTCGTGGATCTCTACTCGGGTGCGCTCGGCGTCGCATTTCCGCCTTTTGACGAAGACTACGGCTACGTGACGCTCGAAGCGTTTCTCTCGCGGAAGGCCGTCGTCACGACGCTCGATTCCGGAGGACCGCTCGAGTTCGTGGAGGACGGCGTGACCGGTCTCGTCACCGAGCCGGAACCCGATGCACTCGCGGTGGCGATGTCGCGGCTTGCATCACAACCCGACCTCGCTCGCAGCCTTGGCGACGCCGGCTTCGATCGGGTACGGCAGATCACGTGGGACGGCGTGGTCGCGCGCCTGATGGCCGACGCGTGACCGTTCGCAAGCGCCCATGAACGCAGCCAACAGCCGCGAGACGTCGGTCATCATTCCGGCCTTCGAGGAATCGGCATCCATCGCCTCGGTCGTGACCGGCTTGCGCTCGACCGCTGACTGGCTCGAGATCGTCGTCGTCGACGATGCGTCGGGGGACGATACCGCGCAGCGAGCGGCGGCGGCAGGCGCTCAGGTCGTTCGACATCCGTACAACAAGGGCAATGGCGCGGCGGTCAAGAGCGGCATTCGCGCGACGCGGGGACGCTTCGTGCTGATTCTCGACGGCGACGGTCAGCATCGGCCTTCCGATGCTGTGCGACTCGTGTCACATCTCGACGATTACGATCTCGTCGTCGGGGCGCGCTCGGCGCAGTCGCAAGCCGGCGTCAAAAGACGACTCGGAAACGCCGCGCTGAACGCGACGGCCAGCTATCTCGCGCAGCATCCGATCCCGGATCTCACGTCGGGGTTTCGCGCCGCGCGCCGCGAATGCCTGCTCGAGTTCGTGCACCTTCTGCCGAACGGCTTTTCAACGCCGACGACGACCACGCTGGCGTTCATCAAGGCTGGCTACAGCGTCCGCTTCGAACCGGTCGAAGCCGATGCGCGGGTGGGAACGTCGAAGATCAAGCTCGGCTCGGACGGCGTCAGATTTCTGCTGATCCTGCTGAAGATGATCACAATCTTCAGCCCGTTGCGCATCTTCGTGCCGGTCAGCGCCGTGTCGTTTCTGGTAGGCGCGGCCTATGCGGTCTGGACGATCATCACGCAATCGCACGTGACGAACTCGTCGGTGCTCCTGATTGTCCTCGGCGTGATCATCCTGCTCGTCGGGCTCATTTCCGAGCAGATCGCATCGCTGCGGGTCGAAGGCCGCCGGTCATGACCGTATCGGCGCTCGTCATCGTTCCGACATTCAACGAGCGCGACAACCTGCCGCTGCTCCTGTCCGGACTTCTCCTCCACGCGAACGTCGACGTGTTGGTCGTTGACGACAACTCCCCGGACGGCACCGGAGACATCGCCGAGCGCCTCGCGAAAGAACATCCGGGACGCATCAGCGTGATGCACCGCACCGAAAAACGCGGCCTGGGCCGCTCGTACATCGACGGCATCAAGCGGGCGCTGAATCTGCCCTGCGACGTCATCTGCCAGATGGACGCCGACCTGTCGCACGATCCCGCGCATCTGCCGGATCTGATCTCCGCAGCCAGCCGCGCGGATGTCGTCATCGGATCCCGATATGTACCCGGCGGCGCGATCGTGAACTGGCCGAAGCGTCGGCGGCTCCTGAGCCGCTTCGCGAACATTTACATCAGGGCCGTCACGCGACTCCAGCCGCGCGACTGCACGAGCGGCTATCGTTGCTGGCGCCGCGAGGCGCTGGCGGGACTCGACCTCGATCGTTTTACCTCCGACGGCTACTCCTTCCTCGTGGAGATGCTCTTCGCCGCGTCGCGTGCCGGGCGTCGCATCGCGGAGGTCCCGATCACGTTCGTCGAACGCCGGCTCGGTGAGTCGAAGCTGTCGTCGGCGGTGCTGATGGAGTCGGCGATTACGCCGTGGCGGCTCGTCGCAACGAAGGATGTCGAGCGGCGGCCGCAGCGGTCCTGACGCCCGCTCCTCGTGCTATGGTTGAGTGACTCTTTTCACCATGTCAGGAGCCCCGGTTTCCAAGCCCGCGGGTCTGAGCGTTTTCTTTCCGGCGTACAACGACAGCGGGACCATTGCGAGCATGGTTATCCGCGCCGTGCAGACCGCCTCGGAGCTGACGCCAGATTTCGAAGTCATCGTCGTGAACGACGGAAGCGCAGATGCGACGCCCGCCATCATCGACGAACTGGCGCGGACGTACGTGCAGGTGCGCGCGGTTCATCATCCGAAGAACCGCGGCTATGGCGGCGCACTCCAGACCGGCTTCCGAAGCGCCACGAAGGATCTCATCTTCTACACGGACGGCGACGCGCAATACGATCCCGCCGAACTGAAGACGCTGTGGGAGCAGATTGGCGACGCCGATCTGGTGAACGGGTACAAGATTTCCCGCTCCGATCCATTGCACCGCATCATCATCGGCCGCGTCTATCACCACATCGTGAAGACGCTCTTCGGCCTGACCGTGCGCGACGTCGACTGCGACTTCCGGCTCATGCGGCGCACGATATTCGAGCGCATCAATCTCGAGAAAACGAGCGGCGTCATCTGCCTCGAGATGATGAAGAAGATCACCGACGGCCGGTTCCGGATCGTCGAGGTGCCGGTGCACCACTACCACCGTGCATTCGGCAAGTCGCAGTTCTTCAACTTTCCGCGCATCTTCAAGACCGGCGTCGACGTGATGCGTCTCTGGCTTGCGCTCGTCGTCCTGCGGAGGCACTTGCGTCCGGGCGTCACCCCGCTGGTTGCCCATCCTGAATGATCGCGACGTATTCCGATTTCTACCGCGGCCGGCCGGTGATGATCACGGGCGGCCTTGGCTTCATCGGCAGCAATCTCGCCCGCCGTCTCGCTGATCTCGGGGCCGATATCCTGCTCGTCGATTCCCTGATTCCCGACTACGGCGGGAATCTCTTCAACATCGACGGGATCGCCGATCGGATGCGCGTCAACATCGCCGACATTCGTCAGCAGACGACGATGAACTACCTGGTGCGCGATCGGGAAGTAATCTTCAACCTCGCGGGTCAGGTCAGCCACATCGACAGCATGCGGGAGCCGTACACGGATCTCGAGATCAACTGCCGCAGCCAGCTGACGCTGCTCGAGGCCTGCCGTCATCACAACCCGCGCGCGAAAGTCGTTTTCGCCGGTACACGACAGGTGTACGGGCGTCCGCAGTCGCTGCCGGTCGACGAAACACATCTGGTCCGCCCGACGGACGTCAACGGGATCAACAAGGCCGCGGGCGAGTACTACCATCTCGTCTACAACAACGTCTTCGGCGTTCGCGCGTGTTCGCTTCGTCTGACGAACGTTTATGGGCCGCGACAGTTGATCAGCCACAATCGCCAGGGCTTCATCGGCTGGTTCATCCGGCTTGCGATCGAAGGGCAAACCATCCAGATTTTCGGCGACGGATCGCAGCTTCGCGACTTCGTGTACGTGGACGACGCGGCCGACGCGTTTCTGCGCGCCGGCGCCTCCGACGCCTGCAACGGAGAGGTCTTCAACGTCGGCGGCGATCGTCCAATCAGCCATCGCGATCTTTCTTCGATGCTGGTGGCCGTGGCCGGTTTGGGTTCCGTGAAGTACGTCGAGTGGCCCGCCGACAAGCGCGCGATCGACATCGGGAGTTTCTACGCGGACTCGTCGAAGTTCCGCGGCGTGACCGGTTGGACGACGACTGTGCCCCTCGAGGAAGGTCTTCGGCGCACTGTCGAGTTCTATCGCGCTCACTACGATCGCTATGTCACCCAGCCGGCGAGCATCGACCCGGCAGTGCAGCTATGACAGCGGCGCGCCGGATCCCGTTCATGTCTCTGGTTCCGCGTGAGGACATGGCCGACGTCCGCGCCGCGATCGATCGCGTCGTCGAACGCGGCTGGTTCGTGCTCGGTCCGGAGGTCGAGGCGTTCGAGCGCGAGTTCGCTGACGCTTCCGGCGCGCGGTTCGCGGTCGGCGTCGGCAACGGCACGGACGCCATCGCCCTCGCGTTGCGTGCGCTCGGAGTCGGACCCGGCGATGAAGTCATCACGACGCCTCTATCGGCGGCATACTCCGCCCTCGCAATCATGATGGCGGGCGCACAGCCGGTGTTCTGCGACGTCGAGTCCGAGAGGCTCACGCTCGACCCGGCGCTCGTCGAATCGGCCATCACGCCGCGCACGCGCGCGATCCTGCCCGTGCATCTTTACGGACAGGCCGCTGCGATGAAGGAACTCGCGGCGATTGCTTCGCGCCGACGCATTCCGATCGTGGAGGACTGCTGTCAGTCGCATTTCGCGACGGCGGATGGTGTTCCGGTCGGCACGATCGGTGTCGCGGGCGCGTTCAGTTTCTATCCGACGAAAAACCTGGGCGCGTTCGGCGACGGCGGCGCAATCGTCACGAGTGACGGCGATTTTGCTGCACGCCTCAAACGCCTGCGCAACGGCGGCCAGACGGATCGCTATCACCATCAGGAGTTCGGCGTGAACTCGCGCCTCGACGATTTGCAGGCCGCTGTGCTCCGAGCACGCTTGCCGCGCATGTCGCGATGGACCGCGGAGCGACGCCGGCTGGCTGCGCGCTATCGGCGCGCGTTGACGGACAGCAGCGTCCATGTGCCCGCGGAATGCGACAGCGGTCACGTGTACCATCTCTTCGCCGTGCGCAGCAGCGCACGCGAACACCTCCAGGCGCATCTAGCCAGCCGCGGCGTCGAAACGCTGATTCACTATCCGGTGCCGATTCACCAACAGCCGGCGTTCGCCAACCTTCGATGCGGCAGCCTGCCAGTCGCCGAACAGGCGTGCCGCGAGGTCCTGTCGCTGCCGCTCCATCCCGGACTGAGCGACGACGATGTGGACTACGTCGCAGCGACTTTGAAAGGACATGACGCGTGCGTGCACTGATTACGGGCGGGGCCGGCTTCATCGGCTCTCACCTCTCTGAAAAACTTCTGGAACGCGGCGACGAGGTGCTCGTTCTCGACAACCTTTCTACCGGGTCGATCGAGAACATCGCGCATCTCAAGGGACGCCGCGGCTTCGAGTACTTCATCGACTCGGTCGACAACGAGCCGCTGCTCGCAGAGCTGATCGATCGAAGCGACGTCGTCTTTCATCTCGCCGCAGCCGTCGGCGTCAAGCTGATCGTCGAGCAGCCCGTCTACACCATCGAAACGAATGTGCACGGCACGGAGGTCGTACTGAAGCACGCGAACAAGAAGAAGAAGCTCGTCGTCATCGCGTCGACCTCCGAGGTGTACGGGAAGAGCGACGACGTGCCGTTTCGGGAGGATTCCGACCTCGTCATGGGACCGACGCCCAAGCATCGATGGGCGTACGCGTGTAGCAAAGCCATCGACGAATTCCTCGCGCTCGCGTACTGGAAGGAGCGCAAGCTGCCGGTCATCATCGTGCGGTTCTTCAACACCGTCGGGCCGCGCCAGACCGGACAGTACGGGATGGTAATTCCGAACTTCGTCAGGCAGGCGCTGTCGGGCGAGCCGATCACGGTTTTCGGCGACGGCAAGCAGTCGCGTGCATTTACGCACGTGACCGACGTCGTCGGCGCGCTCGTCAAGCTGGTGAACGAGCCGAAGGCCATCGGTCAGGTCGTGAACATCGGCAACACCGAAGAGATCTCGATCGAGCGGCTCGCTGAACGGATCCGGACGCTTTGTGAATCAAAATCCGTCATCAAGTACATCCCATACGACGAGGCGTACGAATCAGGCTTCGAGGACATGCCGCGCCGCGTTCCGGATCTGTCGCGAATCGAGGCACTGGTCGGCTATAAACCGGTGCATGTGCTGGACGATATCCTTGTACAGGTGATCGACTACTTCCGTAAGAAGTAGGCCGCGCGTATACTGGCGGGACAGGGTAACAATATGAAATGGTTGACCTTTGCGGCGTCGCTTCTCGTATTCGCCGCCGCGCCGGCATACGCGGATGTGCAGGTATCCATTCACGATGGTCTCGTCACGATTGTCGCGAAGGACGCGACGATTCGACAGATCGTGGCGGAGTGGGCGCGGGTCGGCCAGGCCAAGGTCGTGAACGTCGAACGCATTCCGGGCGGGCCTGTCACACTCGAGCTCGTCAACGTTCCGGAAACGCAGGCGCTCGACACGCTGCTGCGAACGGCAGCGGGCTACGTCGCCGCGCCGCGCGCCGTGTTTGCGTCGAATCTCTCGCATTTCGATCGCATCATCGTGATGCCGACGAGCAGCGCGCCGCGAACAGCGACCGTCGCGCAGCAGCAGCCGGTGTTCCATCAGCCGCAATTCCCGCAGCCGCCGTCCGACGATGAAAACGAGGAAGAGCGTCCCAATCCGAACGTGCAGATGCCGAATCCGCGCGGACCGATGTTCAATACGTTCCCGCAGCCACAGGTGATCAATCCGCAGACCGGCCAGCCGGTGAACGGACCAAACGGGCCGCAGGGCGTCCCAAGCGAACAGCAGACGCCGCCCAACTATCCAGCCACGCCGACTGCGCCGTACGGCGGCGTCGCCGTCCCCGGCATGGTCGCACCGCCGCCGCAGCAGCAACCGGTCATTCCGGGCCAGGTCGCGCCAGCGCAGCAGCCGTTGATGCCTGGACAGATCGCGCCGGTGCAGCAGCCGCTCTTGCCCGGCCAGATCGCGCCGCCGCAACCTGGTCAGCCTCGTCGTCCGGGCGGACAGTAGGAATCCGACACCTCTCGCATGTCACTCGTAACTGATGTGAGCGCCGCGATCGCGGACGCGATGCGCAAGCAGGATGCTGCGCGTCTGAGCGCCTTGCGGATGCTGAAAGCCGCGTTCATGAATCGCGAGGTCGAACGCGGTCACGCGCTCGATGATGGCGAAGCGCGTCAAGTCGTTGCGGCGCTGGTCAAGCAGCGTAAAGACTCCATCGATCAGTTCGGTAAAGCAGGCCGTGAAGATCTCGTCAAAAAGGAATCCGCTGATCTTGCCGTGCTCGAAGCCTATCTGCCGCCGGCCGCCGATGCCTCCGTCATCGATCGTGCGATTTCGGACGCTATCGCCGAGACGGGCGCCTCATCCGCGAAAGACATCGGAAAAGTGATGAAGGCCGTGATGGTCAAACTGGCCGATCAAACGGTGGATGGAAAGGTCGTCAGCGACCTGGTGCGGAAGAAGCTGAGCGCGGCTTAAACTTTTTGGGATCCCGGTCCGTCTAACCTTGTGAGACGGCCAACAACAGCCTTCTCATCCATCCTCCTTTAGGCCTTTCGCGCGAACCGCGACGGGCCTTTTTTTTGCTACGATTTGGCTTTCCGCGATGCCGCGCTACCGCTCGTCGCCGTACACCTCTTCTTTCGCGTTCGGTCCCGGACCTGTTCCCACGGGAATCAAGGCACTGATCGCGGCCAACGTCGTGGCGTTTTTCGCGACGACGCTGATGCCGCGGCTCGTCGCGCTGCTGGGCTTGATCCCGCGGCTCGTGCTGCAGCGATTCTGGATCTGGCAGGTCGCCACCTACATGTTCCTGCACGGTGGCCTGCTCCACATCCTCTTCAACATGCTGGCGCTCTGGATGTTCGGCACCGAGCTCGAACGCATGTGGGGCACGCGCAACTTCCTGAAGTTCTATTTCGTCTGCGGCGTCGGCGCGGGCGTGCTCACGGTGCTGTTCTCGCTGCTGCCGTTTGCGTTCGCGCAGCCGTTGTACAGCGCGATCGTAATCGGCGCGTCAGGCGCCATCTACGGCGTGCTCCTCGCGTACGGTCTGTACTTCCCCGATCGACCGATCTATCTCTATTTCGTGTTTCCGATTCCCGCGAAGATCTTCGTCCTGATCATGGGCGCGATCGCGTTTTACTCGTCGTTGTCCGACAGCGGCGGCGGCATTGCGAATGCGACGCACCTCTCCGGTCTCGCCGTCGCCTACGTGTATCTCAAGAACGGACGCATCCATCCGATCGCAGAGTTGAAGTACCGCTATCTGAAGTGGAAGATCAACAGAGTCCGGAAGAAGTTCGACGTGTACTCGGGCGGCCGTGCGGACGACTGGGACCGCCACGTTCACTGATCCCGCGGTCAAGACACACACACACTTCTCGCTGATGCCCGTTAGCGAAGGCTCCAGGGAAGCCGTACGCCTCCGAGCGTCAGCGCGAGCGTCCCGCCAAGGACAGGCAGACCGTAGCCGCTCGAGAGAAAGCTGTACTTGAAGAGCGCGCCGCTCGCGAGCTGAAAGTTCAGCGCCATGAAGAACGCGATGAAGGCGAAGACGGGCGTCCAGATACCGAGAATCAGCGCCACGCCCGAGACGAATTCTCCGAGCGGGACCAGCCGCGCGAAAATCGCGACACCTGGTTCGGCAATCCGCTGCAGGTACCACGCGCTGATGGATCCTGGCGCGGCGCTGCTGCTCCACGCCGCGAACTGACTCGCCAGGAGCGACGAGTTGAGGAACCAGCGCAGCTTCCCCATCGCTTCGAACACGAAGAAAATCCCGAGAGCGATGCGCAGCACGGCGAGGCCCGTGCCCTGACGATCTATGGCCATATGGTTGTCGGCGCGGCGTGATCAGCGATGGAAGTAGTCGTCGGTGTGATCCAGCCAGTCCTGCCGGATCGGACTGAAGACGTCGAGTTCAAACGTGTCTTCGAGCGCTTCGGCCTGATGCTCGACCCATGACGGGATGTGCAGCACCTCGCCTTCGCGCACGGTGATCTCTTCGCCGCCAATCTGAAAACGCAGCGCACCTTGAAGGATGTAGGTCATCTGTTCGCTTTCATGCGAGTGCATCGGCACGACGCATCCGCGCTTCAAGTAGATCTGCGCGATCATTTCGCGCTCGCCGGTGACGATTTTTCGCGACAACATTTCGGTCACTTTCTCGTGCGCGATCTCGTCCCAGCGATGCAGGCGAACGGCTTGGCTGCTCATGGATCGGGAGCATATACCAAGCATGTCGAATGATATAATTCGCTCGGCATATGAAGGCCGTTCTGAACGGACAGGAAGCCGCAGTCCGCGACACGCGCGCGTCGTCCGACGCCGCCGCACGTGTCGAGCGCGCCGATTTCGAGGGCCTCACCAGAGACGATCTGCTCGCGGTCCATCGATGCATGCTCCTGTCGCGAAAGCTGGACGACAAAGAAATTCAGCTGAAGGGCCAGAGCAAGATCTTTTTTCAGATCAGCGGCGCTGGTCACGAAGCGGTCCTCGTCGCGGCGGGACTTTGCCTGCGCGGCGGCTCCGATTGGTTTTTCCCGTACTACCGCGACCGCGCCTTGTGCCTGCAGATAGGGATGACGCCGCTCGAGATGCTGCTCGCCGGCGTCGGCGCGAAGGACGATCCGAATTCCGGCGGCCGGCAAATGCCCTCGCACTGGGGCAGCGTGCGCTTGAACATCGTGTCAGCATCCAGTCCGACCGGCACGCAGGTTCTCCACGCCGTCGGCGCGGCCGAAGCAGGCGTCATCTACAGCCGCGTTCCGCAGATTCCGGATCGCGACGCGCAGTTTCACGCTGACGAACTCACGTACGTGTCGCTCGGCGAAGGCGCGACGAGCGAAGGCGAATTCTGGGAATCGCTGAACACGGCGTGCACCAAGAACCTGCCGATCCTGTTCATGGTCGAGGACAACGGCTACGCGATTTCGGTGCCGGTCGAAGTCCAGACTCCTGGCGGCGACATCTCGCGCATCGTCCGCGGCTATCCGGGGCTGCACGTCGATTCGATCGATGGAACGGACTTCTTTGCAAGCCTTCGCTCGCTGCGCGAGGCAACGGCGTACGTGCGCGCACGCAAGGGGCCCGCGCTCGTACACGCGAAGGTGATTCGTCCGTATTCGCATTCGCTCTCGGACGACGAGAAACTGTACAAGCCGCCCGCGGAGCGCGAGGCCGAAGCTCGCCGCGATCCGATCGCGCGCTTCGCCGACTTCCTGCAGAAGGAAGGCCTCGCAGCAGCGGCGGATCTCGAAGCGATGGCCGCGGACGTCCTCCGCGAAGTGAACGAAGCCGCGCAGCAGGCGCTCGAAGCACCGAAACCTGACAAGTCCACCGCGGCGCTGTGGGTGTACTCGCCCGACGTCGATCCCACGTCATCGGATTTCGAGTCGGCACCTCAGCCCGACGGCAAGCCCGACACGATGGTCGCGGCGATCAACCGCACCCTCAAGGACGAAATGGCGCGCAACCCTCGCATCGTCGTCTTTGGCGAGGATGTGGCCGACGCGAGCAAGCGTGACGCACTCGCGGTGGTGTCAGGCAAGGGCGGTGTCTTCAAGCTCACACACGGACTCCAGCGACTGTACGGCGACGATCGCGTGTTCAACTCGCCGCTCGCCGAAGCCAACATCATCGGACGCGCCGTCGGCATGGCCGCGCGCAAGCTCAAGCCGGTCGTCGAAATCCAGTTCTTCGACTATATCTGGCCGGCGATGATGCAGCTGCGCGACGAGATGTCGATGATGCGGTATCGGTCGGGCAACACGTGGTCGTGCCCGATGGTCGTCCGCGTGCCGATCGGCGGGTACATTCGCGGCGGCCCGTACCACAGTCAGTCCGGCGAGAGCATCTTCGCGCACTGCCCCGGCATCCGCATCGCCTACCCGTCGAACGCGCTCGATGCGGCGGGACTGCTGCGGACGTCGATCCGCTGCGACGATCCGGTGCTGTTCCTCGAACACAAGCACCTCTATCGCCAGACGTACAACAAGGCTGAATACCCCGGCAAAGATTTCATGATTCCCTTCGGCAAAGCGAGCCTCCGCCGCGAGGGCGACGATGTCGTCGTGGTGACGTGGGGCGCGCTCGTGCAGCGGACGCTGCTCGCGGCGCAGCAAGCCGAGCGCGACGGCATCAGCACCGCGGTGCTCGATTTGCGAACGATCGCGCCGCTCGACTGGAACACGATCGCCGAGCACGTGCAGCGCACGAGCCGCGTCGTCGTCGCGCACGAAGATCAGCTGACGTGCGGCTTCGGCGCCGAGATCAGCGCGCGAATCGCGGGCGAGCTGTTCGATTACCTCGATGCGCCCGTCCGTCGCGTCGGTGCGCTCGATGCGCCTGTTGCGTACTGTCCCGAGCTCGAAGAAGCGATCCTTCCGCAGGCGGCGGACATCCTGAAGGCCATTCGCGAAACGGCAAAATACTGATCTGGCTGTGATCCGCCACCTGGGACTGACCCTGGCGGCCGCAGCCGTCCTTCTCGGCGAGCCACTATTCGCCATCAAGCCCGAAACGCTACAGGCGGTTTCGGCAATCCCCGCACACCTGGCCGGACGGTTCCGTGAGGCTATCGGCTTCGAACAATCGGAGGACGGCCAGTACTTCGTGTTCGACCGACGCGCGCACACGGTGTACGGCATCGACGAACAGCAGACGAGCGTCTGGGAAATCGTCCAGATTGGGGCCGAGCCTGGACGCATCCTCGATCCAACAGCGTTCGACGTCGCACCGGACGGTACGTTCGTCGTCGCCGACGCGCCGAACGGACGCGAACGCATCCAGATCTTCTCGCGCGTCGGCTTCAGGTCGGGCGGCTTCATGATGCCCGGACGCGGAGCTCCGCGCATCACGCTCGGCAACGTCGTGCTGAACGGCATCGGCACGCTGCGCTACACCGGGACGTCAATCGTCATGTCGCTTCCGGAAACCGGTGCGTTGATCGCCGAGTACACGCTGCAGGGCGGCATCAAGCGGTCGATCGGAACGCTTCGACCGACAGGCCACGAGAGCGAACCGGACCTGCATGTCGCGCTGAACAGCGGATTCGCGCTCCCGGACAATGCGGGCGGCTTCTTCTTCGTCTTTCAGTCGGGCGAGCCGATCATCCAGCGCTACGACTCGGAGGGGCACCTGCTGTTCGAACGCCACGTGCAGGGCCGCGAAATCGATCCGCTCATCGCGGAGCTCCCGACTGTCTGGCCGCGCCGGCGAACTGCCGAGGGCGAGCTGCCGGTCGTCACGCCGACCGTCCGCGCCGCGGCTGTCGATCGCTCGGGCAATCTGTGGATTGCGTTCGTCCGGCCATACGTGTATGTCTACGATCCCGATGGCGACAAGATACGGTCGCTGCAACTTCAGGCCGCGGGTGTGATCGCGCCGGCCAGCCTGTTCTTCGGTCCGCACGGACGTCTGCTCGCGACGCCGGGTCTTGTAGAATTTCGCGCTCCATGATCGCCGCGAGAAACCTGACTCGCCGGTTCGGTCCGCGCGTCGCGGTGGACGACGTGTCGCTCGACGTGCGCCGGAACGAAATCGTCGCGCTGCTCGGTCCGAACGGTGCCGGCAAGACGACGACGATGAGGATGCTGGCGGGACTGATCGCGCCGTCGGCCGGCTCCGTCAGCGTCGGCGGCGTCTCGCTCACACGAACGACGGCGTCATCTATTCGTCGTCGCATCGGTTTTCTCACGGAGGCGCCTGGACTCTGGGATCGCCTGAGCGTCCGCGAGAACCTGCAGGTTTACGCGAGGCTGTACGAGCTCGACGCACCGGATCGCGCCATCGAGCGCGCACTCGATCAGTTCGAGCTCGCAGATCGAGCGACGACGCGCGCCGCGGAGCTGTCGAAGGGCATGCGGCAGAAGGTGGCGTTGGTGCGCGCGCTGCTGCACGATCCGCCGACGCTGCTGCTCGACGAACCGATGTCCGGCCTCGATCCCGAGATTCGACGCAGCGTCCGGAAGCTGCTCGAGGAGCGCCGCGATGCGGGTTGCTCGATCCTCGTGTCGACGCACAACCTGGACGAAGCGGAACGGCTGGCCGATCGCGTCGCCGTGCTGGACCGGCGCCTGCTCGCGCTCGATCGACCGCGTGCGCTGCGGCAGCGGCTGATGACCGGCCGCGTGATCGTGCGCGTCGCGGGCGACCCGGCGGCGTTTCTGACACCCGCGCGATCGTTCGACCCGTCGGCAACCGTCGACGCCGGGTCACTCATCGTCCGCGTCTCTGACATCGACCAGGATTCGCCGGCACTGGTCTCGACGCTTGTGACGGCAGGAGCGCGCATCCTCGAGGTGAGGCCGGAGATGCCGGCGCTCGAGGACGTCTACCTTCACTTGATGAGCGAGCGGTCATGAGACGCGTGCGTGCACTCGTCGGCAAGGAGTTCCTCGATCTCGGCCGCAACCGCGCTGCGCTCGTGCCGGTGCTGCTCGTCACCATCATCTCGCTGGCGCTTCCGTTCCTGATCGTCGTCATCATCCCGAGAATGACCGGCGAGCCGCTCGGATCCGACGCCGACCTTGCGCGGATCAGCGTCGGCGCCGGCGCGGGCGAATCGCTCTCCGCCGATGCGCAGATTCAGTACTTTCTCTTCCAGCAGTTCCTGACGCTGTTCCTGCTGACGCCGATCACCGGCGCGATGGCGCTGGCGGCGCACTCGGTCGTTGGCGAGAAGCAGGCGCGCACGCTCGAGCCGCTTCTGGCGACGCCGATGACGACGGTGGAGCTGCTCGTCGCGAAGGTGATGGGATCGCTCATTCCGACGCTCGCCATTTCGCTCGCTGGCCTGGTCTTGTATTTCGCAGGAATTCTCGCCTTCAGCGCGCCAGGCGTGGCGGCGGCGATGGCGACGACTCGAACGGTTCTGCTCATCCTGGTGGTCGGGCCGGCGGCCGCGCTCGTCTCGCTGCAGTCCGCTATCGTCATCTCGTCGCGCGTGAACGACGCGCGGACAGCGCAGCAGTTCAGCGTGCTGATCATCATCCCGCTCACAGCGCTGCTCGTTGCGCAGTTCACCGGCGCATTCTGGCTGTCATCATCGATGCTCGGCCTCATCGGCCTCGGCCTGTTCGGCTTGTGGATCGTGCTCACGGTCGTTTCGGCCGCGCTCTTCGATCGCGAATCAATACTTACGAGATGGAGATAGAACAAGGTCCACAAGTGCACGGGTACACAGGTGCACTCGTGCATTCACGAGGTACTTGGGTACCCGGTGCTCGGGTACACGGGACGTGGTGCTCAGCACTCGAATACATGAGCACCTCGTGAACGCACAGGAGCACCCGTGTACGGTGCACCCGTGCACCTGCGCAGCATCTGACGCGCATTTCCTTCCTTGACAGTCGTCCGAAACTGAATGAGCATTCATTCAGTGCCGCCGTCTTCCGCCGTCCGTCGAGCTCGGACCGATTCGCCGCCCGGTCCCAAGCGCGACGCAATCCTGCGCGCCGCCATCGACGTTTTCGCGGACCGCGGCTATTTCAACGCGCAGGTGGCCGACGTCGCTCGCGTGGCGGGCGTCGCCGCCGGAACGGTCTACCTGTATTTCCGCAGCAAGGACGACCTCCTCATCTCGATTTTCGAACGCGGGATGCGCGAGGCGCTCACTGAAGGCCGGACGGTCGTCGCGGCGCACCCGGATCCGCGCGAGCGTCTCCAGCGCTTCGCGCGCCTGCACCTCGAGCGACTCGGTCGCGACCGCAGCCTCGCCATCGTCTTTCAAGTGGAGCTTCGGCAATCGACGAAGTTCATGGAGCGCTTCTCGGCAACGCTGCTACGCGACTACCTCGGCCTCATCCGCGATGCGGTCGCAGATGGCCAGCGGCAAGGACTCTTCCGATCCGACGTCAATCCAACCATGGCCGCCAAGATGCTGTTCGGTGCGCTCGACGAAATGGCGACGAACTGGATTCTCAGTCGTCGTCGATATGCGCTCGGCGCGAGCGCCGACGCCGTGGTCGACATGTTCCTGAACGGAGCGGCGGTCCGATGAACCGGCCGGAGCCTCTCATCCGCTCGGCGGTCGTCCTCGGCGCGGGCGTGATGGGCGCGCAGATCGCCGCGCATTTCGCCAACGCTGGCGTGCCGGTACTGCTTCTGGACTTGACGGCCGACGTCGCACGCGAGGGGCTCAAGCGTGCGCGCGCGATGAAGCCCGACCCGTTCTTCACGGCTGACGCGTCAAGGCTCGTCGCGACGGACGGATTTGATGCCGGCTTCGCGCGGTTGTCAGACGCGGACTGGATCATCGAAGCGGTCGTCGAACAGCTCGACGTCAAGAAGTCGCTCGCCGAGCGCATCGACAAGGTCCGCCGGCCGCAGTCGATCGTCTCGTCGAACACGTCGGGCATTCCGCTCGCGCAAATTGCCGCGGGTCGCAGCGACGATTTCCGCCGGCATTGGCTCGGCACGCACTTTTTCAATCCGCCGCGCTATCTCCACCTGCTCGAAATCATCCCGACCGAAGAAACGGATCCCGACGTCACAGCGCGTGTCTCGTGGTTCGCTGATCATCGTCTCGGAAAAGGTGTGGTCGCGGCGAAGGACAAGCCGAACTTCATCGGCAATCACCTCGCGGTGTACGGCGTGTCCCTCGTCCTTCGGGCCGTCGAAGCAGGACGCTACACGATCGAAGAAGTCGACGCGACCACCGGTCCCGCGATCGGCCGTCCGAAGAGCGCGACGTTCCGCACGATGGATCTCGCCGGCATCGACATCTTCGCGCACGTCGCCCGGAATCTCGGATTGACGCTGCCGCCATTCGTCGAAGCGATGATCGAGCGGGGCTGGCTCGGCGATAAATCGGGCCAGGGCTTCTACAAGAAGGTCAAATCAGAAACCGGGACCGACATCCTGACGCTCGATCCGTCCACGCTCACCTATCGCGCGCGGCAGTCGCCAAAGCTGCCCGCGCTCGAGGCCGCACGCTCGATCCAACCGACCGCGGCGCGAATCCGCGCTCTTTACTCGGGCAAGGACAAGGTCGGCGAGTTCCTCCGCGAAACGCTCGGCCCCGCGCTCGTCTACACCGCGCGAGTCACGCCGGACATCGGCTACTCGATAGACGATGTAGACCGGGTCATGAAGTGGGGATTCGGCTGGGAGCTTGGACCGTTCGAGACGATCGACGCCATCGGCGCGCGCGAGTTGATGCCGGGTGACGCGGCGGCGCTCGTCCCTGCGACCGGACGGTTTCGTGACGGCGCCGTCAGTCCCGAAGGAATCGTCCCGGCGCCGCCTGCCGCGTCCGATCTCCTGATTCTGAAATCCGCGAAAGATCGCCAGCGCGTCGTCAAGAAGAACGCGGGCGCGAGTCTCGTGGACGTGGGCGACGGCGTGCTTGTCGTCGAGTTCCACTCGAAGATGAACACGATCGGCGAGGACACCGGCCAGATGCTCCAGGCCGGCGTGAAGGAAGCGGCTGCGAATTTCTCCGCGCTCGTCGTCGGGAACGACGCTTTGAACTTCTCCGCCGGCGCCAACGCGATGCTTCTGCTGCTCGAAGCGCAGGAAGGCAACTGGAACGAGATCGACCTGATGGTCCGGCGCTTTCAGCAGGTCGTGCTCTCGCTGAGATATTGCGACGTTCCGGTCATCGTCGCCACGGCTGGCTTGACGCTCGGCGGCGGCTGCGAAATTGCCTTGCACGGCGACCGCGTTCAGGCGGCGGCCGAAAGCTACATCGGTCTGGTCGAGACCGGTCTCGGTCTCATCCCCGCGGGCGGCGGAACGAAAGAGATGCTCGCGCGCGCCGTTGACGGACTCCCATCCGGATCCTCGGACGTGCTTCCGTTCGTCCAGCGAGTGTTCGAGACCATCGGCTTCGCCAAGGTCTCGACGAGCGCAGCGCACGCGATGGAGCTCGACTACCTCGACGCCAGCGACGCCGTCACGATGAATCGTGAGCGGCTCCTCGCCGACGCAAAGGCGCTGGCCCTCGAGCGCGCCCGCGATTACCAGAAGCCGGTCCCTCGCGCGTCGATCCGCGTCGGAGGCGATAGTGTCCTGGCGGCGATCAAGCTCGGCATCCATCTCGCCTGGCGCGCCGGCCGTATCAGCGATCATGACGTCGTCGTCGGACGCGCGCTCGCGAACGTGCTGGCCGGAGGCCCGCTTCCGAATCAGACCACGGTGAACGAGCAATACCTTCTGGATCTCGAATGCGAGGCGTTCCTCAAACTATGCGGCGAGCGGAAAACGCTGGAGCGCATCCAGCACACGCTCAAAACCGGCAAGCCGCTGCGGAACTGAACGTGCAGTTCATCGAACGCGGCCGTGGCACGCCTCTCGTCCTCATCCCCGGGCTTCAGGGCCGATGGGAGTACGCGAAGGCGACGGTCGATGCGCTTTCAGAAGCGTTCCGCGTCATCACGTTTTCGCTCGGGGACGAACCGTCAGCGGAGTTTCCGTACGACGCCGCTCGCGGCTTCGACAGCTACGCGGATCAATTAGGCGCGGTGATGGAACGAGCGGGCGTCGATCGCGCCATCATCTGCGGTGTGTCGTTCGGCGGCCTCATCGCGCTGCGTTTTGCGGCACGCAACCCGGAACGCACAGCCGCGCTCGTGTTGGCATCGACGCCAGGACCCGGCTGGCACTTGCGGCCCCGGCACGATGTGTACGCGAGCTGGCCACGAATCTTTGGACCTTTGTTCCTGATGGAAGTTCCGCTGCGTGCTCGGCGTGAACTGCTCGCGGCGTTGCCCGCGCGGCGCGAGCGTCTGTTGTTCAGGCGACAGCTTTTTCGCACGCTCGCATCGGCGCCGGTGTCACTGACGAGGATGGCGGCGCGTGCGCGGCAGATCGCGACGTACGATCAAGCAGCTGACTGTGCACGCATCACAGCCCCGACGCTCGTCGTGACGGGCGAAGCAGCGCTCGACCACGTCGTCGCCGTGGACGGGTCTTCACGGTACGCAGAGCTCATTCCTGGCGCCTCGCGGATCGTGCTTCAACACTCCGGCCACCTCGGGACCGTCACCCAGGCGCATACGTTTGCGACGGTCGTTCGCAATTTTGTCGACGGACAGGCGACGCTTCGATCTGCGAGCGCTTCGTCCTCGGGACGGGTGGCCTGATGCCAACTCGCGAGATTGCCGGTCCGGCCGGTTTGCTGGAAGCGATCATCGATCTGCCGGCCCACGCTGGCACGGTCGGACCCGACGGCCTGCTGAACCGCGGTCACCCGGCGGGCCTGCGCGCCGCGGTCGTGCTCGGCCACCCGCTGACCGAAATGGGCGGCACGATGAACACCAAGGTGGTCTATCAGGCCGCGAAGGCGTTGACCCGAGTAGGCTGCGCGGTGCTTCGATTCAATTTCCGCGGCGCCGGACGGAGCGCGGGCGAATTTTCGAAGGGACCCGGCGAGATGGACGACTTCCGGGCCGCACTCGACTACATGAACAAGGAGTATCCCGACGCGAAGCTCTGGGCGGGCGGCATGTCGTTCGGCGCATGGATCGGGATGACCGTCGGCGCCGAGGATCCGCGCGTAAGCACGCTCATCGGAATCGTGCCGCCGATTTCCCGCTACGACTTCGAGCCGGTCGCACGCAGCACGAAGCCGAAATTCTTCATCCAGGCGGAGCGCGACGAGATCTGCCCGCTGAAGACGATGCGTGAGTTTTACGCGCGCGCAGCGGATCCAAAGGAACTGGTCGTCATCGACGCCGCGGATCATCTGTTCGACGGCAAGGTCGGCGACGTCGCTGAGGCCATCGAAGAATTGTTTGCGGACTGGGAAGGTTAGCAATGCAGGAAGCAGTCATCGTAGCGGCCGCGCGGACGGCGGTCGGCAAGGCGCCCAACGGCACGCTGCGCGGCACACGGCCCGACGAGCTCGGCGCCGTCGCGATCGCCGAAGCGATCAAGCGCGCGCCAGGCGTCGCGCCAGCTGACATCGAGGACGTCATCCTCGGCTGCGCGATGCCCGAAGCCGAACAGGGCATGAACGTCGCACGCATTGCGAGCCTGCGCGCCGGCGTTCCGGTGTCGGCGTCAGCGGTCACCGTGAACCGGTTCTGCTCGTCGGGACTCCAGGCGATTGCGTACGCAGCGGAACGGATCATGTGCGGCTTCGCTTCGACGATCGTCGCGGGCGGCACCGAGTCGATGAGCCTCATTCCGATGGGCGGCCACACCATCGCGCCGAACCCGACGCTGATGGACAGCTATCCCGATGTCTACCTGAGTACCGGGCTCGTCGCCGAGAATCACGCGCGCGAATCCGGCATCTCCCGCGAAGCGCAGGACGCGTTCGCGCTGCGCAGCCATCAGCGCGCGCTCGCGGCGATCGAGAGCGGTCGGTTTGCGGAGGAGATCGTCCCCGTGACCGCGTCCGTCGTCGAATCGGACAAGGTCGCCGCCATTGCGGCGGGCTCGACGAAGACGCATGCGCCGGTCGTTCGACGCGTGACGTTCGCTGTGGACGAGGGTCCGCGCAAGGATACGTCCGCCGAGGTGCTCGCGAAGCTTCGCCCGGCGTTTCACGCGAAAGGCTCCGTCACTGCCGGCAACTCGTCGCAGACCAGCGACGGCGCGGCCGCGGTCGTTGTCATGTCGGCTGCAGCGGCGCGCGATCGAGGATTGACGCCGCTCGGCCGCTTCGTCACGTTTGCCACAGCCGGCGTCGAGCCCGAGCGCTTCGGCATCGGACCCGTGCCGGCGATTCAGAAAGCGCTGAAGCTTGCGGGCCTGACGCTCGACCAGATCGATCTCATCGAGCTGAACGAGGCGTTCGCTGCGCAGGTGCTTGCGGTCCTGAAAGCGCTTCCCATGGATCCGGAGAAGCTGAACGTCAACGGCGGCGCGATTGCTTTGGGACACCCGCTCGGCTGCACCGGCGCCAAGTTGACGACGACCATCCTGTACGAGATGAAAAGACGGAAGGCGCGCTACGGCTTAGTCACGATGTGCGTCGGCGGCGGGATGGGCGCGGCAGGAATATTCGAGCGCATGTAGCCGGCGGCGCACATCGTGACGTTGAAAGGATGTCACGCGCCTGCGGCCATGCCGAGCGAAGGCGAAGGCTTTCTGCCTGAGCGAGGCATCAGCGTCAGGACGCGCTGGGGTGGGCCCCAGCGCCAGTAAAGAATGTGCGTCGGCGGCGGGATGGGCGCCGCGGGGATCTTCGAGCGTATTGCGGAATGAGGATTGCGGATTGCGGACCAAGGATTGAGGATTGCCGATTCTGGAGGCCATGATGTCGACTGCAACGTCCACACCGACTCTTCGCGGCGGCGAATGGCTGCTGCAGCCCACTGACGCGGGCAGCGTCTTCACTCCCGAGCGGCTCACCGACGAGCACCGATTGATCGGTCGGACCGCGCAGGAGTTCGTCGACAACGAGGTCCTGCCAGTCCTGGATCGCCTCGAGCAGAAGGACTGGGACCTCGCGCGGACGCTGGTGCGGCGCGGCGCGGGCCTCGGCCTGCTCGGCGTGGACGTCCCCGAAGCCTACGGCGGCCTCGATCTCGACAAGGTCACGTCGCTTGTCGTCAGCGAGAAGCTCGCGCGGTCCGCATCGTTTGGCGCGACGTTCGGCGCGCAGGCGAACCTCACGATCGTCCCGCTGATGCTCTTCGGCACCGATGCGCAGAAACAGAAGTACCTGCCGAAGCTTCTGAGCGGCGAGCTGATCGGCGCGTACGGCCTGAGCGAAACCGGCTCGGGATCCGATGCGCTCGGCGCTCGCACGAAAGCGACAAAGCAGCCGGACGGCAGCTACGTGCTGAACGGCGAGAAGATGTGGATTACCAACGGCGGATTCGCCGATCTCTTCGTCGTCTTCGCCAAGGTTGACGGCGAGGCGTTCACCGCGTTCCTCGTCGAGCGCGGATTTGGCGTGAAGAGCGGCAAGGAAGAACACAAGATGGGCCTCCACGGCTCGTCCACGACGGCGTTGATTTTCCAGGACGTCAAGGTGCCTGGGGAAAACGTCCTCGGCGACGTGGGGAAGGGCCACAAGGTCGCGTTCAACGTGCTCAACTTCGCGCGTTTCAAGCTCGGCGCGATGTGCGAAGGGGGCGCGCAGGGCGCCATCGCCGAAGCGGCGAAATATGCCGCGACGCGGCGCCAGTTCAACACGCCGATCGCGAACTTCGGTGCGATCAAGCACAAGCTGGGCGAAATGGTCGTGAAGACGTACGCGGTCGAAAGCCTGCTGTATCGGACCGCAGGCATGGTCGACGAACGGATTGCCGGTTCAAACGACAGCAAGTCGCAGGCGTCGTTGAGCGCGTTCGAGGAGTATGCGGTCGAGGCGTCCATCGCGAAGGTGTTCGGCAGCGAAGCGCTGAACTACGTGCTCGACGAGAACATCCAGATTCACGGCGGCAATGGCTTCGTCAAGGACTACCCGGCCGAGCGCCACTTTCGCGACGCGCGCGTCAACCGCATCTTCGAAGGCACGAACGAAATCAACCGGCTGCTGATTCCAGGCATGCTCGTCCGGCGCGCGCTGAAAGGCGACCTGCCGCTCATTCCAGCCGCCAAGGCGCTGCAGGAAGAACTGCTCGGACCGCCATCCATCCCGTCGAGCGGAGACGGCGTGCTCGGCGAGGAGCAGCGGAGCGTCGAGGCGTTCAAGAAAGTCGCGCTGCTCGTGCTCGGCGTCGCGATGCAGACGTTCGGCCAGAAGCTCACCGACGAACAGGAAGTGCTGATGCACGCGGCCGACATCCTCATCGACGTGTTCGCGGCGGAAAGCGCGGTCCTGCGGGCGCAGGCGGCAAGCCGCCGCGGCGACGCCAGGGCGCAGCTGCACGTGGACGCTGCGCAGGCGTTCGTCAGCGACGCCGCTCTCAGAGTCGACGCGTCCGCGCGCCAGGCGCTCGCCGCCACCGTCGAAGGCGACACGCTGCGGACGATGCTGGCGGCCCTGCGGCGCCTCATCAAAGCCACGCCTGTCAACACTGCCGCCATCCGTCGCCGGCTGGCGGACGAGACGGTCAAGCGCGGCGCGTATCCGGTAGCATGAGGAGACGGCGGATAGGTCGGGTGAGACGGATAGGTCGGCTGGGACGGATGGGTCAGGTGGGACGGATAGGTCAGGTGGGGGCGCCCGCGGCCATGCCGAACGAAGGCACCGGCTTTTTGCCTGAGTGAGGTATCAGCGTAAGAACGCGCTGGGGGTGGGGCCCCAGCGCCAGCGGAAAAAGTGGGAGCGCCTGCGGCCATACCGAACGAAGGCAGCGGCTTTCTGCCTGAGTGAGGTATCAGCGTAAGAACGCGCTGGGGGTGGGTCCCCAGCGCCAATGGAAAAAGTGGGAGCGCCTGCGGCCATACCGAACGAAGGCATCGGCTTTCTGCCCGAGTGAGGTATCAGCGTAAGAAACGCGCTGGGGGAGGGCCCCAGCGCCAGTGGAAAAAGTGGGAGCGCCTGCGGCCATACCGAACGAAGGCATCGAGATAAAACATCTTGCTTAGAGATCAGAGTAACCGCCGGATCGTCGCGTTGTTGTCCGTGGCCATCGCGCTGTCGTTCGCCTGCTCGAACCGGCCGCCCGAGGAGCCGAAGGACTACGTCGCCAAGATTGCCGCGGACCGCGCGAACAAGGACGCGGCCTTCACGAAAGACGACGAGCCGGTTCCGGCAAATCGCAAGGCGGAGCTCCTGCCGCTCGCCTACTTCCCCATCGAGCCGGATTACAACGTCCCGGCAGAGTTGAAGCCGATCGACGACCCGACGATTTTCGAGATGACGACGTCCGCGGGCGGTGCAGACAAGTTCCGGCGCATCGGCACGCTCGAGTTCACGCTGAAGGGTCAGCCGCTCAAGCTGACCGCATTCGTGCCCGCTGCTTCGCGCACGGCCGATCGGCTGTTCGTCCCGTTCAGCGATCTCACGAGCGGCACGGAGACCTACGCCGCCGGCCGTTTCCTCGACATCGATCGCAACGCGACCGGCATCTACGAAATCGATTTCAACCGCGCGTACTTTCCGTACTGCTACTACAACCCGACGTGGGAATGCCCCTATCCACCCGCCGAGAATCGCCTCAAGGTACCGGTGCGCGCGGGAGAACGCATGAAAAAATCAGAGGCGAAAAGCTAGACCGTCCACCTTGCCCATCCGCGCGATTGTTTTCGATTTCGACGGCGTGCTCGCGAACAGCGAGCCGCTCCACTATCAGGCGTTTCGTGACGTGCTCGCCGACGCGCGCGTCGATCTGACCGAGCCCGACTACTACGCGCGCTATCTCGGCTACGACGATGTGGGAGCGTTCCGGGTGATTGGGCGCGATCGCGGACAGTCGTGGAGCGAGCAGTTCGTCGCGGACCTCGTGGCCGAGAAGGCGCGCCGCATGGAACTGCTCGAGGCTGAGGTGTCGATCCTCTTTCCCGGTGCGGCGGAAACGGTTCGACGCGCGGCGCAAACGATGCCGGTCGCGATCGCGTCGGGTGCACTCGGCGCGGAAATCCGGCGCGTGCTCGTTCGCGAGCGCCTGCTCGACTGTTTCTGCGCGATCGTCGCGGCAGAAGACACGCCGAAAAGCAAGCCCTCGCCCGATCCGTACCTGCATGCGGTTGCGCAGTTGAATGCGCAGTACGGCGGATCGATCGCCGCGCATGAGTGCGTGGCGATTGAGGACTCTGTCTGGGGCCTTGAATCGGCGCGCGCCGCGGGCCTGAAGACCATCGGAGTCGCGCAAACCTACGCGGCTGAAGCACTCACGGCCGACTGGATCATTCCCTCCATCGCGAACCTCGACATCGAGCGGCTCTGCCGCGAGTGAAGAAGTGTTCACTTCTGTTTGAACAACCATCCAAACACTTGGATTCAGGCCGTTTTTAGCGTCTTTTCACAAGTCTTTCGCCTTTACAACCTTCTCCTGAGACCGGAAACTCGATCATTCGCGGACAGCGTACGGTTTCGAGCAGTGCGCTGTTCCGGGAATCGTGAACGCGACCCACCGGTTGTTTTTTTCGAGGAGGAAGGATGAGAGTTCGAGCACTAGTCCTGGCGCTCGTGGCGCTCTTTGCCACCAGCGCGATGACCTTCGCCCAAGGTCAGCAGACGGGCGAGATTTTCGGCAGGGCGACCGACCAGTCCGGCGCAGTCCTGCCGGGCGTGACCGTGACGCTTACGGCGCCCACGCTGCTGCAGCCGCTCGTCGCCGTGACCAGCGAGACGGGCAGCTATCAGTTTCCGCGTCTGGAAATCGGCACCTATTCGGTCAAGTTCGAGCTGACCGGTTTCAAGACCGTCGTCAACGAAGATATCCGCGTCACCGTCGGGTTCAGCGCGCAGGTGAACGCGCAGATGGGCGTGTCCACGGTGCAGGAAACGATCACCGTGACGGGCCAGAGCCCGGTCGTTGACACGAAAGAAGTAGGCACGAAGCAGACATTCACGAACGAGCTGCTGCAGAGCATTCCGTCGGCCCGCGACCCGTGGGTCATCCTTCAGCAGGCCGCCGGCATCGCCATGGACCGCGAGAACATCGGCGGCAACATGTCGGGCCAGCAGTCGAACTACGTGTCGCGCGGCGGCAACCCGACGAACAACAAGTGGACGCTCGACGGTGTCGACATCACCGACCTCTCGGCGACCGGTTCGTCCCCGACCTACTACGACTTCGACATGTTCGAGGAAATGACCGTCAGCACCGGCGGCGTCGACGTGACGCAGCAGACCGGAGGCGTCGGCATCAACCTCATCACGCGCGCCGGCTCCGACAAGTTCCGCGGATCGTCACGGTACTACCAGACGAGCAGCAACCTCGAGTCGAACAACGCGACCGACGAGATCCGCCTGCAGGGCGGCGGTTCGGGCAACCCCATCCAGGACATCAAGGACTACGGCATCGAGGCCGGCGGTCCGATCAAGAAGGGCAAGGCGTGGATCTGGGGCGCCTACGGCACGCAGAACGTGAACGTCGGCGTTGTCGGCTTCTATCAGCCCACGACCGCCTGCCAGCAGATCAAGTCGGACGTGGCGAGCAAGCCGCTGTCGCACTCGGTTGACGACATCAACGGCTGCCTCAGCACCGACCAGACGATCCTGAAGACGACGAACCTGAAGGGTGAAGTGCAGCTGTTCAACGGCAACAAGCTGAGCCTGTACAGCCTGTTCTCGGCCAAGCAGCGCAACGCGCGCAACGCCAGCGACCTGACGCCGATCGAATCGACCGTTCGCCAGGACGCGGTGCCGAGCACGTACGGCACGAGCTACTGGACGACCGGTCCTTCGCCGACCTACAAGTTCGGCGACCAGTACGTCGTGAGCGATCGACTGCTCCTCGACGTCCAGTACGCGCACGTCGGGAACAACTTCATTCTCGACTACCACGATCCGTCGTACGTCACCGCGACGCCGGCTCCGGGCATCATCGGTCTCCAGCCGACGCTGATTATCTCGACGGGATTGAACGGCCGCGCGACGCCTGACGGTCAGCAGTCGGTGAACATCCGTCCGGTCAACAGCCTGACGGTGAACACGAACTACTTCCTCCCCGGCGTGATGGGCGGCGACCACTCGTTCAAGATCGGCGGCTACTGGCGCGACAACAACGGCTACGGCTCGTCGCACACGCCGGGCAACGCCGTGGCGCGCTTCCCGACGTCCGCCGAACTTGCCAACCCGAACGACTGCGCGACGCTCGCGGTGGGCTGCCAGATGCAGCTGACGCGCGACTCCCAGACGGACTACGACCTGACCAACATCTCGCTGTATGGGCAGGACACGTTCCAGAAGGGCAAGATGACGCTGCAGCTCGGTCTCCGGTACGACTACAACCACGACCAGGCGCTGTCGTCTTCCGTCTCGTCGAACTACCTGCTGCCGAATGTTCTGCCGGCGGTGACCTTCGCCGGCGCCGATCCCGGCATCAAGTTCAACAACATCTCGCCGCGTCTCGGCTTCACCTACGATGTCTCCGGCAGCGGCAAGACCGTGGTGCACGGAAACTACGCTATGTACTGGGGCCAGGTCGGCGTCGGCGCGGTGGCCAGCCAGATCAATCCGGTCACGCGCGTCAGCATCCGGTATCCCTGGGTTGACCTGAACCACGACACGTTCGTTCAGGCCAACGAGATCATGATCCCGAGCAACAACCCGGCGAACTTCCTCGCGCTGACCGGCAACTGGAACCCGGCGGCTCCCGGATCGCCGACGACGGCCAACACGATCGATCCCAATCTGAAGAACGATCGCACCGACGAAATCATCTTCGGTCTCGATCGCGAAATCGGGGCGGGCTTCGGGGTGGGCGTCAACTACATCTGGCGCCGCTACTCGAACTTCCAGTTCTTCGACACCCTCGGCCTGCAGCCGTCGGACTTCACGGCGCAAACCTACACTCCTGCGGCCTCGACCTGCCCCGCGCAGGATGGCAACCGCATCAACGCCGCCAACTGCGCGCCGGTCACGGTCTACGTGCCGAACTTCCAGGTGGGCGCGATCACGAACCTCACCAACTACACGTCAGACCAGTACAACCGCGCGTACAACGGCATCGAAGTCAGCGCGCGGAAGCGGATGTCGAACCACTGGCTGATGAACACCAGCCTGGCCTACAACAGCGCGACCGTGAACATGAACGGCTGGCCGGGCGATTCCGCCAACGGCGTTAACGTGGCCGGCCTGCTCGGAGAAGATCCGACGAACCGCGATACGAGGAACGGGGCTCAGTACGACTACGCGTCGGCGGGCAGCGGCCTCGGCAACGTCTTCGTCAACGCGAAGTGGCTGTTCAAGTTGAGCGGCCTCTACAACCTGCCGTACGACTTCAACGTGTCCGGCAACTTCAACGCGCGGCAGGGTTATCCGCAGGAAGTCGCGCTCCAGGACGCCGTTCGTCCCAACGGTCCGGGGACGGTGCTCGTGCTGCTCGACAACGTCGGCGACAACCGCCTGCCGAACTACGCGAACCTCGACTTCCACGTCGATCGTCCGGTCCGGCTCGGCTCGGTCCGTTTCGTGCCCGCAATCGACATCTTCAACATCTTCAACAACAACATCATTCAGGGCGTCCGCACGACCCAGAATGCGACCAACGCCAACCAGATTCAGGCGATCACCGCACCGCGCGTGGCGCGGCTCGGCGTCAAGGTGACCTGGTAAGCGTCTAGTCCTGGCAGATCCTTTCGGATCTGCTCGACCTTCAGGGGCGAGCTCTTCGGAGTTCGCCCCTTTTTTTGTTTTCAGGACGACGTTCTGGCGGATCCGTAGCTGCAGCTCGCGAGCAGCGGACAGACCTGGCAGTGCGGGTTCGCCTCCGTGCACGTCGTCGCCCCGTGGTGATTCAGGTAGACGAACGCGCGACGGTAACTCTCGAGGCCGGCTGACAGCTGAGGCGCGAGCGCTTCTCGAACGGAGCGCGCGGTCTTCGTGAAGTCCTTGAATTCCTCGCCGAAGCCGAGCCGGCGTGCGACGCGGCTGACTCGCGCGTCCACCGGCATGACGACGTGACCGCCGGCGAAGAGGAGCATGCGGTAGCCTCCGCCTTCACCCATCTGCGGCAGCTTGGTCAGGGCACGGCGCGCCTGAATCAGCGGTCCGCGAATGATCACCGGTAGATTCGGTGTGCGCCGAAACAGGTCGACGCCGGTCCGGAGCGCTTTCAACCGCTGCTCGAGATACGGTCCCGCAAGCAAGACGCTCTCTTCGAGCTTCTTCTGCGGAGCCCTCCACATCGAATCCGGCGTCAGCGCGCGGATGCGCTTCAGCGCCGCCATCGCCGCGTCGCGCTTCTTCGGCGTCGAATGCGTCGAGAGCACTTCCCACACGAACATCGTGAACGGATCGCGCGGCGGCGCCGGAAGCCGCCCGTAGAACCGTTCAAGACGATCGATGTAGTCGTCAACACTCACGACAATCCTCACGTGCTCACGGCAGCGCTGACCGTGCTACCGGTTGCACTGACCGTGCTCTCGGTTGCACCGACCGTGCTCTCGGTTGCACTGACGAGTGTTCTGGCCGACAGTCAGCACCGTCGGCGACGCCGTTAGCACCGTCAGCGAAAGGTCGTTTTTCCTATTTCGTCGTAAAGGATCGCCGACGCGATGATGCCGTTGTGAAAGTTCGCGACGTCGAGCTTTTCGTTCGGCGCGTGCGCGTTCTCGTCGGGAAGGCCGACGCCGAAGAGCACCGACGGCAGCCCGAGCTCCTCTTGAAAGGTCGACACGACGGGAATCGAGCCGCCTTCGCGCGTGAACACCGGCTTCTGTCCGAAGCCCTTCTCGATCGCGCGGCCGGCTGCCTGGACGAACGGGTTGTCGTACGACGTCATCCACGGCTTGCCGCCGTGCATGCGCGTCACCTTCACTTCGACGGTCTTCGGCGCGACGTCGAGCACGTACGCTTCGAACAGCTTCGCAATCTTGTCGGGATCCTGATTGGGAACCAGGCGCATACTGACCTTCGCCATCGCCACGGCCGGAAGGACCGTCTTCGCGCCCTCGCCCGTAAATCCGGACAGCAGACCGTTGACCTCGAATGTCGGCCGCGCCCACGTGCGTTCGAGCGTCGTGTAGTCGCTTTCGCCGTACACCTTCGGGATGCCGAAGTCCTTCTTGTACTTCTTCTCGTTGAACGGCAGCGTCGCCCACGCCTGCCGCTCCTCG
The DNA here is from genome assembly GCA_036557365.1 of Vicinamibacterales bacterium. Lineage (GTDB taxonomy): Bacteria > Acidobacteriota > Vicinamibacteria > Vicinamibacterales > CAVVIG01 > DATKHR01. Next base: position 102,796 of record DATBHR010000083.1, read on the forward strand.
TCCTTCAGCGGCAGCACATCGTCGTAAAAACCGGGAATCTTGATGCGGCCGCCGCGATCCTTCATCTGCGAGAGCATCTGCGACAGCACGATGGCCGGGTTCGCCACCGCGCCGCCGAACGATCCCGAGTGAAGGTCGGTCGAACTGCCGCGAAGATCGATCTGGAAGTAGACGAGGCCGCGAAGCCCGTAGCAGATGGATGGCACTCCTCTCGCAAACATCGGCGAGTCGGAAATGACGACAACGTCGGCGCCGAGCTCGTTTTTATGAGCGCGGATGAAGTTATCGAGGTTGACGCTGCCGACCTCCTCTTCGCCCTCGAGGATGAACTTCATGTTCACCGGCAGGCGGCGCGTCTGCTTGAGATGCGCTTCGACCGCCTTCAGGTGCATGAACACCTGACCCTTGTCGTCGGCGGATCCGCGCGCGAAGATTTCGCCGTCGCGAATGGTCGCCTCGAAGGGCGGCGAGTCCCACAGGTTCAGCGGATCCACAGGCTGAACGTCGTAATGGCCGTAGAACAGGATCGTTGGCGCGTGTCCGGCCCCGGCGTCGTCCGAAGCGGCATGCAGCCAGTCGCCGTAGACGACGGGATTGCCCGGCGTGTCGATCAACCTGACGTTCTCGAGGCCGATGCGCCGCATCTCGTCCGCGCACCATTCAGCGCAGCGCCTGACGTCGCCCGCATGCTGCGGCAGCGCGCTGATGCTGGGAATGGCCAGCAGCGCCTTGAGCTCGTCGAGGTACCGCTCGCGATTGACGTTGATGAAATCGATGACCTTGTCCATGTCGTCTCCGCTCAGATCAGCCGCCAGCGGTCGGCATCGACCACCGCCACGCCGTCGGCCTTCAACTTCTCCAGGTGCGCGCTGACGTTTTCCCGTGCCGCCGGCAGCAGCGCGACATCGAGGCCATCATAGATGCTTTCGGCAATCGCCTGCACGGTGGCGTGCCCGGCTCGCAGCGCGGCAACGACCTGCGCTTCGCGCTGCCGGCGGTGCTCGAGATACGAAACGATGAGCGTCCGCGGATTCGTGACGGCGGGTCCGTGGGCCGGAAGGAGAATGCTCGGCTCGAAGGAAAGAACGCGCTCGAGCGATCGCAGGTACGCACTCATGTTTCCGCCGCGGCTCGAATGAATCATGACGGACGATCCAAGGAGGATCAGATCGCCGGTGAACATCGTGCGGGTCGGCTCGTGCCAGAAGGCCACGTGATCGGGCGAGTGGCCGGGCGTCGCGATGGTCGTCAAGCGCTCCTCGCCAAATTGCAGCTCATCGCCATCGCGCAGCGGCCGCCAGAGCGCCGGAACGCGAGCGTCCGGGGCCGGCCATGGCGCTTTCCAGAATCGTGCGTCCGGATACGCCGCGCGAAGCGCCGGCGCACCGCCAATGTGGTCAGCATGTCCATGGGTGACGAACACGTCGGTCAAATGCAAACGATGACGTTCGAGCGCCGCCGCAAGATCCGCCAGGTGTTCCGATCCGCCTACACCCGCGTCGATGAGGGCCGCGGCTCCCGCATCGGACGGCAACAGGTACGTATTGTTGCCGTGACCGGTCATCGGGCTCGGGTTGGCGGCAAACAGCAGGATCGGTCGCATCATGATCTGCGCGGAGGGCCTCTCAGAAACTGTAACGCGCCCCGACCGAGACGTTCGAGTTTCGATGATACTGCCCGATGAAGTCGTCGTCTTCACCGGCGATGCCGACGCCGCTCACCGTGAACCGCCAGTGCTGTCCGCGCGCCTGCGAGTACTCGGCCTTGCCGTACAGCCCCCTGCCGTTCTGATGGATTGCGGTTTCAAAGCTCACCGACCGGAGGGGATCGATCGTGTACGAAGCACGGCCGACAATCGATTTCGTCAGGCCGCGGTCAGGCGCGAACGCCACGGCAGATCGATTGGCCGTCACGACCTCGCCCGCGTAGCCGCCGATGAAGACCCATTCGCCGCTCTGCCGCTCGAGCTGAATGACATACAGAACGTAGTCGTCCGACGGGACGCGGGACGCTGACTCGACGTCGCGCGAACCGAAGTACTCGGCCTCGGCCTTGAGCGTGAACCATCGCGTCGGGATGGCCGTGTCGGCCCCGAACGCGCGAATCGCCGGATAGGACCGCAGCAGCGCCACCGTGGGAGCGGGGCCGACGACCTGCGACTCGATATTCGGAAGGTTATTGAAACCGTTGAAGAACGACGCCGCATATTCGAAGCCGGCGCCGACGTGGCTCCAGCGCGCGCCGATCTGCGATCCGTCCGGAAACCGCGATCCCAGGTCGAGAATCGGAATGCCCACCGCTTCCTGCGGAACGGCCGTCCATCGCTGGTCGAGCAGCGGCACGCGGCTCGGCGTCAGCCGCGGAACCCACACGCCTTCGAATGTATCCGCATCGTGCTGATACGACGCGCGCACGCCCGCCACCGGAAGAAGGTCTGAGGAGATGACGTTGATGAAATCCCGCGGCGCGAAGCGATCTTCCGGGGTGACGATGTCCGTCTGTCCCCAGCGGATGAACTGCTTCCCGATGTCGACGTTGAAGCCGCCGCCGGAGAGTGTTGCCGTCAGCCGCCGCGCGGAGAGCCGCGGCCGCCTGATGCCGCGGTCGCCGAAGTCGAGGCGCCACTCGGATTCGACCTGGTCGTGCGAATTCGCGCGGAGGTCCAGTCCCGCGGCAAACCGCAGCCACCCCGCCGGCTTGATGAAGACTTCCTCCCGAGCGAGGCCGTCACCGATGAAATGCGTCGTGTCGTTCGAGGTCGTCTGCGGAAAGGCCCAGAGAATCCCCTCGACGAAGCCGCGCTGCGACACGGTTTGTGCCCGCACGTGGGCGGACGATGCCAGCACGAGGCCGCACGCCAGGACGGCGCCGGCGAGCTTCATTGACGCCGGATGGCTTGCAGCGTGAAGTCTTCGTCCTTCAGCGCGACGTTGTATTCCAGCTTGTCCAGCGTCAGCCGCGTCCGGCTGCCGCGCCTGAGATCCGTCATCTCGAGCTGACGCGCCGTCCAGATGCCCTGGACGTTCGCGATGTCCGAATAGGCCATCCGCCGCACGACGTCGTTCTTGACGTAGTTCTCGATGCGAGCGAAGGCATAGTTGTCCTTGCGAATCCACACGATCGATTTCGAGTACTGAGACGACTTCGACTCACGCGGGGTCGATCGAATCTTCCAGCACGCGGCACCATCGATCGTATCGTCCCCGTCGAGCGCATAGTCGTACTGATCGACGTCGCGCTCCTCGAGGTCTTCGAAGCTGAAGTCGGTACCGAAGAAGCGCGTGGATCGATCCTGCAGGGCGATGCGCCGGTCGCGCTCGATTGCGGGCGTCCACATCCACTGGTCGGACGCGCGATCGGGATGGTTGACGACGAGCAGCGCGACGCCCTTGACTTCGGCCGGTGCGGTGAAGCGGAGGACCGATTTGCTCTGGCCGTGGGACCCGAGACGCTCGAACGACCAGCGCTTGTCGCTGATCTTGCCCTTGCTGTCGAAGACCTGCAGCCGGCCTTCGTAGCGCTGCGATTTGGCGTCCGTGCGCTTCTGCGCTTCCTCGACGACCTGCCGCGCGTTGTCGGCCGCGTGAGCACCAACGGTCAGCAGGAGCAGCAGGACGATGCAAAGGACCGACGACGGTTGCATCGACACTGTCGCGACGCCATGCCGATTCCGGCGACCGGACCGCGCTGCGATGCCGCGAATACAGTCGGTCACCTTCAAACGGCATCGCAGCGCGACAGCGTCGACGCAACCGTCGAACGTATCAGCCGTGTCTTTCCCATCGGGCCTATCCGTCCGATCCGTCCCATCGTTCTTATCCGTCCTACCCGCCCCACCCGCCCTACTCATACTCCAGCGCCTCCACCAGCGATCCCTTCACCGCCGACTCCGCGGGCCAGATCGCCGCCACGAACGCAGCGGCCAGCATCGTCGGCACAAGGGCCAGGACGGTCGACGTCGGAAACGTGTAGTCGAGGCGCATGCCGGCGATATCGTGGTGCACGATCTGCAGGACGTAGTAGAGATTGATTGCGCCAAGCACGTACCCGAGGATGAGGCCGAGCGTCCCGACGCTCAAGGCTTCGAGCCAGATGGTCCTCCGGATCTGTCCGCGGAGTCCGCCGACCGCTTGCAGCACGCCGAGCTCGCGCCGACGATCGGTAATCGACACGGTCAGCGTGTTCACGATCCCGAGGATCGCCACGAGCACGGCCACGGCAATCTGCACCGACGTCAGACCGAACCACTGATCGGTGATCTTCAGGATGTACGCCTTCACCTCGTTGTTCGTCATCACGAAGACCTGACGCTGGCCGGCGAACCGTTCGATGATGCGCTGGCGGACATCCGCCACGCGCGTCCCGGAAGTGACGTATACGCGAAACACGTTCACCGAGTCGTCGTGCCAATACTTGATGAACGCGCTCCGGTCCATGAGGATCGTGCCCTGCTGATCTGAATAATCGACGACGATGCCCACGATCGGGAGGCGCAGCAGACCACTCGGCGTGGGCAGCTCGAGAATCTCGCCGAGTTTCAGGTGCTGCAGCTGGGCCAGGTTCTCCGACACCATAAAGCCCTCGCCCGCCGCGGTCCTTCGATACATGTCGTCCGCGTTGCCCGCGACTGGATCTCTTCGTGCGGTCTGCTGGATGCTGTTGACGTCGGCGGCGACGAGCATCACCGGGGTCTTTCGGAACGTCACGCGGCCGTCGCGGACCATCTGCACTCGCTCGACTCCGGGCACGCCGGCGATCTCCGGCGCCATGTCCGCCGGGAATCGAAACGTCCGCACGACGATGTTCTGCGACGGCATGACGAACAGATCCGGATTCAGCGCGGTTTCCATCCAGTCGATGATGGAGTCGTAGCTCGCGCGCGCCATCCCGGCGAACGCGACGACGAGCGCCAGCGAAAGCATCAGCGCGGCGACGCTCGCCGACGTCCTCCGCGGGGCCTGGATCAGGCTGTCCGCTGCGAGGACTCCTTCCACCGGCCGAATCCATTTCAGGACCGGCCTGAGCATCCTTGCGAGCGCCAGCGACAGGAGCGGGCTGAGCAGCAGCGCGACCACGATGGCCGACATGTATCCGACGTAGAACATCACGCGTGAGGTCGCTGCGACGAGGCACACGATCGACACGGCGCCCAGGACCGCAGCGAGCAGGGCGCGGAACCGGTTTTCGCCCGCTGAGAGAATCTGATACTTCCCTTTCTGCAGCGCCTGCACCGGATCCACGCGTGCGGCGTTTCTCGCAGGGATGGCGGCGGCCACCATGCTCGTCACGACGCCGATGACGAGCGCAAGGGCGAGCAGTCCCGGGCTCGTCGCGAGCTCGTCGGCCCGCTGCGCGACGCCGTAGACGTCGGTGATCAGCGACCCGATCGACGCGGCGATCCCTCTCGCAATGAGGACACCAAACACGAGGCCGCCGACAGACCCGACGATGCCGGTGACCGCGCTTTCGCCGAGAAACAACCATCGAATCTGCCCACGCGTCGCTCCCAGCGCGCGCAGGATCCCGATTTCCGATCGGCGCTGCGTCACCGCGATCGCGAACGAGTTGTAGATGATGAACATCCCGATGAAGAGCGCGAACAGGCTCGAGATGCCGACCATCATCGAATATGCCGAGAGCATCGCCTCGAACTGCTGCCCGCGCCCGGACGGCGGGTCGACGTCGAAGCCGGGTCCGAGCACTGCCCGCAGTTCCGTTTGCGCCTGCGCGATCGTGTGCCCTTCCTTCACGGCGAGATCGATGCGATCGAACGTGCGGCCGCGTCCGAACATCTTCTGCGCCGCGTAGATGTCCATGATCGCGAGATTTCCGCCGAAGGCGCTCGTCAGGCCGGACGGCTTCATGATTCCGCGGACGGTGAAGGCCTTCGGGCCCTCGATGGTGCCCAGCGTCAGGCGCGAGTCGATGGCGAGTCCGTTCTTGTCGGCGAACTCCTTCGACACCATCAGCGAATCGGGCTGGGCCAGGAACACCAGCGGATCGTCGATGACCGCATCGTCTCCGCTTTCAAGGTCGTAGTCGCGCAGGCTCCGATCCCCCGTCATGTCGGTGCCGAGCACGAGCAAGTTGCCCTGACCTTTGATGTTCGAGTCGACAACCGCTTCGATGACGGGAACGGCGACGCGTACGGTGGACGCGGACTGCACACGGTCGAGGACGCCCTCGTCGAACCCGGCTTCGCCGGCGCTCACCTGCAGCTCGGTCTTGCCCGCGATGCGATCGACCGTGTTCGAGAACGCGAAGAGGACGCTCTGATTCGCGGTGTGCATCCCCACGAAGACGGCGACGCCGAGGACGATGCCGGCCGTGGTGAGCATCGTCCGCAGCACGTGCCTGCGAAAGTACGGCCAGCTGATGAGACGCAGCAGGATCATCGCGACGCCTGATACGCGGCGCGGACGTCGTTCGTGACATCAGCGACGACGTGGCCGTCCTGCAGCTTGACGGTGCGCGCACAGCTCGCGGCGACGGTCATGTCGTGCGTGACGATCACGATCGTCGAGTTGAGCCGCGCATGAAGATCGCGAATCAGCTTGAGGATGTCTTCGCCGGTTCGCGTGTCGAGATTGCCGGTCGGCTCGTCCGCGAGCAGGATCGGCGGATAGACCGACAGCGCGCGCGCGATCGCGACGCGTTGGCGCTCGCCTCCAGAGAGCTCGTCGGGCAGATGCGACAGACGATGCCCCAGCTGCACCAGTTCCAGGAGCTCGCGGGCCCGTGCGTCGACGTCCTTGCGCGACCAGCCGCGAAGGTGCAGCGGCAGCCCCACGTTTTCGAGACACGACAGGGTCGGCAGCAGGTTGAAGAACTGAAAGATGAACCCGATCTTGTCGCGCCGCACTCGCGTCAGCGCATCGTCTGCGAGCCCATCGAGCGGTTCGCCGTCGACGATGACACGGCCGCTCGTCGGACGATCGAGGCCGCCGACGAGGTTGAGGAGGGTCGATTTGCCCGAACCGGACGGTCCGATGATCGAGACCATCTCGCCCTTCGGAATCCGGAGCGTCACGGAGTCGAGCGCGATCACGTGGCGTTTGCCGGCGAACTCCTTGGAGGCGCGATCGAGCTCAATCATGGGCGGCAGCTTCCGACATCCTGCGTCGCGCGGGCGATGGAATCGATTATGTGAATCATTTCACGAAGTAGCGGCCGTACCAAGCCCCCCACCGTAAATCATTCGCACTGAGCCGTGTGGGCGATCCTCGTCGTCGTGGGCTAATCCGCGGACCGCAGGCGCTCGAGAAGCTCGCGCGTCGCGTCGGGCAGCGGGATGGGACGCGAGCCCTGATAGTCGTAGCAGACCAACACCGTGCGTCCCTCCGCGACGATGCGTCCGGCTTGAGCGTTCGCAATCGTGTAAGCGAGCGTGAAACTTGATCGGCCGATCGCCGCGACGCTGAGCGCAACGTCGAGCTCGTCTCCGAAAACCGCCGGCGATCGATAGTCACATTCCGCGCGCGCGATGATCACGCGCGAATGCGGCGACGGCGATCCGGTCAGCTCGCGCCAGAAGGTCAACCGGCACTGCTCCAGGTACGTGAAGTACACGGCATGGTTCACGTGGCCCATCGAGTCGCAGTCGCGGAATCGTACGGCCAGGCGATGACGGTAAGCGGGCGCAGGCATGCGAGGTAGAATACCCGACCACCGTGGCCACCCTGCCTGCAGCGGCCGAGACGTTCACCGCTGAAGAAACACGAGCGCTCACACCGTACTTCACCAACACCGACCGCTCGATCTTCGCGCTCACCAACCTGCCGGAAACGGTGAAAGGCGCGCTGTTCGCGCGCTACTCGCGATCGGCGAAGTCGATCCGCCGACTGTTTCTCGACGAGTTCGCACAGGAGCTCACGGCGGGCGGTGCGGCTCAGGAGACGAATCCCGCGGGAAACGTCGGCGCCGAACGCGCTGAGAAACTGTACTCGCGCGTCTTGAACGAGTACGGCGACGATTCGGTCGCGCAGCTCGGCGGCGCGCACATCGCCTGTGAAGGCGTCTCGAATGTGCTGACGAAAGTGCTCGAGTGGGGGCGTCTCATGGCCTATCTCGAGCAATCGACGCGCTACGTGCCGTACACCGCTCGGCCGAACGGCCGCTGGAAGTACCACGTCCCGTCAGAGCTCGTGAATTCTCCTGTGCGCGGCGAGTACGTGAAGACGCTCGACACCGCATTCGAGACGTACGCCCGCTGGATTCCGGCGATGGAGGCGCACTTCCGCGCGAAATATCCGCAGACCGCGGAGGACTCCGACGCGGTCTACAAATCGGTGATTCGCGCCAAGGCGCTCGACACGCTGCGCGGCCTCTTGCCGGCGGCGACGACGTCGAACGTCGGGCTGTTCGGAACAGGGCAGGCCTTCGAGGCGCTCCTGCTTCGCATGTTCGCCCATCCCCTCGAAGAAGTGCGAGCGTGCGCGCAGGAAATCCTCATCGAGCTGCGCAAGGTGATGCCGGCGTTCCTCGCGCGCGTGGATCAACCGAATCGCGGCGGCCGATGGACTGAGTATCTTTCCGATACGAGGCGTCGTTTCGAGCTGGCCGCGGAGCCGTTCGTCGCCGATCAAGAAATCCTGCAACAGCCCGAGGTCGTGCTGACCGATTTCGATCCCGATGGGGAAACGAAAGTCGTCGCCGCAGCGCTCTACTCCGTCTCGCAGCTGCCGGACGCGCAACTGCTGGACATCGCACGCCAGCTCACCGCCGACGAGCGCGTCTCGCTTCTTCGAGAGTACTGCGGGTCGAGAGCCAATCGGCGTCACAAGCCCGGTCGCGCGTTCGAGCGGACGTCGTACCGGTTCGACGTGCTCGCCGATTACGGCGCCTTCCGCGATCTGCAGCGGCATCGCCTGCTCACGCTCGAATGGCAACCGCTCAGCACGCGGCATGGTTTCGTCGAGCCTGAGGCGATTGAAGAAGCAGGCGCGCTCGGGGATTGGCGGACCGTCATGGAGCAGTCGGCGGCCCTCTACGATCGTCTCGTGCGCGACGGCCTCACCGATGTTGCGCCGTACGGTGTCGTGATGGCCTATCGCGTCCGCTTCTACATGGACATGAACGCGCGGGAGGCGATGCACGTCATCGAGCTGCGCACGGCGCCGCAGGGACATCCGTCGTACCGCCGCATCTGTCAGGCGATGCACACGGCGATCAGCGACGTGGCCGGACATCGCGCCATTGCTGCCGCGATGCAGTTCGCCGATCACTCCCAGGTCGAGCTCGAGCGGCTCCAGTCCGAACGAAGCCTCGAGAAGAAGCGCCAGGGTATCAGCGGCTAGTCGTTCTTGGCCCAGTAGCGCGCGTACTCGTCGAGGAAGGTCAGCGAGTCGAACGCTCGCATCCGATCGAAGAACAGCACGCCGTCCAGGTGATCGGTTTCGTGGAGAATGACGCGCGCAGGAAAATCGTGCGCGGAGAGCTCGATCCGTTCGCCCTTGCGATTGAACGCGCGGACCTTGATTTCGCGCGGTCTGGGAACGCGGCCGCGGATGTCCGGGATGCTGAGACAGCCCTCCCAGTCTTCGACGACGTCGGACCCGACGATCTGGATTTCAGGATTGATGATCGCGATCGGATCGTGATCGTGGCTGTCGTCTTCGTCTTCGTCGTGATGATGCAGATCGGCGACGAAGATTCTCACGCTTTCATGGACCTGCGGCGCGGCGAGTCCGACACCGTGGTATTCAGCCATCGTCTCGAGCATGTCGTCGATGAGCTGCTGGATCGCTGCGCTGCGAAGATCGGCCTTCTCGAGCGGCCGCGCTTTCGCGCGCAGCACCGGATGGCCCATGCGCGCGACTTTCAGAATCGACATATACCTCGAATTATACTGGCGGCCGTGCATCACCACGAGGACGAGGCGCAGACGTTTCAGTTCTGTCCGCGGTGCGGCGGCCCGCTCGAGCGGCGTCAGCTGCGATCGTCCGAACCGCCGCGGCCGGTCTGCGCGCGATGCAGCTTCATCTACTACATCGATCCGAAGGTGGCGGTCGGGACGATCATCCGCACCGCGACGAATCGGCTCGTCATGGTGAGGCGCGCGATCGAACCGGGATATGGAAAGTGGGTGTTTCCCGGCGGCTACGTCGATCGCGGTGAGCCGGTGACGGCGGCGGCCCTTCGCGAAGCGCGCGAGGAGTGCGGCCTCGAGGTCCGTCTCGATGGCCTCGTCAACATCTACTCTTACGCCGGACGCGCGCCCGTCATCATCGTCTACGCGGCGTCTGCACTCGGCGGTACGCTGCAGCCCGATGAGGAAGGACTCGAAGCCGTCGAGTTCGCAGACGACGAAATTCCGTGGGACGAGCTGGCGTTCCGCTCGACGCGCGACGGACTACGTGACTACTTGAGCGGCCTCCGGCACCCCGTGCGCATCTGAGCGGCCCTCAGTCGGCCAGCCCTTCAGCCTTTCTTTCAGCAGCGGTAATCTTCCCGCCAGCGGCCAGGATCTCGGCCTCGCGATTCGGCGCGATCTCCGCGGCCTTCACGAACTTCGCAACGGCAGGCGCCGTGTCGTTGATCTTCAGCTGCTTCATCAGGAACGTGAAGCGATCTTCGAGCGACTGGCCGATGGCCTTGCGCGCGCTGTCAGACATGGTCCACATGCGCTGCTTGAACGGACCGATCGCCTTCTTGCGCGCTTTGTAGATGAACTGCTCCTCGGTGTCCTTCGGCTTGCGCTCCTCGACCGCGTGCTCGCGAATCCACGCGTACATCTCGCCCTTGAGTTCGGCAGGAAACTGCGCGTGTTCGTAGACCATGTTCTGGAAGTCGGTGGCGAGGTGGATCTCGCAGGCGCCGACGCGCGGGAAGGCATCGAACGCATCCGGCGGCAGCGTTGAAGCGCCGTGCTGGACCGCGCCGCCGAGACCGTAGTCCTTGCGCGCGGCGTTCGACAATTCCTCGAGCGTCTTCAGATCGATCTTCACGTCGGTGCGAACCGAGCCGTCCGGGTTGATGAAGCCGCCGTGCGCCGTGCCTGTCTGCACGCTGATCTTGCTCAGGCCGACGAGCGATGCGCCGCGCTCCTTCAGCTTGCGATTGAAACCGTCCATGTAGGCGTGCAGTTCGTGGACGTCCGAGTTCTTCCCGCCGACTTCGCCGATCTCGCCGCCGACCGACACGGTGACGCCTTTCGGCTCCTGTCCACGGATGAAGGCCGCGAAGTCGGCGGCAAGCGTGACGTTGACGTCCTGCTGCTCCGCGAGCGTCGGCTTCGACAGGTCGACCAGCGTGGACGTGTCGATGTCGATGTTGTAGAAACCGGCCGCGATCTCTTCCTTGATGAGCGCTCGCAGTGCGTCCAGTTCCTTGTCGCGATCTGGACTGTTGTACTTCTTCGCGTTCGTCTGAACGTGGTCACCCTGGATGAAGATCGGCCCGTTGAATCCCTCACGGAGCGCGGCGCCGATCACGACGGCGGCGTATTCGTGGGGACGCTGCTCCGTGTAGCCGATTTCCGACCGTGCGATCTCGAAGATGAACGCGCCGGCGTTCAGCTTCTTCGCCGAGCGGATGACGGCGCGCGCCGTGTCGTAGGCCATCGCGCGCACGTTGATGGCAGGGACGGTGAAGCCGCCGGCGTCGCCGCGGCCCATCGCGATGTAAAGATCGTGAATCGACGCAGGCCGGATGCCAGCCGCGGCCGCACTTGAACGCAGGTTGAAGCGCGCGGCTCCACGCAACTCGGCATCGGCACCGAACACCGCCGTCTGCACGAGACGATCGATCGCGTCGGCGCTGAGCGGCCCGACGGTCGGCAATTCCTTCACAGACTGAAACATCGCGCACCCTCCCCCGCAGCCGGCTTGTGCGCTCGGCAGTCGGTCATTCTAGCACCGGGAATTTGAAGTCCTCCACGACGGAGCCTTCCACGGCGCCCTTCACCATCTCGTCCATCGACAGGCCCGATTCGGCAGACACGATGTCGTCCAGCCGCGCACGGGTCGCGGGATGCCGAGGCGTGAAGAGCGTGCAGCAGTCCTGGTCGGGAATGATGGAAATCGGATACGTGCCGATGCGGATGGCCTCGTTGGTGATTTCGTCCTTGTCCATGCCAACGAGCGGACGAAGCACCGGCAGCTGAGTTGCCGCTGAAATCGTCGCCATGTTCTCGAGCGTCTGCGACGCGACCTGACCGATGACCTCGCCGGTGACGAGCGCGCGCGCACGCCACCGCCGTGCAAGCTCCTCGGCAATCCGCATCATGAGGCGCCGATAGATCACGACGCGCAGCTCCGGGCGCACGCCAAGGACGACGCGCTGCTGCAATTCGCCGAACGGAACGAGGACCAGACGCGAACGCTGCTGGTGTTTCGTGAGCAGCGCCACGATTTCACGCACCTTCTCCTGCGACGCGCGAGACAGGATTGGATAGCTGTGGAAGTGGACGAGCAGCACCGAGCAGCCACGCCGCATCAGTCGATAAGCGGCGACGGGCGAATCGATCCCGCCTGACAAGAGGCACGCGACGCGACCTCCCGTTCCGGTGGGAAGGCCGCCGGCACCCGGCACCTTGCCGAAAAAATAAAACGATCCGGCGGTTGTCATCTCGACGTGGATCGTCAACGCCGGCTCTTCGAGATCGACGCGCCATCCGGTCGCCTGCTTCACGAGCCCGCCGATTTCACGCTCCGCCATCGGCGAGGTGAACGGCAACCGCTTGTCCGACCGCGTGACCGACACTCGGAACGAGGCCGCCTCGATACCTTTGAGATCGTCGAGAACCGCTCGCGCGATCTGATCGAAATCGTGGGTGCTGCGATTGGCGAACGAGAAGTTGGCGACGCCGAACACGCATCCAAGTCTGTCGACGAACGCCTGCCGCAATTGCACGGCGCCGGAATTCGCGCCCGCCGCCGCGGGCACGTCGGCATTCAGCTCGACTTCGATGCGGCCCACGGTCGAGCGCACCGACTTCACCGGCAGCCCCTTCAGCGCCGTCCTGATGTTGCGCACGAGCAGCTCGATGAACCACGGGCGGTTACGGCCCTTGAGCGACAGTTCCTTGTAGTGAACGACGACGGCGTTCATGGCCGAATCAGGATGTCGGCCGCGCGGTGGCCGCTTCGAACCGCGCCCTCGATCGTCGCGGGCAGCCCGGTGTCGGTCCAATCGCCGGCGAGGACGAAGTTCTTGAACGGCGTCTCCGCGGGCGGCCGCGCCGGCTCGCCCGGTGCCAGCGAAAATGTCGCGTGCGGCTCGCGGATCACGGTCGCTTGAACAAGCCGGGCGCTGCGAACGAGGGGCAGCGCGTCCAGCAACTCCTCGTGAGCGCGCGCGATGAGCTGATGATTGCTCTCGTGCAGGACGTCATCCGCGCCGCTCGACACGAGCGACAGGTGCGAAGCCGCACTCCCGAAGACAGCGCGCTTGTCGAACACCCACTGCATCGCTCGTCCTGGAAGTCCGACGAACGTCTCGCCGTCCGGCATCACGACGCGGTCGAACCAGAGGTTGACCGTCACGATTGGCGATGCGCTCATGCGGCCGGCGGCTTCTACGGTCGATCGGAGTGGAGCCGGCACGCCCGTCCGGTCGAACAGGCTGCGAAGGGCAAACCACGGCACCGCTGAAACGACCGCGTCCGCCCGGAAATGCTCGGACGTTGTGGTGACGTCGATCGGCTCACCGCGGAGTGAGATTGTGGCTGACGCTCCAGTGACGACCGCGCCGCCGTGCGCCTCGATGTACTCGCGCGCGGGCTCCGCGTACATGACGTTCAGCGGCTTTGTCGGCAGCGCGACAGCCGCGGACCGACCGTCCGCGAACATTTCGGCGAGCACGCGTGCAAATGGAGGCGCCGCTGCACTAGCTGGTGGCTGATTCAACGCCGCGAGCGCGAGCGGGTCCCAGAGCATCTCGCGCAGACGAGCGGTCTGGCCGTTCCTGACCAGCCACGCCTCCACGGTCTCGCCCGGCGACGCAGCCTTCGCGACGCCGCCGTGCAATGCTTTTCGAGCGATCGCAAGGGGCCGGGCCATCCCGACCACCGACATGCGATCGCGCCACGGTAACGCGTCCCAGTCGAGCACGCCGGCGGCAAGATGCAGCGGCGAAGGCAACGACGGACACGTCAAACGACTCTGCCGTCCCGCTCTGTCGATCATCGTCACCGCAAGCTGCGGCTGCAGGCGGACGCGATCTTCCGCGCCAATCGTTCGAAGGAACTCGAAGGTTGCCGTGTAGCAGCCGAGAAGGACGTGTTGCCCGTTGTCGACCAGTTCGCCGGTCTCGCGATCAGGAAACGCGGTCGCGCGACCGCCGAGGCGCGAGCGTGCTTCGAGCACGAGCACGCGCGCGCCGGCACGTACGAGCCGAACGGCCGCGCTCAACCCCGCGAAGCCCGCGCCGATGACGACGACGTCCCAGTCGCTCATGCGGGCCACATCCATTGACGGACGGCAATCAGCGCCTGCCGTGGCCTGGGGACCTTCACGCGCGCGGACAGGACGTCGAAGTCCGCACGCTCGATTTTTCTCAACGTCTCGAAGTAGACCGCACGCATGATTTCCGCCGCCACCAGCCGTGGCCGATCCTCGGTGTTTCGCGCCTCAATCGCGCGCTGATAGTACGCGCGCGCTCGCGTGCACTCGAACGCGATCAAATCGCGGACCGCGTCGGAGGCATTCGGCCTGGACAGGTCTTCTTCGGCGCACCCATGTGTTGCCAGATCTTCGAGCGGCAGATAGACGCGTCCCTGACCGAAGTCGGATCGAACGTCACGCAGGATGTTCGTGAGCTGCAACGCGACACCGAGGTTGAAAGCATATTCCTCCGATCGCGGGTTCGTGCAACCGAAGATGCGGATGCACACCATGCCGACAGCCGATGCGACGCGACGACAGTACTCGAGCAGCTCGTTGAAGGTTCGATAGCGCTGGATGTCGAGGTCCATGGCGACGCCGTCGATGACGTCTTCGAACGCCTGGCGCGGCAGCTGATACCGGTCGATGAACGGCTTCAGCCGGCGTCCGCACGCTGTCTGCGGCTCCGCCGCGTCGTAGCACACCGCAACCTCGCGTCGCCAGAATGCAATGCCCGCGCGGCCTGCCGGCACGATGTTTTCCGGCGGCGACTCGTCGACCGTGTCGTCAACCGCACGGCAAAAATCCCAGACGGCCTCGATGGCTCTTCGCTGATCCGCCGGCAGCACGAGAAAGGAGTAGTAAAAGCTGGTCGGCCGGGGCATCAGGAAAGCGCCTGCCAGCGGATCGTCCGCGCGATCAACGTCGGCACATCGCCGGCGCCCAGCGCCGGCCGTTCGAGCATGAAGCGATCGTTTCTGGTGCTGACGCGCTCGAGGATGCGCATCCCGCCGTGCCACGTGAGACGCAATTCGAAGCGGAGACGGCCGGCGACGCCGTCGCACACGCGCCGGCCGCGCTCGAACAATTCGCGCGTCACGCGAATGCATTCGCTCATCGCGTGCACCCACGGCTGCCCAACGTCGCCGGATCGCAACGCGTCCTCGGTCGCGCCGAAGCGATGCGAGACCTCGCGCGGAACGTAGACGCGGCCTGCGGCATAGTCACGGCCGAAGTCCTGCCAGAAATTCGTGAGCTGCAGCGCCGTGCAAAACGCGTCGGACGATCGATCGAGCTCGTCCACCGTGTAGCCGGCGATTCTCAGCACGAGACGACCGACGGGGTTGGCCGATCGCCGGCAGTAATCGAAGACGTGCTCCCACGAGTCGTACCGAGTCGTCGTGGTATCCTGACCGAACGCGCTGACGAGATCGTCGAACAGCGCGAGCGGAAGCTTCTTCGCCCGAATCGACTCGGCAACCGCGATCAAGATGAGGTCGTGGCCATCGTCGCTGGACGCCGGTGCGTCCTGCGATCCGTTCGCGACCGCGGCATGCAGGCCCTGCTGCCAGCGCCCGAGCCGGACCAGCCGATCGGCGGCCGGGGCATTCCCTTCGTCGGCGATGTCGTCGGCGATGCGCGCGAACGCATAGACGGCCGCGACGTGCGGACGCATCGGCGCCGGCAGGAGCAGCGACGCCACCGGAAAATTCTCGTAGTGCGAGCGCGCGAGCGCCGTGCAGGCTTCATAGGCGCGCGCGAGCCGCTCGGATCCGAGAGCCACCGACTGATGATACGTGACGTACTCGCCGGCGTCATCGCCATCGCCCTTCTCTTCCTCGCCGCGCGGCTGGCGACGACGCTCCAGTCATATCGACGACGACGGCAGCGGGCGCGGGACTCGGAGCGGGCGCTCGGTCGGACGGTGATCGCGGAGATCCCGGGCGATGGCGATCTCGTGCTCTTCAGCGAAGACGCATCCCGTTTTCACTATGGCGAACGGTCAGTCGACAAGGATCTGATCGTCGCGGTGCGCGTGCTGATCAATGGCGCGCCGATCGCGGCGGCGCTCTCGACGCGGTTCGATCGCGCCGGCAACCGTCAGCCCACGAGCTTCGACGACCATCCCGAGGGGATTGCACGCGACCGCTGGGACGTGGCCGTCGAGGCCGTCAACGGCACGCTGCTCGTGGAATGCGGGGCCATCCGGGAGCGCGTATCGCAGGAGCTCGCCCGAACGGTATTCGACGCCGTGAAGCGCGACGTCGAACGCCGGAATCACCACTCGGTCTCGGGCACACCGCCGCGGTGATTCACAAGCCTCGCGAGCACGAAGAGCAGATCCGACAACCGGTTCACGTAGCGAAGCAGGACCGCATCCGGCGGCGGATCGAGACTCACCATGCGGCGTTCGGCGCGCCGGCACACGGTCCGCGCGACATGTAGCGCCGCACCTGCGGTCGTTCCGCCGGCCAGGATGAAATGCCGCAGTGGCGGCAGCTGAGCCTCGCTCTCATCGATCAAACGCTCGAGTCGCTCGACGTCGGCGTCGCCGACGACAGCCTTCGTCACCCGAGCCGCCAGCTTCTCGCCCGGATCGGCGAGCTGCGCGCCGAGGGCGAACAGATCCTTCTGCACGCGCGCCAGCGCATCGTCCAGCGGAGGATCGATGCCTGCGGCGCGCACGAATCCGAGCCACGCGTTCAGCTCGTCGACGTCACCATAGGTGTCGAGGCGCGGATCGTCCTTTCGCACACGCGTGCCGTCGAAGTACGATGTCTCGCCGCCGTCGCCGGTGCGCGTGTAGATCTTCACGACCGAATTATACGAAATGGCTTCCAGCCCGCAGTCGTCGCGGAAACGCCGCCGGACATCGCCGACCCGCGAACGATCCGTTCCAGCGCCTGCCGATCGACGCCGGTTTCGAACGCGGTTGCTGTCGTGGTATCGGCGGCACGGGCGCGATTTGCCGTGGAGAAAGACCGACGACCCGTATCACATCCTCGTGTCGGAGATCATGCTGCAGCAGACACAGGTCGATCGCGTGCTGCCGAAATACGCCGAGTGGCTCACGAAGTATCCGACGATGAAAGCGCTGGCGGACGCGCCGGACTCGGAGGTGAGCGAGACGTGGTACCCGCTGGGATACAACATCCGCCCGAAGCGCCTGCAGTCGATCGCGCGTGAGGCCGTCGCGAACTACGGCGGCCGGCTGCCGTCCGATCACGAAACGCTGCTGTCGTTCAAGGGAATCGGCGCCTACACCGCTGGCGCCATAAGGAGCTTCGCGTTTCGCGAGCGCGCGGCGATTCTCGACACCAACGTGGCCCGCGTCCTCTTTCGCGTGTTCGTCGGCGAAGGCGATCCAAAGAGTCACGCGACCAGGCAGCATCTGTGGCGCGTGTCGGAAGCGCTCGTGCCCACGCGACACGTTTTCGACTTCAATCAGGCACTGATGGACTTCGGCGCCATGGTGTGCGTCGCGCGGAAGCCGAAGTGCCTCGTGTGCCCCATGTCGCGCGACTGCCGCGCGTTTCCCTTCACGTCTTGAACAGCGCGATCGTCGTGGCAGCCGCCGTCGTCGAACGTGACGGCCGCGTCCTCGTCACCCGGCGGCAGCCAGGCGTTCACCTCGCGGGACTCTGGGAATTCCCCGGCGGTAAGTGCGAGCCTGGCGAGACGCTGCCCGCATGCCTCGCGCGCGAGCTGCACGAAGAGCTCGCCGTGGTACCCGTCAACGTGCGCGAGCTCTTCTCGACGACGCACGAGTACGCGGAAAAGACGGTGGAGATCCACTTCTTCGGGTGCGATGTCGTCGGAGAACCGATCCCGCAGATCGGTCAGGACATGCGATGGGTGAATCGCGCGGACCTCAGCGATCTCGATTTCCCCGCGGCCGACGCGCAGCTCATCGCGCGGCTGCGACGAACGGCAGCGCCGTAACAGTACCGACAGGTCCCGCTTCGCTCCCGACGTAAACCTTCGTTCCGGGCTCGACGAAGTCCCGGTGGACGTAGCCGAGCGCAATGGCGCGCTGAAGAGCGAAGGAATACGTCGCGCTCGTAATCGTCCCGATCTCGCGATCGCCAGAGCGAATGACATCGCCCTTCGAGGGGACGACGGCGCCATCGAACGCGATCCCGACCAGGCGGCGCGCCACGCGGCCGTGCCCGCGGTCGAGGACACGGATGATCACCTCCTGCCCGACGTAGCAGCCCTTGGTCCGGCTGATCGCGCGCGATTCGATGCCGGCTTCGAGCGGAATCGTGTCCTCGTCCATGTCGCGATGGAACCGAGGCATTCCGGCCTCGATCCGAAGCGTGTCGGCGATGGACTGGTCGAGCGTCGGCACACCCAGCGCACGCAGCGACGCCAGCACTCGGTCTGCATCGAAGCGCTCCACGTACAGCTCGAACCCGGGCACGCCCACGTCGTCGATGCGCGTGACGATGACCGGCGCGGGACTTTGCACGCGGAGGTTGCCGTCCTCGGGAAGCGCCTGCAGCTGCGATTCGGAAACCCGCACGACCTGCGCGATCGTCCTGGCAGCGTCCGGTCCGACGATCGCGATCTGCGCGATCGTGTCGCTCACGTCGCCGAGCTGCACGTCCTCGCCGAAGATGAACTGATCGAACTTCGCGAGGACCGTGTCTTTCACGTCGCCTTCAACCGTGACGAGCATGACGTCGCCGATCTCGTACACCCACATGTCTGAGATCATCCGTCCCTGCGCCGTGAGGTATGCCGCGTAGCAGCCGCGGCCCGGTGAGAGCGCCGCGATGTCGTTCGTCAGCAGTCCCTGCAGGTACGACGCGCGATCGGCGCCCTTTACGAAAATCCGTCCCCGATGCGAGCGATCGAGAACAGCGGCCTTGCCACGAGTGGCGTCGTAGAGCGCCGCGGAAGCCGCCGGAATCATGGTGCTATGCTGAGGCATGCCCTCGTTTCATTGTATCCGGCCCTTCGCCGTGATCGCCGCGCTGGCGCTGGCGCCGAGCGTCGCGGCTCAGGGACGCGGAGCGCTCGAGGGCACGCAATCGAACCTGACGATCTTCGTCAAGAACATGCCGATCGGCACCGAACAGGTCAACCTGACGCGGACGGCCGATGGCTGGACGATTTCGAGCACGGGCCGACTCGCGCCGCCGGTCGACTCTATCGCGCGTCGGCTCGAGGTGCGATACACGCAGGACTGGCGCCCGCGGGAATTCATGTTCGACGGCACCGCCCGGGGCTCGGCACAAACCATCCACACGGTCGTTGATGGCACGACTGCGACGAGCGACGTGACCACAGCCGGTGAGCACTCCCAGAAAACGGACACGATCGACGCCAACGCGGTGCTCGTCCTGACCAACACCTTCTTCGGCCCCTTCGAAGCCGTCGCGGCACGCCTGCGAACAGCCGCTGTGGGTTCGGACATTCCGGCGTTTGCCGTTCCGACTGCGTCGTTCGCGATCCGCGTGGGTGAAACGCACGCGGAGCAGATTCAGACGACGGCGCGGCTCATCTCGGCGCGCCGTACCGAGATCAAGCTGGTGCTGCCGGGCGCCGCCCTCGACGGCAACATCTGGACGGACGAAGCGGGACGTTTCATCCGGCTGAGTATTCCGATTCAGTCGCTCGAAGTCGTGCGCGAGGACGTCGCGTCCGTTGCCGCGCGCAGTGTAGCCATCTCGCGCGCGAACGACGAATCGATTCGCATCCCGGCCAACGGATTCGTGCTCGCCGGTACGCTGTCGCGACCGACTGAGGCGCCGCCGGCGGGTGGCCGCTTGCCTGCGGTCGTGCTCGTTGGCGGAAGTGGCCCGACGGATCGCGATGAGACGATCGCCGGCATTCCCATCCTCGGCCAGATTGCCGACGCCATCGCGGGCGCAGGTTTCATGGTCGTGCGCTACGACAAGCGCGGCATCGGCCAGAGTGGCGGACGCTCGGAGTCTGCGGGGCTGGCCGACTACAGCGAGGACGTTCGGGCGGCGGTCAAGTTCCTGTCGGATCGCAAGGACGTCGATCCGAAACGCATCGCCGTCATTGGCCACAGCGAGGGCGGCGCGGTGGCGATGATTGCGGCGTCGAAGGACAAACGGATTGCCGCGGTCGGACTGCTCGCGACCAACGGCGTGTCAGGCGCCGAGTTGGTGCTCGCGCAACAGACGCATGCGCTCGATCGGCTGCAGTTGTCGCCGGAAGAGCGGCAGGCCAAGATCGATCTGCAGAAGCGTATCCACGAGGCTGTGCTGACCGGCAAGGGCTGGGATCAGGTGCCGCCGGAGCTGCGGAAGCCGGTTGACACTCCGGAGTTTCAGAGCATCCTCAGCAACGATCCCGCGAAGGTGATGCCGGACGTCCGTCAGCCGATTCTCATCGTGCAGGGAGAGCTCGACAAGACCGTCGATCCATCCAACGCGGATCGACTCGACGCGCTCGCGAAGAAACGAAAGAACCAGCCGCCCGTCGAGGTTGCGAAGATTCCGGGCGTGAACCACCTCCTCGTTCCGGCCAAGACCGGCGAGACCGACGAGTACGGCTCGCTGCCCGACAAACACGTCAGCACCGCCGTGACGCAGGCGCTCGTCGAGTGGCTGAAAAAGACCCTCTAGCGCGCGCGTTCGACGCCGCAACCGCGTATCGCGCCGCACAGTCGGAGCGGGCCGTCTTTCCGACCGCGACGCTTCAATCGTTGCGTGCGGGCCTCGGCGGACCGCTTCCCGAGACCGGTCGCGATCCGGCGTCCGTCGTTGACGATCTCGTTCGAGCCGCCGACCCTGGCATCGTCTGCACGACAGGACCTCGCTACTTCGGATTCGTCACGGGCGGCGCCCTGCCGGCCGCAATGGGCGCCGACTGGCTGGCCAGCGCGTGGGATCAATCGGCGGGCCTCTATGTCATTTCACCGGCGGCTGCCGTCGTGGAGGAAGTGGTGGGCCAATGGCTGCGCGAGCTGCTGCATCTGCCGGCCGACGCGAGCATCGGTTTCGTGACCGGATGCCACATGGCGAATTTCACGGCGCTTGCGGCTGCGCGTCACGAACTGCTGCGTCGCGCGGGCTGGGACGTCGAAGCCGACGGATTGCAGGACGCCCCGAAGATCCGCGTCATCGCGGGCGACGAAGTCCACGTGTCGGTCCTCGGCGCGCTCAGGATGATGGGCATCGGATCGCGGCAGGTCATCCGCGTGCCGGCGGACGATCAAGGCCGGATGCGCGCCGACGCGCTGCGCACCGCGCTGGCGGCCGGCAGCGGACCGACGATCGTGTGCGCGCAGGCCGGCAACGTGAACACCGGGGCGTTCGATCCGTTCGAGCCCATCGCTGAAGCCGCGCACTCTTCCGGCGCATGGCTCCATGTCGACGGCGCGTTCGGTCTGTGGGCCGCCGCGAGCGACGCACTGCGCGGTCGCACACGCGGCGTCGCGCTCGCCGATTCGTGGGCCACGGATGCGCACAAATGGCTGAACGTCCCTTACGACTCGGGACTCGTGTTCACCGCGCATCCGGCCGCACACCAGGCCGCGATGAGCATGAACGCCGCCTACCTCGTTCGATCACCCGACGATCCGCGCGAGGGAATGGACTGGGTGCCCGAATCGTCGAGGCGTGCCCGCGGCTTCGCCATCTACGCCGCCATCCAATCGCTCGGCAGGCGCGGCGTCGCCGACATGATCGAGCGCTGCTCGCGCCTCGCTCGCCTGTTCGCCGATCGACTCGCGACCGAACCGGGCGTCACCATTCTCAACGACGTCGTGTTGAATCAGGTGCTCGTGCGGATCGCGCCGCCGAACGCCAACGCGGACGAAGCGACGCGCGAAGTCGTCCGCCGCGTTCAGGATGAACGCGTCTGCTGGCTCGGCGGCACCCGATGGCACGGCATGGACGCCATCCGCATCTCGGTCTCGAACTGGTCCACGACCGATGCAGATGTCGACCGCTCCGTCGACTCCATCATCCGCGCCGTGAGGGCGCTCGCGTGACCGGGCGCGTTCGCTTCGGACCCTTCGAAGCCGACATCGAATCGCGGGAGCTGTGGCGCGACGGACGTCCGATTTCGATCCAGGATCTGCCGTTTCGCCTTCTGTCCGCGCTGATCGAACGGCCCGGTGAGGTCGTCACGCGTTCGGAGCTGACGACGCAATTGTGGGGATCGGAAACGTACGTGGACGCCGTGGCCGGATTGAACACAGCGGTCGCGAAGCTTCGGGAAGCGCTCGGCGATAACTCGGATCGTCCGATGTACGTCGAGACCCTGCCGAAGCGCGGCTACCGGTTCGTCGGCCGCATCGAACCGAGTGGCAATGGCCGTGTCGCAGACACGGAGCACGCATCTGCTTCAGCATCATCTCGCCCTCGAATTCGGACCATTGTGATCGCATGCGGCGCCGTTGCGCTGATCCTTGCGGTCTTCGCGGCGTATCGCGTAATCGAGAACCGCGCGCCGATCCGGATCGCGGTGATGCTGTTCGACAACGAAACGGGCAACCCCGCGTTTGGACAGTTCGCCCAGGGACTGACTGACGCGACCGTTGCGCGGCTCACCGAAGAGCCGCGGCTCGCGGTCATCGGCAACGCGGCGATTTTGCGGAGCGAACGGCCATTCCGCGACATCCAGAAGGTGTCGGCAGCGCTCGGCGCCGATTACGTGATCGTCGGTCAGGTTCAGAAACTCGACGAGGACACGATCGTGCGGGCGCACCTGATTCGCGCCAGCGATCAGAGCCATCTCTGGGTAGGCGTCGCCAATTTCGGGACGACGGGCGAAGGCGCGCTGCAGACGTCGGTGTCGAATCAGATTCGAGACGCGGTCATGAGCCGCGCCGCTCATCGCTGAATCGCTCGTCAGCCTGCGCTCCGCTTCGTCGCGGTCACGACGATGTCCGGGTCGTGAATCGTCATGGTGACGACGCCCGCCGACTCGCGGAATCGAACGCGGACGTTCTGTGCGCCCATCGGATAGAAGTCGTACGCGCCGAGGTGCGACAGTCCGCGCGGCACGCCGCCAGGCCGGCCGATCGTCAACTGCTCCTTCGCGATGACGATCTCCAGAGATTCGGCAGACGACGCGCCGAACGGGTACACGCCAGCGAGCTTTGCTCGATCTTCCGCGGTCAGTGGTTGTTCGGCAGGCTTCTCGTCGGACCCCCCGATAGACATCAGGTAATCCGCCACAGCCTTTGCCTGGGCCCCACCTGCCAGCGCGTGCTTGAGCAGCGTGATGCTGTGCGGTCCATGAATTCGTTGAGTTCCAGGGGACGCCGTCACGAAGGCGCGTACCACGCCCAGCTGTCCGAGCATTGCTGCCGAGAAGATGCTCGGCCGGGCGCCGTTCGCGAGCAGGAATTCGGCAATCTCGCGATTTCCGACGTGCGATGCGGCGCCCAGCGCCGACTCCCAGTCGCCGAAGCCCCAGTCCCAGGCCGCTTTGGCCAGCGTCTGGTGGCGCGCGATGAGTGCTTTGACCCGGGCGACGTTACCGTGCGCCACGGTCACCATTTCTTTCACGAGCTCGGGCGGCTGGGTCGGAAACGACGCCGGGAGCGCGTCCGAAGACTCGAGTGCTTGTGGACGGAACCCGAATCCGGCGGCAGTCGCGGGGATGCCTGCGACCAGAGACCACGAGGTCAGGATGAACGATCGGCGTGCGACCGCCGCGATCTGGTGATGGCGTGACGAATCGGACATGGCGACGACTCCTTGGCAATAGGCGTTCGCTCACAATGACGGAGCGGCGCGTGTCGACGCCATCGACCGCATCTGATTTCTCTCTGACTTGTCGCTGGTCCCGCAACATGCGGTCGGACACAAAGCTGGACGGACGAGTTAAGATACGATCGCATGTGGATTCTGCAGAGCGCCGAGGAACGTGAGGCCGACGATTCGTGGACCTTTCGCCTGGCCGCCGGCGCCATCAAGACGGTCGGCCGCGCGCCGCGCGCCGACTTCATCGTCGACGCCGCCCTCGTGTCCCGCCTGCATTGCCGACTCACCGCAACCGACCTCAACGTTGAAGTCGTCGACCTGCAGAGCACGAACGGCACGTTCGTGAATGGCAAACGCGTCGCCAAGGCGATGCTGGCCGTCGGCGATCGTCTGCGCGTCGGCCGCGTGGAGCTGCTGGTCGGCCAGAAAAAGCCGGTCGAAAGCTAGAGACGCCTTCCCGTACAGTCAGCGCCCGGAGATGAGGAACGGGTTCGTCCGCCGCTCCTCGCCGATGGTCGTGTCGGCTCCGTGGCCAGGATGAACGATCGCATCGTCGCCGAGTGGAAAGAGCACGTTCGTGATGGAGGCGATGAGCACCTGATGATCGCCGCCGGGAAGATCCGTTCGTCCGATTGACCCGGCGAAGAGCGTGTCGCCGACGAACAGGTCCTTTCCCGCTTCGTTCTTTCGTCCGACCTGCAGGCAGACGCCACCCGGACAATGGCCAGGCGTATGGTGCCACCGGACCTCGTACCTGCCGAACTCGACGATCTGCCCCGGCGCATAGAACACGTCGATCGGCGGCGGCGCTTCGACACGCAGTCCGAACATCCTGCCCATCTCCACGGCGCGCTCGTAGAGAAACAGGTCGTCGCGATGCAGATAGACCGGTGCGGCGAGCACCCGCTTGGCCTCGGCGACGCCGGTCACGTGATCGACGTGCGCATGCGTCAGGAGGATGTGGCGAATCGAGAGTGCGTTCCGGTCGCCATAGTCGAGCAACGTCCGTACTTCGTCGCCTGGATCGATCAACACGGCCTCGCGGGTCTCTTCGCAGGCGACCACGAAGCCGTTCTTGAAGAAAGGACCGACGGCCTGGCTCTCGATTATCATAGCGAACGGTGATCTTAGCCGTTCTCGACGACCTGATGTTCACGTCGAAAATCAAGACCACGGCGAAGCAGCTCGGCGTGGACGTGGCGTTCGCCCGATCGGCCGATGCCGCGCTCGAGGCGATGCGTCAGGCCGTCCCGTCCGTGGTCATCCTCGACCTGAACAATGCGCGCATCCAGCCGCTCACGATCGTGTCCCGCATGAAGGCCGACCCGGCCCTGGCTTCCGTGCGCACCGTCGGCTACGCCTCGCACGTGCAGACCGACGTCATCGACGCCTCACGGGCCGCCGGCGTAGACGATGTGATGGCGCGATCGGCGTTCACGCAGCAGCTGGCCGACATCCTCAGCGGACGCTAGCCCTCGATGACGATTCTCGAGGTCCAACGCGCGCGGCTGCGCATTGCCGCTCAGGCGAGACGCACGCCGCTGGTCCAATCGAAGTGGCTGTCGCGCATCGCAGGCGCAACCGTCGGACTCAAGCTCGAGTCACTGCAGAAAACCAATTCGTTCAAATTCCGCGGCGCGCTCAACGCCGTCGTCGCGCGCCGGGACCGCAATCCGCCCGGCCTGACTCGACTCGTGACGGCGTCGGCCGGGAACCACGGCCGCGCGCTGGCCATGGCGGCCGAATCGTTCCGTCTGCCGCTGGTCGTATTCACGCCGGCCGATGCTCCCACAACAAAGCTGCGTGCGATCGAGGAGCACGGCGCCGAGCTGCGCGCGGACGCTCGCGACTACGACGAGGCGGAGCGGCTGGCGAAGGCGTTCGCCGTCGAAACGGGAGCGTCGTTCGTGTCCCCGTACAACGATGCCGACGTCATCGCCGGCGCCGCGACGATCGCATTGGAGCTGTTCGAGGATCTCGGCCACATCGACACGATCCTGGTGCCGATCGGAGGCGGCGGACTGATCAGCGGTGTCGCCGCGGCCGCCAAGGCGATCGATCCCGCATGTCGCATCATCGGCGTCGAGGCGGCGCAATCGTGCGCTTTTCAAACAAGCCTGCGCGCCGGACGTCTCGTCGAGATCGTTCCCGGTCCGACGCTCGCCGACGGCCTCGGCGGCAATCCGGATCCCGAGACGATGACGTTTTCGCTGATCCAGCGCTTCGTGGACGAGGTGACGACGGTTACTGAGGCCGACATTGCGCGCGCGATCGCGGGACTCGTCGAGTTCGAGCATCTCGTCGCGGAAGGCGCAGGAGCGGTGGGAGTCGCTGCGCTGCTGGCCGCAGGACTCGACCGGCATCATGGTCAGGTCGTCACGATCGTTTCCGGCAGCAACATCGATCGGTCCAGACTGCAGGCCGTCCTCGACGCTTCGAGCGCGTCATAGCAGGAACCATGCAGCCGCGGCGGCGGCGATGCCGCCCGCCGCAAGGGCGACAAGCCACCAGGGAAACGTCTTCTCGGCGCGGACCGGCCGCAGCGGCTTGATCTCCACGGCCGGTTCGGCCCGCTCCGTTCGCTGCTCGAGCGCCGCGTCGATCTGCCGGAGAGCCGCCGCGAACGTGGCGGCGCTCTCGAATCGCTTCTCCGCGCGCTTTTCGAGAACCTTGCCGAGCGCGGCGTCGAGGTCCGCGGGCACGGTGCGGTTGCTGCTCGACGCCCGGGGCACGGCCTGCGTGACGATCTGGCGGCGCAGGGCGTGCGGCACGGAATCGCGAAAGGGCGTGCGGCCCGTCAGCATCTCGAAGAGCACGATGCCCAGCGAAAACAGATCGGTGCGCTCGTCGATCGGCTCGCCGCGCGCCTGTTCGGGCGACGCGTAGAGCAGCGTCCTCGCGACTTCCCCGCTCCGGCGATCGAACGACGTCGACGCGGTCTCGCGCGCCCGACCGTTCGTGGTCCACGCCGCGAGTCCGAAATCGAGAATCTTCGCGTTCCCCTTGGGCGTGATGACGATGTTCTCGGGCCGGATGTCCTGGTGCAGGATGCCGGCGGCGTGCGCGTCGGCGAGCGCGTCGGCAATCTGGATGGCGAACTGGATGGCCCGGCGCGGATTCAGTGGATGGCCGGCAATGAGACGGCCCAGCGGCTCGCCGGGTACGAACTCCAGCGCGAGAAAGAGCCGGCCGTCGTCTTCGCCGACCTCGTAGAGCGTGGCGATGTTCGGGTGCGAGAGCGACGTCGCCGCCTGCGCGTCGTGTATGAGTCGCTGCCGCATCTCGGCGTCCGCCACGAGGTCGCCTGGAACCTTCACCGCGACCGTCCGGCCGGCACGCGTGTCGCGGGCGCGATAGACGTCGCCGAGTCCGCCGGAGCCGATGCGGTCGAGAATTTTGTAATGACCCAGCTGATCGAGCATCGAACGGCGACGATTATACTGAGGCGGTCCATTTTGAAACGGCGCTGATCCAACGTGTCGCTATCCGTTCTCCGCACCAACAAGAATTTCCGGCTGCTGTTCTTCGGGCAGGCGATCTCGCAGCTCGGCGACTGGTTCAACTCGGTCGCCGTCTTCGCGCTGCTGCTCGATCTCACCGGGTCGGCCACCGCCGTCGCGTGGATGATGATCGTCCAGTATCTGCCGATGGCGCTCGTCGGCCCGGCCGCCGGCGTCGTCGTCGATCGCGTGAACCGCCGCAAGCTGATGATCGCCGCGGATCTCATACGCGGCGTGCTGATCTTCGGCCTACTGCTCGTCCGGCGCGCCGATCAGGTGTGGATTGCCTACGTCGTCATGGCGTGCACGATGGCGACGTCCGGGTTCTTCGAGCCGGCGCGCACCGCGACGATTCCCGCGATCACGTCCGCCGAGGAGCTTCTGCCCGCGAACGCGGTGTCGAGCGCCACGTGGTCGGTGATGCTGGCGGTCGGTGCGTCCGTCGGAGGGCTGGCCACCGCAATCTTCGGCAGGGACGTCGCGTTCGTGATCAACGCCGCCTCGTTCTTCTGTTCCGCGTATTTCATCGGACGAACCAAGTACGACGCGTCGCCGCCGCGAACCGATCCGAGGCACGGGTTCAAGGCGATTGTCGGCATTACCGATCTCGTCGAAGGCGTTCGCTACGTGCGGCAGGAGCGCCACGTCGCGGCGTTGATGTGCGTCAAGGCAGGCTGGGGGCTCGCGGGCGGCGTCCTGCTGCTGCTCACCGTGTTCGGGCAGCGCGTCTTTCCGGTCGGCGCCGGAGCGGCCGCAGGCATCGGCATCCTGTACGGCGCACGCGGCATCGGCGCCGCGGCGGGACCGATCACGATCCGCTGGATGCTCGGTCAGGACGCGAAGACGCTGCGCGGCATCATCGCACCGGCGTTCTTCATGGTCGGTCTGTTCTACGTCGTGCTGGCCGGCGCGCCCACGCTGCCAATCGCCGCGCTCGCGGTCCTGCTGGCGCATTTCGGCGGATCGATCCTGTGGGTGTTCAGCACGGTGCTGCTGCAGATGGAGGTTCCGGATCGATTCCGCGGACGGGTTTTTGCCGCGGAGCTGGCGCTCGTCACCTTCGTCACGTCGCTTTCGAGCTATCTCACCGCGTACGGTCTCGACCACGCGGGCTGGTCGCCGCGGTCGCTGGCGTTCGTGCTCGGCGCACTCTTCTGCATCCCTGGCGGCGTCTGGCTGATGATTCTCTCTCGATGGAAAGAAGCGCGCGTCACGGCGCCTGAACCCGCCGCGGCGATCCTGGCGATCGAACGCCCGGATCTGCGCGCCGAAAGCTGAGGGTCACCGCCGCTCTTTGAGCGTTTCCATCGCGCTCTGGACCAGCTGCTTCGCGTCGTCGAGCTGCTCGAGGACCAGCGCGATGTCCATCTTCGGCTTGCCGGGAAACCGTTCGCTGCGGCAATAGATGCCGTGCTGGCCGACGAGCGCGAGCGAGTCGGTCAAGAGGTCGAGCGCGACGGCCAGCCGCCCGCG
Organism: Vicinamibacterales bacterium; assembly: GCA_036557365.1. GTDB lineage: Bacteria > Acidobacteriota > Vicinamibacteria > Vicinamibacterales > CAVVIG01 > DATKHR01. The sequence continues at coordinate 131,788 of DATBHR010000083.1, forward strand.
CGCGGGTCCCATCATCGTTTCGTGGACTTCGAGCGCGTCGCGGTGTTTGTCGTGGACGGACATCCCGGACTACTTTCTCGGCTTCGACGGCCGCAGCTCGACGCGGCTCGGCAGGCTGCGAGGATTGTGGCGCAGCAGACCCATCACGACGTCGGCCACTTCGTCTGACGAGATCTTCCAGTCCGCGCCTTTCGCCTCGTCGCCGTTGTTGAAGCCGGTCGCGACCGACCCGGGCATCACGTAGCTGACGCGGATGCCGTCGTATCTCACCTCCTGCATCAACGCCTCGCTGAACGCGTTCAGGCCGGATTTGGACGCGCAGTAGGCGGCCGCGCCGGTGAACGCGTTCTTGCCCGCCAGGCTGCTGATGTTGATGATGAAGCCGCCGCCGCGGCGGCGGAGGTGCGGAATGGCGGCGTGGCACGCGTAAAACACGCCGGTGAGGTTCGTGTCGATGATGCTGGACCACTCCTCGGGGCTCATGTCCGCGACGTCCTTGAAGATGCCGATGCCCGCGTTGTTGACGAGGATGTCGAGGCCGCCGAATCGCGAAACCGTGGCGTCCATGACGCGCTGCATATCGGCGTACTTCCGCACGTCGGCCTGAAACGTCTCGACCGACGCCGGCCCTGCGGCCTCGAGCTTCGGCCGCGCCCCCGACAGGTGTCCCGCGTTCAGGCCGGTAATGGCGACCTTGGCGCCGTCCGCCGCGAGCGCGTGCGCGATCGCGAAGCCGATGCCGCGCGATCCGCCGGTCACGAGCGCGATACGGTTGGCGAGCTGATTCGTCATGGACGTCGTCTCCGTCGGTCGTCCGGGTGGTCTGCCGTCGAGAAGTCCAGCGCTTCAATATAATTCACGCGTGCGCGAGGTCGCGATTATCGGAGCGGGTGAGCTGGGTGGCGCCGTGGCGCACGAGCTGGCCCGGCGCGACATCGCACGATCAATCGTGATCGTCGACGAGCACGGCCGCGTTGCGGCCGGCAAGGCACTCGACATCGAGCAGTCCGCGCCGGTCGAAGGATTCGCGACGGAGCTGCGCGGCGCAACGGACCTGTCATATGCAGCCGCCGCATCGGTCGTCATCGTCGCGGATCGATTTCGCGGCGGAGAATGGCGCGGCGACGAAGGACTCGTGTTGATGCGGCGCCTCTCGCAGTTCGCCGCGTCAGCGCTCGTTGTCTGCGGCGGCCCTGACGGTGCGGCGCTCGTCGACATCTCGACACGCGAGCTCAAAGTGGATCGCGCGCGTGTGATTGGATCGGCGCCAGAAGCGCTGGGTGCGGCCGTTCGCGCGATGGTTGCCCTCGCGACGGACAGCGCCGCGCGTGACGTCGCGTTGACGATCGTGGGACTGCCGCCCGCGAGCGGGATCGTGGCCTGGGAAGACGCGACGCTCGGAGGATTTCGGCTGACTCGCGTGATCGACGAGCCATCGCGGCGCCGGATCGACCGCGCGGTTCCCGCGTTGTGGCCACCCGGGCCGCTGGCGCTTGCGGCCGCCGCGGTGAAAGTCGTCGCGGCGATCGGAGGACGATCGCGTCAGCTGGCGAGTTGTTTCGTCGCGCCGGAACCAGGCGCACGTGCGCAGAGACGAACCGTGGCGCTGCCAGTCCGGCTGGGACCGGCTGGCATCGCCGAAGTCGTCGTGCCCGAGTTGAGCGCGGGAGAACGCGTCGCGCTCGACAACGCGATGCTGTTGTAGGACGCCGCTTACGTCCCGTAGATCGGTCGGTGCAGCGTCAGGCCGCCCGCGAAGTCCGCGAGTTGCTTGCGGAGAATCAGCCGGCCGCGATGCAGCCGTGACTTGAGCGTCTGATCCTTGACCCGCAGCACCGCGCTCGCTTCCTCAGTGGACATGCCCTGCACGTCGCGCAGCATCACGGGCGCCCGGTAGATTGCGGGAAGCGCAAGAATCGCGCGGAACACGCGGCGGCGCAGCTGTGAGCGCAGGAACCGCTCATCCGCCATGTCGCTCCAGTCGGCGACGTCGGTGCGCTGGGTCGATTCCATCTCCTCGCCGTTCGCGCCGGTGACGCGCCGCTCGTCTTCCTGCGACCGCTGATAGCGCGCGGTACGAAGACGTGACATCGCCGCGTTGAAGGTGATCCGGTAGATCCACGATGAGAGAGCCGCGTCACCGCGAAACGCGCCAACCTTGCGGTACACCTTGAAGAGCACATCCTGCGTGACTTCTTCGGCGTCCTCTTTGTTGCGCAGATAGCGGAACGCGAGCTGGAAGATTTTGGAGCTGTACTGTTCGGCTAGCTCAGCCATTGCGTGTTCGTCGCCAGCCTTCAACCGTTCTAAGAGAGCGTCCTGCTGAGGGTCTCGCATGGGTATAAGGCCTCGGTGCACTATGAACCCCGAGACCTTCCGAAATATTCCTTCGGGGTGCTAAGTTCTTCTACCTCAACATTAATCGCAGGATCGCGGCGGGGCCGACGATGCCGACCAGGAGGATGAGGCCGACCAGGGCGGCGGCGACCGGGCGGCCGAAGTTGAGGGTCCAGCGTGAACCATCTCGAGTGGGGACGAAGAGCGCCGGATCCGCTGGGTTGTTGTAGAGCTGGCCGAGCCGCCAGTGGCTCTCGACGAACGGTCGAGGGGCCGGACGGCCGAGGCGTCCGTTCGCGCGCGCGCAGATGACGACCGTCAGCACAATACCGCTCACTTCAAGAACCGTGTAGGCCAGGCCCAGCCCGGAGCGCTGCCGCTGCCACATCGCCGCGAGCGCGACCGCCGCGTACCCCTGGAATGCGATCCAGATCAGCGCAATCAATGCGATCGCTTCGGCCGCCGTCGTCGCCGCCTGGACGTCAGGCAAGTCGCGGTCACGGTCGCCATGCGGACGCGAGAGGAGCAGCGCGCCGACCGGCAAGAGCGTCAGCGCCAGCGCGAGCTGCACGAAGACCGGAACCATGACGCGCGCGTACGTCCTGAACTGCCAGCCGTCGGGAAATCCGTATCGTGTGAAATGGACCGGGAGGATGTCGGGCAGATCGGCGTAGCGGCTCGTCAGGAACGCGGCCGTCAGCGCCACGATCGTGCTCGACGCCACGAATGCGCGGCGCGTCGCCGGCGTCGGAGGAAGCAGCCGCGCGTTCATTACCCGGCAGCGGCGAGCTGCGGCGTCCGATCGAAGACGTCCGCGAAATGTCTGACGACCGAATCCGCAACCTCGTCGAGGTTGACGCGGCGGCCGAGCAAACGCTCGAGCGACGTCACGCCGCGATCGGCGATGCCGCAGGGCACGATCAGGCCGAACGCGTCGAGGTCCGTGTTGACGTTCAGCGCAAACCCATGGCTCGTCACCCAGCGGGCGATTCGAACGCCGATGGCCGCGAGTTTCTCGTCGCCGACCCAGACTCCCGTCAACCCTTCGATGCGTCCGGCGTGGACGCCGTAGTCCGCGGCGACGCGGATGAGAACGGTCTCGAGATCGCGCACGTAGCGGTGCACGTCGCAGCGGTCCGGCTTCAGGCTGACGATCGGGTAGCCGACGAGCTGTCCGGGGCCGTGATAGGTGACGTCGCCGCCGCGGCCGGTCTCAAACACCGAGATGCCGCGATCGGACAACGCGTCGGCCGGCGCAAGAATGTGGGATCGGCCGCCATCGCCGCGGACGCCGAGCGTCAACACGGAGGGATGTTCGACCAGCAGCAGCACATCGGGAATGTTATCGGCCTTGCGGTCCTCGACGAGAGCCTGCTGCAGCGCGAGCGCGTCTGCGTATGGAAGCAGTCCCAGGCGGCGGACATCCAGCGATCGCGCCATCCGTCGATCCTACGCCTCCTCGACTACAATGCGCATCGGAGTCGAAGTCCCACGCCTCGCCGAATGCGACTTGCGTCGATTCTGCTGGCGGCGTCCGCCGCCGTCGTGCTGTCCGCCTGCGAGCGCGGCACAAGCACACCGTCCGGCGTGCGCATGATCGATCTTGGACATGCTCTCGCGGCAACGGATCCGAGTTGGGATGGGCCGCCCGGTTTCGAGCGACATGTCGTCGCGACGTACGAGAAGGATGGCTACACGGCCGGACAGATTACGGTCGAAGAGCACTTCGGCACGCATCTCGATGCGCCGTCGCATTTTTCGAAAACCGGATGGACGGTGGATGCGATCCCTGTCGATCGATTGAATCGACCCGCGGTCGTCGTCGACGTCAGCGCGAAGGCCGCGCAGGACGCGGACTACCGCGTCACCGTCGCAGACATCCAGGCGCTCGAAGCAAAGGTCGGATCGATCCCCGAAGGCACCGTGGTTCTCATCGCCACGGGTTGGGATCGCTTCTGGCCGGATCGTGCGCGATACATGAACGAGAAAAGCGGCGTGAAACATTTTCCGGGTCTGTCGGCCGAGGCCGTCGGGTATCTCGCGAAGGAACGTCGCGTCGCCGGAATCGGAATCGATACGGCGAGCATCGACTACGGTCCGTCGACGAAGTTCGAAGCGCACGCGGTCAGCATGGCGCAGAACGTCTATCACATCGAAAACGCGACCGGGCTGACGACGCTTCCGTCGTCGGGATTCAGGGTGATCGTGGCGCCGATCAAGATCGCCGGCGGCACCGGCGGTCCAACTCGTATTTTTGCCGTTCTCCCTTAACCCTCAACCCTTAACCCTTAACCCTTACCTAATCCCTCAGCCCTAACCCCTGAGCTCTGTTGGTCAGTTCGCCCGACTGTCCCAGTTCTCGAGCGCGTTCTTCAGGCGTGACATGAAGTGATCGGCGACGGCGCCGTCGATCACGCGATGGTCGTAGCCGAGCGTCAAGTACGCCATCGGCCGGATTGCGATCGCATCGTCGATCACGACCGCGCGTTTCTCGACGTTGCCGACGCCGAGGATCGCGACCTGCGGCTGGTTGATGATCGGCGTGCCGAACAACGCGCCGAAGACGCCGGGGTTCGTGATGGTGAACGTGCCGCCGCCGACTTCATCCGGCTTGAGCTGTTTGGAGCGGGCGCGGCCCGCGAGATCGATGATGTCGCGGCTCAGGCCGAGCAGGTTCTTTTCGTCGGCGCGCTTGATGACCGGCACGATCAGGCCCCAGTCGAGCGCCACCGCGATCCCGATGTTCACGTCCTTGTGGTAGACGATGGTGTCGCCGTCCACGGACGCGTTCACGATCGGCACTTCGCGGAGCGCGTCCACGACCGCCTTCGTGATGAAGGACATGTAGGTGAGCTTCGTGCCGGCGCGCTCGAACTCCGCTTTCCGCGCGTCGCGAATCTGCGCGAGCCGCGTGAAGTTGACCTCGAACACCGAGTGCACGTGCGCCGACGTCCGCCGGCTGAGCACCATGTGCTCGGCGATCTTCTTGCGCATCGGCGACATCTTTTCGACGACGTCGCCGGCGCCGGGTGTGAACTTCGGCGCGGGCGGAACCGGTGCCGCCTGAGGCTTTCGCGCAGCCGATTCTTCGCCCGCTCGCGCTTGAGCGGCTGGACCGCTCTGGCCGCCGCCCGCCTGCGCCGGCTGCCCGGTTCCGCCATCGATGAACGCGAGAATGTCGTCCTTCGTCACGCGTCCCGCGATCCCCGTTCCATGAATCTGCGAGATGTCGACGTTGTGTTCTTTCGCGATGCGCCGCACGAGCGGCGACGAGCGCTGACGCAGCGCCTCTTCTGACGTCTGCGGCGCTGGTGCAGAAGCCGGCGGCGCAGACGAAGGCGGTGCGGCCGTCGTGGTGGACTCGGCCTTCGCTGTCGGCGTCGATTCAGCCTTCGCCGTCGCCGGCGCGCCATCACCCTGCGGAGACGGCTTCGGTTGCTGCGTCGCGGCAGCGGGAGCGGCGGGAGCTGGAGATGCCACCTTTTGCGCGCCGCCAATCACCGCGACAACGCTGTTGACCGGAACTGTTTCCCCTTCCTTGACGCGGATTTCCGAAACGACGCCAGCCGCGGGAGACGGGATCTCAGCGTCAACCTTGTCGGTCGAGATTTCGAACAACGGATCGTCGCGGTCGACATGGTCGCCGACTTTCTTGAGCCAGCGGACGATCGTCCCCTCGGCAATCGACTCGCCCATCTGCGGCATTACGACGTCTGTAGCCATGTGCTGACCTCAACGATTGGCAATCCACGACGAATCGCCAATCAAACAATCAATCCGCAATCCGCAATCCGCAATCACAAATGGATGGCTGCTCCATGCGTCGCATGCGCCGCCTCCCCTATCGCCTCGGCCATCGTCGGATGCGCGTGGAGGGTGCGGATCAGATCTTCGACCGTCGCCTCGAGCCGCAGCGCGGCCGTCGCCTCGGCGACGAGCTCGGTCGACCGCGATCCGATCATGTGGACGCCGAGCAGCTCGTCGTACTTCTTCTCGGCGACGATCTTGACGAAGCCGTCGGTCTCGCCAGACATCTTGGCGCGGCCGAGGACGCCGAACGGAAACGTCCCAATCCGGACGTCGTAGCCGCGTTCTTTGGCCTCGCGCTCCGTCAATCCGACGCTGCCGATTTCCGGATCGCAGTAGGTGCAGCCGGGCACGTGATCGTAGTTGAGCGGATGCACTTCCTGGCCCGCGATGCGTTCGGCGGTGATGATGCCTTCGGCCGACGAAACGTGTGCGAGCTGCGGGTGCGGACCGCCTAACGTGATCACGTCGCCGATCGCAGAAATTCCAGGCACGTTCGTCCGGTACTGCGGATCCACGCGGATGTAGCCCTTTTCGAGAACGACGCCGAGCGATTCGATGCCGAGGCCGGTCGTCACAGGGCCGCGGCCCGTCGCGACGAGCAGGTAGTCGACGTGCAGCTTCTTCGTCTGACCATCCGACAGCTGGACCTCCAGGTCCACGGCATCAGCCGAGGCTTTCGCCGACGTCACCTTCGCGCTCGTGTGTGCCGTGATGCCCTGCTTTCGAAAAGACTTTTCGAGCTCGGCGGAAATCGCCTCGTCCTCGACAGGCACCAGATGCGGCAGCAGCTCGAGAATGGTGACATCGCTTCCGAAGCGATTGAAGACGCTGGCGAACTCGACGCCGACGGCGCCGCTGCCCATGATGGCGAGGGTCTTCGGAATCTCTTTCAGATGAATCGCCTGATCGCTCGAAATGATCCGCTTGCGATCGATCTCGATACCCGGGACGCTGCGCGGCGCCGAACCGGTCGCCACGATGATGTCCTTCCGCGCGGTCAGCGTCTGCTTGTCGCCTTCGAAGACATCCACGCTGAGAGCGCCGGCCTTGCCCGTGATCCGCGCCGTTCCCTTCATCCAGTCGATCTTGTTCTTCTTGAAGAGGAACTCCACGCCTTTGGTGAGACCGGTGACGATGCGATCTTTCCGCGTGTGCACCTGCGTCATGTCGATGGAGGGCGAGGTGATCCCGATGATTCCCCATTCCTTCGCGCCCTTCGCGATCTTGAGCGCGTGCGCATGTTCGAGGAGCGCTTTGGTGGGAATGCATCCCCAGTTCAGGCAGGTGCCGCCAAGCGACGGCGCCTTCTCGACAACGGCCGTTTTCAAACCAAGCTGTGCGGCCCGGATCGCGGCGACATAGCCGCCGGTACCGGCACCAATGACCACCACGTCGTATTCGTGCGCCATGAGCTACCGTTTCAGCGATGAGAGCGGGACGAAGGCCGTGGCGCCCGACGCGCGAACAGGGTCGGTGGACGCCGCGGGCTCCTCTGGATCCAGGCGATTGACGCGGGCCCGGAGCTGCCCGTGCTCGTAGCGCAGCTCCCAGTAGGATTCGGTGAGACGCTCGAGCCGCTTCGCCAGCCGGCGGGCCTTGGCCCACGCTGCAGCTGCTGCGCAAAGCGCGGCAATCGTGAGCAACCAGAGAAGGATCAACAAACGTCGTACCTTATCGAACGGCTTGCAACAGTGTCAACCGCCTGAGACAATACGGCGCGGTTCCCCCGAAAGCGATGAGCCATAAGCCCAAAACGGTCCTCATCGTCGATGACGACGAGGGGATGCGGGACACGCTGACGGCGATCCTGAAGCGTGAGTACCGCGTCCTGCGCGTCGCAAGCGGCGAAGCGGCGCTCCCGATCCTGAGCCGCGAAGACATCGACCTGGTGCTCCTCGATGTCCGGCTGCCGGGCATCAGCGGCTTCGAGCTGCTCCGCATCGTCAAGGAGAACTACAGCCTCGTCGAGGTCCTGATGATCTCGGCGATCACCGACATCGAGACCGCGGTGCAGGCGATGAAGCACGGCGCCTATCACTACATCACCAAGGACTTCGATTACGACCAGTTACGTTCGCTGGTGAGGAATGCGAGCGAACGGCAGGATTTGAACCGCCAGGTGCTGACGCTGTCGGCGCAGGTCGCCGACCAGGCCGAACGCGAGTTCATCGTCGGACCGAGCAAGATGACGCGCGACATCGTGGACCTCGTCCACCGGATCGCGAAACTGTCGGCGACGGTCCTCATCCTCGGCGAGAGCGGAACGGGCAAGGAGCTCCTCGCGCGCCTGATCCATCGTGAGTCGTCGGATCCCGAGGCCCCGTTCATCGCCGTCAACCTCGCCGCCATTCCGCGCGAGCTCGCGGAGAGCGCGCTCTTCGGACACGAGCGCGGAGCGTTCACGGGGGCGCATCGACAACAGCTTGGAAAATTCGAGCTGGCGTCGAACGGCACATTGTTCCTCGACGAGATCGGCGACCTCCGCCTCGATCTGCAGGCCAAGCTGCTTCGCGCGATCCAGGAAGGCGAAATCGAGCGCGTCGGCGGCACGAAGCCGATCAAGACGGAGTTCCGCCTCATCGCCGCGACCAACATCGATCTGGAAAAGGCGGTCAAGGAAGGACGCTTCCGCGAAGATCTCTTCTACCGAATCAACGTCATCCCGATCAAGATGCCGCCGCTTCGCGAGCGCTCCGAGGACATCCCGCTGCTCGCCGATTTCTTCATGAAGCGGTACAACGGACGCTTCCGCAAGAGCGTCCAGGGCATCACCGAACCGACGATGACCGTGCTGAAGAAGTACTGGTGGCCCGGCAACATCCGCGAGCTGGAAAATCTCGTCGAACGCCTCGTCGCTGTCAGCGACAAGGACTACATCGGCGACGAGGACCTGCCGCTCGAATTTCATTTTGCTCAGCTCGAACCGGAGGGCCGGTCCGAAAATCTCTTCGAAGACGCCACCAACACCTTCGAGCGGAACTTCATCGTGCGTGCGCTGGAGCGAAATGCGTGGAACGTGACCGGCACGGCCGAGTATCTTGGAGTTCCACTAAGTACGTTGAAGTACAAGATGGATCGGCTCGACGTACGACAGTATGCGAAACGGCTGCGCGGCGCCTGAGACCGGCCAACAAGTTGACCACCCGGCCAAGCTTTTGTCTTCCGCTCAAAGCGTTCTGAAATTTCCCTGTCAGTGAAATTTGCCTGTTAGTTTGTGCGGATGTCGGTCGTCCGCGATGGCTCCGCTTCGATCGGGCAAGTATTTGCCTGACGCAGAGCGATGCGGCGTTGGACTCTTTCGACATCTCACTGCACGAATCGCTCGTTTCATTCAGAAAAACGAATAATCGCGCGCAACACGGTGCGGTGGAATACCCGTTGCACAAACAGACAGGGTAACCATCACAGGCATCCGGCCCTAACATCGGTCTGAGAAAATCCAGCCGCAGTTTTCTGTCGCCGACGCCTGGGAGCATGAAATGCAGTCTTCCATGTTCAACCTCCGTGTGCCGCTCGCGGGCAGCGACGATGCGACGGGCGATGTGTTCCTGATGAACACGTTGAGCGGCGCGCAGCTGGTCGTCTCGAGCGACGTCGCGCAGCTGCTCGAGCGCTTCCGCGAATCGGAGAACGCCGACGACCTCGATGGCGAGGAGCTCGACGCGGTCACGGTGCTGCGCGAACAGGGTTTCCTGGTCAGCGATCGCACGCAGGACCGGGCGGCGCTCGATCGGTTCTTCGCGCGAACGTCCGCTGACGGCTCCGAGCTGCACATCACCGTGTTGACCACGCTGCAGTGCAACTTCGCGTGCGACTACTGCTTCCAGGGTGACCACGGCGACTACAACAAGTTCGCGGAGAAGATGTCGACCGAGACCGCACACCGCGTGGCGGCGTGGATCGAGCGCGAGCTCGATCGCGTGTGTCCCGAGCGGCTGGTCGTGATGTTCTTCGGCGGCGAGCCGCTGCTGAACCTGCCGGCGATGTACGAAATCGCCGAGCGCGCATGGGCGGCGACGCAGGCGCGCGGCATCTGGATGGGCACCAGCATCATCACCAACGGCCTGCTGCTCTCCGGCGATGTCGTCGATCGCATGCTGACGTACGGACTGAAGGGCGTGAAGATCACGCTCGACGGCGACCGCGACACCCACAATCGCATGCGGCCGCTGCGCGGCGGCCAGGGCACGTTCGATCGCATCGTCGAGAACATCCGGCAGGTGGCCGATCGCGTTCCGATTTCGATCGGCGGCAACTTCGACGAGTCCTCCGTCGACAGTTATCCAGCGCTGCTCGAGTTTCTGAGCCAGCAGCCGTTCGCGTCGAAGCTGTCGAAGGTGAACTTCAAGCCGGTCATTCGCAACGCGCCGGTGAGCGCGGCCGCAAGCGGTCGCCTGGCGGGTGGGTTGGCGCTGATTCCGGTCGGGCAGGACAACAAGCCGCTCGGCGGCACGTGCATGACGTCCGCCGGCAAGGGCCACGGCGCGTCGGGTTGCGACTCGTGCGGATCACTCGACGACAAGCTCGGATTCCTGCGTGCGGAGACCGAGCGTCACGGATTTCCGACCGCCAGCGGCGTTCCTGGCGGACCGTGCCACGTGCACATGAAGCACGCGCACACCATCGGCCCGGACGGATCGCTGTACGCGTGTCCGGGATTCACGGGCGAGAAGGCGCTCTCGACCGGACACATCGACGATCGACGCGAATCGTGGCGCGAGAGCGCGCGCGAGCGCTTCGAGCGGCTGCATCCGTGGGACGAGTGCGGCGAGTGCGCCTACATCCCGGTCTGTGCGGGCGGGTGCCTCGTCGCGTCACACAACGAGCTTGGCGACATGAACATGCCGACGTGTCACAAGCGGAGTTTCGAATCGGCAACTGTCGCGCTGGCGCATAGGGTCGCTGGCGCCTCTCAGGGAGAGTTATCATGAAGATTCAGATCATCAAGAAGGGCGCGATCAACACCAAGAAGCAGACGATGGCCTGCGACATGATGGTGGACGAGCCGCCAATGGATAAAAAGTGAAATGAACCATGGCTGCGGCGAACGGATTGAACGAGCCGCCGCGCTTGCCTTTTTAGTTGTTGCGGCACTTCTGACGGCCCGGTGCGCGAAGGCGTCCGGGCCGACGCCTTCCTCGTCTCACGCGAGCCTTCGCGTGGGGATCGGCGGTCTGTCATCGCTGTCGGCTGAACGTGGCGTTCAGCAATTCATCAGCGGCCTCACGGTCGAGGGGTTGTTTCGAGTCAATCAGGAAGGACGACTGGAGGCATGGCTTGCCAAAAGCTCACGGCTGTCTTCGGACGGCAAGCAATTCACCATCGAGCTTCGGCCGGACGTCAAATTCCACGACGGCTCCCCAGTTGACGCGACCGTCGTCGCGGCGTTCCTGAAAGAAAATCTTCCGCGCGCATTGCGCACCCTCAACGAAGATGTCGAGTCGATCGCGGCCGACAACGACCGCGAGGTCACGATTCGCTTCAAGCAGCCCTCGACGTTCATCCCTGACGCACTGTTCGATCTGCCGCTGCAGAAGGCAGGGGCATCCCCACCGATCGGCACCGGTCCGTTCAAAGCGGACACTCCGCCGGGCAGCGCCAAGGGCACTGCGACGATGTCGGCGTTCGAGGGCTACTACCTGAGCCAGCCGATCATCAACCGCATCGATGTAAAGACTTACCCGAGCACCCGCGCGGCCTGGGCGGAATTGCTTCGCGACAACATCGACATGCTGTACGAAGTCGGCAGCGACATGATCGACGTCACCAACGATCCTCGCGTCGCGCTGTATACGTTCGACCGGCCATACCAATATGTGGTTCTCCTCAATACGAAGAGCCCCAAATTGAAATCGCCGGAGATCCGCAAAGCCCTGAACGAAGCGATCGATCGTAGCGTCGTGATCCGGGAAGGCCTCGCCGGCCACGGCACGGCGTCGAACGGACCCGTCTCGAGCCATCACTGGGCGTTTGCCAACACAGGCGAGACATTCAACTACGAGCCGGAGCTCGCGGCCGCGACCTTGCGGAAGAGCGGCACGCAGCCGCTCGAACTCAAAATCCTTACACCATCGGAAGCGCCCTACGAGCACCTGGCGATCATCATTCAGCAACAGCTGCAGGCGGTCGGCGTGAATGTCTCGATCTCGGAAGTCTCGGCCGAGAACCTCGGCAGCGCAATCTCGAAGCCGGATTTCGAGGCGATGTTGATCGATGCGGCAAGCGGCTGGAGCCTGTATCGCCCGTATCGCTGGTGGCACTCGAAGAGCACGCAGAACCTGACCGGCTTTGCCAGCTCGTCGGTGGACTCGTCGCTCGACCGCATCCGTCACGCCGTAAGCGAGGCCGATTACAAAGCCGGCGTCGCTTCGTTCATCGGCTCGATTTCGAACGATCCGCCGGCCATTTTTCTCGCCTGGGGCGATCGGTCGCGCGCCGTCAGCCGGCAGTTCGATACGCGACCTGAGCCGGGCCGTGACGTACTCGCGACTCTAAGACTCTGGCGTCCGACTGCCGATAAAATGACCGCCACGCGCCATTAACCATGGCCTTCAATATTCGCCACATTTCGACGCGCTTCGCGCTGCTTCTCGCGCTGGCGGCGGTCGCACCGTTGATGGCGTACGGCGTCATTTCAATTCTGTCGCTCCAGCGCGGGACTCGGCAGTCGGTCACGACCGGAAATCAAAACGTTGCGGTTCGCGCCGCCGAAGAAATCCGCCGCTACGTCGTCACGAACGCCAACCTGCTGAAAGCGCTCGCCGCCGATCTCCAGAACACCGGTCTCGACCTCCGGCAGCAGGACCAGATTCTCAAGAACTACGTGCTCGAGTTCCGCGAGTTCCGCGAGGTGACGCTCTTCGCCGAGGACGGTTCGGCGATTGTGTCCAGCCGGATCGGCAAGCCGAGAATCGCCGCGCCCGCTGCGGCGACGGCCAGCCGCGGCACGATGCTCGACGGCGTCGCGATGTCCCCCATCCGCGTGGACGACGACCTCCTGCCGACGGCGACGTTCACCATCCATCTGCTCCACCTGAACCAGCCTGCCGGATGGCTCGCTGGCGAGCTGAACCTCGAAGAAATGTGGCGCATGGTGGATCAGATCCGGATCGGCGACCACGGCTACGCGCTGATCGTCGCGCCCAACGGCGAGCTGATCGCGCATGGGGACCCCGACAAGAAGTCGATGGTTGCACGCGCGCACAGCCTCGCAACGCACGCGATGGTCGCCGCCGCGCGCGCGTCGAACGGCACCGAACCGGTCTCGCTCGAATACACCGACGAGGACGGGCGCCGCGATCTCGGCGTCGCAACCCGCATCCCGTCGCTCGGCTGGACGGTCATCGTCGAACAGCCGACGCGCGAGGCGTACGCGACAGCGACGACGCTCCAGCGGCAGCTCGTGGTCGCGATCTCGATCGCGCTGCTCGGCATGATCGTCGTCGGCTATCTCTTCGGACGATCGTTCATCACGCCGATTCTCACCCTGCAGCGCGCGACGCACGCGGTGGCCGCGGGCAAGCTCGATACGCGCGTGCAGATCGCGTCGAAGGACGAATTCGGCGACCTTGGCGACGCGTTCAACACGATGGCCGCTCGGCTCGCCGAGCTGCAGGAGGACGTGAAGAAGCAGGAACGCCAGGCGATGTTCGGCCGCCTGGCGGCGGGCATCGTGCACGACCTGCTGCACCCGATTCAGAACGTTGGCAACAACACGCGACTGCTCCTCCGGCCGGACGTTGATGCGGAAACGCGCCAGGACTGCGGTCGGATCATCGATCGCGAGCTCCTGACGATTCGCCGATTCCTCGACGACCTCAGGAACGTGGTGAAACCGAAGCCGGTCGAGCGGTTCCCGATGGACATCAACGTGACGGTCGCCGAGATCATCGAGTCGATGCGGCCCGAGGGCGAGCGTCATGGCGTCGCCGTCGAAGGACGCTCGGCTCAGGGATCGTTGATGATCGACGGCGATCGCTTCGCGCTCGGACGCGTCCTGCGGAATCTCGTCACCAACGCGATCCAGGCGACCGGCCCGGGCGGATCGGTCACGGTCGCGGCGACGCGCGCCGGCGCTCGCGTCGAGGTGCGCGTGGCGGACACCGGCTCGGGAATCCCTGCAGATCGACTCTCGGCCATCTTCGACGACTTCGTGACCACGAAGCGCCGCGGTCTCGGACTCGGCCTCGCAATCTCGAAGCGCATCATCGAGCAGCTCGATGGGACGATCGCCGTGGCCAGCGAAGTCGGCCGCGGAACCTCCTTTACGTTGACGTTTCCCGCGCGCCCGGACGAGACGGCGCGCGCCGCTGCAAGCTAGTCGTTCTTGCTGAAAGGGTGGAGCACATGTTCCGGACGCTCGTGAAGACGGCGACGATGGTGATCGACCAGCAGACGGTCGACGTGCGCTACTTCGAGGAAAAGACGGCGCGCGGCGCGCGCCGGTACAGTGCGGAGATCCGGCTCGGTCCGAGCGACCGCATCATCCTGGACGACGATTCGATGATCAACCTCGAGGCGCGCACGACACGCCTGGTGCCGGCGACGCTTCTGAGCCGGATGCTCGCGGGAACGGCTGCCTGACGACCCGGCGCCGAACGGCGCCGATCAGATCCCGAGAAGGGCGGGCGACGGACGCTCCGTCGCCGCGCCGCTCTCAAACGAACCGAAAATCCAGCGGGGGATGAGTGGTTGGGGGAAGCGGGGCGTTCGCCCCGCACGGGAGCGTCCGGGCTACTTCCTCGGCAGCACGGCGTCTTTCAACTGCTTCGCGATCCGCGCCTTCACGACGGTCTTCGCCGGAATCTTGATGGCCTCGCCCGTCGCCGGGTTGCGGCCCATCCGCGCCTTCCGCTTCTGCACGACCAGCTTCACCATTCCGGGCAGCACGAACTCACCCGAGCGCTTCAGCTCCTTCTCGGACAGCGCGGTCAGCTCGTCGAAGAACTCGCGAGCCTGCGTCCGCTTCACTTCGAAGCGTTCAGCGAAGTGCGAAAAGAGTTCGGATTTGCCCATCCTGCGGGCGTCAGCCATCGGTGTATCCCCCTCACTCGACGCGCGTGATGTTCGCCGTCGGTCGTCGCGCGCGCAGCGATGATCGCGGATTTGCTCGAAAAACGCCGTATCCTAGCCCGCCCTTCTCGCCGGTGTCAATTGAGCGCACGGCCGTTTTCGGGCGCGAACTCGGTGCCGTTGAGGCAGTGGCGTCGGCGTCGATCGGTCGCCGTGATGTGAATGCTAGAATTTTCGCGTCATGTCAAGCTCGACGCTGGAAACCTTTCCGAACCCGCGACCCGAACGCGACTTCGAGATCGCCATCGACTGTCCGGAGTTCACCTCCGTCTGTCCCAAGACCGGCCTCCCGGACTTCGGCGAAATCCGGATCACCTACGTGCCGGACAAGTTGTGCGTGGAGCTGAAGTCGCTGAAGTACTACCTGATCGAGTTCAGGAATCGCGGCATCTTCTACGAGAGCGTCACGAACCAGATTCTCGACGATCTCGTGAACGCCCTCGCGCCCAGGCGCATGCGCGTCGTCGGCGATTTCTCCGTGCGCGGCGGGATCAAGACGACCGTGACGGCCGAATACTCACAGAATTAGGAATTAGAATTCCGGATACTTCCTTCAGGCAGGTATTGGCCACGACACGGCGGCACCGGCCGGTGCGCGTTCGGCGGCGAGATACAACCGATCGCCTGCGCAGATCGAGTCCTCGCGAGTCGCTCCGCCGGCCATCTCGATGACGGCGTGTGCGCCCCACGCGGCGGCGACGCGCCACGGCTCGAGGTTGCGGGCCACGCGGAGCACGATGCCGTCACGGTCGATGAAGACCACGTCGATCGAAAACCGCATGAATGCGGTGTGGACAGAGAAGCAGGGAATCAGAATCAGCGCGGCCGACGAGTCGAGGCCGTCTCGGCCGAGCAGGCCGCGGCGGCGCGTCTCGCGCGTGTTGGCCAGCTCCACGTCGGTCGCAATCACCTCGCCGGTCCGCGCATTCATCAGCATGGTGAACCCTCAGCCCGCGACCCTCTGCCCTTCACTCCGCCCTGACCCCTGAGCCCTAACCCCTAGAAGACCCCCGGCACCAGGTGCCACTGGACGCGTCCGCAGTACTCCTTGTAACGCTCGTCCGCGCTGAGCACACGCTCTTCGGCCAGCGCCCGGAAAACAAGCGCCGCGTCGGACGTGATCACGACGAACACGTTCCAGAGACTCGGATACGCCGCCAGAATCGCGGCGTGATTCAGAAGGTAGCCGGTATAGATCGGATGACGCACGACGCTGTACGGCCCGTTCGCGACGACGCCGCGATTGGCGGGAACGATGCCGAAGCTGCGTCCAATCGTCAGCTTGCCCGCAATCACGATCGCGACGCCGATCGTCGAGACGATCACGGTCAGGTAGTCGGGAACGAACGGCGCCTTCGATCCGGGCGTCAGGAGCCACGGTCCTACGAACGAACCGACCGTGATGGCGGTCGTCCAATACGATCGATCCACGATCTGCGTGCGCCGGCGCACGATCGTCAGCGCGACGACGAGCGCTTCGCTGAACAGGAACAACAGGCCGGTCATGTGGCCGGTCTTGATGAAGCTGCCCCAGAGCCTGGCCGCGAGCAGCGCGAACAAGGCGCCGGTGGCCACCCTCGAGACGAGGTCGCCGAGCACCTCGCGCCGGATCGCGCGCATCTACCGGACCTCCAGCGGCCGATGCGTGGATCGCTTCAGGTTCGCACCCGGATTGTCGTCCACGAAGTACGCCTCGCACGCCCGATCGAGCAGCTCGCGGGTAATCGTCGGCTGGATGCCGCGGTACCGGCACAGCGCGGTCACCTGGTCGATGAGATCGCGCGGATGGCAGGCGCGCAGCGGCCGCTGCGTCGGACCGTAATGACGCCGCTGCAGGTACGCGATCATCACCTGATGGAACTTCAGGTCGCGCCGCTTGCAGTTCAACTCGAAGATCTGCGTGAACTCGTCGAGCGTCGGATCCTCGATCGGAATCTTGTAGGGAATCCGGCGCAGGAACGCCTCGTCGGCGAGCGACTGCGGATTGAGGTTCGTCGCGAACACCGTCAGGACGTCGAACGGAATCTGGAATTTCTTGCCCGTGTGAAGCGTCAGGTAGTCGACCCGGCTCTCGAGCGGGACGATCCAGCGGTTCAGCAGGTCTTCGGGTCGAATGCGCTGCCGGCCGAAGTCGTCCACGAGGAACACACCGCCATTTGCCTTCAGCTGCAGCGGCGCCTCGTAGAACTTCGAGATCGGATTGAACGTCAGGTCGAGCATGTCGAGCGTCAACTCGCCGCCGACGATGACCACCGGCCGTCGAATGCGAACCCAGCGCCTGTCGCGCGGCACGCCGCTGACGACGCTGGTCGACTCGGCTTCCTGCTCGAGCGATTCGTGACTGATGGGGTCGTAGACCGTGACGATGTGGCCGTCGACGTCGATGGCGTGCGGCACGTACATGTCGCCGCCGAGCGTGCGGCCCATGCCTTCGGCGATGACGGTCTTGCCGTTTCCGGGCGGTCCGTAGAGGAAGACCGCCTTTCCCGCGTTCACCGCGGGACCGAGCTGCTCGAGCACCTCGTCACCGATGATGAGATGCGAAAACCCTCGCTTCAGCCGTTCGCGGTCCACGTAGCCGCGAGCCGCCATCAGCGCCTTCATCTCCGCGATGTAAGCCGTCAGCGGCACCGGTGCGGCGCCGACGTACTGGCTGATCGCGAGAAACTGCCGCGCGCGTTCGCGGCCAAGGTCGGTCAGCGAATAGCGGTAGCCGGCGGTTCCGGATCCCGAGGCGCCGCGGACTTCCACGAGCAGCGCGGCGCGCAGCCGCTCGATGAGCGGCTCGATCAGCGCGTACGGCAGCTTCGTGCGATCGGCCACGGCCATACCCGTGGCTTCCGCGCCGTACATCGTTTTCAGCAGCAGCTGCTCGATTTGATCGAGCGGCAGTCCGGTTTCCTCGATGGTGCGTGGGACGGGCGGAACGGGGCTCAGCCGCTCCTCGGCGCGCGACGGCATGGTCAGCACTGACGGCGTCATTTGTTTGTCATCGGCATGAGGACCTGGACGAACTTGATGGCCGCGGGGCCGATCGTCACGATCCAGATAGCCGGGAAGATGCAGAACACCAGCGGGAAGACCATCTTCACGCCGGTCTTGGCAGCGGCTTCCTCTGCGCGCTGACGCCGCTTCGTGCGCGACGTGTCCGAGTGGACGCGAAGTGACTGCGCGACGCTCGTGCCGAACTTGTCCGTCTGCACCAGCATCGCCACCAGCGACGTCACATCGTCAACCTGCGTGCGCACGCCGAAATTGTGGAGCGCTTCGGAGCGCGCCTTGCCAGCGCGCAGCTCGAGGTTGATCAGGCGCATCTCATCGGCGAGCTCAGGATGGGCGAAGGCGAGCTCGTCGGCCACGCGCTGAATCGCCTGGTCGAGGCCGAGGCCCGCTTCCACGCTGACGACCAGCAGATCGAGCGCGTCAGGAAGCCCGAGACGAATCTTGTGCTGCCGCTTCTTCGCCATCCGCGCGAGCACCATGCCGGGCAGGACGTAGCCCAGACCGCAGGCGGCAAGCGCGAGGAAGAAGTTCGGATGAATCGCGATCGGCGATCCGAACACCGCGAAGAGCAGAACGGCGAGGCCGATTCGGAGACCCAGGAACGTCGCGACAGCTTCGTTGTTGCGATAACCGGCCGTCACGAGCCGCTGCTGCAGCTTGCCCATCTCCGACGTCGAGCGCGGCGCACGGCTGCCGAGCCGCTTCAGCGCGTCGATCAGCCGGGCCATCCCCGGATCCGTCTCGCGGGCCGGTGCGGGCATCGAGCTCATTTCGCCGAGGCGCTGTTCGATCACGCTCGCGCCCTTGGGCGAGAGCGCCAGCGCGACCGCCGTCACGAGCAGCGAGACGAAGACGAAGCCGAGGAGCGGAAGCAGAAGGGTCACCGTTACACCTCGATCTTGATCACCTGGCGGATCCAGACGAATCCGATGGCCTGCATGACGATGGCGGCGATGACCATCATCTGTCCCATCTTTTCCTTGAAGAGCAGGCTCATGTGATCAGGGTTGATGTAGAGCAGCGCGCACGCCAGGAACGCCGGCAGCGCCAGCAGCACGTAGCCGGTGAACCGGCCGTGCGCAGTGTGGACACGCACCTGGCGCAGAATCTTGAACCGCTCGCGAACCACGTGGGCGAGGTTGTCGAGGATTTCCGACAGGTTGCCGCCCGTGTCGCGCTGAATCAGCACGGCCGTCACGAAGAAGCGCACGTCGAGGAGGCCGATGCGGTCGGCCAGCTCGTTGAGCGCATCTTTCAGCGGCAGGCCGAAGTTCTGCTGATCGAATGTCTTCTTGAATTCCGGTCCAACGGGTTCGGGCAGCTCGTCGGCGACCATGCCCATCGCCGTCTGAAACGCGTGGCCGGCGCGAATCGCGCGCGACAGCAGATCCAGCGCTTCGGGGAACATCTCTTCGAACTTCTTGAGACGTTTCACACCCTTGTGGTTCAGCCACACAATCGGGGCAACAAAACCAATGACGGCCGCGATCGGACCGGCGAACGGCTGGTGAACGAACAGCGTCGCGAGGAGGAAGCCGACGATCGCGCCGATCACGCACGACGAAGCGATCGATCCCGGTGTCGTCTGCACGCCCGAGCGATCGATGAGCAGCTTCAGCTTCGCGCCGAGGTTCGACTGCGCAACGATCCGATCGATGATCGGCAGCGGTCCCTGCTTTTCCTGCCGCACGATCGTGGAGTCGTCGGTGACCGCTCCCTCCGTGCGGAGTCCGGACACGTCCTTCAGACGGCGGTCCATCTCGCGGCTGGCGAGCATGCCGGGCAGATACGTGACCGCCGCGTAGGTGCCCATCACGAGCGCGACGACGAACGCGAAGACCACGAAGGCCAATCCCATTACCGCACCTCCACGACGCCTTCGAACATGTCGGCCGGCAGGATGATGCCGGAGGCCTTCAGGCGCTCGGCGCATTTCGGCCGGACGCCGGTCGCGCGGAATCGCCCGACGACCTTGCCCTCCTGCGTCACGCCAAGCTTCTCGAAGTTGAAGATCTCCTGCATGGTGATGACGTCGCCTTCCATGCCGGTGATCTCCGAGACGCTCGTGACCTTGCGGCTGCCGTCGCTCAAACGCGTCTGCTGGACGACGAGCTGAATCGCGGACGAGATCTGCTGGCGCATCGCGCGCTCGGGCAGGTTCGTCGCGCCCATCGCGATCATCGTTTCGATACGGGACAGCGCATCGCGGGGCGTGTTCGCGTGGACGGTCGTCAGCGATCCGTCGTGGCCGGTGTTCATGGCCTGCAGCATGTCCAGCGCCTCTTCGCCTCGGACCTCGCCGACGACGATGCGGTCAGGACGCATACGCAGGGAGTTGATGAGCAGCTGCCGCTGCCGGATGGCGCCCTTGCCTTCGACGTTCGGCGGACGCGTCTCGAGCCGCGCCACGTGATCCTGATGCAGCTGAAGTTCGGCGGCGTCTTCAATCGTGACGATGCGCTCGCGCTCGGAGATGAAGCTCGAGAGCACGTTGAGCAGCGTGGTCTTTCCGGCGCCCGTGCCTCCGCTGATGAGCGCGTTCAGCCGCGCGCGGACGCAGTGCGACAGAAAATCGAGCATCGGCTGCGTCATCGCGCGCAGCCGCACGAGGTCGTCAGCCTTGAGCCGCTCGGCCGGAAACCGGCGGATGGAGAGCAGCGGACCGTCGACCGCCAGTGGCGGGATGATCGCGTTGACGCGCGAGCCGTCCGGCAGACGGGCGTCCACCATCGGCGAACTGTCGTCCACCCGGCGTCCGACGGCAGACACGATGCGGTCGATGACGCGCATCAGGTGCTTGTCGTCCTGGAACGTCGCGGTCACGCGTTCGAGCTGTCCCTTGCGCTCGACGAACACGTCCTTGTAGGTATTGACCAGGATGTCGCTGACGCTTGGATCCCGCAGCAGCGGCTCGATCGGGCCCAGCCCGAACACGTCGTCGAGCAGCTCGACGTAGAGCATCTCGCGCTCGCTGAGCGCGAGCGGGACGTTCTCCTCGGCGAGCAGTTCGCCGAGCAGCGTGCGGATTTCTGCCTCAGCCCTGGAGCGATCGGCCTGCGCGAGCGCCTCGAGGTTCAGGCGGTTGAGCAGCTTCCGATGAACGTTGGCTTTGAGCTCGAGATAGCCCGGGCGGACGGCCTGCGCGCGCGGCTGCGGCGCCGGCGACGGTCCACCCGGCCGGTTCGGATTCGGAACAGACGATGGTGCGATCGAATTCATGGCCGGTTACCAGATGGACGCCAGTCGATCGAATCCGCCGAGCAGGCCCTTCTTCGGACCACCGCCGCTCGCGTCATCGGTGCTCGGCTCGAGGATGCCGCGCGTAAAGCGATCGAACTGCGTCGCCATTTCGGAGTTTGCGGCGAGCGTCAGCGGCACGCCCGAGTTGAGCGCGGCCGACACCGTCTTGTAGTCGCTCGGGAACGTGTGGTGAATCGGGTGGCCGAGCGCACCTTCGATTTGCTTCGGCGGAATCGGAAACGGCTCCGCGGCGCGGTTCAGCAGGAACCGGACGCGTTCGCCGACCGCTCCGAGCTGGCGCACCCGATCGAGCAGCCGCTGCGCGTTGCGCACAGACGGGACATCCGGGTTCGCGACGAGGAACATCTGATCGGCGGTGTAGAGAGCCGCGACGCTGCACGGGTTGATCTGGCTGCCGGCGTCCACGATGATGAACTCGTACTGGCGCGCGAGCAGACGGAACAGCTCCTCGATGGCGCCGCTGTCCGCGGCGCTCGGCCGATCGAACACATCCGAACCCGCCAGAATCTCGAGCCCCGACTTGTGCTTGATGACGAGCTCCCTCAGGAACTCGCGATCGAGCCGGTGGAGGTTGTCGATGGCGTCGATGATCGTGAAGCGCGGACGGACGCCGAGGAACAAGCCGACTTCGCCCAGGCCAGGCTTGAGATCCACGATGACCGCGGGACGCTTGCTCAGCCGCGCGATTTCGACGCCGCAGTTGACCGCGATCGTCGTCGTCCCCGCTCCGCCTTTCGCGCCGAAGAACACCAGCGTCGTCGCGGCCGGCCGTGAACCCTGCGCCGTTTCGCGGCGCGATGCCGTCCGGAGGATCGCGGTGTGGAAGGCGTCATCCTCGGGCGGCCACGTGAAGAACTCGTTGGCGCCCGCACGCATCGACTGAAGAATCAGATTGGGATCGGCAGCCTGCGCGACGGCGAAGATGCTCGCGCCCTGGGCCGCCGCGCGAAGCCGCTCGATCGTGCCCATCGCCGACGACGCGTCGCCGCGTGTGTCGACGATGACCACGTCCGCTGCGCTCAGGTCGCGCGCAACGCGCTCGTCCATGACGCTGACCGGTATTGCACCGGCACGCAGCATCCGGCCGAGGTGCTTCTTGAATTCTTCGTCCTGACTGACGATGAGACCGACAAGTTGTGCCATGACTCTGCGACCCGATGCGTTATTGCTGCTGTGACTTGCTCTTGGCCTTGGCCACTTCCGCTTCGTACGCCGCCTGGGCCGCTTTCAGCTTGGCCTCGGCATCCGCGGTCGCCTTCGCGTTCTTCTTGTCGATCTCCGCCTGCTTCTTCGCCTGCTCCGCCGCGCGCTTCGCGGCGGCTTCGTTGGCGACGCGCTCGACCTCTGCCTGCTTCTTCGCGGCTGCGGCGGCGTTCTTCTGGGCCTCGGCGTCTTTCTTCGCCTGTTCCTTGGCCGCCTTGTCCTGCAGCTTCTTGTCTTCGTCGGTGCGCTTGCGGTCTTCGTCAATCTGTTTCGCGCGCATCTTGCCGTCGACCGCCTTCGCCGCCTCGTCGCGGTCGTGATCCTGCTTCTGCGCCTTCTCGAGCGCTTTGCGATCCGCGTCGGTCATCGGCGGATTCGGCGTCGGCGTCTGTGCGGCGGCCGGCACCGGCTGCTGACGAATCGTCGTCGCCGGTCCGAGCGCCTGAATCTTGGCTGCGGCAGCCGCCGGGTCGCTCGCGGGCGCCGCGGCGTTCTTCTGTGCCGGCTGCGCGGGCGCGGCCTGCGCGGGCGCCGGCTTGCTGTCGGCCATCGGATGTCCGCTCTGGAACGCAGGGCCCGGCATCTCCATCGACTTCTTCGGGTCGAGCGGCGGCAGGAACGGCTCGGACATGCGCGGCGTGGTGCCGGTGACGCCAGGCGAATCGTTCGCGAGAATTTCAGGCGTGATCATCACGACCAGCTCGGTCCGATCCTTCTGCGCCGCCTGGCTCTTGAAGAGCAGGCCGAGGACCGGGATGTCGCCGATGCCCGGAATCTTCTGCAGGGTCTTGTTCATCGTGTTGTTCAGCAGACCGGCGACGGCGAACGTCTGGCCGTTGTTCAACTCGAGCTCGGTTTCCGTGCGGCGCGTCGTCAACGCGGGGATCCGGAAGCCGTTCAGCAGGACGGCGTTCGAGAAGTCGAGCGCGCTGACTTCGGGCCGGACCTTCAGGTGAACGCGGTCGCCGTTCACGACGGGCGTGAAGGTGAGGCGGATACCGAATTCCTTGAACTGAACGGTGATGCCGATGTTGTTGCCCGTGCCCTGCGCGACCGGCACCGGGAATTCGCCGCCGGCGAGGAAGCTCGCTTCCTTACCGCTCTCGGCGACGAGGTTCGGTTCGGCCAGCGTCTGGAGCAGGCCCTTCGTCTGCAGCGCCTTCACGACCGCGCCGAGCTGCTCCTTGCTGTTGAACAGGAAGAAGTTCAGGAAGTCGCTGAACACCAGGCGCGGGTTGCTCGCGTCGCTGTTGTCGAACGCCGGCGCGGGATACTGCTGCGTCGTCGTGCGTCCCAGCCAGTTCTTGTAGCCGCCAGGGCCGGTGAAGAGCGAGGCGCCGAGCTCGGTCATCGCCGTGCGGTTCACTTCAGCGAACCGGACGCGGAGCAGCACCTGGTTGCTGCGCGCGCCTTCGCGGACCTGGAGGAGCGTGACGACTTCCTCCTTCTTGTCCACGTAGCCGGCCGCGAGGTTGATCGCCCGCTCGATGTACTCCTTGCTCGTCACCGTGCCGGTGAGCACGATGTTGCGTCCGTTGCTCTGGACCTCGATCTCCTCGGAGGGGAACAGCTGTTTCATCTGCTCCGCCAGCCGGGCGAGGTCGCGCTGGACGATGATCTCGTAACGGCGAATCGCGCCGGCGCGATCCCAGACGAACATGGAGATCGTGCCCGGCGTCTTGCCGTTGATGAGCAGCTCGGTCGGCGCCGTGACGAGGGCGTCAGCGACGTCCGGGCTCGTCAGCGAGACGCGCGCGATGGGCGCGCCGATGCTGACGACGGTCGAGCGACCGACCATCAGCCGGACGCTGTCATCGGCATACAGCAGCGACCCACCGGCGATGACGATCAAAAAGATGAGCGCGGACGCGAATCGACGACCCATGACTACTGCTCCTGGCGCACGATCTCGTGCGCACGTTTATCACCACGGATGATTTCGACCGTCGCGGCCGGAGGCTCGGTGACTGTGGCGGCAACGGCCTTCGGGCCGCCCGTCGCCACCTTGGTCCGCGCTGCCGCCTGCTTCGTCGCGGAGGCATAGCCCAGCAGGCCGGACGGCCTGACGCCGGGGGTGCTCGGAATCGACTTGTCGAGCGGGTTGCGGAGCGCGAGCTGAATCTTGCCCTCGGTCGCGGCGAGCGTCAGCCGCTCCGATTCCTCGGGCGCCACGAGCAGCGTGACGACGCTGACGGGCATCGCCTTGTTCTTTTCGACGTCGCGCTCGATCTTCGTGCCGGCCGCGAGCACCTGGACGTTCGTCAACACGACTTTCGACGTGACCTCGCCGTTGTTACCCGACGGGTTCACCGTCGCGAGGACGTCGACGCGCGTCCCGGGCAGTACGTAACCGGCGACGCCGATCACCTCGTTGACGCGCACCGAGAGGGCGCGGAGGCCTGGCGGAATCGCGGGCGGCAGCCCGGCGCCGGCTTCCTTCGACGACAGCTTCGAAGGAATGATCGGCTCGTTCTGGACGACCGGCGTGATGATGCCGCGTCCGATCACTTCCTTCGGATCGCTGACCGCCTGCGGCGGCACCGAGTCCTGCGGCCACTGAATGACCTTGATGTTGTCGGCGGAGATTTCGGCGCCGACGTCGAGGTCACTCGCCGCGATCACCACCGGCTTGGTCGGCATGGTGGTAACGCCCTTCGGCAACTTCTGGACGTAGTTGTAGGTGCCGAAGGCAAACACTCCGCCGGCAGTGACTGCCAGCGCGAGCACGATGAAGACGCGGACTCGACCCATAACCGATGCCTCTATTCGTTTCTCTGACCGTTGTTGACGGTGGGCGGTGTACTTCCTCTACAACCCGAGTGCTGCCGCCAGCGTGCCCACGGCAATCGCCGGCGCGTACGCAAACCGATTGACGTGGTCGCGTTCGATCTCCGTCACGTTCGCCCCGCCCGTCCGGACGAGGTCTGCGGTGCGCTCGAACGTCCTGCGCAGAAGCTGACGGCGCATCGCGACGACGATCGCGAGGACGCCACCGGCCAGCGCGGTATACAGGAAGGCCATGGCAATGGCTCGGGGGCCAAGCAACGTGCCGAGGGCCGCAAAGAGCTTCACGTCGCCGGCGCCGGTTGCTCCGATCAAATGACCCGGAAGCATCAGCACCAGACCGACGGCAAATCCCAGAAGCGCCTGCGCCATCGAGAGGGGGGTTAGATGGGCGGCTGCGATCGACAGTCCGAATCCCGCGACGGCCAGCGTCAGCGGATTCGGAATGCGCCGCGTGTAGAAGTCCACGAGCGCGCTCGACGCACCCGTGCCTGCCACGGCGCTGACGACGATCGGATCAGAAACTCGAGGAACCAATCTTGTCCCAGAAGACGCTCAGGACGGTCTGTCCCAGCGTCGAAACCGCGCCCATCGCGAAGATGGCGATCAGCACCGCGATGAGTCCGTATTCGAGCAGATCCTGGCCGTCATCGTGACGCACAAGCCTGCGAACGGCGACGAGTACCTGCTGCATCAGAGCACTCCGACTTCAAAAGGTGAACGGAAAAGAGCGGGAGCCCGAAGGCTCCCGCATCACTCCACGTGGTGTTACGCGACTCCCTGCAGCTGCGTAGCGATGCTGCTGAAGATCGTGTTCACCTGGGTGCCGGCGAGCTGCACCGCACCGAACGCGACGAGCGCGATGAGCGCGACGAGCAACGCGTACTCGAGCAGGTCCTGGCCCGATTCGTCCTTCGCGAACATGCGGAGCTGGCTGAACAACGTGGTCATCACTTTCCTCCCGCGCGTCTTTCTGACGCGCAACCGTGTGTGCGAAATACGATCA